>NZ_RCWE01000024.1 GCF_018448925.1 Photorhabdus akhurstii | reverse complement strand
AACTTTGAAGAAAATCCGCCAGACAGTCGTCTGCCGTTCAGGCCGGTGACACTGGATGAATCGTTATACAGCCCTGCTAAGTTTGACCTGAGCCTGTTTCTATCCGATGGGCAAACCGATATTACCGGGTGTCTGAACTACGCCGTCAGCCTGTTTGCTGAGGCTGCCATCGAGAGACTGGCGGGGATTTATCAACGGGTGCTGGCCGCCTTCGTGGCAGACCAGACACAATCGTTGTCCGAAATTGACATCCTGTCTGCCCAGGAACGTTATACCCTGCTGCACCGCTGGAATCAGACCGACGCGCCTTACCCGCAGGATAAAACCCTGCAACAACTGTTTGAAGCTCAAGTGGAAAGCACGCCGGATAACGTGGCGCTGGTGTTTGAAGGCGAATCCCTGACCTATCGCCAGCTTAACGAACGGGCAAATCAACTGGCCTATGTGATCCGTGAACGCTGTCAGCCACACCATCATGTCCCTGTGCAAGCGGATACCCCCATCGCCCTCTACCTTGACCGCAGTCTGGACATGGTGATCAGTATTCTGGCGGCACTGAAAGCCGGGGGCGCTTATGTGCCTATTTCTCCTGAATATCCATTAGAGCGGGTTCGGTTTATTTTAGGCGATACCCAATCCCCCTGCGTCGTCACTCAGCAAAAGTATCTGGCAACGCTGGCGACAGAGACGCAAACATGCGCAGGACAACCGGTACTGATAGCAACGGATGACCCGACAATCACCGCAGACCAGCCGGTAAACAATCCGGCATCGGTAAACAAATCCTCAGATTTGGCTTATATCATCTATACCTCAGGCACCACCGGCCAGCCGAAAGGGGTCATGATTGAGCACAAAAATGTGGCTCATATGGCGGCGGCACAGGCAGAAATTTTTGATGCCGCCAAGAGAAAAAAAGCCTTAATGTTTGCCGCCTATGTATTTGATGGCTCTGTTTTCGAGCTCTTCCCCAGTTTATTTAATGGCCTGACGCTTTACCTTTGCAGCGAAACAGAACGTCATGCCCAGGCAATTGAAAAACTTATTCAACGAGAAGGCATTGAAATCGCTGCCTTACCGCCAGCCATACTCAAGCTGTTAATCGGCTCGCACTTACCTTCCTTGCAGTTATTAATAACAGCCGGAGAATCCCCCTCGCTCGATTTTCTTGACCATTTCAGCCGTCATAGCGATGTCCTCAATTCTTATGGTCCAACCGAAGTGACCGTTTGTGCGACCGAAAAGAGATATCAACCTGGAATCATCCCAACCAATATCGGCAAAGCCATTAATAATACCCGCCTTTACGTTCTTGATAATCACGGCAATCTGTCTCCTGTCGGCGCACCGGGAGAACTGTATATTGGCGGTGCCGGGCTGGCGCGGGGATATTTAAATCGTCCTGAACTGACGGCCGAATGTTTTGTGGCGAATCCCTTTGCCACCGCAAAAGACAAGGCTCGTGGTTATACCCGCCTGTACAGAACTGGCGATTTAGTCCGCTGGCAGTCGGATGGCAATCTGGAATATCTGGGCCGCAATGATTTTCAGGTCAAAATCCGCGGTTACCGCATAGAATTGGAAGAAATTAAAACCGCACTCACTTTGCACCCACAGGTAAAACAGGCGGTGGTGATTGATCATGAGCATAACGGCCATAAAGTACTGGCGGCATATCTGGTGACGGCAGAGGAACTGTCTGATGACAGCCTGACTGAGCATCTCTCTTCCCGCTTACCGGACTATATGCTGCCGGCCAGTTTTACCCGTATTGAATCCGTGCCCCTGACCCTGAATGGCAAACTGGATCGCCGCGCCCTGCCCGAGCCAGTTTGGGGGAATCGTGACAGCTATGTCGCGCCCCGCAATGCGTTGGAAACTCAGCTCTGTACCATTTGGCAGGCCATCTTGGGGCTGGAGCGGGTGAGCATTGATGATAACTTCTTCCGCATCGGGGGGAACTCACTGATGGCAATTAAGCTGACCACAGCGATACGCCATGAAATGGGGATTGATATTCCTTTAAATATTTTATTTAACTACAAATGCATTTCTCTGTTATCCCAATGGTTGGAAACAGGCAATACAAAATCTAGCTTGCTTAATTTATTAACACCTAAATCAACGGCAACAAATAAGCTGTTTATGGTTCATCCTGCTAATGCAGGTAGTGAAGTCTATGAATTTCTGGCAAATAATTTATCTAGCACGTATAACTGTATAGGCATCGATAATTATAATCTCTGTACAGATAATCAGATAGATTCACTATACCAAATAGCTCAAATTTATAGGGAGTTAATTCTGACTGAAACTTCTATTAATCAACCTATTCGCATCTTAGGATGGTCATTAGGTGGGCAATTAGCGATGGAGATTGCATTTCAATTAGAACAGCTAGGCGCAAAAGAAATTCAATTGTTCTTGTTAGATACTATAATCAATAATGATGAGATAAAAGAGTTCAGAGATAACTTAGCTATATCAAGTGAACATGGTCCCATCATTGTAAAATTGCGAAAAATGGGGGCAAGTGATACCTATATTAAGAAAGTTTTGGCAGCAATACCATTTGAACATAGAATGACTAACTGCAATTTAAGCGGGAAATTATCTTATACCAATATTACCCTATTTAAAGCAGGCCAAATGACACCATATTGCATAGATGAAATTCAATTAGCTATGGGTAAATTGATAACAAAAATATCAGATAATAATATCTCCCAATGGACAGTCAATCCATTAGTGATTACATTGCTTAATGATTATTATCATGAAAATATTATTGAAGCTGTTTCCATTATCAGCGAAAAAATAATCAACACGCGGTTAATTAAGGATAATATCAATATAACTTGATTATGGTTTACGGGGCCGGCCTTGCTGGCCCCGTCAGATTTCTAGTCGAAATGAACATTCAATCCCTAGCCAAACCACCAAACGCACAATCAATAACCTTATCGACAAATTCAGGTGTAATAGAAGAAAAAGAAACCATATATTTGTAGTAAATAGCACCGAAAATGCAGTCTAACAATAAGTCATGATCAGTATTAGAAGAAATTTCTCCCTGCTCGATAGCATGTAAAATGATCTGCTTTCCTGACTGTCGTCGTGGTTCAAGCCAGCGCTGAATAAAAACCTCCCTCACCTCAGTATCATACTGCGCCGCTCCCAACAGATACCTGAACAGCAACCCGCGCTTACTTTGCAACACTTCAATAAGTTTCTTAATGGTAACCCGCATGGATTCTATCACCGGCATCTGTTTGTCATAAATAATCAGAAGCTCAATATCATCAAAGAAAGCATCCATTAAAACCGCTGATACATTCGGCCATCTACGATAAATAGTCGATTTCGCAACGCCTGAATATAAAGCAATATGATTAATAGTGATATCTGCAATCCGTCCACTTTCAGCGAGAACAAGTGCAGCACTCAACACAGTTTTTGTCGTGTCACTATCGCGCGGGCGCCCACGTCTTAATGAGGATAGCCGCTCATGCTCACTCATAACTCCCTCCGTTTATTTCAAAAACTACCCATATTTAGGTATTGACAAATAACAACAGAAAAGCAAGTTTAGACGCTCTAATTTCGATACCAATAGTTTCGTATTTAATAAGGGTAATCGGAATAGAGTGCTATTTCTAGTAAAAAACGGGATGTACTCCGTAAAACCGAACAAACAATTCAATGCTCAACTCATAGAAAATGTTCCCAGGAACATCAATTCTGACTAAAGAATGGAGGAGAGAAATGTCTGTATATGATGTCGCTATTATTGGCGCTGGCCCAGCAGGTTTAGCTGCGGTACAGAAATTGAAAGGAAAAGGTTTACGAGTCGTACTAATCGATAATGGCAAAGCTATTCATGAACGCGATAAAGATAATCTCGTTGAGATAACCGAAGGACACGGCGGCGCTGGGCTGTTTTCTGACGGAAAATTCTCATTTTTTCCTTCTGCCAGTGCACTTTGGGAGTTACCAAACGAACCGGAATTACGGCAAGCCTATGAATGGACGTGCGCCACACTGAATACATATGGCCTGGACACACCACCATTTCCAACAAATCCTAAAGACTTTACAGTGGGTTCTGGAGAATGGGTATTAAAAGATTATCCCTCCAATTATATGTCTCTTGAAGATAGAATTAATCTTGTTGAAGATATGGTGCAAACGGCAGATGCAGATATCATCACACAAACTAAATTCCTGTCTTATAAATACGCCAGAGGAAAAGATTCTCTGATTATGAATTTAAGAGACAATAATGCTAATACTTATCAAATTGAATGCCGACGAATCATTTTGGCTAGTGGAAGATTTGGTCCATTAGAGATTGTTAATCTAGTTGAAAAACAATCTTTCAATCGGCTAGAAGTTGGATTCCGCATTGAACAACAAGAAGATTTAGCATTCTTTAAAAATATGAAGCAACTCGACCCGAAGTTAAAATTTCGGTCGGATGATGGCGTTATTGAATGGCGTACTTTCTGTGCTTGCCGGGATGGAGAAACAGTATTAACAAAAACCCAAGATTTATGGACCGTTTCCGGTCATTCTGACGGCCCTTCTACAGGACGATCTAATGTTGGGTTTAATACTCGTATTCTCGATGAAGATATCGCGGACCGAACACTCAATAATGTTGTCTCCGCCATGAAGCAAAAGGATTCTTACTTTAGAATCAAAGTACAAGATGTATTAGCAGGAAATGCCCACATCATTACACAACTTGTATCTATTTATGGCGAAGAGCTATTCGATAAAATGTTGCAAGGATTACGTAATATCATTAAAAAATTTCCTGAAATCGATCACGAGAATACGCATATCGTTGGTCCTACACTAGAAGGCGTCGGTTGGTATCCCAGTCTTGACGGCGATTTAAGCCTGGAAACTTCCCCTTATCCTGTATGGGTTGCAGGAGATGCTTGTGGAATTTTCAGAGGTATTGTTGCTGCAATGATTAGTGGTCACTATGCCGCCTCAGCGGTTCTTAAGACCTTGGCAGTAAAAGCCGCCTAATCCGTGAGCTAGCTGAAATAAGCGGGGGATTACTAAGATAGGTAATCCCTATATGTTTACCATCACAAACAGACCTACCTATCCCTATAACGAAAAAATTACTTGGGTTTATTATGAAAGTATTACATGTTTTTGATATGGATGGCACTCTTCTCACAGGAACCACGGCAAGTCTGGAAATTGCCCGTACAATGAATTGCCTGACAGAGCTTCATCTGCTGGAAAAACAATTTTCTCAAGGAGATATCAATACCAAAGAGTTTGCCGCTGAATTACAGTTTTTATGGTCAAACTTGCAATACGTTGACGTTGCCGAAGTTTTTTATGCCTCACCGTGGATTGGGGGAATAAAAGAGGTTTTTGACGATATCAGAGCCAAAGGTGAAGTATCTATGGTTATTACCCTCTCACCCGATTTCTTCGCCCAACACTTAAGAAAATTTGGGGCTGATATCGTTGTTGCATCAAATTTCCCTGCTTTACCTTTTCGTGAACCGGTTGATCCAGAAAAGATATTAACGCCTGAAAGTAAATTACAGATATTAAAAAAATATGTACAGGAATATGGGCTGAATTTGGAAAAGTGCGTTGCTTATGGTGATTCTGACTCTGACCTCCCTTTATTTAATGCCCTTACTAATACGGTTGCCATAAATGGGACGGATAAAATACGTGAAATCGCATTAATTCATTACGAAGGTAATGATCTATGGCAACCCTATCAGCTCATACGGAAAAAAATCAGTTGTGAATAATAAGGATACCGCTATGAGCTGAAACGTCCTTTCAATTTATAGCGGTTACCGGGAAATAGCAGCCTGGCACTGGAAACAGTGTAATGAGTGGACCAAGTTCGACGACTAATTAATAAACAAGGAGCTCCTGACTCAATTTGCAACAACTTACAGGATCGAGGATCGCCAGCAATAGCTTCCACAATGTGTTCACCTTCCGTTAGTGGGGCAATCATTGACAAATAATCGTGTGGCGTAAGCTTGGTAAAATCCTGTTGCAAATAGCCAGAAGCCGCTTGAGCATTGACATAACGATCTTCTATCTGAACAGGAACATCGTTTTCATAGTGAATAATAATCGAATGGTAAATCGGCGTACCGACGATAATATCCAATTCAGCCGCCTGTTTCACATCCGCATTCAGCTCGGATAATTTTAAGATTTTACAGCTATGCTGATGAGAACGAGCTGAAATCTCATCAGCAATGCTGTGAATTTCGAATAGCGCAGATTGTCCCTTCGGTTCAGCGACAAACGATCCCACGCCTTGCAGCCGTACTAATAATCCTTCAGCGGTCAACTCACGCAACGCGCGGTTGGCGGTCATACGGCTACAGTTAAATTGTTTAACCAATTCAGCTTCAGAGGGAACACGATCATTTGATTTCCATTCACCAGTATAAATTTTTTCAATGATGGATTGTTTCACTCTGGCATACAGAGGCGCAGGTTTGGCAAATGATCCTGATAAGTGCGTCGTCACAATAAATTCCTTATGCTGTAAAAATGTTAAGTGATTAATTACATTCACTTTATCAGGCTATCTTTGCCAAAATAAAAAACACAATAGTACTGTTATTCTAGATAATCAATACCACCAATGTGCTAATTGCCAGGCAATACGCGCCGCTGCTTTTCCACCTATGCCTTGCATATCAAATATTGGATTGAGTTCAACCAAATCAGCCGCCTGTAGTTTACCGCTCTGACAAATTGGCTGAACTAATTGCAAAAGGCGCTCTAATGGCATCCCCAATGCGGCCGGCGCAGAGACGGCTGGCATCTGATAAGCAGGTAATACATCCAAATCGATCGTCATATAAATCAAATCAACTTGCTGGAGTATATCTTGTATTTGCTGTCGCACCTTGTCCAGCATAGTTTCACGACATTGTTCATCCCAGATAATCGTGGCATTCAAACGGTTTGCCTCATCCACCAATGCCTGAGTATTAGACGCCAAACTTGCGCCAATGCAAGTATAGTGAAACTGGCGTTGATGTTGCTGACAATATTCAGCAAGTTGACGAAATGGTGTGCCGGAAGTAGGCTGCGGCGACCGCCGTAAATCGAGATGAGCATCAAAGTTAATAATACCAACACGTTGATGTGGAAAAGCATCATAAATGCCAACACCATGAGCAAAAGCCGTTTCATGTCCACCGCCCAATACCAAAGTACGTACATTCTGACGTTGGCATTGGGTAACGGCATCAGATAAGGCTTGTTGCGCCTCACATAATTGATTGGGATTAGCACGAATACTTCCCAAGTCCACCAATCGATCATGCCCTTTATGACTCGCCATATTTGCCAACGACTGTCGCAAATAATCAGGGCCTTGATTGGCGCCTGGCCTCCCCTGATTACGTTTTACACCTTCATCACATTCAAACCCTAATAGAGCAATATAGTGAGAAAATTCTTCCGGCGTAAAATACGGAGATAGTTTAACTGTTTGAAAAAGCCGAAGTGCATTATCCGCTTCTGCCAAATCATTTCGTCCTTGCCAAATAGTCGGCGAAGTAGCATGCCATAAATTCATTTACCGCTCCTTATCTGTTTATATGTTGGAATGAGTCATAACGCCACGAAACACTCTGGTATTCAAAGGGTTATGACCCAACTCATAAAAAATATCAACGGGATTTTCTGCATCCCAAACAACAAAATCGGCGTAAGCTCCTGCACGCAACTGCCCGTGACTCGGCTCTCTGCCCAATGCACGAGCCGCATGTCGGGTGACACCTAGCCATACCTCTTCTGGAGTCAATCCAAATTGGACACATGCCATATTCATAGCCATTCGCAAAGAGGCAAATGGGCTGGTTCCAGGATTAAAATCGGTAGATACGGCTATCGGCACATTAAATTGCCGCAATAAATCGATAGGTGGGCGCTGTGTTTCCTGCAAAAAGTAGAACGCACCAGGAAGCAAAACCGCTACCGTACCACTGTGACTGAGCGCCTCAACTCCTGCCTGATCTAAATATTCAATATGATCCACAGAAAGACCATGATAGCGAGCGACCAGTTCACTTCCGCCTAAATGAGATAACTGCTCCACATGGCCTTTTACCGGAATATTCCAACGTTGTGCTGCCTGAAAAAGCCGCTCAGTCTGCGCCAGATTGAATCCCATACTTTCACAAAAAACATCTACTGCCTCAAACAGCCCTTTTCGCCAGAGTTGTGGCAGGATATCTTTGCAAATCAGATCCATATAAGCGTCAGGATTATGCTTATATTCAGGTGGGCAAGTATGAGCCGCGAGCAATGTGGGGCTGATTTCTATCGGATTATGTCGCGCCAAGTTTTGCGTAACCTGTAGCAACTTTTCTTCATTTTCCAGATTTAATCCATAACCCGATTTAATCTCAATAGTCGTTACACCTTCGGCCATAAATGCGGCAAGACGCTGCTGCGCAGAACGTTCAAGTTGTTCATGAGAACTGGCCCGAGTCGCAGAAACTGTCGCGTTAATCCCCCCTCCTTGAGCACTAAGCTCAGCATAAGACATACCATTTAAACGCTGTTCCCACTCATAAGCCCGGTTACCACTAAACACTAAATGGGTGTGACAATCGATTAAACCAGGGGTAATTAGGCGTTGTTGGACATCAATAACCTGACAGCAATTCGTCTGTAATGTTGCGGTGGGTAAAATAGCTAAAATTTTGTCATCACGTACCAGAAGATCATATTCTTTTAATAATCCGTAAGCTGCATTGACAGCAGAGTCCATTGTTGCCAGTCTTGCATTGCGCCAGATGATATCAGTATCACGCAGTTCTATCGCCATGATTAGCATCCTGTTATTGGTCTATATCTGATAAATCAGGTTTCTAGTTGTATATACATTTAATTTCCAACCAACTGTTATTGTCAAATTATTTTGTTAACTACCGAGATATGCCTTCTTATCAGCATTTTTAAACCACAAACTCGGTAAAATCAGGTTTTATTAAGCATAATTAGGTTTAATAGTTAAAAAGATGCAGTACACTTGTCACAAAATGGTTTAATTAACTGAGCAATGATGAAAAATAAATACTCCCTGAATGAGGAAGAAATTCACTTATTTCAACAATCGGTAGCAGGCACCAAACGCATTAACCAAGATACCGTCTTACATTCTCCCAGAAGAAAAAAAATCAGCTATATTGCCCCTGAACGAGTCCAGCAAGAACAAATTGATGCCAGCTACTATTTTTCTGATGAATTTCAGCCTAACCTTGATACCGAGGGTCCTACCCGTTATGTAAGGGGAGATACAAACCATTACGAATTGAAGAAATTACGTCGAGGTGACTATTCGCCAGAGCTGTTTCTTGATTTACACGGACTAACTCAAATTCAGGCCAAACAGGAAATTGGGGCATTGATCGCTGCTTGCCGTCGTGAACATGTCTATTGTGCCTGCATCATGCACGGTCACGGAAAACACATTCTCAAACAGCAAACACCTCTGTGGTTAGCTCAACACCCAGATATCATAGCCTTCCATCAAGCGCCAAAGGAATGGGGCGGCAACGCCGCACTATTAATGCTTATCGAACTTGATGAGCCTTGAGCCTATACCCGTTATCTTTCCATAGGGTATATACATTGCTGGATTATTAGGCTTTTTCTGCTAATTGTGACGGACTGACCTGCCAGACAAGAGTCCCTTTGCCAGTCTGGCTGTTTAAATCTACACATATCATTGCAGAAGTTGCAAACATCGGTGGTGTTTCTGCCGGACATAGCTCAGCAACTAAGTAGCTGACTAATGGTAAATGAGAGACAACTAAAACAGCGTTATGACCTTGCTCAGCAAGAAACTGGAGATAACTACTCGCTGTAGCAGCATCACCTGATGGCGTTAACCCCAGCAATACTTCTTCACTGTCTGGTAAAGATAAAGATTTACGAACAATCTGTAACGTCTGTTCAGCGCGAATATAAGGACTCACCAATACAAGATCAATTTGATGCTTTTGCTGTGCTAACCAACAAGCCATTTTTTGCGATTCATCACAACCGCGAGGAGTCAGTTGCCGGGCGGCATCGCTCATTGCATCTAAAGCCGCGTCACCATGACGCATAATAAAAATTTGCATAGTCCACCGTATGAATGAGTAAGTGCAGTTATTCTACCGCTAACAAATATCAGCAATCCCGACCTGAGTTATACAATAAAAATTGTTACTACAAAAACATTTCAAAGATAGTGAACAAGCATTCTACTCAAAATAAATAAAATGGTTGAACGACAACTCAATGGATGTTGCTTAAATCTATAAAGAGATCTTTTTCATTCAAAAATACTCAATACAATTCCGGTGCCTCAACGGCACCGGAAATCATTTTTTCATCAATGCAGCACAGGCCACTATGGATAAAAACTTTTATTCTGTTCAGCCATTTTCACTAAACATTCACAAGGTACAAATCTGTCTCCATACTGGCTTTCCAGCCTACGCAGAATCTCCACCACTCTGGCACAACCAAGGCTATCAATATAACGGAATGGACCACCAAAGAATGGCGGAAAACCTATGCCAAATACCGCCCCAATATCAC
This sequence comes from Photorhabdus akhurstii, assembly GCF_018448925.1. Lineage (GTDB taxonomy): Bacteria > Pseudomonadota > Gammaproteobacteria > Enterobacterales > Enterobacteriaceae > Photorhabdus > Photorhabdus akhurstii. The sequence continues at coordinate 72,743 of NZ_RCWE01000024.1, read as the reverse complement.
CATCACGCGGACTTCTGATAATGCCTTCATCTAAACAACGAACAGCTTCATTAAGCATTAGCATCACACAACGCTGAGCGATTTCTGACGAGAGCATATGCGACTCAGGTGTTATATTCAGCAAGGTATAAATCGAGCTATCAACTTTTTTGCCTTTCTTACCAAACTGCCGGAATTTTCTGGCCTCTGATGCATACAAATAGAAACCACGGCCATTTTTCCTACCCTTGCGACCATCTTGCAGTACAGCATCGAGAGATTCAGGCGCAGCAAAACGCGGACCTAGTTGCTCTACCAGAATCGGCATGATTTTGGTGCCAACATCAATACCTACTTCATCCAATAAATTAATCGGCCCTACCGGAAAACCAAAATTAACCAGTGCTCCATCGATATGGTCAATAGGTTCTCCTGCTACTAGACAATGAGCGGCTTCACTAATATAAGGGACAAGAATCCGGTTTACATAAAACCCGGCTTTATCACCCACCACAATAGCGGTTTTACCCTGTTTCTTCGCCAAAGCAACGGCTGTAGCAATCGTTTTCTCACTAGTCCCTTGATGTGGAATAACTTCCACCAGCGGCATCTTATCTACTGGACTAAAATAATGCAGACCAATAACCTGTTCTGGTCGTTGGGCTTTTTCAGCAATCTGATGGATAGGTAGTGAAGATGTATTAGATGCAAATATGGTCTCTGGTTTAGCATTCGTTTCAATTTCTGCCACCATTTGTTGCTTTAGTGACAAATCCTCAAACACTGCTTCAACAACAATATCGGTTTGTGCGAAACCACGATAATCCGTCGCTCCTGAAATCAGCATCATTTGCTGAGCACGCTCTGCCGGGCGTAGTCGTTTTTGCTTCACCCGCTTGGACAACAAATCCCAAGTATATTTCAATACCTGACTAATGCCCTTTTCATTAATATCTTTAATCCGCACCGGCAACTTGCCACGAGTGACTGTTACATTCGCAACGCCTCCGCCCATCAAGCCACCACCTAATATACCAACGCGCTTGATTTCCGCCGGTCTCTCTGATGAACCCGTTTCATTCTTCAACGAAGTTGCAGCAAAAAACAGATTACGTAACGCAGCAGATTCCCGTGTCATTGCCAGTTCACCAAATGCTACCGCCTCAGCCCGTAAACCCTGACTCATGCCTTTTTCAAGACCTTCTTTGACAACATCAATAATTCGTTCAGGCGCAGGATAATGCCCACGAGTTTTCGCCAGTGTCTTTTTACGAACGATATTAAACAAAAAGTATCTTCCCAAGGGGCCAACTAATAACCGCTGTTGCCACGGCAAAGGCTTACGCACAGGAATACCCTTTTTGACTTTTTCAATAGCAATGTCCAGCAGAATATCCAACGGCACAGCATCATCCACCAACCCGAGCCGTAATGCCTGTTTCGCCCGTAGCTGTTTACCTGTCAGAATGATATCCAACGCTGAACTGACGCCAATAAGTCTCGGCAACCGCTGAGTACCGCCAGAACCGGGTAATAACCCAAGTTGAACTTCCGGTAATCCAAGACGAGTTTTATCGTCCAGTGAACAGACGCGCCAATGACATGCAAGCGCTAATTCCAAACCGCCGCCCAAACAAGCGCCATGAATTGCTGCTACTACAGGCAAGGGATAATTAGCTATCTGAGAAAATAGTTTCTGACCCTTTTCAGCCAAATCTCGCGCATCTTCTTTAGTCTTACATCCGGCAATCATAGAAATATCGGCACCGGCAATAAACGTATCCGGCTTACCGGAAATTAATATTAATCCTTTAAGACCCGAAGATTGCTGAGCTTGTTTGAAAACATTCAGAAACTGATCAACAAATTCTGCTTTCAGCGTATTTACCTTTTCTCCCGGCACATTAATGGTGATAACGCCGATCTTATCTGGCCTGATATCAAAACTGAAAACGGAAGCAGTTTGATTTGTACCCGTAGTGATGGGTGCCGCATCATGCTGAGCCTGAGTCATTATTCCACCTCCAATACCATAGCTGTGCCCAACCCGCCAGCAGCACAAGCGGTTGTCAACCCAAGCCCACCGCCCCGACGGCGCAACTCATTCAATACTTGCGTCACCATACGAGCTCCTGTCGCTGCGAATGGGTGCCCATAAGCGATTGAACCACCTAAAACATTAAATTTGTCCATATCGACTTCACCAATTGCCTGAGCACGCCCTAATTTATTACGAGCAAATTCATTACTGGCAAACATTTTCAAGTTTGCCAGCGTCTGAGCCGCAAAAGCTTCATGCATATCGATTAAAGTCAGATCTTTCAGTGTAATACCTGCCCGATCAAGCGCTATTGGCGTGGCGTATGACGGCCCTAATAACATATCCTGCCAGACATCAATGGCTGAGAATGCATAGCTACGCAGATAACCGAGCGGTTTTGTTCCCAACGCCTTAGCCACTGATTCACGCATCAATATGACTGCCGCCGCCCCATCCGTCAGCGGTGTACTGTTTGCAGCAGTGACCGTGCCGTACTTACGGTCAAATGCTGGACGCAGCTTCGCATAAGAGGTCAGTACAGAATTTTTACGAATATTATTATCTTCAAGCAGTGCTTCACGATACGGTGGGAAGTGAGCTGTCATGACTTCATCAACCAACAATCCCTGTTCCCAAGCTTTCGCCGCCAGAATATGGGAGCGGTGTGCCAGTGCATCCTGATCTTCTCGACTGATACGGTAAGTCTTCGCCATCTGCTCTGCGGTATCTCCCATACGCAGACCTGTCGAATATTCCGCTACCGCCGGAGATACAGGCAATAAATCGCGAAATTTAAGGCGGCTAAGTAACTTAAGGCGTTGCGATAACGTTTTAGCCTTATTCATATCCACCAAAGTACGAGCCAGGGATTTAGTCACACCAATCGGCAATACAGACGAGGAATCTGCTCCTCCGGCAATCCCGATATTCACCGAGCCAGCCATAATGCTTTCAGCCACATTGGCAATCGCCTGGAAACTAGTGGCACACGCACGGGATACACTATAAGCATCAGTACTCACACTTAACCCAGCACCAAGAACGATTTCACGGGCAATATTTGGCGCTTCCGGCATCTGCACTACTTGCCCAAACACCAGTTGGTCAATCTTTTCAGGGAGTAAACCACTCCTAGTCACAAGTTCGCTGACGACTGATTTACCCAAATCCACAGCCGGGATGCCGTGATACGATGTTGCCTGTTTAGCAAATGGAATGCGCAGCCCACTGACAATGGCGATACGATCACCTTGCTGTGTCACTTTTGTTAAAGGACGACTCATAACGGCTCCTGAAAGATTATCGTTAACTGAATCAAATTACTGAAAAAACTTTTCAACCAATCTGGACAGGTCTGACCTGATAGATCATTGTTAGCGTAATGTTTATAAATAGCAAACCTGAATAAATCAAAAATGAGAGGAAGCGCAACTTTAATTTTTTTAATGGCTAAATGGTTTCAATACTTATTCGAACATGTTCGCAAGCTTTTATGCGAAATTAGCCTATTACACCAGTCACAATTTCATTACTAAAATATTCATAATGAATTTTAATATTTTATCTCTCTTAAACTACCGGGAAACTCGCCCTACCCCCTAAAGAATATTTATCTGCCGAAATTTGATCTTAAAAAATCATTTTTAAACGTTTTTATTAATATCAAAAATCATTTTTTTGTTAACTGAGTCGCGTTTTTGATATCAACTTGGTAATATTTTGAAAACATTCTTGCAACACCAACTGTTATCAGACCTATACTTCACGACTGGTCTGATTTGTCAGCGAGGCAAACCGACCCTACAATCCTGCGCTCCTTGCTAAGATAAGTGGCATAGTTAAATAATAAACAAGAGGGTTTTGGTTATGAACCAGAAAAACCTGTTCACCCGTTCAGCATTAGCGGTTGCAGTGGCAATAATTTCATCGAATGCTGGCGCTGCTGGTTTCCAGTTAAATGAATTTTCTACTTCGGCTTTGGGCCGCGCTTTTTCCGGGGAAGGCGTTGTCGCTGATAACGCAACGGTAGGAAGCCGTAACCCAGCAGCAATGACACTGTTTGATCGCCCATCATTTTCTATTGGCGCTATCTATATCAACCCTGATGTTGATATTACCGGTAAATCCCCAATAACGGGCAAAAGCACTAACGCTAAAAATATTGCGCCTACCGCTTGGATACCTAACATACATTTCATTATGCCAATCGATGATCAATGGTTTGTTGGTACTTCGGTCACTACCAACTTCGGCCTGGCAACCGATTTTAGCAATAACTATGAAGCAGGCCCTATCGGCGGTAAAACTGACCTGACAACATTAAACTTCAACTTAAGCGGTGCTTATAAGCTGAATGATCACTTTAGCTTTGGTTTAGGGCTGAACGCTGTTTATGCGGATGCAGAAATCGTCCGTCATGCGGGCGCTCTGTCGTATCACCCTAAATTGCCAAAAGGTCTCATAAAACCAACAGATGAAGTTGCTAATCTGTCAGGTAAAGATTGGGGCTATGGCTGGAACGCAGGTATCATGTATGAAGTGGATGAAAATAACCGCTACAGCTTGACTTATCGTTCTAAAGTTAAAATTAAGTTTAAAGACGGTGACTATAAAAACGACATACCTGTTAAACTAGGTCAAATGGCGCAAAAAATGGGAATAAATTTACCGGGTACTGGAGGCCAAACCATTGGCGGTAGATTGGATCTCAATTTGCCTGATATCTGGGAAGTTTCTGGTTATAACCGTGTAGCACCTAAATGGGCTATCCACTATAGCCTGGCATACACAGGCTGGAGTGAGTTTAATGAACTGAAAGGGACCAGAAATAAAGATGGCTCTGTCCTGTTTAGTAAACATGAAGGCTTTAAAGATGCCTACCGTATTGCTTTAGGTACAACGTATTATCACGATGACAACTGGACATTCCGTACAGGTATCGCCTTTGACGACAGCCCGATTCCTGCTGAAAACCGTTCTATCTCCATTCCGGATCAAGATCGTTTCTGGCTGAGTGCAGGCGCAACCTACGCATTTAACAAAGATGCTTCTGTTGATGTAGGTATTTCATATATGCATGGTCAGAAAGTCACTGTTAAAGAGAAATTGTCCGAAGCGTTGCCTAACGCATATGAATTCGACGCTAAAGGCACTGCTTGGCTATATGGTGTGAACTTCAACTACGCATTCTAATAATATGCCACTCTCAAAAAGGATAGCGACATTGCTATCCTTTTTTATCTACGCGGTTAAAAACCAAATAAGGAGTTATCAATCATCAATACTATCTAAATCATCCTGTATTGCTTCAGCATTTGGATTTTTCGTGGCTTCCAGTTTACCGCCGCTTGCCATAAAATCATGGCTCTGGAAATAAGCTTCACGCATCATCAAATAAGGATCTGACGAGTTCTTCAACAAGCCATCAGAATCCAGTAAACGAGCACGGTTTTCAATCCCTTCAAATGCCCACTTGCCGGCTGACATCCAAATAGTCAGATAACTCAGCATTGGATAAGTCATATCCGCCCAGTTTCCCCCTTCATCACGTAGGGTGAAATTGCCATAGCCCGGTAATACAACATAAGGGCCATACCCCACCTTATGATAGCCCAGAGTACTCCCAAAGCGTTTTGGCTCTTCTTTTGCCAATTTGGGGTTTGCCATCGTTGCAACATCAATCAGCCCCCCCATACCCAAAATGGTGTTCAGGAAAAAACGATTAAAATGTTTCATTCCCTGATATGGATTACCACGCAAGAAACTGTTTACCATACTAGCCGGCTCTTCGAGATTACTCAGAAAATTACCCAAACCATTTCGAGCAGGCATCGGCACATAATCACGCCACGCTACCGCGACTGGACGTAAAACATAAGGGTCAAGAACATCATAATTAAAGTTGAACATTGTACGGTTAAAACCTTCCAATGGGTCTGAACGCCCTTGTTCAACAGTATCAGATGAATTAGCGCATCCCACTAATAATGCGGCGGTAAGAGCGATTCCGCCCAAACGATACTTCATACATCTCTCCAAGTAATAACCTTCTAGATCCGGCAAATTAGTTTGTTGCACGACTCGCCGATGATCATCAATAATGTCAATATTACTGACAATCTAACTTGAATGGTACTCAATTCAAGCGATCACTAAATAGGCAAACAGTTTATAACGCCTTATATTATGAATGAAAAGCCGTTATAATAAAGCTATGTCCCCTTAGTTAAATGGATATAACAAGCCCCTCCTAAGGGCTAATTGCTGGTTCGATTCCAGCAGGGGACGCCACTCTAATGCTAATAAACATAACCTTTCGCTAACGGAATTTCTTTAAAACAGCTCTTCCCCACCTTTGTCGTAGAAGATGTTTGTATGTTTGTCGAGTCACATTAAGCATAAAAAACCCCACCAGATAGTTGATGAGGCTTATTTTTATATCTCTGGAGCTGTCAATCGATTATTTAGATGAACCTGTAGACGACGGTTTCAAGATGATTTAAAGATCGTAACTCCACCATAACTCTATTTCTTCTAAGGCTCTTCTGTACCGTCAATCTCCAATGCAGCTTTATCAAATGTATAAAGCGGTGAAACCGACTCTTTGTTTTTTATTCCATACCGTTGAGACTTATTCACTATCAATGCGTCCGCAAAGTCGGCCTGCTTAGTCTTGCCGCCGCATTTAATCGGTTTTGCATTGATATAGTCATCCAATGCACACCAGAGCGCATGACCATCTTCGAAGACAACATTAGGCTCTTCAATGAGCCTATGCAACACTTTTACCAGCGACTCTTTAGGCAGCAAGTAACGCTTGCCTCTCAATGTCCAAATTGTCTCAACTAAGACTACATCTGTGATCAAGATTTTTTGATTACCTTCAAAGAGTGCATTGGCCTTTTGAGATTGGTTCGCATCATCTTGCAGCAGATACCTAAGTAAGACGTTTGTGTCTACCGCAATCATCAGTGCATGCCACTCTCAAGTGATTCTTCTTCACTCACCTGGTGATCGGCCAAGATACCCTTCAATATCCCCTTCGCGGCACCTTTGCGCTTTGTGACAATTGAAATGACCCCTTTTCGGCTGACGAAACTCTCATACTCATCACCTGGCTGAATGCCTGCTATCAAACATTGCTCAAGCGGTAACGTCACCTGCCTTTTTTGGCTAACTATTGGCATACAAACACCTCTTTACTAAATGTAAAAAGTAAAGATATGCGCATCTTTGCATGTTGTCAACAGTATATACTGCATTTATCTTGGCATAATTACCAATAAACAAGTAATTCTCTATTTCTTAAAAATGTCAAATAATAAAAGTAAAACATTATCCTGAAATAACTCGATATGTTTCATCATGAATAATATGAAATAATTTATATAGAATATTTTTTTGAATTACATTGCAACTCACTATTATCAATCAATTGAAAGTAAGTTACATATTCATTTTAGCAGGAGAATAATATTAATTGCTGACTGGCCTTCATTAATTGAAAATAATGCCGGTTAAAAGCCGGCATTATTTTATTAATCATCGAATAGATAAAAATCCAAAGATTTGCTTATTTAGCATTTAACACTTCGTTTAATTTGCCTTCATCAAGCTGACGACAACGTTTCGCTACCACAATCGTTGCAACACCATTGCCAATCAGATTCGTTAAAGCTCTTGCTTCTGACATGAAACGATCTATTCCCAATATTAATGCCAGCCCCGCTAATGGTAAATGCCCAACAGCGGAAATTGTCGCAGCTAATACAATAAATCCACTACCTGTTACACCAGCAGCACCTTTAGAGGATAAAAGCAATACAACTAATAACGTTATTTGATGCACAATATCCATATGAGTATTCGTTGCCTGAGCAATAAATACCGCAGCCATTGTCAGGTAAATAGAGGTCCCATCCAGATTAAATGAATATCCCGTCGGTATCACCAAACCAACAACAGATTTCTGGCATCCCACTTTCTCCATTTTATCTAACATACGCGGCAATGCAGATTCAGAAGACGATGTTCCCAATACGATTAATAGTTCTTCTTTAATGTAATTAATGAATCGGAATATGCTAAACCCTGTGGCTTTAGCAATTGTTCCTAAAACAAATACCACAAAAAGAATACAGGTGATATAAAAGCAAACTATTAATTGCCCTAATTGTACCAATGTACCAATACCATATTTCCCGATGGTAAATGCCATTGCACCAAAAGCCCCCAAAGGAGCTAATCGCATTATCATATTGATAATGCCGAAAATAACATGAGAAAAACCATCAATAATATTAAAGATTGGTTTCCCTTTCTCTCCTAAACGATGAAGTGCAAAACCAAATAACACAGCAAATAGTAGGACCTGCAAAATATTGCCACTGGCAAATGCTCCGATGACACTAGCCGGAATAACGTCAAGTAAAAATGCGATTATCCCTTGTTCAGCCGCCTTTTCCGCATATAAGGATACCGCTTTAACATCTAATGTAGAGGGATCAATATTCATCCCCGCACCAGGCTGTACAACATTGACAACAATTAGCCCAATAATCAAAGCGATTGTGCTAACTATTTCAAAATATACCAATGCAATAGCGCCTGTTTTACCAACAGCTTTCATACTTTCCATACCTGCGATACCGGTCACAACGGTACAGAAAATAACAGGAGCAATAACCATTTTGATTAATTTGACAAATCCATCACCTAATGGCTTCATTTCTGCCCCAAGCTGTGGGTAGAAATGCCCCAAAAGTATGCCGATAGTTATTGCAACCAAAACTTGAAAATAAAGGCTTTTTAGTAAATTTTTCTTCACTTCTTAATTCCCTAATCCATAGTGTAAAATCAGATTCTATTTATTCTTATTAGAACGGTGTAGTTATTGTTAAATGTACCTTATGTCTTCACTCATATAACACATAAAGTAAATTTTCATCATTTTTTCACAAAAAATTAAAATTAACACACAATTTTTCAAGATATAGATCACATAAACACACAATCAATAACCTCACTAAGATGATTGAACCGATAATCATCTCATAAGTTATTTAAAACTTTCCATTTAATAATATTATTTACTTGAAGAACATTTATTTTTCAATCCATTAAGTATTACATTGAAAAAATTAACAAGTTTTTGATACATGAGCGTTTTGAGAACAACTTAATCATAAGATATTATTAACTATAATTGTATAACCTGGTTGCTTTTTTATAATTTAAGCAACAATATACACGGTATGATATCAATACTTGAAAGAAAACAATTCTCATCATGAAATTAGACAACCTGTTAAATTACCATATGCAGGTACCGGAAAATCCGCTCTCTTCCACCCCTGTGGTATTCATCCACGGGTTATTCGGCGATCTCAATAATCTTGGGGTTTTGGCCCGTGACTTGCAGCAATACTACCCCGTCATTCAAGTCGACGTGCGCAATCACGGTTTATCCCCACGGGCAAATAATATGGATTACCACGATATGGCACAAGATGTTATTTCCCTGCTGGATCATCTGCAAATTGAGTCTGCCATTATTATCGGTCATTCAATGGGCGGTAAGATCGCTATGGCAATAACGGCACTAGCACCAGAACGAATAGAAAAAATTGTCCTTATTGATATAGCACCCATTGCCTATCAAGTTCGCCGTCATGACCAAATTTTTACCGCACTGAATAAAGTGACAGAAGCCGGAGTTAAAACCCGTCAAGACGCCGCTAAAATTATGCGAAAAAATATTCAGGAAGAAGGTGTCATTCAGTTTTTACTGAAATCATTCCATCAGGGGGAATGGAAATTCAATTTACCGATATTAATTGATCAGTATGAAAAGATCAGTGGCTGGCAAGAGATCCCTACATGGCCTCGTCCAGCCCTGTTTATTCGTGGCGGCCTCTCCCCTTATATTCAGGAAGAATATCGGAACGATATCGCCAGACAATTTCCACAGGCTAAAGCTTGGGTAGTCGCCGGTTGCGGCCACTGGGTTCATGCAGAAAAACCAGACGCGGTTTTAAAGGCAATTCATCGTTTTCTTAATGCCAATACGGAATTAATGTAGGAAACCGGTTGATTAGCAATAAAAGTGGCTCATTTATCTTGAGCCACTTGATTATCAGGAACTTAATTAGGCAAATGTCCCCTTGCCAATCGTGACATCTGCCCACGCTGTTGCGATAGCCACTTTCGCTTGACTCTCCAGCCCCTCAATAAAACCATTATCACCGACTGTCGGCGCAAAACCACTCATTGCCTGGATCAAAGAATCCACCACATTATCTGACAGTGCGGTAAATTCACGCTCCCCTAATGAGTTCTTATCACCTATCCGAGTCACCAATTTGGCGCGATTGCCATTAAAGTAATTATCAAATGTCACCGAACCTACTGATTCAAATAACCCCTGCGCACTGTTGTCCCGAGTTTGGCGCTTCACTGACAGCACCAGATCATACCCACTACGCTGCAACCACAGGTTTCTCCAGTCAACACCATTAAGCAATATCATGTCTTCTGCGCTGATATCATTGACTGATGTATCAATCACCTCTCCGCTAACCACAAAACTGTCCGCCCCCAAACCACCCCGGAAGCGGTTCTGGTACCCACCAAGCACCAACAAATCCTGACCTTCACCGCCATCAAACTCACTGAACTTCGAAATCGCCGTGGCTATTAAGTGATCATCACCTTCCCCACCGTTGATTACCGCATGGTAGCCCATCAGTTTTATCGCATCGTTGCCGGAATAGCCGTCGATCCGGTTGTCATTGCCAAATACTCGGGCAAAATCATTGCCTTCACCCAATTCAACCTGGTTATTATTGCCGATGGCGACAACGTAATCCTGACCTTCTCCGCTATCTACCCGGTTATAGTTGCCGGAGATGGTGACGTAATCCTGTCCGTTACCAGCATCAATAAAACCGCCTTCACCAAAGACAAACACCTGGTCATTGCCTTCACCCATAAACACATGGTTAATGCGCCCGGCCACCACCGCGATATCATCGCCATTACCGCCAAACATCCAGTTTTCACGTCCCATCAGGACGCCCAGATCATCTCCTTCACCGCCGGTAAAGATGTTGGAAGTACCAATTGAATAATAAACATCATCACCGCGACCACCCCAAAAGTTGTTGTTATCTCCCAGATAAGCGCCGAGATCTTTACCGTCGCCACCCCAATTGAAGTTATAGTTTCCCAACGATATATGGATATCGCCATCGTCATGCAAATGACCGCTGTTACGCAGGAAATCAAACGTTTTTTCCTCCATATTAAGCAAATCAGCCGTCAGGTTTTCTTTCAAATGCGTGGCTAAGGACTTCATTTCTGCTTGCTTATCTTTACTGAACATCGTCGCAAACAGATTAGGCAGATTCAATGAATTAAAGCCAAATGCAGATTTAGATTTCTCATCATCGGTCTGAGCACGCTTTCCATCAACGCTCACTGGAGATTCCGGTTTACGGTTTTCGTCAGGAACTTTCTCTTGCAAGCCATGATTTTCCGCAAACGATCTAATGCCATCCTCGCCCATATCAATGCCCGCTTTCAAACCATCAAGCAACTTCTCTAGATTTGTAAAAGCTTTCAGTTGATCCCCGCTAAATTCTCCAATCACTGCCAGCATCTCTTGCAGAATCGCTTCGCTATCAACCGGTTCTCCTGTACGGGAAACAATTTGCCCCTCTGCGGTGTAATTCACGCCAAAAATGTCCGCCAGGGTAGTCTCTGCATTTACACTTGCTAATCGGCCAAGCAGCTTATTCTTAAGCTGACGCGGCAAGTCTTGCGGATGATAGGTAAAAGTGGTCTTCGCCATACCCGTTGTCGAATATTGCTGAGTCATCAGACCAAACAACGAACCCAGGTTGGTATCCATAATCGACTGGATATGATCACCAAACATAAAATTCCAGTTACCGGCTGTTACCTGGATATCTGCTCCTTGACCACCGACGGCAAAGTTAAAAGCCAGCTTCTCATTAGCCTGACGGAATTGATTTGCTCGGCTCATTGTGCCCATATCTGTAACGTTGCTGGTTAACCATTGGTGATATTTTTTATTCAACGTCGCTTCAATATCTCGATTCAAACCGCGGCTACTGCGTTCATGCTGTGAATCCAACTCAACCAACGTCTTGTAGTTCACACTGCTGGTTTGATCCAAACGGGACATATCTTGCACAAACTTGTTCGCACCGGCGATTGTCCACTGCTGATCTTGCGCGATTAACCAATCCTGTTCTTTGCCAGAGTAAGCAATATCTTGTAGTACGCCGGCAACATGCGCCACACCATCAAACGGGTTAACCAGTGGCGGCGTTGGAATGGATTTATCCATCATCACAATCAAGTCATTACTGCTGCCCTGATTGAAGCTCACGTTACGATTACCGATAAACATCTGCGCCCCTTCAAACGCTTGGTAACCACTGATATCGAAGCTATGTTTGCTGTCTCCATCACCGATATGGACCATCACATTATTGTCACCGAAGGCCAGTGATTTAAAGCCACCGCTACCCACTTTAATACCGACATTTGATGTTCCCCAATTGAGCGCAGTAAACTCCCCTTCACCCACATTAACCTGAATGTTGCCGGAGTAGCTAAACTGATTATTCGATTTATCGTTGGAGTCAATCTGAATAGTATTTTCACGTTTCTTTGGCGTAGTAAAAGGACGACGATAATCTGCAACTGCCCCTCTCGTCACCGCATCATCCCCGGTGTATCCCACCTTGGAAAGGGTGATATCACTTTCAGTAACACCGCGAATAACCCTTTCTGTACTGGTCGTCAATTCACCCTGTTTATTCCATTCGAATACAACTTTGTTATCAGGCAAGTTATTAACCCATTGGTTATTAGCATCACGGGTAAATTTACGGCCTGTTGTATCAATCGCTACTTCGCTACGGCGGGCGGAAACATTACTGCGAATACCTTGTTTATCTAACTCTGTGATAAAGCGATGGGCAAAACCATCCCGCTTGTCATCACTTATCAAAGAACAACCCACGATGCTGATATGGCTAGGTTTACCCGCTGGTTTAAGGTCGTGACTGAACTGCTTTAGTCTCACAACCAGTTGATCGGCAGTGTAACCACTCAGGCGAATGTTATTTTGCTCCGACGTATCACGGCCATGACCGACAATTTGCCAACGTAACTTACCGGATAATCTGGCTGGGTCGCCATAAACGACACGATATTTACCGTCAGCATCCAGTTGCACCACCACACTGGAATCTGGGTGTTTACCGGCCAGATTGGCTGCTGCTTTGGCAACGACCGGATCATCTTCCATTTGAATAATGACCTGATGACTAAAACGAGTCGTAAGCTCATCGGCTTGTGGTATGACAACCACCTGTTCCCAAGTTCCCGCATCTTTGTTTTTGATGATGTCACTTGATGACAATTTTTCCAGTGAAGAGCTCGCCGCATCACTATCAACCGGCACTTTAAGTATCAGCCGATTTGCTGCTGGATAAGAGAGGACTTTATCGATATTCGACTGCACAAAGCTGGCCGCTTGTTTAAAGTTGTTGCTCTCAACGTCAACCAGAACCTTCTTAGTTTGTTTACCTTGCTTAGCTGTCACTTCCAAGGTGATATCACCTTCTCGGTAATCAACTACACGCCCAGTGACGTTTGAACCTAAGTTAAATACCTTGCCTTGCTCTTTCAATGCGCGCAATACGTAGTTTTGTTCACCATCACGTGACGTTTTCCAAACGCCGTCATATTTCGCAATGGTTCCCTCTTCAAACTTATTAAATTGAACATAAAAGCTTTGGTTGGATTCTTTACTTGCCTGAAATTTATAACTCGTTATAAACCCTTTATGAAACGTATCCATAAAACGGCGGAAATCGTTATAGTTAGCAAACGATTTGCCGCCATAGTTAGGATCATAAAATGACCAAACTGTTTGATTGATTTTTTTATGTACCACAACGGACATAGCATGTTCTTCCGACATGAATGTCATATAAGTCGATTTTCTTACATGACGCAGCTTATCCATGACGGATTCATAGCCTTCCGCAGAGTAATTCAGTGCATTATTAATGTTCGGCCCGGCCAATCCATTAGCTTTCAATTTGCCGCCATAAGCAGCATTCGCTTTTTTATAGGCTTCAAGAGTAGAGTCATCCATAAATTGGCTGTACTGCATCGATAATAAATCTTCAATAACCACCCCAATATTTTGACGGCGATATTGAGTCAGCAAAGCGGATTCAATGGCGTTGATATCGGTTTTCTTATTGACTGATTTGTCGTTATAGGCTTTAACAGTGTCCTTCAACCACAACATATAAGCTTTACCACCCCCAGAGCCATGTACTCGCTCTTCCATTAAATAACGGGCAGATAAAGCAAAACACAATCCTTTCATGAGCTTTTTAGACTCAGCGGTATCTCCTTTAGTCAAGAGCACACTGCCAATTTCCGGGATAACTTCACTAAGTTTTTCTAACAAATTGCCATCTTGGCTAAAATGGAATGAATAAGCTTCCAGCTCTTTTCCATGTGCTATAAGGTCAAAAATTTTATTATCAATTTTTTGAAAAACATCCCCTTTTATTGCCCCTCGATGTTGAGAAGATGTTGTTAGCAGATTTTTATCCAACAAGGATGATTGATTATTAACCTGCAATCGATTAATCATGTTTTCTGCATCTTTCAGTACGGCCAGATCTTCTTCCATCAATCCTGCGCTAAATCGCCCATTTGCCTGTTCGGCAAACTCAAAACCAACATGGCTGCTGGTTTCAGGCATAGCCGTGGACTGATAAGCCTCTCCCGGCAAACCACTACCAAGCGCGCCTATTCGCTGTGGCTTAGCATTGTCACTCTGCTTCGCGCTCTTCGCATCGGTTTGTGCCTGAATCACTTTCTCCTCAGCCACAGCAATATCGCGTTTGCCTCGATTTTCTGCCTCTAGATAAGCAATACTGGCATTACTTTTTGCTTTTTCTGCTTGCCGTTGTTGTAACAGGGCCTCTTTTTCTCTCAATTCCACTTTTTTATGAACGTCTATCATATCTTGTTGCACGCCAATACGATGCTGCTCACTTTTCGCTATACCTGCCTCCGATTGTGCAATCGCTTTTTTCACACTCTGTCGGTTATCGCTAATATTTTGCTGTACATTAACCAATGCTCTCTGTGCATTAGTTTTGGTGTTATCCAATTTACTCTGAACATTGTTTAAGAATCCGGCAGCAAATTGATTACGCCATTGATCACCAGATTTACCGTGGTAATTATCAAAGTCATTCAATGCATCCAGACCTTGAGTCATGGAGAACAGCTCATCTGTCACTGCTTGTGATTCTTCTTTTATCGCATCACGCTGCGCTTGCCCATTGGTGTTTAGCACCGCCTGATCCGTTGACTCCAATCGAGATTGTGTTTCTGCAATTGCTGCCAGTTGTTTCTCTTTCTCTTGTTCCAAGACGCGGCGATCTTCTCCAGCCTTATCTTTATCACTTAACGCGTTTTGCGCCGCTTTATCCTGTCTTACCTGTTCGATAACAGCCTTAGCTGGTCGTGAACTTTCAGATTTCGCAACAATATTATCGAGAACATAACCTACGCCATCATTTAAACCTGTACCTTTAAATGCAATTTGGTTACTACCGGTTTTCGCTGTCAACTCCAGCGTTTTGTTTTGCCATCCAGCAACATCTCCAGAAGTTGAGAATACCCGTTCCCCATTCCAGAAAACCTCCATGCCATTGTTGGTAAGATAAGCATTGTGACGATTGGCAAAATCAAAGCTCAATGAAATAACTTCTCCCTCGAACAAGTCTTGTAGATCCTGATAAATCGCGGTGTTTTTATCCGCATCAAGTTCACTAACCCGCTCTCCATGCCCCTCATTATCAAGACCGTAAGCACCGGCTGAGAGATATGCCTCAATACCATTAGTTGCCAGCCAGCCGTAATTACCTTGCTCAAAATTACCATTGATGATCAGATCGGCTTCCTGTTTCCGATCATCGCTTTCATCAATATTCAATGAATGATAGATATTTTCTAGCTCGGGCGTTTCTATCGCTGTTACAGAACTATTCAGACGACTGCTTAAATCTGAATTTACCGGCGCAATTTCATTCATCTTAAAACCATCAATAGCAGAAACTTCGGCTAAATTAATCGCCCCTCTGCCTTTATGTGTTCCTGACGTATTAGCCTCACCGCCCTCAACCAGATAGTTGATCGCCTGACTGCCCCCCACACCTAACGCTGTCTGTTTGATATGTTCAAAGAAGGAAGAGAGTTTGTTGCTTTGCGTATTGCTTTCTGCAACAGAGAAACTATAGAAATCACCGTTACCGATCTTAATCGCCACGTTATTACGTGCATACGAGGCATTCACCCCCAGACCATCGCCAATATGAATATTGGCATTATTTTTACCTTTCATCACCGCAACATTCAGGCCATTTCCAACTTTAGTATTAACATTGAAATTACCCCATGCCACGTTAACGGAAACACCCTCACCCACTTTGGTATTCACATTCAGGTCGCCATGCGTCGCCGTTACATTTAAGCCATTTCCCACGGTGGTGGTGATATTCGCTTTGCCTTTTGCCGCAGTAACTTGCATGCCATCACCCGCTTTGGTGACAATATTCCCTTTACTCCACAAGGCATTAAAACTGTCACCGTTACCCACCTGAGTCACAATGTTAGCCTCACCTTTGGCAAGCACCACATTGCGCCCATCACCGACCTTGGTGATGACGTTGGCTTTACCCCAGGCGCCGGTGTAATCATCACCGTGACCAACATGAGTGATAATATTGACATCACCCTGAACGATCGTCACTTCTTGTCCATCACCCACTTTGGTTATGATGTTCGCTTTACCTTTCGCGAAGTTATAACGATCACCATGCCCCTTTTGCGTCAAGATATTAGCTTCACCCCAAACCGCATTGATACCGGCGCCATTCCCCACTTTGGTAATGATATTGGCTTTACCTTTAGCAAATCCCACTGTTGTGCCATCACCAACATGGGTCATGACATTCCCCACATTCGACACAAGCAAGCCGACAGTCGTTCCCTCTCCCACTTTGGTCAGAATATTACCTTCGCCAAGCAGTACGCCAGCAGTCACCGCGTTGCCTACATGAGTAATAACATTAGCTTTCGCCCCTGCGACAACCCCCATAAAATCATTACCGGTTTTGGTGACAATATTTGCTTCGCCTAACGCCAAAACACCGGTTAAACCATTGCCGACATGGGTCATGATATTGGCCTGACCAAACATTGCCGCCAACGTTGTACCATCACCGATTTTAGTCATCACGTTCAGTTCACCGGCAAACAAGCCAAGACTGGAGCCATTACCCACATGGGAATAGATATTAGCTTTACCTATCATCAAGGCGGTTGTCAGATCATTACCGATCTTAGTCAACACATTGGCGCCACCGATCATGGCAGCAAAGGTATTGCCATCTCCCATATGGGTAAAAATATTGGCGCCGCCAATCATTGCGGCCAACGTCATACCATTACCCACTTTGGTCGCGGCATTACCTTTTGCCAGCATCAGGGCAACACTACTCCCATCACCAATGTGGGTAAATATGTTGCCTGCGGCTATCATCAGCGCCAATGCATCACCATCACCCACTTTAGTAAAGATGTTTACCGCGCCCCCCATCAACGCCCATACATCACCCTTACCGACATGAGTAAAGAGGTTGCCTGCGCCAATCATGGCTGCAATCACAGCGCCATCTCCGACTCGGGTAAAGATATTGCCTGCCGCCCCCATCACCCCCAAAGTCTGACCGCTACCGACATGGGTAAGTACATTACCTATCCCAAACAGAGTGCCGATAGTATCGCCGTCGCCTATTTTTGTCAGGATATTGGCGCCACCGAGCATCACACCTGTCGTATTTCCGTTACCAATGTGAGTCAGAACGTTTGCACCACCGCCCGTCACTGCCAACACATCGCCCTGTCCTTTCTTGGTAAGAACATTAGCGCCACCCAAGGCAATTGCCCTGATATTCGACATTTCAGCATCATCACTGATATGCGTGATAATGTTAGCCCCACCGAGCATACCGGAAACCAAATCACCGGCACCGAGCTTAGTCAGCACATTGGCGCCGCCCACCAATACCGAGGAGACATTGCCATTTCCTTTTTGGGTCATGACATTAAAACCGCCCGCACCTAACCAGCTCGCTCTACCATTGCCTATCTGCGTGTGCGTGTTGTAACCACCTAACATGAAAATCTGGCTGTTGCCATTGCCGTTGTGGATTGAAATATTGCCAACCGCCAGAAGATGTGCCAAATATCGTCCATCTCCGACACGGACGAAAACATTTGCCGCACCACCAGCATGAACATCCATATCTCCACGTTGACTTTGATGAACAACGACATTTGCCAGACCCGCACCTTCAAAATTGACATTGCCATAGGTGACACTGGATGTAATAACATTTCCGCCGCCAGCGCCATTGAATTGAATATCACCGGAACTCTCACCACTGTTAGTAGATGAGTTCACCAGTGCTTGCTGACGGTATTCTTCGGTATGCGCCAACCGATCAGAACCACAGCGCATCGTTGCATTAAGGCTATATTGAAGCTGACTTAACACGCAGCTACCTGCACTCACCGAGTGGTAACCGTTTGTGGATGAAATATCTTCATCAGCCAGATTGCTGGTATGATCACCCGCTCTGCACCACGCATTAACAAGGTATTTGAGTTCCTGCGTGACAGGATCATTTCCCAGTTCAACCACCACCACTCTCGTGTATGATTCTAGATATTTAGCATATACATAAGTATTCGGTTGACGGTTCGATCTCACTGCGGAAACATCAAACTTCTGACAATTAGCAAAGATCGTATCTCCTCCCATCTTCGCATCAGAGAGGGTGATATCTTCCGCTTTAACCGTTGTCCCACTCGCATAAATAATCCACTCGTTTTCAGATAACCCCGCTTCCACGGCATGAATAGTCACCGGCTGATAATGTTCAACCATTAAATTGAAAAGTCGGTAAGCATCATTGATGTTGATATCGACAAATCCATTACCGGAAGAAATCTCCGTTGAAGCTAGACCATTGAGGTGATTACCCTCCTTATACCAAGAGGTGGCGTAATAATTGAGCTTGCCGGTTTCGGGATCATTTTGGAGCTGAATTTTGCTGATTTTCGTATACATTTCGTCAGCAAAGGCAAAGAGATAAGTATCAGGTTCAGTCGTTGATTTAATACCTGTCACTTGCCGGGCTTCTTGAATCCAAGTTCCGCCCATCGTTGCTGTCGTTAATACAATATCTTTAGCCTTAGCATATTCCAGCGCCTCATCACGGAGACTATTATTGACACCTATTCTTGATATTTGGTTGTAGGCTCCGACACCGGAGAAATTAATATTGCCATGCGCAATATTAGAATAAATCTTGTTATAACCACCTGCCCCCTCGAAAGAAATATCACCACGGGTCTGTACGTAAACATCCTCCTTTTGGCGAATACGTTTAATTCGGTTCGATGCCCCAGCACCACTTAAGGTAATATCACCCTCTTTACCTTTACGTACAATATGATTGTCAACCCCGGCACCTTCGAAAACAATATTACCGAGCTCTGTCCGCGAGCTAATACTATTTGCCGCACCTGCGCCATTAAATGTGACATCGCCACGACTTCCGTGGTAATTATCATACCAAGTGCGGTCAATTTTGTTACCCGCTCCAGCGCCATCAAAGAATAAATTGCCCTGATTGGTTCCGTGCCATAATTTATTGTAGCCGCCAGAACCATTGAAGCTCATATCACCCGTTAAACCGTCACGGTTCATTTCGTTATAAATGGCCGCACCGGTAAAGTCCAGATCACCGTGATGACCGGTGTGATCCATAACAACGCCACCCGCAGCGCCGGAAAATGAAACATTACCATCACCATTTTTATCAATATCGGTGTAACCCGCGCCACCTTTTACTGTCAGATTACCGGTGGAATCCTCAATAGATAAATATGCCGCGCCACCGACTACCGTGTCATTACCTGTGCCGGTATAGACTTTGGCAGCAATCGACCCTAACGTAATATGGTCATTTCCTCCGCGAGCATAAATGTAGCCACCAAATCCAATAGCATCAATGTCATTATCATTGTCATCAGCGAAATAATTCCCGGTAAAAAAATATTCCGCACTCCTGCTTGATGATTTCCCCATAAACAATCCCTTAGTTTAATAGAAGTTAAAACCGTACTCGACAGATATAATGGTTAGGTTGAATGTCTCATTTTTTTAACAATACAAATCCTTTAGTCTCTTCATGATAAAAAGAGACCAAATAACATATTGTTAGCAACGTTAAAGCGGTGATCATGGAATATGATCATTTCGAAAAAAACAGATATTCCGGCTCAACGATTAAGCTTTATTTAAAATACTGAGTGCAGGAAAATGCTACTCCATCATTATTTTATTCATCCGGCAATTTTATTCTCAGCACACGGAATATAAGGTAAGCAGCTCTCCTGCTGATATACAGATTAGAGAGAATTTGTACAAATCTTTTAGACATACTTTTACTCAAAAGACAATTTATTCATAAAAAGCGCACCATAAAACTTTAAAATCAAAAAATACCTAAACTGATGTATAGACAGATACTTTCAAATAAAACCAAGATTCAAAAACAATATTTAACCCAGAAAACTTCTTTCTTTCATATAAGATATAACGTTTCGCTAATTATGATCAATTATTTATTTTTTCTTTATTAAAATACCAAAAATATATTTTCACCAATAACATTAATTCTATATATATAATATATTATTAATATAATAACAATTTGAAATAATTAATATCGATTCTATTTAATGTAAACCTGCCACCTACCATGACGTTAAAAAAATGCCCAGTTCACATTTGACTGGGCATTAATCTAGAAAAGAGAGATTAAAGAAGGAGAATGATTTTTCTTAATTCTATAGAAAAATCATGAGAATACTCCATGCTCCAGACGTTCGATAAGGTCTAACACTTCAAGTGCGCCACTTTCAGTTGCAATAAGAGATATTGGAGTAACTCCACCAAGCCCTTTAACAGGACTTTTTAACCATGTCCATGCTTCATTCTTATTTCCGCCAAAAAGTTGTACTGCGGCATCAAACACACGAATCAATCGTGCAACACGCTCACTCTCTTCGGCAGAAAGAACACAACCTGCATTTTTTCGGCAGGCAACGTTTCGCCCTTTATATTTGTATTTGTCAAAGTTGTACATATGACACCTTAGTTAATCTGATAATAATGACCGCTATAGCTCAGATACCACAAATTACGAACTTGGAAGCTTGCAAGATACAAAAACAATCGTACAGTATGTTGTACGATCAATAGGTGTTTCGTTGTATTTTTCAGGTTATTTCTTGGCATAGGTAGGATAAATGAAAGAGTTAACTCACTCAGAAGCAAAAAAAATCTTTCTAAGACGATGACAAATGCCGTGAACGATTGTAGCCCAGTGATTACCACTCGTGAAAATGGCGAAAATTGCGTACTTATGTCATTAACTGATTTCGAATCTTTGCAAGAAACAGCTTATTTGATGAGATCGCCAACCAACGCGAATCGCCTTATGGAATCTATCTCTCAATTAAGAACCAACAAAGGGAAGGATAAGGAATTGGATTTAAGCTGATGAACCAGCTCGACTTATTGATGTTCAGTACAGAGCCGGGAAAACTCCCAGCTCTGACCGTTAACGAGGTTTTGGATAAAGCAGTACGTTATCAACAATCCGATCTTATCCAGTAAGCTATTGATACTCGACCATCTTATGATTTACTCTCTCAGACGCCGATTTATCCATGATTCATTTTACCTTTTACTGCTGTGGCAAATGGTTTACCACCATCTAACGCAGTGTAGTGAAGATGAATCTGAATATCTTTCAACTGCGATGTATAAAGGTTGGGAACCAGGACATCAATCACAGACTGATCGGGGAATTCCAATGTCCAGGTTGAAATGGCTCCTGTTCCTTCGAAAGGCAGATAGCGATCATCATCAAACATCAGGGTGCATAGCCAGTTCTCTTTAGCGACACCACCATCATCTTTTTCATTTAAGGAAGAGAGGGCAATTTGCTGTTGAGCACGTAGATTCTTCACAATATTTTTATCGCTTCCACTATTTCTGGTTGGGTCATAAAGCCAGGTTACTCCATCAATATCGGTACTGGTTAAAGTGAAACTGCTGGTTTGTGTCAGGATGGCGCTAATCTCCGTCGGTAACGCAGGGTAAGGGCTAAGTGCGTTTACCAATATCGAAACGGAAATGCGCTTAACCTGGCGTAGATAATGTCCGGGATAATTCGTGTCGAACAATTTAGAATCCAGCGTAAAACTCACCGCCTTTTTATTAATGATTTGAGTTTTCAACCCATTTTCTGACAGCAATTTACCGAGCGAGATGGTTTTATTGATATTCAAACGGCGTTCATTGCGTTGTAGCCAAGCGCTTTCCATTTGTAATAGATCAAGCTGCAAAGATTCCCCTGCCAGCAAACCTTGGTAAGAATCATTCCACGCCGAGGTTTTGATAAAACCTTGCCGCTGATAATCCCCGACTTCATACCGCCAGCTTCTTTCCGCCATCAAACACATAGAAAGTACTGCATCATAGGCTGGCGCATACAGTGCTGCGAGACGCCCCATCAGCCACTTATAGGTTGGGACAACCAGAAAGCCGGATGTTATAAACTCATACAGATCACGGGCAGCGGATTGCTGTGCTTGGGCTTCTTGCAGGGCGATTTGAGAACTTTTGATGAGCAATTCCTGCTCTTTTAATTGCATCTCAATGATATTGATTTCGCTTTGGGCTTGTTTGTACTCAATTTCCCATTCTTGGCGGCGGCGTTGGTATTCTGCTCCGTCTTGCAACCTGTCGGCAGTGTTGTTTAATACATCAGAAAGAATTTCAGCAACGATAGCTACATTTTTGACAGGCGCTTCGTACCTTGTTCCCCCAACTGCCAGACCAAAAATATTGGGTACGATTTCCAGTGCCGCGCTGGTGATAAAGAAAGGCGCCGCCGTCATTCTGGATATTCCTGATGCCACTTTCATGCTGATGGCTGAAATCTCCAAAGCAGAAAGATTTTCTTCATATAGCGCGTGATAATGTTGGTAGCGCTCCTCTGCCATTTTTTTGCTGACTTCTAGTGTGGCTTTCCCCATTTGCGCAAGTTGCAAGGCTTGTTGTTGCAGTTCCACTGTAAAAGCAGATAATCGGAGCGCTTGCGATTGTACCAGCACGTCCTTTTCGGCATCAACTTCAGTTTCCATGATATGAAGTAACCGATGTCCCATTTCAATTAATTGTTTTACCGCGCTATTTGCGCTTTTTAACATCAATGGGAAGCGATAAGGGGGGATCTGCTGCTGCATATTGCTCAACCCGCTGAGGAGACTGCCAGCGTTTCTTTGCGTCAAGCTCTCTGCACCCGCAGCACTAGCATAAAGTGGCAACGGTTGTACTTTACCATCCAGTGTCAGGCCATGACGCAAATTATAGAGCCGAGTGTTCAACGTTTTTTGAAATTCAATCAGTTTTTCATTGAACGGGGATTTAAATAAATTTTCAGCCGCACGTACCTTGGGTTTCAATTTTGCTTTGACCTTTTCCAAGGTATCCGGACGCCAATGACTGGCATCTAAACCTTCCGGTAATGCGCCGAGTAATTGCAGGGCTTGTTGATAACACAGACCGGCTTCGTTCAGGCTATCTCTGGTCAGTTGTCTGTAGAGGTTATCGCCTTCTTGTATCCACAAATTGATTAAGAAATGGAACAGGGCTTTCTGATAATAGACGGGCTGGTTGTAAGCGATAGTATCGGGATCGGCCGTTCTCATTATTGGAGGAAGATCATTGCCATTTTCGACAATGGCGCGAGAATTCCACATTCGAATATTGTTATAAGGGTCAAACAGGTAATTGATAAACCATCGGCGTGCATCATAAAAACGCTGCTCTTCATAAAGTCGGGAAGAGATTAGGAAAGGAAGATGGAAAAACAGTTCCCAGAAATATTGCCCGTTAGCACCATTAAAATCGACTTTTGTCGGTGAAGTTTCGTTATCCAACGCAGGCTCAAGCAAGGATTGAGTTTCCCATGCCAATACCTTGTCAATGGATTGCGTCGCTCGTGCAACCAGTTGTTTGCCAAATAATGTGTTTAATCTAATGGCGGTAGATTTGAATTTCAGGTTGGTTATATCTAGATATTGAACTTGCTTTTCATTTCTTTTCAACGTAATGGCAGGAATTTTATCACCTTCTTCGATCGTGAGTTCGTATATATTCTCGATAACTTGTGGTTTATTTTCTGATTCAATTAATCCTGCGACTAAACTAAAAAAATAGGTATTGATATTTGGTTTAAGATTAAAAATGATATCTTGTATTACTGCGTTACCATCTAGTGGTAATTTTCGGCTGGCGTATTGTTCACCTTGTGGGTATGTTCTGAAGATCAGAACAGATGGTAAATATTCCCAACCATCTTGGATTTTGTATATCTCTTTACGTAAGGAAATATTCTCTCCATCAATGGAGAGTGACAGGTTTTTATCACTGAGATTCCATTGTGTACTGGCCTGAAATGCACCGCTACCGATCCATGAAAAATCGTGGTTTTTGGTAATTTGATCATCTTTCCAATCAGAAGGTAATAACTTGAAAAGTTGTGTTTCATCATAGCTGATAATAAAAACATCCGTTGGTGCATTTTCTCCGACCCACTCAAAATTAAACGTTTTTATTGCCGTATCACTGGCAGGAATTTGGACTTGCATTTGAATGTTCTTAGTATTGATTCCCCAAAAAAGTTCTTTGGAGGGAAACTTATTAGGGCTTGATGATACTAACTGATAGCGTTTAACCAATGTGTTTCTGCAAGTTAACAGAAGATTAGTTCCTCCGCTGCCTACTTTGCCCTCTAATTGCAGAAAAGAAGATTTATGCGGTTTAATATAATAATAACTACTCTTCGTTTCCTCCTCGGTTTCTTTTATGGTGAGAAACTTCGCTGTACCTGCATAGTGATGTTGTAATGTGTCTGGATTGCTGAACAACTTATACCACATCGTAACAAGTGTTTTTTCATTCTCTTGAGTCAGGGACTTCTTATCCAGCAATAATAAGTCGCGCAATTCAAGGTAATAATCTTTGTTTTTCTCCCACTTGCTGCTATCTTTATTTTCGGAGTCGTACAATAAAACCCCCATCCATTGGTCTCCGTCCACTTGTAGTTGTACATCCACCATAGCTATCAACCCAGGTTTATATTTTTCATCTTTCAAGTAAGGGTTACTTTTATCGGTAACGCGCTGCCCCTCTTGTGTCGGATATTCACCGTTGTCATCTCTACCATCCAAGCGGAGTAATAGATTGGGGGCGCTCCATTCACCATTGCTTTGTTTGAAGGTAAATTTCACATTAATGGCGCGATAATCTGTGGGTTTCTGATCTACACCCATCAATGGCGTTGCTTCACGCTCAACCCAGATTGCATATTGACGGCCAGAAATCACAATAGGCCGGATTGCCAGCATGGTTCCGGATAAAGACAATGTGATTTTTTCCCATTCACTCCACGCCAGTGGGCTAATGACATCGTTGTTATCACGCAGCTTAATATCCAGTGTGCGCCAGTAATACTCTATAGGTTCGACATTGCTTTTACCGATAAAGTGATAGCTATCGTTTTTAGGGTCAGTACCGTCGATATAGCCGCACATTAATTGCAAATTGCTGATCCGTTCAAATTCGGTCAGATAATGCAGAATGGCTGTTTGGATCATATTGTTGTTCAAACGTGATTGACCCAAATCGTTTTCCAGCGAGGTAAAGGCGCTAGTTTTACGCAACCTGCTGGCGGGGGAGATAAAGTTTTCCGGGAAGTTTCTTTGCCTTTGCCAAGCTTGCCAACGGTTATATTGATTCAGAAAGTTCTCCCAGAACTGGGTTCGTTCATCACTGATGATTCGTCCCTCATAGCCGGTTTCCATCCGGGAAAAGAGACGAAACAGATAGCGTTGTAAGCTGGCAATGCAAAAAGCCACTCTACTGGTATCGACTTCTTTAGCCACCAATATATCGGTCAGGAAATAGTTTGAAAGATCTTCAACAGTCGTGATATCCGATGAAGCATCGCTGGAAGGCGCCCAGCGCCGTAACAGATATTCGACCATCGAATCACGCCAGCGTTCATTGAGTGAACCGCCTAGCTTGGATTGTACTTCGGAAGAGGTGGCGGCAAATAAGGCGCTGCTGACTTGATACCAATGATCATAGCTGGATGCTGTGGTCAGTTTGGCGATATCTAGTAATGGCTGGGCAGATACTTGACTCTTTTCGGCCAGTGCTTTTAGACGCATGACGGTACTAACGTCAACGACATTCTGTGCCACTTTCAGATTAAAATCGCTGGTTATTCTCAGAATCTCTCGACTTGACCAGCCAATTAATTCGGCCAAATTTGTGGCGGCTTGTTCAGCACTCCAAACCGTGGCGTCAGACGGTTGTTGCCCAATTTGACCGACTTGATACAGATAGTAGATCACATCAACTTCCGTTTTATTAGCGGGTAACAAATTCAGCCAATCACTATAACGGCTCAAGCGATGGAGGAAAGTCAAATCAAGGGGACGAAGTTGGTTATCTTTCTGGAGATTGAACCAAGCGGGGTAATTCACTAATGCTGTAACGCTTGTATCTTTCAGCTTGAATAACTTGCAAATCTCAACATAACGGTTGAGATCGTACCATGTGGTCAGCGCTTGCTCTGTTTGTTGTTGAGAACCGGAACGGCGCGCCAATGCAATGGTATTACTCAGAAAGTCAGCGTTGCTGTTTCCCGTCCATAGCAATAGTGGCAGCGCAAGTGAGTTCTCAATATCAAAAACATGGGCGATGGCATTAACTATCAGATCCTGTTGGGCAATAAAGGCGTTGCCTATCAAGGTCGTTAGCTCCTGTGTCCAGGTATCCCCTTGTTGTTTCCATGCATCATCTTGGGCTAATTTTTGGAGAATTCCGCTCACTTTGTCTCTTAAGGCTTTTTGATCATCGTCTGAAACGACTGGAACCAAAACAACACCTAATTCCCCTATCAGTTGATTAAGCTCATTCATCCAATGGATCGGCGTTTTCTTCGCCTGAAAGTCTTGCATGACAGCGGCAATTTTATCTTCGCTCAGCAACGCATCGCTAGCATTGGGGATGACAGTTCTGACTTTGTTAATCCAATCAATATTTTCAATATCAACCGTCACATTGCCGTCAGATCGATAAGGGGTGAGTAACGTGTTTAGCGACAGGGGAGATAAATTATGGCGCTGAATCCACTGTGCCGCATTCGTGACCGCGATAAGTACATCAAGGATATCAATGGTCTTGGCATCTTGCGCCAATGTTGGAATACCCGCTAGCTGTTGCAGATAATTGTTATTATCACGGCTCAATATGACGAGTAGCCCCAAACCCTCTTTAACTGACATGCGTAACTGACGAGGCAATGCTACCAAGCGATACAGGGCGGAAACGACATTCAGTGAACATTGAGGTTTCTTCAACCCCTGAACATACATCACAAGCGTTAGCAGAATTTGGCATGTTTCATCATCAATATTCAGTCCTTTACATAGCTGATTAACGATTAAAGCGTCTGGGCCTTCGGTCATCATTGGGTCAAATTCACGATTATCCAGCACAAGCACAGAGGAAGAGGATGCCTGTTTTGACAGCCCTTGAGCATTGAAAACCCTGTCAAAGAAGGAGAGTTGATTGCCGAGCGCATAAGGCGTTATCTGGCCGATAAAGGCAGCAAACTGTTCTGCGGTCGTGTTGTACTCTTGCCGGAAATGCAGGAAGACGCCCAATGTGCGGATGGTTGCTTCTGTGATAACAAAACCAGTCTGTTTTTCTGCTTGTCGTGCGGTTGCCAGTAACAGATCCAGTTGCTCATAAGAGAGTTTCAGTGCTTTTTGCAGATGCAGGAAACGTTGGATACGGTCAAAGTTATCAGTACTGACGTCTGAGATTAGGATAACGCTTTTGGCGGTGTCTTTATTCTCGAATTTTTCCAGATAGAGCGCGGGAGCTTGACCCGCATTGATATAGGAAGCGGCATAATTAGCACCGGAAGGAAACCGTTTATCCACATTGTCGGGTTTGATGACATTGGCGGAATAAGTGACGGTACTGTATATCTCGTCTTCTTCCTCTTTTGATATGCCATTAACGGCAAACAGGCGTTCAGCTTCTTGGGAACTTAGCCCGGTTTGTTGGGTAAATACCGTGAGACGAGATAAAGAGCGAGCCGCCTCGGCTGCATCGCCTTTGAGACCGTAGTAGTTATCGAAGAAATCTTTTTGGCCGCTTTGTGATGTTTCCAACAGCAAAGCTTGCAGTTTCGGCGCCAAGGTACTGCTAACCATCATGGCCGTTTGCAGCGAATCCACGCTCAGGTTGTCATCTATAAAATTGGGGTATTTTCTGTCGGCTTGTTGAATAAGATCCAGTAATGAGATCTGCTTTTCGGCCAGTACGGTTGTCGTTTGCTGGAGTGGAAAATGAAATGGCAACGAAAGTGGGTAATAAATATCAGCCAGCGAACCCGTCAAAGGTTGGTCGTTATTGAGATATGTTTTGACTTTTTCGGCAAGAATTTCAACAACAAGGGGTAATGATTGACTGGTTTGATTAAGATTTGTGCCATCAAGTAGTAATTTTTCAATATCTGGCCGTCGTTGGCTAAGAAGCCGGGCACTCTTTTTATCGGCATCTTCTTCAAACAAGCAGGATTGTTGATACAGATCGACCAAATAAGCCAAAGGGCCATCGTTGGCTTCAGGTAAACCGGGAAAACAATAGAGATCTTGGTTATCGTTAAATAGCGTTTTATAGCTAATTCGTGATTCTATTTTATTTGCCATAAGTAATTACCTTTTCAATAGAAAATAGGAGTATTCAATCAAACATCATGATGATTAGATGTTTGATGAATAGGATTACACTATGGCCTATCACGGTGAATCATCCAACCTAAAATATATTTCCACTTTAATCGTTTTTAAAAAATCATTTTATTTTAACCTATCATATATATCTCAATTCAATTAAATTCAGATTTTATATATCCAATTTACAAAAAAATTAAAACTATTCTCAATCATCATATAGATGATTAATCCATTCAATAAATTAATACTAAACCAGTAATACAATCAATTAATAAACACAATGGAATTAATAAAAATATAATAAAAATCACCTTGCTATAATAGTTATCCAATAAAATATTTATACTATTTTCAATTTCAAAAAAAATAGTTAAAATTTCACACAATACCTTTCATACCAGAAGAATGCCAGATTCACCACTTTTCCACTACGCTTTAAGTTGACATAGGATGGAAAGAATAGCAGCATCGCAGCACTCCTGTGGTTATCATATTATCAGTCTCTCAGTTTACTTATCAATTTTCGGTAATGGCCCCAATTTCACACCTTCTGGGTAATATTTCCAACCATCACGAATACGGATGCTTTCATCCCAAGGCAATTTATATTCACCGTTGGCCAAATCGCGCACCCAAGTCAAATAATTAGCTCTCTCTCCGCCAGGTTTACCAACATAGCCTCGGCAACCGAGATTAAAAATACTGTTCTCTAGCGCCCAATTCTCACGAGCCTTATCCGCCAGACGCGGGAACAATTCAGCGGTAACAATTTCCCACGGATTACGCTGGCCTTGCTGGATAACATTACCGTCATAATTACAAATCGTACCTTCACCGAAATAATAAAAAACCTCATCATAGCCTGCCAGATTAACCGATACGGTATACATTAAGTTCTGCCAGGCATTAGTGCGATTAGTCCAGATCCATTGATCGTTGACTTGGGTAGAATAACCGGAAATGCGGATAAAAACGTTACAACCTTTATAGGCTGCTTCACGCGCCAACTCAGGAAACATACCATCATGACAAATACACACCGCCAGTTTTGCACCTTTGGGCCCCTCACAAACCGGCATGCCCAAATTACCCGGCATCCAGGGCTCAATCGGCACCCAAGGCTGCAATTTTCGGTAATGCAATGCAATCTCACCATTGTTGTTAATAATAATCGCAGAGTTATAAGGTGGCTGTGACGGATCTTCATTACGTTCCATGACTGAAAACACGCCCCAAATATCATTGCGAATACACGCCTGGCGAAAACAATCCACTTCTGGACTGTCCAGCGATAACAACATTTCATCATAAGTCCAGATCTTGGTATTTAATCCCTGAGCGGAGTATTCAGGAAATACCATCATATCCAGATCAGGATAACCGGCTTTAGTTGAATCGATTGTTTTACAAATCTGCCGCACTTGAACCTGAATATCTTCAGGCCCCTTAATAATAGGAACAGGATATTGAATAGCGGCAATTAATAACGCTTCATCCCACGCACTGACACTTCCGGT
Source organism: Photorhabdus akhurstii (assembly GCF_018448925.1). Classification (GTDB taxonomy): domain Bacteria; phylum Pseudomonadota; class Gammaproteobacteria; order Enterobacterales; family Enterobacteriaceae; genus Photorhabdus; species Photorhabdus akhurstii. The sequence continues at coordinate 42,107 of NZ_RCWE01000024.1, read as the reverse complement.
ACTGCCCATAAAGACCTCTGAATGAATAGTAATTATTAGAATTGAATGACAAGTTTCATCGTTATGCAGACAAAGAGAGCATTATCTTTACCCGTCGTTAAGCGATTTCACTAATGCATAATAGCGTCTCTTTTATTCACAAAAATGCGATCTGTAACATTAAATAAAAAAATTAATAACTTTGTAGTAAAGAGTACTGTTATTAATATTAGGGTTAATTTGTCCTGAATCACTTTGCAAAATAGTCGAGCACTTTGAAGGGACTCAATCCGGTTTGAGTGATCTGAGGAGTTATCAAAAGATCCCAAACTATCTGTTTGGCCTTTGCCGCGTGTTGACCATCAGCAATCAGTTGATAGAAGACTTAAATTCACTGTATTTGAGTGTAACAGCTAATAATGTAAGTTCGTAAAAGCTAGTAATTCAATATCGTAATAGCTAATATTGTATTCCCGTATTAGCTAATACTTGAACATCTGCTGGAAGAAAGACATGGCAAAAACTGGAAACGAAAGGTTGGCAGAAGCGCTGAGAGCTGCAAGCGATGCGGCCGTGGGCAACGTGCTGAGTTCTAAGTCAATCACTGATAAACAACGCACACTTCTGGTCAATAAAGGCTATTTCAAGCAAATCATCAGGGGATGGTATCTCCTGGATGCAGATCTCACGACTGAAAAAGCGGGTGATTCAGTACTTTGGTATGAATCCATCTGGTCTTTCGTTGGGCAGTACGTCGAAAGCATCTTCGGAGATGATTACTGGCTAAGTCCCGAATCCTCTCTTGATTTACATACAGCAAACAATGCCTTACCAAACCAGATAATTGTCTACACCTCAGACACGACGCCTCGCACACTTAACCTACCTAACAACATGAGTATGGTGATCATCAAGGGAAGAGCTCCCTGCAAGACTGTCAAAGTAAACGGTATAAATGTTCATTCGTTAGAAAGCGCACTCGTTGAAACTGGCCCACAAACTTTCAGAGCCAACCCTATAAGCATTCAGCTAGCACTCAGGAATGCTGATCTGAGTCTGCTTTCAGAAGCAGTACTGACAACCAAGAATGTTGCCTCAGGAAACAGATTAATTGGCGCCTATCAGCAGCTAAAGATGAGAGCCGAAAGCCGGAAACTACAAACCATCATGGAAGGAGCCGGTTTTGAAGGTATTAAGCAGGTTAACCCATTTGACCATATTCCGATGATAGTAGGTGGTAGTCGGGGAGAATCCCCAAGCGCAGTTCGTGTGAGGCTCTTGTGGCAGGAGATGAGACAAGAAGTCGTCGAGGTATTTGATGACTTTCCACCACCTTTTGACTTCTTTGAGCGCTCAATCGAAAAAACACACGCCATGATGAGCAGCCTCTACATAAGCGATGCCTACAACTCACTATCCATCGAGGGTTACAAGGTTACGCCAGAATTAATCGAGCGCCTGTCTAAAGGTGACTGGTCGCCGGATACAATCCAAAGGGACAAGGAGCAGAAGGATGCAATGGCTGCCAGAGGCTATTACGATGCCTTCAACAAGGTGAAAGAGCTACTGCGTGAGGCACATGAAGATAAAGAAGGCTTGGATATCCACTATCTGATCGACGTTGGCTTGACTGACTGGTTCACTGCGCTGTTCAATCCCTGTGTAGATGCCGGAATTATCAACAGACTGGATTTGGCGGGATTTCGCAAAGGACCAATCTATATCCGCACTTCAATGCATGTACCGCCCTCCAGCGAGCAATTGATGGACTGTATGGAAGCACTGAAAGAGTTGATCGCTAATGAGAAGTACTTTGTGGTAAAGGCTATCTTGGGACATCTTTTTCTGGGTTACATTCATCCGTTTCCCGATGGTAATGGCCGCACCGCCAGATTCTTAATGAATTTCTTGCTGGTAATCGGAGGATACCCTTGGACAGTGATTAAACTCGAAAATAGAACTCAGTATCTATCAGCGTTAGAATCAGCCTCGGTAGGAAAAAATGTAAAGCCATTTGCGGAGTTCATAAGGCAATCTATGCAAGAAATAGAACACAATATCTCAATATGAAGTGAATATTAACCTGAATCCTAAAATCGGGGCGGACAGGCCCCTTAGAAACCAGCAAATCTTCCAACCTTATTTGTGATCTATTCCATTTAATAACAAAACCCTAAATTTAATATTAAAACAGTGATGAAGAATTAATAAAAGCATTAACAAATAAAACTCAGAAATAATCTCTAAATAAAAATTCAAAAAAATGGCCCATCTTTCTGTGAGCCATTTTTATTTCAATAACAACGCTGTATGACTGATTAATAGCAAGTTAATCAGGCAAACTTCCCCTTACCCATTGTGGTATCTACCCACGCCATTGTTATAGCCGCTTTCGCTTGACTCTCCAGGCTTTCAATAAAACCATTATCACCCACTGTCGGGGAGAAACTACTCATGGCCTGAATCAAGGAATCCACCGCATTCTCTGATAGCGCCGTAAATTCACGCTCACCTGACGCATCCTCATTGCCCATCTGTATCACCAACTTAGCGCGATTGCCATTAAAGTAATCATTAAAGGTGACCGAACCTACCGATTCAAAGATCCCCTGAGCGGTAGTGTCCTGAGTTTGACGATCCACTGACAGCACCAAATCATACCCACTGCGCTGGAACCACAAGTTTTGCCAATCAATATCACCATTAAACAGAATCACATCTTCTGCGCTGATATCATTAACCAATGTATCAATCACCTCCCCGCTGACCACAAAGCTATCCACGCCTGTACCTCCCCGGAAGCGATTTCGATACCCGCCTAACACCAGCAGATCCTGCCCTTCACCGCCATCAAACTGACTAAATTTCGAAATAGCCGTGGCTATCAGGCGATCATCACCTTCTCCACCATCAAACACCGCGTGATAGCCCATCAGCTTAATCACATCGTCACCAACGTTGCCATCAATCCAGTTGTTGTTGCCAAACACTCTGGCCGAATCATCGCCTTTACCTAGGTTAATCTGGTTGTTATTGCCGATGATTACCGCATAGTCCTGATCTTCCCCAACATCCACCCGATTATCATTACCCGAGGTTATTACGTAATCCTGCCCGCTGCCTGCGTCAATAAAACCGGCTTCACCAAAGACAAACGCTTGGTCATTGCCCTCTCCCATAAATAAATGGTTAATGCGCCCGGCCATCACCGCAGTATCATTACCCATACCACCAAACATCATATTTTCTCGTCCCATCAAGATACCGAGATCGCTACCTTCACCTGCGGTATAGATATTGGATATCCCCATTGCATAGAAAATGTCATCACCACGACCACCCCAGAAGTTATTGTTATCTCCCAGATAAGCACCAAGATCTTTACCGTCACCACCCCAGTTAAAGTTACTGTTGCCCAACGACACGTGAATATCGCCATCTCCTTGCAAATGACCACTGTGACGCAGAAAATCCAACGTTTTCTCTTCCATATTAAGTAAATCTGCCGTTAGATTCTCTTTCAGATGGGTGACTAATGATGTCATTTCTGTTTGCTTATCTTTACTGAATATCGTCGCAAACAGGTTAGGCACGTTTAACGCATTAAAACCAAATGCCCGTTGCGGGGTGCGATTGTCTGTTGTTGATAAGTTGATTTGCGCCTTTTCAATATTGTGATTACCTGTCGAAACCTGGCTTTTTTCCTCAACTTCTCTCTTTTTTAAGCCGTGACTTTCCACAAATGATTTCACCCCCTCCGCACCCATACTGATGCCAGCTCGCAAATCATCAAGCCATTTATCCGGGTCAGCAAAAGCTTTCAGTTGTTCACCACTAAATTCCCCAATGATATTAATCATCTCTTGCAGAATAGCGGCACCATCAACCGGCTCACCCGTGCGAGAGACAATACGTCCCCCCTCGGTGTAATCTACGCCAAAGATATCGGCAAAGGTTGTCTCCGCGCCAACCCCCGACAACCGACCAAGCAACCTATTTTTAAGCTGACGCGGTAAGTCATGCGGATTATAGGTGAAAGTCGTCCTCGTCAAACCCGTTGCCGTAACCTGCTGAGTCATCAGACCAAACAACGAACCCAAGTTGGTATCCAGAATTGACTGGATATTGTCGCCAAACATCAAGTTCCAGCTACCTGTTGTCACCTGAATATCCGAGCCCTGACCACCCACCGCAAAGTTGAACGCCAGTTTTTCATTAGCCAAACGGAATCGCTCTGCTCGACTCATATTGCCGATGTCAGCATGGCTACCATTGCTACTTAGCCACTCGTTATATTTTTTATTCAGTGTTAATTCGATATCGTCTTTCAGTGCTCGGCTGCTACGTTCATGTCGAGAATCTGGATCTATCAGGGTGTGATAATCCACGCTGCTGGTTTGATCTAAACCAGACATATCCTGGATAAATTTCTTCGCGCCAGCTAATGTCCACTGTTCATCTCTAGAGACTAACCACATTTGTCCTTCATCAAAACGCGCAATACCTTGCAATACACCAGCAATATGGGCAGCGCCATCAAACGGATTAACCAGTGGCGGTACCGGAATGGATTTATCCATCATCACAATCAGATCGTTACTGCGACCCATGTTGAAACTCACATTACGATTGCCGATAAACATTTGCGCCCCTTCAAGCGCCTGATAGCCACCGATATTGAAACTGTGTTTACTATCACCATCACCGAGATGAACCATCAGGTTATTGTCACCAAAGGCCAGTGATTTAAAACCACCAACACCCACTTTGATGCCCACGTTCGAAGTTCCCCAGTTGATCGCGGTAAATTCCCCCTCTCCCACTTTAACTTGAATATTGCCGGAATATTCCCAGTGACGAGTATTCGATGTACTACCTGAATGAGTATTAATCCTGGCCCGACGCTTCTCCGGCGCAGTAAAAATATGCGAATTATTCGCAATCGCCCCTTTGATTGATTCATCTAAGTTAGCTACCCCCACGTGAGAGAGGTTAATTTCACTTTCAGCAATACCGCGCACGACCCTTTCTGTACTGATGTTCAATTCACCCTGTTCATCCCACCTGAATATGATTTTGTTATCAGGCAGGTTATTCACCCATTGGTTATTTTTGTCACGTGTAAATTTATGGCCGGTTGCATCAACTGCAACTTCACTACGACGAGCGGAAACATCACTACGAATACCCTGCTTATCTAATGCCGTGATAAAACGGCGGGCAAAGCCATCTCGCTTATCATCACTTATCAACGCACAACCGACGATACTGATGTGACTCGGTTTACTCGTCTGACCAAAATGCTGGCTAAACTGTTTTAGTTTTACTGCCAGCTCATCGGCACGGTAACCACTCAGACGACCGTTATTCTGTTCTGATTCATCACGGCCGTGGCCCACAATCTGCCAACGTAAATTGCCCGATAATTGAGCAAGATCTCCATAGACAACGCGATATTTGCCATCAGCATCAAGCTGAACAATCACACTAGAATCGGGGTGTTTACCCGCAAGATTAGCCGCGGCTCTGGCAACAACCGGATCATTTTCCATCTGAATAATAATCTGACCATTAAAACGCGTTTCGCGGCCATCAGTTTGAGGAGTGACAGTCACGCGTTCCCAAGAATCGACATTTTTGTTTTTAATAACATCATTTGATGACAATCTTTCTAATGCAGGAAGCGACGCTTCCCTATCCACCGGCGTTTTAAATGTCAATTTACTTACCGCCGAATAAGTTAATACCCTACTGATATTCAACTGTACAAAGCTGGCTACTTGCTTAAAGTTGTTACCTTCAACTTCAACCAACACTTTCTTGCCTTGTTTAGTTGCCACTTCTAACGTTACATGACCTTCACAGTAATCAACCACACGCCCAGTAACCCCTGAACTCAAAGTAAAAGCTTTACCTTGTTCTTTTAATGCACGTAGTACATAGCTCTGTTCACCATCACGCGCCTTTTGCCAGATACCGTCATATTTGGTAATGAGACCTTCTTCAAACTGATTGAATTGAACATAGAAGCTCTGATCCGGTCGCTCACTCACCTGAAAGTGATAATGCGTCAGGTATCCTTTATGGAAATCATCCATAAAACGGCGGAAATCATCATAATTAGCAAACGATTTGGCGCCAAAGTTAGGATCATAGAACGACCAAACTGTCTGAGCACGCTCTTTGTGTACCACAACGGACATGGCATGTTCTTCAGACATAAATGTCATATAAGTCGACTTTCTTACATTACGCAGCTTATCCATGACCGCTTCATAGCCTTCAGCCTCATAATTCAACGCGTTATTGATGTTCGGTCCTGTCAATCCATTAGCTTTTAACTTACCACCATAAGCGGCATTGGCTTTTCGACGCGCAGCAACGGTAGAGCTATCCATCGACTGGCTGTACTGCATTGATAATAGATCTTCAATCGCCGGGCCAATATTTTGCCGACGATATTGGTTGAGCAAAGCCGTTTCAACCGCATTGATATCAGTTTTCTTATTAACTGATTTATCGTTGTAAGCTTTAACCGCATCTTTCAACCACATCATATAAGCTTTGCCGCCCCCTAAACCCTGTACCCGCTCTTCAATCAAATAGCGGGCCGACAAAGCGAAACACAATCCCTTAAGGAACTCTTTTGACTCAACCTTATCGCCATGAGTCAGGAGTACACTGCCAATTTCTGGAATAATTCCCCGCAGTTTTTCCAGAAAATGGCTATCCTGGCTAAAATGAAATGAATAAGCTTCCAATTCTTTTCCATGTGCTTTTAAGTCAAAGATCTTGTTATCAATTTTTTGCAGTATATCGCCTTTGACAACATCATGATTTTGCCCGGAAGAGTGGCCCGTCGGCGTGACATCGGGAGCCTTCACCGAATATTGGCGCCCGATATTGTCCTGTAGCTCGATCTTATCCTGTAATCCGATCTTATCCTGTAAATAGTTAACCGCTTGTTCAATACGATTCAGCCCTTGCTGTTCTCCCTTCCCTAACCCTTGACTAAACCGGCCATCCGCATAGACAACCGCTTCGGGATTAATCTGGCTGCCGATTTCTATATTACGCTTTGGCTTATAAGCCTCTCCTGATAAACCACTGCCCTCTGCCCCCTGACGTTCTGGCTTAGCATGATCACTCTGCTTCGCGCCTTTAGCATCAGCTTGCACCTGAGTGACTTTATTTTCAGCCTCAACAATGTCACGTTTGCCACGACTCTCAGCATGCTGATAAGAAGTATTCGCGTCATTTTTCGCTTTTTCAGCCCGCTGTTGCTGCGAAAGCGCCTCTTCTTTTCTCCGCGCTGTATCTGTTTGCGCATCCATCACATCTTGACTTGCAGCGACACGATGCTGTTCACTTTTTGCCGCTCCGGCTTCTGACTTGGCAACTGCTTTTTCGACTTCTTGTTGGTTAGCGACGATGATTTTCTGTACATCACCCAACTGCTGTTGAGTAGCAGAATTTACTGCATTTAATTTATCCTGAACGCGGTCTAGCAACCCACCGGCGAAACGATTACGCCACTGTTCACCTGATGGCCGATGATGATTTACATCACTATCAAGCTGATGCAAACCTTGAGTCATGGCAATCAGTTCATCCGTTACCGCCTGCGCCTCCTCTTTCACCGCACTGCTCTGCTCCTGCCCCTGAGTATTTAGCGCATTCTGATCTGTTGATTCCAATTGGGATTGTAATTTTGTCACTACCGCCAGTTGTTTATCTCTTTCCTGTTCCAGCAGCAGGCGATTTTTTTCCGCTTTGGCTTTATCGTTTAACGCATTTTGCGCCGCTTTATCTTGTTTCACATATTCAGGAATGGCCTCGGTTGGTAATACCCCCGCAGATTTCGCCACAACGTTATCCAGCAGATAGCCTATACCATCATTCAAGCCTGTCCCTTTAAACTCAATTCGATTACTGCCCGCTTTCGCTGTTAATTGCAGCGTTTCGTTTTGCCATTCCGTGACATCTCCAGAGGTTGAGAATACCCGTTCACTATTCCAGAAAACCTCCATGCCATTGTCGGCGAAAAGGGCATTATGGCGATTGGCAAAATCAAAACTCAGTAAAATCACTTCCCCTGCGTATAAATTTTGCAGGTCCTGATAAATCGTGGTGTTAGTTTCAACATCAAGTTCACTGACCCGTGTTCCATGTTCTGCATCATCAAAACCATAGGCACTTGCCGATTGATATGCCTCAATATCATGAGTTGATTGCCAACCTTGATCATCTTGTTCAAAATCACCATTGATAATCAATGATTCTTCGGATTTCACAATAACGTTATCCAGAAGATAACCTACCCCATCATTCTGGCCGGTACCTTTAAATTCGATTCGGTTACTCCCCTCTTTTGCCATTAGCCTCAACGTCTTGTTTTGCCATGCCGCTTGCTCACCAGACTCGGAGAATACCCGTTCACCATTCCAGAAAACGTCCATGCCATTATCCGAGGAAATTTTTGGGCGCGCGGTAAAATCGAAGCTCAATACAACCACTTCTCCCTGATACAGGTTTTGTAGATCTTGATAGAGGGTGGTGTTAACTTCAGCGTCAAGTTCAGTGATCCGATCGCCATGTCCGGCATTATCAAAACCATAAGCGCTCGCTGGACTGTAAGCCTCAATCCCCTTAGTTGATTGCCAGCCTTGATCACCTTGTTCAAAATCACCGTTGATGATCAGATCTCCATCCCGGCTTGATACCGATTTGATTCTCCGATTCAACGTGCCTTCAACCGAATCAATATCAGGCATCGCGATATCTGACACTGAACCACTAAGCTGGTGATTTAAGCCTGAACCTATTTGTTCGACCTGCTCCATGTCAAAACCATTAATGGCAGAAACTCCCGCTACATTAATTGCACTACGACTTTTAAGTATGCCGGAGGTATTCGCTTCATCACCGCGAACCAAATAGCTAATTGCCTGACTGCCCCCCACACCTAATGCAGTCTGTTTGATATTGTCAAAAAAGAGGGAAAGTTTATCAGTTTCAAGGTTACTGACCGCCAGGCTGTAAAAATCCCCATTACCCACTTTAATCGCCACGTTATTACGGGCGTAAGCGGCATTGACGGTCAGACCATCGCCAATATGAATATTGGCATTGCTTTCACCTTTCATGACTGCAACATTGAGGCCATCCCCAACTTTAGTCTCGATATTACCGTTGCCCCACGCCAGATTAACCGAAATCCCCTCACCCACTTTCGTACTGATGTTAAGGTCGCCATGAGCCGCTGTGACACTTAACCCCTTGCCCACCGTGGTCGTGATATTTGCTTTGCCTTTTGCCACGGTAGCCTGCATGCCATCACCCACTTTGGTGACAATATTTCCGTTACTCCACAGGGCATTAAAACTGTCACCGTTACCCACCTGAGTCACAATGTTAGCTTCACCTTTGGCAAGGAGAACATTACGCCCGGCACCTACTTTAGTGATGACATTCGCTGCCCCCCAAGCGCCGGTGTAATCATTACCGTGACCAACATGAGTAATCATATTGGCTTGCCCCTGGACAACCGTCACTTCTTGTCCATCCCCCACTTTGGTCACGATGTTCGCTTTACCTTTCGCGAAGTTATAACGATCACCATCCCCCACTTGGGTCAGAATATTGGCCTCCCCCCAAACCGCGTTAATACCAGTGCCGTTCCCCATTTTAGTCATGATATTGGCTTTGCCTTTAGCGAATCCCACGGTCATACCATGACCAACATGGGTCATCACATTCCCTACATCCGACACCAGTAAGCCAACAGTCGTCCCCTCTCCCACTTTAGTCAGAATATTGCCTTCACCAAGCAGTACGCCAGCCGTTATCGCGTTGCCCACATGAGTGATAACGTTTGCTTTCTTTGCGGCAATACCCCCCATAAAATCATCGCCGATTTTGGTGACAATATTCTTTTCCCCCAACGCTAACGCACCAGTTAAGCCATTGCCGACATGGGTCATAATATTGGCTTTACCTGACATGACGGCCAACGTTGTACCATCACCGACTTTAGTCATCGCGTTCAGTTCACCGGAAAACAAACCAATACTGGGGCCATCACCCACATGGGAATAGATATTGGTTTTACCCATCATCAAGACGGTTGTCAGATCATGACCGACCTTGGTCAACACATTGGCACTGCCGATCAGAGTGGCAAAGGTATTGCCATCACCGATGTGGGTCATCACATTCGCATCACCTATCATCGCGGCCAAGGTTATGCCATTACCCACTTTAGTCGCGATATTGCCTTTCGCCAGCATCAGGGCGACACTTCTCCCATCACCAATGTGGGTAAACACATTACCGGAGGCAACCATCAAAGCTAATGCATGACCATTTCCCACTTTAGTAAAGACATTAGTCATCCCACCCATCAATCCCCAAGCATCATCGTTGCCAACATGAGTAAAAAGATTGCCTTTCCCCATCATGACAGCAAGCGCGTCCCCACCGCCGACTTTAGTAAAAATGTTGCCGGCAGCCCCCATCATCCCCAATGTTTGACCGTCACCAACATGGGTAAGCAAGTTACCTATACCAAACATGATGCCAACCAGATCACCGTTGCCAACTTTGGTCAGGATATTAGCGCCACCTAGCATCACACCCGTTGTGTTACCGTCACCAATGTGCGTCAATACGTTTGCACCGCCCCCCATCAGCGTTAGTGCATTACCCGCCCCTTTCTTGGTCAGAACATTGGCGCCGCCCAACGCAATAACCGTGGTATCTGACGTTCTAGTCTCATCACTAATGTGGGTGATAATATTCGCGCCACCGAACATACCGGATACCAGATCACCAGCACCAAGCTTAGTCAATACATTAGCGCCGCCGAAAAGTACGGAATACACATCCCCGTGACCTGCCTGGGTCATGACATTAAAACCACCCGTTGCAGACCAATTCGCTCTGCCATTACCTATTTGGGTATGGGTGTTGTAGCCACCCAACATAGTAACCCGGCTTTCGCCATTACCTTTGTGGATCGAAATATTGGCAACCGCCAGAAGATGAGCCAGATATCGACCATTACCGATCCGCACGAGTAGGTTAGCCGCGCCGCCAGCGTTAACATTCATGCTTCCACGCCGACTTTGGTGAACAATAACGTTTGCTAAACCGCCCCCATGAAATGACAGATCTCCCTCTTCTCCACCTCTTACAATGACGTTAGCAGCCCCTGCGCCGACAAAATTGATATTGCCGCGCGTAACACTGGATTGAATAACGTTTCCACCACCCGCACCGTTAAAATTAACGTCCCCCGAACTCTCACCGATATTCTGTTTATCAAATTCTTCCGTATGTTCTAATTGTTCAGAGGTACTGTATATCGTATCAAACTGATATTGGAGTTGGCTGAGAGTACAACCACCTGCTTCTATGGGGCGGTAACCATTTGCCAAAGAAAAATCTTCATTAGACAAATCACCGGTATGATCACCCGCTTTGTACCACGCTCTGGTCAGATATTTCAGTGAATCTGTTTCAGAATCATTTGCTAATTCAACCTGCACCACTTTGGTATACGATTCTATATATTTGGCATACACATAAGTATTCGGTTGACGGTTCCACTTCACTGCGGAAACATCCACTTTCTGGCGATTGGAAAAGACAAAATGCCCCCCCATTTTCGCATCAGAGAGAGTAATATCTTCTGCCTTGACGTCCGCCCCAACAATATAAGTTACCCACTCATTTTCCAGTAAGTTTTCTTCTACGCTATGAACAGTGATGAGTTTCTGATATTCAACCACTAAATTGAAAAGACGATAAGCATTATTAACATTTATATCGATAAACCCATTAGATGAATAGATATTTTGCGACGCGAGATCCTTAAGATGATTACCTATTTTATACCAAGACGTAGGGTAATAATTGAGCTTACCGGTGACAGGATCATTTAGAAGTTGAATTTTGCTAATATGGGTATACCGATTATCGGTATATGCAAAGAGATAAGTATTCAACTCTGTTGTGGATTTAATACCCATCACTTGCTGAGGTTCCCGAAGAAAACTTCCGCCCATCGTCGCAGTTGTTAATACAACCTCTTCGGCCTTGGCATATTCCAATACCCCACCAATTGCTTCACCATGATAAATATCATGGGTATTTGATCGGGTGATTTCATTGTAAGCGCCCACACCAGAAAAATTGATATTGCCATGAGCAACATCAGAATAAATCTTATTGTAACCACCAACGCCTGAGAAAATAATATCGCCACGGGTTTGCGGGTATTGATCCTGACGTTGACGCAAACGTTCAATTCGGTTTGATGCACCTGCACCATGTAAGATAATATTCCCTTCTTTACCCTTACGTATGATGTGATTATTAGCACCTATACCGGTAAACGTAATATCACCACGCTCTACCCGCGAACTGACACGATTTGCCGCCCCTGCGCCATTAAACGTTACATTACCTTGAGAACCCTGATAACGTTTCAACCAAGTACGGTCGATTTTATTATTCGCACCGGCTCCGGCAAAATACAAATTACCCTGATTAGTTTCGTGCCATAATTTGTTGTACCCCCCCACCCCGGTAAAATCAACATCACCCATCAAGCCTTTACGGTTCAAACTGTTATAAGCCGCCGCACCAGAAAAATTCAAGTTACCATAGTTACCTGAGTGCTCCACAGCAATACTCCCGGCAGCGCCAGAAAATGCAATGCTACCATCACCATGCTTATTAATATGTGCATAACCGGTACCACCTTTGACAGACAGATCACCCTTAGAATCTTCTATTTCTAGATAGGCAGCACCACCGACCACCGTATCATGCCCAACATCGGTATACACCTTCGCCGCAATCGAACCGAGGGTGATATGATCATCCCCGCCATGCGCATAAATATGACCACCAAATCCAATAGCATTAATATTATTATTATCGTCATCAGCAAGATACTTGCCAGTGAAAAAGTATTGCGTACCACGATTTGATGATTTACCCATAAGAAATCCTTTAGATTATTTTCATTACAGTTTAGCGAAATAAAGAAAAAACACACTGGTGTTTATTGATATTAAAGATATTTTACATAAATTCTCCAGCCATTTTTTACCTAATAAAAACTTATTAATAAAGCAATTAAAAATAAATAAAAAATTAAACTCAGATGAATCCTGAGTTTATGTATCTACGAGTTCTTTGAGTAAATTTGTGATTAATGAGCTGAATAAATTTGGCGAGATAATATAGAGTAGAAATGCAAAAGCAATATCCACACACAAAAAGTCTTTTTATCCCCCCTGACACTTCCTAATACTCACCATCATGACTATTAGTGCTAACTCAGTTAATAAAATAGACATTAAATTAATCATAGACAATTTTTTATTCAGATTTAAAAAATAAAATATTTATAGAGTAATTTATTAATATTTAAAATATAAAAACACCACAAATATTTAACTTATCTATTACAGAATCACTATGTAAAAAATAATAAATTATTACAATCAATTCGATAATAATAACCCTGTTTTTAAACAAAATAGAAAAACTTAATCAAAATATAAAACAAAAAAAATGGCCCACCTTTCTGTGAGCCATTTTTATTTCTATAACAACGTTTTTACTGACTTATAGAAAGAGCTAATAAAGAGTTAATTAAGCAAATTTCCCCTTACCAATCGTCACATCGGTCCACGCCGTTGCGATAGCCGTTTTCGCCTGACTGTCCAGACTTTCAATAAAACCATTATCACCCACTGTCGGGGAGAAACTACTCATGGCCTGAATCAAAGAATCCACCGCATTATCTGACAGTGCCGTAAATTCACGCTCCCCAGACGCGTTCTTATCACTCATCCGAGTCACCAATTTGGCGCGATTGCCATTGAAGTAATCATTAAAAGTGACCGAACCCACCGATTCAAATCTCCCCTGAGCGGTGGTGTCCTGAGTATGGCGATTCACTGACAGCACCAGATCATATCCGCTACGCTGGAACCACAGATTTTGCCAGTCAACACCGTTAAACAGGATCATATCTTCTGCGTTAATATCGCTCACTCGGTTATCAATCACCTCTGCGCTGACCACAAAGCTATCCACACCTGCGCCGCCCCGGAAATGGTTCTGATACCCGCCTAATACCAGCAGATCCTGACCTTCACCGCCGTCAAATTGGCTGAACTTCGAAATAGCCGCGGCTATCAGATGATCATCACCTTCGCCACCATTAATCACCGCATGGTAGCCCATCAGCTTAATCCCATCATTGCCGGAATAACCATCAACCCGATTGTCATTACCAAATACTCTGGCAAAATCGTCTCCTCCACCCAGTTCGGCCTGATTATTATTGCCGATGATTACCGCATAATCCTGACCTTCCCCACTATCCACCCGATTATAGTTGCCGGAGGCGACAACGTAATCTTGTCCGTTACCGGCATCAATAAAACCGCCTTCACCAAAGACAAACACCTGATCATTGCCTTCCCCCATAGAGATATGGTTAATGCGCCCAGCCACCACTGCGGTATCATCACCATTACCGCCAAACATCCAGTTTTCACGTCCCATCAGGACACCCAAGTCATTACCTTCACCACCTGAAAAAATATTGGAGGTACCTAGTGAGTAATAAACATCATCACCGCGACCACCCCAGAAGTTATTGTTATCTCCCAAATAAGCGCCGAGATCTTTACCGTCGCCTCCCCAGTTGAAGTTATAGTTCCCCAACGATACATGGATATCGCCATCACCGTGCAAATGGCCGCTGTTACGCAGGAAATCAAACGTTTTTTCTTCCATATTAAGCAGATCAGTCGTCAGGTTTTCTTTCAGGTTAACCACTAACGATTTCATCTCTCGCTGCTTCTCTTCGCTGAACATCGTGGCAAACAGATTAGGTAAGTTAAGCGAATTAAAGCCAAACGCAGACTTGGGTTTATTATTGGTCTGGGCATTTTCTCCATTGATATTCACCGCAGATCCTGATTCCTGATGTTCATCGGGCGCTTTCTCTTTCAGACCATGACTCTCCGCAAATGACCTGACTCCATCCTCGCCCATATCAATGCCCGCCTCCAGGCTATCAAGTAATTTTTCTGGATTGGCGAAAGCTTGCAGTTGATCACCACTAAATTCCCCAATCACTTCCAGCATCTCTTGCAGAATCTCCTCACCATCAACCGATTCGCCTGAGCGGGAAATAATTTTCCCCTCTGCGGTGTAGTTCACCCCAAAAATATCCGCTAAGGTGGTATCTGCATTTACACTCGCTAATCGGCCAATCAGTTTATTCTTAAGCTGACGCGGCAAATCCCGTGGATTATAAGTAAAGGTGGTCTTCGCCATGCCCGTTGCCGAATATTGCTGCGTCATCAGGCCAAACAGCGAACCCAAGTTAGTATCCAGAATCGATTGGATATGGTCACCGAACATCAAATTCCAGTTACCGGTTGTCACCTGAATATCAGCGCCACGCCCGCCTACAGCAAAGTTGAAAGCCAGTTTCTGATTAGCCTGACGGAATTGCTCTATACGACTTATTTTGCCTATACCAGCGCCATTGCCATGTTCGCCTAGCCACTGATTAAATTTCTTGTTCAATGTCAATTCAGCGTCATGCTTCAAACCACGGCTGCTACGCTCATGTTGCGAATCCAGATCAGTCAATGTGTTGTAGTCTACGCTGCTGGTTTGGTCCAAACCGGACATATCCTCCACAAACCTCTTCGCACCGGCGATGGTCCACTGCTGATCTTGCGCCGCCAACCAATCTTGATCCTCACTGAAACCGGCAACCCCTTGTAATACATGAGCAATACGCGCAGCGCCATCAAACGGATTAACCAACGGCGGCGTTGGAATGGATTTATCCATCATCACAATCAGGTCATTACTGCGGCCTTGGTTAAAGCTGACATTACGATTACCGATAAACATTTGCGCCCCTTCAAGCGCTTGATAGCCTGCAATATCGAAGCTCTGTTTACTGTCGCCATTACCGATGTGCGCCATCACATTGTTATCACCGAAGGCCAGTGATTTAAAACCACCGCTACCCACTTTAATACCGACGTTCGAAGTTCCCCAGTTGAGGGCGGTAAACTCGCCATCTCCCACATTCACCTGAATATTACCGGAGTAACTGAGCTGATTATTCGATTGATCGTCAGGGGCAACCTGAATCGTATTTCCACGTTTCTTGGGTTGAACTAACACTTCATTGCGGCCGGTAATCGCGCCTTTAATAACGGTATCCGCTTCGGTATGTCCTACCCTGGAGAGGTTGATATCACTTTCAGCAATACCGCGACGAACTTGTTCGGTATGCGTGATCAGCGCATTTTTATCATTCCAACTTAATACAACTTTGTTATCAGCCAGATTGTTAACCCATTGGTTATTTTGATCACGGGTAAATTTGCGTCCACCGGCATCAACCGCCACTTCACTACTGCGAGCGGAAACATCGCTGCGAATGCCTTGCTTATCCAACACGGTGATAAAGCGACGAGCAAAGCCATCCCGTTTGTCATCACTTATCAAAGAACAACCCACAATACTGATGTGATCAGGTTTGTGAGTTATGCTTTTACCCAGATTAACGTCCCGATAAAACCGCGTTAATCTGGTCGCCAGTTCATCAGCCGCGTAACCACTCAGACGAATGTTATTTTGCTCCGACGTATCACGACCATGACCGACAATCTGCCAACGTAACTTCCCGGATAATCGGGCAAGATCGCCATAAACCACACGATATTCGCCCCTAGAGTCAAGTTGAATCACCACGCTAGAATCTGAGTGTTTACCCGCCAGATTGGCCGCGGCCTTAGCGACGACCGGATCATCCTCCATTTGGATAATAATCTGACCATCAAAGCGAGTTTCACGGCCATCAGCTTGTGGCGTCACCTTCTCTATTTGCCAGTCACCGAGTGGTCTGTTCACTTTCTTATCCTGATGAGTATCGTCGATGATAGTCGGTTGTGGCCTCTTATTCTTACCTGATAACCCGTCTAACTCTTCCACCGCTGGACGACTTTGTGGCTTCACTCTGGCATGTTTCTGATAGAACTCCCCAGTTTCTCGGAAAGCGTTATCCAGCGCCTGACTTACCCACACTTTGCCTTCTCCACCGGCAATATCCACCAGATCCCGATAATTGGCAGTGTAGCTGTTCAATACCTGTCTACGTTGTTCATCACCAGTTACCTGTAGTGCCTGATAAACCGCCAGACTTTCGTTGACAGAATGACCACCATCAAATACCAGAAACGCCAGCGTGTTGAGATAACCCTGCCTGGCCGAGAAAGCAGGCTGTTCACCAGCAATCTGTTCATTGGCAATCTGTTCATTGGCAATCTGTTCATTGGCAATCTGTTCATTGGCAATATAGTTATTGAGGTGAACCATGATATTGGTCGAGCCGGAAGCGCCTGTCACCACAGAGTGACCTTGCGCTAACGCATGATGCTCAAATCTCGTTTCCCATCCGGGGACCAAAATTCGGCCCGCAGCAACCTTTCTGCCATACAAAAAGTCATCATGCTTGTTATTAGCAGGCTGGTAAGGCAATGCCGTACCATAATCGTTAGTCTGCTTTTCGGTTATTTCGACTTCATACGTGACATCAGCCCCGCTAGTCAGTTGACTACTGGTCGAACGGGCTTTGGTGATCGCATCCTCATAGAAACGATCCCCTTTAACCTTCCACTCCGCACGATCCATCCCCATTCCTGAGGTAGTTGCCATTTTCACTGCCAGAAATGGCACCTTAATCACCGCAAAACCATCATCAACCTGAGTCATCATGACTTTGAAATTGGCAAAAGTCGGTTCATCCAGAAACGTCGTCAATTCAGGCACCCGACTGAACCAAGGACGAAAATCCCTATTAATGACCCTGGCGAATCCCGCCATCTTTTTAGCAATAACCTTCTCACGCTCGGCTACATCAGGATAAAAACCCCCTATCCACTGTTCAAATCTCTCTACCAGAAATTGCCCTGTCTGTCTGGAAGCAGTCATGGCATCCTGTGGCGCTGTTTTCACCAATTCATGGGCCAATTCAGAATCAAAATGGCGGCCAAACAGGTTGTCAATATATTGTCCAGTCGTCTTTTCCTTACGGGCATCAGCCAGTAACTGTTGAGCTAACGTGTGTAATTCAGGATGTGTCTGCAACTGGGCAACCGCCTCCTCAAACAGCTTAATGGTTTCCTGTTGTGTTACTTGTCCGCTAAGCCACAGATTTTTGACCCGTTCAATTAGCGGCATACCTTCGGGAATAGCCTCTTGTTGCAATCGGCTAACGAAAACGATGAGGCTTTCACTTTCAGTTTTAGGCGTTTCCCGCTCCGCTACAGAGTTAATCTGAGTCAATGGCTTGATTTGTAAAGCAGTAAGACGATTAATTTCGCTTTGCGCGATATCGCCTTTCAGACCTACCACACGCCCAAATCCATCAAAGGATACCTGTTGGTCAAACTGTGCAATATGGTCAGGCGCTAGGCTAACCCCTAAAATCCCGGCTGATTCAGCTCTTTTTGCTTGAAGGTAGGCAACCCGTTCCCCCATCTCAAAACGCAGGCTTTTAACTAATCGGCCACGCCTGGCAAATTCATTGGGATCATGCTGTTGCCAATGAGCAAGCGCTTGCTCAAGCTGCAACACATGCTGCTCATCAGGTTGTTCGACCGCATTATTGAAAACCTCACGTACTGCCGCCAGCGCCTTACTGGGCCGATCGGTATTTATCTGGCCAAGATATCTTTTCGTCGAATCAATAAACCGTTTGTCACCCTGACTCAGCAAGAAAGGCTCAAACTCTCTCAGGATGGAAGAATGGGATTTAAGGCTATCTCCACCAGCAACTTGCCCTAACCCTTGCAAATTGATACCCGAAATTACAGGTGCTTTTGTGGTTAACTTTCTCGGTTGATTTGAAGCAGGCTCCATAACTCTATCGGATGACGTTCCGGTAAGCCGCGAAATGACCGAAGCACCGACATGTTCAGCACGAATACCCCTGTTGATCTGTAGTCGATTAACCGCCCGTCGCGCACTATTCAATGCCGCCAAATCTGCGGCTGTGAGTGTTAGATCTTCACTGTTCCAGCCATTAGCTTCCGCTTTGGATTCAGGATTGATATGACTTTTCGGTTTCGCTACGTCGATTGGTATATAAGCCCTCCCAGACAAGCCACTGCCGGGCGCCCCGCTACGATCGGGTTTTGCGTCACCGGCCTGTTTCGCCCCTTTCGCATCAGCCTGTACCTGAGCGGCTTTATTTTTCGCTACCGAGCTATCATATTCACCGCGTTGTTTCGCTTCTTCATATACGGCATAGGCATCGCTTTCCGCTTGCGCTGCTCGCAGACGTTGTAAATCCGCTTCTTTCTGTCTTGATTTCGCTTTTGTACGCGCATCCTCAATACTGTCGTCTGTGTTTTTTATATTCTGATAACTTTGTTCTAAACCTGCTGCTGATTTGCCAATTGTATTTTTTACGTGTTTTTGATTATCAATAAAGCACGGTTGTAAATCAGCTAATTTTTTCTGGGAAATAAATTTGGTGTCATCTAATTTCTCCTGAGTACGGTTCAAATATCCCGTAGCAAACCGGTTACGCCACTCATCACCCGATTGACCTGTGTAATTGACATAGCCATTAAGCGCATTCAGACGTTGAGTCATGGAGAGCAGCTCTTTCGTTACCGCTCTGGATTCTCCACTTATTGCATCACGCTGTACTTGTCCATTGGTATTCAGCGCATTTTGATTTGTTGATTCCAATTGGAGTTGTGATTTTGAAATTGTTTTAAGTTGGTCATCCCGTTCTTGTTCCAGAATGCGGCGATTTTCCTCCGCTTTCTCTTTATCACTTAACGCATTTTGCGCAGCGCTGTCCTGTTTTGCATGTTTAATAACAGCATCAGCTTGTGATGATGATTCACTCTGAGTCGAATCAACTTCGTCTCCAATATGCAAAGCATTCTGGATAGCCTTAGTATCAGGCGTCTCCACCTGAGTGACCGTACCGCTTAATTTATTACGCAGATCCGAACCAACGTCATCAATGGCATTCATCTGGAAACCATCAATGGCAGAAACTTCAGTTAAATTAATCGCCCCTCGGCCTCTATTCGTACCAGAACTATTCGCCTCATTACCGTGCATCAGATAGTTAATCGCCTGACTACCTTCCACACCTAACACAGTTTGTCTAATCGTTTTAAACAGAAAGGAAAGGTTATTACTTTGCGTATTGCTTTCCGCAATAGAAAGCGTGTAGAAATCGCCGTTACCAACCTTAATCGCCACATTATTACGCGCATAAGAGGCGTTAATCCCCAGACCATCACCAACATGAATATTGGCGTTGCCCTTGCCTTTCATGATCGCAACATTAAGACCATGCCCGACTTTAGTATTAACGTTATATTCACCCCACGCTGCGTTAACGGAAATACCATCACCCACTTTGGTATTAATATTAAAATCGCCATGCGTCGCAGTAACACTTAAACCATTCCCCACCGTGGTAGTAATATTCGCTCTGCCTTTTGCCGCAGTAACCTGCATACCATCACCTATTTTGGTGACAATATTCCCTTTACTCCACAAGGCATTAAAGCTGTCACCGTTACCTACCTGAGTCACAATGTTGGCATCAGCAGTGGCAAGTATGACATTACGCCCATCACCGACTTTGGTAATCACATTAGCTTTGCCCCAAGCGCCGGTATAATCATCACCTTGCCCCACATGGGCGATGATATTGGCATCCCCTTGAACAACCGTGACTTCCTGCTCATTACCTACTTTGGTAATGATGTTCGCTTTACCTTTAGCGAAGTTATAACGGTCGCCATCACCAACCTGAGTCAGGATATTAGCCTCCCCCCAAACAGCATTAACGCCGGTACCGTTCCCCACTTTGGTAATGATATTCGCTTTACCTTTGGCGAAACCCACCGTCGTGCCATCACCAACATGGGTCATGATGTTACCCACATCGGAAATAAGTAAACCGACTGTTGTCCCGTCACCCACCTTCGTTAGAATATTACCCTTACCGAATAGCACAGCAGCAGTGGTTGATGATCCCTTATGAGTAATGACATTCGCCTCCGCCGCCGCAACCACCCCCATAAAATCATCGCCCACTTTGGTGACAATATTCGCCTCTCCTAACGCTAAAACACCGGTTAAGCCATTACCGGAATGCGTCATGATATTGGCTCGACCAAACATTGCCGCCAATGTTGTACCATCCCCTACCCTGGTCATTACATTCAGCTCACCGGCAAACAGGCCAATGCTGGCGCCATTACCCACATGCGAATAGATATTAGCTTCACCAACCATCAAACCAAGCGTCAAATCATTGCCCGCTTTCGTCAGGATATTACCCTGCCCGATCATCGCGGCAAAGGTTGAGCCATTACCAATATGGGTCATCACATTGGCCTCGCCGATCATTGCCGCCAGCGTCATACCGTTACCCACTTTGGTTGCGATATTGCCTTTAGCCAACATCAAGGCAACACTCGTTTCATCACCAATGTGGGTAAACACATTACCGGCAGCGATCATCAATGCCAGCGCCTTACCATCCCCTACTTTGGTAAAAACATTCCCCAAGCCTCCCATCAACCCCCATGCATCACCATTGCCAACATGGGTAAAGATATTGCCCGCGCCAATCATGGCCGCAATCGCAGTTCCATCACCCACTTTAGTAAAAACATTGCCTGCGGCTCCCATAACTCCCAGAGTCTGACCGCCACCGACATGAGTCAGCACATTACCGATGCCGAGCATAATACCCGTGGTGTTATCGTTTCCGATCTTGGTCAGAATATTAGCGCCGCCTAACATCACACCCGTCGTACTCCCATTGCCAATATGCGTAAACACATTAGCGCCGCCGCCCATCAACGCAATAGCACTACCTCTGCCCTTTTTCGTCAAAATATTGGCGCCGCCTAACGCAACCGCCGTGGTACCTGATATTTCATCATCGTGGAGATGGGTGATAATGTTCGCGCCACCAAGCATACCGGCAACCAAATCGCCGGCACCAAGCTTAGTCAGCACATTGGCGCCCCCCGCCAGTACCGAGGAGACCTTCCCCTTACCTGTTTGGGTCATCACATTAAAACCACCGGCGCCTAACCAATTAGCGTTACCATTACCTATTTGGCTATGAGTGTTGTAACCCCCAAACATGACAACTCGGCTCTCGCCATTACCTTGGTGGATTGAGATATTACCTATCGCCAGGAGATGAGCCAGATACCGCCCATCACCGATTCGGACCAATACGTTTGCCGCACCGCCAGCGTAAACATCCATTTCTCCATGTTGGCTTTGATGCACCAGCACGTTTGCCAGACCTGCGCCACGGAATGTCAGATTGCCCTGTTCCCCACGCTTCACAATTACATTGGCAGCACCAGCGCCTTCAAAATTAACATTACCGCGTGTGACGCTGGAGGTAATGACATTACCGCCCCCCATGCCCTTAAAATTAATGTCACCGGAGCTATCACCCATATCCGCAGATGATTTCACCAACTCCTGATAGCTGTACTCTTCGGTATGTGCTAAATGTTCAGACACCCGGCGTACTGAATTCACTTTGTATTGCAGATGGGTTAGGGAATATCCGCCCACATCCAT
The DNA here is from genome assembly GCF_018448925.1 of Photorhabdus akhurstii. Classification (GTDB taxonomy): domain Bacteria; phylum Pseudomonadota; class Gammaproteobacteria; order Enterobacterales; family Enterobacteriaceae; genus Photorhabdus; species Photorhabdus akhurstii. Next base: position 19,418 of record NZ_RCWE01000024.1, on the reverse strand, counting down.
TGAACGATAACCATTTTTAGGGGAAAAATCTTCGGCAGCCAGATTGCCGGTATGATCACCTTCTTTATACCAAGCACTGGCATAATATTGCAGCGCACCGGTTTCAGGATTATTCACCAATTCAACCATCACCACTTTGGTATATGACTCAACATACTTGGCATAAATATAAGTGTTCGGTTGACAGTTCGATTTCACCGCTGAAACATCCAATATCAAACCACCGGAATGGATTGCATGCCCATGCATTTTGGCATCAACCAACGTGACATCTCCTGCTCTGGCATTGGTTCCACCGGCATAAGTCACCCACTGGTTTTCCTGCAAATCTTCTTCAACCGTATGTTGAATAGTAACGGGTTGATGATGTTCAAAGATTAGATTAAAGAGACGGTAACCACCATTGGAATGTATATCGAAAAATCCATTACTTGAAGAGATATTCTCCGTAGCAAGATTATTGAGATGATTGCCCTGTTTGTACCAAGAAGTAGCGTAATAACCGAGCTTACCGGTTTCAGGATCATTTTGAAGTTGAACCTTAACCAGCTTAGTGTACATTTCATCGGCCAGCGCAAAGAGATAAGTATTAGTCTCGACAGTTGATTTAATGCCAATCACCTGTTGGTGTTGGGATTGTTGAAGCCACTTTCCTCCTATTGTCGCTGTCGTTAACACAATCTCTTCGGCTTTAGCGTATTCCAGAGCGCCATCACGAGAACCGCTATCTACGCCGATTCTTGATATTTCATTGTAAGCGCCGGCGCCATCGAAACTAATATCACCATGTGCGACATCAGAATAAATCCGGTTATAACCCCCTGCCCCTGCAAATTCGATATTACCGTGGGTCTGTCCATATTGATCTTGGCTTTGGCGCAAGCGTTCAATACGGTTTGATGCCCCGGCGCCATGCAAAATAATATTGCCTTCTTTACCTTTACGTATAATGTGATTATCCGCTCCGGCTCCTGTGAAATTAATATTGCCGTTTTCAACCCGCGAACTAATACTATTTGCTGCTCCCCCGCCTTCAAATTTCACATCGCCGTGACTTTTCTCATAGTGATCATACCAGGTACGATCAATTTTATTACCGGCGCCGGCGCCGAAAAAATTTAAATTGCCTTGATTGGTTTCATGCCATAACTCGTTATAACCACCGACACCTTCAAAAATCACCTCACCGGATTGCCCTTTACGACTCAGGCCATTATAAGCAGCCGCCCCAGAGAAATTGAGATTACCGTGGCTTCCCCGGTGATCGATAGCAACCCCTCCCGCCGCGCCAGCAAATGAAATATCACCATTGCCGCTCTTATCAATACCCGAATAACCGGCAGCGCCATGTACTGACAGATTACCTTCCTTATCCACTATTTTTAAATATCCGGCACCGCCATTGACAACCTTATTACCAGAATCAGCATAGACCGTCGCCCCAATCGATCCGAGGGTAATACGATCATCGCCTCCTTTGGCATAAATAACCCCTCCCACGCCGATGGCAACAATATTATTACCATCATCATCATCGTAGTATTTTCCAGTAAAGAAATATTCTGTACTACGGTTTGATGATTTTCCCATAAATAATCCCTTAATTTAAGTTTAGGTTAAATAGAAAACCACTGCATCTGACAGATACAGCAACGGTTTTGAGAATCGAGTTTTCCGTGGACAGTGCGAATCCACCGTTCTTACCACGGTAAAAATATAATGACAGCCATCAACGATGGCATTATTTGGCCTAATTAGTCAGATTACCCTAACTCTATTAAGTTACTATTTCATTGATTATTTACTTTATGTTCAATGCAATAATGAGAGAAAACACCTTTGTCATGATTGATATCAAAGATGATTGTTCGAATTTTTTAAACATATTTCGCCCTTAACAAGAAATTTATTCACAAAGATTGTAGAATATATAGTGAAATAAAAAACCTAAGCTCAGAGACATAATGAGCTTATATATACAAATAGTGTTAAATGAATAAGCAGAATAAAATAATATAGAGCAAAAACTCAAAATCAATATTAATACACAAGAAAGTCTGTTTACCCCCCACATATTGCCCTATATCCCCACACTGATGTTAACAATACAAATAAGATAGTAAAAAATAATATTAAAACATAGATTAACTTGTTGTTTTTATTAAAATTATTAAAAGATTTTCACAAATCAAATTACTAAGGTTAAATTATTAACATTGTTGCATCAGAAATGTAGGTAAATTTAACTTATTTCTTTGCAACAAAATATCTATAGTGAAAAAATAACCGCTCACTTCCATTACTCTGATCCAAATAAAGGCGAACAATAAATACAATATTACTAACTATAATGAGTTAAATTAATAGCGAGATTAAACTTCAAACACTGTTCTGGAAATTTATAGACTTTACAATGAGGGATAGCGCTTTGAGTGAGGATTGATATATCGCAAGTTAATTATAATGGAATCATTCAGATCGATTATGAAAAAACCCACAAAGTGGGTCTATTGGATAGGTAATTCGCCAGGGCAACCGCATAAATGATCAAATATTGCCCATATTAGAAAATCCCGCTTGTAACACTTGATAGCTGTAATTTCATTTTACCCATTATACTTACTGCCCAAATGTCTTTACCAAATGTTACATCTCTTAGTTATTAATCCGGCGGTGATTTATATCTGTTCATATAACTCCTAAAGGAATAGGATTACTGAAACTCCGATGCTGGCGTTAGTTCTATTGCGACTCCAGTGAAATGTTTTGAGATTTCATTAATAGATAAAATCCTTTCTCTGGATCTAATATAAAAATTTATTTTTATTGACTTTTTCTAGAATAACGAAGTGATTCATATCCCAATGGAATATGCAGCTTTTTTTTAAAGGAATGGATCTCACCTTCAATCAAAACCCTATTATTTATTTTTAATACAAATATTAAAAAAAAAGAAAAAATATCAAAAAAACACTATTGAATATAAAAAAAGAGAAGATGGGTAAATTTTAACTATTGTATTGACAACCCATCTATTTTCATCTTTCTATTTATTCAAATTTTTAAAAACACTATCATTCATTATTATTTTGGCACCAAATCTTAATTAGATAGTCATATAAACAAGTGGTTATAAGGCATATAAAAAACCAGTTAATCCATGATACTGAATTCTGTAAAACAGATACTGTAAATGGATTTCCTATAGCATAGTCCATCAATGGTTGCCTAACAAGCCGTCCCATGATTGCTAATTCAATTAACCACATAAGGATACCTCTTGTGATAGGGGTATATGTAGGAAGACTCTTTTTTATGAGAATATATAAAAATGTGATACCCAGTCCTGTCTCTAAACTTGTTAATGCAGCAAGATATCTAACATCCCAAGACGGAGCTACAGTTATATTGCTTACTTCATTCCTTATATAAGGAACTACCCACTCGGAGTTGATAACATGAATCACAAAACCTACACAAGAAGTCAATATAGATACGATTAGAATAATAAGAAATATTAATTTTTTCTCTTTGTTTACCATACAATCCTCTGTTTAAAAGTAGGAGGGGAATTAGCCCCTCCTTATTCACTAATTAAAAACTATATTTATATACCCGTTATCTTTCAAGTTTCCTCTTTGTTGGCTGCGCTCACTCCCCCCCGGTCACATAGATACCTATGTGACCGGGGATTCGCTCCTTTGCCGTCGCAATGCATCTTGAAATTCATAGGGTATACACTTGAGATATCAGGCAAATAGCGTTAAATCAAGGCGAGTCACATTATAAGATTCGAGCAAGTAACCGAAGACCACCTGACCAGCCAGTTCATGCAAAGCCGTTCGATGTTCACGTTTCAGAATACGCCAAACAAGAATTTGTGTTACTGGACAACAAGTCACTACCACATCTGGCTGTATAACCACTCGATTATAATAGGCAACCTCTTTAGACACATTGTTAACCAACGCCAATTCGAAGTGGGATTGACTGATACGATTACCAAATCGACCATCAATACGAACCATGCGATAACCTGGCGAAAGTAACAATCCTTTTATCTGGTCAGTAATATCAACCCCATCCATTAACGCAGTATAAAGGCTATGGTTATCTGAGCTTCCATTCAGATGAGCGAAAACCTCATTAATCTTTTCAGGATTTACCAATCTTATTGACATATAGCCTCCTCCTATCCCCACGCTAATCCTCTAAAAAGAACGATATAGTTATCAAATTGATAACTGTACCTTAAATAGAAGGTAACGATATGATCTTTGCACATCCCATCAAACTTGCGTGTTATACATGTGAAGTAACGGATAACATTAAGAAAAAACTAAATTCAAATAGAAAAAACCAAATTGATGTTAGCACCATTCATTAAGTATTTACTACTTAATCCCAACAAGTGTAACTACTGCTAGCTACCCTTTAAAAGGGTAGTTAGCACAAACAATATGAAAAACTAAGAATATATACTTAACACAACAGACGTAATTTATTGAGTTCAATCTTTAGGTCACATCAAAAATGTGTTCAAAAGCTATCGTTTTTTTCACGCTACTGCTCAGATTTTTTCTTTATTACAAAGAAGAATAAATAAAATAGTTTAACAAAACAGCTATTAAGCATTAGGACAAATAATTATTTATCAATTGAAAACAGCTAGAATGCTGATAGTTTTGAGTATAATCTGTACTTATTGACCACCAATGATGCCTGTTTTCCAGCTAAAAAATGGCGGATATCAGGCACAGCAACAATCTTCAATCATTCTTTCAATAAACACAAAAATAATCCACATCTAAAATAGTATATATAGTTATATTCATTGCCATTTAAAGTTTCATGATAAAATAGTAAAAATTCAATTAATAAACATACGCTTTTTGACGAGGAAAGCATTATATCCTATTATATAGCAATCCGTTTAAGACATAATCGAAAACGCAACTATCCAGATAACAATTTAAATCGAAATTTAGGAGTTACTATGTCAAATATAAGAAACAAATCCACTCTTATTACGCCACAATTAACCATGATGTGGGATAAAAGCAATGAACCTTGGGGCGCCAGAGATCACCAATCAAGATTTATTTATGCTAACCCTGCTTTCTATCAACTGCTCAATCTTCCTGAAGATTTCGATATTATAGGGCTTTCTATGGGTGAATTACCTTCACCTGTTGCTGAACATGCAGAAGAATTCCACCGTCAGGACCAAAAAGCCATCCAGACTATGCAGCGCGTCACTTCATTGGAAACGCATCAGTTTGGAGAAAATAACATTAAACAAAGCTATGTTTGTGATAAATTTCCCCTTTTTGATGAGAATAATGATTGCATTGGGATCTTCTTTCATATGTATAAGGCTCAAGATTTTTCTGTTTCTTACTATTATGAAAGAATATCGCCAACAAACCTGGAATTTATGCCACCAAATAATATTCTGACACAAACCGAGTGGGAAGTCCTTTTTCTGACTTTACGCTCACAAGATGAAGAGAGCATCAGTCAAGAATTAATGATGAGCACAGAAGATGTCGTTAATCATATTCAGTCAATTTATCAGAAATTTGACTTATCACCTCATGTAGAGTTAGCAGATTTCTGTAAGAAAAATAACTATCATCTCTATATTCCTGAAAGATTTCTTACTATTGGTAGCAGGGAATTATAAACTACGATTACTAACTTAAGGATTTCATTATGAATCAAATCGGTAAGTTAAATCTTTCACCTCAAGTCATTAATACTTTACAGCAAAGTAATGACCCTTGGGGGATCAAAGATAAAGACTCATGTTTTATTTATGGTAATTTAGCATTTAAGCATATCCAGAATCTTCCAGATTCATTTAATTATGAAGGACGGTATGATGATGAAATTCCTTGGGATGGAGCTGAGTTTGCAAAAGAATTCGTTACTCACGATCAAAGTGTAATGGAGAAACAAACAAGAGTCTGTTCGCTTGAAACTCATATATATGGGAAAGATAGATTTCTATCATCTCATTTTTGTGAAAAATATCCATTCTATAATGATAATAACGAATGTGTTGGCGTCATCTTCCACGGATGGGAAGCTCAAGATTTCTCATTTACCCGTCTATTTCATGGAAAACTACCAGCATCTATCCTGTTCTCTCCACCAACCGATATATTTACGCAACGGGAATGGGATGTTATTTTCCTTCTGTTACAAAAATATACTAGTAAGCAGATGGGTAGAATGTTAAATATTTCCTATCGTACGGTTGAAACCCATCTCTCGCGAATATATAAAAGAATTGGTGTTCATTCTAGTCGTCAATTGGAGGAATATTGTCGCACAAATAGTTATGATCTTTACGTACCAGAAAGATTTGTGCATCCAGAAAGTAGAATGTTTCCTTAACCCCTAAATAGCAACAGGTTTTTTATGCAGAAGAACTATGAAATATTACCTCAAATTATTAACACAATGGCAATAAGTCATACACCGTGGGGAGTAAAAAGTAGTTCTTCATATTTTATTTACGGTAATTCAGCAACAAAATAATTTACTCATAATATTGAAGAATTATTTGATTGCAGAACACCTTATAACCATAAACCTCCTTAGAATGATTCTAAATTTGTAAGATAATCAATTAACTAACAAATGTACTTTTGAGCTAACAGATTGCTGGATATTACTATATAAACTATTGTTTTAAATATAATAAACAAGAAATTAAAACAATAATCCAGTCTGCCATAACATATAAAACTAGAAAATTATTATGAAAAAATTTAATTTTATTGCTATACCCCAGAAAGCACCAGGAAATCCAAAAGTAGAATGTTTATTTAAGCTGAAAACTATTAAGGAGTTTTTATGAAGAACTGTACGATATCACCTCAAATCATCAACACAATGGAAATCAGCAATGAGCCGTGGGGAATAAAAGATAGTTCTTCAAATTTTATTTATGGAAACTCAGCAACCAAGAAATATATTCATAATTTTAAAGCATCATTTGATTATGAAGGGCTTTACGATCATGAACTCCCTTGGGACGGCGCTGAATTTGCTAAGGAATTTATTATTCAAGATAAAAAAGTCATGGCAACAGAGCAAAGAATATGTTCAATTGAGACACATATATTCGGACAAAATCAAATTTTGTCATCTTTTTTCTGTGAAAAATCACCTTTTTATCATGAAAATGGAAATTGTATCGGCGTCATGTACCACTGTTGGGAAGCCAAAGATTATTCATTGTCTTGCTTGCATCAATATTATAAAAAACTACCCGCGTCGATTATGCTCCAACCACCAAGCGATATTTTTACGCCGCGTGAATGGGATATCATTTTCTTCTTTTTACAGAAATACACCAGGAAACAGATTGGACAGAAATTAAATATTTCTTACCATACCGTTGAAACTTATATGTCTCGGATATATGGAAAGATAGGTATTCATTCTAGTCAACAACTGGAGGAATACTGTTTAGCGAATAATCTTCATCATTATGTGCCAGAGAAATTCTTATTGTCATAGCAATTTTATTGTTAAACCATTCTGCTGCTGACAATAAAATTCAATCTGGACGTACCAGAAGAAATAACGGTAGCCTTGATCTATTAATAAGGCTACCGTTGAAACAATATTATTAATTTCATTATGGTAAAACGAATTAAAATAATCCCCTTATCTTTATTTTTATATTTAAGACTTTATTTACTTGGATATTGTAAAGATAACATCAGGAATATTGTTATTGTAAACGATAAAATATCGAATCCTCATAGGCAGAAAATGTCCTACCACAAACCCAGTGATAATATTCATTGTAATCATTAAAAAATTTATCTTATCGAAAAATTTATTATTAAAATTCAATCTGATATGAAAATTGTATTTAATTTATGTCACAATTTTACAACTTTATTAACAATAGAACTTTTACTCGCTATTGTTGTTCAAATCGTTGTTATTACCTTATTTCTAGATGAATATGGGGAAACAAAATAATCGAATAAAAAACAGTCTTAATAAAAGATGTTTTCGAGTACAATAGCCCTTTCTACACCAACACGAAATGACAAAAAGATTTATGCTCAAAAAAACAGCTCGCTCAGGAACTTTTACCGATAACATGAAACTCCCTGTTCACCGGTGGTTTCGCTATTCCGCTGGTTTTTCGGCTGAGTGGGTGAATTCTGAGATTTTAAAATTTCAAGACGAAACGGGTAAAAAAGCGATAATTCTTGAACCTTTTGCTGGCTCAGGTACAACTAACATTGCGGCCGATTTTTTTAATGTCAGCTCTTTCGGATTTGAAGGACATCCCTTTGTAGCAAGGATCGCAAGAGCTAAACAGCTTTGGTATTTAGATACGAATGATCTAAATGACGCAGGAGAAGAGCTTATCGCATACGCATCGTCTTTAACGACAATGCCTGATCCTATTCGCTACAACGAAAGTAACCTTTTGGGGAAATGTTACTCTCTTGATTCATTTAACAAACTTGAACGATTAAAAATCGCATATGAGAAATTATCTAATGCTGAACCGATCTGGGAATTGATCAGGCTAAACATAACATCAATATTGAGAGCATGTAGCCATGTGGGCACAGCTCAGTGGCAATATGTATTACCTAATAAATCCAAATCTAAAGTGCTAGATCCCTTCGAAGCCTTCGTTGGGAAGCTTGAAATGATGAGAGCCGATATGCTTCATGCAGTTTCGTCAGGTTGGCAGAACAGCTCATATATTGAACATAAAGATGTAAGACAACCATTTAAAACAAAAAAGTGCAACTTGCTAATTTCATCACCACCATACCCTAATAACTATGATTATGCAGATGCAACAAGACTAGAAATGATGTTTTGGGGGGAGATAAATGGTTGGGGAGACCTCAAAAATGTTGTCAGACCTTCACTAATGAGATCATGTTCTCAACACTCATCTTCAGATAAAATCGACTTAGATGAAGTTCTCAGCAATCCACTTCTCTATCCAATAAAAGATGAAATATCTGATGTAACCAAAAAGTTAGACATAATAAGGCATAGTAAAGGCGGTAAAAAATCCTACCACACCATGATTGCAGCTTATTTTTTGGACATAGCCAAAATATGGGTAAATATTCGTAAAAATATGGAGAAAGATTCAAAAGCCTGCTTTGTTATTGGTGACTCCGCACCATATGGTATACATGTTCCTGCTGAAAAATGGCTTGGGGAACTTGCTGTTTCTGCCGGTTTTTCCTCTTTCAGCTTTGAAAAGCTAAGAGATAGGAATGTTAAATGGAAGAATAGAACACATACAGTACCTTTACATGAAGGTCGTTTATGGGTTAAAGGATAAGAATATGGCTATATCTCCATCTCACAAACTTGGACAACTTATTGGGAGCATACTTGAAAATTTATTCGTTCCTTTATTACAAGATATAGCAAATAAGACAAGCTTATATCTCGATGTTGTTGGACAACCAAGAAAAGCACGAAAAGGAAAAAAAATAACTTGGGAAGATACTTATGGAAACACTCATGACTTAGATTTCGTGTTTGAGTATGCTGGTTCAGCAACAACATTAGGAAGACCCGTCGCTTTCATTGAATCAGCATGGCGTCGATATACCAAACATTCAAAAAATAAAGCTCAGGAAATTCAAGGTGCTGTGCTTCCTATTGTAAGTAAATATCAACTTGAATGTCCTTTTAAAGGCGCAATACTCGCCGGAGAATTTACAGAACCTTCCTTGAAACAACTTGAAAGTTGTGGTTTTCAGGTTCTGTATATTCATTATAAAGATATTGTTTCAGCATTCGCATTAGCTGGGATTGATATGGCTTTTGATGAAAATACCTCAGAAATAATCCTTGCTGAAAAAGTTGTTCTTATTGAACGACTTAAACAAGATCAACTTGAAATAGTTAAGTCTAGTATTTTTAACTCAAATAAGGCAAACATTGAAAAATTTACAAAAGCATTGGAATGGAAAATACAAAAAACACTCAAATATGTAGTTATAACCCCTTTGTATGGGCATGACTTTAAATTTCAAACTTTAAAGGAAGCTAAAGACTTTATTGCTACATACAACAGCACGCTCATTCCTAATCACCTAATATTCAATACATTTCTAATCCATGTTAAGTACATGAACGGTGACAGTGTTGATGCTGAATTATCTAGTACTCAATCAGCTTTAGATTTTCTAGAGCGCATTCTTTCTTAAACTACCAAAGGCTTGCACAACAATGGCAAGCCTTCACTTTGTATTACAAATGATCATTTACGACACGAGTAACAAAACACACACAAATACCTAATCCATATACCCTTGCTGGCGTAAATGGCGGATCAACACATTCCCTTCCGGCACAAACTCAGTGCTGAAACGCACCAGCCCCACACCTTTGAGTTCAGCATTGATGACATAACGCAAATGCCCCGGTGCAAGTTCCGGCAATAACGTCACATTGACTTGCTTCAAACGCGGTTCATAAGTCAGCAACGTGTGCTCAATCGTTGAGATCAAGCGCTGTGACGACGCAGGCAACCCTCGCAGAATGGTGTTGAGATCAGGTAGACCATAATCGGGCAGATGGGTGAGCGAACCGGCACGGCTATTGAGGATACGCTGCATATTGTCTAATACCGACAAAATTACCTGATCTTCTTCACTCACCTGATGTAACTCCAGACCACAATTAAAATTGCCGAAAAGGCTTTCATACAAAGAAGGTTTTTTCATGTACTCACTCCTTTTCAGGCAACAAGGTCAAAGCTTTGTTATCCCGCAACTGATAAACCCGAACCAATGTCGGAACGGACAGAGCAACACTTTCTCCAGCGTCGGTATTGACCGCCGCCTGTGGAATAAAATCCAGATGCAATATTTTCACCTGCTTATGAAAAAGGGAGTGAGCGGCCGCTGCCGTGCCATCAGTCACGGTCTGAGTCAGACCGCCCCCGCTCAATAGTAATATTATCGCCGTCATCACCGACGCAACCTTATAAAAAGGTATAACTAACATAGTCTCCTCCTCTGTCTTGATTACTGTCTGGAGATATCCCCTGATAACCTCCCAGATTCAGCGTAATGTTGTCAGGCACTGCCGCCTCTTCAACTTTTAAACCTAATACCCCTGTCAGCCCTAACTGAACAGGCTTACCACCCAGTATCGGCGGCGGCAATATGCGGGTTGGCAAAGTCAGTTGCAATCTGGCTTGGTATCGCCAGCCCAGATAAACCCGCAGCAACACCAAAAAATCGCTGTACAACTGCCCGCCCGGCAACCAGCCCCGAGCTTCATCCGGGCAATCGGTATACAACGCCAGCAATAACTGGCTATTGATATCAATGCCCATTCTGCCTAGTACGGTACGCTGCGACAGGGAAATTCGGTGAGTCTCTGAAAAACTCGCCGGTTGCATGAGATGGATCTGTCGCGGGCAGGAGGGCGTCACCACGATCCGGGTTTTCGGCGCCAACAATGCCACCAGCGCCGATACGCCTTCAGCGGTTCGAGTCGGCAGGCGCATAACACTGAGCAACGCCAGAAAACGAGACATCGGCGTAGCTATCTGTTGCTGACTACCCGGTATCCCTAAGCCAATCAGCCCAAGCAAACATTGGGATGTTCTGTCGGTTCCTCCGGTAGCAAAAGTCGCCGGATAAGAGTATTTACGCCAGATACGGTAAAACTGGGTGAACATCCGGTGGTTAAAAATATCCAGAAAGGCTTCGATTGTTTCATTCCCTTCCCTTTGCTGAGCGATATCGTTCAGGTAAGCGGTCGGCAACAAAGAATCCACCCCATATAACCCCATAAACGTTGTTCTGGCCGTCGGTGGACGCTCTGGATGTTCATTGTCAGTTTCTATCGCTTTCAGTTCACTGACGGGAAATCCCAAACCCGGATGAGGCCGCAAACGTATCGCATCATCAGCCGGATTTTCCGTACTACCCAACGGCGGCCGCTCAGGGACTGCACGTTCAATGATCTGACAGAATTGGTAGAAATCGAGTGTCGAAATGTCAGCTTCCAACATCGCCATCAGCCGGGAATGTTCTGACAGTGTTGTTCTTCCCATAACAGTCGTTCCCCCGTAGGTTGTAAAATCAGCGTAAGTCGGTTAAACAGATGAATATCGGTGTATAAAGCAAAGAAGCGGTTGAGCATTTCGCCAAACAAGCAGATATCACCGTTGCCTGCAAAGCCGTTGCTATCCAGTGTCACTTCAATGTGTACGCCCCGCCGCAAACATCCCTGCTCAAATCGCTCAATCAGCGAATGCTTCACCGCGACAATCGCCTCCAGACGGCGATAATTCATCTCATTGTCGGTCCAGTCATACAGGGCCAACGTCCCGCGCAGCACTTCCGGGTTATCCATCATGCTAAGAAAGTTAGAACCAAGATGGCTGAGCACTCGCCAGTGGAAACGGTCCCGATTTGGCGGATAGCAGGGCAATGTCGGTTCACACAGATTACGTACCGTAAATTCCGCCAACGGAGGATTAACGGCGGTATCCAACGACGTATCCTGCAATGCTCTACGAGGCAGTTGACCATTGGTGCCGGTCAGCGTGAGTGACAGAACTTCTTTTTCATACAGTTCATTATCATCAAAATCCGCTCCCCCCAGAATAATCCAGGTGTCACACAGACCTGACGGCCCCCGTTTCACGCGGGTATGGTAGTAGCACTCCGGTGCGTCATGGCGCAACATGCCGCCTTTATGACGGAAACTACTGAATGGCACATACCGATGGCCCTCGCGTTTTGAAGAGGAGACCTCATCCACGGAATAAACCTCGGTATGCCCATCCTGAAAGCGTACTGGATACAGCAAATACTCAGTTTGCAATGGTGATAATTGAAGCGGATCGGATTCCAATCGAAACAGGTTAATCACCGGGGTACAGTGCAAACGGATATGCTCGGCAGCAAATGGCAAATCACAGGGCCAACTTTCACGCAGAACCACATCCAACTCAAACCACGGCGTTCTCTCAGGGAGAGTCAACTTTTCCAGCCCACAGAGCGTAACAAACATAAACTTTTCACGGAAAGTGAAATATTCCAGCAGCAGTTGATAACCACTAAACGAACTTTCCCCTTTCGGCCATAACCTCTCCTCTTCGCCAAATCCCATTGGAGAGAATCCGCCGTCAAATGGCTGACGATCAGGTTGACCGGGTAAACGCAAGTAAAGTTGCTGTGTTTGCAGCGTAAACGCCCGATGCAATGCACAGGCCAGCGGGCTGTCGGCACTGAGATACAGCGGTAAACGGCTCAAATCAATTTGGCGCCAGTCCACCAATGTTCCACAGCCAAAACGCAATCGAATAACGGAACGTCCATTGGGTTCCTCTTGCAGGGAAGCGTCGGTCAGTGCCAGAGGCAGCAACTGAACCGCCTGAGTCGTGGTATAACGACACCGAGTCTTGCTTGGGCCGATCGGTTGCGAAAGGATTTCAAAACCCTTTTTCACCTGTACCGAATTTTTCAACTGTGCCCAATCCATCCCAAATTCAACAATGGAAAGGGACGGAATCGTGCGTAAGTAATGCGGCCACAACAAGCTAACCAACCCTTCCGTCAACTCCGGCAAGTCATCATCCAGCTTCTCACGCAGACGCCCGATCATAAAGGCAAAACCTTCAAACAGACGCTCCACAAAAGGATCGCGCATACCGATTTTATCCAGATTAAGCGCGGCCGCCCGGTCAGGATGAGCCTTAGCAAACTCTCTACCTGCCTCACGCAAATAGCGCATTTCTGCCTCATAATAGCGCAGGGTTAAATCATCCATAGGATGTTCCTCCAAAAGAGTTATTAAAAAAATACCGTTTCCCGTTCAAAATAAATAAAAAGAAGAGAAATAAAATATTAGAGAAAAATAGCCGTAGTCTGATATCACCTAAAAACAATGCCAGACATAACGACATTCTCTATTTTATTGCCAGAGCAATCACGCAATAAGCAATTAATATTCAAAGGCAATGTTTCATACCGAAATACCTTGTCATTGATTTTTAAATTATTACCTCAACTAAAATAGTTATATAAATAGTCACATAAATCAACAAACAACACATTAGTGAAAAAGCCCACACCGGCAATCAAGATACTCATCAATAACACGCCAGGAATCAAAAAGAACACAATTTTATATTTTTTCCACCCTCCACGTTTAATTATCCGACGAATGATAAGTATATCAATAACCAATATTGCCGGACTAAAAACCAACATATAAAGAAAAAAAACCATTAGCGATATAATCCATAACACCTTTAACCTCCCATTAGTGAATTATTTAAAACACTATCTCTCTCACTTTATTACTATTCGAAAGCATCCGGTCTTCTACGAAAGGTTTTCGTTATTGTATCCCAAAATGTGATCAATTCATCTTCGGTATATGGCGTTGCAGGTAACTGGTAATTCATTAACATAATGACAATACAAACTTTTTTATCATCCAACACCATATCATTTGCAATAAAATCAAATTGATAACGAGGATTATTATCAAAAGATTGCAGACCTACCGCTAACAACTCCGCGCCATGTATCCCATTTATCTCTCTTTCTCCTTCTCTTATTATCCTGCCATAGTTAACGAACCAGTCCCTTTCAATTTCACCAATATGTTCAAGTAAAATCCCTTCCCCTTTAAGGTCATTAATGATTTCAAGACTGAATGTGAAATTATCATCCTGATTTCCTTGATAGACAAACTTTATACTTTCTTTTTCATTATTATAGTCGGCAATAAAACCATCAGGGATACAGATTCCTGCCTCTGTCGGAATATCGCTATCCTTTCTGCCACTGATTCTGGCAATTAGCTTTTGCATTTTGTCCAGAGTTTGAGAAAGCATTTTATATTGGCTTTCGGTCAATCCAGATTTTATATAACGGTCCCTTGAATAACTGTATTTATCATCTGATATCTCTGTAAACTTCATTTCTATAGTAAAAGCAACCCCATTATCATATAAATGAGCTTCTAATACTCGGGTAAAACCGGGCTCACTGATACTGTTATTTCTATCAAAAATCATACCATATAAGTTTCCCTGGAGATGATAAGTCTTCTTTAAAAAGGGCAGATCTTTCAAATCGGCAGTCTTAGTCGTCCTTAATTTTTGCTCTCTTATCTCTATCCGCTGTTCAAATGCGGATAGATGCATACGCTTGGTTTCTATTTTCGCATCACCAATCAATATCTCATTGTTGATGATGTTTTCAAATACTAAGGGAATATCAATCAGATAATTCCCGACACAACGAGTCTGCATATTGGATAATATTTCAGTTTTCATTTAATTTTCCTTTTCAGGTTTAAACGAGATAATAAAAGGCAGGAAAATATCACTGCCACAGGGCATAAATTGCTACGATAGCGAATAAAACCAATCATCTTCTCTTTTACCTAACTATCACCACTTATACTATCTTGATAACTGAGTCCACAATATATTTTTGTGTTTATCACCATCATTTTCATTTGCTAACCTTAGTTTTTAGACCTTATATCTCTATAAGAAGTTCAATTTAAAACTTACTTTTATTACTCTTTAAAAGCACCGGGCCTTTTACGAAAAGTATTCGTTACCGCATCCCAAAATGTTATCAGTTCATTTTCACTGTACGGCGTTGCGGATAACCGATCATTCCCTAGATCAATAGCAACAAAAGGGTTCTTATAATCCCCGGCTGTTTCATTGGCAATTAAACTAAATGCATATCCAGGAATTTTAGTTTCTGGCTCCATAATTTTTTCTGTCGGCGCAGTTGTTAAAACTTCCTCCGTATAAGTGCCATTAATTTCCCGTTTCCCTTTCCTTATTATCTTAGCATGCACAGCTAAAAACAGACCTTCCATTCCCTTCAAACGCTCTAACAGATGGTCTTTCTCTTGAATATAATTTAATATTTCAACACTGAAAGTGAAATGATCACTTTCATTTCGCTTATAGACAAAAGTCATCCTCTCTTTCTCATCACGACTGCCAGTAATAAAACCATCAGGAATGCAAGTACCTGCCTCTGTAGGTATTTCTGTATCTTTTCGGCCGCTGATTCTGGATAATAAATTCCTCATTTTCATCATCGTTTTATCTGTGGTATTTAATTCATCCTCAGAAAAACCAGCTCTGATATAACTTTTCCTATCACTCGCATATTTAGCATCAGACAAATCTGTTATATTCATTATAATTTTAAATGCAACACCATTGTCGTATAAATGTGCTTCTAGCACCCGGCCAAAACCAGGCTCACCAATATCCTCATTCCTATCGAAAATTACACCTGTTTGCTCCCCCTGTAAGCGATAAATTTTTTTCAAAAATGGCATATCTTTAGGATCAATAGTTTTATCCTCCTTTAACTCCTGTTCTCTTAGCCGTATCCGCTGTTCAAATGCAGGTGGATATAAACGCTCAGTTTCTATTTGCGCATCACCAATAAATATCCCATCATGAATAATATTGTCAAATCCAGCAGGAAGATCTATCAAATAACGGCCCACACATCGGGTCTGCATATTTGCTAACATTTCAGTTGTCATTTTCTTTTCCTTTTCAGTTAAAATCGGGTAATAAAATACGGGCATATGCCACCACAAGATATAAATAACCGCTAAAGTCAGTAAGGTCGTTTTCCTATTCAATTTTCACCTTTCACCACCTGCACCATCTTCACAATTGAGCGTAAGGTGAATAACCGGGTAAAAGTCTCTTCCGTCTCGTTATTTCCTTTATATGCACCTTCATGGTCAACTTCCGTTGCCAACTGACTGCGTAATCTTCTGGTTGGAATACGGCCAGCCCGTTCCGGCACGGTACCATCCCCTTTATCCTTTGGCGGTGCCAGCTTAAAAGTTTTCGCCGCAATATCCTGAAAAGAGGGACCAACAGAAAACTGCACCATACGTGTAGTACTAATCTCCAAGTTATAAGGATCATAGATCGGCTGATTAAAGGTCAGGCCGGAATAATCCTCCGTTTTATTGTAATAATCTTTACTGACTTCCTCCCAAGAGATAACCCCATAGGATAGATGTTTCTCACTGGCGCCATAAAAGGCATAGGTATTAGGATGGTATTTACCACTCAATCCTTCAATAAATGGCCTAACTTTTTTCCCTATAATATGTGTATAATTTTTCCAGCTTTCATTATCTTTCCACTTCTCCTTTTTATCCGGGTTTAAAAACCGGGTTTCACATAATCCCCACCAGTGCTCCTTTTCCAGATAAATCTCCTCATACGGATCTAATTTCGGCAGTTTATGCGTCATTTTACCATCAGCGATATGTAACCAGCCTCGACCATACTCCTTTCCCGGCAGAAGCTGTAATGGGCCGGGAGATTGCGCCAACACCGGGGTCATCTCTGCGCCATTACTGCCGATAACCAGTCCAACCATTCCATCTTCACCGGTTTTCATCCTTTTATAAGTCATGGGTGAACCGGTATCAGGCATCACCCCATGCACAATACCTAAAATTTTATCTCTGCCATTCAGCAGTTCTGAATAATAACGAGCAACCAGCCCCCCCATTGAGTGAGTGACTAAAATCACCTTTTTAGTTACGCACCGTTTACCATAGAAAGTTAAAACCTTATCCACATATTGCGCCAGCCTCTTGGCAGACTCCTTATTAGATTGCAACCAGTTATAGCCCATCACATGTACCGGGTAGAGAAAATCATAACTATGGTCAACCTCTGCCTCGGTCAGCGGCTCTTCCCCCCACTCCGCATTCAGGTTCATATCAACCATACGTTGCCGAAGGGTTTTTTCCCCCTTCCCTGCCAGACAGTACTCAAAGGCCAAACGCTCATCATCCAACACCGCCTGAAGCCAGGGCAGGAAAGCGCCATAGCTCATATGGGCTATCTCCCCCCAACCGCGCTGCTGGCAAGTCTGGAATTTATTCTTCTCAGTGTGATCAGGCGTAATATCCCCGGAATCATCAACTTCTGTATTACTAGGATCTAGTGTATCTTTCCTATAAGAGGCTCCTCTGCACATCCAAACTAAAACATCAAAACTCCATATCTCATTTAACCGCCAGACCGACTTACCCTCTTTTGATTTTAAATTACTCCCCATCACCCCCGGCAGGAAAATTACCGGGATCACTTTAGTCGCGTATTTCAAACAAGTCGCCACCAGATTTTCTTCAATTCTGGCATTCGGCACGTTGTAATAAGGGAGGCCCAGTTCATCATATTCAGGGTGAATAAAAATCTCATTTTCCTTCGGCTCACTCATCATTTACTCCTCATCTTTTATTTTCAATTGACTAATTTCTACCTCAACTTGCTTTGGCAAGGGACTCTTCCCATTCTGTACATATGATCATCCGTTCGGATCAAAGATATTTACACAGGCCACCCATATTTTCGCCATACATCAATGCATAAACAGAATGAGCGATTTCTGAATTTCCCTATCTTCTCGGCGGGTGCTTATAAAAATCAACTCTTTTTTTCAAAAAAATACGATTTTTAATGCACTCCCCTTTTCATCACCGATATAACAGCATGCCGAGAAAAATATTTAAACTTCATGACAATAACATGACATTTATTGACAAAACTAAACTGACATTGATTGCCATAAAATGAAGGCGACCTGAATACGCTGTTATAATCATATTCCTATGATAACAATATCTATTTTCATCCTATTCAATAAATTACATCCGCTTTAATCTTATCACTCCTTTTTAAATTTCATTTACCTCATCACTATAAAGAAGAATCATTCTCATTCCTGCTATGCGAATAACAAAATATTTAATCACATCAAGAAAATCCCATAGCAGTATTTCCTATTCATTGAGAAAAGTATCATCAGGCTTATCACCCATATAACCAAATATCTTTATCGGAATATCTGTAGCAATATCTATTATGGCAGTTATTTTATTAACGAAAACAGTTAACGGTTACGCTATTTCCTCATTTATCTCCAATCGCATGCATTATTCCGCTATCAGATCATCGTCATTTACCGCTGATATTGTCCTGTGACTACCCGGTTTTACCGCAAAGATATTTTTCGGCAATTTAAATCCGCGCAATTTTAATAATGCCAGTGGCCCTTCGCCTAATTCTGTGCGTAAAATCCAAGTCAACGGTAATCCATCCGGGGCAGTAAATATCAGGCGGTAACGGCTTTCATCCAGCCTTTCCGCTTTCGCCCGCGCCAACCAACGGATCAGCCCCCAGTTTCCCTGATAATCACCGAACAACCTTGCCCCAGTATTGACACTGGTCCACATCAGCGTCACCCCCGGTTCATCGGTCTCGCCCGGCCAGCGAAAACTCTGCCAGCTTTCCATCTGGTTAAAATAGCGCAATTGCTGTCCATCTATCGTCAGGTCGGTTT
>NZ_RCWE01000023.1 GCF_018448925.1 Photorhabdus akhurstii | reverse complement strand
AGCGGTGGCTCTGATATTAGGGATTATTTTTAGCCTGTTATCCATACAAATAACAGGCTGCCCAAAGTCAGTGATTGAATTTAACTTGATGCTTGAAAAAGTGACCTTAACCTTTTGCGACACCCTCTTTACGGAGGGGAGCAGTCACTTACAAAAATATGATCTGAGACAGGAATAAGTTATTTTTTTCTTCCGTTCATCACGATCTGGTAATGAGAGTGCCTTTTGAGGAAAATAATGGAGTGTTATGGTGGGGCTGAGCACACAGTCTGTGTAGTATGAATTTAACTTATCTGGTATTTTTATCGGTGTTAGAAATTGTGTAAGTTCAGTGATATTCAGGCAATTTATTTTTTCTGATAATATTGTAGTTAATAATCTTAAATTATTTTTTTTATGATTATTTTTTAAATTAAATATAAAAATGACTTTTGTTTATTTTATGAATGTTATAATTGAAAGTAAAATAACCATGCCATTAAAAATAGATTCGGAAATATAATTTGCCATTTGATTTTAATGACCTATATTTAGTAAAGGAGTTTTGTTTTTACAGGTATAGGGATAAGTAACATTTAAATAGTTTTTCATGATTAAAGTCATTTAACTTAATTAATTTAAGAAATCAAAATGTATTTAAATAGGAGAATATTATGGGATTACCAAATATCACTATTGCATTACAAGCAGATAATAATCTCTACCTGAGTCGAGTAGATCTGGCGGGGGTTCAGTATATTGAAGCTGTTAAATCTGCCATTGATATATACTCAAGATATAAATTAATACAGCTTGGTACTAATAAGATAGCGCTTCTTGCTGATAATGGGCTTTATTTGAGCCGGATTACTCGAACTGGTGGTGATTATATTGAAGCAGCGAAATCGAGTATTGATGTTTATTCTACGTTTACAGTAGAGGATGTAATGTGATTGCTCTACGCGCGGATAACGGGAAATATTTAAGTCGAATCACTCAGAATGGTGTTGATTACATTAAGCCGGATAAAGTTAATTTAGACGTGTATTGCCGATTTAAAGTGACTACATTAATTGCATAAGTAATGATCTTTATTTGATTTTTTTATGGTGGCCTAGTAAAACTGGCCACTATTATTTTGTCTTATTTTTGTACTAATAATATCAGCCATTTACTATGTCAGATAAAAACTTATTACTTATTTTAAGATAATTAAATAATAATGGGTTTTAAAGTTATTTATAATGTTGAAATTAATAATTAAAAATAACTTTTATTTATAGTTTGTGGTTTTATAATTTAAATGTGAAAATGATTTATATTTAATGAATATTATAATTAAATCTTAAATTATCATATCATTCAAAATAGATATAAAAATATATTTTGGTATTTAATAATTATATTGGTTGTATATATTCATTGAAAAGATTTTATATTTACAGGAATAGTAAAATGTGATGCTTAAATTAATGCGCTATAAATAATATAGTTGACCAAAATAAACTAAATATATCTATACCCTATGGATTTCAAGATGCATCGCGGCGGCAAGGGAGAGAATCCCCGGGAGCATAGATAACTATGTGACTGGGGTGAGTGAGTGCAGCCAACAAAGAGGCAACTAGAAAGATGACGGGTATAAACAGGAGAATGTTATGGGATTATCAAGTAGCCCTATTGCATTACAAGCAGATAATGGATGCTATTTAAGTCGAATTGATCGAGGAGTAAGATTTGACTTTATTGAAGCTAATAAATCTATTATTGATATTTACACCAAATATTCTGTAACACAACTTAGCTCTAATAAGATAGCCCTTTGTGCAAGCAATGGCCTCTATTTAAGTCGGATCTCTCTGGCTGGTAGCGATTATATAGTAGCGACAAAATCAGACATTGATGTTTATTCTACTTTTATTTTGGAATATATCGACGATAATGTTATAGCTTTGTGTGCGGATAATAGAAAATATCTGAGCCGGAGCAATTCTGGTGGTATTTTTAACTATATTAAACCGGATAAATACGACTTAGATATATATTGCCAGTTTAAAGTTATAAAACTGTGATTAGACAATTTTGATCTTTTCTGGCGTCTTATTATGGTGGTCAGTTTTATCTGACCACTATTGTTTTACTGTTAAAACAATAGGAGTAGTCACTTAACATACCAGATGAAATATTAATTATATTTCATAATAATTTGATTGATAATGTATTCTTCGTGTTACTGGTCATATTATAATTATCATCTTAAATTATTTTTCAGTTTCCTTATAATATCTTAATTTTAATATGATAATTTCCCCTGGTTATTTAATAATTATAAGTAATAATTTGGTTATATCGTCCATAATAAAGTTCATTGTTTAACGGTAGTGATATATATTCAACAAGGGAATTTAATTTCTATGGGCATAAAGAGTCGATATGAGGTTTAAATGGTATTCTATAAAGTAATTAATTATACCCTATGGATTGCAAGATGCATCGCGACGGCAAAGGAGCGAATCCCCGGGAGCATAGATAACGATGTGACTGGGGTGAGTGAGTGCAGCCAACAAAGAGGCAACTTGAAAGATGACGGGTATATATTTAAACGGAGGGTATGATGGCATTATCAGAGCACACTATCGCCTTGCAGGCAGATAATGGACTCTATTTGAGTCGATTCAGTCAAGGAAAGATTAATTACATTCAGGCTGGAAGATATACTATTGGTGCTTCTTCCCGGTATGTAGTGACGCTATTTGATGCTTATACAATGGCACTTCGGGCAGACAATGGGTTATATTTGAGTCGGGTTTATCGTCCTGGCGGTAATTATATTGAAGCTACAAAATTGAGTGTTGATGTTTATTCTACGTTTGCTGTAGAAGATGTCGGCTATAATTTGATAGTACTAAAGGCAGATAATGAAAAATATCTGAGTAGGATCAGCATAAAAGGTATTAATTATATTAAGGCGGATAAAACCCATATAGATGCATTTTGCCATTTTAAATTGATAACTCTGTTAGAGTAAATGGTGATTTTGTCTGGTATTGGCTTTGTTGTGTCAGGAAAAATCGATCACTATTTTATTGTTTATCTGGCGGTAATATTTTGGCAGATAGCTAATAATATATCCGGCAGTAGTCAATCTGCGATAGTCTTGATGCGAGACAAGCTAAGTTGTTCCGGGATGATCAGACGGTAATAATTTGTCTGATATGTGTGATGCAGGTAGACTGCACGTTTGGTTTTATTTTGGAGTCATTTACATGAGCGAAACAGCAAACTGGCAGCCAAGCGCACCTATCGCCAACTTGTTGAAACGAGCGACTATTTTAGCAGAAATACGGCGCTTTTTCGCAGATCGTGGGGTATTGGAAGTTGAAACGCCTGCGATGGGTCAGTTTACAGTGACTGATATTCAATTGTTTCCTTTTCAGACGGAGTTTGTTGGTCCAGGTGCCGCGGATGGTATGACTCTTTACCTGATGACAAGCCCGGAATATCACATGAAGCGCCTGTTGGCAGCAGGAAGTGGCCCAATTTATCAGCTTAGTCGCTGCTTCCGTAATGAAGAGGCGGGTCGTTACCATAATCCTGAATTTACCATGCTGGAATGGTATCGTCCTCACTATGATATGTATCGTTTGATGAATGAAGTTGATGATTTACTTCAACAGATCCTTGACTGTGAAAATGCAGAATCACTCTCTTATCAACAAGCTTTCTTGCGTTATCTGGATATTGACCCGCTATCAGCGGAGAAAGAAAAGTTGCGTGAAGTCGCTGCCAAGTTGGATCTGAGCAATATTGCTGATATAGAAGAAGATCGGGATACTTTATTGCAACTTTTGTTTGCTGTTGGTGTTGAACCGCATATTGGTACTGAAAAGCCAACTTTTATCTACCATTTTCCGGCTTCTCAGGCTTCTCTGGCGGAAATCAGCAAAGAAGATCATCGGGTGGCAGAGCGTTTTGAAGTCTATTTTAAAGGCGTTGAATTGGCGAATGGCTTCCGTGAGCTAACTGATAGTCATGAGCAGCGTCAGCGTTTTGAACAGGACAACCGGAAACGTGCGGAGTTGGGTTTACCTGTTAGACCGATTGATGAAAATTTGGTTGGAGCCCTGAAACAGGGAATACCTGAGTGTGCAGGCGTGGCGCTTGGTGTCGATCGTTTAGTGATGTTAGCTTTGCGGGCTGAAAAGCTCAGTGATGTTATGGCTTTTTCGATAACTAAGGCGTAATTATTAAGCGATAGGAACAGGGCGCAGATTGAAGCGCCCTGTTTGCATCTTATTTATGTTGATGCTGTTTTTGCAGGAATTTCACACCTAAGTCAGGAAAATCGGTGAATACACCATCTACGCCCGCTTGGTTATATATGATATCGAAAAGTTGATCGCCGCTGGCGGCGTATTTAGGTAGTTGATCAACCCGAATCGTATATGGATGGATTTTCATATTATTAGCGTGAGCCTCTTTCACCATACCGGTTAACTTAATATTGGTTGGGGTGGAATCCTCAGACACAATCATATGGTAATCAGGGCCAATGCCATCAGCATATTTTGCCACTTTTTGCATAGCTCCGGGTTTGAACATCCAGTCATAGCTGTAATTTGTCCATTTGCCGTCTGGTTGCTTTTCATAGGTTTCATTCCAGTCAGTGTAGGCGATAAGTTGAATTAGCTTCAGATCCATGCCTAACTTAGGTTCCAGTTCGTTTTTGATGCGTTTAAGTTCGTTGACATCAAAACATTGGAGGTAAACTTTGTCACTTTTCTTGGTGTAACCATACTCTTTTAGCACTGTCAGCACCTTAGTGGAAATATCTTTACCCT
Source organism: Photorhabdus akhurstii (assembly GCF_018448925.1). Taxonomy (GTDB): domain Bacteria; phylum Pseudomonadota; class Gammaproteobacteria; order Enterobacterales; family Enterobacteriaceae; genus Photorhabdus; species Photorhabdus akhurstii. Next base: position 79,686 of record NZ_RCWE01000023.1, on the reverse strand, counting down.
CTTGCTGATGGAACCAAGGTGCCTTGATTTCAGGATAAATGCCGATGTTTTTTCCGGTAGATTTATTCAATCCCTGAACAAACTCAATCTCTTCTTGAAAAGTGTGGATTCGGAAATCAGACTTCCACATTGGGAAACGGTTGGAGAAATTTTGTATTTGTCGGTCGTTTTTAATATCGAAGCCTTCTGTGAATTTTAATGATTTTATTTCAGACAAGGTAAAGTCGATGGCATAGTAGCGTCCGTCTTGACGAGTACGGCCGGGGAATTTGCTGGCAACGTCAGTGACGCGATCAAGGTAATGGTCATGTAAGACTATCAGTTCATCATCTTTAGTCATGACCAGATCTTGTTCCAGATAATCAGCACCTTCGGCATAAGCCATCGCTTTGGCCGGTAGAGTGTGTTCAGGAAGATATCCACTTGCGCCTCGATGGGCGATAACAATCTTGTCTGCCGCTTGGGTGATACCTGACATAGATGAGGCTAAAATAATACCTGTTATTATTGTTTTGATTGGAGTTTGCATGTGTGTTTCTCCGTTTTAGTTATGAGATGAAATCTATCTCATTAAACTGTGCGCTTGATTGTGTTAGACACTGACTGACATAATCTCTTAGCTTAGTTTAGATGCTGAAAAAAGCCGCAACATATAAATGCTGCGGCTTAGTTGACATTATCAGTGATATATCACAGTTTAATGACAGAAATTAGCCATATTGTTGGGTGATTTCTTGTTTATGTTTGCTTTCGGTAATTGTAACGATTAGCAATAGAATAACGGACAAGATACTCCCGCCAATCATTACCATAAAGCCGCTGTCCCAACCGAAAAAGTCAACGGTGTAGCCGATGATAGCACTTGCAGCAACAGAGCCGCCTAAGTAACCAAATAAGCCGGTGAAGCCAGCGGCTGTACCGGCGGCTTTCTTGGGAGCAAGTTCAAGGGCATGTAGACCAGTCAGCATAACCGGGCCGTAGATAAGGAAACCAATAGTCAGCATACAAGCCATATCTACCGCTGGATTACCTGGTGGGTTCAGCCAGAATACGATAGTTGCAATCGTGACCAGTGTCATAAAGAACACACCGGTTGCACCACGGTTACCTTTAAATATTTTGTCTGACATCCAACCACATAGTAGCGTGCCTGGGATACCGGCATATTCGTACAGGAAATAAGCCCATGAAGATTTATCCAGTGCGAAATGCTTGGCTTCACGCAGATAAGTTGGCGACCAATCAAGAATGCCGTAACGTAGCAGATAAACAAATACGTTAGCCATAGCAACCATCCACAGCAGTTTGTTCGGTAACACGTACTGCATGAAAATCTGTTTAGCTGTTAATTCTTTTTCATCTTTCTCTGTATAATCAGATGGATAGTCGTTTTTATACTCTTCGATTGGTGGCAAGCCACAGGATTGTGGTGTGTCACGCATCAGCGCGAACGCAATCAATGCAACGAGAATGGCGGCGAAAGCTGGCATGTAAAGTGCGGCTTTCCAGTCATTGAACCACGCCATACCCAACAGGAATAGCAATGGCGGTAAGCCTCCGCCGACATTGTGCGCGCAGTTCCAGATAGAAACGATACCGCCACGCTCTTTCTGTGACCACCAGTGCACCATAGTACGACCACAAGGAGGCCAACCCATACCCTGGAACCAGCCACATAGGAACAGCAATATGAACATGGTAGTGATGCTGGAAGTTGCCCAGGGTACGAAACCCATAAACAGCATAACAACCGCCGCGAGGAGCAGACCCGCAGGTAAGAAGAATCGTGGGTTAGAACGGTCGGATACGGAGCCCATGATGAATTTGGAGATGCCGTATGCGATAGAGATCCCTGATAGCGCGAAACCGAGATCCCCTTTGGAAAAACCCTGCTCAACCAGATAAGGCATTGCCAGAGCAAAGTTTTTCCTTACCAGATAATAAGCCGCGTAGCCAAAGAAGATCCCCATAAAAATTTGCCAGCGTAAGCGACGATAGACGGGATCTATCTGTTCTGTTGACAGCCGGGACCTATGAGGTGCCGGCTTGAAAATACTTAACATATTTTGCCTCCGATGGCATTTCTAGTTATATAAATAGCTCGCCGGTTGACTAATGCCACCGGATGGGAAAATGAAAGGTTTTGTAAGTGGTTATTTTCCATAACGAAAATTATGATAGTAGAAATAACCCAACCTATCTGTGAAACAACCCTCAGTTGTTAAAGTTGTTCTGCCCCGGCGACAATTCTGAGTGATTTGTTAACTTTTTAAAATGTACTTTACCAATGAAATTGTGACTATTGTCACAATAACGAGCTTTACTTAATTGCTGGTGAGCGTTTTTGGTTCGTTTTTGTTCTTTATCAAACAAAAACCGTAGATTTTATGCATCTTCTATATGTGTATCCTTTCAGACAAGGGAAACGTTTCAATTGACGGTGAATGGGCTGCTAATCGATTTTAACGATAAACATACTGTTTTGACGGTATGCCTATAATCTGCCAGACTCATAATTTATACAGTTGTATAGCTGATATACCCAGTGGAGGAACCCATGACGACACGTTATGACAGCGATTTTTATGGTTGGACTCGGGAGCAGGCAGGTTTGCTTCGTTCCGGTAACTTGAGTCAATTGGATAGGGAAAACCTTTCGGAGGAAATAGAAAGTATGGGAAATAGCCAAAGAAACGAGCTGGAATCTCGTCTTGAGGTACTGTTTCTTCACCTCCTAAAATGGCAATTCCAATCTGAACGGCAAGGTCGGAGCTGGAAGCTTACGATTGAAGAGCAGAGAAGAAAAATAGCCCGTCGTCTTAAAAAAAATCCCAGCTTAAAGTCAGAACTTAGCGAAATTTCCTCTGATGCTTATGGTGATGCCATTATTGCAGCGGAGAGGGAAACTAATATTAGGCGTAGTGTATTTCCTGAAACTTGTCCTTGGACGTTTGAGCAAATAATGGATGAGAATTTCTGGCCTGAATAGACTCGATAAATTTATTCTTCCAAATGAAAGGGTAAAACCACCGGCTTTAAGCTGCAATACTGTGCTGTACCTTTATGGTGAATGGGCTGCTAATCAATTTTGATGATAAATATACTGTTTTGACGGTATGCCAATAATCTGCCAGACACATAATTTATGCAGTTGTATAGCTGATATACAAGTGGAGGAACCATGACGACACGTTATGACAGCGATTTTTATGGTTGGACGCAAGAGCAGGCAGGCTTGCTTCGTTCTGGTGATTTGAGCCAGTTGGATACGGAAAATCTTCTTGAGGAAATTGAGGCTATGGGGAGAAGCGAGCGCAGAGAATTACGATCCCGGTTGGAAATTTTACTCGCACACTTACTGAAATGGAGATATCAGGCAGATCGCAGAGGGCGAAGTTTGGAACTGACCATTGAAGAACAACGTGATAAGGCAATTGACTGTTTGCAAGAATCTCCTAGTTTGAAAAATAAGTTGGATGAGTATTTGGAAAAAGCTTACATCGCTGCTCGTCGATTAGCAGAAAAAGAAACGCTAATTAATCGGAATATGTTTCCTGAAACTTGTCCTTGGACATTTGAGCAAATAATGGATGAAAATTTTTGTCCTGAATAGACTCGATAAATTTTTTTCCTAACGCACTGATTTTGAACAGTGCGTTTTCTCGTTGCTCAACAACGTGGTTGATTGATTTTCACTTCACTGCAAGCAGTATTAACAGAAATTATTTGCTTTTCAGTGGATACTCATTGTATTAGCTAAAATGATTCTTTTTCATTTTTATGACCTTTGTCGTATCAATAATTACAGAAAAATTCATTGTGATCGCTGTGGCTGTACTCAAGGCAACAGTAGGAGCCAAAATAGTAACGGAAGTAAAATGCTAACAGTTTTAATTTCTTGTCGAAGAATATAATAATAAAGATAAAATATTAGTAAATTATTAATTTGATTTTTTTATATAAACTTATAAAATTTCGGTAGTGATATTGATAATTATTTCCATTTGTAGTAAATTGTATTTTCTTTAATTTATCAAAGATAATCATGGAAGTTTTCAATAAGGAAATAACTATGCCAAGTAAAGACTATGGGTTAGTTGATAAAGTTTTTAACGAAAATTTTAAAGGAATGTATGTAGAAACAATAACAGTAAAAATAGCGCCTTCAGGTACTAAATATACTAATTCGGCAGGAGACGTTAGCAAATCTACTTTTGGACATGTATGGGTTGAATTTCAGGGTGAATCAATCGGATGGGGCTTGGGTGATAATAAGCAAGTAGGAGGAGTTGAGAACATAACTTTTAGAGATTCAATCGCATACGATAAATCAAAAATTTCCAGTGTTACATATCCAATATATTCAGAAAGTGTTGTTCATAATATGAGAAATTACATTTCTGATTTAAAAAATGGAAATTTCTATGATTTTAAGCCGAATTATAACCTCCTTACTAATAACTGTATAGATTTTGTAAACTCAATTCTTCGAGTTTCACATTATGATAATGATAAACATGGTATAGATTTCATTCAGGAATTACGAGGAATGAGTCCAAATGCCGTATTAGATAATCTTGAAGAAATTGTTGAAGATCAGAAAAGTACAGAGACACCACTTATTATTGATTTAACTGGCGATGGTATTATTACCATAGCGGAAAATGGTTCTATATATTTTGATCATGATAATGATGGTATTGTTGAAAGTTCAGGATGGATAGAAGCCAATAATGCATTTCTGGTATGGGATAAAAATGGAGATGGAAAAATAAATAACGGAAATGAGTTGTTTGGGAATAATTCTATATTAAAAAATGGAATCAAATCAGCAAATGGGTTTGCTGCATTAGCAGATCTTGACGATAATTTTGATGGTATTTTTAATCAAAATGATAGTCTATGGAATTCATTAGAGTTATGGATTGATGCCAATAAAGATGGTATAACTGATAATGGAGAGTTGTATAAATTAAGTGAATCAGGAATCTCTGCTATAAATCTTACCTATAAAGAAAATGGATTCAAGGATATAAATGGTAATATTCATGGGCTTGAAAGCTCAGTACTCTGGAATAATGGGGATACGACTAAGATAGTGGATGTGTTTTTTGCTGTGGATAAAAACATACAGATGGCGTCACTAAATTCAAATATTGACATAATAGGGATAAATAATACTTTTAGCGAGATTATATTATGAGTAATTTTTTTGTAAAAAATAAGAAATATTTTCTCTACTCACTATTCTTTTTTTCTTTTATTGTTCAGAGTTCAGATATTAACATACAAGATATCCCATCGATTGTCTTCAATCATTCAGATGATTTTTTATCAGAATTCTCTATTCCAATGCCTAAAAATGAAGATGAATATCATGCGTTAATAGAGAAAGCAAATAGTGGTAATATAGATGCAAACTGGATGCTCGCTGTAATACAACAAACAGAAGGTTATCGTCAAGAAGCCAGTAAAAGATATAAGTTATCTATATCAAGAAATGATAAATATAAGTTAAGATCTATGGTTAATTTGGGATTTATTTTAGAGGATGAAAATAGATACTCAGATGCGAGAGCACTTTTCGAATTAGCTGGAGAAAGTGGATATTTTGAAGGCTATCGCACCATCGGAACCAATTATTTAAATGGGATTGGTGTAAATCAAGATTTTAATAAGGCCAAAGAGTATTTTAATAAAGGAAGCCAAATTGGATGTCATGAATGCACATTTCTTATTAATAATTGGAGTGATGTTATTAAGTTGAAAAAATCAGAATAGTGAATTTATATTTTGAGTTAATCTGTTAGTACTTAAGTGATGAGATCTTTTCAGGAATAAAAATTTGGGGAGGCGGGGTTCTTAAATATGGCGGCAGGCTCTGTTTGATGAATGAGACTTCATTAAAACAAATGATTAAATAAAAAATCAGTGCCTTGTCAACAAATTGAGCGGACAATTTGCCCGCTCTTGTTAAACTTAATACAGCCAGTCGCGTCCCATCCGGTCAGCAGCCATAATAGCGGCGTACACTTTTTCCGGTGTCACTTCAAAAGGCAGGTTGTGAATGGTTTCTTCCTCGGCACAACTGGCTTTCGCTACTGCCATCACTTTTTCTTTCAGTTTTTCACCATCTTTTACCCCAAGTTGATCCAGAGTAACCGGTAGTCCCATCTGTACACAGAAATCAAGGAAAGTGTCTAATTCTTCATTTGGGCTATTTTCCAGTATTAGTTGAACTAATATCCCAAAGGCGACTTTTTCGCCGTGGTACATGTGGTGGCATTCTTCTAATACGGTAAAGCCATTGTGTACGGAATGCGCGGCGGCTACTCCCGTATTTTCAAAGCCCAGGCCGCTTAAGTAAGTAATAGCTTCGATGACATTTTCCACCGCAGGTGTACTGACGCCCGCTTCAACAGCCAGTTTTGCTTTATAGCCCTCTTCTAACAAAGTTTCGTAACAGAGATGAGCAAGGGCTATTGCGGTACGGGATATCCCACCATCTGTCATTCGAGGTTTATGGCCGTCTCCACAAACACGGGCTTCGAAGTAAGTTGCCAGCGCGTCGCCAATTCCGGCAATCAGAAAACGGGTTGGGGCTTTAGCGATAAGGCTGGTATCGACTAGGACAATATCTGGGTTTGTTGGGAAAAACTGATAGTCTTCATATTTGCCATCATCACTGTAAATAACAGAGAGTGCGCTAGTTGGCGCGTTAGTGGAAGCAATAGTGGGAGCAATCAGAACAGGTAATCTGGATTCGTAAGCAACCGCTTTTGCAGTATCTTGTACTTTGCCTCCTCCGATACCAATAACGGCTTGGCATTCATGTTTTTTAAGAATGTCAGACAGGCGTTTAATCTCATTCCGGCTACATTCACCGCCAAAAACTTCAAAATGGCGAGTAATATCATGCTGTTCCAGGCTGTTATGAATAGTATCTCCCACCAATTTCATCGCGGAATTACCGATGATAACCAAAACGTGGTCGGCGATAGTTTTTGTATATTTACCAATATGGAGTAGGGCATCAGGTCCCTGAATATATTTGGAGGGGGATTGAATAATTTTCAACATAAGAATATTCCTTTTATGGAAACTCAATATCTGTTTGTCGCATCAATTTTCCTAACGAACAGGGAACAAAATGTGACAAACCGGTAAACTGTCTTTGGGTGAAAAAAGTACTTAAATTACTTAACAGGCTAACACCATCTATAAAAATTAATGGTTGGTTATGGATAAATAAAGTTGTTATACCCGTTTTATAGTAGGAAATGTGTGTTTTTTTGATCTATGCCCGGATCTTTGTACTGGAACAGGCCCTTCTTCTCCATTGGGCCTGGCTGCGTTTGGTGAAGTTAGCGCCATAATGACTGCCTACAAAATGGTCCTATTTTTTCAATTTTTTTCAACTTTTAAGCCATATGTCTTAAATTTCTCAAGCACAATTGCTATTTCCTCCGGGCTTAGAATAGGAACTGGATTTTGGATCGCCAGGGTCTGTAAATATAGATGAGCGAGCACTTCAACTTCATGCGCGAGCCACAGTGCTTTTTGTAGATTAACCTCGCAAACAATCATCCCATGATGCTGTAATAGAATGGCTTTTCTGTTTTTAAAACCATTAAATACATAGTCAGAAAGTTGTTTGGTGCCAAATGTTGCATAAGGTACACAGGGAATTGAATCTCCTCCCGCTGCTGCAATCATGTAATGAATGGCCGGGATTGGTTTATTTAAAATAGAAACCGCTGTGCAATGAATTGCATGATTATGGACAACGGCATTGGCATCGGGTCTGGCATGATAGACCGCCTGATGAAAGCGCCATTCACTCGAAGGGATCTTATTATCCTCAGGTTGACCGTTTTCATCTACATAAACAATATGTGTTTCAGTCAATTGTTCATAAGGGATTCCTGTCGGTGTAATTAACATTCCATTGTGATAGCGGACACTGACATTACCCGCTGTGCCTTGATTTAATCCTAATCGCGTCATTTCTAAGCATGTATTAATAATTTCACGAGATAATGTACTTCTTTTCATGATTATTTACCTTGTTTAAATTAGAAGTATGCTTTTATGTTAGTCAATGAAAAATAAATAAATGAAGTTTTCTATTTATTTTTGTTGTAATACTTTGTTGTTTTTAAATAAATATTTAATTTAATTTTTGTGATTAAGTTCAAATGTTTTCATCACTTTTTGTATTTTAAAGATATCTGTATTTGTTTTTTTATTCCGTATTTTTCATTTCTAACTCAAACGGTCATTTATTGGTTTTATTGACCGTTTTTTCATAAAAAAGATTATTCGGTCATCTTTATGACCGAATTAAATAAAAAAAATATAAACGGGCATGTGTAATGGATCTATTTTAGTGATGAGGTTCACAATTTAGTGGCATGAATAAATAAGTGTGATTGGGATCATTTTCTTATCTTATAGATAGCTAAAAATACGACTGATTATGGAAGACTTACAGTATCAACTGCGATAGATGAGGGTGCTATGGATAATATATCGATGCAATCAAGTATAACGCGGGATAATAAAAAAAACAGAGGTTATTTAATCCATTTTACTCTTTTATGTTCTCTGTTTTTTTTATGGGCTGTGGCAAATAACTTAAATGATATATTGTTGCCTCAATTTCAAAAAGCTTTTGTCTTAACAAATTTCCAAGCGGGATTAATTCAATCGGCATTTTATTTTGGTTATTTTATTATTCCTATTCCTGCTGGCATATTAATGAATAAGTTAAATTATAAAGCAGGGATAATTACTGGATTATTATTTTATGCTGTTGGTGCTGCCCTTTTTTGGCCTGCCGCAGAAGCGATGAGTTATACACTATTCTTGGTGGGGCTGTTTATTATCGCTGCGGGGTTAGGGTGCTTGGAAACAGCGGCTAACCCTTTCGTCACAGTATTAGGGCCTGAAAAAACCGGACATTTTCGTATTAATCTGGCACAAACATTTAACTCGTTTGGGGCAATTGTCGCCGTTATTTTTGGGCAAAGTTTAATTTTATCTGATGTCCCTCATTTCCCCCAAGAAACACTTGATAAAATGACTGTTGAACAACTTGATACTTATAATCACAGTCTCGTCTTAGCGGTACAGTCCCCTTATATGATTATCGCTGCTGCTGTTTTAATGATTGCATTTTTGATTTTATTTACTAAATTTCCAGTGATACAAAGTGATACGCACGATAATAACAGCCCATTCTTTGAGTCTTTAGGTCGCCTTATTAAAGTCAAGCATTGGCGCTGGGCAGTGTTAGCGCAATTTTGCTATGTCGGTGCGCAAACAGCTTGCTGGAGTTACCTGATTCGTTATGCTGTTGATGAAATTCCAAGTATGACTCCGGGATATGCCGCCAATTATCTGACAGCGACAATGGTGTTTTTCTTTATCGGTCGATCGACGGGTACTTGGTTAGTTAAGCGATTTTCTCCGGAAAAAGTATTAGCTTGTTATGCTTTGATCTCCATGATCCTTTGCGTTATTTCCGCGTTGGTGGGGGGATACATCGGCTTAATTGCATTGACCATTTGTAGTATGTTTATGTCTATTCAATACCCAACTATCTTTTCATTAGGAATTAAAGGATTAGGTCAGGATACCAAATATGGTTCTTCACTTATTGTAATGACGATTGTTGGAGGTGGCATTGTGACGCCTATTATGGGATTTGTCAGTGATGCGGTGGGCCACATTCCTACGGCTGAGCTTGTGCCTGCTTTCTGTTTTGTTGTGGTCTTTATTTTCGCAAAATTCCGAGCGAATGCGTTACCTGGTCATCCGTTTAATTAAGAAAGCAAATAACAACTTTATTTGTATGGAGGAAATCGCATGAGAAAGAATATGAATTTACCCAAGATTGGTATTCGCCCAGTTATTGATGGCCGCCGTATGGGAGTGCGTGAATCACTCGAAGAGCAAACCCTGAATATGGCAAAAGCGACAGCTAATTTATTAACTGGACATATTTACCATGCTTGTGGCACCCCTGTTGAATGCGTTATTGCAGATACATGTATTGCTGGTCTTGCTGAATCTGCGGCTTGTGATGAAAAATTCAGTGCATTAAATATTGGTCTGACAATTACCGTCACGCCGTGTTGGTGTTATGGCAGTGAAACATTAGACATGGAGCCAACAAGACCAAAAGCTATTTGGGGATTTAATGGGACGGAACGTCCAGGTGCAGTCTACCTTGCGGCAGCTTTAGCCGCCCACTCGCAAAAAGGTATCCCCGCTTTTTCTATATACGGACATGAAGTTCAAGATGCTGATGACACTCGTATTCCTGATGATGTCAAAGAAAAATTGCTACGATTTGCTCGTGCTGGATTAGCTGTTGCTAGTATGAAAGGAAAAACTTACCTTTCTATTGGCGGTGCATCAATGGGCATCGCAGGTTCAATTGTTGATCATGATTTTTTTGAATCTTGGCTTGGTATGAAAGTCCAATCTGTTGATATGACAGAATTACGCCGTCGTATTGATCAGCAAATATATGATGAAGAGGAACTTGAGATTGCTTTATCTTGGGCAGATAACTATTTCCAATATGGTGAAGATCTGAATGCTAAACAATATCACCGTTCACCAGAAAGTCGTCGTCAAGTTCTTCGCGAAAGTTTACTCATGGCTATTTGCATTCGCGACATGATGCAGGGAAACCCAAAACTGAAAGAAAAAGGGTATGGCGAAGAAGCACTCGGCTACAACGCGATTGTCGCGGGTTTTCAGGGGCAACGTCATTGGACAGATCAATATCCTAATGGTGATACCGCGGAAGCGATTTTAAATAGTTCATTTGACTGGAACGGCATCCGTCAACCCTTTACGGTCGCAACTGAGAATGACAGTCTAAATGGCGTTGCGATGTTATTTGGCCATATGCTAACAGGGACGGCACAGATTTTTGCTGACGTTCGAACTTTCTGGTCTCCAGAATCTGTCGAGCGTGTTACGGGCAAAAAACTCACGGGACAGGCTGAAAATGGGGTGATTCATCTGATTAATTCAGGCTCTGCGACGCTGGATGGAACTTGTTGCCAAAAAGACGCTCAAGGCTATCCTACGATGAAGCCTCATTGGGAAATTACCGCAGAGGAAGTGGATGCTTGTCTGGCTGCAACGCAATGGCGCCCGGCGCTTCATGAATATTTCAGAGGGGGTGGCTTCTCCTCCAAATTCTTAACAAAAGGCGGCGTTCCTTTCACCCTGAGTCGTGTCAATATTATTAAAGGTCTTGGCCCAGTCCTGCAAATCGCTGAGGGTTGGAGTGCGGAGTTGCCTAAAGATATCCATGACGTTCTGGATAAGCGGACAAATGAAACCTGGCCGACAACTTGGTTTGTTCCGCGTTTAACCGGTAGAGGCGCCTTTAAGGATGTGTACTCCGTTATGGCGAATTGGGGAGCTAATCATGGAGTGCTTTCTATTGGTCATGTTGGCGCTGATTTCATTACATTAGCTTCTATGCTCAGAATTCCAGTTTGTATGCATAACGTGGATGAGCAAGCCATTTATCGTCCTTCTGCATGGAGTGCGCACGGTATGGAGCCAGAGGGTTCAGATTACCGAGCCTGTCAAAACTATGGTCCTCTCTATAAGAAATAGTGGCTGCCGGCGGTATGAATTGTACCGCCTCTTATTCCATGACAGGAGAGCGTATGGTTCAAGATGTGGTTTTAGTTTTGGATTGTGGGGCCACCAATGTGCGGGCTATCGCGGTTGACTCTCAGGGTGATGTGATTGCAAAGGCGTCAACACCGAATACGAGTGAGCCTGATAAAACCAATCCTCATTGGTACATATGGTCGCTGGATGCCATTTTAGAGCGGTTGGCAGGTTGTTGTCGTGTGATTATCCCCCAATTATCGGGTTATAAGATACGTGCAATAACGGTGACGACTTTTGGTGTTGATGGAACATTGGTCGACGCAAAGGGTGGACTACTTTATCCAATAATTAGTTGGAAGTGTCCACGAACAATCCCTATTGTTGAAAATATTGAGCGTTACTTCTCCGCTGAGAAATTGCAAACGATATCCGGTGTCGGGCAATTTAATTTTAATACGCTTTATAAATTAATTTGGTTAAAGGAAAATCATCCTACTCTCTACGATAAAGCCCATGCATGGTTATTTATTTCTTCTTTAATTAATTATCGATTAACAGGAGTGATGTCAACTGATAGAACGATGGCCGGGACTAGTCAGTTGCTAAATATTCATAAGGAGCAGTTTAGTGGGGATATTTTAGATGCGATTTCTATTTCAGAGACTTTATTTCCTGAACTAATTGCTGCCGGTGAACAAATTGGTACTTTGACATCAGAGATAGCTAAAAAATTTCGCTTGCCTGCGGGAATTCCAGTGATTTCTTCTGGACATGATACGCAATTTGCTTTATTTGGCTCAGGTGCGGGTTTGAATCAACCTGTTTTATCTTCCGGCACTTGGGAAATTCTGATGGTACGTACTTCTCATGTGAATACCCATATCTTGCCTCATTATACTGGCTCTACATGTGAATTGGATGCAAGAAAAGGGGTCTTTAATCCAGGATTACAATGGTTGGCTTCTGGAATACTTGAATGGATCAGACAGCTTTTTTGGCAAGGAATTTCTCCTTCGGATGCTTATTTTCAAATGATCCATGAAGCTTTATCTGTTCCTCCCGGCGCTAATAACTTAAGAATGAATTGTCGTTTATTAACCTCCGAGGCGGGATGGTGTGGAATAACGTTAAATACTGAGCGACGTCATTTTTATCGTGCCGCATTAGAAGCATTGGGATATCAATTAAAACAAAACCTATCTCTGTTGGAAAAAATCAGCGGATTTCATACTAAGGAGTTGATATTAGTGGGCGGCGGTAGCCGAAATTATCTTTGGAATCAAATAAAAGCAGATATTTTAAACCTACCTATAAAAGTCGTTAATGAATCTGAGACGACGGTATTAGGCGCTTCTTTCTTTGCTTGGTTTGGTATCGGTTGCTATGAATCGTCAGAAAAGGCTCGTGAGCAGTTTTCTTATCGCTATGAACTGTATACACCTGGTGAGCACCAAGAAGCTTATCATTCATTAGCTAAAAGTTTTATATAGGAATAGGTCATCTTCCGTTAAAGACAATTGTCCTATTTATTTCTTCTCGCCATCTCTTTTAAACATGCCGGTTAAAGTAGGAAATGGTAACGTTTTTGCTATCATCGTCACAGAGAAAACGGCTAAATGTGGAAATATATTGCTAAACAAGGCGTGGTTTTCTAATGCTGATATTGGGCAGAATCATCCTATTCTGTCCCAATATCAAAGGGATTCCTTTATGAGAAATGAACGTCATCAAAAAATCATGGATCTTCTCCATCACCATGAATCGTTAACAACCACTGAACTTTCCGTAGTTTTGCAAGTAAGTAAAGAGACAATACGCCGAGATTTGCGATTTCTCCAAGAGCATGGTCATCTTCTTCGTCTGCATGGGAGAGCAAAAAGTTTAAACAGGGAAACACAGGATAATGGTGATCCTTTTAACATGCGGGTTAAAAGCCATTTTTCGAGTAAATCACTTATTGCTCAGCAAGCTGTGACTTGGATAAACGAAGGAATGATAATCGCACTTGATGCAAGTTCAACATGTTGGTATCTGGCAAAGCAACTTCCTGATATTAATATTACTATTTTTACCAATAGCATTCGTATTTGTCATGAATTATCAAAGAAGAAAAATATTCAATTAATCAGTTCAGGGGGAGTGCTGCATCGTAAATATGCTTGTTATATTAGTTCATCACTTATTACACAATTGAAAAATCTAGAGATCGATCTATTTATTTTTTCCTGTGATGGCATTGATGCGAATGGTGATTTATGGGATTCGAATATTGATAATGCGGAATTTAAAGAGATTCTTATAAAACGAGCATTACAATCAATTTTGCTAATTGATAAGAGTAAAATTAACCGAAAAAGCGAAATTAGAATAGGAAATCGTAGTAATATCACTGACATAATATCGAATTATTAGGGCAAGGTGGCAGGCTATTACCTTGTCCAATCTCTTAATCAGGCGATCTGATTAAGAGACAGGTATTTGTCGGGCGTATAAAAATCAGCGTACTTGAATATAGGTACTATTAGTTTGATAGTTAAAGAAATATTTGAGGATTAGGTTCAATAAAATGCCGTAAGCGGGTAGGAAAAAGAGTAAGCAGATTAATAGCTTAAAGCAGTAATCGACTAACCCAATCTCGATCCAGTTAGCAGCCATAAAAGCATCGGTACTGCGATAGAAGGCGATAGAGAAAAAGGCAAGGGTGTCAAGTAAGTTGCCGAAGAACATCGCTGCTGCGGGAGCGACCCACCAATTACGTCTCCGGCGTAGACGATTGAAGACGTATACATCCAGTATCTGCCCAAGGAAGTAAGCCATAAAGCTGGCGCAGGCAATACGGGCAACAAACAGATTGAATTCAAGCAGCGCGGTAAACTCTTGCCACACGCCTTGGAAAAATAGGGCAGAAATCATATAAGAGATCAGCAATGCGGGGAGCATAACGGTGGTAATGATTCGCCTTGCCAGTGGGGCGCCGTAGATACGAACCGTCAAATCAGTTGCAAGAAAAATAAATGGAAAAGTAAAGGCTCCCCAGGTGGTATGAAAACCGAAAATAGAGACGGGGAGTTGCACCAGATAATTACTGGAAATAATAATTAGAATATGAAATAGCGAAAGCCAAATTAAAGTGGTAGTGCGCTGTTGTGTAATTGTAGTTGATAAAAACATTATTGTACCTTTTTGGAACATGGGGTGAGGGAACCCAATCAAATATCTGCCGTTTTAACTGACGACGCCTCACATGATACGTCGGTTGTACACAAATTCAAAATGCCTGTATGTAAAGTTAATTTTTGCTAGCTTTTTTATAATATAATCCAGTTTCATAGATTGCCTGAAATTGTAGAGATAAGTTATGCCCGATGTGTTTATTAATCCAGACAAGACCCTTGATACACAGGGGCTTCGCTGTCCTGAGCCAGTGATGATGGTACGGAAAACCGTGCGTCATATGGAAGCAGGGCAGATGTTATTAATTCTTGCTGATGATCCGGCAACTACGCGTGATATTCCCAGTTTCTGCCGTTTTATGGAGCACCAATTGGTTGCGCAAGAAACGGAACAAATGCCTTATCGCTATCTGGTGCGGAAAAAAGAGAGCCAACTCTGAATATAGCAGCCAAGTTGAGAAATGAACGCTTTTGTTTTTTACCATGCCTTCGAACGTCAATGGGCTTTCACCACTGAATTCATCCTGCTAATGGTACAGGATATGAGCCGGAAATAAGACTCATATCCTTATAATAGCTAGGCAATTTTCGTTATTTCAGCTTAATCCTTAATAACCTTACCGCGTTTGCCGTCACAAGAGCGGTTGCGCCGGAATCCGCCAGTACTGCCATCCACAAGCCTGTAATACCCAATAGGCTGGTGATAAGGAAGATACCTTTTAGTCCCAAGGCAATAGCTATGTTTTGGCGGATATTATTATGCGTTGCGCGGGAAAGGGTGATGATTTCCGACAAACCTGTCAGACGGTTGTGAGTCAATGCCGCATCTGCGGTTTCCAGAGCGACATCAGTACCGCTTCCCATCGCTACTCCGATACTGGAAGCTTTCATTGCGGGAGCGTCATTGATGCCGTCGCCGACCATCATTGTGTTGTGATCTTTATTCAATGCAATGACCGCTTTGACTTTATCTTCCGGCATTAGCCCGGCGCGGAAATCTATTCCTAATTGACCTGCAATTGCCGTTGCTGCACGTGGGTTATCCCCCGTCAACATCACTGATTTAATCCCTTGATCTTTTAGTAAACGGATAGCATCAATTGCATCTTGACGTAACGTATCTTGCATTGCGATAAGGCCAGTAAATTGTTCATCATGCATCACGGCAACAACGGTTTTACCGCAATCTTCTAACTGAACAATTTTTTGTTTCCAATGATCAGATAACGTGTTTTCTGGCAGTTTTCCGGGCGCACTGACGAGAATTCGCTTACCGTCTAATTGACCTTCAACACCAATCCCCGCCAACGCTTTACGCTGTTCAGCTTCGGTAATATTAACCTGTTTACTTTCTGCATATTGCAAAATGGCTTTAGCCAGTGGGTGGTGAGAGCCGCTTTCTACAGCGGAAGCCAAAGTTAATAACTGAGATTCGCTGATGTTTTCTACTGGTTGTACATTTGTGACTTGTGGTTTACCGGCGGTCAGCGTACCGGTTTTATCAAAAGCGATTGTGGTGATTAGTCCCAATTGCTCCAGCGCCGCACCGCCTTTAATCAAGGCACCTCGGCGGGTTGCGGCTGCAAGGGCAGAGGTAATTGCGGCGGGTGTGGAAATCACCAAAGCACAAGGGCAACCGATCAGTAGTAAAGTCAGACCACGGTAGATCCATGTTTCCCAAGGTTGGCTGAATACAGTCGGTGGAATAATGATAACCAGCGCAGAGAACAGCATAATCAGCGGAGTGTAAATCCGGCTAAAACGGTCAATGAAGCGCTCAATCGGTGCGCGGCGTTCTTCGGCTTCTTCAATCAGTTGCAGAATACGGTCAATGGCATTGTTGCCCTGTTCGGACAGCACTTTCATTTGGACGGCACGATCCACGGACAAACAACCTGCCGGAACTTTCTCGCCCTGCATTCGTTCAACCGGAATAGATTCGCCTGTCAGCGCGCTTTCATCAAAGCTGGCGAATGAATTGAGTAATTCTGCGTCAGTGGGTAAACGTCCGCCGGGAGCAATCTCAATAATATCGCCGGGACGAAGGTCTGAAACTGGGACAGTTCTTTTCTCACCATTTTTTACCAGTAATGCTTCTTCGGGCACCAATGCCATCAATGCACTAACCCCTCGACGAGCACGGCCGGCAGCATAAGCTTCCAACATTTCACCAAGCATAAACAGTAGCAATACCATTGCCGCTTCAGCGGTGGCGTCGATAAACAGCGCACCGATGGCGGCAACACTCATCAATGTTTCAATGGCGAATGGCGTGCCTGATCGTATGAGCTGCCAGGCTTTGGTAACAATAGGCACCAATCCAATCACGGTGGTGATAATAAAGGCAATACGGCCAAATGAGGGATTGATGTGAGAGATTCCCCAACTTATCAGCATCATCAGTGAAAGAGTGATGATCGGGGCAAATTCTTTCCAGAGGCTGCTTTTTGCTGCTTTCTGACTTGAATCGGAATTGCGTAGAGAAAATCCAGCCTGATTAACGGCTTGAATAACTGCCGAACGGATATCTGTGTCCGCATCCACGACTAGTTTTTCTGTGGCGAATAGAACCTTGGCTTGTTTCACTTCTGGAATTTTGCTGACCGCGGTTTCAATTTTGCGGGCGCAGCTTGGACAATCCATACCATTAACAACCCAACTGAAACGTTGGCTTGCCAAAAGCTCAGGTGCTTGTGTCTCTTGTGTATCATGGGAATGGTTATGCTTATGTGAGCAATCCTTACCATGTTCATGATTATGTAAATGCTCACTAACTTTTTTAGCCTGATCTGAACAAGCGGTAGTCGCACAGCAGCTTCCATGCTGGTGGTTATGTTGATGAGCACTATTTTTGTTTGAATTTGAGTACATGGACTCCCCCTGAACAGAGTTAACTCAAAGATAATGAGCAAACTCTACACTTTGGAGCCTACTCTAGAGTCAAACAAAAAAAGAAAATAAATTGGTAAATTGTGCGACTGAGTACGGCTGTTCATTTTCAATATAATTTTTCTCTTAAAGATAAAGGGAACGAATAATTAGAAAATGACCGATAAAATAACAGGTTGCTACAATCGCCTTAGAAGATTTGAATTGGAGGCGGTAATTGTTGATCAGCCAGAAACTGTGTGACAGTAACAACAAGATAGTGCCTGCTAACAGAGAGAAACCATACGCTGTATTAAGGGAGAAGTATTGTTCACCTGCCATCCACACCATTATCAGGAGCATAACGACTGAGGCGACAACCAGCCAGCGCATCTCCTCCAGTTTATTCCAAATGACCAGCAGAATAATGGAACCCAGAACCAGTAAAATTAATGGCAACGGGAAGAAGAAACTGAAATTCATCTGCAATACAAAGCTTATCGTGTAGAGCAGATAACAGAGGAATAATGTGCTTAGAGAGAATAGTGAATACTTACTGGGGAGCATACGCAGAGCATCTGATATTAAAGCAGTCAATAACCCAAGACAGATTAAATAGCCTGAAATATGCAGCTCAGGTGCTTGCCATGCCCACAATAACAACAATAGCAAAGTGATTGGCCTAAATAGCCACCTTTGCCAGTTTGGACCACGGTAAGCTGCGTCAACATACAACCAACCAGAAAAAAATACTGCGATAAATGGCCAGCTCATCTTCGTTCCTTAAATAAGTGATGGATAAGGGGTCTGCTCTCTTACTATCAAAATATATACTGAAATAATGATGATTGGTTTAAGTATCTGTGCGGAAATAGGCAGTGAATTAAAAAATGGTTTATCTGTTTGAGATAGATGGCGACAGTTTTTGGACTCATACCGGAAAGGGGAATGAAATGAATCATTCCTCACATAATTGTATATACTTTCCGGGTGTTGTGGGGCTGTGACCACTATTTGAGGTGATGGCTTTTACTCTTTCCGTTGTTTTTTCTGCATTGACAGTAGCTCAAAGACACCAAAAAAGAAGATTTTGGTTTGCATCAGGCTGGAGAGTTTTTGCTCTTTTGGCTGACTGGCTTTCAGAAGCAGCATTTGAAATGCATGCATGACCACCATGAAAATCATGGCGACATCCATAAAATACTTCAATGGTTTTGGAAATGGATGGATCAGGTTAAAGATCAGAAATCCCCAAACGCAGATCATTAACAGTTTGCCCAATTGAATAAACATCAGTGTTACTCCAAGGTAATCATTATGCAGGTAAATAACGGATATAGAGCCGGTATGCGACTTGTCCGGCGACTTTTTCACGATGAAGTTGCCAGTTAACAGGCACATCAATCGCCGTTGATTCAGATTCAGATTCAACATAAATCCAGCTCTCATCTGCCAGCCAATTTTGCTCTTCCAACAATTTTATGGTTTCGCTAAGCATTCCTTTACGAAAAGGAGGATCAAGGAAAACGACATCGTAGGGTTTTCCTGATTGAGATAAATAGGTTAATGCACTGTCGTTAATGACCTTGGCATTTTGGGCACTGAGCAAATCCAAATTCGTGGAAAGCTGTTTGGCTATATTACGTTCATATTCAATCAGGGTAACTTGTGCTGCATAACGAGAAAGTGCCTCTAATCCAAGTGCTCCGCTTCCTGCATAGCAATCTAAGCAGTGTGCTTCCTGAATAACCGGGGCTAGCCAGTTAAATAGCGTTTCTCTGACGCGATCTGTCGTTGGACGTAATCCGGGGCTATCCGGTACAGGTAATTTCCGGCCTCGCCATTTTCCGCCAATAATACGGATTTGTCCCATCGATTGCCGTTGTGATTTCTTTGCCATAATTTGAGTAACAATTGTTAAGACTTACAGGCATTAATTTACCATGAAATTCATTATTGATATGTGTTGAGCTATTACGAAAATGTTAGACTGACTCTAATTTCGTTATTATTCCTTGTTGTAACGCCATGATTTAACCTTGAGGAGTGCAGTGGCTAATGGCAAAAGAGAAAAAAAGAGGCTTTTTCTCCTGGTTCGGGCGTGGCCGTCAGGAAGAGCAGCAAAAAGAAGAACAATTGGCGGCGGAGCAGGCAGAACAGCAGCGTGTTGCTGAGGAAGCTGCACGGTTGGCGGCAGAGCAGGCAGAACAACAGCGTGTTGCAGAGGAAGCTGCAAGGTTGGCGGCGGAGCAGGCAGAACAACAGCGTTTAGCTGAGGAAGCTGCAAGGTTGGCGGCAGAGCAGGCAGAACAACAGCGTGTTGCTGAGGAAGCTGCAAGGTTAGCGGCGGAGCAGGCAGAACAGCAGCGTGTTGCCGAGGAAGCCGCAAGGTTGGCGGCAGAGCAGGCAGAACAACAGCGTTTAGCTGAGGAAGCTGCAAGGTTGGCGGAGGAGCAGGCAGAACAGCAACGTGTTGCAGAGGAAGCTGCAAGATTGGTAGAGGAGCAGATACAAACTGAACAGCCAAAGCCGGTTATATTAAAAGAGCAAGAGCGCCCGACTAAAGAGGGCTTTTTCTCTCGTTTGAAACGCAGTTTGGTTAAAACTCGTCAGAATCTAGGGTCCGGTTTTCTTAGCCTATTCAGTGGTAAAAAGATTGATGATGATCTGTTTGATGAATTGGAAGAGCAGTTATTAATTGCCGATGTTGGTGTTGATACTACCCGTAAAATCATTAGCAGTTTGACAGAGCATGCCAGCCGTAAAGAGCTAAAAGATGCAGAAGCCTTGTATGCCAAACTAAAAGAAGAGATGTCTGATATTCTGACTAAAGTGAATCAGCCCTTGGACATTGAAGGAAAAACACCGTATGTCATTCTGATGGTTGGTGTTAATGGTGTGGGAAAAACCACGACAATTGGTAAATTGGCTCGTCAATTTCAGGCACAAGGTAAATCTGTCATGCTGGCAGCCGGGGATACTTTCCGTGCAGCCGCTGTTGAACAGCTACAGGTGTGGGGGGAACGTAACCATATTCCGGTGGTAGCGCAACATACAGGCGCAGATCCTGCTTCCGTAATTTTCGATGCTATTCAGTCAGCTAAAGCTAAAGGTGTAGATGTACTCATTGCAGATACCGCCGGTCGTTTGCAAAATAAATCTCACCTGATGGAAGAATTGAAGAAGATTGTCCGGGTGATGAAAAAACTGGACGAAAATGCTCCACATGAAATTATGCTGACATTGGATGCCAGTACCGGTCAGAATGCGATAAGTCAGGCTAAACTGTTCCATGAAGCTGTTGGATTGACAGGTATCTCATTGACAAAATTGGATGGTACTGCCAAAGGTGGGGTAATTTTCGCCATTGCTGATCAGTTTGAAATTCCTATCCGTTATATTGGGGTTGGTGAAGGAATTGAAGATCTACGGCCATTTAAGGCAGACGACTTTATAGAGGCACTTTTTGCCCGAGAGGATTAATTACCTATGATTCGCTTTGAACAGGTCAGTAAAGCTTATCTGGGGGGACGGCAAGCCCTGCAAGGGGTGGATTTTCATTTGCGTCCTGCGGAAATGGCATTTCTAATCGGTCACTCAGGGGCAGGTAAAAGTACCTTGCTGAAACTCATCTGTGGCATCGAGCGACCTAGCGCCGGGCATATCTGGTTTGCCGGTCATGATATCAGTCGGTTAAAAAGCCGTGAGGTACCTTTTCTGCGTCGTCAGATTGGTATGATTTTCCAGGATCATCATCTGCTGCTGGATCGGACGGTATACGATAATGTGGCAATGCCGCTGATTATTTCAGGCGCCAGTTCGGAAGATATCCGTCGTCGGACTTCTGCGGCTCTGGATAAGGTGGGTCTGCTGGACAAAGCGAAAAATTTCCCAATTCAGCTTTCAGGGGGAGAACAACAACGTGTCGGCATTGCTCGTGCGGTTGTGAATAAGCCGACAGTTTTGTTGGCGGATGAACCTACCGGTAATCTGGATGGTGAGTTGTCAGAGGGGATTTTGCGACTGTTTGAAGAATTTAATCGGGTAGGGGTGACAGTGCTGATGGCGACCCATGATATGACACTGATTGAAAGACGGAAATATCGTATTCTGACTCTAAGCCAGGGCCGTATGGCGGGAGAGCATCATGGTTAAAAATGTGCGTAAGGCTGCGGGGAAAGTAACAAGATCGAAAAGTAAAGTTTTACGAGGAGGATGGCGTGAGCAGTGGCGTTATGCTTGGATGAATACGCTGACAGATATGTCACGTCAGCCGTTGGCAACTTTGTTGACCATGATGGTGATTGCGATCTCCCTGACATTACCAAGTGTTTGTTACATTGTATGGAAGAATGTCAGCCAGGCTGCGGAAAAATGGTATCCTACCCCTCAACTGACGGTCTATCTCGATAAGTCACTCGATGATAGCGGCGCTCAGAAATTAATAACTGAGCTGAAAGCACTTGATGGTGTGGATAATGTCAACTATCTCTCGCGTCAGGAAGCCATGACAGAATTCCGCGCCTGGTCTGGTTTTGGTAACGCGCTGGATATGTTGGAAGAGAATCCGTTGCCTGCGGTGGCTATTATCACACCGAAAATCGATTTTCAGAGTTCACAGACGTTAACCACGCTGCGTGACAGAGTTTCTCAGGTTAAAGGTATTGAAGAAGTTCGGATGGATGATAGCTGGTTTGCTCGTCTGGCAGCGCTGACAGGTCTTATCGGTCAGATTGCGACAGTGATCGGTATTCTGATGATCGTTGCGTTGTTTTTGGTCATTGGTAATAGTGTGCGTCTCACTATTTTCAGTCATCGTGATACGATTAACGTGATGAAGCTTATTGGTGCGACGGATGGCTTTATTTTGCGCCCGTTCCTCAATGGTGGTGTTTTGTTGGGGGCTTTGGGGGCAATTTTATCGTTAATTTTGTCTGCCCTGTTGGTGTGGAAGCTTTCTGATGTTGTCACCCAGGTTGCCAGCGTGTTTGGCACGACATTTAATTTACATGGGCTTTCATGGGATGAGTCCCTGCTGCTGGTTTTGCTCTCCGCGATGATTGGTTGGGCCGCTGCCTGGTTGGCGACAACTCAGCATTTGCGCCATTTTACGCCAGAATAAAACGGTAATCTTTTCAACAGGCTGATCGATATCAGCCTGACAACGCAATAATCATCTCCTTTTTTCTTTAGTAAGAATTTCTTATTCACTGACTTAAATCCAAAATCATGATTTTCTACTGTGTAGAATTAATTAAAAAGGTGCTTGTACTCTCTCAGTGAACCTGACAGGCGCTTTTATGAAATGGAATTAATATTTGTCGGAGATAGTACAAATAAAGTTAGTTGCATAGATATAAAACTATCTGTTATTTTTTGTTCTGCGATCCCGTTATAGGGATGGTCGGTGCTGAAATTATACTCTTCCACAGATCTGTAACTTGAATATGCACATTCTGGTGATAGACTGTACCGCTGTATGTTGAACGTTGGTTCATAGATGTAATCTAATCCATACTAACGATTTGAGCCTTATTTGAGAGGATTTGAATGGCCAAAGAAATGCAAACCTTAGCGTTAGTTCCTCAAGGAAGTCTGGAGGGCTATATCCGTGCCTCTAATACCTATCCAATGCTGACAGCAGAGGAAGAGAAGGAACTGGCTGAAAGGCTGCATTACCAGGGAGATCTGGATGCAGCTAAGAAGCTGATTCTGTCTCATCTGCGCTTCGTTGTTCATGTCGCTCGTAGCTATGCTGGTTATGGGCTGCCTCAGGCGGATTTAATTCAGGAAGGGAATATTGGCTTGATGAAAGCAGTACGTCGTTTTAACCCGGAAGTTGGGGTGCGTCTGGTTTCTTTTGCCGTTCACTGGATTAAAGCTGAAATCCATGAATATGTACTGCGTAATTGGCGTATTGTTAAAGTTGCAACAACTAAAGCACAGCGTAAGCTGTTCTTTAACCTGCGTAAAACTAAACAGCGCTTAGGGTGGTTCAATCAGGACGAAGTAGAAATGGTCGCCAAAGAACTTGGTGTGACCAGCAAAGATGTGCGTGAGATGGAATCTCGTATGTCAGCGCAGGATATGGCGTTTGATATGTCTGCCGATGATGATGGTCAGGAAGGTCAACCGGTTGCGCCAGTGCTGTATCTTCAAGATAAAGCTTCTGATTTTGCAGACGGCATTGAAGAGGACAATTGGGAAAACCATGCGGCTGATAAATTATCGGTAGCGATAGAAAGTTTAGACGAGCGCAGTCAGGACATTATCCGTTGCCGCTGGTTAGATGATGACAATAAATCTACCCTGCAAGAGCTGGCGGATAAATATGGTGTTTCTGCGGAGCGTGTACGTCAGCTTGAAAAAAATGCCATGAAAAAATTGCGTGTAGCCATTGAGGCATAAATAGCGTGATTTTGCGTTAACGCATTCACAATGAATAAATTAAAAGGGCGATAATGGTTTATCGCCTTTTTTATTTCATTTTTCACAGTTGTCATCTCACTCAGTTAATTCTATGAAATATGTGTCTTGCAGGCGTTACGATCCCCATTCGCACTGGACGAAGGCTTACGGCGGTTTTTGCTAAATTGGGAGCATCGCCAGAAAAGCAAAGGCGCTGATTCAGCTCCTTTGCTCCTTTTTTACGATATTATTATGGATTGCAGCCAGCTTTTTTCGTTGCTCTATACCCCACATGTTTACGGTAAGGATCGAGATTCCATTTATCTTTGTTACGGGCAATATCCACGTGGCAGTCGAACTGATTACGCATACCTTTCGTATTGTACCAGTGTGGGCTGTTGCTGAACTTACGCTCTAGTTCTTTGAATGCCTCATTGGTTCTACCGAAGTGAAGATTGCGGCCACATTTGGTTGGCACAACCGCCAGTGTCATCTTGCCAAAGCGCTTTATCCACTTGCCCGATTCAATATACGGCCCGTGGCGGCAGTTACTGTGCCCATTGTTAGCGCTCGCAGGGAAAACAGCCATGCCGAAGAATAACACCAACAATACAAACCCTATTCTTTTCATATCACCTCCTAAATTACCCATAAATTGTGGTCAATGTGCATACCCAGTTATAATGGGCATACCCATTTATGATTATAATATTGAAAAATATTTTTTTACCATATGTACATTATGTACATTATGTACATTATGTACATTAAATGTCACACATGAAACATTGTGGATCACTCTGGTTTTATTGGATCATAATTTATCAGATCCCGCTGGCCAGTATGGTGCCTAGTCTGGCGCCACATAGGCCCTGGGCTTTTTATACACAATCTGTGGGTTTATTTTCAATGCTGGCTTTTTGCGACACTCTCTAAAGTCGAGGGTTTCCTTGCGGAGGATCTATGAAAATTATTATTGCGCCTGATTCATTTAAAGAAAGTCTCAGCGTCTTACAGGCCGCTGAAGCGATAGAGCAAGGATTTAGGGAAATCTATCCACAAGCCGAATACATTAAATTGCCGATGGCAGATGGTGGTGAAGGTACGGTTGAATCGATGGTTGCAGCCACCAATGGGAGAGTTGTACACCTGTCGGTTACTGGTCCGTTAAATCAGCCGGTGGATAGTTTTTTCGGCGTACTAGGTGATGGAGAAACCGCTGTTATTGAAATGGCGGCGGCTTCTGGCTTGCATTTGGTGCCGATGGAAAAGCGCAATCCGCTGATAACTACGACTTATGGTACCGGTGAGCTGATGTTGGCCGCTTTAAATAAAGGTGTCAGAAAGGTAATTTTAGGGATTGGCGGTAGTGCGACTAATGATGGCGGTGCCGGTATGATGCAGGCGTTGGGGGCCTGTTTGCTTGATTCTGATGGAAAAGAGCTGGAGCTTGGCGGGGCTGCGTTAAGTCGGCTTGCTAAAATTGATCTTTCTGGTTTGGATGCGCGTTTGAGACAGACTGAAATTATCGTCGCCTGTGATGTGACTAACCCGTTATGTGGTGAGTTTGGCGCATCTGCTATTTTCGGGCCACAGAAAGGGGCGACGCCAGAGATGGTAAAAGAATTGGACGCGGCTCTGCGCCATTATGGTGAGAAAATTGAATTACTGACCGGCAATAAGGTCATTGACGTACCCGGTGCAGGAGCAGCAGGGGGAATGGGCGTTCCTTTACTGGGTTGGCTGGACGCTAAATTGCAACCGGGCATTGATATTGTGATCTCCACGCTGGAATTGGAAAAGGCAGTCCAAGGCGCTGATCTGGTTATTACTGGTGAAGGCCGAATGGACAGCCAGACTATTTACGGTAAAACGCCGATTGGTGTTGCTCGTATCGCCAAAAAGTATGCTATTTCAACCATCGCATTGGTTGGCAGTATAAGTCAGAACTATAGCATCGTTCATGAGCACGGATTGGATGCCGTTTTCTCAATTATGCCCGGCGTTTGTTCTCTTTCTGATGCTCTTGCTTGCGGGCATGAGAATTTGAGGGTGACTGCCCGCAATGTGGCGGCGGTCTGGAAAATGGGTCAGCTAGAATAAGAATTTGACTTGGGGTCGTAGTAAAAACCACAGGCACTCATAAAACCTTTTAATGCCGGTTCGTTAGCATTGGAGAACTTTTCAAGGTTTAATTTCCACTGGTTAATGGTGGGATGTTGAGCTTTTATTTCATTTATCAAATATAAACCCACTCCCCGGCGGCGTGTTATTTCACGGACACATAAATCTTTAAGCAGGCCGGATTGATCACTGAAAGTCACTTTTACTGCGGCCAGTAATCTATCATTAAAACGAGCAGCGAACAGTTTATTGTCGTTTTTTAGATAGATTTGCCACTGTTCAGGTGTTTGCTGAGGCCATATTTTTTTCAGATCAATCGTATCTTGTGTTGATAAAACAGTAAGTTGTTCAATAGTTAGCTTCATGGTTTTCCCATATTAATTTTAGTTGAATAGCTCAATGGAGCGTCGTGTAACCGCTTTTATACATTACTGGAAAAATGTTTTTAACATGATCGATATTTCGAGCGAAAGATTGCTTTACTAATATTTAACCAGAATATCACACTATATTTTGTCTAAATTCCAATCAATTTTGGCGGTATTTTATTCTGTAATTAATGCTTTTAGCTACCTTGTTCATTTGATTTTAAGCATGAAATGCTATTTTAATAACATGAAAAATAAAATCTTATTCATAAAAATTACTTTATCTAATCAGCGATCACAAAAGATCACGGTTATCCCATTAGATAATCGGAGATCTAAAAGGTAAGCACAATAAATTAGATTAATAACAACACGGGGATAAATAACATGAAAGTCATAACAGGTAAAAGCCTATTAACAGGGTGTATTGTCATGATGATGAGTCACTCACTGTGGGCGCAAGAGATCAAAGTGGCGATTGTGGGGGCAATGTCTGGTCCAGTTGCGCAATATGGTGATATGGAATTTACTGGCGCCCGTCAGGCAATTGCAGATATCAATGCTAAAGGGGGCATTAATGGCAATAAGCTGGTGGGCGTTGAATATGATGATGCGTGTGACCCGAAACAGGCTGTGGCCGTCGCGAATAAAGTGATTAATGATAACATTCGTTATGTTATCGGCCACTTATGCTCTTCGTCTACTCAACCGGCATCTGACATCTACGAAGATGAAGGTGTCATAATGATTACACCAGCGGCAACCAATGCCGATCTGACAACTCGTGGCTACCAGATGATTCTGCGTACTACCGGGCTGGATTCTGATCAGGGACCAACAGCAGCGAAATATATTGCTGAAAAGATTAAACCTCAGCGTATAGCTATTGTTCATGATAAACAGCAATACGGAGAGGGGCTAGCGCGATCTGTTCTTGATAAATTGAAAAAAGCGGGAGCCAATATTGTCCTGTTTGAAGGTGTCACGGCTGGTGATAAAGATTTTTCGGCTCTGGTTGCCCGCCTGAAAAAAGAAAATGTGGATTTTGTCTATTTTGGCGGCTACTACCCTGAAATGGGGCAAATTCTGCGTCAGGCTAAGCAGTCCGGTCTGAATATTCGTTTTATGGGGCCGGAAGGTGTAGGTAACTCCTCACTATCCAATATCGCCGGAGCCGCTTCCGAGGGCATGTTAGTCACATTACCTAAGCGTTACGATCAGGTGCCGGTGAACAAAGCTATTGTTGAGGCGATCAAAGGTAAGAAAAACGATCCGACAGGCCCGTTCGTCTGGACCACCTATGCTGCTCTGCAATCTCTGGCCGCGGCAATGAACCGTACCGGTAGTATGGAACCGACTGATTTGGTGAAAGACTTGAAAGCGAATCCAGTGGATACCGTAATGGGAACACTGAGCTGGAATGCTGTTGGCGATCTAAAAGGATTCGAATTCGGTATTTTTGAATGGCATGCAGATGGTTCTTCCACTTCTGTGAAGTAAAGTCATTAGAACGGTCATCAGCGCCTGTTTGCCAGGCGCTGTTATTCCAGAGGTACAACGTATGTCGGAGCAATTTCTCTATTTTTTACAACAGATGTTAAATGGAGTGACTCTGGGTAGTACTTATGCATTGATTGCCATTGGTTATACGATGGTTTACGGCATTATCGGGATGATTAACTTCGCTCATGGTGAAGTTTACATGATTGGTAGCTATGTCTCCTTTATTGTGATTGCGGCTCTTATCATGATGGGAATTGATTTGGGCTGGTTGCTGATTAGTGCCGCTTTTTTAACATCAATTGTCATTGCTGCTGCTTATGGCTGGAGTATTGAACGAGTGGCTTACAGACCTGTTCGCCATTCCAAGCGCCTGATTGCCCTGATTTCAGCAATTGGGATGTCTATTTTCTTGCAAAACTATGTCAGCCTGTCACAAAGTTCTCGCGATCTGGCCTTACCTAGCCTGATTACCGGACAGTGGGTATTAGGTGAAAGCGATGGATTTTCTGCCAGTCTTAGCGCAATGCAACTGACCATCTGGATAGTGACATTTCTTGCCATGCTGATATTGACACTGTTTATTCGCTATTCCCGTATGGGACGTGCCTGCCGTGCTTGTGCGGAAGATCTGAAAATGGCCAGTTTGTTGGGGATCAATACTAACAGAGTGATTTCCTTGACCTTTGTTATCGGAGCGGTAATGGCCGCGGTAGCTGGTGTTTTGTTGGGGCAGTTCTACAGTGTGATAAATCCGTATATCGGTTTTATGGCAGGAATGAAAGCTTTCACCGCAGCGGTATTGGGAGGAATTGGCAGTATCCCGGGAGCGATGATTGGTGGCTTGATCTTGGGAATTTCAGAAGCCCTAACTTCTGCTTATTTGAGCACAGAATATAAAGATGCCGTTTCCTTTGCTTTACTCATTGTTGTGCTGTTGTTTATGCCCACTGGAATTTTAGGCCGTCCAGAGGTAGAAAAAGTATGAAACATGCCAATTGGATGAATGCCGTTATCGCCTCAGTCGTTTTATTTGTGTTGTCTGCCTTTATGATGGGAATGCAGTTGTCGCTGGACGGCACGAAGTTGGTCGTCCATCGTGCTGATGAAGTGCGATGGTTATGGATTGGTATTGGCTGTGCGATTGTTTTTCTGTTCCAGCTATTGCGTCCGGTTGTTCAGCAGACAATGAAGAAAGTGCCAATTAAAAGCTGGTCGTTGCCGGATTTCGATGGCTCAACTAAAAGGCAAAAGTTACTGGCAATATTGGTCATTATTGCTGCAATTGTCTGGCCGTTTATTGTCTCCCGTGGTAGTGTTGATATTGCTACGCTGACGTTAATTTATGTCATGCTAGGGTTGGGTTTGAATGTCGTGGTTGGTTTGTCGGGGTTGCTGGTACTTGGGTATGCAGGTTTTTATGCTATCGGCGCTTATACCTACGCTTTGCTGAGTCACTATTACGGATTAGGATTTTGGCAGAGCTTACCGCTGGCGGGGTTAACGGCGGCTTTATCGGGGCTGTTGTTAGGCTTTCCGGTATTGCGATTGCGAGGTGACTATCTGGCAATTGTTACCCTTGGTTTTGGTGAAATTGTTCGCATTCTACTGTTGAATAATACTGAAATAACCGGTGGTCCGAATGGTATCAGCCAGATCCCAAAACCGACTTTCTTCGGGTTGGAATTTAACCGCAGTGTGAAAGAGGGAGGTTGGGACACTTTCCACAGCTTCTTTGGCTTGAAATATGATCCCAGTGATCGGGTCATCTTCCTCTATCTGGTGGTGTTACTGTTGGTAATACTGACAGTATTTATTATTAATCGGCTACTGTGTATGCCATTAGGCCGGGCATGGGAAGCGCTGCGTGAAGATGAGATTGCTTGTCGCTCTCTTGGTTTAAGTCCAACCCGAATTAAACTGGCTGCATTTACTATCAGTGCTGCATTTGCCGGTTTTGCCGGTACTTTATTTGCTGCCCGGCAGGGGTTCGTCAGCCCGGAGTCCTTCACTTTTGTTGAATCTGCTTTTGTGCTGGCGATTGTGGTACTCGGTGGGATGGGCTCACAGACTGCGGTGATTCTGGCGGCTATTTTGTTGGTGGTTTCCCGTGAGATGATGCGTGACCTGAATGCCTACAGTATGTTGCTGCTAGGGGCAATGATGGTATTGATGATGATTTGGCGCCCGCAAGGGTTGCTACCGACAAAACGCCGTCATGTTAAATTGGAACGACCGGTACAGGGAGGAAAGCAAGCATGAGTGCAACGCCATTATTGCAAGTTTCCGATCTGACCATGCGCTTCGGTGGCTTGCTGGCGGTTAACAACATTGCCTTGAGGCTAAATCAGGGGGAAATTGTTTCTCTTATTGGCCCTAATGGTGCTGGGAAAACCACGATCTTTAATTGTCTGACCGGATTTTACTGTCCGACTAGCGGTACCATAAAGCTGCGAGAAAAGCATCTGGAAGGGTTATCTGGGCAGGCCATTGCACGTATGGGCATTATCAGAACATTCCAGCATGTGCGGTTGTTCCGAGAGATGACGGTGATTGAAAATCTATTAGTAGCGCAGCATCAGCACCTGAAAAGGGGTCTTTTTGCCGGTCTTTTTAAAACGTCGGCATTCCGCCGGGCAGAATCTAAGGCTGTAGATTGGGCCATAACTTGGTTAGAACGGATTGGTTTATTACCACTGGCAAACAGACAGGCCGGTAATCTAGCATACGGTCAGCAACGGCGTTTGGAGATTGCCCGCTGTATGGTAGCTCGTCCGCAGATTTTGATGTTGGATGAACCTGCTGCGGGGCTGAATCCAAAAGAGACAGCAGAGCTTAATGCTTTAATTGCTGAACTGAGGGAATATCATCAAGTTTCTGTATTGTTGATCGAGCATGATATGAAATTGGTGATGGGAATATCAGATCGTATCTATGTTGTTAATCAGGGAATGTCTTTAGCGCAAGGACGGCCAGAAGAGATTCGTAACAACCCGGATGTTATCCGGGCATATCTGGGTGAGGTGTATTAATTATGTTGGAATTTAATCGGGTATCTGCCCATTATGGAGAAGTTCAGGTATTACATCAGGTCAGCCTGAATATTCAGCAGGGGGAAATCGTCACTCTAATTGGTGCAAATGGCGCAGGAAAAACAACGTTGCTCAGTACCTTATGTAGTGAACCCAGAGCAACCGAAGGTTCCATAATTTTTCGTGGTAAGGAGATCACCCAATGGCCGACATCTCGTATTATGCGTGAGGACATTGCGATTGTTCCCGAGGGGCGCAGAGTGTTTGCTCGTATGACAGTGGAAGAGAATTTGGCAATGGGCGGCTTTTTTGCTGATAGGACTCAGTATCCGAAGCGCCTTGAGCGGGTTTATGATCTATTCCCGCGTTTACAGGAAAGGCGTCACCAGCGGGCTGGAACGATGTCCGGTGGTGAACAGCAAATGTTGGCAATTGGTCGCGCTTTAATGAGCCAGCCACAATTATTGTTGCTGGATGAGCCTTCATTGGGGTTGGCGCCGATAGTGATTATTCAGATTTTCGATACTATTCAGCAGTTGAGGGAAGAGGGGATGACAATCTTTTTGGTTGAGCAGAATGCAAATCAGGCGTTGAAATTGGCTGACCGAGGATATGTATTGGAAAACGGTAAGATTGTACTGGAAGACAGTGGGTCTGCATTATTGGTTAATGAAGCTGTGAGAAATGCGTATTTGGGAGGATAGAGACGTATTCTTTTTCACAGGAAGGGAAGTAAGATGGTTGATTATCCTCGTAGTACTGGGAAGGTTGTTTTTTCCCAAGGTGAGGACGCCATTAATAATGCTTTAAGTTTGGTATTAGTTGGGGTCGGGGCAACGAGTGTGGTTTCAAATGCCTTGAAACCCGCCCTTATTTTTTCTGGGTTTTTTTGTCATATTTTAAGCTATATAGTTTATTGGTGGAGTAATGAAAGGTCAATTAATTGTATTTAGTATATTTGAGTAGCTAAAATCTACAGTCAAAATTATTTTTCTATTATTAAGCTAACTTTCTTTCATCAGAAAGAGAATGATTTTAAGAAAGTTCATCTGTTATCTTGTAGAAGATATAATCAATTGGTAATAAAAATATTATTGATGCGGATATGGCAGAAATATATTTTGTTGTCATTTTAACGTTGTGAGTGAATTTGGTGAATTATTATATTTCACCGGATAAAGGTAAATTTGTAAAATAAAGAATAGAATTATATAGCGCTATAGTAACCAATATTAATATTATAAATTCAGGTGAATAACATAATGGTAATAATTTCTATTTAAATTTTTTATATATGTTTTTTATATGTATTTTTTATATATCATATAATTTCAATAACTCTTAAATAATAGTAATTTAATTGAAGCAGAGCGTTGACATGAAATATATATCTGCTATAGTTTTTTATTATCGTGGTTTGTTTCAGATATGTCTCATTAATGACATTAATTATAATATGGATATCTTATTGTTCTGGTGAGTTATTGTGGTATGTAAAGTCCACATAATATATTGGGGAATTAAATTTCAAAGGTAATAGTGGTTCTATAATGGTTAAAGAGTATCTTTAATTAAGTGGTAATACTGTGTTCTGAAAATATTTATATGTAAGTTGAATGAGTCTTATTTAAATTTGAATGAGGAAAATAAATATGTCTAGAATAACTATTGTTGTTGATTCAGATGAACAGAAAGCAGAAGTTTACTCTAATTCCCCTGTTCCAGTATATAAAGACTTAAATGCAGTTGGTCCTTTGAGTGAACTGACTATATCACCTCATGCTAGTGTGGAAGTATTTAGAATAGATACGCCAATAATTCCAGAATCCAGAAAATCTCTGAGAGTTGTTAATACAGGGCTAGCAAATAGTGTTACGGCTAAATTTTACTGGTCTCATAGTTTTACCTCTGAATGGTTTGAGTCTGGTTCGATAGATGTAGGATTAGGAGAAGATAAGGTATTAAATGTGCCTAGCAACTCCTTTTATTATAGTAAATTTGTTATCTATAATAACTCGGATAAAGTTGCTTATGTGACGGCAAATTTGGTCTAAACATCTTATCTTAATTGAAGGGTTTCATTATGCAGACAGAAAATGTTTTAGACATAAGAACCATTGTAGCTAATGAATATGCGGTAAAAACGAGTGCATTAGAGTGGGATGTTACTGACATTGTAAAAAATGCAATCATAGGGGGAATCTCTTTTATACCCTCAGTTGGCCCTGCTATATCTTTTTTAGTCGGTTTATTCTGGCCTCAATCGAAAGAAAATATATGGGAAGGGATTGTCAAACAAATTGAAAGGATGATAGAGGAGTCTGCGTTAAAGACGATTAAAGGTATCCTTGCAGGTGATATTGCATATATACAAGAGCGGATGGCAACCGTTGCTGATCTTCTTGATAAGCACCCAGGATCAGAAGAAGCGAGGAGTGCTTTTAATAACCTGGCAGAAAATATAGACGGTTATCACAAAAAATTTAATAATTTTTCCGATGATGTTAACTATCAGATATTACCCATGTTTTCTACTACGGTTATGATGCAGATAACATATTGGGTTGCTGGTTTAGAGAGAAAAGATGAAATTGGGCTTAGTAATATCGATATTGAAAAAGTCCGAGGATTAATTAAAAAGACGGTAGAACAGGCTAATAGCTATATTAATAATATATATGATAGAGAGTTAAATGATGCTCTTAATAACTCGACGGCTGATACTGTTGCAAATAATGTGATGTCTGTTCATGGTCACTGTCGTTTACATGGAATTGAATATATCAGTATTTGGGATAGATTAAGTGAAGCTGAGTCTGTAAATAATAGAATCTATGTTGATGTTTTAAGTTATTCTACTTTCTTTGACCGTCAAACAGCAAAAGCCAGAATTCAGGCATTGACTCCAGAGAAAGATATGACTCCACCTCTCAAACCGGCTCTTAATGGAGGAAAAAGAAGAAAGATAGATTCGTTAACGGGACATATTGTGCGTATTGGCGGGGCAGCGAGGGTCGGAGGTCTGACAGTTGTATTTGATGATGGTAGTCGCCATCAATTAGGTACAATATCTGGTGAGACGTCATCTATTTCTCTGAATGGTAGTCGAATTACCAGTTTGGAAGTATGGGGCAATGGTGCTGTTGATCAAGCGGTCTTTACTTTGAGAGATGGTCGTTCATTGTCATTAGGTTCTCCTGGAACATCTCGGTATAGGAAATTTCATGTCGGTGAAAGCCACTATATTGCAGGGATATATTTGTCCAGTGATTACAGCCCATTAGCCGGTCAGGCAGCAAATATTGCTGTATCTTATCAACTGATAAATGACGATGAAAAATAATAGCTTTTAATAAGTATATTTTATATACGTAGAATGTTATTAGCTTTTATTTAATTATCTTCTTTATTTGATACATTTGCCGGCATCTCTGTTCATATGGTGAATCATGCTTTTGATGTCGGCAATTTTTGTATATTATCTCAATAACTATTTACTTTAATAACTATTTACTTCAATAACCACGTTCCTTATAAGCAAACATATATTCCCTTGGGGATCGACCGGTCATTTTTTTGAAAAAGAGGATGAAAGCGCTATCACTGGAAAACGCTAATTCATTAGCGACAGATGACAAATTTCCCTGTTTTGCCAGTAATTCTATAGATTTGATCAAACGCCACTGTTGCCGCCACTGCTGGTAACTCAATCCTGTTTCTCGGCGAAATATCCGACTGATGGTTTTCTCACTGGCGCCGATATTCATGGCAAGTATTTTGAGTGGTGGTGGCAGTGTGGTCAGAGGAATACGGGCCAAACGACGGTCGAAAGGGAGCGGTAATAATGTCGGTTCTCTTTTTGCCAGATGGATTTCGTCAAGGCAGACGGCCAATAGGTTAGCAGCAGCTCCATGTAACCAATCTGTATTAAAGGGAGCCAGCGCTATTCGTTCTAATACTGCGCGTAACAGAGGTGTAACTTCCAATACCTCAACGTGTTCCGCTAAGTATCCGATTTGATTTACATCCAGATAAATTGAGCGGTATCCGACGGATTCTTTTATTTCTGCTCTATGAATAATACGCGGTGGAATCCAGGCAACCCGAGTTGGTGGAAGTATGCATAGGTGATCTGCCAGGGTGATATTAATGCACCCTTGTTGGGTAAATAATAATTGCCCCATTTCATGTTGATGAAATCCTGAGTCATGATGACCTAGTTCGGCTGCAATCCCCACTACCGGTACTCCAAGGCTATCAGGATCAAAACTATCATCACGAGAAAGCCATGTCATATTTATGTCCTATTTAATAAATAAATTGTCTTTATTATTATAATGTGACAACTGATGGAGTGCTAATTTACGCTTATTGTCTAACTGATTAAGAAAAATACAATGCAACGTAAAATTGGACTTGTACTGGCAACAGCGTTAATGATGTTTCCACAAATTGTAGAAACCATCTATAGCCCGGCGTTAACCGATATCGCAAAGGAATTTAAAGTGAGTGCCGAACAAGCCGCTCAAACTTTATCTTTATATTTTTTTGCTTTCGCCATCGGTGTGGTGATTTGGGGACGTTTGTGTGATCTCATAGGAAGACGGCCAACGATATTGAGTGGATTATTACTCTATAGCGGTGCTTCATTAGTGGCATTACTGAGCCGTCAGTTTGAGCTGTTATTGGCGGCCAGAATGTTATCTGCATTTGGGGCCGCAGTGGGCTCGGTAGGAACTCAAACAATAATGAGAGATTCTTATCAAGGAAGTGAATTAGCTCGCGTGTTTTCTATCATGGGCGTAGCTTTGGCAGTAAGTCCGGCAATTGGCATGATAAGTGGTTCTATTTTGGTGTACTTCTGGGGATATAAAGGCGTTTTTTTGGGTTTGTCTTTACTCGCGGTATTACTGTCGGGTTGGGGTGCTATTTATCTGCCTGAAACCCGTCCGGTAGCAGTGGCGATAATACCACTCACAAGTACTTTACTTATGATGCTCAAGGATATGGCAATTTGGCGTAATGCCCTGTTGATAGCCCTCTTTAACCTATGTTTGTTCAGTTATTACCAATTAGCTCCATTTAATTTTGAACGGTTAGGATTCTCTCCTGAGATGTTTGGTTACACAGGATTATTTTTGGCATCGGGAGTAGGCATTGGTGCTTGGTTGAATAAACTCTTGCTCAACAAACAGTGGAATTCATCAAATTTAGTGTTTCTTGCTTCTGTTATTGTTCTGATTGGTGGTGGATTGATGATGGTTCTGGAAGATACTTGGTTGTTTATTCTGCCTATGATTTTGATTGTTGTGGCCTACGGAATTGCAATTCCTAACATCCTGGCTTCTGCATTGATTAATTATACGGATAGATTGGGAACAGCAGGAGCATTATTGGGTTTGCTATATTATTTGATGTTAGGCACAGGTCTTGCGCTAGCGGGTTGGAACCAACATCTTGGTGTTGTCTTGATATGTTGTGGTTGTTTTATCTTATTGTTGGCTGTAACCAATTACTTCATTTTAATGAAAGCTGAGAATAACCTATCAGTTACGGAATGACCTGACATTGGGAAGATTTGGAATTATGGTAAACCAATCAGGCAAAAGAAAGGTTTAATGCAGATTTTATAATTGCCAGGCAACTAAATAATCTGCATTTTATTGCGTAAGGCCCCCAAAATTCGGCATTACTTTTTTTGTTTGGCAAAAAAGGCACTTTACCAAGAGGTACAGCGCCTTTTTTAATGAACTAACTTTAGTAATTAGTTCATGCCATATTTTTTCAATTTCTTACGCAGTGTGCCACGGTTGATGCCCATCATCAGGGCAGCGCGTGTTTGGTTGCCACGGGTGTATTGCATCACCATGTCCAACAATGGCTGTTCCACTTCAGCCAATACCAGCTCATACAGATCATTAACATCTTGACCATTTAATTGAGCAAAATAGTTCTTCAGTGCTTGTTTAACTGAATCACGTAAAGGTTTTTGAGTTACCTGATCTTGTGAATTTACAGTAGCAACGGTTAGTACGTCAGAATTTACGCGTTGTTCGAACATAGTTCTGTCAGCTCTTTTCTTTATATTACGCAAAATTTTCGAAATATGCCCCCAACACCTCCAGCTGTTCGCTGGCATCCTCTATGGTGTTGAATGTGCGCCGGAACTGGTCATCAGGAGCATGTTCCCGGAGATACCAAGATACATGCTTACGTGCGATACGGGCTCCCTTGCCTGGACCATAAAAGTCGTGCAATTCCCGTACATGCTCGTTCATCAAATGCTGTACTTCGCCAATCGGCATCGGTGACAGCAGTTCTCCTGTTTCCAGATAATGCTGGATTTCCCGGAAGATCCAGGGTCTTCCCTGAGCAGCGCGGCCTATCATCAGGGCATCAGCCCCGGTGTATTCAAGCACTGCTCTGGCTTTAAGCGGGTCAGTAATGTCACCATTGGCAATAACCGGAATGGCAACAGTCTGCTTAACTGTCCGAATATTGTCGTACTCTGCCTCTCCGTTAAATAAGCAGGCACGAGTCCTGCCGTGGATCGTCAGAGCTTGAATACCACAATGCTCGGCCAATTGGGCAATCTTTACACAGTTTTGTTCTTCTGGCGACCATCCAGTGCGAATTTTTAGCGTAACAGGAACATCTACTGCGTTTACAACGGTAGAAAGAATTTTTTCCACCAATTCTGGGTAACGCAGTAAAGCTGAACCTGCCAGCTTACGATTCACTTTCTTGGCTGGACACCCCATGTTGATATCAATGATCTGAGCACCATTAGCGACATTAATCTTCGCTGCTGCTGCCATTTCATCAGGATCACTCCCAGCAATTTGCACGGAACGAATGCCCGGTTCGTCACTGTGAACCATACGTAGCCGGGATTTGTCTGTCTTCCAGACCTGTGGGTTGGAAGAAAGCATTTCCGATACTGTCATACCTGCACCCATTTTGTAACATAGCGACCGAAACGGGCGGTCAGTTATGCCAGCCATTGGGGCCGCAATAAGACAGTTTTTCAGCTGGTATTGTCCGATACGCATAAACGAAGAAAGAGTGGCCATACTGTGACTGCAAGGGCGCGTATATTACGCATTTTTCGCAAAATATGAAAGGCCAAACTTTGAGCAAATCGTCATTTGTTACAACTTTTTTCCAACTTTTCTTCTGGGATAAACATAATTATTCATAAATAACATGGTGTTATATGTTATTGGTAAAGTTTATCACTTAGGATATTTCTATCAGCAAGTTTACTGATAGCACGGATTACCATCAGTAAGTGATCAAAATTCACACTTGCAATAGTATCAAAATAAAATAATTTTAATTTGTTACTATCTTTACCCCAGATATCCGACACCACTCTTCCTGCTCCGCAACAGGATCGATTGCGAATTTATCAGTATAGGCATGAATAACACTTTCTGCCTGATTTGTTAAAATACCCGATAGACCTAGCAA
Source organism: Photorhabdus akhurstii (assembly GCF_018448925.1). Classification (GTDB taxonomy): domain Bacteria; phylum Pseudomonadota; class Gammaproteobacteria; order Enterobacterales; family Enterobacteriaceae; genus Photorhabdus; species Photorhabdus akhurstii. The sequence continues at coordinate 41,088 of NZ_RCWE01000023.1, read as the reverse complement.
ACCACCCGGTTTTGGTAATGCGCCAATCACAGGGGCGAGTTCACGCAGAGGGCCTGCCAAAATATTAGCAATTACTACATCAGATTCAAGATCAGTTGGTGTATCTTTCGCCAAATATAGCGTTAAACGCTCCAGAACGCCATTACGTTCAGCGTTGTCTCGGCTGGCCTGAATAGCTTGTGGGTCGATATCTATGCCAATAGCGTGCGTTGCACCGAGCTTTAGCGCAGCAATTGCTAGTATGCCGGAACCGCAACCAAAATCGATAACCGTTTTACCTTCCAGATTGAGACTGTCCAGCCATTGCAAGCATAATGATGTGGTTGGGTGAGTGCCTGTACCGAAAGCCAGTCCAGGGTCCAGCATAACGTTGACTGCGTTTGGGTCCGGGACATCGCGCCAGCTTGGACAAATCCACAAGCGCTTGCCAAAACGCATTGGGTGGAAGTTATCCATCCATTCACGCTCCCAATCTTTGTCTTCCAATTGTTCGATTTTATGAATAAATCCTTCACCCAACTCAGGAACTTGTTCGAGCTGGCTGATCACAGCTTTCATATCGGTTTCAGCATCATACAATCCGATGACATCGGTATCTCCCCATAAACGGGTCTCGCCCGGTAAGGGTTCGAATACAGGATTATCGTGGCTGTCTTGAAAGGTGACTGAGACTGCGCCATTTTCCATCAGAGTATCTCCAAGGGATTCAGCGAGCTGTCCTGTGGTATTTAATCGAAGTTGTATCCAAGGCATAAAAAATTTTCCTTTAATGAGGTCTGAGCGCTTTTTGCGGTAATCGCTGACCGAGAGTATTGCCCATCCAGAAAGCCAACAGGCTAAGTAGCAATGATGGCACGATCGGGTGGAAGCCCAATAGATGGATATTGAAACTCGCGAGCAAAGTATAGCTTGTTGCCCCTGTAATCATTGAACTGATAGCGCCATAGGCATTGGCTTTTTCCCAATACAGGCCCAAGATTAATGGCCAGAGAAATACGGCTTGTAAGCCACCGAAAGCTAATAGATTCAGCCAGATAATCATCTCGGGTGGGCGCCAGGCGGCTAAAAGTAGCAACAAACCAAGAATCAGGGTAGAAAAACTGGAAATCCGAGCCAATTTTTTTTCCTGTACGATTTGTTGTGGAAACAAGTTTAGGTAGAGATCTTTGACGATTGTTGCAGAAGATTGCAGCAGTTGTGCATTAATTGTGGACATAATGGCGGCCATCGGCGCGGCCAAGAAAATTCCAGCAGCGAATGGCGGCAATACAGTGATCATCAGTGTTGGGATCACCTGATCGGGAATGGTCAGATCAGGAATAATGGCTCGACCAATTGCGCCAGCTAGGTGCATACCAAACATCAGGATTGTCATGACGATGGTTCCGATGATAATCCCACGATGAACAGCTTTGCTATCGCGGTAGGAGATGCAACGGACGGCGGTGTGAGGCAACCCAATTACCCCAAAACAGACCAGTACCCAGAACGATGCCATGAAAGGCCCGTCAAGGATATGGTCAGCGCCTTGTGGGGAAACCAATTCAGGATTGATTGCGCGTAATGTGGTAACTGCTTCCGACAGACCGCCTGCCTTATAGATAATCGCTACCAGCAGTAGAACAGTGCCTAACAGCATTACCAGCCCTTGTAGGGCATCATTGAGGACACTCGCTCTAAACCCTCCAAATGCGGTATAGAGAGCGATAGAGATACCGAAAATCATTAATCCGGTGCCATAAGGGATACCCGCAGCCGTTTCCAGCAGGCGTGCGCCGCCAATAAACTGAACGGTCATCGCGCCGACAAAAGCGACTAAAAGACTGAGGCTGGCAAACCAAACCAGAAAACGACTGCCGTAACGGGCATACAACATGTCATTAAGGGTAACGGCATTATAGCGACGAGCGAGAATGGCAAATTTCTTACCTAACACTGCCAAGGAAAGCCATATTGCCGGCAACTGAATCAGCGACAGTAATACCCATCCCAGACCATATTTATAGGCTGCTCCCGGTCCACCGATAAATGAGCTGGCGCTGATATAGGTGGCGGTAATGGTCATTGCCAATACAAAACCGCCCATTGAACGGTTGCCAAGGAAATACTCAGTCAGAAAGGAGCCTTTCTGGTGGTGTCGATAAGCGTAAACTGACAGCAGAAATACCAATGCAAGATAGCCAAGCAGAGGTAAGATAACTTCACTTTGCATTCTCATCCTCCAGCGGGACTTCTTTGAAAATAAACTTCACCATTAACCAGCAGAAGATAATGAATACAACTGGTAGTAACAAACATGCCATTTCAAACCAGCGAGGTAAGCCGGTGACACCGGGATCACCACTGGGTAAATAGGCTGTCAATAGCCAGCCAATAAGGTAAGCGAGCGTTAGGAACACTGCCCAAAGGGCTTCTTTATGGGATTGAACAAATCGTTTGTCCATTCGTTCTTCCGGCAATTAAATAAGATGGGAAGAGAAGGATTGTACGGCAAGATGCGAATTCATTCAGGAAAAATGTGATAGCTTGTCAAGCGAGAGCGTTGCTGGCGGGAAAATTTGGGGAGAAGGTATTCTTAACATGGCGGCCATCTCCGTCGGGTGAACGGAATTTAATTAAAGCAAAGCGCCGGATAAAAAAACAGCGCTTTGTCAGTAATCCGAGCAGGCTATGTCCATATACAGCCCATATATGGACTCATTGGTGATTTGGGTATATTCTTTCATTGGGAGTTGTATATCATTATTGGAGAACGCTATGACCCTATTTACTTCGCCACGCATAACTACAGTATCAGCATTCAAGAAAGAACTGGCTTCTATGGATGTTTCCGACCCCGTAATCGTCACGCAAAATGGAGAACCTCTCTACGTGGTTCAAGATCCTGTTCAGTTTGAAATGCAGCAGGAGCAGATGGCCCTGTTACGACTGCTATCTTTTGCTGAAAAGGACGTGCAAGCAGGCCGAACGGTTTCATCTGCCAACCTTAGGGCTGGGCTGAAAGGATTGGTTGATGAGATTTGAGTATTCTTTTGCATTCCGGGACCAACTTCATGATCGGTTCTACTATTTGGCAAGACATATAGGCCAAGTCGCTACTCAAGAGCTTCTTGATAGTTTCATTGCTGGATTTGAGGGAAGGGTAAACGACCATCCTGAAAGCACTCCATTATGTATAGAAGCAGCAGATCTTGGTCTCACCACTTATCACGATTACGTTGACTCCAAACTCCAGTTGAGAGCTATTTACCGTTTTTCTGAGTCAGAAGGTATCGTTTATCCATTACTGTTTTTAAGTACCAAGCAAAGTATTAGGCAGGCGCTTATTCAATACTGCCTACGCCAGTGACTGCTCCCCGCCGCCTGTAATTCTTTCGCGCCCTTGCGCTGGATGTTGATCGTTGCGTTGATATCACGATCATGTTCGACACCACAGCAAGGATAATCCACAGTAGAAGTTTTTAAAATCCCGATAATGTGACATATGAAAGGCAATCACGATGGTCGTATTGCCATGTCGATCTCAAATTCTGGATGTCCGACCAGAAGCCAGAGAGTCACTTCTTGTTCAGCTTTTGCCAGCGCTGGTACACCTTGATAGCGCTTTCATCCTTCTTTTGGATCATGGGCAAGCGGCGTTCCTCGATGGGTTTAGCGTACTCTGCGTAGAATGTATCCAGCTCGAAGTACTTGCGATCATCCTTGTAGAATGGTGCGTAGTCTTCGCGTGTGGTGATGTAGATAATCTGTTTCGGGCTACAGTAGTAGAGCGAGCCTAGGCACATCGGGCAGGGGCTGGCGAGAATGTAGATATCGCAGTCGGTCAGGTGCTCGGTCCCGAGCTTCTTGCACGCTTCTCGTACAGCCAGGATTTCCGCGTGTGCGGTCGGATCGCAGGTCTGTGCTACCAGATTCGGGCTTTCAGCGATGATGTCGCCGTCACGTACGATCACGGTGGCGAACGGCCGACCTCCTTGCTCCACATTTTTCATCGCAAGGTCGATAGTGCGTTTTACAAAATTCATAGGAAAAACCTCATTAAAAATAGATTGAATCAAAGCGTGGTTGCAGACTCAGAGAGTTCGTGCTGGAATTTCAGAAAGCCTTTGATGATCTCTTTCATGGTTGATCTCTGTGTCGTGTAACGAAAAGATGGATTGAAGATTACTTTCGGATATCCATAAGGTAAAAGACTGATTTATTATGCACTCCATAGGCATACCTTATGGAGACCCACATGCTTTTACGACATATCAACTACTTTCTTGCCGTGGCCGAGCACCACAGCTTCACGCGTGCCGCTACAGCCTTGCATGTGTCTCAGCCGGCATTGTCGCAGCAGATTAAGCAGCTTGAGGAAACCCTTGGGGCGCAACTGTTTGATCGGACCGGACGTACCATGCGGCTGACGGATGCTGGCGAGGTCTATTTCCGCTATGCACGACGGGCATTACAGGACTTGGAGGAAGGAAAGCGTGCGATCCACGATGTTAGTGATCTGAGTCGCGGTTCTCTGCGCGTTGCCGTCACGCCGACGTTCACAACTTATCTTATCGGCCCCTTGGTCAAGTCGTTCCACAATCTCTATCCCAACATCACGTTAACGGTTCGGGAGATGTCGCAGGAGCGCATTGAAGAGCTTCTGGTCGATGACGAACTTGATGTCGGGATTGCGTTTGATGAGATCCACTCGCCTGATATCGATGCACAACGACTTCTGGTGGAGACGCTAGCGCTGGTCGTTGGTAAGGAGCATCCCCTTGCAAAGTGTCGAACGATGAGTCTGAAAGCCCTGAACAACGAGTCTCTGGTTCTCCTCACGTCTGAGTTCGCTACACGGAAGCAGATCGATCGTTATTGTAGGCAGAACGACATTTGTCCCCGCGTTTTGATGGAGGCCAATTCGCTAAGCGCTGTCATTGAGATCATCCGACATACAAGCCTTGCCACGTTGCTGCCGGCAAAGATTGCCTGTGATCGGGAGGAATTGGTTTCGATTGTTCTAACCCCCTCACTGCTACAAAGAACGGCGGTTCTCATGCAGCGAAAAGGAGCTTACCAGACGGCGGCGGCGCGGGCGTTTATCGAGCTTGCGCTGGAATATTAATGTTGGTGTTACTATTTTTTTAATTGATATTTACATGAGTTTATTTTTGTAAAAGTTAATTATTTAATAAGTTGTATAAAAGTATCTCACTATCTGGAGAAATTATTTATAGAGTAAAAGATTATTAATTTAAAAAGTGGGTGGGATAAGGTATTGAGACTGTAATTTAAATAGTGTAAATCCAGTTTAAATTACAGTCTCATCCCACTTTGAGTTTTATCATGAGCGGGTTTTAAACTGTTATTTAAAATCACTTTTTTAATTTGGGATTTTAATCAGTATAGTGTTTTGACTGTTTGTTACCACTTTTACCGCCTGATTCTTATTAAGTTTAATCACTATAGGATATCGTGTTTTACGTTAAACCAATGTTAATCATACCCTTTACTGACGCTGTTTTACCGGCCATTCTGAGTAGTTTTAATAGATCGCTACCCTTGATGTTTTTTCAGATAATCCCCCGTTTTTTCAGGATGTTAATCCTGCCAGATTAATCGTTTTATCCGTTTTTTTATTGCGTTGTTTTTATGGTTTTCTTCATAAAATAACGATGAGAAAGCGCGTTAATACCCATCTATTCGGATAATATTCTTTTGCATGCTGATTTCTTTTCGACTTTCTTTTAATGGTTAATGACTTCGATTAAATACAATTAACTCTCCTTTTGAAAAGTTGCATGTATTTAGTTAAATCCACCTTTTATATTAAAAGCTTTAATATCTCTGTATTTAAGCTTTTAAATGGTCATAGCAGATTAGGTAATTATAAAATAAACGGAGTATAGCATCGCTGATAAATGCATTAAATATGGCAAAGAGTAAACTGTTTTTTAGTCATTCTGTCTTGCTTAAAAATCTGGTATTAATCGGAACCTATTTTTTTAACCTTTGTCTGATGGATAACTGAGTTAATCACCGCTAAAAAGGTGCTTACGATCGCCAAAAAAGGGAAATAGCTCATTTCTTTAATCATCTTTAATGCTTTTAAACGTTTTTGTTCTTTTTTTCATATCTAATCTAAAAGCCTCTCAGTTTTTTTAATGACTATCCCCATTTTGCGTAAACTCTTTTCAGGCATGCAAAATCTTTTTTTTGAGAAATTTTTTTAATGCGGTTAATAGATTTAAAAGCCGTTTTTCCTGATGTTTTCTCTTCCAATATCAGTATAGTACCGAGTTTTTTACCTGCTTTAAAAAATCTTTAATAACTTTCGGTTTTACCTTTAATGACTAACGTTTTTACCGGTTCTTTCGTGATGCGTTTGCCCTTTTTACAGATTCTAAAATCACACTGATTTTACCTCAAGGTGGGTTTTTAAAGTGGTGGTAAACGCCGTTTGGCGAACAGAACTCAATTAAAACAAAGTGTCGGCTAAAAAGCAGCACTTTTTCAGTAAGTTGAAGGAGCGTTTAAACGCTCCTTCAAAGATATTAATGTCATTAAACCGGTTTTAAGTTTCCTGTAATCCCAGTTTTTTCTCCAGATAGTGGATATTAGTGCCACCATTCTGAAAGTTTTCATCATTCATAATCGTCTGTTGAAGCTCGATATTTGTCTTGATGCCATCAATGATCAATTCTGCCAATGCGTTTTTCATACGAGCAATGGCATTGTCACGATTTTCACCGTAAGTAATCAGCTTACCAATCATTGAATCATAGTAAGGGGGGACGGTGTAGCCAGCATAAATATGCGATTCCCAACGTACACCAAATCCACCCGGTGAGTGGAAACGGGTAATTTTACCTGGGCTTGGCAGGAACGTGTTCGGATCTTCGGCGTTGATACGACACTCAATAGCGTGACCACGAACAACAACATCTTTCTGTTTAATTGAAAGTGGCATACCTGCGGCAATCCGCAACTGCTCTTTAATCAGGTCAACACCGGTAATCATTTCTGTAACGGGATGCTCGACCTGAATACGGGTGTTCATCTCAATGAAATAGAATTCGCCATTTTCATACAGGAATTCGAAAGTACCGGCGCCACGATAGCCAATTTCGATACATGCGTTAGCACAGCGTTCACCAATGCTGCGACGCATTTCTGGCGTGATGCCTGGTGCCGGGGCTTCTTCGACAACTTTCTGGTGACGGCGTTGCATAGAACAATCACGTTCAGCCAGATAAATGGCTTGACCTTGACCGTCGGCCAATACCTGGATCTCAATATGACGTGGATTTTCAAGGAATTTTTCCATGTAAACCATATCGTTATTGAAAGCAGCTTTTGCTTCCGCACGGGTCATATTGATTGATTGTTCCAGATCTTTATCGCTGCGGACGACGCGCATACCGCGACCGCCGCCGCCGCCAGACGCTTTGATGATGACAGGATAGCCGATGCGTTTAGCGAAGGCTTTGTTTTTTTCTGTGTCATCAGACAATGGGCCATCAGAGCCAGGTACACAAGGAACGCCCGCTTTTTTCATCGCATTGATAGCAGAAACCTTATCACCCATCAGGCGGATCGTTTCTGCTTTTGGACCGATAAAAATAAAGCCGGAACGCTCAACCTGTTCAGCGAAATCTGCGTTTTCAGACAGAAAACCGTAGCCAGGGTGAATAGCCACAGCACCAGTGATTTCTGCCGCGGAAATAATCGCCGGGATATTCAGGTAGCTTTTTGCAGAAGCTGCCGGGCCAATACAGATAGTTTCGTCTGCCAGCAGTACGTGTTTTAAGTCACGATCCGCAGCTGAATGTACCGCAACGGTTTTGATCCCTAACTCTTTACAAGCTCGCAGGATACGCAGGGCAATTTCACCACGGTTAGCAATTACAATTTTATCAAGCATGGGAACGCCTCGTTATTCGATGACGACCAATGGCTCGTCAAATTCAACGGGTTGACCGCTTTCCACAAGAATCGCTTTAACCACACCTGCTTTGTCGGCTTCGATCTGGTTCATCATTTTCATTGCTTCAACGATGCAGAGGGTATCACCCACATTGACACGGTCGCCGATGTTGATAAATGGTTTCGCATCCGGGCTAGGCGTACGATAGAAGGTACCTACCATTGGGGAACGAACAACGTGACCGTCGATTGCAGCCGATCTGTCGCTGATTGTTTCTGGTAGAGCCTGAGAAGGCGCAACAGCACTAGCCAGCGCAGGTTGTTGCGCTTGAACGGGAATATATTGTTGAGCTGCCGGAAAACTCTGGGGGGCTAATGCGCGGCTGATGCGCACTGACTCTTCCCCTTCAGAAATTTCCAGTTCAGAGATGCCAGATTCTTCAACCAGCTCGATCAGTTTTTTTATCTTACGAATATCCATGAGTGTGATTCCGTACTCTTCTGTTTAATTAGTTGAGTTTTGACAAGCGGTTTACCGCTGCCTGTAATGCAAAGCTATAGCCATCTACCCCTAAACCGCAGATTACACCAACAGCAAGATCTGAAAGATATGAGTGATGACGAAATGGCTCGCGCGCGTGAACATTGGAGAGGTGGATCTCAATAAATGGGATCTTCACTGTCAGCAATGCATCACGCAGTGCCACGCTGGTATGCGTGAATGCAGCAGGGTTAATCAAGATAAAATCAGTATTACCCTGTGCAGAATGAATTCTATTTATCAGCTCAAATTCCGCATTGGATTGCAGGTGACTGAGTTTGCCCCCTAATTGATGGGCCTCTTCAGACAATTTGCTGACGATATCACCAAGTGTTAAGTTGCCATAAATATCAGGCTCCCGGGTTCCTAACATATTTAGGTTAGGGCCGTTAAGGAGTAAAATGTGAAACTTGTCTGCCATTGTGCTGGTATCTCCGGCAATTTGTCAACAATGTGCCAACATAATCCGATATTAGCGATTTGTCATCTTTTTGTAACAGCCACTTAGTTCATTTCGGCGATAAAGCGCGACATTATAATGATATCGTAGCATTTGGCAGCTAAATACTGGTCTTATCAGAAAAAATGTCAAGAATAAAACCACTGTACTTTAGAGGCTAATCACAATTCTTAACGAACTCTTACCAATGTACGTCCTGTAACTTGGTTAGCTATCAATTTATTGGCGTATTCCACGGTTTGGTCCAGTGTTATCTCCGTCGTTGCCCGCTGATAAAAAGAAGCAGGTAATAGCTTTTGCAGGCGTTGCCACACGGCAGGTCGCTTGGCTGATGGAACAGTGACGGACTCTACGCCTTGCAGACGTACGTTACGTAAAATAAATGGCATCACTGTTGTTGGCAGATTTGCATTACCGGCGAGGCCACAGGCGGCAACGGTACCGTTATAGTGAGTTTGAGCCAGTATTGTCGCCAGTACATTATCGCCTACCGTGTCGATAGCTCCGGCCCAAAGTTGTTTTTCCAGTGGGCGAGGAAGTTGGCTAAATTCATGGCGCGGCAAAACCTTTTTTGCCCCTAGAGATAGCAAATATTCATGATTTTCTGGTCTGCCGCTAACAGCAACAACGGAATAGTCAAGTTGTGAGAGTAGCGCTATCGCCGTACTTCCTACACCACCACTGGCGCCTGTCACAATGACATCACCACTTTCTGGTTTAACGCCGCCTTGTTCCAGGGCGATAACGCACAGCATGGCGGTAAAGCCAGCAGTACCAATGATCATTGCTTGTCTGCTATCCAAATCGTCAGGTAAAGGTGTCAACCATTCCCCTGAAACTCTGGCTTGTTCTGCCAGTCCACCCCAATGATTTTCTCCTACACCCCAGCCGGTTAATAATACGTGCTGACCGATATGAAAACGGGGATCTTCGGTACTGTGTACAATGCCAGAGAAATCAATACCCGGTATCATTGGGAATTGGCGGATAATTTTTCCTTTACCTGTAATGGCTAATGCATCTTTATAGTTCAGCGTTGACCAGTGAATATCGACGGTAACGTCTCCTTCGGGAAGATGAGCTGTGTCAATTTCTTCAATGGATGCTGATAATTGGTTCTGTTGTTGTTTGAGTAGCAGGGCTTTCATTATCGTTCTGTTCTCTGTAATTGATTTGTCATTCAATTAAGGATAGATAAAAATGGGTGATTTACATAAGGTATATAAGAAAAAATAAAGTGTTGATGGATTATAAAACAGAATTTATTTGCATTTTTATCTGTAATCCCATTGTCATATTCCAGCTTTGTTGCATATGGCGTTCTATTTCAGAAAATTCTGTTTTTTATTATTTTTTAGCAGAAAGTGTTGTATTTTAGTCACAGTTTATTACATCATTAATTTGTTCACTACACAGACTATGTACTTGCAGTTAAGTATAGGTAATGGTGAGCCGAAGTATGAATTTATAGGTATGCGCTTGATGTGAACTTACCGGAATAGCTACTGGTCAAAAAGCAGCAGCGGATTTATCCGGTACAGTACCAGTGGCGCCATAATGCGGAATTATGCAAAATCAGGTGGTTCTTGCATTTCGTTATGGAACAATTGGTAAAATTAACCCATTTTTATGCAGTTTTTTTCTGCTCCGTTTGGGAGAAGTAACGTAGAATATCGCGTTGTTGATATGAATAACGTAGCCACTTTTTTATTGAAGCAGGTGCTTGTGCGCCTTGTCGCTGCTTCATGTGGTTGGTAGAGTAGACGGGTTTCGTTCCGTCCCCAGCTTGCAGGATTATCCTTTCGCTATGTTTAAAAAATTTCGTGGCATGTTTTCCAACGACTTGTCTATTGACTTGGGTACCGCCAATACCCTTATTTACGTCAAAGGTCAGGGTATTGTATTGAATGAACCTTCTGTTGTCGCAATCCGTCAGGATCGTGCGGGTTCATCGAAAAGTGTTGCTGCCGTTGGGCAGGAAGCAAAGCAAATGCTGGGTCGAACACCGGGTAATATTGCGGCAATTCGTCCGATGAAAGATGGCGTGATTGCCGATTTTTATGTTACCGAGAAGATGCTGCAACACTTTATTAAGCAAGTTCATAGCAACAGTTTCATGCGTCCAAGCCCGCGAGTTTTGGTTTGTGTACCTGTTGGCGCAACTCAGGTTGAGCGTCGGGCAATCCGTGAATCGGCGCTCAGTGCCGGCGCTCGTGAAGTATTTTTGATTGAAGAGCCTATGGCTGCGGCGATTGGCGCTGGTTTACCTGTTTCTGAAGCCACGGGCTCAATGGTTGTGGATATTGGCGGCGGTACTACGGAAGTGGCGGTTATCTCTTTGAATGGGGTTGTTTATTCATCTTCTGTACGTATCGGTGGAGATCGCTTTGATGAGGCGATTATCAATTACGTTCGCCGTAATTATGGTTCACTGATTGGTGAAGCAACGGCTGAGCGTATTAAGCACACGATCGGTTCTGCTTATCCTGGCGATGAGATGTTGGAGATTGAAGTTCGTGGTCGTAACCTGGCAGAAGGTGTACCACGCGGCTTTACGCTTAATTCCAACGAAATTCTTGAAGCTCTGCAAGAGCCTTTAACGGGTATTGTCAGTGCTGTCATGGTCGCCCTTGAACAATGTCCGCCAGAATTGGCTTCCGATATTTCAGAACGAGGCATGATCTTGACTGGTGGTGGTGCATTATTGCGCAATCTTGACCGTTTACTGATAGAGGAAACGGGTATTCCTGTCATTGTTGCGGAAGATCCGTTGACGTGTGTTGCCCGTGGTGGTGGAAAAGCACTTGAAATGATCGACATGCATGGCGGTGAGCTCTTCAGCGAGGAGTGAGTATTAACTTGCAAGTGAGGGAGGAATGACGGGTAGCTCAGACCTCCTTGCTATTGCTGTCTGGGAATTCCATTGTTTATGAAACATACAGTTTGGAATAGCGCAGCTTATGAAGCCAATTTTTAGCAGGGGGCCTTCCCTGCAATTACGACTTTTCTTTGCTGTTATTGTTGCCATTGCTTTGGTTGTGGCAGACAGCCGTCTTGATGCTCTCAGTAAAGTCCGTAATTATATGGATACGGTAGTCAGTCCATTTTATTTTCTCGCCAATGGCCCGCGTCAAGTGCTTGATGGTGTGTCAGAAACCCTTGCCTCCCGTGAACAACTCCGATTGGAAAATCGTGCTTTACGCCAAGAATTATTGATGAAAAACAGTGATATGCTGTTATTAGGGCAGCTTAAACAGGAAAATTCCCGCTTGCGTGAGCTATTGGGGTCGCCTTTACGTCAGGATGAACACATGATGGTGACGCAGGTGATCTCCGGTAGGGCTAATCCTTATAGTGATCAGGTCGTCATCGATAAGGGATCAAGGGAAGGCGTTTATGAAGGGCAACCTGTTATCAGTGATAAAGGCATTGTGGGTCAGGTGGTTGCTGTCAGTCAGTTTACTAGCCGGGTATTACTGATTTGTGATACGACCCATGCTTTGCCAATCCAGGTCTTACGTAATGATATCAGGGCGATTATTGCCGGTACGGGTTGTGCTGATGATTTGCAGTTTGAGTCATTACCAAGCAACACAGATATTCGGGTTGGGGATGTGCTGGTGACTTCTGGGTTAGGCGGCCGTTTCCCGGAAGGTTATCCGGTGGCGGTGGTTTCGTCAGTTAAAGTCGATAATCAACGGGCTTATACGGTGATTCATGCCCGGCCAACGGCAGAATTACAGCGTTTGCGTTATTTGCTGTTATTGTGGGGAGCGGATAATAATCCATCCGAACCACTGCCTCCCTCAGAGGTTTATCGTGTAGCTAATGAACGTTTAATGCAAATGATGCCTCAGGTATTGCCGCATGCAAATGAAATGGGACCACCAGCGCCATCGTCTGTTTCTGATGAAACAACCAAGACAACAGAAAGAGTGAAAAATGCTGAATCGACAATAACGTCTGCTAAATTTATAAATTCGGGAAATCGTTAATGAATCAATACCGGAGTCATGGGCGTTGGGTCATTTGGTTATCTTTCTTGATTGCAATGGTGCTGCAAATTATGCCGTGGCCGGAGCAAATTTATATGTATCGGCCAACCTGGTCGGCACTATTGTTGATTTATTGGGTGATGGCGTTACCTCATAGAGTCAGCGTTGGTACTGGTTTTGTATTGGGGATCATCGTAGATTTGATTCAGGGGGCGACACTGGGTGTTAACGCTTTGTCTTACAGTCTTGTGAGTTATTTGGTGTCATTTAAGTTTCAATTATTCCGCAATATGGCGCTTTGGCAGCAGGCTTTGGTCGTCATTGCTTTATCGATACTGATGGATTTCAGTGTTTTTTGGGCGGAATTTTTGTTATCAAATGTTGCTTTTCATCCAGAAGTATTCTGGAACAGTTTGGTCAATGGTATTCTTTGGCCGTGGTTGTTCCTGTTAATGCGAAAAATCCGTCGTCAGTTTAATGTACATTAGTGGTCGGATCGCCGTTTTTAATGTCCTGACAGAGCTTATTCCAGCAGGCGTTACTGATGCAGGCCATTCTTTCCAAATAACTTGAGGATATGAGTAGTGTGTATAACCTCAAAATGGTAAATGAAATAGCCTAATGAGATAGGTAGTAGTAAGGACAATATCATCATGAAAACCCTTTATCTGGCTTCCGGCTCACCAAGGCGGCGTGAGCTGGTTGAATTATTGGACTTTAAATTTGAAATTCTTTCTCCTCAGGTAAAGGAGCAATGGCAAGAGGGTGAAACTCCGCGTCAGTATGTTAGCCGATTAGCAAAAGATAAATCTCTAGCGGGAGTTGCTATTGCACCAGAGGATTTTCTGGTGTTGGGAGCGGATACTGTTGTTGTCTTGAATGGTAAGATTCTCGAAAAACCGCGCAGTGAACAACATGCTGTTGAAATGCTCAGTGCACTTTCCGGTCAGTGTCATCAGGTGATTACCGCTATTGCTTTATCAGATAGTCAGCGTACCTTAAGTGATATAGTCGTTACAGATGTAACCTTTCGCCAATTATCCACGCAGGAAATTTTGGATTATGTAGCAACCGGTGAGCCGATGGACAAAGCGGGTGCTTATGGTATTCAGGGAAAAGCGGGTTGCTTTGTTAAAACGCTGAATGGGAGTTATCACTCAGTTGTTGGTCTGCCATTGGTGGAAACGCACGAATTAATCACAGAGTTTTTTGCGTTAGTTGATGGGAAGGGGAACACATGACAGCAGAGTTATTAGTCAACATCACACCGTCCGAAACGCGTGTCGCTTACATTGATGGTGGGATTTTGCAAGAAATCCATATTGAAAGGGAAGCTAAAAGGGGCATTGTCGGCAATATTTATAAAGGTCGTGTAAGCCGGGTATTGCCAGGGATGCAGGCTGCTTTTGTTGATATTGGTCTGGAAAAAGCCGCCTTTCTTCATGCCTCAGATATTGTGCCTCACACGGAATGTATTGCCGGTGAGGAGCAAAAGAACTTTCATGTCAAAGATATTGCTGAGTTGGTTCGTCAGGGACAAGATTTAATGGTTCAAGTGGTGAAAGATCCCCTTGGTACTAAAGGCGCTCGACTAACTACCGATATTACTTTACCTTCCCGCTATCTTGTCTTTATGCCCGGCGCATCTCATGTCGGGGTTTCACAACGTATTGAAAGTGAAGGCGAGCGTAATCGGCTGAAAAATATTGTCGCTGACTATTGTGATGAACATGGTGGTTTCATTATTAGGACGGCTGCCGAAGGCGTTGGGGACGAAGAATTAGCTCAGGATGCGGCTTTCTTGAAACGTCTATGGAGTAAGGTGATGGAGCGTAAAAAGCGCAATATCACTAAAAATAAACTTTATGGCGAATTGGCTCTGGCCCATCGTATTTTGCGTGATTTTGCCGGAGCAGCCCTTGATCGTATTCGTGTGGATTCTCGTTTGACGTTTACTCAGTTACAGGAATTTATTCGCGAATATATTCCTAAAATGACAGCCAGATTGGAACTTTATAACGGTAATCAGCCTATATTCGATCTGTTTGATGTAGAAAATGAAGTTCAGCGAGCACTTGATCGAAAAGTTGAATTAAAATCAGGTGGTTATTTAATTATTGACCAAACTGAAGCGATGACCACAATTGATATTAATACCGGCGCATTTGTTGGGCATCGCAATTTGGAAGAAACTATTTTCAATACCAATATTGAGGCGACGCAAGCTATTGCCAGGCAATTAAGGCTGCGTAATCTGGGTGGTATTATTATTATCGATTTTATCGATATGAATAGCGAAGAACATCGTCGACGGGTATTGGCTTCTCTTGAGCAGGCGCTGAGTAAAGATCGTGTTAAGACGACGATTAATGGTTTTTCCCAACTCGGATTGGTGGAAATGACCCGTAAGCGGACTCGTGAAAGTATCGAGCATATACTTTGTAGCGATTGTCCTACTTGTAAAGGAAGGGGAACCGTAAAATCGGTTGAAACTGTCTGTTATGAGATTATGCGTGAAATTGTGCGTGTGCACCGGGCAGTCGACGCAGATCGTTTCCTTATTTATGCTTCGCCAGCAGTGGCCGAAGCGCTGAAAGGAGAGGAATCTCATGCACTGGCGGAAGTGGAGATTTTTGTCGGCAAGCAGGTAAAAGTTCAGACAGAACAGCTCTACAGTCAGGAACAGTTTGACGTAGTTATGATGTAACCATCCAATTTGCTGACATAACAGCATTGGTAATCAAGGAGATGCGTGTGAGGCGACTGCCGGGAGTATTATTAGCGACAGCCGCAATAGTCATTATTATTGTGGCTTTGCTTGTCAGTGGATTACGTTTTCTACTGCCACATATTAATGATTACCGTCCACAATTATTCGCTAAAATTGAGTCAATTATTGGTGTACCTATTGATGCTGGATATATTGCGGGAGAATGGGAGTCTTTCGGGCCTGTTTTTGAATTACGTGATATCGGTGTAAAAACGGCAAATGCAGATGTGAAAGCCAAAAAGATCACGGTTGCATTGGATATCTGGTTATCTTTGTTAAGAATGCGTTGGAATTTTCGCGATCTTACTTTTTATCAGTTACAAGTAGATTACCATCAACCGCTATTTAATGATCAAAGCGGTAATATGTTTTCCCAATCGGATCTATTTTCTGAGCTGTTTCTGGAGCAGTTTGATCATTTTAATCTGCAAGATAGTCGGTTTACTTTCCTTACTCCCTCTGGTGAACGTGCTGATCTGTTGTTACCACAATTAACCTGGCTGAATAAAGATAATCGTCACCGTGCTCAAGGGAAAATTAGTCTCTCTTCTATCAATAATCAGCATGGGGATATACAAGTTAAATTTGATTTGCATGACACTAATGGCGTGTTGGATAACGGGACCATTTATTTACAGGCAGATAATGTTGATATTCATCCGTGGTTAAGTCATTGGTTGCAGGATAATACTGGGTTGAAGGATGCTGAGTTTAGTTTGTCTAGCTGGATTATGCTTAAAGAAGGTCGAATTGATGGCGGCCAACTACAACTCCGTCAGGGAGAAGCTAATTGGAAAGTTGCTAACAAACCTCACAACCTTTCTGTCAGTGATCTGGTATTTCGGATGCGTCGCCAAGATGGTGGTTGGTTGTTTGATGCACCCGAGCTGGCAAATTTGATCACTGATGGGCAGCAATGGCCGTCAGGAAAAGTATCAGTGCTCTATCTGCCGGAAGCCAAGAGAGTTGACGGTCATGATCATTGGCGTGTTCGGGCGAAAAATATTCAACTTGAACGGCTAAGTAGCATTTTACCGACTTTTTCTTTTTTGACTTCTGATCTTGTGAAGGATTGGCAGCGTCGTCAGCCACAAGGATTGGTAAAGTATCTTGCCCTCGATATTACACCCAAAATGGCAGATGATTCCCGAATCAGTGTGCAATGGCAAAATGTTAGTTGGCAACGCTGGCAGAAATTGCCTTCTATCGATAATTTCTCGGGTTCTCTCAATGGCAGCTTGCGGCAAGGTAGACTGAGTTTTGCGTTGAAGGATAGTGTTGTTGATTACCGAGATATGTTTCTGGCGCCGTTTGAGATATCCCAAAGTCATGGCGAAATACTCTGGCGGCAAGGTGAGCGAGGTTTACAACTCTGGAGTCAAGGGTTGGATTTGCAAGGGAAATCATTGTGGGTCAATGGTGATTTTCGTTATCAACAGCCTAAAGAACAGCCTCCGGCGCTAAGTATTCTCGCGGGAGTGCGGGTTTATGATGCGGGTGATGCCTGGCGATATTTTCCAGAACCTTTGATGGGGACGCCTTTGACTGACTATCTGACAGCTTCAATTATTAAAGGGCAGATAGAAAACGCGACTTTTGTTTTTCAAGGCAATCCAAAAGATTTCCCATTTGTAAAGAATAATGGGCAGTTTCAAGTTTTTGCTCCATTGCGTCATGCGACTTTCCAGTACCAACCAAACTGGCCGGCACTGCTGGATCTCAATATTGATCTTAATTTCCAGAATAACGGCTTATGGATGCTTGCTCCGCAAACGGCACTTGGTAAAGTGAAAGCGAGTAATCTGTCAGCGGTAATTCCTAATTATCGTAACAAGAAATTGTTAATCGACGCGGATATTCTGGGAGATGGCAAAGATATTCATGAATATTTTACCCGCAGCCCGTTAGCACATTCTGTTGGTGAAACGCTGGAGACATTGCAGGTTGGTGGTCAGATCGCTGGTAATTTGCATTTGGATATTCCACTCAATGGCGGCAATGTGGATGCTCGCGGTGAGGTGACTTTAAAAAATAATCATTTGTTGATTAAACCCTTAGATAGCGAAATGAAAAATGTGAGTGGCCGGTTTCGCTTTAATAATGGTAATTTACAAAGCGGCAAATTATCGGCCCAATGGTTTGGGCAGCCTGTTACAGTTGATTTTTCTACCGAGAATTTACTCAAAAACTATCGAGTCAATGTTGGTCTGAATGCGCGTTGGGCTATTGCAAAATTATCTGGATTTTTACCGGCGATTGCTAAAGTGTTTTCTGGCTCTGTTGATTGGGAAGGAAAGATCGGTATTAATTTGCCGTTTCAGAGTAAGCCTCAATATGATGTGAAAATCGACGCTGACTTATCACAAGTGGATAGTTATTTATCTGCCTTGAAAGCGGATGAACTGCGCGCTCTTCATATTCTGGCTGATGGTGATATGGAGCAGTTGCGAGTAAAAGGCATTTTAGATAAACAGTATGCATTTAATACTCAATGGCGTTTGGCAGGGAAAAACACTCAACTATCACGAGGAATTTTACAAAGTAACAGTAACAATATTCCTGATTTACCTGAAAAATCCCTATTGGAATTGAATCTTCCGGCAATTGAGGGTGAAGAGTGGTTAGGGCTGATTGCGCCTCTGACCTCAGGTTCTTCATTGGCAGGTATGTCAATGTTGCCACAGCATCTGTATATATCACTTCCATCACTGGATGTGGGGGGGCAACGTTGGAATCAGTTATCGTTGGATGTGGAAAAACAGTTTTGGGGAACGCAGATCACTGCTAATAGCCGGGAAATCAACGGTAAACTTAATATCCGTAAGAGTGGCCCTTGGCAAATGAATTTGAACTATCTTTACTATAATCCTTTGCAATATAGCGCCCAGCAAGCTGAATCCGATTTACCTAAACAATCTCAGACAGGTACAACTCTGCGTTATTCGCTGAACCAATGGCCTTCATTAGATATCATCTGTTCTGAATGTTGGATTATGGGATTGAAGCTTGGGAAGGTGTCTGGTTCCCTGATTCCAGAAGGTAATTCGCTTGTATTAAGAGATGGAATAGTAGAAAACAGTGCCAGTAAATTAAATTTGGCAGGTCGTTGGCAAGAAGGTGCGGTAGGGAATAATACGCATATTATGGGGCAATTTTCTGGTGAAAAGTTTGATGAGATGGCATCTTACCTTGGTATAGTTGTACCGATTGTAAATTCACCGTTTACCTTCCGTTTTGATTTTAATTGGTGGGACACACCGTGGAAACCCAATTTCCAAACGTTGAATGGCAATCTTAAAAGCAACTTAGGCAAAGGCGCTATTGAAAAATTGGGCGGGGGAGGTGCTGGTCAATTACTAAAATTAGTCAGTTTTGATGCTCTGTTACGTAAATTACAGCTCGATTTCAGCGATACCTTTAGCCAGGATTTTGAATTTGATTCAATTCGTGGTGATGTTTCAGTAAAAAATGGGATACTCAAGGCTGAAAACTTACGGGTCGATGGGTTGATTGCTGATGTGATAACGAAAGGTGAGATCGATCTTGTTCGCCAACAGATCAATATCGAGGCCATCGTCACGCCAGAGATTTCTGCTACTGTAGGGGTAGCGACGGCTTTTGTCATCAATCCGATGGCTGGCGCTGCATTATTCGCAGCGACCAAGGTCTTGGGGCCGTTATGGAATAAGATATCAGTTATTCGTTACCGGATTACTGGTAATCTTGAACAACCGAAAATTGATGAAGTTCTGCGTCAGCTTAAGGAGAATAGAGGAACATGAGAAACGTCAATGTTGCACTCTTGCAGTTATGTAGCGGTGAGAATATCAAACATAATTTGGCGCAAATTGAACAACAAATTAAGCAGTTGCCAGATACTATCAAGTTTGTCATGACCCCGGAAAATGCATTGTTGTTTGCTAATGCTGATAGCTATCGCAAGCATGCGGAACAACAGGGGCATGGGCCTTTGCAGCAAGCTGTCAGTGAGATTGCACGCCGTTATGGTGTCTGGTTATTAATCGGTTCTATGCCGCTTATCAGTCGTGAAAATCCTGAACGGCTCACCAGTAGTAGCCTGTTGTTTGATGATCAGGGTAAGATTTGCGCCCGTTACGACAAAATCCATATGTTTGATGTCAATATTAATGATGAACACGGATCATATAACGAATCGTCCGTTTTCCAACGGGGGGAACATATTACCGTTGTGGATACCCCTGTTGGCCGTCTCGGGATGACCATATGTTATGATCTGCGCTTCCCCGGGTTGTTTCAGGCGCTACGCGAGCAAGGCGCTGAGTTGATATCTGTTCCTGCGGCATTTACTCGTTTAACAGGAAAAGCGCATTGGGAACCACTGTTACGGGCCCGCGCTATTGAAAACCAGTGTATTCTGTTAGCCCCGGCTCAGGTTGGTGTACATGGAACCCGTCAGACGTGGGGTCACTCAATGGCCGTGGATGGTTGGGGGAAAGTGATTAAGAAAAACCCCGATGCAGTCAGTGCACTACAATTGAATGTCAGGGCAGATAGCTTGAAGATTATGCGTGAGCAAATGAAAGTGGTGAAACATAACCGCTTCCGGCCGCAGTTGACTTCCTTGATTGAAAAAATACCGCAAATTAAAGAGTAGCAATTATGAGTTTAACTACTGTCAGTGAACACTTACTGGCTGCAAATAAATTAAGCCATCAAGATCTGTTTTCAGTACTCGGTCAAATGACTGAACGTTGGCTGGATTATGCCGATCTCTATTTTCAGTCCAGTTACCATGAATCTTGGGTGTTGGAAGATCGGATTATTAAGGATGGCTCCTATAATATTGATCAGGGGGTTGGCGTTAGGGCAATCAGTGGTGAGAAAACGGGTTTTGCTTATGCCGACCAGATCACGTTGAATGCGTTGCAACAAAGTGCACAGGCTGCCCGTAGCATCGTCCATGAAAACGGGAATGGTAAAGTCCATACCTTTGGCGAAGTGGCCTATTCTCCGCTTTATGCGGCAATTGATCCGCTGCAAAGCTTTTCCCGTGAAGAAAAGATTGCATTATTGCAGCGTGTGGATCAGGTGGCTCGAGCGGAAGATCCAAGAGTACAGGAGGTCAATGCCAGTCTGACAGGGATCTATGAACGCGTGTTGGTCGCGGCGACCGATGGGACTTTGGCGGCTGATATTCGTCCTCTCATTCGCTTATCTGTCACGGTGCTGGTGGAAGATAACGGTAAACGTGAACACGGCAGCAGTGGCGGCGGCGGCCGTTACGGTTATGAATATTTTCTGGAAGTGGTTAGTGGTCAGATCCGCGCGGAACAATTTGCCCGTGAAGCTGTTCGTATGGCACTGGTGAACCTTTCCGCTGTTGCAGCACCCGCTGGTACTATGCCGGTTGTGCTAGGCGCGGGTTGGCCGGGAGTATTGCTGCATGAAGCGGTTGGTCATGGGCTGGAAGGTGATTTTAACCGTCGTGGTACTTCGGTGTTTTCTGGTCAGATTGGTGAGAAGGTCGCGTCAGAACTTTGTACTGTGGTTGATGATGGCACGATAAAAGGTCGTCGTGGGTCATTGACAATTGATGATGAAGGCGTTCCTGGACAATACAATGTATTAATTGAAAATGGCATTCTGAAAGGTTACATGCAGGACAAAATGAATGCACGTCTGATGGGTGTCGCGCCGACTGGCAATGGTCGCCGTGAATCTTATGCTCATCTACCAATGCCTCGTATGACTAATACCTATTTGCTGGCGGGTCATTCCACACCGGAAGAGATCATCGGTAGTGTGCAAAATGGTTTATATGCGCCAAATTTTGGTGGTGGTCAAGTGGATATCACTTCCGGTAAATTCGTGTTCTCGACATCTGAGGCTTATCTGATTGAGAACGGTAAAATTACCAAACCAGTGAAAGGTGCAACGCTTATCGGTTCCGGTATTGAGGCGATGCAGCAGATCTCTATGGTAGGAAACGATCTTGATCTAGATAAAGGTGTCGGGGTTTGTGGCAAAGAGGGCCAGAGCGTACCTGTTGGTGTTGGTCAGCCTACTTTGAAACTGGACAACTTGACCGTTGGAGGAACAGCCTGATTTTTGGCTGTTTATCCGAGATAGATCATATAAGGATAGTCATGAAGAAGACTTGGCTAGCAGGTGTGTTACTGACTGTTTTGGTTGTGACTTGTGGTACTTTTGCCAAAGGTGTTGATAAGACGCTGTTGCAGGCTCCAGAAACAGATGGGGGTACCTCAGCAATACAACGGATTGAAGGGCTAACTGAACAGAATAACGTAGTGGCTTACTTACGACAGAATAATAAATTACCCGATATTTACATTACTAAAAAGCAGGCCCGCGACCTTGGCTGGAATGCAAAACAGGGAAATTTATGTCAGGTTCTGCCGGGTAGAGCAATTGGTGGCGACAAATTTACTAACCGTGAAAAGAGACTACCAATGAAACCGAAACGTCAGTGGTTTGAAGCAGATGTTAACTACCGTTGTGGGCACAGAGGGAGTGACAGATTGCTTTATTCATCTGATGGTCTGATTTATCTGACGTTGGATCATTACAAAAGTTTTACCTTAATGGAGTAATTCTATGCATAAAGTGGAGTTTGATTTTGACCGTATCCCTGATCTGAAAATGTTCTATCAGCAGTTTTCTGAACAATTTGAGTTAGGAGACGAGTTTGGTAGTAATTTGGATGCTTTGTGGGATGTTGTGACAGGAGGAATTGAGTTACCTGTAGAGGTCAATTTCATCCATTTTACGCAGCAGAAAGAACGTGATTTCTCCTCGTTAGTGCTTTTGTTTGAAGAAGCAGAAGAAGAACTGGAAGGGGAATTGAGTTTTAATATTTTCCCCTAACAGAAATTAGAACCTTACGGGTTTTAGTAGTTAAGCGGATTCAGCCATATCTTTAAGATATTGGAAAATCTGACGATAAGATTTAGGTGGCTTATTTGCCGCCTTTTCTTTTTTGGCGTTGCGGATCAAAGTACGCAATTGCTGGCGATCGGTTTGTGGGAATAACGCCACCACTTCATCAATAACCTCGTCATTGCCATCAATCAATTTATCGCGTAATTCTTCCAGTTTATGGAACAGAGTGATTTGCTGATTATGACGATTTTTCAGTTTATCAAGCGCGGTGGTAATTGGCTCGACATCCCGGGTACGTAGCAGTTTGCCAATAAATTGTAATTGGCGGCGGCGCCCCTCTCTTTTTATCTTCTGTGCAAGTTCAATGGCGGCCAGCAGATCCTCATCTAACGGAACGCGTTCAAGCGCACTTTTGCTGAGCTCAACCAATTCTGTACCCAGCTTTTTCAATGCTTCGGCATCACGTTTAATTTCGCTTTTACTGACCCAAATTATCTCTTCTTCTTCCTCTTCAGCAGGATAATCATTGAGCCAATCTTCAGGCTGCTTTGCCATAGTGGTTTTCCTTTTAAAAAGGCCGGAGCTGGCAGGTTGATTTTTGGTGCATGACCTGTAGCCCGGTGGGTGTTAACATCCTAATATTGTGTATTGTAACTGGGAAAAACGTCTGATTACCACTCGGCATTGACTGTGTGGATAAAACGGCCCTGTTTTCCCGACAGATTTTCCCTTTATTCATCAAATTACGGGTAATTAATGAAAATCACGGATCAAATTGCGGAACAACGCAAACAACTGGAAAATGCAGTTTCACAGGCACTAGAGCTGGCAAAAGCGGGTTGTGATGCTGCGGAGGTTGCGGTTAATAAAACAACGGGTATTAGTGTCAGCACCCGCTTTGGTGAAATAGAAAATGTAGAATTCAATAGTGATGGCGCATTGGGGATTACCGTCTACCATCAGCAACGTAAAGGTAGCGCATCATCAACAGATTTAAGCCCGGATGCTATTGCTCGTACTGTTCAGGCTGCGATTGATATCGCTCGTTATACCTCTCAGGACCCCTGTGCTGGCCCGGCAGATAAAACGCTATTGGCGTTTGAAGCGCCAGATCTTGAGCTGTTCCATCCAACAGAATTGGATGCTGATAACGCGATTGAACTAGCCGCTCGTGCAGAACAAGCTGCATTACAGGCAGATAAGCGTATTACCAATACCGAAGGCGGCAGTTTTAATAGTCATTATGGCATCAGAGTGTTTGGTAACAGCCACGGTATGTTGCAAAGCTATTGCTCCAGTCGTCATTCTATGTCGAGTTGTGTGATTGCTGAACTTGATGGCGATATGGAACGGGACTATGCATATACCATTAGTCGTCGTTTTGAAGATTTAAAATCGCCAGAATGGGTTGGGCAGGAGTGTGCTCGCCGTGCGTTATCTCGTTTGTCGCCACGTAAATTGCCGACCATGAAAGCGCCGGTGTTGTTTGCCGCGGAGGTTGCAACGGGCCTTTTCGGTCATCTGGTCGGTGCTATCAGTGGTAGCAGTATTTACCGGAAATCCTCTTTCTTGCTTGATCATCTGGGCAAACAAATTCTGCCATCATGGCTGACAATTGAAGAACGGCCACATTTACCGGCAGGTTTAGCATCTTCTCCATTTGATAGCGAAGGTGTTTCCACCAATAATCGGGACATCATTAAGGATGGGGTATTACAGACTTGGCTTCTGACAAGTTATTCTGCCCGTAAGCTAGGAATGGCAAGTACCGGCCATGCAGGTGGAATTCATAACTGGTGCATTGCAGGGCAAGGTCAGGATTTCGCAGGTTTGCTGCGTCAGATGGGAACAGGGTTAGTCGTCACTGAACTGATGGGGCAGGGAGTCAGTGCAGTAACCGGCGACTATTCCCGTGGCGCCGCTGGTTTTTGGGTAGAAAATGGCGAGATTCAGTATCCTGTCAGTGAGATTACTATTGCGGGCAATCTAAAGGATATGTGGGCCAATATGGTTACTATCGGGAATGATATTGAAACTCGCAGTAATATCCAGTGCGGTTCAATCTTACTACCGGAAATGAGTATCGCTGGTCAATAAGAGATACTCGTTTCCGATTATTTTAGTCAGCCCGGACAAATGGGCTGGCTGAATTAACGGTGGAGCTCACCGGCAGCTTCTGGTTGGTAAAGCAATTCTAATACTTTGACTCGGGTTTCTTCGCCGTTTGGCAATGCCCAACTGATTTCGTCGCCGATACGAAGGCCCAATAATGCAGCCCCTAAAGGAGCCATAACAGAAAGCTGATCTGAACTGTCTTGCAGTGACGCTGGATAAACTAAAGTACGTACCCGCTCTTCATTGCTTGTCAGGTCAAGAAAACGAACCCGGCTGTTCATTGTTACAACATCTGATGGAATTTCTGCTGGAGGTACAATCTCTGCACGATCCAGCTCCTCATTCAAAGCGTCAGCGATACTAGTATCTGCAAACGCTGGCTGTTCCAACAGGGAATCTAAACGTTCTGCGTCTAATTCGTTGATGATAATTGCTGGTTTAGTCATACCACACTCCAAATGGACTCCAACACAAAATAACACCCCGCACCATGAGGAGGGGGGTGTTATTTAAAATGATTAACCTGATAGTAGGCTGTTCTTACTGGAAAAGAAAGAGATCATGATCACGAACTGTTTTGTGTTGCTAATGAAAACAGTAAAGGACATGATAATCCACAGGTGAGTGAGCAACGTTATTCTTCGTCAAATCCCGAATTAAATAGATTAATAATGGCTGCAAGAGCCTGTTCTTCATCTGGGCCGCTGGCTTCAACTTCAATATAGCTGCCTTTTTCTGAATCCAGCATCAGCATAGCAATTACACTGCTAGCTTCGGCTTCAACATGGCTATCATTGCGTAAAACAACATGAGACTCAAAGAGCTGTACTAAATCATACAGCTTCATTGCTGGCCGGGCGTGCATTCCCAGCCGATTTTTGATTTCAAGCCTCTGCTTGACTGTCATTATTTATTTTCGCTTTTCGAGAGTACGGTGGCGCGACTGTACGTTTTTGCCTCGGGAGCGAAAATAATCGGCCAACTGTTCTGCCACGTAAACGGAACGATGTTTACCGCCGGTACAGCCAATAGCCACGGTCAGATAGCTGCGGTTATTGGTTTCAAGCATAGGTAGCCAGAGTTCAAGATAACTGCGGGTTTGATAGATAAAGTTATGCACTTCCGTATGACGGTCGAGGAAAGCGGCTACGGGACGATCAAGGCCGGTCATTGGCCGTAATTTAGGGTCCCAGTGTGGGTTTGGTAAGAAACGTACGTCAAAAACATAGTCGGCATCAATTGGAATGCCATGCTTGAAGCCGAAAGACTCAAACACCATTGTCAACTCACGTTCCCGTTTGCCTAGCAGACGCGTTCTTAGCATCTCAGCCAATTCATGAACTGACATTTCGGAAGTGTCGATAATCAGATCTGCTCTTGAACGAAGGGGTTCCAGCAGATCACTTTCTTGATCAATCGCGCTTTCCAGAGAAAGATTTTTGCTTGATAGCGGATGCAGACGGCGGGTGTCGCTATAACGGCGGATCAATGTGTTACGGTCAGCGTCAAGAAACAGTAATTGCGGTGAGAAACTCTCTGGTAGTTTAGTCAAGGCTTCTTCGAAAACCTCAGGGGATTCCGGCATGTTTCTTACATCAATACTCACCGCGGCGGAAATATCGCGGTCAGACAACGTATTTGCTAATTCCGGTAGTAATACTACCGGCAAGTTGTCTACACAATAAAAACCCATGTCTTCCAGTGCGCGCAAGGCAACGGATTTACCTGAACCGGAACGGCCACTGACTATCATCAGCACCATGAGGCGACTCCCCTTAATTTCTCAGTGGTTATTATGAGCCACTCTTATCTGTTGCTCTCCATGCACTGCAACAGTTATTCAGTGATAATTGAGTATAATTCTTCATCACTTTGTGCCGATCTTAAACGGCGGCAGAGGTTTTTATCTGCAAGACGTTTGGCGATCAATGACAATGTGTGTAAGTGCGTCTGGCATTGATCATTTGGAACCAGTAAAGCAAACAGCAAATCAACTGGTTGATTATCAATCGCATCAAAAGCAATGGGTTGTTCCAGATTTAGGAAAACGCCGACTGCTTGATCTGAGCTTTCTGCATCTAATTTACCGTGAGGGATAGCAATACCACTGCCAATTCCAGTAGTACCTACTTTTTCTCTGGTTAATATTGCTTCGAATACGACATTTTCTGGTAACTTAAGCTGCTGAGATGCTAGCTCACTGATAATCTCTAAAGCCCGTTTTTTGCTCGAACAATGTACATTATTGCGCGTACATGCGAGAGAAAGCACAGAACTTAGTAGTAAATCTGCTTGATTATTCATTTTTTCTATTCACTTAGGTGCCTCATTGATACCGGATGCCATAGAATATCTGTGACATCCGGTATTTGCGCACTGTTTTACAGCAATATTCTGCTGTTGTTACTACATTCTTTGTTAAATAACTGTTAATGATGTCTCAGTTTGTCTTTATGTTTGGTTAATTGACGCGCTAGTTTATCGACCAGTCCATCAATTGCTGCATACATATCTTCATGTTCTGATGATGCGTGCAACTCACCTCCGTTAATGTGTACAGTAGCTTCGGCGATTTGTTGTACCTTTTCCACTCGGAGGATTACCTGAGTCAGGTTGATCCTGTCGAAATATTGATCCAGCTTGCTGCATTTTGCAGTGATAATGTCGCGTAATGCATCAGTAATTTCAATATTGTGGCCGGTTATTTTGAGTTGCATATTGTCTTCCTTCTCTGTTCATTTCAAACCAGACGTTTACGTTGGTTTGATGGCGGAATGGATAACGACTCTCGATATTTTGTGACAGTCCGTCGGGCAACCATGATGCCTTGATCGGCTAGCATGCTCGTCAGTTTGCTGTCACTTAATGGTTTGGCGGGGTTTTCCGCTGCTACCAGTTTTTTCACCAAAGCCCGTATTGCAGTTGAAGAGGCTTCGCCTCCACTTTCTGTATTGACATGGCTGGAGAAAAAATACTTCAATTCAAAAATACCACGTGAGCTGTGCAGGAATTTTTGGGTAGTCACCCTGGAAATGGTGGATTCATGCATATCAACCTGGAAAGCAATGTCAGCTAAAACCATAGGTTTCATATGTTCTTCACCATGCTCAAAAAATTCCTGTTGCTGTTCTACAATGCAACGCGCAACTTTCAGCAGAGTATCATTCCGGCTTTCCAGGCTTTTGATAAGCCATCTAGCCTCTTGTAGGTTATTACGGATAAACTGACTGTCACTTTCATTGCGTGTATGTTGCCCAAGCTCTGCATAATGCTGATTAATGTGTAAACGGGGGATACTATCTGTATTTAATTCTACTTGCCAGTGTTCGCTCTCTTTTCGAACTAGTACATCGGGGATGACGTATTCAGATTCGCCGGTGTTTATTGCCAGACCGGGCTTTGGTTCAAGTGACTGGATTAAACTGATGACTTCTTTCAGAGTATCTTCTTTCAAATGACTCAGACGGATTAAATTGCGGAAATCCCGATGACCTAATAGCTCCAGATGTTCGCAAACGATCAGTTGCGCCTCTTTCAGATAAGGTGTTTCTGGCGGAAGCATTGATAGCTGGACCAGTAGACAATCTTTTAAATCACGAGCGGCGACACCGATAGGATCGAAATGTTGTATCTGTTTTAGCACCGCTTCTACTTCTGCCAGGGTGAGTTGATCGTCGCCAATGCTGGCAAGGATATCTTCTAATGGCACAGTGAGATAGCCAGTGTCATCTACGGCATCAATGATTGATGTCGCAATGGCCGCATCGGTTTCCGTGAAGGAGGTTAGCTCTGCCTGCCACATCAAGTAGTCTTGTAAGGTTTGAACGGTTTCACCTTGATAAAGCGGCAGTTCATCGTCGTTATAGTCGTTACGTGTCCCGGAAGGTGTGCCAGCGGTGTAAATTTCATCCCAACTGGCATCCAAGGGTAACTCGTCTGGCATATCCTTTTGTTGCAAGGCATCAAGCGTATCCATAGCTTCCGTTTCATTATCGGGAAGTTCCTGATTGCTGATTTCCTGATGATCTTCATCCTGTTCAAGCAAAGGGTTCATTTCTAGCGCTTGTTGTATTTCCTGCTGGAGTTCAAGCGTAGAAAGTTGCAACAAACGAATAGCTTGTTGGAGCTGTGGTGTCATAGCCAGTTGCTGACTAAGCCTGAGTTGCAAACTTTGCTTCATAGCGTTAAATCAATTCTCCTGGCTAATTAGAGCCGGAAACCTTCGCCTAAATAAACGCGCTTCACCTGTTCATTATTAAGAATATCATTAGGTGTGCCGTGAGCAATCAGATGCCCTTGGCTGACAATATAAGCACGTTCGCATACATCCAATGTTTCACGGACATTGTGGTCTGTGATAAGGACCCCTAGCCCATAATCTCTCAAATGCTGAATGATCTTCTTGATATCGATGACCGAGATAGGATCTACGCCGGCAAAAGGCTCATCCAGCAAAATAAATTTAGGATTGGCTGCGAGCGCTCTGGCAATCTCTACGCGGCGGCGTTCACCTCCAGAAAGCGATTGACCAAGACTGTCACGTAGATGGCTGATATGGAACTCTTCCATCAGCTCTTCGGCACGTTCTTTTCGTTGCTCTTGAGTTAGATCCCGGCGGATCTCCAATACAGCCATCAGGTTGTCGAATACGCTTAGGCGACGGAAAATAGAAGCTTCCTGAGGCAAATAACCAATACCACGGCGTGCCCGTTCATGAAGCGGCAATAGGCTGATATCTTCATTATCAATGGTGATTGTCCCGGCATCCCGTGAAACGATACCGACGACCATATAGAAAGTCGTCGTTTTCCCGGCACCGTTCGGACCAAGCAGGCCAACAATTTCGCCGGAATTTACATTTAGGCTGACATTTTCAACGACCTTACGGCCTTTGTAAGCTTTTGCCAGGTTTTCTGCGTTTAGTATTGCCATATATCGTTATTTACTCTTGTTGTTAGCCCCAGGGCCTTCTTCTTGTAACTGAGAAGGGAGTAGGACGGTGGTCACTCGTTTACCTTTATCACTAAACGCTTCCATCTGCTGAGTTGGGACTAGATAGGTGATACGATCGCCTTTTATATTGCTGTCTAGCTGTTCCAAATAGGCATTGCCAGTCAGTGTAACCAGCTCTTTATCCATTTCGTAACGCATTTTGGAACCGCGGCCCTTGATTGGTTTGCCATTGTCCTGTAGCTGATAGAAAGTGACTGGATTACCAAATGCCTCAATAATCATTTTCTTAGAGTCGCCGTCTGGACGAGTTACAACAACTTTGTCAGCGCGGATATCGATAGAACCTTGTTTAACGATCACATCTTCTGTAAATGTGGCAGTGTTCCCTGTCATGTCAAGGGCTTGTTTAACAGAATCGATAGAAATAGGTTTCTGGGTGTCATCTTTCAGTGCCAGAGCAGGAAGGCTGACTGCAAAGATGGCGCTGGCAATAAAAGCATTACGGATTCTGTTTTTCATGTTGGATTTCATAGTAGGTGTTAACCTTTTCAATCAGTTCAGCGGTTTTATTCCGCAGATTGCCACGCATTTTCATACCGACGGATTTTAGCCCGACACCAATCAGTGTGACCTGATCGTCAGATGAAACATCCTGAGTTACCAGGTTGATAATAGCGTTATCTGTGGTAATACGTTGTAATTGTGACGTATTAGTCAGACTGTCAACCTGTACGTCGCCGTAAAGATAGAGCATTCTGTCATTAGTCAGTTTGGCTTTGTTAGCACGAACTGTCCATGTAGCAATGGCGTTTGAGTCATAAGTAATTAACACTGGTTTGGTAAACCAGGTAAGTTTTGACTCTGCATAATTTTGGACGTCATCAGCGACCAGTTTATACGTCAGTTTCCCCGTAGGGTCATAAACAAAAGTTATGGTATCCTGACTTTGATAGGTTGGCTGACTGTTATCTGTAGCAGAAGATGATTTAGTCTCATCTGAATCAGACAAGTTCCAGCCAATTAATGCCAGGATGATTAATACCAGAGTTATCACCAACCAGGATTTGATTCTATCCATTCTCGTTTCACTTCAACCTACTATATTGATAATCCTTTGGCCTCTTCCAGCTTATTCTGAGCAAAAAGCACCAAATCACAAAGTTCCCTTACCGCACCGCGTCCCCCGGCAATTTGGGTGACATAATGCGCTTTTGGTAAGAGTAGAGGATGTGCATCTGCCACAGCGACAGATAACCCCACTTGTTCCATGACCGGCCAATCAATCAGATCATCACCGATGTAAGCAACCTGTTCTGGTTTTAATCCCAGTTTATCTAACAATTCTTTGTACGCCAAAACCTTATCACTCTGTCCTTGGTAAAGATGTGTAATCCCTAGTGTGTTTGCTCGATCTTCCAGCAATTTCGCTGTACGGCCGGTAATAATAGCGACTTCGATACCTGAAGTAATTAAGCAGCGAATTCCGTAACCATCTCGAACATTAAATGTTTTTAACTCTTCACCGTTATTGCCCATATATATCAGGCCATCGGACAGAACACCGTCAACGTCGCAAATCAACAAGCGGATTTTACGGGCTTTTTCAATAACATCTTTACTAACTGGACCATAACAGGTGTCCAAATAAACTAATTGGCTCATTAGGGCGTTTTCTCCGGTTAAACCACACCAGCTTGTAGCAGGTCATGCATATGTAATACCCCAAGCAATTTATTTTCCTCTGCGACCAGTAAGGAGGTGATATGGTGTGACTGCATTAGATTCAATGCATCAACTGCAAGGGCATGCGGTTTGATACGGATACCACCTGTTGTCATAACATCTGAAATTTTGACATTGTACAAATCGACTCCCATATCAAACACTCGCCGCAAGTCACCGTCAGTAAAAATACCATCAATATACATATTTTCATCGCAAATGACGGTCATACCTAATTTTTGCCGGGTGATTTCGAGTAATGCTTCCCGTAAGGACGCATCACGATGAACCTTTGGAATATTATCGCCTGTATTCATCAAATCACTCACCAGTAGCAAAAGTTTGCGTCCAAGAGTGCCGCCTGGATGTGATAGGGCGAAATCTTCAGCGGTAAAGCCGCGTGCCTGGAGCAATGCGACCGCTAAAGCATCGCCCATAACCAGAGTTGCAGTGGTACTGGTTGTAGGAGCTAAACCTAGCGGACAGGCTTCCTGTGGAACTTTGATACACAGGTGGATATCCGCGGCTTTCCCCATACTACTGTGGTAATTATTAGTCATGCAGATAAGCGGAATTTTTTGGCGTTTTAATGCCGGGATCAGTGACAAAATTTCACTGGACTCACCAGAATTTGAGATAGCTAAAACAATATCTTTAGGTGTAATCATGCCGAGGTCGCCGTGGCTGGCTTCTCCCGGATGAACGAAAAAGGATGGAGTACCGGTGCTGGCGAAAGTTGCAGCAATTTTACACCCAATGTGGCCGGATTTGCCCATCCCCATGACAATCACTTTACCTTCGCAGTTGAACATCAGTTCACAGGTACGGGCAAAATCTTCATTAATATATTGTTCAAGTTCTGCCAATCCATCACGTTCTATATCTAATACTTTTTTACCCGCTTGCTGAAAATCAATCTTAGGCATTTCTTTTTCCTACTTATTCGTGTTTATTCAATGCTGTAATCGGAAATAAACAGTACGATAAAATAAGCGATAAAGCAGCTTAATAACAAGACACCTTTAAATCGGTTTAATCGATGTTTACGACCCAAACAAAATGCAGTAAATATTGTGCTGGCTACCATCATTACCCAAAAGTCACGATGGAAAGATTCAGGCGAAATAGCTGCTGGTGAGAGTAATGCGGGAAGGCCCAAAACAATTGATATATTGAATATATTTGAACCTATAATATTCCCGAATGCAATGTCATCTTCGCCTTTGAATGCGGCGGCGATCGAGGTTGCTAATTCTGGCAGGCTGGTACCGACCGCAAGTACAGTAAGCCCGATAACTAATTCACTAATACCATAAATGCGGGCAATAACAGTTGCATTATCAATGACCATGCGAGTTGCCATAGGTAAAATAAGTAACCCTAATAGAATCCAAAGTAGGGCAATGTGTTTATTGCCTTCTACCGGTAATTCGGCGGCCTGTTCCTGCGTGTAAATATCCGTTTCGGCACGGCGTGGTAGAGCAACCATTTTGATCATCAGGAAAATATACACTATGGCGGAAGTGAGCAATACCAATCCATCCATCCGGCTGAGATAGTTATCACTCATCAAATAACCACAGAAGGCGGTGAGCAGCAGCATCAACAGCAGCTCCTGCCGCAGAATATCTGATTTAACTACCATTGGGCGAATAAATGCGGCAGCACCGGTTATCAGCAGCAGATTAGTAATGTTGGAACCAATAACATTACCCACCGCCATATCAGGTTGACTATCCAGCATTGTAGTAACTGAAACCATTAATTCGGGCAGGGAAGTTCCAATGCCAACAATGGTAATACCAATAATAAATGGAGGCAGCCCCAGAGTACGGGCAAAAATTGCAGCACCATATACTAATCTATCGGAACCATATACCAGTAAAATCAATCCGGTAATTAAAAGTA
Source organism: Photorhabdus akhurstii (assembly GCF_018448925.1). Classification (GTDB taxonomy): domain Bacteria; phylum Pseudomonadota; class Gammaproteobacteria; order Enterobacterales; family Enterobacteriaceae; genus Photorhabdus; species Photorhabdus akhurstii. The sequence continues at coordinate 7,834 of NZ_RCWE01000023.1, read as the reverse complement.
AAAAGGTCAGAAGCATGAAGCGTCCCTTGTAAGGTATATTCCGAATTAATGTTAACGCTGGTTGATTTTCTAAACAAAAATTGCCTGCCCAGTTAGATGGGGTATATTCTGACGGCGGCGGATAGAAAAGTAAAATTTGTCATCACATTAATGGCGAAAATTCTCCAGTTTTTTTGTAGTATATGTGATTAATATGTGAACCAAATATTAAAGCCAATTTATTAACCGTTAAGGGCTATCAATAATGAACCAACAGACAGCAAATCTCATCGAGATCCGTGGTATGTATTTTACCCGTGGTAACCGTTCGATTTTTGCTGATATTAATCTAGTTGTGCCTAGAGGGAAAGTCACTGCAATTATGGGGCCTTCTGGGATAGGGAAAACGACACTATTACGATTGATTGGCGGTCAGTTACGTCCTGAACGCGGAGAAATCTGGTTTGATGGCGACAATATTCCTGCTTTATCCCGTTCGCGCTTGTATGTTGCTCGCAAGAAGATGAGTATGCTGTTTCAATCTGGGGCATTATTTACTGATCTCAGTGTCTTTGAGAACGTCGCTTTTCCGCTGCGTGAACATACGAACCTGCCTGAGGAAATTATACAGACTACTGTAATGATGAAATTAGAGGCTGTAGGGTTACGTGGCGCCGCCAATTTGATGCCTTCCGAACTTTCCGGTGGTATGGCAAGGCGAGCGGCTCTGGCTCGTGCGATTGCACTTGATCCTGATCTGATTATGTTTGATGAGCCTTTTGTTGGCCAGGACCCAATTACGATGGGGGTTTTGGTGAAGTTGATTGATGAACTGAATAAGGCGCTTGGTGTGACTTGTGTAGTGGTTTCCCACGATGTACCGGAAGTTCTGAGCATTGCAGATTACGCTTATATTATCGCTGAACAACAGGTTATTGCTGAGGGTACTGCGCAGCAGTTGCGGTCTAATTCTGATAGACGAGTACGGCAATTTCTTGATGGTATTGCTGACGGGCCGGTACCTTTCCGTTTCCCGGCCGGGGATTATAAAACTGAGTTATTAGGATAATGGGATGTTAATGTTAACACAGGCGCTGGCGGCACTTGGCCGACGGGCCATTGAGGTATTTGCCTCTTTTGGCCGTGCTGGTTTTGTGCTTTTCCGCGCGATAATTGGCAGGCCGGAACCCGCCAAACAATGGCCGTTACTCCGACAGCAACTTTACAGCGTGGGTGTTCGGTCATTGTTGATTATTATCGTTTCGGGTCTGTTTATTGGCATGGTGCTTGGCCTACAGGGGTATCTGGTACTGACGACATACAGCGCAGAAGCCAGTCTTGGTATGATGGTGGCGATATCTCTGTTGCGTGAATTGGGGCCGGTGGTCACGGCACTGTTGTTTGCTGGCCGTGCCGGATCAGCCTTGACCGCAGAAATCGGTTTGATGAAAGCCACGGAACAAATTTCCAGCCTGGAGATGATGGCGGTAGATCCATTACGGCGAGTGATAGCTCCCCGTTTCTGGGCTGGGTTTATCAGTATGCCGCTATTATCCTTGATTTTTGTGGCGGTAGGCATTTGGGGAGGAGCGATAGTTGGTGTTGATTGGAAGGGGATTGACAGTGGCTTCTTCTGGTCTTCAATGCAGTCTGCTATCGAGTGGCAGAAAGATTTGCTGAATTGTTTTATTAAAAGTGTCGTTTTCGCCATTACTGTGACCTGGATCGCTCTATTCAATGGTTATGATGCGATCCCTACTTCGGAAGGGATCAGCCGAGCAACGACCAGAACGGTGGTTCATGCGTCGTTAGCAGTTTTAGGTTTGGATTTTGTGCTGACAGCACTTATGTTCGGGAACTAAGTCAATGCAAAGCAAGAAAAGTGAAATTTGGGTTGGATTTTTTGTCTTGATTGCACTGGCTGCAATCATCTTTTTATGCCTAAAAGTGGCAGACATTAAATCGGTAGGCAACCAGCCAACTTACCGTTTGTACGCAACTTTTGACAATATCGGTGGTCTGAAAGCGCGCTCACCGGTAAAAATTGGGGGGGTGGTGATTGGCCGAGTTGCAAATATCTCTCTTGATGAAAAGACTTATACGCCGCAAGTGGCACTGGATATTATGAAGCAGTATGACCGTATCCCTGATACCAGTTCTCTTTCCATCCGTACCTCTGGCCTATTAGGTGAACAATATATTGCCCTGAATATAGGGTTTGAAGATCCCGATATGGACACCCGTATTCTGAAAGAGGGTGATCGCGTACAGGATACCAAATCAGCAATGGTACTTGAGGATCTTATCGGCCAGTTCTTGTATAAGAGTGGCGATAATGCCCAAAGTGGGGCAGAGCACACGCCGACACCCTAGCCAGCAACTGAATATCATTAAGAGGAACCAATTATGTTGAAGAGATTATTAATGGTGGCGCTATTGGTTATTGCGCCATTAGCGAGCGCGGTTGATCAAACGAACCCTTATAAGCTGATGCAGGATGCGGCGGAAAAGACTTTCACTCGTTTGAAAAATAGCCAATCACAAATTCGTCAAAATCCAGATTATCTGCGTCAAGTAGTGAAAGAAGAACTACTGCCCTATGTCCACATCAAATATGCCGGCGCGTTAGTTCTGGGGAAATACTATAAAGACACGACTCCAGAGCAGCGCAAGGCTTATTTTGCTGCATTTGAATCTTATCTTGAGCAGGCTTATGGGCAGGCTTTGGCAATGTATCACAATCAAACTTACCAGATTGACACTGAAAAGCCGTTGGGGGACAGCAATGTTGTTGCTATTCGTGTCAATATTATCGATCCGAATGGCCGTCCTCCTGTCCGTCTTGATTTCCAGTGGCGCAAAAACAGCAAAACTGGCGACTGGCAGGCATTCGATATGATTGCTGAGGGCGTCAGTATGATCACGACTAAACAGGGTGAATGGGCTTCTATCTTGCGTCAGCAAGGTGTTGAGGGACTGACTAAGCAGCTTAAAATCAGCGCCCGTCAGCCAATCACACTGGAAGAGAAAAAATAAGATGGGTGAGAGTCTGATCTGGGAAAAAACAGGGCAAACACTGATTCTCAAGGGCACTTTGGATCGTGATAGTTTGCTTCCTCTCTGGCAGCAAAAAGAGAAATTATTGGCTGATATTGACAGCATCAATGTGTCACAACTTGAATATGTGGATTCTACCGGGTTAGCTCTTTTAGTTCGTTTCAAACATCATATGCAAAAGAGAGGGGATAAATTGCGCTTTTCTGGCATTGATGAACGGCTTAACACCCTGATTACGCTCTATGATCTGCAAGACATAATCATGGATAGCTAACCGATAATCTCATTAATTATCTGTACAATCAGCGCCCTTGTAAGCAGAAATGTTACAAGGGCGTTTTCATAGTTTAAGAATAAGCAGGATTCTATTAGGATAGACGGCTGACTATCATTTCTAACTACAGAACATTGAGCAATTATGGATACTAATGAGATTAAGCAAGTGCTGATGGATAAATTAGCACTGGATGAAGTCATCGTTAACGGAGATGGCAGCCATTTCCAAGTTATTGTGGTTGGTGAAATGTTTGCCGGTATGAGTCGGGTAAAACAGCAGCAAGCCGTTTATGCGCCTTTAATGGAATACATTGCTGATAATCGTATTCATGCCTTGTCAATTAAAGCCTACACACCGGATGATTGGAAACGGGATCGCAAGCTCAACGGTTTTTAATATTGTTTGCCTCGCCGCGAACAGCAAATCATATAAAGAGAGTCGTCACAGATGGATAAATTTCGTGTGAAAGGGCCCACTCGTCTGTCGGGTGAGGTTACTATTTCCGGGGCAAAAAACGCTGCATTGCCAATCCTGTTCGCCGCGTTGTTGGCTGAAGAGCCTGTTGAGTTGCAAAATGTTCCAGAATTGAAAGATATTGATACCACTATCAAATTATTGAATCGCCTTGGGACCAAAGTTGAACGTAATGGTTCTGTATTTGTGGATGCTCGCAGTGTGAATCAATATTGTGCGCCTTACGAGCTAGTGAAAACCATGCGTGCATCTATTTGGGCGTTAGGTCCTTTGGTGGCGCGTTTTGGTCAGGGACAAGTTTCTTTGCCGGGTGGTTGTGCGATTGGCGCCCGCCCGGTTGATCTGCATATCAGTGGTTTGGAACAGTTAGGTGCTGAAATTGTTCTGGAAGAGGGCTACGTCAAGGCTTCCGTTAATGGACGTCTGAAAGGGGCTTGCATTGTGATGGATAAAGTCAGCGTTGGAGCGACAGTCACGATTATGACCGCGGCAACGTTGGCAGAAGGGACAACAGTTATTGAGAACGCAGCACGTGAACCTGAAATCGAAGATACGGCTAATTTTCTCAATACCTTGGGTGCAAAAATTACAGGGGCGGGCACAGACCATATCACCATTGAAGGCGTAGAACGTCTAGGTGGTGGTGTATATCGTGTACTACCTGATCGGATTGAAACGGGGACATTTCTTGTTGCGGCGGCGATATCCGGTGGTAAAGTGGTTTGCCGTCATGCTCAGCCTAATACGCTGGATGCGGTATTGGCTAAATTACGTGAGGCGGGTGCTGATATTGAAATTGGTAAAGATTGGATAAGCCTCGATATGCACGGTAAACGCCCTAAAGCGGTGACATTACGTACTGCTCCGCACCCAGGTTTCCCGACTGACATGCAGGCACAGTTCAGCTTACTGAATTTGGTTGCGGAAGGTGCTGGGATGATCACCGAAACTATTTTCGAAAACCGTTTCATGCATATCCCTGAATTAATTCGGATGGGAGCTCATGCGGAAATTGAAAGTAACACCGTGCTTTGTCATGGTGTTAAAAAATTATCTGGTGCTCAGGTCATGGCGACGGATTTACGCGCATCGGCGAGCTTAGTTCTTGCGGGGTGTATTGCAGAAGGCGTGACGGTTGTTGACCGTATTTATCATATTGACCGGGGTTATGAACATATCGAAGATAAGCTGCGCGGACTTGGCGCAAACATTGAACGAGTGAAATCAACGGGAAAATAATTTTTTTTCTTATCTTTGGAAACAAGAAGCACTTACCCATTTCATCGCTTACGATTAAGGATGCCATCGGTAAGCTCCGGTCGGCGCTGGCTTACCGTGGGTATGCACCAAGGTAGATCATAAGAAGGCCGGAAGATCACACGGATCTTTCCGGCCCTATTTTTCACTTTAAACCTAGCATTTTTTTTAATCTTTGAAGAAAAGCCTTACAAGCAGCTTCTTCTTGGTTAAAATATTCTTCTCCAGATCGCTGACCACGCTCACTATAAAAGACAGACCACAATATACCGTCTTTTATCAAGCAAAGAGATTCATTCTCTATTGAATCAATAGAATAACTATCTTTAGGTATTTTCATAGAGGACAAAGTCCTAATTAAACTATTCTTATCCACATTTGTTACCTTTTTTGCCTGCTTCTATTAAATGACCAGAATCTAAATATTCTTGTACAGACTTTTCAAGTTTGTATTGCGTACCAAGCCCTATTTCTCCAAACCACGGAGCAATTTTGCTTTCTGATACATTAGAGATTGGTTTCATCACCTTATAAACAGAATATGGTTTCACTGTATCAGTTCCAGGTGGAAGAGCTCGCATAGAATATGGTGTACCAACAGGTGACGTATAATATCCTCCTGTATATCCATAGCGATCTATTATAGTTCCTGGTTCCAAAATCGTATTCTTTACAGGTCCAAATGCACCATCATTAGGAGGCCAATATAGTACTGGGAGGTTAGTCAGTCCCAAAGGATCTTAGGGACTATCCCGACGCCATCATACGGTTGAGCGAACTTTTCCCCTTGATTTAGCAGCCTTTTTCTCAGCCGCTTTTTCCCACCCTGTTAAAGAGCATATCAACTCGCCCCGACGGGCACTTGGCCGATTTTAGCTCACTTTTTCCCCGATGTCAGTGCCGGGTTTCCGCCCGTTTTTCTTGCCGCACCGGGTTTTCTCGATAACCCGTGGCCGCGGGGCAGCTTGCCTGCGCCGCTGACGCGGGTTAGCCGGCGAGGCCTGCAGGTGACGCTTTTCAGCGGGGAGCCCCCTGCTGTTTCAGAGAAAAAACAGAATAAAATAGCAAAAATATAGCCTATGTATATATTTACTATGAATCTTATATTTTCCTGTATTATTCCTTTGTTTATCTTCTTATTTATTTTATATTTTCGTGATTTTAATTTATATATTTAATATATAAGGTCAACCCTGTAAAATATTTATTTTAAGTATAAAAATAATAAAGCCGGAAAGAACACGGGAATCTTTCCGGCTTATTTTTAAATGCTACTAAATTCTATATTTTTAGAAGGAAAACCATCAGGGAATGACATGCATTTGACGTTTCTTGATAAAACACCTTCTAAAAAATCAATGAAATTTTCTTGCCTATATTCAACTTCTGGTGCCCTTGCTGCAATAATAGCGACATTCCATAAGTCACTATTATCTGACGATACAACCCAAAATATATAATCGCCGTTATCTGTAACTCCCATAGGAAGCAATCCATTAATATCGGGATAAAGAATAAACGGATAATAATCTGGATCAGATTCAACAAGGGACTGAAAATCTTCAATAATCCATTCTTTTTTCCTAAAAAAATTTAAATCATCATCTTCGCTAAATGGGTTAAATATAGTAATAAAATCAGCAATTCTACCTGTTCCATATTGGGTTATAAAATCAATATAGTCTTTAGGAAAAGAATACTGTTCATCTATTAACGGCCACGTTTTACCTTCACCATTTTCATTAGGATGAACAGGTAAGGGCAATAGATTCTTTAAGCTCTCTATACTCATTATTTATATTCCTAGAGGGTTAAGAACGGTGACATATTCAAAGAAGCCCCCTGAACCTTCGGCTTTCATTGTAATACCTGCTGGTATTCTGGATGGTCCCTTATAAATAGGAATAGAACTCATTTCAACAACTTCTCCTTGTTCTAAGGCTTTTCTTATTCTACCTTCGACTCCACTCATGACAGGAGTATTAGCAGGTCTTTGTTGAAGAGTAACCAGGTTCCTAACATCATCACCAGAACCACCTAATTGTCGTCCGAGCAAATGGCCCCTAGCTCTGTTAGAACCTTTTCCTGTAATAAATCCTGGCGGCTGTATATCGGGATTAGCGTGCGTACCCATATTAATATGACCTTTATCTAAAGTGGCATGAACTCCTGTAGGGCGCCCTAAATGATCTAATTCGCCATATTTAATACTATTAGGACATCCCGTCAATCCGAGCGGATCGATCCAACCCGTCGGATTATGCACGTAACTGTAAGGATTTACTCCTCCTGCTAACCCCAAAGGGTCTTAGGGACTATCCCGACGCCATCATACGATTGAGCGAACCTTTCCCCCTGATTTAGCAGCCTTTTTCTCTGCCGCTTTTTCCCACCCTGTTAAAGAGCATATCAACTCGCCCCGACGGGCACTTGGCCGATTTTAGCTCACTTTTTCCCCGATGTCATAACCGGGTTTCCGCCCGTTTTTCCTGCCGCACCGGGTTTTCTCGATAACCCGTGGCCGCGGGGCAGCTTGCCTGCGCCGCTGACGCGGGTTGGCCGGGTGCGGGCCGGCGAGGCCCGCAGGTGACGCTTTTCAGCGGGGAGCCCCCGTTCGCGGGGGCGGACGGGGCGGAGATGGCGAGTACGGAGACGAGCGAGGAGCCTGCGACTGCGAGCCGGACGCAGCCAGCGCAGCAGGGTTGGGCGGGGGCAATAAACCGCGGCCAGCTTGCTGGCCTGCCTTCAGGGCGGTTGACCCTGACGGACTGACCGGCAACGGGTTAAGGC
>NZ_RCWE01000022.1 GCF_018448925.1 Photorhabdus akhurstii | reverse complement strand
CAAAGCAGTGATACAGGTTCTTAGCCGGCGATATCACCATTGAGGGCGTTTTCTCGTGATGGAACGGACAGCGCAGCACATAATCCTCACCGCGTTTTTTCATCGCACGGCCTTGCTTACGCGCCAGTCCCAGCAACGAGACGGTTTGCTTTAAACGGGCTAAATCGGTATCGGGAACGCGGGTCATCAATGACCTCCTGTAAAAACCTGTCAATAGGGTTTTGATAAAAATAACTCGACAAGCATATACTACAGCAGGTAGTATTTACAACAGTAAGATGTAAAACAGGGAGTAGATTATGGTCATTGAGTCACGAACAATATCGGTAAAAAAGACTATGGCCGCATCTATCAGCAGTGAAGAACAGATTTTTATGATGACATTAGGCAAGAGGATAACCACCTTACGCAAGGAGGCAGGGCTGACACAGGTTCAACTGGCGCAGAAGCTTAATGTTTCCCAGCAGGCTGTTCAGTCATGGGAGGCGGGCAGAAGGAGGATACAAATATCGATACTGCCAACTGTGGCAAGAATACTTTCAGTTTCACTGGAAAAGTTATTCGGCGAAGAGAGTGACCGGATACTGAGTAAGCGCGGCCCGGCTTCACGACTGGAAAAACAGATTCAGATTATTAGTCAGTTACCCAAGGGTAAACAGAAACTGGTGTCTGAGATGCTGGATGCGGTGATTGCGCAGGCTCAGCAATAAAAAAACAAGCGGCTAATTAAAGAAGGGATTTTAACGCGGGCTGATGGTGCAGCCACACCGCCAGCCCGCTCACCACAACCAACTATACGAGGTAGTTAATTATGGCTGGACGCGATAATAAAACAATTCGCCGGATTTCCCAAGCTGAGCGTTTTGGGAGAGCGGGAAAAAACAGCATTTCTTTAAAGGGAAAATGGTTACAAGAGGCGGGATTTACCTTCGGAATGCCGCTAAAGATACGGGTGATGCCGGATTGTATTGTGATTACGGCCCAGAATACGCTGGAACTCTGGCAATGTCTGGAGGGGCTGAGTATTGCACCATTCAACCCCAGTGCTGCCGTTAACTGGATTAAGTATTATCCCGGTGGGTTGATGCTGACAGAATAGGACAAAACAACGGCCCCGGCACAAAGCCGGGGCGGGTTCTAATCATCATATTTAAAATCTATGTTGATTTTCATTTTATCCAGATCAACGGTGATTTCACACCCTGACCAAGCAGGCAAGCCATTAGTTAGATTATTTTCTATATAATATTTTCTCAGTTCTACTAGAGTCTCTATTAATTTACCATCGACATCTGGGCTATTTGGAACAAACCATTTCTTTTCGCCAAGGTTATCAACGTAATCAAATAAAAATTTTGCATGATCATTTTCAGGAGATAGTTCTGCGTCCAGAAAGATCTTAATTGCATTTTCTGGAGCAGCTTCATATAACACTTTTCCTATTCGGGAGTAAATTTCGTCATCAGTTGTTCCCATTATTTACCTCCTGGCGCATTCTTAAATGTTTCTCTAATAGGACGTCCATTATCGATCTGATAAGTTACAGTGATTTTATCAGGTCTAACGCTGTTTCCTATATATGATGGCTCTATCTTCACATTAACTTGTTTCCCATCTTTTAGAGCATTAGCCCAATTGTTCTCCATTTTTTTCCAGGTACTTTTATTAAGGTTACCATTCATTGGAACAATATTGAGCTTTTCACCAGGCCCATTAAAAATACTGGCGATTAAATGGCCGCCTTCATCACCGGCATTTCCACATTTACCACCTTTACATTGTTGATATGTATTACGATCATTCTTCGACCAAGATAGGGTGGCATCCACATTTCCCGTTCTTCCTAATGAGTCAGTATGATAAGTCTTGTTCCCATCCACATGATAGACCGTATTCGGTTCGGGTTTGTTCAGGGCCTTATTCCATCCGCCTTTCTTACCGGAATCTACCACAACAATGTTTTTCTCTGCTGCCGTATTGCCGGGCTTGCCTCCTTTGCCCATTCCACCGGTAACAGCCCCTAATGCCGCACTCGCCAAGATTTCTGCCTGCTGCTTGTCGATACCGTAGCGGCTCTGTAACTGGCTGGCAAATTCCGTACTCGAAACGACGCCTTCGGCTTCAATCTGCTGGGCCAACAGAGAAGACATATCATTCTTCATCCGTGAAGGCACATCGTCACCCAGTACGCGATCGATGGCTTGACGTACCAGCATACCATTAGCCGGGATATCGCCGTATTTTTCCTTGCAGGCGGCGGGATTGGAAGAACACACCGCGATCAGCTCTTTTTGCTGCTTGAGGCTCAGATCTTCCATTTCCTTCGTGATCTGTTTGCAGTCGCCGCGTCCCTCACACCCTTTGGCTCTGGCCGCAAAGTCATCTATCTGCTCCGCGCTCAAAAAGTTATTCTCAACCGCATTCTTCGCCGTCTGCACCCCGGCTACACCGCCTGCTGTCGAATCCGTTGCCAGTCCCGCTGCCAGTCCTCCCGCCAGTGTCGCCAGATTACTGACTTTCTCCTTCTCATCCGGCGACAGCTCGCCCGGTTTCTTATCCGGGTAGAGCACACTGGCAATGGCCGACGCCGCTAATTCACCGCCTGCCGCACCCACCGCCCCCGCAGTGGCAGAACCACCCTTCATTTCGGCAATCACCCCACCTAAAATCGCGTGGGCCGCCAGATTGGTGGCTTTTTCTTCCGCCGTCAGTTCATCATAATGTTTTTTACCATTATAGGTCAGGTTTTTCACCGCATTCGCCAGATACGGTGCCGCACCAGTGGCAATCGCGGCCTTAATATCACCCCCGGCTAGTCCCTGAAGTGCGCCGACCACGGCCGTGACAGCCTGACGCTTCGAGCTGCCAATATCAGCACCCTGATCTTTTATGGCACCGTCATAAGCTATCTTATATGCCCGATCAGCAAGGCTTTTTGCATCGATTGCTTTACCTTCTTTCTTCAGTTGCTCTTCAGCATCCTGTTTCAGTTTCAACTGTGTTTGTGGATCTTTCAGCTTTTCCGTCGCGGTTTTCGTCGCCTTAATCGCCTCATGGGTATTGTAGATATCCATCACCTGGACACCGATTTCGGCGATAGCCTGCGCCTGTGCCAGCCGTCGTTGCTCCTTCTCCTTGTCGAAAATAGGTGTCAGACCGTTGGCGGCATTTTTCGTATCACGACTCAGCTCTGCTATATCCTGTTTTTGCCTGCCCTTATCACGCACTATAATCGTACCGTCTTCTACTGCCGCATGAGTCGTGGACGATTGACTGTCGCTCCTATTGGTGCCCGCCAGCATATTTGACGTCATGTTGGACGTCAGCTGGCTGCCAATCGCGCCACCTGTGCTAACCCCCACACTCTGATGTTCAGTCTTATACTCCGCTTTATTTTCGATATTACTAAAGCCCAACGTCCCCGTCTCCAGACGGTTTTTGTCTTTATCTGCCGTACTGGCAATCACCGCACCATCCAACTGGGTATGCTCACCGACCTTGACATCAAAACCGCCCTGACCTGCAAAGATACCCGTCTGCTCTTTCACTGAGTCAAACTTACTGTGCATTTTGTCACGGCTGGCATTCACACTTGCCGAACCATTCATCGAACCATACGTAAGGCCAGCGCCAGCGCTGACATTCTCCTGTTTGCTGTCGTAATTGTCTTTGTCCTGTTCGCTTTGCAGGTGCAAGCCACGGCCGACATCGGCAGTCACTTTATCCCCGCTGATCTGTGCCCCTTTCAGCGTCGTATCCTGCCCAGATTTTAGGGTGACCTGATTACCCGCATCGACCAATGTTTCAGTGTGGGTCACCCCGTCGCCTTTTTCATGGCCTTTGCCTGCATTGACGCTGGCAGAGAATTTAATACCGTAACCGCCCTGCCCAGCAGTCAGCCCCACACCGACACTGCCGCCTTTGCTGCTGTTTTTACCTCTGATAGTCTGGGTATTTTCGGCAGATTCCAGCACGACATCACGTTTAGCGTCCATTTCTATATCACGACCCGCTTTCAGGCTGCTGCCTTTGACCAGAATATTGCCGCTGTCAGCAACCGCATTGTCTCCGGTGGCCTTGATGCGGATATCCTGCCCCGCACTCAGGCTACTCCCCTGCGATTGTGTCTGTTCAGTACGGGTTTCGGATTTCGATGACTGGCTACCGTAAGAGAGCTGAATACCGATGGTGTCGTTCGGTTTGTCGGCCTTACCGCCCGCCTGATTAATGGCATCAGCTTTCGCAGACTCCGCCTGACTGAGCTGCCAGGCCTGATAACCTTGTGCGCCAGACAGTGCCGCTTTAGTGCCTTGCAAGGCTTTGAGCCGCCCGTCACTCTCTTTTCTGGCCTGCTGTGCCGTGCTGACCGCAGTATTGAGCGCACTGCCCACCGTCCCTGACAACGCCACGGTTAACCCACTTTGTTTCGACTCGAACGTCTCCGTCCGAGTGCGCTTGTCATACCCCGTGTCAATCTGCACGCTGTCGCCGGTAATACTGAGATCCTTGCCCGCCACTAGATCCGCACCGCCGATATGTGCGCGATTGCCAGCTGTGATGCTCACATTGCCCTGGCTGCTGCCCACCGTGCTAACGCTCTGGCTTTGCGTAGTGCCATCTTCATTGATCTGATGACGGGTGGACTGACTGCCCACGGTAAAACCAATTCCCCCGCTGTTAAGCAGTCCGCTCTTTTTCTTCTCTTCCAGCAAATAGTGGGATTGGGTTTCAGTGGCCGCAGTGATATCGACGTTGTTACCCGCCTGCAAGGTCACATCCTTATCCCCGGCTATCGCTGATCCACTCACCGCCAAGTCGTTGCCCGCCGTGATGCTGATGCTGTCGCCACTGAGCAGAGTGCCTTTCTCGCGGGTGACGCTATCTTCCTGTACCGTATGGCTGCTGCTCTTCGATAAGAAGCCTTTTTTCTCTGAACGCTCTTCCGAGAATTGATAATCACGCTCAGTGGCACTGTTAAGCGTAATGTCCTTTTTCGCCCGCAGCGCAAGTGCGCCCCGCTCACTGTGCAGAGTACTGCCCGTGACTGTAATATCCCTCTCATAGGCCACGACTGTAATGCCATCACGCCCGCTAAAGGTGCTGCCCACAGCGCTATCGCTGATAGTCTCCATTTCCCTCTGACTTTTCGTGCTGCCTTCACGCTTGCGCTCACTATCCTTGTCGGTAATGTGCTGACTGGCGTCCTTAATGGTAACCGCTTGTGCGCTCAAACCGATACTGCCTGATTGACTGTCAACCTGAGCCCCTTCAGCCACCAGATTTTCTCCCGCCCGAATTGTCACCTCTTTATCACCGCTCAGTGTACTGAGGTGCAGTCGGTCTTCCTCACGACGGTTACTCACCGATGAAGTGCTGCTGTTGGCTTCCAAATGTGTGCGGTTGGTAGTGGTTTCCGCCAGTAATTTCACGTCCCCGCCTGCCTGCAAGCGGGTAATTCCCCCAGCTTTAGCCTGACTCCCTTGCAGAGTAATGTCCTGCCCAGCGGCCAAGCTGAGGTCGCCACCGGCATTCAGCGTACTGCCAAGTGCCTGTTGCCACTCACCGCTAACCTGCGCCATACGCTTTCCGGGGTCCTCCATACCGCTACTGCTGCGATTGCCCATCGCTCCCGAAATCACCTCAAGGTCAGCCGTGGCAGTGCTTCTGGCCGCAGTGATATCCAGATTGTTGCGAGCGTGCAGACTGAGGTTCTGCGTGGCGCCAAGTTTGGCCCCTTGCAGCCGGATATCCCCGCCGCTGAGGCTGAGTTCACGTGCACTCATCGTTGCCTGACGCAACGCATCCTGTAGATTGGTGCTCAGGGTAAGAGTATCCGCCTGCACATTAATGCTGTCTGCACGGATATCGCCGCCTTGATGTAGGAACTGACCGGCGTCAATGTTGAGCGCCTTATCAACAAACAGATTACCGGCGTTGTTGAGACTGTTCGCTGACAGCTTCAGATTGCCTCCGCCAATCAGGGCGCCATCTCCAGTGAGCCGCAAAGTAGTGTTGGCAAGATAGACCTTGGGCACCCACACTGTCTGCGGGCCGGTGGCAGTCTCGACCGTCTCACTCACCAGCCAGATGATATCCTGCTGCAACGCCGCAATTTGCGTCGGCGTCAAAGCCACACCTGGTTCCAGATGGAAATCTTTTGCCACCTTGACACCATTGTTCATCAGCGACTGGTATTGTTCCATAGCATCTTCGCCGTGCACAGAAGGACGACCCGTCAGTTTGAGCACCTGCTCACGTACCAGACGTTGTTCATAGAACCCGTCACCCAGGCGTTTATGCGCCTGCACCGGGTCATATCCCACTCGTTGCAGCAGGTAATCGCTGCTGATAAACCGGCTTCTACTGGTAAAACGTTCGTCGGTCACCACCAAATAAGGACTCCCTTCAGCCGGGTGCTGACGGAACAAACCGTTATTAGGGACAAATGTTGCCACACTGCCGAGATGTTGTTTATTGGTCAGTGCCAGTTCGGCCGGCGTGAGTGGCCGGTTGTTCGGTGTAAGTGGCTGGCTACTCGGCGTAATCGGCTGAATGTCTGGTGTGAGCGGCCGACTTCCCGGCGTGAGCGGCTGGATATCCGGTGTGAGCGGCTGACTGCCCGGTGTGAATGGCAGGATATCCGGTGTGAGCGGTCGGCTACTCGGCGTCAGTTTCGTATCTCCCGTCTGCCAATCCTCCCCATCAACCGTCACCGCCGGTGGATTACGTTCCCATTCCGCACGTTCGGCCTCCGCCGCCTTCTGTGCCGCATCGACGCTACTGATTTGCGCCTGATTGACTGTGGTGTTTTCCAAATGTGCGCCGTTGATAGTGACGTTACCATGCCCTGTGATGATACCGTCAATGGTGGTCAACGCTCTGGTCTCGTCACGGTTGAAGGTTGGGTACCAATGCCTGGTATCCCTGTCGTAGTGATCGACAATGTACTCTTGATACCGTTCGTTCACCGAATAGCCCCGGTTGGTGACCTTGCCGTCGCCTTTCATCGACAGATCGCCGTTGGCACTGAGGGTGCTGGCGTCATTGAGCAGCTGATCAGCAATGCGCAACACCATGTTGCCGCCCGCCAGAATATGGGCACCGGTACCCGCAGACATCAATTTGTCCCTTGTCACCGTCCCGGTTGTCGAGCGTTCACGGAAATTATTGTAGTCAGTCACAAAGGGCGCATCTGCAATGTCGACATGCTTCTCCGGGTCCCATTGCTCAATCCGCCCCCGGTTGTGCTCGCGCCAGACCGTGTTGTGATAAGGTGTCGGCACCGCATGTTGACGAAAACCGCGCGTCTCATAAAACGTCATGTCGTAGCCGCCGTCGCTGCCCGGCGTCAGAGCCAAGTAGTTCACCCACAGCTCACGCATCTTCCCCCTGCTATCCTTCACTCGCACCTGCGCTCGTTTGCCGGTAGCATCGATAGCCAGTAGGGTACCGTAACGACTATTTTCCACCGCAACGTCATCGCGGAACATCAGACGCTGTGTGGTAGGCATTACGGTGTTTTTGTCGGTATTGACCGTCGAACCGTAAGAGCGCCAGTTGTAGTTGTAACGGTGCCATTTGTAATCGCTTTTTTCCGCCTCACGCGTGATGTCGAGCCCTTCGCGCAGGTTATCCAGCCGTTTGGCCTCAACCCAGATATCCCCGTCAGCCTCAATGCGACTCGCACGATTCTCAATCTTGTCATCACTGCCAAGATGTAGAGTACCGCTGCTATAGATCAGGCTGCCATCCCGGTTGGTCAGACGCTCGCCGGCATGCAAGTTCAGACTCTCCGTGGCGGCGATCACCGCATCGCGCCCATAGTTGTCGATGACCCGGCTACGCACCGTGATGTCATCACCCATGATGGTCGCCGGGTTGTCCAAAATGTCGCTGGTGAGCATCATGCTGTCGGCTTCCAGACGCCCCAAATTGCGCAATGTCCCAGTGGTCAGTTGCAATGTTTTCCCGACCAAGGCACCTAGGTTGGTGAAATGGGTGCTGTTGACAATCAGGTTACCCGGCAACAACCAGTCGGCCTGATTGGTCAGCACACCGGCAATAGAGAAGGTCATCGCCCCGTTACTGCTCAGCGTATCGCCGATCCGATGGGTGTAGTCTTGTTGCACGGCAAGCGTGAGCGCCTGTTGGCTGAGCAATGTCCCGCCTTGGTTATTCAAGGTGTGGGCATTGACCACAAGCTGCTCCCCACTCTGAACGGTACCGCCCTGATTGAATAGTGTCAGTACAGAAGGCGCACCGGTGTTACCGACATTGATGTTGAGTATTTTGTTGGCTAAGAGATACCCCTGACGATTGTCCAGCACGTTAAGGTGCGACAGCGTTAGGGCTCCAGCGCTTTGCAGACGTCCTGCGGTGTTGTCCAGCTCGCGAGCAGTCACGTCGGTGTGTATCGTGCCTAACAGCAGCCCGCCTTCGCGGTTGTTCAGTCGATCGGCCTGCACAACCAGCGCATCCTGGCTGGTGATTTTCCCCTGCCCGCTGTTATTGAGCTGCTTACTGCCGAGACGCATCGCCTTGGTTGATATCAGCTGTCCTGCCTGATTGTTCAGCTGTTCGCCACTGAGTGTTAGCGTGTTGTTGCTGTGAACTTTGCCATGCTGATTATTGAGCACGTTAATGCGGTAAGTACCAGCACCTTGGCTGATAATCATACCGTCCGGATTATCAAGCCGACTCGCGGCAAGCTCAAGAGCGCCCCGGCTGCTGAACACCCCCTGCCGGTTATCAACCCGTTCAGCCGATATCTGCTGGTCGCCGTTGCCTCTCACCATACCTCGGGTATTGTCCAACAATCCCAAAATGCGCAACCCAAGCTGCTGCTGGCTGTCCATCGAACCCATCTCGTTCAGCAGCAATTGCGCATCAAGCTGCATATCCCCACCACTTTTCAACTTACCCTGACGATTATCCAAGGTATCGTTTAAGGTCAGCTGCATCTGCTTCTGGCTGTAGAGCAGGCCATTTTGGTTGTCCACACCCTGTGCCGTCACAACAAGACCATCGTCGGCCTGTAGCTTCCCACCGGCGTTCTGTAATCTTCCGACCGCTGTACCCTCTTTAATGCCCTGTACATCCAGCCGTCCCTGGGCACTGATTTTACCAACCCGGTTATCAATATCCTGTGCCACACGTAACACCAGCGCGCTCGCCGATTGTAGGATGCCTTTTTGATTGTTCAGCTCGCTTACTGCAAGCGTTGTCTCCTGCTGGCTCAGCACGTTGCCCTCTCGGTTGTCAAACCAGCTACCCGTGGCGAACCAGCTACCTTGACTACCTATCCATCCCTGAGCGTTAAGAATATCTTCCGCACGCAGGGACTGCTTCAACTTGCTGAAGATACGACCATTGCTGTTATTTAGTGCGCGAGTGAACTGCATATCAAGCGTGTCCAGTACCTGAATTTCCCCCTGCGCATTGAGGAGGCTCTGAGCATTCACCGTACTGCTCCCGCTACTGGCCAATTTTCCGCCTTGATTGTCCCAATTGCCTGTTAGATTTAACGTCAGTTCTTGCAGGCTTTGAATAAACCCTTTCTGGCGGTTGGTTAGCTGCCCGCCTTGCAGTGACATTGCATCACGGCTGAACAATTTGCCCCTGTCATTGTTCAGCTGGCTGTCTGTACCGCCCTGCCAGTTGAAATGCTGCTGCGCCGTCAGGGTGCCTGCCTGATTAATGACATCCCCCGTACTGTTGAGCGTCAGGCCGCCACCCGATTGTAATTTGCCGTCGGTGTTGTCGATGCCATGTACGGAGACTACAACCTGCTTGCTTCCTTGTGCGATGCCGCCGCGGTTATTCCAACTGCTGTTGGTGCGGATATCCAGCGCATCACCAGCCTCGACAAATCCTTGCTGATTGTCAATCGACTGATGGGCGGCAAGCTGCAAACGCCCCTGACTGATCACCTTGCCCTGCGTATTATTCAGGCTCTGTACCATCAGATTCAGGTTTTCTCCGCTCATTTCTCCGGACTGGTTATCAACACTGCCGGTAGCATTCAACGTCAGTTCCTTCTGGCTCTGAATAAACCCCTTCTGGCGGTTAGTCAACTGCCCGCCTTGCAGTGACATCGCACTGCGGCTGAACAATTTGCCTGCGTCATTGTTAAGCAGACTGTCCGTACCGCCCTGCCAGTTGAGGTGTTGCTGCGCCGTCAGGGTGCCTGCCTGATTAATGACATCCCCCGTACTGTTGAGTGTCAGATAGCCACCCGATTGTAGTTTGCCGTCGGTGTTGTTGATGCTATGTACGGAGACTACAACCTGCTTGCCCCCTTGTGCGATGCCGCCGTGGTTATTCCAACTACCGTCCGCGCGGACATCCAGCATATCACCAGCCTCGACAAACCCTTGCTGATTGTCAATTTCTTGATGGGTGCCAAGCTGCAAACGTCCCCGACTGACCATCTTGCCCTGCGTATTATTCAGGCTCTGTGCCGTCAGATACAAGTTCTCACCGCTCATTTCTCCTGACTGGTTATCGATGCTGCCGGTGGCGTTCAACGTCAGTTTCTGCTGGCTCTGAATAAACCCCTTCTGGCGGTTGGTCAGCTGCCCGCCTTTTAGCGACATCGCACCTCGACTGAACAATTTACCCTCATCATTGTTCAGTAGGCTGTCCGTACCGCCCTGCCAGTTGAGGTATTGCTGCGCTGTCAGGATGCCTGCCTGATTAATGACATTCTCCGTACTGCTGAGCGTCAGGTCGCCACCCGATTGTAGTTTGCCGCCGGTGTTGTCGATGCCATGCACGGAGACCACAACCTGCTTGCCCCCTTGCGCGATGCCGCCGCGGTTGCCCCAGATGCCGTCGGCGCGGATATCCAGCGCATTACCGGCCTCGACAAACCCTTGCTGATTGTCAATTGACTGATGAGCGGTAAGCTGCAAACGCCCCTGACTGATCACCTTTCCCTGCGCATTATTCAGGCTCTGTACCGTCAGCTTCAGGTTTTCGCCGCTCATTTCTCCGGACTGGTTATCGATGCTGCCAGTGGTGTTCAACGTCAGTTTCTGCTGGCTCTGAACAACTCCCTTCTGGCGGTTGGTCAGCTGCCAGCCTTTCAGCAACATCGCACCGCGGCTGAACAATTTGCCCCCGTCATTGTTCAACAGGCTGTCCGTGCCGCCCTGCCAGTTGAGGTGTTGCTGCGCCGTCAAGGTGCCTGCCTGATTAATGACATCCCCCGTACTGTCGAGCGTCAGATCGCCACCCGATTGCAGTTTGCCGTCGGTGTTGTCGATACCATGCACGGAGACTACAACCTGCTTGCTTCCTTGTGCGATGCCGCGGCGGTTATTCCAGCTGCCGTCGGTGCGGATATCCAGCACATCACCGGCCTCAACCAACCCTTGCTGATTGTCAATCTTTTGATGGGCGGCAAGCTGCAAACTCCCCTGACTGATCACCTTGCCCTGAGTATTATTCAGGTTCTGTGCCGTCAGCTGCAAGTTTTCACCTCTCATTTCTCCGGACTGGTTATCAACGCTGCCGGTGACGTTCAAGGTCAACTGTTGACCAGCCAGCAATTTGCCCTGACCATTATTGATATCCGCCCCCGACGTGATGCTCAGTGCCGACTGACTCTGCAACGTACCACGCTGATTATCGATTGCCTGACGGGTGTCAAGCTGCAAACGTCCCTGACTAACTACCTTGCCCTGCGTATTATTTAGACTTTGTGCCGTCAGATGCAGGTATTCACCGCTTACATCCCCAGACTGGTTGTCGACGCTACCGGCGGCGTTCAAGATCAGCTGTTGACCGGCCAGCATTTTGCCCTTGCCGTTATCGATATCCGCTGCCGCCGTGATGCTCAGTGCTGACTGGCTCTGCAACGTACCGTGCTGGTTATTCAAATGTCCAGTCTCAAGAAACAAATTACCGTTGCTACCCACCACCCCGCCGTCGCGATTGTCCAGCAGGCCGCTCACCCGCCAGTGTTGCGCCGTGCCGTCAAGCGCCACCAGACGTCCTTGTCGATTGTTCAGGGTAGCGGCATTCAGGCTAAGTTGCCGGGTTTCAATGCTGCCTTCGGTGTTATCCAACACTCCGGTCAGCGCAAAACGACTTTCCCCAGCATCAACCTGGGACCAGACAGCCCCTTGAGTGAACAAGCTGTCAGCGTCAACCGCCCAACGGCCAGCACGTACCTGCGCCTGCTGCGCCTCAATATTGCCCGAGGTGTTCACCGTGAGTTGTCGGCTGTCGACCTTTGCCTGTTGCAAGGCAACGCCGCCGGCTTGTGCCGTAATCACGACACGGCTGGCCGCCAGATTGCTTTGGCTGACATCAACCCTGTGACCAGTCACGCTGACATCGCTTTTACTCAGCAAACTGCCTCTAGCTTGGATATTGCCCTGGCTGCTCAGTGTCAAATCCGCCTTGCGCGTCAACGTGCTGTTTACATCGCTGCCTGCCAGCAAATGCCCGCTGCTCTGAATGCCTCGGTCAGATGCCAACTGGATGTCGCCAGCTGCCGCCAGAGTACCTGACTGACGAATGTCGCCTTCGCGGCTTTGTACGACAAGCTGCCCGCCACTGTGTAGTTTACCGTGATGTTCAATACCATCTCTGGCGGTCAGGGTGACATCGCCACTAGCTTGAGTGACGGCCTCCACAGCCTCCGACTGCCAACTGAGCCGACCCTCACTGCTTACGATCAACGTCTTGCCTGCCTGCAAGTGTCCCCCATGATTACGCACACCTACACCCGCATCGGTGCCTATCATGCGAATATGGCCGCTATACATGCCGCCCATCTGTCCCATGTCTATCGCTAACTCAGGAGCCTTGCCATCCGCGCCCAGCGGCATAACCGTCTTACCATCCGCACTAATACGGTTTCGGCCCGCCACCACTGAAAGTTCCTCTTTGGCCCAAATGCCAGCATTCACTGCCACCGCACGTGCCAGAATATCGACATACTTGGTGTCATGGCGAGGATCACCGTTGAGTCCTCCACTCCCAATATGCACCAAACCACGCTCTACCTGATACCCCTCCAGACTGCCGTCAGCGTTCAATTGCGGCTTACCGGTGGTCAGCGTCATGCGTCCGGCATTGATGGTGCCACAACCGTTGCACACAATTCCCGATGGGTTGGCCACAATCACCTGCGCTCTGCCACCGGCCACCTCCAGAAAACCCCGCAACTGGCTGGGGTTGCTACTGTTTACCTCATTGATAATGATCTGGGCCGGCGCTGCGTTCGGGTCAAGCCGGGGGTTGCCCTGTATCATCCCTGCCAGTTGGGTGGAGGTCATTACCGCTGAGTTGTTGAGAATGGCGCCTCTCTGGTCAACATCAAATTGCTTGTAGGGATTATGCGATATCCCTGCCCGGTTAGGTGCATTGATATTGACCTGCGGCAGGCCGTTTTGGGTTACTATGACTTCCGGCCGCCGGGCGTGCGCCGCCTGTTCGTCAGCCATGATGCCACCAGCCGACGCTTGCCCGGTAAACAGTGCCATCCCTAGCAACCACACCGCACGACGCACCGTCACCCACAGGCGCGATACGCCGCAGCGTTGCCCAGCCGTAGTATTGCAGCCGCGAGCCAGTTCCGATACCACCCGCAATTCACCGTGCGTGCGGCTGTAAATAAGGCAATAACACTGTTTGTTCATAAATCATGTCCGAGTTAAATAAAAGGCAACGTGTGCTTGTGACAAGGTTGACCGGCGTCATCAGATTTCTAGGTTGACACTGAAACCACTACTCACGCCCGGGGTATGAAAACCTTTTGGCTTGTAGAGCGGTACCCCGGCAAACAGGTCGTAATGGAACCGCCCCCACAACGTGCCACGTACACCCAAAGCGCCGCCCGCCAGCTGATGCCCGGCAAGATGACGGGTTCCCGGTCCATCTACACGACCATAGTCTGTCGCCCAGTAAAACTCATGGCCGCGCGACAACACATTCCAGGCCAGCTCATTACGCCAAAGCAATCCCTTTTCACCGGACAACATCTGCTCGCCGTCAAACCCGCGCACGGTGTAACGCCCGGCAATAGACATCCGGTCCTGCGGCGTCAGAGGATGTCGGCTCCACTGCCAGCGTACGCTGGTGTAATAACGCCAAGGCTGCTTACCCCAAGCGAAAGGTATATTCAAACTGACATCGCCCAAGGCAATGCCAGTACGGGCACTGCCCCCGTGATAGGCTTCTTCAGGCGCCGGCAAGGCCCCAAACGCTCCAGTGCCCCGCCGCCAGTTGGTGTTAGCGTCTAGCGTGACATTGCCAAGGTAGCTACGATGGCTGAGTCCGAGTTCCCAGCCAGCAGTACGGCGGCGCTGTTGTTCCATCTCGATGCCATTTACAGAATTCGTAGAATGGTGGCGAAAGACGCGCATATTGAGGGTAGTTTTATGCGACTGATTGCGAAACAGCAGCCTAGACACGGTAAATTGCGCATTCTCGCTCTTGCCGCGGTAAGTCAGCACTTGGCTGACCTCGGCGATATTCTGGTGATAGGTGTAGTCGTTGTAGTTAGCGGAAAAAGACCAGTAGCCAAACGGGAAGAAGTAGTTAACGGTACGGGAACGGTTACCAAAGGGGCCGTGCTCAAACAAATCCTTGCCGATGTTGGCATAGAACAGGTCGTTCTGGGTAAAAGGCGCATCAATCGCCAGGGTCACTGATCCCAGATAGCGGCCTGTGCTTTTGGCGCCACTGTCATCAAGACTCAGACTGAGGCGAACCGGGAGCCGACTTTCTTTCCAACTAACCAGCAGGTCACTGGTAGCTTCCTGCTGACTGGGTACAATTTTAATATCAGCCTCAGCACTGGGCACCCGTTTGAAATTTTCCAGCGCCTGCTCAATATCACGCAGGTTGAGAATATCCCCGGATGTGGCAGGCATGGCATTCCATAACCGCCCACGCCAGGAGGTCGACTCATCAAAGTGGATGTTAGCAATGCGGCCAGGTTGGAGCGTCAGCGTCAGTACGCCCTGGGTCAGATCCTACTCCTGCACCATCACACGGGTGGTGACGTAACCTTTTGCCAGAATGGCGTTCTGCACCTTGTTGATAGCCAGCAAAATCCCCTGCCTGCCTAGACAGCGCCCTTTAGCGTCTTTTGCTGCTTCCAGCGCCCATTGAAAACGGCTGGCAGCATCCCCTTCCAAATGCAGAGCGTTGATGGTAAAGCAGGGATGCTCACGATCAGGATAATCAGGCAGGAGCACGTCGGGTCGCTTGAGCCGCACAGTCGGTGCCTTTGCCTCTAGACGTTGTTCTAACGCTTGTTGTTGCTGTTTCTGATGAATAAAGAGTTGGTCATCTGCCTGCACAGGCTGAATAGCAAATACAGCCCATCCGGCCAACCCTACGAATATTTTACCGCGAGTTACCGTTGCCATAGTTGAACCAGTACAATACTTAATTATTATTTAATAGTTTTAAGGGAAATATTAGGGGAAGTATTATGGTTGAAGGTGTTTTATTTTCAAGACATGAGACTGATAATTAACCAAAAAGGCGAACATTCAGACTAACCAACTGTAATCATGCAACAAAACGGTAATAAACTAACATTAATGAAACGTATTATATGTAGCATTAAGCATATTCATCTGAGTTTTACATGTCGAAAAAACAAAACCATGACAAATATAATTAACAAAAATAATAAATTAAGCAATTTACTAAGTATTTTTCAGAGTATTCTGACGGGAAGAAATCCCATCCTTTTAGACGAAAAACGCGTCCCGCTATTTTCCTTTCGATAACATCTTCCGCATCAACACCTGCCCAAACATCCCTTGCAGATTGCCTTGCCTATGCCCCCTGATCCATCATGCTCGTAATATCACCTATCCGAACACTGGCCCATACCAAGGCCCCCAAGCCAGCGGGCTGTTTCCCACCATAATGTCACGAAATTCAACGCAAACACGACAAAAGTCAGCGTCAATATGGTCTTAAATTCTTAGGCAGCAAACAGCAGGATCAGCGGTATCAGGATATACAACGCCACTAGGATCACCACCTACATCAATTGGCAAAGCCTGACGTACCGCATCAAACATTAGGCAAAATCGGTTTGATTATCCCCAGAACACTGACCATTGAGGTCAATATCGCCAGCTTAGTCATCACACCCGTCACACCTTTAGAGTCGATGATCATGAGTTAGTTATAAGAGATTACATCAGTTCAAAAAAACTCCCTATCTTGTGACAAGGTGTTTAATGACCTGCTTCTACAGAAGAAATGATTCGACCGGAACCCAGAGACAGGAAGGGCTTTATGCCCCTCCTGTGGTTTTTCCTGTTAACTCAAGATAGCGAAGCCAAGTACCGCCTGTCGGCTTAACAGTTTTGCGGCAGGCTCTCGCGAACGCCGTCACCCCACTCAACTTAGCCAGACCAGAGCCTCCATGTCCGTGACCGAGACGACAATATCCACCACTTTCACCAACTACTAGATGGCCCAAGGCAGCTCGAACAAGCCAATATTGGCTGTTCCCAGCCTGGTAAAACCCTTGACCAAGTGATCCACGCTGATCACCGACGAGGAACCTTCCAGATCGATTTGCAGATGCCGGTGCGTCACCGCCTGACTACCGAATACCTTACGTATCACCAAGACCGTGCCATTGACCGAATCGGTCAGCATCAAGTCATCCTCGTGACGGCTAACGAAGATTTTTTCCGCATCAACCGCCAGTATAATCAAACGATCCAGAACCTGGTTCGGGTCATCGTTGTCAATAACGACCGTACGGTAATACGACCACATCGTCTGGCTGAGGCGGTAGGTATCGCTACCGGCGCCACCATGCAACACCACGCTATCGACACCCGCGATCAGCATTGGGCTCAGATCACCCTTGCCCCCATCTTGAAGCAACAGCGACGAACCAATGCGTTCGACATCGGCGTAATGATTCAGCTTCTGCGCACCGCTCTCCTTGACCTGGTACAGCATCTGGTCCGTTGGGTTGTACACGTACGCGCCCTTCTTCCCGACAGCAATGCCGATAAAACGCAGGTTATCCGTGGCAGGGATGCCACCGATGGAGAACACCTGACCACTACCGACATCGAACCAGCCTTGTGTATCATCACCTTGCAAGGTCAGCACGCCTTTGACTCGCCACTGACCGGCAACCTCAGCAAGTGCCTGTGACAGACGGACGAGGTTGTCCTGTTGCCAATCTTTGTCGACAGCAACCAACTGCAATTTGCCGTCATGAGTTCGCAGCAGGATCTCACCCTTAACGGTGGTCAGGCGCAGCCCGGCATCGACTTGTTCCGCCGCCTTGAGGTGAAGTTCAGGCTCCAGCTCATTGGCCGCAGGAAGTTGCGCCGAGGCTTCAAGCACCTCGTCGGTACCGAACGCGGCAGCCAGCGCATCGGCAGTCATAGCCGGCTGACGATACAACTTGCCGCTGGCGGGTTCGAACAGTCGCGCACTGGAACCGTCCACTTCAAAACCCAAGAACTGCGGATGTTTGTCTTGCAGAGCGGCCGAAGCGACGACTACCTGACCGTTGTGGTACCACACCGGCAGCAGGCTCTTGCCGTCAGTGTCCTTGACCCCAAACACCGCCAGGGTAGCTCTGCCGTCTGTGACACTGGTCAAGTCCTGCCACCAGTGGATACGTCCCTTAAGCCAATGCTCGTTGACCGCTGCGTAGCTAAGCTGCCCCAGTGCATCAAGCCGGGCCACACGCCCGTCTTCGGTCACCACGACCAAGTGACCGTTCAAATTGATCACGTTGGTCAAGGCTGGCGTAGTGACCCGCAATGCGCTCGGCTGGTTGGCGTCGAGTACTTCTTGCCCTGGACCTTCTTGACGGAACAGGGTCTTTTGCTCCTTGCTGTAGAAGAAAAACACTTCCTTGCCACCGAGCAACGGCATACTCCCCGCTAACACCAAGTCAGCCGGGATCTGCCAAGCACTGCGGGTTTGTTCATGTGCTTCGAAATGCAAGGTCTGATCCGCTGGCGGCGCCAGATTCGGCTTGATTAGCGTACCATCGCTGGTGCGTATCCAATAGCGGTGCGGCACGCCAGCCGCATCCACGCCGAACACTGTAACCAGCGCCGCACTGGTCGGCTGGATCAACCGTGCGCCCAACGTATACATTAGGGTCCCGCGCTGAGTGCTATTGCTCCTGTAGCCCTGGAGTATGGCCTCAAGCTCATCACCATGCCGACCGATGCGTGCCGAAAGCTGGAGCAGCGCATCATCGCCCACCGCACTAACCAACTCCATTCGGTCACCGATGATCCGATAGCCCAGTTCAGCCTCCCTCTCCTTTAGCCGATAACGGCGCGCCAAGTAGACCACATCTCCCTCCTGCCAGAACCGGCTGATATGGCCCGCATTCTGGTTGAACCAAGGCTCAAACTGTGCGTCGACCTGTCCGGTGGCGATGTCTACCCGCCACGCCACCGCGTTGTCGGCGTCGTAGAAATAAGCATAGTCGCCCATCACTGCCCCCAGTTGGGCACGTTTGGCCTGTTCATTGGTGGTGTCAGTGAACAGCATGCGGTCCTTGGTCACGTCATAGAACGCTCGGCCAACATCTCGCCCTTGGTGTCTGTAATTTTCCACCACCACATACTGTCCGTGTAGCTGATGCGCCTTGGCCAAATCACTCAGGTGCTGCTCAATTTGCTGGCCTGGCACCTGCCACTTGCTCGCATCTTCACTTATTACCTGAGCGGTCAGGCTAGTGAAATCGACTTTGCGCACCTCCCCCTTGCCGTTGACTACCAATACCTGACTGTTCTGAGCCAGATAGAGTTTTACCACAACCTCCTTGCCCTTCTCGCCGACCAACAGTTGGTCCTTCGATACGCTGATGCTGTCGCTGGCGAGCTGGCTGCTGTCGATGATCCACGTACTGGCAACATCGCTCGTGAGATTAACCTTAGCGCCTTCGTTAAGGCCGATCAGGTATTCGCCGCCCGCCCCCTTGATCTCATAACACAGAAAGCCGTGCAACTCCTTGGGCAATTCGGGCGCCACGAGTTGCCGGTTGCGCTGATCGAGCACTACCTCGATCGGAGTGTCGACGTACTCATGATGAATCCTGCGAATCGTCTCCTCCCCCGGAAAGATGTAGAAGTCGTAGTCGAACCGCTTGTCTTCCTCAAGCCTGCGGATCACGTCAAAACCAGCGTCGTGGCGAGTGGTGGCGCCGGGAAGCAGCATGTATTCGTAGCTAATGTAGGACTTAGGTGTGCCCGGCAAGATCACAACGTTGCTGTCGCCGTGCTCAAGGGGCCGAGAAACATCCTTATAACCAATGCCGCTGCGTACTTCGATCGCCTGACCACGGTCATGGACCATTCGCGGAAAGTCACCGACCCAGAAGAAGTAATTGATTTTCCCTGAACCAGTAGAGCCGGAATGGGTGCGGTAGATGTACTGGCTGTCGAAATCGATCTGGTTCTTGCTCAGATCTAAAGTCTTGATCACCGCACCGGCCAAGGGCACCAGCACTTGCTTCTCGTTGTCATACCGATAGCCATTGCCTTTGTACGCCTTATCAACCGTATCAAAGTAACGGCCCACCGCCTTGGCATCCTCAGCGACCGCACCAAAGGCTTGAGCCAGCGCCGTAAAGCCCACCGCTAGCCCGCCAAGGATCACCCCGGCCCCACCGAGGACCGCCCCGGCAGTCGAGGCACCGACCAACCCGGCCCCTATGCCGGCTGCGCCGGTGACAAAGCTAGCCGAATCGAACGCAAGCTGGGTGCCGAACACCGCTTTCTGCACATCATTCTCGGCATGGGCCAGTTCATAAGCATCCAGACCGATCATGGCTCCACCAAACAACACGCCAACGCCTTCGTTGACGGTGTGACCCAGACTCAAGGCAAATTCCTTGAACGACGTTTGGGCAGCCACCACTTCGCCGCGCAGTGCCGTACGCACTAGTGCCGTGACTTTGATCACGTCCTGCACGCCACCATGAACCATCTGGACAAAGTTAAGGTAGCTGTGGACTTTGAGCGCGGTAGCCAGATCAGGAGAAGCCATCCCGTTTGCAGCATCATGACGGTTCTTGTCAGAAAACCACTGGATCAACGCCTGTACCGCAAACCCGGCATTTAACCCATCCACCGGCGCGGCCTCGCCAACCCCGCCGCGCGGCCGCATCCGTCCACTTTCCAGAGTAAAGTGCTCGTTCAGTACGCTCATGTGCTCATCGACGAAGCGCCGGAATTCGACAAAAGTGCTATCATCAGTGTCCAGCCAGCGAGTCTGCTCGGGTTGGTCACGGTTGATGAACTGGACCCGGTAGCGGCCTTCGCCCTGCTCTTCGGTCGTGGCGATGATCGGTAGCCAGCGGCTGTCCAGTTGGTGCTCTTGCGCCAGCCGGGTACTGGCGGCTTCGAACCGTGCCCCCCATTGCTCGGCATCAAAGGCTTGCAGCGCGGTGCTCAATTGCAAGTCTTCCGTGATCCGCTCTTGTGCACTCATCACCTGCTCGACCTGGCGCCGTTGCCCGATGACGCTGGACAGTTCCTCAAATCTGGTCAGGTCAGCCACATTCAGACCATTACCCACGGGTACCTCAGCCATTTTGCCGGTATCGATCTCAATCAGGTTGAAGGCCGGTGCCGACTTGCTGCCGAACGAGCCATAGTGCACGGCGAGTCTGCGCCCTACTAAGTGTTGCTCCATAGCCCTGGACAGACTTTTGGTGTTGTCGAAGGCAAAGATCCCGACGTTCGGGTCATAAAAGTAGTAGCGACGGCCTTCGGTCGTGACAGTGCTCCCAACCATCATCGAGTGATTCTGGGTATTGAGCGCGAACATCGAGGTTCCGGTCGTTGCAGCCAGCCGCGATACCACTTCGGACAATCCAAACTGCCCTAGCTCCGTGGAAGCCTGAACAGCTTCGACATTGGAGTGCAACTTGATCAGGCTGTTTCTCAGGAGCGTGGAACTGCCCGCCTGAGGGTCAGCGGAGGCGAAGAACAACTTTTGCACAAGGCTGTTGATGCCAGCCTCGCCGCCACTAGCCAATGCCACAGTCATGGCCCTGACCAAAGGATAACAACGGCCACCAGATCGGTCACCGACCAGCGACAGATAAAAGTCCTGTGGTACCAAGCGGTCAAAGACACTGCCGGCGTCATGGAAATCCTCGCTGAATACCGCAGTCTGCCGCAATACCTTATCGATGTACTCAGCCCGGCTGGTTTCGGTGATGCGGCCGCTCAAGGCGCCCTGTTGCTCGGAGGTGAGTTTTCCTTCAAGAAACAGGCGCTTCATCTCCAGTGCCGACATTTTGTCATCCACGCCGGGGATCTCGATCTCACGAAAGTTGCGCAAGCCATCGCTGAATCCAGTTCCCCGCGCCCCGCGCTGATAGGCTTCAGAGATAGCGTAACGTTCACCCACGCTATCGGTGCGCTGCTTACCCCCGCCCTGAATGGCTGTATCGTCAATCCGAACCACCGCAGCGCTGCCGTTTTTGGCCTTGATCTGCTGCCAAAGCCAGCTTTGTTCGACGAAGCCCGCTTCACGCAGGACCGTATCGTATTGCGCCTTGTAGTACTCTAGGGTGATATTGAGCTGCTTTATCTGTTGGTTAATTAAGTCGCGCCGAATGGTATTGCGCCGGTTCTCATAGAGTTTGTTTCGCTTATCCACCAACTGCTTGGTATCAGCATTGATCCTGTCATAAACCTCGGCGCACAGCTTGGCCCACGCAGCAATCGCCGGATGATCAGGAGAAAACTCACCCTCTGTGTATACACCATCGGAGACCCCTGAGATTGATACCTCGAACTGGGTGGCTACCTTCTTCAATTGTTGATGAATCTGCTCGCGGTAGGCGACGAATTGAGCCTGATTTCGTTCAACCACTTGACTGTCCGCCACCTGGATCGAGAGCGGCTCCTCGTC
This sequence comes from Photorhabdus akhurstii, assembly GCF_018448925.1. GTDB lineage: Bacteria > Pseudomonadota > Gammaproteobacteria > Enterobacterales > Enterobacteriaceae > Photorhabdus > Photorhabdus akhurstii. The sequence goes on along the minus strand of NZ_RCWE01000022.1, from coordinate 64,745 downwards.
GTCACGCAGCCTCAGCCGGAGCATCTGACCATCTCGCTGATATTCCTGACGCTGGAGCACTAACTGCCATTCGTGATTAACGTACTGCATGTACGCCGCAGCGAGGCCCTCCGCGGTACCAGCTATCTGATAATCCTTATAATCCACTGCCATGACCACGTTGTCGTACAGCAACGAACTATTGACTCGACCATCGTGGTAGACCCGGAAGGTATTAGCATCAAGGCTAGTCACCACCAGCGAGCCGCCCGATAGCGTCCCAGTAAACAGAAAGTTCCCCGCGATTGTACGTTTGGGAATGTCCACATAGGCGGGTACCGCATTGGCTTGGTTCGGGCCGTTGTAGCCGAGGAAATACGCCGGTATGCTGCTTGAGGATATATCATTGGCGCTTTGCTCAGTGTACTCAAGCTCATACAAGCCTGATCCGACCTTCACCAACTGAGCGCTCCCCTCTGCCGGGAGGCGCCCCGATCTGACCAGCGCTTCAGCACTGACAGTGTGTGTTTTGGCGAATAATACAGGATCAGTGACAAACTGATGAATGTCGGCGCTGCCTTGGCGGGGCTCAAACCCATCACCTACAGACGTCAACCCGGCCTTGAGTTCGAGATCCTTCACCGCCTGCCCCAACAGCGCCGGTCTTGGACCAATGCGGGTAAAACGCGGTGGATGGAACTCGTCAGCCGCCGACAAGCCCTGATTGATGATCGGCAAGACTCGCGCCATCACTCCGTCATACAGCTTACCCTGTAATGCCTTCTTGCTGCCTTCAACGCGGTACTTGTCAAACATCTGCAACATCTCCTTGCCGATACTATCCGCGCCCTCCGGTTCATAACGCGCAGCGACGTAGAAAGTTTCGAAGAACGAGTGATAGCCATTACGTATCATGAAGGCCGCATTGGCCATCTGGAATTGCCAGTACTGCTTGACGCTCAACGCGCCACCGAACAATTCCGTCAAGACATTACTGACGGTCTGGGTAGTCCCGGAAATCCCCCCCACGAACGGGGTGTCCAGGTCATTCATATAGCGGGTAGCGTCATTCTTGAAGTCCGGACGGAACTGGTTATAGCTGCGGTATTTATCGTCCTTGATCAGGTACGAACCATCACGATATGCCTGCTCCTCAGAGCTGGTATTGAGAATCAGATACGGGTCGGGTTGATTCAGCCGGTTATTGATCATGATCTTGCCGACACCCAGCTCAGCGTGAGGATTCACTGGGGCCGCGGCCTTGGAAAAGCTATCGGCTACCGGGCGCAAGGCATGGAACAAGATCTGTTTGCGCAAGCTCCTGCCCTCATTACTCAACAGCGCCGCCTCAACCATCGGACGCAGTTGCACATCGGTACCTTCAAGGCTCTGGGGACCAGTCAACAACAGGATGAGCAATTTGTCATCCAGCGAGCGCTCAACCTCTGCCTGATCGAAAACATGGACTTTCGGATTGCTTGGATGCTGTGCCGCGTTGGCACTGGCGACCCGCTGGGTTTCCGCTTCGACGGCCCGAGTACGCCATTGTTCGTACAGCGGTGCCAGCAACTCCCTGGCCTGAGCGATGTCACTTTGCACATAGCCATTTTGCAGAACCTTGACCACAGCCGGGTTTTTCACCAGTCTCGTCGCCAGCCTGAACAACAACGGGTCATTATCTCTGCTTCGCCAAACCGAAGCGGCGAACGCCTGTTCCCACAGCACCTTATTCAAGTTATTACCTTTGATATCGCGCATGTTGTCACGGGGGTACTCCGGCGCCAACACCCCTGCGGGGGTGATGTGGTTACGTTCAAGCAAACGCACTAGTTGTTGCACGAACGCTGTACGCTCGATGCTGCCTTCAAACAAGCGACTGGCCTTCATACCGCCGCTACGCAGTTGTTCCAACTTCTCGAAAAATGCGGCGTTGTATTGATACAGTGTGTCAGTCTGTGCCTTGCTCAAGTGACTACTACTAACCTTGTCGCCATCAACGCTCATCACCCCAAAAGGCGTCGCGGACAGGTAGTCGTTGTCCTGAGGCATTTCCAGCAAGTACTGACGACCGGCAAAACCTACCGACCGTTCCAGCTCATGGATATTGACGAAAAGCCCGTCACGGTCCGGATGGTAACTACTCTGGCGAAACCCCTCCAAGCCGATAGTCCGAAAGCTAGCGATATCAGCATTCTGGTTGATCAGGTCACTCAAAGCGCTTGCCAATGGCACTTCACGGGTGATGGTAGTATTCGGAGCCTGGCCGGACACCTGAATCCCGATCTGATTCGGCACCTTGCGGTCAACGCTAGTCAGTAGCATCTTGCGACCGTTACCCAGCAACTGAGCCTTGAAACCTCCGCGCAAGGTGCTTTCTGAAACCAGGTAGTTGGCGAAGTACTTCTCGACGAATTCGGTTTTGACCAGCACCGAGCGAATTGGCGTATAAGTCGGCGAGCGAAAAGATGGCGGCTCACTCTTGAGTCGGTATTGTTGTTGCCAGGCCAGTGAACGGGCGGCGGTACCGAAGGAAAAGTTGAGTACCCCATCCGTCAGCACGACCAGCCTGCCGTTCTCCAGGAAGAAGTCTTTGAAGCGGCCATCGGTGCTGGCATTAACTAGCGCGACATTCATGCGGATGTAACCAGGACGCTCCTCCATCATCAGCAATGAAATATTTACCGGCAGATCATCGGAGGCCTGAGGCACCTTGGTCAGCGCACCGAGAGCGGCGGCCTCTTCCGTAGCAGATGCCTTGAGCAAAGCGTTGTAGCGGGCATTGACATCCTTGTAGGCTTGTAGCTCAGAAAACAGCGTCACATATTTTTGGCTGAACGTGGAATCAGCCACTTGTATGGTCAGTTGTTGTTCCAGACGCTTGATTTCGGTATCCAGCTTAGCCTGCTTGTCCACCGCGTTTTCTCTCAATGTCGTCGCATTCAGGGGCTTGGAGTCGTCGGGACCGAGCATGACCAAGACCTTACGCCAAGTGCTATCAAAGTGCGTCATGGCCGTCTGCTGGCGGCGGTATAACAGGATGTCGCGGTCCAGTTGCTGCTTGTAGGCGTTGATCGCCGGCGTGCCAGGCACATCAGTCATCTGCTGCCGTCTTTTTTGTAACGTCTGCAACTGATCGCCGACAGAAACGGGGTTGTCCTGCATCTGAAAATGCTGAGCAGCCAGCACACTCAGAGTGCTCTGCTGCATTTCCTGTAACCGCTCGTCTACCTGTTTGATGTAGTCAGTACGCTCATCAGGACTCATGTTGAACCATTCGGTTTGACGACTCGCCGCCCCAATCTGTCCATCGATCAAGGTATTGAGCAGGTTCGTAAAATCTTTGGATATAGAAGCCATTGCAGTGATCCTCTGTCTGTTTTTATATGATCGGGTCAAAGGCAAATGTCATTTTATGCCCCCTCATTTGGGTGATAGCCGCAGGTCATAGTTCCTTAGGTTCGTGAATACTGGATAGTCAACATTTATCCTCTCTGTAGTTATGGTCATAATTATCCCCTTTATTTTTTGGCTATATTACAAACCATATTAATAATAACTTTTGATTATAGTAACCTTAGGATAGATATAAATATCAATTATTGATAATTTTAATTATTTATTAATAGGATTATTTTCATGTGAATATATTTTTGAATCATATTGTTATGTTTTTTATAAGACGTTGAATAAATAATGACGAATTTTAGGAAGGTTATTTATTAGTGGGTTTTTGTATCTAATTTTTACGTTAAAGAGCGATATTTAAAAATTTCCACTGCAACTATCAAGCAATCCAAATTAATATAATGTTTTACTATTAATCGATTAGGTATCTGTATTTCAACAATCTATCTCTTTATTTATCAAAAAAACCATTATGGGCACTATTTGCATAAACTTAAAAAATCCCCTATCTGCAACTAAAGAACTTTTGTAGAAAAGGCAAATTCAGGCAACAACAAGGGCCATCAATATCGTCTGATTGATATCAATATATTCCATCGTGGTAGTCATATTACGGCCCGCCAATAATCCAAGCACCATTTGCAAATTCCGGTCAGGTGCTTTCACCAGTTCATCCTCATAACTTAGAGCAAAGAGTTTAAATAAAGCATCTACTATGCTATCACTCCCTAACTTGCACTAGAGGGTTCTCACACAGAGCCTGCATTTATTTTTCTTTGTAACAAAATAAAGACCATTGCTCGTCAACTTCACAAATGATTTGTATATTGCTATATCATTTTTGAAAGCACGAGCATGATCATGTTCTAGTGGTGTTGTAGTCAAATAATTTCAGCTAGCTTCAGATACCTTGTTGCAACTTTTCATATTCAACCAACAACGGATCATTATTGTCTTTTCAGTCGATGAATCTAATATCTAATCCGGAGCCAACATCCGCAGTGGGTTCAGTAAACAGATATCCCGAATGTGTTCTTTACCAAGGCCAGCGGCTTTAAACCAGCGTCCACTATCGCTCAGCCATTGCTTAACATCTGGCTGAACTGGCTGTCCAAGATCAGAGCTATAGACAACATTATTCACCTCCGATAACACTTCAAAAAAATCTTCAGTTGTTTGATAACCAAGATAAACAGTTAATGCCGTTTGCTCCACATAAAGCCAATCATGTTCACCCAACGCCTTAAGATCTTTCGCGTTCAATCCTGTCATAGGACTGGCAGGTTGGTTCAGCATGAACTTACAACCACCCGCAGCGGTAATCGCATCAATAAGTTGCATAACCTCATAACGTGAAGCATGGCCTGATGACAGCACAACATTATGCTGCTGCGCAAAACTAATTAACTCATGGATCTCGTTATGCAACCGCCCATTGCTATCGACAACAGACAAAGGTTGCTGAGCCAAAGTTTGCGCAAAACCATTTGCCCAAGCACGTTTCATTACACTTTTATGGCCTGTAGGGACAATAGTCGGCAGATGAACCAGCAGCCGCGGAGCTTTACAGAACTGGTACTGACTCAGTGACTGGATAACAGAGTTAATTGCCAGCCCCCCTGAGGTTGCATTCAATACTACCGAACCAAAGACCGGAAGTCCTGCTTCCTGAGCCAGAGACGACAAAGCAGTAACACTCCCCAGATGGTTTTTAAGTACAACCCCACCACCATATCGGGCGTATTCCCTTCCGGCTTCAAGTACATTGTACCGCCGAATGTAACTATCGGGGCGAGCATGATAATGTACATCCAGAAAACGAAGTTTTCTCTCCCAGTATTCTATAAACATTCGACTCATTGCGCAGCTTTCCAAGGTACGGCATACCCCAGTTTTTCGCGAGCGTTAACCAGATCTTCTCCGTTAGTTATAGCCTCAATAATGGCTTGTTCAGTTTTGTCAACGTTTTCCGCACGCTCAATAACGGTGAGCAAATGCTGCTGCGGGATGGCTAGCGCACCATTATCATCAGCAAAAATCCAATCTCCTGGAGATATCGCGACACCGCCAATATCCAGAGTACATTGTGTTGCAGCAACCTTGGCGCGATTCTTTCCGGATACCATATAAACCCCCGCCGTAAATAAGGGATATTCCAATCTGCGAACCTCAGACAAGTCTCTGGCTGACCCATAAATTACCGAACCTGCGATTCCTTTTTGTACAGCTTTAAACGTTAAGATATTACCCCAACTGGTACAATCCGTACGCCCCTGATTATCAACCACTATTACGTATCCAGCAGGTACTTCATCAATGTAGTTTCCAGCATTAAGAAACTTGCCCTGTTCTGGAATGATAGGCTCATAGCGCACAGTATAAGCGGGTCCGGCCATTTTAATCCCGACATTACTACGTGGCACAATTCCAGCTAGTCCAGCAGGAATATGCAGACTATCCATTGCATCCGATATAGCAGCACTGTCAAGCTCCATTAAACGCTTTTTGATTTGATCAATTTGTGTGGTTTGCATTACATTTCCTCTTTCGATTCACGTGCGCACAGGACACTCCAAGCGGCATATTCTGGTATAGATTGTTGCAGTAGCAATTTATTACATGGAAAATCCACCGAATATTGTTGTCCTTCATCATCTATGGTTGTCAGGGTCATCTGCCCAAGCATTTCTTCACCAGACAAAAATGAATTTATAGAAGGAAACGCAGTAATATTCACCGAAAGAGATTTTAAAGGACTATTTACTGCATATGTTGTGTGTAGATATGTATTTAATTCATCATCATCTGTGAACCAGTTAATACGGTATCGTTCACTGAGTTTTTCCATGGCAGTCATCTGGCAATCACTAACCAATTCATTTTCAAACATGGCGCCAAAGTTAGCTAATTGCTGTACGGAAAGAGGAGCATCAGCAGGAGTAGTAACTTCTACTACTATATAAGGCGCTTTCCACAGATAGTGAATATCACACTCAACACCATCAAAGAATGCGTTCACCATCGTACCGACTTTACTTTCACTAACGCCGATTAGTGTCCAATGGTAGTTTAGCTCTCTCATGCCAGCTACTGGGGGGATAGAATGTTCCTCCGACAACATTAATCGCATTTGGGACGGAGGCCCTGGCAACACAACTATTTTGCTACCATCAACATTAAGACTGAAACCAGGCGCTGTACCTGTAACATTCGAAATAACCTTTGCTTCTGACGGAAACATGGCTTGGAATCGATTTGAAGGATCACAATATACTCCCAGTTTTTCCAATTGTTGCTCTATTTCCACCCAGACGTTATCACGTATTTCCAGAGGGCTTCCTACCGCTTTTGCTATCGCCTCACGGGTTTTATCATCCGGTGTCGGGCCAAGACCGCCACACACAACAATAAGAGTATCTTGCCCTAACCTGCGAACCACTGCGGTAGCAATCTGGTTAATATCATCAGCACAAACCTGATGTTGCTTTACTTTATATCCCTGCTCCGTGAGATATTCACTAATATCCTGAAGATTAGTATTAGGATATTTACCACTCAGGAGTTCACCACCAACTGTAATAATCGATGCAGAATAGCCAGTGTATTTTTTACTTAGAGTACTAATAATAGCCTGTGCCATTTGTTGAGTTGTTGCGCTACCACCCAGATCATAAGTAACAGTTTGTCCTTCACGTATCACATTATCTACTGCACCGTTAATTTGCTGTGCTGCATCAGCAAAGCCAAGATATTCCAGTAGTAATGCTATTGTGTAAAACATCGCTGCCGGATTGGCTTTATTTTTACCAGCCATATCAGGCGCACTACCGTGTACAGGTTCAAAGTAGGCAATATCACTACCAATATTAGCGCTAGGCGCTAAACCAAGCCCTCCCATTACGCCCGCTGCCAAATCAGACAAAATATCACCAAACATATTCTCAGAGACAATGACGCCAAATTCATGCGGTTTTTTTACCATCCATAAAGCTACTGCATCTATATTGTGGATATCCGCTTTTATTTCAGGGTAATGTGCCGCAACGGTATCGAAAATACCTTTTGCAAAGTGCCCACTTTCCCGCATTACATTTGGTTTATCCGCAAAGGTTACACGGGAGTAGTTATTTTCCTTTGCATACTCAAATGCAGTGATAAACAAACGTTCTAAACCAAAACGGGTTTGTAGACGAACTGTCCATGCAGCTTCTTCAGGACCATATTTATCTATATTTGGGTGCTGTAACCAAGTCGTTGCAGTAGAGGGAATGCCTTTAAAATCGAACCCTGCATATAGTCCCTCGGTGTTTTCCCTAATAACACAACAGCGAAATGGTTTACGGTCCCCTTCTACATAACGTACTGGCCGGATATTTGCATATAATCCCAAACGCTGGCGTAATTGGATAACTGGTGACACATAATTTCTCGTTTTCACACGCAGATGCGGCGGCAACGCTTGTTGTGCTTCTTCTTTACCTTTACTAGTAATAGCGCCGAGTAACACCGCATCTACTGAAGCTATCTTTTCCCAAGTACTGGCAGGTACTGGATCACCATCTCTTTCCCAACAAGTCCAACCAATATCCCCAATTTCCAATGTCACAGGAAGATTCAGGGCCTGAAAAACGGGAAGAGCAGCATCGCATACTTCCTGACCAATACCATCCCCAGGTAAAATAAGAATTTTTTTATTCATAAGGTTTTGAGCCAATCGTTAATTACATTGTTAATAAATGACGGCTTATCTTCCCAAGGCCGCATTCCTGCTCCATCCACGACAACCAAACAGTGCATAGGATGAGTATTGACCACCTGATTATATTCTGTGGCTAATTGCGAACGTCCTCCAACTATACTCAGAAATTTTCCTTTGTAATTACACAATATTGTTCTGGCATCCAGTTGTAGCAACAGTGAAAATCCCACCATCATGCGTTCCCGAGCAGTATTTCTTAAATGATCAAGTATCGCAGGCATTTTAGGAGATGGAGTCCCACCTTCAGGAATAACAAAGTCATGTAACACAGAAATCGCTTCATCTAGCTGATTTCTATTTAGTAATGCTATCAATTGTTCCAGCCTATTGGTCAGTAACAAATCAGCATATCCAGGACCACTCACTGAGATTACGCCCGTGAGGTTTTTCAGGCGAGACGCAAGCAATTGCACCAGAGTACCTGACATCGCAAAACCTATAAGCAAATAAGGCTGGGAAAAACGTTGATTGAGTTCAGATTCAATAATATTAATAGCGCAGTCGGGATCAGATGAATTAATTAAAGATAATGTATCAATAATCGACACCTGATATCCCATTTTCTGTAATAATATACGTAATGGAGTGCAAAAATCGCCATGATCCCAAAGCGGCATCACAGGTGCGAGAATTACCGCTTCAAGGCTGAAACATCCGGCACGGTTATTATGCCGTGTCATGCCGTTGCTCCTCGCAAAGATTTAACAACCTGAAACGCATAATTAATACCATTTCGTAACCCTTCTTCAAGAGCTGTTTTATTCTCCACACTCAAGTTGTACATACCCATCATTATATCGATAATATCGCGCCTAGAGGCGGCAAAAAAACGATGGGATTGCAGTTCATTAAGTTGATTAAATACTCGTTCAAGGTCATATTGTTTACTATTTTGGCTCAGATTGAGAAATGATAGCCAGCTTTCCAAATTGAGATTTCCGGCACCTTTTCCCATCCCTGATAGAGAACTATCAATAAAATTAACTCCAGCTCTCATAGCTTCAATACTGTTCGCTGTGGCAAGACCCAGATTATCATGAGGATGGAATCCCAATTGCACTTGCGTGGCAGACTTTAACTTATAAAACATCTGCGCTACCTGTTCAGGGAACAAACTACCATTTGAATCCGCCAGGTAAATAATATCAGCACCAGCTTGTTCACACTGTTTGGCAATCTCAATAATTTTACTGATAGAGAGCTGACTCGCTCGTGTAAAATTAATACCCACAGCCATTCCAGTCGCTCGAGCAATCTCGCACAACTCTAAGCATGGTTGCGGGTTATCGGCCTTAATACATAACCTAAGCAAGCTAACACCATTCGTCTTCATCGCATAGATATCATCAGCATTAATATTATGCGGATGGGCAATGACTACCAATTTTGCCTCAGGTACCGATTGATGAATATCTCGGATATAACTATCCGGAGACATACCTGTTAGGCCAATATTAGAGATAGGTTTGAAAGAACCATTGCGATAACCGATTTCAAACCATTCCACGCCACTTTTAGTCAACGCTTCAACATGTTTTATAGCGTATTCTGTTGTAAAATTAAAATTATTAAGGTATCCACCATCACGTAATGTGACATCTATATTATTAACCATTTTTCATTCCTATTTTATTTAGTTTCTATTACTTGTTTTCCACTTATTTCTTTATCACCTCTATTACCAGTTATATAAATAATACTACCGACCAAGGAAACAACTGTGATGATAGATGCCACCTTAATAGGTTCATGGTGAGATATATAACCAATAAGCAATGATGCCAGTCCTGCACTACCTAATTGCAAGGTTCCCATTACGCCGGAAGCTGTCCCTGCCGCTTGAGAATGAGCGGCAATTGCTGACGCAGTACCTAGTGGCAGCAAAAAACCATTACCGAAAGTCAATACTGATATTGTTAGCACAGAAGTTATCAATGGGTAGGAACTAAAAAACATTTGTATCGTGAAAGCAATACCTCCAACAGCAAAGATAAAATAGCCATGAGAAATCGTCTTTCTCACGCCCTGCCGGCGACTTAATTTTTTAGCAGTAAGATTTCCCAACACATAACTCAAAGAGAGCATTATATAAGTGTAGCCAACATATTTTTCTGGTAATCCCATAGCGGTAAGAATAAATGGAGATTCAATCAAATAAGAAAAATATGCCGTATAAGCGAAACAAGGTATTGCTGCATAGTAAAGAAACTCTTTATTTATTATCACTTGGTAAGTACTGACCAATACATTTTTAACACTCAAATTTTGACGTTTTTCTATTGGTAGTGATTCTTTCAGAACTAGCAAGCACAACATAAGCGTGGCTGTTATAAATAAAGTAAGAAATAAAAAACAGGCTTTCCAACCATAATACTCACTTAACATACCGCCGATCATGGGTGCGACAGCGGGTGACATTCCCACAAAAGGGAAAATAATCAGATACAAATTGGCTGCCTCTTCTTTCCCCATCAAATCACTAATAATGGCACGACTTAATGTAATACCCGCACAAGCGCCTATTCCCTGGAATAAACGCAATAATAGTAACTCACTAATATGCGTACTGTAAAAAATACCGATTGTTGAAATCAGCCATATGATCATCCCAGAAATAAGAACCCTTTTTCTTCCGAAACAATCACTTAATGGTCCATAAATAAGTTGAGAAAAGGCTATACCAAATAGAAATATAGCTATTGCACTTTGTATACTAGATTCGCTAACGTGATAATAGTTTCCCATTTTACTCAAAGCGGGTAGGAATATATCTGATGAAACCAGTCCCCCCATAGAAAGAAAAGCCATTAAAACGATAAATAATAAAGATGAAGTTTTGTTGCTCATAGGCCATTAACCAATCGATATAATAAACATTATCCCAAAATAAATTCCGTATAAAATAAAAGTCACGTGCCAGTTAAATTCACATTAAATGCACACAATCACTTATTTAATGAATAAAATTAACACCTTGCATGTAAAAACAACAAGTTACTTTGCATATTATCTTGTACTGCAAGAATTAAGAACTCTTTATAACAGCATAAAGACAAAATCCCATTCACGCTTTAGATTAATAATTTTTTACTCTATAAATAACCCCTCCAAATAGTGAGATACTTTTACACAGCTTCTTTAATAATTAACTTTTACAAAAATAAATTCATGTAAATATCAATTAAAAAAATAGTAACATCAACATCACTTTTAGCAAACAAAAAAACACAGAATTTAAATTCAAAAATGAATAAAAAAAACACAAAACACAACATATAATGCTAAAAACAAAGCCATTATTATTTGAACAATGATATATACCCTATGGATTTCAAGATGGATCGCGACGGCAAGGGAGCGAATCCCCGGGAGCATAGATAACTATGTGACCGGGGTGAGTGAGTGCAGCCAACAAAGAGGCAACTTGAAAGATGACGGGTATATTTTTTTAAAACTCACAAACCAGTAATACCAGATCACATTTCCTCGCTATTGTTAAGACACGCAAACTAAGGAGGTACACATGTTAATTTCCGGTAGTTGTCACTGTAAGAATGTTGAATTTACGTTTAATTGGGAACCTGAACCTCTGGAGATTCCGGCACGAGCATGTACTTGCTCTTTTTGTACCAAGCACAATGCAGTCTGGACATCACTCCCGGCAGGACAGCTTCGGCTGAGTATCAGAGAACAAAAGCTTTTACATAGATACTCTTTTGAAACAGGCACAGCGCAGTTTCACATCTGTAGCCAATGCGGGGTAGTGCCTGTTGTCATCAGCCAGATTAACGGTCGCGATTATGCCGTAGTTAACGTCAATACCTTTGAAGACGTTGACCCTGCGCTGTTTAAGTATATTGCAGCCAAGTTCACTGACGAAAGCGAGCAAGCGCGATTGACGCGTCGCCAACAAAACTGGATTGCTAATGTTGAATATATATAGCCAAAACTAAAGGAGACATAGATTTAGAAGCCAAATTCGGCCAAATGGGAGAGGAGGCGTTTTACCACTATCACAAACCACATGTATCACAGATCACATGGTGGCATGAAAGGTAAAACGCCTTCTGGGACTTTTATTGAAAAAATTAGAGTTTAAAAACGCTCTGTCAGAGAAGGTCAGAAATCCGACATGTTATACTGCGTAATTAGCTGATTTTTTTACCCTCTTATTCTTCATTCTTTGTTTTGCAAGTTGGCTAGCTGAAGTTCGATGTTGTAATAATGCCGCTTCATTTTCTTGAGTGTTATTCAACTTAGATGCCACCGCATTTTCTAGTTTCGACACGGTGCTGTAGGTAAACATCATTGATATAGGAATATCGTGATAGATACGCTGTTTGAGCCTTTCATTGATTTGAACGATATCCAGTGATGTGGCACCCAGCGCGAAGAAGCTGCAATGCTCATCAATTTCAGAAAGCCCCAACTGGTGTTGTACTTCTTCTGAAATCACCTGTTTAATCGAAATATTTTTGCTTACGATCTCATTTTTAGTCTCTACCAAAATATTGGCTTTTTCTCTATCCAGAGCATTTACTCTTTCCTCAATCGGTATTACAGAAACTAATAATCGTTGTTGCGTCGCCTGTGAAAGTGCTTGTAGAAATACGGCTTTACCTTGCTGATTGGTTAATCCTTCTGTGGATGCGTCAATTTCCATATTTCTTGACGCCATGCCAACTTCCAGCCAGCGATCCCAAGCGAGAGAATAGACCTTGAATTTTAGATCTCGTCTATCAGCAATCGCGTCGAGAAATGCATTTGCAGCAACATAAGCAGATTGCCCAGGGGCGCCACAGTAAGAGAGTAATGAAGAACATAAAACCATTGAATTTAGCGGTTTCTCTTCAAAGTACGATATCAGGTTCATTGCTCCTTCTACTTTAGCCGTCATGATTTTGCGATGTGATGATATATCAGGCTGCATAATCAACGCCCCGGCATCCGAGCCTGCGCTATGGATCACCATGTTGATGGCCCCATAATTATTTTCCAGATACTGTAACGTGTCGAAAAGTTGGGGTTTATCTGTTACATCCAATTGTCGCAATATCACCTCCCCACCGAGTTGTTCAATCTTCTCCACACACTCAATTTGTTTAATCAACGCTAATTGCTGCTTGTTTTCCTTGATATTTGCCCATTGTGAACGGTCAGGAATAGCTGTTCGAGAGGCAAGCACAATACGGGCCTTATAGTGTTGCGCCAGGCTTTGCGAGAGCTGCAAAGCTATTCCACCCAATCCACCACTGATTAAGACTAAACATCTCTCATGCAACCCATTACATTGTTGATGAGTTTCAACGCTTTTACTTGGCAGTGCTTTGAACTCTGGCAACCAAATTTGGTTATGCCTTATTGCCATTCGATGATTAATATCAGAACTGATTAAATGACGAAGTAAAGACTGGGTTGAACTATCCTTTGCTAATTCATCGAAGGAGATGTCAATTTGATAGCCATAGTGTTCTTGATGCTCGTGGTTAATTGACTGTATTAAGCCTTTCAGTAATGAGATAGCGGCATCGGTGATTTCATAGCCGAGCACATTCTCAATTTGAGGCGTTAACAGAATAAACCGAGAGGCCGCGAGTGACTTACTGGATAATATATTTTTGATACATGCGAGCCATTCAAGATAATGTGCTATTGGATCACCAACAAAGTCTTCTGCATTAGGCATTAATACAAACGAACAACAGCCCGTTAGATTTAACGAAGGTAATTTATCAACCTCCTCGACAAAGATAATATTTTGTCCTGATAAAACGTTATCGACCAGCGCTCGATTGCTATTAGCTCCACGATGTGTGGTTAGAACATATACCTGACCTTCATGTGCCATTTTCTTAATATCATCACACGAACTTCTATACCACACCGGTCGATACAAGATGTTTCCTTTTATATCTGGTGATTTAATCTGTGGCGTTCGACCTTTTACCAACCGATCTCTGATCTTTGTAAACTCTTTTTCAGCAAATGCGTACACAGGTAAATGAATGAGACGACCAGATTGGCTGCTCGGCACTTGCCAGTTTCCTAATCCGACAGTACACCACAACTTAGCAATTTGGCTGTAGAAATAGGTGATATCCCCCTCAGGTAAATTCGGATGCCTTAACATATTGGCAATATGTATTTGTTGATCCGATTTTTGTTTAAAGAATTTCTGTACACAACTAGCAAGAGTGTTGCCCGGCCCTACTTCGATGAAAACAAGATGTTGCTGCGAAGAAAGCGTCTCTAAACACCCTAAAAAGTCGACTTTATCTCTTTGATGAGACAACCAATATGCTGGTTTTCTAATTTCATTATTATCATGCCAATCACCAGATAGATTTGACAAAATTGGGATATTTACAGAATTAAACGCGACCGTTTGCAATGCCTGCTCATATTCATCCTGTATTTCATCGATCGTTTTAGAATGGAACGCGTGGGTAGTTTTTAGTTGACGCGAATGAATGCCCTGTAATTGCAAGTAAGATTTCAGGTTCTCGATATCTTCAATAGAACCAGACAATACTGTCGATTCTTTACCATTAACCGCCGCAATTTCTAAACTTCCCGCCAATAGTTCTACAACTTGCTCTTTTGACAAAGGTACACTCAACATGGCGCCTGGAGACATTTTCTCCATCAATTGCGCTCGTCTACCAACCAAAAATAGAGCATCTTTTAGCGCAAAAACCCCTGAAATAGTCGCCGCAACATATTCACCCAGACTATGACCTAATAATATATCAGGCTGAATACCCTTTGATTCCATTAATCGCGTTGTCGCGTATTCAACGATGAATATGGCAAGCTGTATGATTTCGGCAGGAAATGGATTAGAACTTTCCGGTTCCATTAAGTAATTTCTTATCTGTTCTCTTTTTTCATCGTCCAAAAGTGATAAACAGTGCTCTACTTGCTCTTTAAAAACCAACTCACGGAGATATAAGCCTAGCCCCATAGTCTGATATTGCGAGCCTTGACCGGGATAGAGAAAAACAACACGTTTGTTTGCAGGTTCACACCGACCACGAACAAAGTCGGCTGTAGAGTATGTCACCCTGTCGTCTGAGCAAACCAATACAGATCGATAACCAAAACGCTCGCGACCATTTTGTAAGGTATGAGCGACATCGGCTAATTTATTGGGATTAGAGGCTAACCACGCGATTAACCGGTTCTCCATTTCACCCAAACTCCATTCAGATTTAGCCGACAACGGGAGTAATTTTACTGCATCAGAAGCTTGATCATCGTGAGGCTCACAGACATATTCTTCAAGTATCACATGAGCATTGGTTCCCCCAATACCAAATGAACTCACCCCCGCTCGCCTCACCGTCGCGCTATCCCAATCTTTACTGTCGGTATTAACATAAAAAGGTGAAGAAGAGAGTTTTGTTTTAGGATTAGGATTCGTAAAGTACCGATTAGCGCACAGCTTTTTGTGTTTTAGCATCAGCGCCGTTTTTATTAACCCGGCCATTCCAGCCGCACTATCAAGATGACCAATAATCGACTTTACCGACCCAATAGCAATACTCTGCTGTGGGACGTTGGAGAAAACTTTATTCAGAGCGGTTATTTCTATTGGATCACCAAGCTTGGTCGCCGTGCCGTGGGCTTCAATATAAGAAATGGATTCAGCTTCAACCTTAGACATAGCCAAAGCACCTCTAATCGCTTCGAATTGTCCGTCAATGCTCGGCGCGGTGTAACCTACCTTTCTTGAACCGTCGTTGTTAAGCGCTGATCCCTTAATCAAGGCCAAAATAGGCCGTCCCTGCTCCAATGCAATTTTGAGCGGCTGCAACACTATCGCGCCAACGCCTTCACCACCGACAGTACCATTCGCCATTTCATCAAATGGTCGGCAAGTTCCATCTGGAGAAGTAATCATGCCATCTTGATGTAGATAGCCCTGTTGACTGGGCGTAACTAAAGTCGCAGCGGCAACAAGCGCTGTCTGGCACTCACCTAATAACAAGGCTCTTGATGCCAGGTGTATTGCAGTGAGAGATGAAGAGCACGCTGTCTGAATGGCAATCGCCGGCCCTGTTAAACCTAATTTGTACGCCAGTCGAGTTGCCGCGAAGTCTTTCTCTACTAAGTTAAATGCAGAAAAAAGACTGGCGCCATCTTGTTCACACTCGTCATAAGCGGCCATTTGCCAACCGAGTTGAGCGCTTGACGCTAAATAACAACCAACCGCCCCTTTGTATTCAGACGGAACAATACCGGCAGAACCTAACGCTTCAAAACCACATTCATGTAATTTACGAATTTGTGGTTCCAAAAACTCAGCTTCACGCTTGTTATAATCAAAAAAATCAGCATCAAACGTTAAAGGGTTATCAATAACACCCTTAGCATTGACGTAATTTTGGCTCGCATAATGCTGTTTAGATACGCCATTTTTCGCCAATGTTTCATCAGAAAAACGAGAGATACAATCCTTGCCCTCTAAACAATTTTCCCAGAAGCTCTCTACTGTTTCACTATTAGGGAAGCGACAAGAAACACCGACGATAGCGATTTCTAATCCCGTTAATTTTTGCCTGGTAAATTCGTGTGTATGATTATCTTTTTTCATAATTTTCAATATTAGCAAGTGCTAAATTAGCCATTAAATTATTGAGAGACGTTTAATTAAAATATCAATATATTGCAATTGATATTTTTCAATTGATATTTTTAAAATGGATAAATTAACGAAATTAAGCTTAAAGACCGAATATCTTTAATGCTTCATCAAACTGTTCTGTTGAATTAGCGCCATTATCGGAACTGTCTAATGGTTGTTGATTGCCATCTATATATTGTGCTTGTGACTGAATCGTAGTGTGTTGAAATAAATCGACAATTTCTATTTCCCGCGCAAACACTTCACTTAATTTGAAACTAAGTTGTGCTAACTTAAATGATGAACCACCTAAATCAAAGAAGTTATCTGTTAAGCTGATATTCTCTTTTCGAGTAGTCAGTAAATCCGCCCAGATATCCAATATTTGCTGTTCTGTCTCATTACTACATGCCACAATTCTTTTTTGCACCACGTCACAGCGCGGATCAGGTAATGTAGCGTTATCAATTTTACCACTACTATTTTGTGGGAATTTATCAACTGCAATGAAATATGCCGGCACCATATAATCAGGAAGATGGAACGCAATTTCCTTACGAATCGTACCAAAATCGATTTCTTCATTAGTACAAATATAAGCGATTAATAATTGATTACCAGACTCTTTATTATTGACTATCACATGGACATCAACGACTGGCTTAATATCATCCACGGAATTCAGTTTTAATATCGCTTGTTGAGTAACTTTCTCTATTTCTCCAAGTTCTATTCGATATCCATTTATTTTCACCTGACTATCTATTCTCCCTAAATAAATCATCCCTTCCTCACCGATATATCTTGCCAGATCACCCGTTCGATAATAACGCTTACCATTGATGAAAATGAAAGATTCTTGAGATAACCGGGCATTATTAATATAGCCTTTTGCCAACCCTTTCCCAGATATAGCAATTTCCCCCACTGCCCCTTTGGGAAGAATTCGCATAAATTCATCAATCAGTACAATTTCCTCACCAGACATTGGCTGACCAATAGGAATAGTCTCAGTATTAATCTGGCTTGAAGCGTTAAATTCAAAAGAGAGTGATTGTACACAACATTCTGTAGGCCCATATGCGTTAGATGCATTCGGAACCGACTCCCAGCAATCAGCGAAATTCAACCAATTTTGCTGATCTAATTTTTCGCCGCCAATCATCAGATGCTTTACCTGACAATCAATGCGCTGACCATTCATTTGTGACCTAATCATTCTTAAATGGGTTGGAGTACAATCGGCAATATGGATCTTTCTGTCACGCCAAAATTGGCTGATTCTCCTGCCATTTTTTCTGATCTCATCAGGCACAATATGCAGCGTATGGCCCAGTAACAGAGCCGGATATAGCTGCTGTACCGACGCATCAAAACTGAGTGCTGATATCATTGAGACGTTCAAATCCCACGGGTAATTGCGATAAACCTTTTGATATAGCCCTTTGACCAAATTGACAACGGCACTGTGAGGAATTTCAACCCCTTTTGGATTACCCGTCGAGCCAGAGGTAAAAATAATGTAAGCGGAATCTTGACCATTAATTTCAGGCAATTGAAGGTTTTGTTTTATATCAAATCCATTGTGTTGCAAATTATCATAGGTAATCTGGCTGTACTCTTCCAACGCCAACTGGGTATCAATTGACGATATAACTAATCGCATCTCCGCAGTATCTAGCACATATTTCTTTCTGCCAACGGGCCAATTTATATCGAAAGGACAATATTTTCCGCCGGCTTTAAGCACCGCGAACATTGCTACTATTGCTGAGCAAGATCGCGGCATATGTATACCAATCGTATCGCCTCTTTCGATACCTAACTCTATTAACCTGACGGCGCAGGTATCACTCAATTTATCCAGTTCAGCATAACTCAATTCCCCCACACTATCTGCGATAGCCGTTTTTTCCGGGTACATACCGACCTGTTGCTTAAATAAAGCCAATATCGACTGTTCAGTATCAATGCCATTTTCTGCTTCAACAGCATTTAAATAAAAGGGATTAGCGATTGGCAACTCAGAAATTTTACAATCAGAGCGTATTTCATTTACCCAAGATTCCATTATATTCATCATAGTGATGACATAATCTGAACCGTATATCGAAGTCATTTCACATGATATCAGCGCATTATCATGTTCAAAGAATAATTGCGATAAGGCGCGTTCAAAGAATTCATAAGACTCTTTTTGGCAATTTTTCAATATAACAGCTAAAGGGAAAGTGACTGTACTATCAAAAATGTTTTGAAAAGATGCTACGGCATACGCAAGCTTCTGCTGAATATTTGTTGAAGCAGCTACGATCACCTCTTTTAAGGTACACTCACTATCAAAGTTAAACGGTAGGCATAATACCTTTGGTCCAGTTGAATCTTCGAGATAATTTCCAGTAACAACAGTCACCTCAGAACTCTTCAACATTATTGCCTGCGCATAAGCGGCCAAAGACACGAGCAATATGCTCAACCGTTTATTTGAACCATTTGCAATTGAGAGTAAGGTCTTTGAAGTTTCTTCAGAAAAGCTAAACTTTGTTGGTTTAGATGAGATATCTTTACAATAAGAAATCTCGTACTCTGGGCTACGATATTCAGATAAAAATCCCTTCCAATAACTTACCGTAGCTTCACTAATTACATTACTATTATCAACCATTTTAATATCTCATCTTTAAAGTTAATTAGCCATTCCACTTCATCGTAATTTCTAACTCACCAGTATGTTCATCCACACCTTCTTTTTCCTCGACAAAGCCATTCATTTTATAGAAATCTCTCGCCAGTTTATTTTTTGAATAAACATTAAGAACTAAATCACTTCTTTTACCGAAGGCATCGAATAGTAATTTCTTTCCAATTCCTTTACCTTGAAAATCAGGATGAACAAATATTGACGCCAAAATATTATCAACCAAACTGATAAATCCAACAATTTCATCATTATATTTGGCAACTACAGTTTCAGCGCCAGGAATATATATATTCATCATATCCTCCTTACATGAGTGCCAAAAACTCTCGCTAACAAAATGATGACACTTAATTGAAGCAAGATACCAAATATCTACAACTCTTCTTATCTCCTCCACATCGCCATTCAACTCTGTTAAGACCACGTTTTTAATAGATTGTAAAGTCATTATCATTTATCTCCATATTTATTAATGAGTAAAACTGACTCTTTTCTTCATTTTTCCACGACGTTCCGCTAGTCGGTCTCGTCTCGACATAGCCTCTTCTTTATTGACCAGGTTTATTTCCTGTTTTTCACCGGACTCAATATAGGAAATAAGAGTCGCCATATTCGTGTATGTGAAGAAATCGACAACTTTTAACGGGAAAGGCAGGAACTCATTCAAAACATTTGTAATTCTAAGCAGTTTTATTGAGTTAGCCCCCAAATCAAAGAAACTGGTTTTAAGGTCTATTTGATCTACCTCTAAAATTGAGGAGAATACCTCAAGCACTTTATCTTTATAGCTTGAACCCTCTAAATCAGCAATATTTTGGCTCGTTAAATCAAGATCAGGCAGGCTTGCTAAATCGACTTTCCCATTTGTAGTTAATTTAATTTCATCCACCGCTTTAAATATGCCAGGCACCATGTAATTAGGAAGAGATTCAGATAAATAACGCCTCAGGTTATTCTCTTCAATATTCTGACTAGAAACGTAATAAGCAACTAGTTGATCTTCTCCATGAATCCTCTTAATAATCACAACGGCATTATGGCATGCGTCATATGACTTTATTTTTGTCGCTATTTCATCTAGCTCAATTCTATAGCCTCTCAATTTTATTTGATTGTCCACTCTACCGATATATTCAATGTTACCCTCACCGTTAAAGAAAGCTAAATCACCGGTTTTATATAGTTTTGATTTATGATCAAAAGGACTATCAATAAATTTTTCAGCGGTTAAATCTGGCCGATTCAAATATCCTCTGGCAAGGACTCTTCCCCCGATATAGATCTCACCGGGAACGCCTATCGGTTGCGGGTGTAAATTTTTATCTAAAATATATATTTTCGCGTTATTTATCGGTCTACCTATAGGAACAACCGGATTTTCTTGTTGATCTCGTTGATATCGATAGATCATACAACCAACCGTGGCTTCTGTCGGGCCATATTCGTTACAAATAGTTACGCCAGGTTTCAGTTTATCCGTAATTTCTTTACACAATTTACTTTCTAATTGTTCGCCACCGAGAATAAACGTCTGTAATGAACTGTTATTATCGCAGATTTGATTGAGTAGATTTAATTGCGAAGGTGTGATCTTGACATGACTTAGATTTTGGTTTTTAGCCACATCTTGCAACGCTTCAAATGACTCTTTATCGATAATTTCTATTTCTCCGCCAGAAATTAGCGGGCACCAAATAGAAGTTACGGTTAAGTCAAACGCAAGACTGGTAAACAAAGGATAAACCGAACGATAACTATCTGAATGGTAAGCGCTAATAGCCCAGTAGATATAGTTCATAACCGTGTGGTGTTCTAGCATCACTCCCTTCGGTTCTCCGGTAGATCCTGAGGTAAATATAGTATATACAAGGTCATTTTCAGAGTATGCCAAATTTGGTCGTTGATTGCCACCTTCGTTTATCTTCGACAAACTGAGCAAATCATCATGATAAATAATATATTTAATACCATTAGATAAAATCTTGTTTACCCGTTCTTCCGGGGTAGATATATCGATTGGAACATAGGCAGCACCTAATTTATTTATCGCAATTAACAGCGCTATCGTATAAATGCTAGCACGGCATTTAACTGCAACCAATTCCTGATGCTTAACGCCTTTTGAATAGAGATTGTTTGCAATTTGGTTAGATAGCTCATCAAGTTCTGCGTAAGTGACGCTAATACCTTGTTGTCTAATGGCGATATCATCTTGATATTTTTCTACCGCCGCCTGCCATGCGAAAGTTAAGTGAGCAGGCCCAGGTAATGAAACATCATTATTATTAAAATCAATAATTAACTGATTATACTCTTTCTCATCTAAGAAACAGAGTTCAGATAATGTCTTTTCTGCATTATACGCTATCGATTTTAATACTTTTGTGAACTGTTTCAGGATGCCATTAATAAAATATTGTTCGTATTTTTCGGAATTATAACTTAACTTTAAAATCGCTGAATCAAGTAAATTGACTTCTAAGCTCAGATTGAAATTTGTAGTTTCAGACGTTGTATATGAAAGAATATCCACACTGGTTGACATCTGTTGTAACCTTTTTGAAATTGGGTAATTCTCTATCACCACAATACTATCAAAAAGATTATGTTTTATTTTATTAACGCTTTGTATTTCAGATATTGGATACTCTTTATAAGCATCCCGCTCCAATATCGTGGTTTGTACGCTCTTCATGATGCTTAAAAGCGTCATTTGACTGGATAAATTATCAATTAACAAAGGCGGTGTTTGAATATATAAACCAATGCTATTTTCAATGCCAGCAATTAAATTATCTCTACCGGATACTGTGGTACCAAAGCAAATGGATTCAGAATCATTACACTTAGCTAAAACAATTGACCAAGCTGTGTATATTGCAATAGCCAGCGTAAATCCATTATTTTTACAATATAACTCGACCGCGTTTATTAAATTTTTATCTAATGTACATTCAATTTTACCAACGCCTTTTGAGAGCAAGTTTTGTTTACTTGGTAAACTCATTGCCGCGTCCTGAAATATAGTGCCAGTCCAGAATCCTCTGGCTTTATTACATTGCCTCACTTTATTTAAATGAACAATATAATCTTGATAATCAAAAATGTTACCAACACATTTTAATTGAGGATGATCATAATAATCCCAAAGTTGGGTTATTAATAGACCCAGACTCCAACCATCCATGCAAATGTGATGATATTGAACATGGAGAATATAATTATCTTCGCTTACTTTATATAAGTTAATTTTGATTGGGCAACGTTCTAAGTCAATTTCAGTTTTTTGAGAAACTATCTCATTAATATTTTCTTGATCTGCCCTATAACTATTATTTTCAAATGTTCTGAAATCTATGTGAAGCGGTTTATTGTCAAAAATAATCTGAACTGGATGGCTTAATCCTTTCCAGCGGTAAACCGTTCGTAATGCTTGATGTTCCGATACCACTCTGTTCCACGCAATTTCTAATTTCTTTTCATCAATCAGACCCGCAATGGTTAAGGTAAAGTTTGTCACATAAACATCTTTACTGCCCTCTTCAATGGAATGATAAAGCATCCCTTCTTGCATTGGACTTAAAGCGACAATGTTATAATTCACAGGCATTTTCTAATCCGTCCATTCCATTATATTTTATGTGACTTATATATTTCATGGGCATTTTCTATGCCCATTAATATATTGGAAATTTTCAAATACCCATCTGATATTACGGTTGTATTTCGCATATCCTGGAGCATACAGTAGTAATGTTCCAAGCTTTCTGTCTCAATAATGACAATATCTTGAAAATCAGCAGAAAACCCTTCCGAGTCTACGGTTCTAAGACTAATAAAATCATGGTACTTCAGCAGAATTTCAGGCAGCGATTCATTCTGCAATTGCTCTCTTTGAGAACGATTTAAAGCATTCCATTTATCACTAAAAACCAATGTCCAAATAATCACATATTTCATATAAATCACCGATTGAAACTCAGATCGCTTGCTATTTTATTTATCAAGCTACTTGGAAAACTATTAAGGTAAAAATGATCTCCATCAAAAGTACTATGAAGGAATTTACCATTTATATAATCTTGCCAGGAAGAGATCATTTGAGGAGTGACTGCAACGTCATATAGGCCGGAAAAACTATGTACTGTCGTTTTATCACTAATTTTCGCATCACTCATACGCCAGGACTCTATTATTCTAAAATCACTCCGCACAATATCTAACATCATTTTCATCACCACACGGTCTTCACAAAAGTCCTTCGAACCGCCCAATTTCTCAAGATATTCGGTTAACTGATCATCATTGAATGACGCACGAGATAAATTCTCTTTATTTTTTAAGTGCGGGGGTTTGAAAGCTGAAATACCTAACCAAACAGGGGACAGACCTAAATCCTGTAACCTTAACGTTAATTCATACGCGATAAGGCCGCCCATACTATGGCCGAAAATAGCAAATGGCTTATCCGTCTGAATTTGATTCAAAAATAATTCGATGACCTGTTCCATAGATTCTGGGAGCGGCTCACCAAAACCCATGCCTCTTCCCGGTAGCTCAAGAGCGATACACTTTATCCAGCCCGGCAGTAAATGTGACCAAGGTCGATAAAGCATATGCGAACCACCTGCATGGTGAATCAAATAGAGCCGAACATCAGCATTTTTACTATTGTTAATATCTATAAAATTTTTCATATTTTTAAAAATGTCAATAAAATGGAGCGGGTTTCGGTTTCACTCCATTATATCAATCCACTAAAAGTTAAATTCTAAAAGACTCTCATCTTTAGGAATATCCAAATTCACTTCTGCATGCTTAACGTATTCAGAAATAGCAACATCCGAATGATTTAAGATATTATTGACCAGATCAATATATCGCTCTATGAAAAATTTAATCTTTTCACTGGTAAATAATGCACTCTTATATTCAAAGCTAAATTCATATCCACCGCCGATCTCTTTAACAAAGAACGCCAGGTCAAATCTGGAACTTTCTTGTTCTATTTCATATCGGCTTAACTTCAAATTAGGCATTTCAAAATCAGCCATGCCAATATTCATATATGAAAATACGGTATCGAATATCGGCATCCTATTTTTCTTTGGTTTTACATTTATTGCTTTAACGATTTCTTCAAATTGAATATTAGCATTATCAAATGATGAGACAACAACATCAGCAACAGAGTTAACTAAATCTCTAAAAGTTGTTGCTTCATCAAAATCAAATGGAATTGGAAGAAGGTTGACAAACATACCTATGACATCTTGCAACTCACTTTGCGGCCTACCCAATATGGGCGTTCCAATACAAAATTTCGTCTGCTTTGTTAAATCAGCTAATAGCAAGTAGTAGGTAGATATGAAGATCATGAAATTGGTCGCACCATCTCTACTGAACATATTAACCAATCGTTCTGTAGTTTCATTTTCTAAATAAAAGTAAAGTCTCTCCCCACAATCATCTGTGATATTTTCCCGTTCAAAATCACATGGGAGTTTAATTTCTGGTATGTTTTTCAGCTTTTCTAACCAAAAATCCTTTTGTGCTAATACCTTACAACTATTTGCTATTTCACTTTGCCAAATAGTGTAATCTTTGTACTGTATATTAAGAGGAGCTAATTCTATCCCCTGATAGATATCCAGAAAATCTCTCACGAAAATATCCTGAGATAAACCGTCAGATATAATGTGGTGAATATCCAAGAAGAATATATATTCATATTGTTTTAATTCAATAAGAATTAGCCTAATTAACGCGTCTTTATGTAAGTTGAATGGTTTTATTAACTGCTTTATCTGCTCTTTAACTTGCAGCGGATTTAATCCTGCTGTATTGAATTTAATATGCTTGAGTTCAACAGTGGGTTCTTTGTGACATTTTTGTCTTGGTTCGCCATTAACTAATATTATCGAAGTTCTAAGGGATTCATGTCGTTGGATTAACTTCTGTAGCGTTTCACTGAATTTTGCTATATCCAAGTGGCCGACAATATTAAAAACCGCGGTTTCATTATAAGCAACAGATCCTTTATCGAACATTTGTTGCAAATAGATACGTCTCTGACCGGGAGATAATGGATATGAATCCTGCTCAGCAACAGGTTGAATCGCCTGATACCCTGATGTTTCAGATTGACTTCCGGCAAATTCGGCAATTTCTTTGACCGTTGGATGTTTGAAGAAATAGGTCAATGGCACATCAATATTACAGCTCTTGTGTATCTGCGATAGTAAAGTGATCGCTTTAAGAGAGTTGCCGCCTAAATCGAAGAAATCATCCTCTATGCCTAACGGCTTGATACGTAAAAACGCTTCCCATATTCCAATCAACTGAGTTTCAATTTCGTTACCAGCGGTAATAAAATCACATTCAAGATCTGGCCTGCCTGAATACTCTTTATTGCTATTATCATGCCCTTGCTCTTCAAGCTGATTTGGTTTAGACCATTGCGCAATGCGGGCATTGATATCAGCGGTCGAGATAATTAAAGCGTCTTTTTCTTGATAATTGAGTACATCAGCCAGTAATAAGATACCTTCTTCTTTCGTTACCAATAAGTGCGACAAACTGGTGCCAATTTTTTCATTAATGTCACTCTTTACCGCGACTTCCCAACCATCCCAATTGATCAATGTCCAATTATTCTGGTTATATTGGTTGTGCTGAATGACAAACGCATCTAAATAAGCACTAGCGGCAGCGTAAGCATAGAAACCAAGTCCTCCTAAGATTGGAGCAAGTGATGAAATAACAACACAGAAATCATAATCAATTTCCGCTAACGCTTGCTCTAAGACTTTAATTCCTTTTTGCTTAGCTTCAAGATGCGCCTGAATGTAAGCCTTATCAGTTTCAATAATAGACCTTAGTGAAGCCTCTCCTGTAATTCCCGCCAGGTAGAATACGCCGTCTATCTTGCCATGATCTTTAATAACGTTTTGAACAAGTTCAGACATGGCATCTAACTCTTTCGCATCAGCTTGGATCAACTGCAACGAAGAAGCCTGTTTATCTATTTGTTGCCAAGAATTATCCAAATAAGCACTAGAGCGCGACGTAATAATTAAATTAGCTTGATATTCTTTAGCGAGGTAATTTGAAAACGTTTTACCAATAAAGCCCGCGCCACCAATCAATAAATAAGTCCCTTCCTTTTTCAGACTGACGTGATTTCGATCGGCTAAAGACACGTAAGGAACGAAATCCTCACACCACCTTCTGTTATTGCGATACGCAACGGTCTCGCTTCCACCATAGGCAATTTCAGCAAGTAACTTGGTCGCCCCGCAATCTGTTGCCATATCGCCAACATCTATCGCACGACAAGATAAATCCGGAAACTCTTGCCGGATCACGGTGCTGATTGCCATAACCGCCGCTGATGATGGATCAATGCTCTTTTCATTGCATACCACGACGGCATATTTCACCAGCAAAGTGATATTTTTAAGAGTACTGTCGGCTGTTTGCGCACGATATGACTTTAAGAGATGAAGAATCTGTGACAGCAATTCATCGACAGCCAGCGCTGAGTCAATGCAATCAATAACAATGTTCGATACAGAAACATGACTCTGTTCGAGCAACTTAAAGAATTGATTAAAGTCTTCTTGGTTATCGAGTCTAATTTGGTTTTCGCCATCCAGATCAAACACCTTCTCGTTGCCCACATGAATCTTTATTAATTTCTTGTAGTAACGTTGTAAGCTACTCTCCATACAGCATGTTGGCGCCGATGGCTGTCCGAGTCGTAGCAAGAGCGTTGTTTCATCACTTGATGGCGCATTTGATGTGCTCAACGGCTGTTGTTTCCAGCCATGTTGATAAAACCAGTCAGACATCCGCCCTTTCCTTTCAACTTTTTTCTCTGCTTCTATTGCGCTTGATGCGTTAGAGAAAATATTCAGGAAATTTGCTTCCTTGGGCCAAAAAACGCTTCTATCGAAGGCATATCCGGGCAATGGGATACGCCTGCAATTATCGGTAAATCGCACCTTATGCCAGTCAATCTGAACGCCTTGTTGCCACAGTTTACCCAACGCTCCCCAATATGAATAAGGCAGTTCTGGCGCCTTGATCTCTTCTGGCAGTAACTGGATAAGCACATTAGAACGCTCCTCCTTAGAATCATCTTGAGAGAGATATCGCCGTGTGAGATTGATCAGATCGCGGCCAACACCCACTTCAATAAAAATAGAGGCTTTGTGTTTTTCAATCAGGTGCTCAAATCCCTTGACGAAGCAGACTGTACGTTCAGCCTGTGCTGCCCAATATTCCGCTGACATTGCCTGCGAGGCAGTTAACGGCAGTCCCGTCACGGAAGAAATGAGCGGGATCTTTGGCGCACTGAGATTAAACTGAGCTATCACAGCCTGGAGTGCGCCATTAATTTGTTTCATCGCCGGCGAGTGCGCCGCATGCCTAGACTTGATTGGCGTGGTCAGAATACGCTTTTTCTTAAGTATCGCTGCGAACTCTTCGATATTTGCTTCCGATCCCGATACAACGCATGAGTCTTTATTGTCAATCGCCACAACTATTCCTGCCGGGCATATGGCGTTAACCTCTGCAACAGGCAGCGGGATACTCAACATCGCCCCCGTCGGCAAATCTTGCATGAGTTTGCCACGAGCAATCACAAAATTAATGGCATCTTCTAAGGAAAACACCTCTGCAATTGTCGCGGCGACCAATTCACCAAAGCTGTAACCAAGCAAGCTTGAGGGTTGAACGCCAAGTTCCATCAGGCAACGAGCGAGCGCATATTCAACAATAAAAATGGCCGGTTGAGCATACTTTGTTTTCTGTAATTCATTTGCAACACTATCGGTAAACCACCTTTCTTTCAGAGATTCACCTAAATGGTGAGACGCTATCGCAAGGCAATGGTCAACAATATCCCGGAATTCTGTATGAGTATCATACAAGGCACGCGCCATATTGGTATATTGCGCTCCCTGACCGGGCAGCAGAAACACAATTTGATGCTCTGCCCCAGACGCTTTTGTCGGTTGGGAACTGGGTTTTCGCAGGGCTTTAATTAAGTCGTCGCATGAAGAAGCAACCACTGATTTTCGATATTTATGATGTACTCGCCCCTCCTGCAATACATACGCAACGTCAGATAACCTGATGTCCTGCTTAGTCTGGAGCAAGTCAGCTAAATTATGTTGATTATTGGTGAGTGATTCAGGCGTTTCACCGGAGAGCAAGAATACATTCGGTAATGTCTCGGCCTCTGTTTTCAGAACGGTTGGTTCATCCGCTTCCGCTAAAATGATATGGGCATTCGTCCCGCCAATACCAAATGAACTGACGCCGGCAATACGTTTCTTATTTCCTGAAACTGCCCACTCCATTGGTCTATCTACGACTTTGAACGGCGTTTCTTCAATATGTAGCTTGTCGTTAGGCGCCTTATAGTGAAGGGTTGGTGCGAGTTTCTTATTTTTTAAAGACATCACCGTCTTTATGACACCGGCAACACCAGCCGCTTCATCCAGATGCCCGATATTACTTTTCACCGCACCAAGCATGCATAGATGATTCGAGTCGCCGAACACTTTAGATAGCGCCGATACCTCAATCGGATCACCTATCTCAGTAGCAGTGCCATGACACTCGATATAGCTAATCTCCTCCGGTTCAACACCAGCCAACATTTGAGCGCTGGCTATCACTTCCGCCTGTCCTTGAACACTCGGAGCGGTAAATCCAACTTTGCGCTGACCATCATTGTTTATCGCGGAGCCTTTGATCACCGCATGAACATAGTCATTATCTTCGATGGCTCTATCCAAAGGCTTAAGCAACAAAATGCCGACCCCACTGCCGCCAACAGTCCCATTGGAGTTAATGTCGAAAGGCCGGCAGTGACCATCCGCTGAACGCACCATGCCTTGCTGATAAAGGTAGCCGGACTCTTGAGGTAACGTTAAAGAAACCCCGCCAGCCAAAGCTAAGTCACAATCTCCACTCAAAATTGACTGACACGCCGTATGAATAGCAACCAGCGACGTTGAACAAGCGGTGTGGATCGCCACTACCGGTCCATTCAACCCCAGGCGATATCCGGTTCTTGTGATGATGGATTCAGGTAAATTCCAATTCACCACATCGAATGTTTCAGAGGGAGTGAGTTTGCTCTTTAATAAACTCGATATCCAAGGAATGTTTGAAGCCGCCCCGGCAAATAGACCTATTCTTTCATCACTATTTTGGCCTATATAAGCAGCGTCCTCCAATGCATGCCAACAGCATTCGTGTAACAATCGACACTGCGGGTCCATCTTATCAACTTCGTCTTTTAAATATCCGAAGATATGATTATCAAAGGATTTATAATCTGCAAGCGTCGCTTTAGCCGCTACAAAGTTGGGATTATTGATATCTTCTGCTTTATAACCATTAGCAAGGAGTTCATCTTGCGTGAATCTTTTAATGCTTTCTTTTCCTGATATTAAATTTTGCCAAAACTCCTCTGGGTTTTCAGCATCTGGAAATCGGCATGCCATGCCAACGATGGCAATATCAAATGAATCTGTCATAAGTTAATAACCCAAATTTAAATTGAAAGCATAGATAATTCAGAGATTAGTTGTTCAAGTTCAGTACTTGATAATGAAATGGTAGGAAAATCACTGGGTATATAAAAATCCTTGAAATCATAATTATTTAAGTCGATAAGTTCCTTGAGCTTACTCTCCATGACATTAATGATATTTTCAATTTTAGGAATATCTATCAACTGCTCAATGTAACTCACACTCACTTTACACCCTTGCTCCCAATAAATATTGAAATCAAAAGCTTCCGTATAGATATTATCCACACTGGAAATCGCATGAGGGTAAATTGACTTGATGTTCACAGCACCCTGATGAACCGATCCGGAAAAGTCACCTAAGTAATTGAACTTCGGTGCATTGTGAATACGATTTAAGTGTTTTTCTGTCGAGCAATGGCGAATGGATTGATAGGCCATACCATTATCATTAACCCGACGCATGGCTATTTTTGTCTTTTTTACATGGGAAGATATATTATCTTCACAGTGGCATATGAGTGGATAAATTGACGTGAACCAGCCGATATTATGGCTTAAATCCACTTCACTCTGTTGTGAACTTCTTCCGATACCTTCAAGCTCAACGGTAAAATTATTTTTATTAAAAGTTTTAAATAATGAGTAGGTAAACAGTGAGAAAAATAATTCATTGGGCTTGAGTTTCAATATTCCACATAATTTGGTAAAACTGTCAAAGTTAACACCGGCTATTTCACTGGTTAGCAAACCCACCGTTAATTTACGATTATATAAGTCTTGATACGTAAATAAAGAAGCGCCACTGATTTGCTGTTGCCAAAAGCCGATCTCATCAACACTGACTGTTTTTGCATAATGTTCAGTAAAATCAATCCATCTGGCGTAATTATTATTTTGTTGGCGTAATTTAAGCGGCTGATGATTTAAATGCTGCTCAACCAGTGTATTTAAGTCTGTTATCAAAATATGCCAGGATACGCCATCAATAATCAAATGATGGGCAATTAGCAGTAATTCGGTCTCGTTACCATCATCAAGGATAATTGCCTGAAATAGCGCAGATTCAGGCCAGCTTGACGCCTCCAGATGCGTTCTCGCCACATATTCCCGTTGCTCAAACCCCGTCACATTCACTCTGCGTGTTTTAACATGCCTCATCGCCTCCCGTACTTGTAAAGTAAAGTGTTTATCTTTTACATAGCTATTCAGGATTGGATGGAATGATACCAACGCATCCAAGATCTTATCCAACTCGGTTTGAGTTAAACATGATGGGAAAGATAAGGAGAGCATTTGGTGGTATATCTCTTTCTTTCCTAACAACAGGCCGCTAAACCATTTCATAATTGGCGTGGGCGAGAAAGTCGATATCTTGACGGCTTCTTCTGGCTCCATAAATATCGCCCGACTGTCAATATGGCGACACAATAATTTTGGCGTCGGTAACTGGAGCACTTCCTTCGCGACTACGCTAATGCCTTTTTTCTGGAGCAATGTAACCAACTGGATAGCTTTTATCGAATCACCGCCAGATTGATAAAAGTCACTGTGTATAGATAGCTCTGTACAACCCAATACCCGTCTAAACTCTTCGAGCACCGATATTTCTAAGGCGCTCATTTTCTCATTGTCATTAGTACCTATTTTATCATCTTCAAGCTCAAGCAATTTGGCGCTATCAACTTTACCGTTAAAGGTTAAAGGAATTTCACGAATACATTTAATCAATTGTGGAACCATATAGTGGAGTAAATGACTCGATAAATACTGTTTTAATTCTTCTCCACTGACAGCCGATCCCTCCGACAAAACAACAAACGCTTTTAAGATTGAGGCATCAGAATTAGCTTCGTCGATCACTATGGCGACATCCTGAACGTCCTTGTACTCGAGTAGCTTTGTCTCTATCTCTTCGATCTCAATTCGATGCCCCCTGATCTTGACCTGTTTGTCGATACGGCCTAAATAAGTGACTTGCCCATATTCGTTGCGATAGGCGAGATCACCGGATAAATAGGCTCGTTGTCTTGGATAAAATCGATCAGTAATAAATCTGTTCTGAGTCAACTCCGAACGATTCCAATAACCGGCGGATACGCCATTTCCAGCAATAACCATTTCACCTTTCATGTAAGGAATACAATGGCGTCCATAACCATCGACAATATATATCTGCGTATTGTCGATAGGCTCGCCAATCGGCACGGAAACGTCGCTATCTTTGGCGGGATCAAACTGGTGAATCATACAGCCAACCACGGTTTCTGTTGGGCCATATTCATTAAAAATGTCAGCTTTACCACCAAATTGAAGGTATGTGTGATTTGCAACGCTGACTTTTAAATTTTCGCCGCCAACGATAAAACGTTTAATCGCACAATGAGGGCCGATAATTTCATGTTGGATAGCGCGTAAATGTGACGGTGTACATTTCACGACGGTCGCCACGCCATCGTGAATAATATCGCTCAGGATAAAGTTTGATGTTTCTGTATATACCTTAATAGCCGAGCCGGAAATCAGCGCCGGGAACAGTGAAGTCACCGTTAAGTCAAAAGTCAGCGGTGTATAATATGCCGCGACATCAGATTTTTCGGGGTAATAAACTTGGGCGGCCCACCGGCAATAATTTACAAGCTCTGGTTGACGAATAATTGTCCCTTTCGGCAAACCTGTGGAACCAGAAGTATATATTAAATATGCTTCACTTGTCGGTTCACACCTGACTGGTAATGGCAATAAGTCATTTTGTGGCAAAGTTTCAGATAAAGCCGCACTATCGCAATAAGCAACACCTGCCGGCAGTAATGATGCCCAATCCGGGTTTGTAATAACTAATACACATTCGCTATCGGACAAAATATATTTTATTCTTTCCTGCGGTAAATCCTTTTCAAGCGGAATATATGTCGCGCCAACGGCCATAATAGCCAGTAAAGTTGCGATTTGCTCTGCGCTTTTAGGAAGCAAAATAGCCACTCGAGATCCGCCAGAAACCCCGTGATTTAAGAGATTAGCGCTGATTGTGCTAACTAAGATCCGAAGCGCTTGGAAAGTCAGTGATCTATTTTCTTCAATGATTGCCAGCCGATCTTTATTGCTTTCCACACTCTGTTCAAATAACGATATCACCGTTGCAGCGGTCGGTTCGGCATTGTTAGCCCCCGTTTCAATCAGCTTAAGATTATCTTCTCTTAATGGCGCAACCATCAGCAACTGGCGATGTGGATCAACACTAACTTCATCCAGAATCTCAATTAATAAATTAATTACTGCGTCAATCTGCGGCGGCGTATATTCCTCTACTTTATAGTCACAATATATTTTTGTCGTTCCCTCATTCAATAACTCTTTAAAAAGGAATTGAATTGAATATTGCTGTTCACCGGGGAATATATCCTCGACAATCAATGGGTATTCACCCAGAACCAACTCATATTTAGTGTTAGCATAGTTGTAGCTAACATCAAATAAATCATTAACCGATGCCCCGGCTCTCGTCTCTTTAACCAACTCGGTGTAATCATATTTTTGGTGTCGGTATATTCGATTATTATTCTCTAAAGCTGATTTAATTAAACTGGAGAAATCGGTATATTCATCCACTGCTATTTGTGTCGGAACAGTAGATACCGTCATTGAATTCCGCACAAGGTTGGTCTTTTTCCTACCATGAAGTGGTACACCAAAAGAGACTTGTTTACTCCCTGAAAGCCGGGATAGCAAAAGAGCAATAACAGCATAGTAGAATACGTTTTCTGTACATCCTAATGTTGCGCAGACATGCTTTATTCTCTTTGATACCTGATGAGGAATATCATAAATTTTCCGTATGGCTTTGGTTGAAAGAGTTCTATTGCCCAAAATAAAGTTGCTGTTTTCTCCCTTGCCAGCCAGGAAATTACGCCAAAATAACTTATCCTTATCATATTGACGACTAGATGAATATTTTTCTTCTAATGCTAAAAAGTAACTTTGATCATCGCTAAACTCACAATGCACAACATCATTCAATGGATTATTATAACACTCACAAACCCTGGCGATAATATTTTGCATCGTCACGCCATCACAAACTAAGTGATGTATTTTGATTAAAAATCCACATTTTGAATCAGACACTTTATACAAACAAAAATAATATAAGCATGTCCCTAAATCCATTTTCCGAGACATACACGCTTCGCGCCATTGTTCAAATTCTCTTTGTGGATTTTCTCTATTACGAAAATCAATAAAATCGATATTATTTTCCGCTCGGCTATCTAAAACCAGTTTCGGTGGAATCTCATCATTTAAAGTGAAATTTAGACTTTGGGTTTCTTTAATCACTCTCTGTATCGCATTAGTTAACCTTGTGAAATCCAATTCCGTTTCAACACTACAAGTACCACCAATATTAAACATGCTGGTCCCTTGGTGTTTCAACTCAGTTACCCAAACGCCTTTTTGAATCCCTGTCATTTCATATGATTTGCTACTAATAGACATAATTAAATCCGTATAAATTTAAATTCTGAACATTTTAAAAAAATCAAACCTCTATCAAACTCAATGCACTGAGCGGTGACGATATAAAACCTGAGAGAACAGAGAGAGACAAAGGAGCAAAAGAAGCACAAGAGAACAATACAAAACCCAAAAGCTATTAGGCATCCAAATCATAAATGTCGCCCAAGATAATCCAAGCAACAAATTTGGCAAGGTCAACATGACCAACAGAGCAATAATGAATAAAGCAGATAAAATTGTCGCTTTCACAACGCCAAAGTTTGCAAGCCAACTTATATTTTTTCCTTTTAAGTTTAAATAAATTAACAAGAGGCAAGCCAAAATCACAAATACACTAATAATGAGAAAAGTTCTATCAAAAGTATCAAATAACTCAAGCTCTTTAACGGTACTTAGCCCGGTAAATTCACCACCTTGAGCAAGCTGTTCCATTGCTTGCTTGCCAAGTTCAAAAGTAATATTGCTATTAACATTTGCCATCACAGCAACCGCAGCGCCAGAATCCAGATCAACGGCAACGTAACTAGAGAACGTTGGATTCATTCCTGTATGAAATACCCTGTTCCCCTGTTTATACCATCCCAAGGTATATATCGTTTTCTCACTTTCGTTGGTATCGACACCCAACTTCCCTGAAAAGACCCGTTTTTTGGCATTAAGGAGAGTTGAATCCGTATTGCTGCCTAAAAATCTCAACCAGTTAAGCATATCGGACGCATTAGTTTGTATATATCCTGCGGGTACATTAGCTAAGACAAATGGTGCATCGTATGGTCTGGCTTGCAAAAAACTGATTTGATGGCCGATTGCCTTTTTCGCCACATCTGGAAGAACGGAAGTCCCATTCATCTGTAGCGGCGACAAAATATAGGTTCTCAGCAGTTGTTGATAAGATTGCCCAGAAACTTTCTCCATCATTCTGGCTGCAATATCGTAATTAAGTGTGGCGTATGCATGTTGCTGCCCCGGCATCGTCTGGAGGTTAATCAGCTTAATCTCATCGATAACTTGCGAAAGCCCCTTTTCAGGTTGGGAATAAAGCATATCAATGGTTTTAAAAGGCAGGCCCGATGTATGGTTAAGCAATTGCAAAAATGTCACATCAACGTTTTCACCAGCGTAAATTGTTTTTATCGATGGCAATATTGATGAAACTGTGGTTTGAGGCAATATTTTGCCTTCCTCTATCATCTTGGCCGCAATTAAACCGGTAAAAGATTTACTTACTGATGCCAGCTCAAAAATAGTCTCTTTATCTAAATTTTGCGCACCGTTTCTATTTTCATTTGTTAGCAATATTACGCCTGATTTTTTATTCTTGTCGACCGTCACCATAACTAATTCAGGTATCTTGCCAAACTCCATATATTGCAAAATTTGACTTTTCAGATTCTCATCTGCCGAACTCACGCCGGAAAATAGAAGCAGGAAAACCATAATAAAACACTTCATAACAGCCCCATTCACATTTAATATTCTATTTCACTTCACACCAAACATTTCCAATCGAATAATTAATGCCACTTTCACAATCTATCTAAACATGCTTGTTTAGAAACTAAATTTCCTAGCGCGATTAGAGAAAGCACAACAGCCAGAATAAATACCAGTAAGTCCACCGAAAATAGAATCAGAGGAAAGCATTCAACACCAAACAAAAAAGACAATGAAAAAGTTAAAGCAACCTGCAAGAAAAGTTTAATGAAAACCAATAACATCGAATATTTCTCCTTTTTTACGCTTTGTAGAAAGCCGATAAATACCAACAATCCACCAAGGAAGAACAAGCCTAAAAAAATAAAAAATGAAATATTCAAAACCGTTAATAACAGATTTTTATCATCAGTGAATAAGCCATATAGATGTTCCGGCAACGCAACAACCAGTAAAGTCATTGATATTGAATAAAATGCAGCATATAACAATGCCACTTTCAATGACTTTATACAGCGATGATATTTTTCCGCGCCAAAGTTATAACTTGATAAAGTTTGCAACGCCGACATCATGGCTATCAACGGTAAGACGACAAAGCTTAATACCCGGAAAACCAAGCCGAAAGCACTAATCATATCACCTGAGTTTTCAACTCCACTCGCTTTGATGAGATAATTGATAGTGAAAATAAGTATCCCATATGACAAATTGCCAATCAGTGTCGGCAATCCGATAAGCACTATATCCTGGCACTCTTTCACGTCTATACCGAAGTAAGTCGGCGAGAGAGTAAGACGAGTATGATCACTATAAAAGAGCAGTACGGCACATATTAGCGCGACAGTATTTGCCAGTATTGTGGCAACCGCGGCGCCAAACATTCCCATGTCGAATACAACAATAAAGATAGCATCAAAAACAACATTAAGAATAGATGCACAGAGCATGATTGAGAACATGGCATTGGTTTTACCTTCTGCTCGTAACAGATCACCCAAAATAGTCGCTATCATGATAATAGGCGCGCATAAAGCCAATGGCATGGCATAATCCAAAGCATAATTAATTATGCTTTCCGTCGCTCCAAGAAATAATAAAACCTCTCGCGCCCATGTTAGAAATAATATGCCAAAACAGATAGCACATACTCCCGCCATAAATATAGCTTGTGTCGCCACTCGATTCGCCAAAGCAGGTTTATTCGCGCCTAGAAATCTCGCTACTAAAACGGCAGCGCCCGCTCCCAACATAACCCCGACCGCACCGACTAATAACAAGACGGGGAAAAATATTGAAAAGCCTGCCATAGCATCTTTGCCAATATATTTAGTAATAAAGATAGCGTCAATTATTCCATAAAGCCCCTGAATTGACATGCCAAAAAATACTGGAATTGATAGTTTTAAATATGCAAAGGGCACAGAATCATTTGCCATGAAATCGGTATTTTTCAATGACATCTCCAATACAAAATGAATATTTTTAAATTTGATATTGCTATATAGCGTGCAAGTGAGATTTTCCAACTTAAATTAATATCGCGTCATAGCTCTCATAACAAGAGCTATGACCGCAAATATCACTCTAGTTTTTCAATCACGAGTTTGCCAATCACGCTCTCAAGCAATTGTTTAAATAACGTCATTGTGCCGGTGATGTCGTTGGCATTGAGATTTCGATTATCAACGGCAATCAGTTTCCGAAGAGTTTCGGTCATACCCGCCACAGTGTCCGCCCACCATTGCGCATGATCAGGTATTGCCATCGCAAGGAAACGATGAAGAAGCTCCAACTGTAATAACCACCGTTTTATAAACTGCTCCAATTCACTCGATGTCATCGCCAATAACAACTCCGGGCTTTCCATCAATTTATTAACCGCACTTATACCAACATAATGGTGTATTGGCGTGTTTTCGTCCGTAATAGCCGTGTGAGTCTGTAATCCCGACAGGGTTTTATCTAGCGTCCCGCGTAATAGATGGTCAGTGGATAAAAACGCTCCAGTTTGAACAACCGATATAGCAAGATAAGGACGAGATTTATGATACACCTCGTGAGATTTCATAAACTCAAGTCCTTTGAAACCGATAACAGTTTGCGCGAACTCATGATCACTTATTTCACCAAAGTAATTAAAGCTCCCGTCATAAACTTGATAGCCTCCTGGCGTGCGCCCAACCAAAACAAATGCATGTGGAATAACCTCTTCCTCATCGATTTCCAGATTATCAAATAGAGGCCGGAGTAAATATTCACTATGACTCAAGCCGTAAGAAGGGGAAAACGGTAAGTGGTAATCTGAACCGGTGACAATAACCAGTTTTCCTTTCTCCAGTTCCGCTATGCAATACGCGGTGTAAGATGCCAAATCGTCAAAAAACTGCTTGTGATAGGAAAACGAGAAACTTTCCTGCAACTGAGGCCAATCCAATAATGCACCATAATTCTGATAGTCATTCAGAATATTGCCTTGTGAGTCTGAGGGCCGCACGCTAAAACCAAACAGTAAGCTTCCATCCGATGCTCGCATTAAGCTATTTGGACAATTCAAGCCATAATCATGCTTTAGTTTCTCTCTCACTGCCGAATACATACAGCTCACATCACTGCCATAAAACTCAGGCTTGAACTGTGTATTGTACTGCCAGCCGCTCGAGATAGATGGACGAGGCGTATCGATCAAATGGATGATCTCATTCAGGCTCTTTCGCGATAGCAGCATATTCATATCAACGGGAATTTTTACAGACTTCGCTTTCGCGACGACTTGCACTGCGGATAGTGAATTACCCCCTAATGTGATGAAATCATCTTCCCCGTTCACCTCACTGACACCCAGTACATCTTTCCAAATAACCTTAAGTTCTTCTGCCATACTCTTTGGCTGCATAACGTCAGAAACTTGGCTTCTCGCTACACTTTGTGTAGACAATTGGGTTACGTCAGAGTCAACTTTACCTGAGAAAATGGCTTGTAGCCTTTTCACATCTTTAGGATATTCTTTACCTCGAATCGGCATAGGAGGAAGGTTTACCGAAGGTGCAACTGTCTCGTTCAATTCATGCTGCCAATCGACATTGACGTTCAACAGTGACAACATGCCCAGACTTTCCATGAGGCAAGACGCCTCTTCTTTGCCACGACTGATAAGAGAAAGACAGACATGTTTTGTATTGAAATCTTGATGGTGTTTAATCAGGGACGACAAACCATTTCCAGGCCCCACCTCGACGAAAATAGCATCACCGCTTGCCAGTAATTCCTCCAGTCCTTGAGTAAAGCGCACCGGTTCACGAATTTGGCGAACCCAATAGTGCGGTTCCACCATCAGATTTTTAGTACTCAATTCTCCGGTCACATTAGAGATGATAGGAAGTTTGGGTTCAGAGAGTTTCACGTCACCGATAACTCGCTCATAATCAGCCAAAATTGGCTCCATATAGCGGGAATGGAAAGCACGGCTGACTTTAAGACGCTTCGTCTTGATTGCTCTGGATTCGCAGAGTTGCTCAAATGCGGTGATTTCCTCATCTGAACCGGAGAGCACACAAAGTTCGCTGCTATTATTGAGCGCGATTTCCAAGCGACCAAACAACATGGTTTGAGCCACTGTTGCCGAACACATAACAGATAACATAGCGGCGGCTTCAGTGGACTGCATCAAGCGGCCTCTGGCACAAACCATCCTAATAGCATCAGCGAACGAGAATATTTCAGCAACCGCTGCTGCAACATATTCACCTAAGCTATGACCCAACATCGCTGTCGGTTTAACGCCATAAGATGCGAGAACCTGCACCAGTGAATACTCAATAATAAACATTAACGGCTGGGCAAACTCGGTATTATACAATTTCTCATCATCTTCTCCTGAGAGGAAAAGCTGTTTTAAATCAATCGCGCAATACTCACTGGCGATTTCAAATCCTCGATCACACCATGTTTTGAACAGATCATTGGTGTGATAGAGCGAAAGTCCCATCGCTGCATATTGCATGCCTTGTCCCGGGAACAAATAGACCACTTTTCTCTCTGACGTCATGCCGTTGTAGAGATAATCAGAAGATGATGACGACAAGCGCTGCAATAAACCTTCACGATCCCGGCTATAAGCAACAAACAGATAAGGCATAACGTCTCTTTGCATTAGACTCAATGCCATCTCATTAATGTGACTATCAACTACGTTGCTTTGTATTGCTCGCTTCAACTGCTTCTTATAGCTGTCTAACGACTTTTCATCAGGGGCCGATAATACGATAGGCAGAACAACTGGCTGCTCTTTGGTCAGTGTTTGTCGATTGACACTTGACGCTTGTTCAAGCACCACGTGCGCGTTCGTACCACCGATACCAAACGAGCTAACACCCGCTCTTAGCAGTCCCTGAGAATCATCAAGTCGGCTGTATTGATTGCTGATAATGAATGGGCTGTTGACAATATCAATTTCCGGGTTGATTCTGGCAAAATTGATTGTCGGCGGCAGCTCTTTATATTTAAGCGCCATTGTTGCTTTTATCAGTCCGGCAATACCCGCTGCCGAATTCAAGTGTCCGATATTGGATTTTACACTGCCTAATTTGCAGAAGTTTTTCTTATCAGTAGCAAAGGCGTGTTTAAGCGCTTTAAATTCAATCGGGTCCCCCAGATGGGTGCCCGTACCATGCGCTTCAACAAAGCTTAACGTGTCTGCCGAAACATTCGCATCTTTAAGCGCGGCTTGAATCACGTCAATTTGCCCCTGATAACTTGGCGCGGTGTATCCAACCTTTCTGCCGCCATCATTATTAATAGCCGTGCCTATGATGGTCGCATAGATATTGTCGTTGTCTTTCAGTGCTTGTTGAAGTGGCTTTAATACCACAACGCCAACGCCATCACCAAAAACCGTCCCACTGGCTTGAATATCAAATGGGCGACACTTCCCATCTTTTGCATGGATCATTCCCTCTTCAGAGAGATAACCGGCTTTTGTCGGTAAAGTAATGGAGACGCCGCCAGCAAGCGCGATATCACATTCTCCAGCCCTCAGGGACTTGATTGCCTCATTGACGGCAACCAGAGACGATGAGCAGGCGGTTGACAACACCATACTTGGGCCGGTCAAATTCAATTTATAGGAGACAATGGTCGCCATATAATCCTTATCCGCCACTGTCATTGCACTATATTGGCCCGCACTTCCCTCGGCCGTCGCCATCGCCTGAGCTAACCACTGCAAATTGCCTGACGCTGCCGCATAAAGACCAATTTTGTGTCTGCTTTCTTTGGGCTTAATTCCAGCGTCTTGCAGTGCCTGCCAGCAACATGTATGGAAGGCGCGAACTTGCGGGTCCATTTGCCTTGCTTCGTAAGGTGTATAGCCAAAAAAGGTCGCATCAAACTCACCCGCGTTAGGAAACACCCCTTTCGCTCTGATGTAGTTGGGATTATCTAATAGCGCCTGATCTATCCCCTCTTCAAGCAGCTCTTCTTTGCTGAATATCGATATGGATTCTTTGCCGTAAGTGAGATTCTGCCAAAAGTCGTAAATGTTTTCGGCTTCTGGGAATGTCGCAGCAATACCAACAATGGCGATTTTTTTACTGATATCAGCATCGAGATCTTGGCTCGGTTGACTATTCAATGGAGCATCAAATTCTGCTGCTTTATTATTTTCAACCGAATCTAATGATATTTCCCCCACCATCATGGCGTTTTGCTCAATAATAAAACCCGCAAGTAATTCCGATGTCGGATAACTGAACATATCCACCACGGACAAATCAATATAAAGCGCTTCAGTAATACGCTTATTGACCTGAACCAGATCCAGTGAATTTGCGCCCAATTCAAAGAAGTTATCACCACTATTAATCGAATGGATTTTTAAGAAGTCTTGCCAAATCTCCATAATAGTGTCGATGATCTGTTGTTTTGAAAATATTTGCTTTGAGCATGTCTGCCTTGAATGTGCTGAATGGGATTGATTAGTAAAAGGTCTAATATGGGCGCCGACCCATTGTTCAAATCTCTTATTCAGATCCCCGGTAGAAACAATTAACTGTGCCTCAAGAGGTGACTGTAAAACACGCTCTAAAATATAAAGACCTTCATCCGGCTCAATTAATAGCTGTTCTAATGAAGAACCTATGGCGTCATCAGCATTTTTACGCTCAAATACCCAGCCATCCCAGTTGATACTAATCCAAGGCTTGCCCAACTGATTTTGTTGTTTCGCAAATGCATCAGCAAAAGAACTCACTGAACTGTAAGCCGAGAAGCTTAAGCCCCCCAAAATAGCCGCAATGGAAGAGCATAAAATACAGAAATCAATTTGTTTGTGTTCTAATAGTTCTGCAAGCAATTGGTAAGAGTAAACTTTTGTATCAAACTGAGGCTGACAGTTCTCCATAGTAATATGGTTAATGCCTTGGAAAGAATCTCCCCGCGTCACACCAGCCGCACAGATCACCCCATTTAACGAGCCATATTGTGCTTCAATGTGAGTAATGAGCGCTTCCATCTCCTGCCGATCACAAACGTCCGCTGCGTAGTAATCAATATCGCCTTCATTAATCAGAGATAATTGATGTATTCGATCAATAATTTCTGACTGAGGATGGGCTTTTACTTCAACATCACCCCACTGCGCTTTTTGCGGTAAATCCCTACGCCCCGATAAAATCACCTTAGCGCCATATCGCGTCACTAAGTGTTCTGCAAACAGCAAACCCAGATCACCCAATCCACCGGTAATCAGATAAACACCCTGTTTTTTGAAAAGCTGTTTTTTGGCAATAACGTCGGTAATCAGTTCATTATTCTCAAGCTGTTGATAACGCTTTTCAAATCGTGCTTGTTGAGACCATTTGACAATAAAACTCATATCGCTTGCTGTTAATTCTTGAGCAAGAATATCGCATGCTGCCTCAATAGATTCAGCCGTATCTAATTCAATAATTCGAGGATGGCATTTCGTGACTTCTTGAGCGATAACTTTAATTAAGCCATTGAGCAGACTGTGTTCCGGTAGTGCTGTAGTCGCCAATAATAAACGAAATTCAGATAAACGACCCAATTTCCCCCACGATTGCAGTAATAAGATGACAGAAAACCAAGATGTCGTTATGTCTTTGGTACCGGAAAGCGGCCAGGCAAAAATAATTGAGTCCGGCAAGAAACTCGAATTGACTAGTTCAGTCATCAAGTTATCAAAACTATTTTTATCTCCCGGTGTAACGCCGATTACTTGGCCGTCAACATAATACGCCGGCGACGGAATAACGAATTTAAGTTTTTGTCCCTCTTGGCTAAAACGCTCAGTAAACGCATCACACCACGCTAAACTCGGCACAAAACAGACGATATTATTTGCCTGTCCGGTGTTTTCAGTCGGTAATTCGACAGCTTGCCACTGTTCGGTATATAACCACTGCGTTAATTCTTTTTTAGTTATTTTGGTTTCAGATGTCCGACCGGTCGTGGTAGAGGAAATATGATACTCACTTAAACTTGGCTCTCTGATGAATTGATAGCCTGGAAGACTAATACGCCCCGGAGAGACATTTTGGTATAAGGCAGTCCAATCGATAGAAATCCCCAAAGACCAAAGCTCTGCTAATACCTTAAGCAGGCAGGCTCGGTCACTCTCTTCCTCTAGTGGATGACGTAACAGATTAAACACGGAAATATTCGCGTGACTATCCGCTATTTGCTTCACAAAAGTCGAAAGAGTGCGTCCCGGACCGACTTCTAAAAATACGTTTAGCGCCGGCTCTTGCAGGCAAGTTTCAATGCCTTGTTGAAATTCGACGGCTTGGCATAAGTGCTTGATCCAATAATCGGCTGAACATGCCTCTTCCGGTTGTATCCACCGGCCTGTGACGTTTGATAAAAACGCCGCTTTTGGCGCTTTAAAATCCACTTTATCCAGTTCCGCTCGAAACTTATCAACGCCGGGCAACATCATCGCCGTATGAAATGCATGCGATGTCTTCAATAATCGACAACGGTAATTCTCTTGTGACAATCGCGCTTGTACCGCTTTAACCTCTTCCAAAGGACCCGCGATAACACATGAATTAGGCGAGTTAATCGTAGCCAGTGTCACTAAGTCCGTCAGAAATGGCGCAACTTTTTCTCTGCTCGAAGCGACACTGAGCATGGCTCCCGGTTCACACTCCTGCATAATGAGACCACGTGAAGCAACCAATTTAAGCGCCTCTTCCAATGTCATCACTTCTGCCAATGTCGCGGCGACATACTCTCCCACACTGTGACCAATCATTGCATTGGCCCGGATGCCGAAACTTTCCAGACACTTCGCCAGTGCATAAGAGATAACAAAGATAACCGGTTGGGTGATGCGGGTATTTTGCAGTTCAATACTACGTTCTTCTGCATCCTCTCCATCGCTATACAGAAGCGATAGCAGATCAATATCAAATTGTTCACGTAGCAGTTGATGGCACTCATCCACTCTAGTTTTGAAGATGTCTAGCTCATGATATAAACCTTTCGCCATCTCGACATATTGCGCTCCCTGCCCCGGGAACATAAAGACAAGACCGGGTGCATTGTCTGAAATCTCACGTCCCTCAGACTTACCACTTGCCAAACGAGACAACATGGCGCTCAGTGTTTCAATGCTATCCACAACCGCTGACGAACGGACATCAAACTCACCTCGCCCTAATTGCAACGTGTAAGCCAAATCGGTCAGATTGGGTTCTTGATCTGCATGTTGGATATGGTCATGCAGTTTACTCGCTATTTTAGCTAAACCTTGCTGGCTCTTGCTTGACAGCACAACAAGTTCTGGACGCTCATTATCTCTCTTTACC
The DNA here is from genome assembly GCF_018448925.1 of Photorhabdus akhurstii. Classification (GTDB taxonomy): domain Bacteria; phylum Pseudomonadota; class Gammaproteobacteria; order Enterobacterales; family Enterobacteriaceae; genus Photorhabdus; species Photorhabdus akhurstii. The sequence goes on along the minus strand of NZ_RCWE01000022.1, from coordinate 19,940 downwards.
GGCTGCGCTATCGATTTAACCGTCAAGTGCACATTGGTTCCACCAATACCAAAGGAACTGACTCCCGCGGTTCTAATCTCATTATCACTCTTCCAATGCCTTGATTTATCGATCAAAGTGAATCGAGTGTCAGACAATGAGTCAGGGATCGTTTCCGTAACATGGCATGACATCGGCAATGTTTGGTGTTTAAGCGCCAATATCGCTTTAATAAAGCTTGCTACGCCCGCCGCTGTATTGGTATGACCGATGTTGGATTTAACACTCCCCAAAACACAATTTTTGTCACTTGCCCCAAGCGCTTCTTTGATACCCTCAATTTCAATTTCGTCACCAACCAAGGTCGCAGTGCCATGCGCTTCCAGAAATTCAATATCTTCGGGTTTAACACCGGCCATATTTAAGGATTGGCGAATACAATTTGCTTGTCCATTCGCATTAGGAGCGGTGTATCCCGTTTTGTCACGACCATCATTGTTGACGCCAAAACCCGCGATCACACCATAGATGTTGTCATTATCCCTCAGTGCATCCTCTAGCCTTTTGAGTGCAACCATCCCCAAGCCATCACTAAATACTGTGCCGCTCGCTTCTTTGGTAAATGGGCGGCAGTGACCATCAGAACTGTTGACCATCCCTCGCGCATAGACGTAACCGCTTTTAACCGGTGTAGTAACCGATACCCCACCAGCTAATGCAAGATCACATTGATGAGTGTATAAACTCTGACAGGCTAAGGTGATAGCCAACGCAGAACTGGAACAGGCGCTTTGAACCGTCACAGCCGGTCCGGTTAGATTTAGTTTGTAAGCAACACGAGTTGTCAAAAACTCTCGGTCATTCAAAAGCGCAACACCAAACTGCTCCGTTGAATCCGTCACCTCTTTTTTTAATCGCTCTAACCATTGATGATTCGAGCCACAAGAGGCAAAAAGCCCAGTTATCGGTCTATATTTTTGATTGCCGTATCCGGCATCATCAAGTACCTGCCATGTCGCTTCATGTAACAACCTGAATTGAGGGTCCATATACTGAGCTTCACGAGCCGTATACGTAAATGCCTCTGGATCAAAATCAAACGAGCTAGATAACACGCCCTTGGCTTTGATGTAATTGTCCAACTGCAAAATAGTGGAAGGAACGCCTGCTTCAAGTAACTCCTCATCTGAAAAAAAGCTGATACCTTCATGACCTTCTAGCAGATTTTGCCAATATTCTTGAATGTTCTCACTGCCCGGAAAGCGCCCGCTCATTCCCACAACCGCAACCGCGTGTTGGGGGTAATTGTTCTTAGCTTCTTCGCTTGAAACGGATATTGGCGATGTATTCTGAGGTGTGCGTTTGCTCTTTGGTAACGTTTGGCTATTACCTAGCGAGCAAATATGCTGAGCTAATTTCTCACAGTTGCTATGACGATAATAATCACTGATTTTTAGGCTCAAGCCATACTCGGTGTTAACCTTATCATGTAATTGCGCAATATCGAGTGAACTCGCCCCCGCATCAAAAAAGTTGTCTTTAAGGGTAATCGCATCTTTTGCAAAATGCGTTTTCAACATCTCAAGTAACGCTGTTTGTAAACTGACCTTATCAAATGAATGCGCTTGGTGTACTTCTGCAACCTTCGCATGCTGAGCTGTTTCTTTTTGGATATTCGCGACGGGTTTAAACTCAAGGCGATTCGGCAATGATTGATATTGTAGATCCGCCAACGAAGGCTGCGCCCCGTCTTCATATTCCTGCAAAATGATGTGCGCATTGGTTCCCCCCACGCCAAATGCGCTCACCCCTGCCAATCGCACGTCACCATTACTGACGTCCCACGGTTTGGTTTCGGTGTTTATATAAAAAGGCGTGTTGTCCAAATCCAGTTTTGGATTAGCTTTTTTAAAGTGCAACGTAGGCACTAATGTTCTGAAATAGGCGCAAAGCGCTACCTTGATAAAAGCCAAAACTCCGGCGGCTGCGTCGCAGTGACCAACATTAGACTTTACCGAGCCTAACGCGCACGAGCCATTCCCCTGAAAAATGCTTTTTAACGCGGATAATTCAATAGGATCGCCAAGTAAAGTACCGGTTCCATGCGCTTCGATATAACTAATTTGTTCCGCGTCCACTTCTGAATACTCAAGCGCATCCTGAATCACACTCTTCTGCCCCAATTCGCTGGGCGCGGTAAAGCTGATTTTGTCACTGCCATCATTGTTTACCGCACTGCCTTTAACGATGGCAAAAACTCTATCGCCACTCTGGATAGCATCCTCAAGGCGTTTTAACGCAACAACGCCAACCCCGTTACTGAATACGGTACCGCATGCATTCTCATCGAATACGCGAGTTTTGCCATCAGGGCTGTTAATCATCCCTTCTTGATATAGATAACCACTTTTATGAGGATGGGTAACACTCACCCCGCCAGCTAATGCAACGTCACACTCGCCGGCTTGTAACGCCTGACATGCCATGTGTATCGCCACCAAGGATGTCGAACATGCAGTTTGAATGGTGACCGATGGCCCTCTTAGGTTCAGTAAATAGGAGATCCGCGTACAAAATGAGGGATCATTTAAAGTAGCAACATGGAACTGCTCAGCCGCTGAACTAAATTGTGTATTAAGCTCTTTAAACCAGGACCATTGGCTACTTGCTCCGGCAAAAACCCCCACCTTTCCTTGGTATGTTTTAGAGTCGATATTGGCATGATTTAAAGCTTGCCAGCAGTTTTCTATCATTAAACGGATCTGCGGGTCCATCCTTACGGCATCAGAATGGTTAATACCAAAGTAATCTGCGGCAAATTTAAATGGATGATTAATTATTCCCTTTGCCGAAATATAGTTTTCTCTCGAATACTCTTCTTTTGAAATTCCATTGGCTTTAAGTTCGTCTTCAATAAATGAGCTGATACCATCTACACCGCCTCGCAACATTTCCCAGAATTCACTTACGTTATCAGCGCCAGGAAATTGCCCAGCCATGCCGACTACAGCAACCTCAAGTCCAGTAAAACTATTTTCCATAATTAACCTTTGTTTTCGTTGTTACACAGGCGAGTAATAGCAGGATATCAATGCTCATACGGTGCTTGGTTATTATTCAACGTACACTCCAAATCTGGAGCCAATAGAGCTGATCCTAATAGTCATGATTGAGCATCTCAGAAATAATATTTACTTTTCGAATAAATAGACGTCCAAGATACTCAAGACATCATCGCCAAATAAATTTGGCATGATGGTTTTGATATATCCTGATTTTAAAGAACGGATTCTTTACGATAAAACTGTCTTAATGCATGTTGTGCAATCAAAACTTGCTGGATTTGGCTGGTGCCTTCGATAATTTCCAGCACCTTGGCTTCTCGGTATAACCGTTCCACAGGATAGTGATTACACAGGCCATTACCCCCTAAAACCTGTACCGCATTATTTGCAACTTGAATAGCAGCTAAGGAACTCTGATATTTAGCAATATTGGTTTCCATTATTGCATCATGGCTACCTTGGTTTCTTAATTCGCCAATCTTCTCGCACAGGGCTTTTGCCGCATAAAAAACTGTTGTTGAATCGGTAATTAAGCCTTGAATTAATTGGTGCTGGGCAATTTTTTTACCGAACTGCACTCTTTTACGGGCATAGGTAATCATTTCCTCCAGAGCCGCATGAGCAATTGCCACCCCAGCCCAAGCGATACTGTATCGGCCATAAAAGAGCGCGGTATTCGCCACAAAGCTTAGCCCTGCACCTTCTCGTCCTATCAGGCTATCTTTAGGGATCTCTACGTTATCAAAGCTCAACTCAGATAGATAAGCACCACGACTAGCCAACAGTCCTGTCATGAGTGTCCGGCTCAACCCAGCCGCTTCTTTCTCTACAATAAAGGCGCTGATTTTGTCGCCATTCTTGGCAAAGACTAGAAACAAATCGGCAATTCCCGAGTAGGTGATCCACTTTTTATTACCATTGATGCGATAACCTGAATCAGTGGCTTCATAGGTTGTTTGAATTGAGCCGGCATCTGTCCCGGCGTTCGGCTCAGACAGTGCAAAACAGGCAATTTTCTCGCCTCTACACATTGCCGGCAGATACTTTTCTTTTTGTTCCGCGTTGGCAAGTCTCACTAACGTTTCACCCACCAAACTGGTGTGGACCGTAAGCAATGCCCTGGCCGAATTGCAGCCTTTACCGATTTCTTCCGTTAAATAGCCGTATGACAATGGATCAATGCCACCACCGCCATATTCTGGCGGTAGAATAGATCCCAGAAATCCTAAATCGGCCATTTGAGTAATAACTTCTCTTGGTACGCCGCCTTGTTGGTCAAATACGCCAGCTTGAGGTCGAAGTACTTCATTTGAAAACTCTTTCGCTAATTTAACCAGCCGGTCTATTTTATTATTCATAAATAAAATCTAACCTTTTATTTTTTGGACAAGTTGTTGCATTCTTTCAATCGAAACAAAATTCTCTCTTTCAATATATTCATCTGGAATTGAGATCGAAAACTTATCTTCGATAAAGCATAGCAGTCTCATAGAAAATAAAGAGTTAACCAGACCGCTTTCAAAAATATTCGTATCGTCCTTTAACTCTATTTCATCATCTAAATTGGTAATATTATTTTCAATAAAATGACGAATTTCTGTTGATACAACACATGAATCTTTCACACACTCATCCTTTAATTAATTTCAATTTTGACATAACGCGGAAAATCAGGAACTTGACTCAGATCGTGAGAGAAAATTATTGTATCATCTGAGAGCTCCTGACATTTTTTAAAACCAGCAAATTGATAGGTGACATACATTTGTCTATTACGCTGTGTCCGTTTAAATTCAGCATGCAAATTATGTGATTTTTCTTTAGCTTGTTTCATAATATAAGTCAGAGCGATACTGCCGACACCTCTGGATAGGGTTCTACATGACATCAGCAAAAGCTTTATATAATCCGTGTCGCCTTTATATTGAACCAAGGCAAGACCTATTTTTCCGTAAGAGCCATATTTATCGACTAACTCAAATACAAACAGGTCATGATCATCAGAAGCCATAAGCTCGGATAATTCATCACGATTGTAAGTAATGCCGGTAGAATTAAGTTGATTGGTGCGTTGAGTTAACTCTTCCGCTCGCAGCAAATCTTCCTCTTCGGCTTTGGCGATATAGAATTTCATCTCTAATTGACTGAGGAAATCTTCGGGCGTGCCGACAAATTGTTCTTCCTCATTTTTCCTGAGAATATCATCTTGATAACGACTCCTTCTCAGCTTTGCATCATCAGATATTTCCATGTTCGCAATTCGCGGTAAGTCTAGAATTGTCTTATATTCTAAAGCGTCAATACAAACAACGTCGGGATGTTTTGAATTAACCTCATCCCTCTCCATTATTTGATCATCAACAAAAATAAAAGTATCGGTTGAAATATTCAAGCTCTTCTGAATTCTTTCTATCGATAAAGACTTTGGTCCCCAATTGATTTGCGGATAAATAAAATATTCATCCAGTTCAAATTCGCGAAGTTTAGCCATCGCATCACTGGCATCATTTCTACTGGAAATAGATTGCAAAATTCCCATGCTATCCAGTTTTTTGATAATCTGGGCAATATTTTCTTTGAGTTTCACCTCATCCTGCTCAGATAAAACCCCCTCCCAAATTGTATTATCCAAGTCCCAAATCACACATTTGACGGGTTTATTTGTTACTTCAACTTGTGTGTCAATATATTTCATTTTCACACTTCCCTAATTATTTGTATTTAAAGAAACCCATACCACTTTTTTTACCCAAATGCCCGGCATCGACCATTTTCTTAAGCAGTGGACAGCATCGATATTTTGGATCTTGATAGCTGTCATAAAGGACACGTAATGAATTCACCACGGTATCCAGCCCAATCAGATCGGCGGTTTCCAAAGGCCCCATCGCATGGCCATATCCATCTTTAAAAATCTTGTCTATATCCTTTGGCGTCGCAACGCCATCCTGCACCAAAAAAGCAGCTTCATTCATAAACAGGTGAGATAATCGGTTTGAAACGAAGCCGGGGTAGTCTTCCACTACCACCGCGCTCTTATTAATACTTTGCAGCAAGGCTTGGGAAGCCTCTAGCGTTTTATCACTGGTATGGAAACCTTTAATCACTTCTACACATTTCTTAAGCGCGACGGGATTCATGAAATGCAGGCCAATAACTTGCTCCGGGTAAGGTAAACATGAGCCAATCTTAGTAATTGAAATACAGCTAGTATTTGCAGCGATGTAGGTCTTCTCATTAATGATAGAAGACAGCCGTTCATATACATTTTGTTTCGCGGCCAGATCTTCTTTCACATTTTCAATGACCCAATCACTCCCTTCAATTTCTTGATAATCACTGACCACTTTTACTCGTTCAATCAGCTCATTGCTATTCACAGATTTCAGTGAAGGTTCAAGCATTTGATAGAGCCTAAACTCCTTTTTTATCCGGGAAGGAATATTCTCAAGTACTGTTGGATCAATATCTAAAATGACGACATCGTGACCAAAAGCGGCGCACACCATCGCGGTGTCTAACCCCATAACACCTGCACCAACAATCGATATTTTCAAAGCAAATCTCCTTTTTAAAATTGTGACAACAGACTAGAAACTGACAGACTTGAAGTACATACAACTTTGATGATTGAAATTAAACTAATAGTCGAAGGGATTTTCAATTTGCCTTTCAGCTCTTGAATATCTTGGCAATGTAATTTTTAAACTGATGAATGTATCGTTGTCTTCCCTCTCCAGCAGCGAGAGTGTTCCATACGTTTTATTTTCTTATAGCTGATGGCAGGTTTAGTACGCTACCGCCCCTCGCCGTGACCGATGCGCATAAGGTATGGTTGCTATTTTATGGGACGCTTTGCCGAGCACCCGCCCTTGCAGACGCTCGGCAAAACGCAGCGGACAGTTAATTCTTCCTCTGCCGAATCGCGCCGTAACACAACACGTTCCAAAAATCGGAATGAAGTCAATTTAAGTAATTTTTTCGTAGGGCAACTCAACCTGTTTCAGGTGGTTATGTTTATCTTTGGTCGGGTCTTTAATGTTGTATATAACAGATTGGCCTTCACCGCCTTATGCAGGTCATTGCTCGGCGTCGGCACTTTTAGAATAGTTTCTCGTTCTTTACAGAACGTGGCGTTGTCTAACAGGTTGGATGTCAGATCGTGGAAAGTCAGAGTGATATTTTCTTGGCTGCCATTAGCAGACAGGAGATGAGTTGTCTGCCCATAACTAGAATCGCTCAAGAATAGCAATCTTAGCGGCCACTCAACCTTTTTCTGTGCACTACCAGTATGGAAGCTCCGTTTAATATTAACGTGTACTTTCGGCACTTCGTTCATAAAGCTTTCAAACATAGTATTTATCCTAAATAGTAGCTCATGAGAAGGAAGTCAGCCATGCGACATTGACGGGATGTACTTTGCTTCTGCTTTACAGAAAGACAGAGCAATAATGCCTATACATAAATTTCCATTAACAATAACGCACAACAAACTTTCGCACTAAAGTAAATTTTTTATATATAAAAACGCATTATCAATTTATTCAGCTCTTTATCTCAAATTAGCTAATCCTTATAAATTCAATAAAACACTTTAGAAAAACTGATAATAATCATACATAATAAATATTGACCATTCAAATAATTAATCATTCTAATAATATTACTAAAAAGTAAACTTCCGTGTACGGGATGACATGAAAGCCGTGACGCTAACGTTACGAAAACTGTCTATGGGTTATATGCACAGGCTTGACTAGCGCCTCGGAGAGGCATGAGATAACGACCAAGGCATCATATCCATAGTGAGAGATGGCGATAAAATCACTTATGGTTCAGAGGGTAAGGATATGTATGAGTGTAAAAAACAAACAAAGATAGCAGCGCTTATCCGCAAAGTGCTAAACAGGCAGCCTGAAAATTCGCCGCCCGTGAAATAACAACTGTACAAAATTTTAAACAAGATCTTCTTGGGGATGAGATAAGGTTGATACAGTAGATGCACGCGCGTCAAGGGCGTCACTCACGATTGCCGAAAATTCATCGATCTCTATTGATAAAGGCTCATATCGCAACCATCCCAAAGTACAATCGAATAACGCTTCCAGTCGTACCACAAATTCAATCGCATCGCGTGCAGGGATCTCCAGTCGTCCACGCTCGATTAATTCTTCCGCGCTATCACCTGTGGTGTCGCAGGCAACTTTGATAATCAATCGCCGAATGTAATTCTCTGATATTGACATAATTTCTCCTTGAACAATCGTACTCAAGCCTTCGTCTCTATGGCTCGAATAATAACAACAGGATCAACTTCCGCTAGTTTAAAACGGCCTTTCACCTCTGCTACGGCGCAAGTCAGAGCACGTTGAATATAGGTTTCAATTTCCTCAGTTACGCCATAAGGCGCCAGCCCAAGTTGTTTGATCAATTGTTGGCATTGGCTGTCAGAGAGTAAATCGGCATGATAGGCGAGCAGGTATTCCTTACAGCGCTTAAACTGACTTTGCCAGACTGCAACTTCATCTGCGATTGTAGCGGCAGAGTTTACATTCACAGCAATTTCAGGCACATGGTGTAACACCAAATCACGCAAAGCCGCATTTTCTGGCTCTGCAATTAGCTGTTGCAATGTGAGAGTCAAGTCACGACGATGCAACAAACTGACGCCTATTCGTTCAGCGGCAATAGGTGATAACGGCACTTGTACCATCCGCATCAGTGTCTGTTGCGGCCACATCGCTGAAAGCAGTAATCCCAGTTGCCCTGCTGTGGTGTAAAGGAGCTCCCACTGGTTTTGGTCAGCATCTGTTCTCTCCAATTTTTCAACCATACAATGAAAAGCTTTCCAGGCGCCTTCAAAACCAGCAATGTAAGCTCCAGTTACTTCATCACGTACAGACTGGTTCAGGCAGAGTGCTGCCAGCGTTGTGGCAAAAGGCAATGAATAGACGGTGATACGTTGAATAGAAAAATCAACCACTTCTCGGTAAGCAGCATAAGCGCGAAACAACTCATGCCAAGGAGAATGACCAACCATTTCATATACATGTGAAACTTCATCGTTAGCAACATACGAGAAGTCGTAAGCTGTATCGAACAGTACCCGTAACCAAAGCACCAATTGATGGAGATCCTCAGCTTGCCAACGTGTGCCATCAGTACGCTGCATACGCAAGAAGAGTGTCCAAGTGCCTAACTGACAGACTCGATTAGGTGATACTCGCCATATAGGTTGCCATTCGACGATACGCAATGCCAACGCTTCGAATACATGTAAACGACCAATATCCTCTTCCAGCGCATTTGGCAGTTCAGCAAATTCAACGATCAATTCTTCCTCATTGAAGAGGAAACTGGCTTTGTGTACCACAAACGGTAGTGAAATCTCCAGAATGTTCCGTGCTAACCTCAACAGACAAGAGCGTGCATCACCAAAGCCATCCGCGATATTTATCAGTTTGCGTAAGGATGCAGGTAGTTCAGAACCAACTCCAGTTCGGAAACGAGCCAGCATCCATTGATGCAAGAGATTGTGTAGTTGATGAGCATTTTCTATAGGCAGTTGATCAGGCGCCATATTGCCAGCAATGGGTATCAAAACTTGCCAGCGTAAGAAGTCGTCGCCCAACCATTCCGCAACGTTTTCTTTTAACTCAAGCAAAAAATTATCTGGCATGGATTGATAACGAGCACGATCTATCCATCTTAAGAAAGAGCGTAATGCGGCCTTTTCCGTGGCAGAAAGCGTCGACAGTTGGGCAAATGCGATCCAACCATCCAGAAGATCCAAGTAACGCTGATGTGTAATGGGATCACGTCGATCGACCACATCGGTTAACAGCGCTTTAAGTACTTGATCATAAGTATCCACCAAGTCAATGCGACAAAGGCCCTGCAATGCCGGTAAGTTTGCTTGATGTAGAGTCTCCATTAGGCTGGCGGTAGCTTGCAGTAAATCGGCTGCTTCGCTAGCTCCAGCTAATGCACCGGCAGCCTTAAAGCATTTCAGCGGAGTCAAAAATGCCAGATAAGCAGCAAACGCTTTTGGTGCACATACCAAGCTAGCGAGCACGGTCGGCGCTAGTTGGCCGTGGTGTATTATCTTTAATAGAGAGGCCGGAGAAAGCGTGGATTCTGCTGCATTGACCAGCGAATGTACAATATTTAGTCGCTCAGTATCCTCGTAAATAGGCAGAATTTCTGTATCTGCGAGTACATGGAGTACACATTCTAGCAACATGCGTGCGTCGTTATATGGTGCAGCTATCGCAGCATCGACTAATGACGCCAGTTGGATGGCCGGCAATTTTTCAATCCATGCCTCGGTTTTAATTAACTGCATAATTAGGCGCAGATCATTGAGTTGGATGAACCTGTCTGCCAGTGTTGGAATAGCTTTGCATAAGCGCAGTAACGCAGATTGCGGATTATTTTTGACGGTGATAGCACAGAGATAATCTGCCGTTGCATCCGTTGTCGGCCAATCAGAGGGTAAAAACTCAGTCGCTCCCTCTCCTGCCTGTGCAAGGAGCCAACCTGTTAAACTGGGGCTTCGGACAGCATTACCATTTTGCAACCAAGTGTCGGTTGGGAAAATCGTGCGCTGTTTAAGTGTGGTATAGCTCTTTTCCGCTAACATCGGTAAGCCAGTTAACGCATTTTGCAGAATATCGGTAACATGTTGAGATGTAAGCTCGGTTATTGACAGGGATTCACTGTCGTCAAACACACGTTGTACTGAGGCAGGTAAATTAACCGATTCGACTGTTTCCGTTTTCAGTTCGATAAGCGGCTTTTGTGCACTAAAGTAGGCCAATTCCCCCATGCTATCAATGACTACCCAAGGAACAGCGGGTATATCCGTTAGTTGGGTAAGAAAAACCGGCAAATTTTGTTGGCGGAACATGATACCGGCGTGTTCACTAGCCACTCCAGATTCAACGAAAACAGCGGTAAGCGCCGCTTGTACAGATGGGGAGAAACGCAGGTAACGAGACCAGGCATCATCCAATGTCGATGCAGAAAGGAAGCTGCCTAAAGAAGGAGCCGAAGGAGGCAGTAGTGCTGTCACCGGTACTGCTCGCATACAACGCGCCAGCTCGGTTCGTACTTCGGCGGTTAACCGTTGAACACGGCGTTCAAGCGTGTAACCGGGTGCCGGGCGCACCTGCACTAACCAAAGTTTATCTACATGTACCTGACGTAATTGTGTGCCATACCACAAGGGAGCGGTTAATGTCGGCCAATGATAGGCGACTGAGTTTACCCTTGAACCGGGCGATTGCGCTGCTGCAAAGCCAAAACCAAACGCCAGTTCTCCCCGAACGCCGTCAGAAGCGTCTAAGGTCAGTCCGGTGGCCGATACCAGACCATGATCTGTTTCCAATACCCACTCAGTATCCAACGCACTTTCAGAAAAATGTTGATGCAACTGCCTGATAATTTTGTACAAACTATGACATACATCGGCTGTCAGATAGGGAGCCTGTAAAGGTTCCACTCTGGGTAGAGTACCTTCAATCAACCGTTGAACGAAACAGGTGATTGGCTGTGGTTGATAATCAGGATTGATTAGCCGTTGTTGTGCGATAGCTTGAGATGCAAATCCACTGAAAGTAACCTCAGCAACAGTGTCGGCAAAATCTGCTGTACGACGGCAAATCACACTCGCATAGCCACCTGCATTAACGAAAACCGCACCATCTTCCAAACCTGCGCTACGAACAATCCAAGGAGGCGGGCCACAGACTTCCTCTACTTGTTTTATCCAATCGTGATGCTCCGTAATATGTTTGCTGTAGATGGTGCGTAGCAAAGCAACATCAGCATGTGGAAAAACCTCGGTGATGGCAAGCGCCTTATCGGCAGGAAGCGCCAGCAAAGGGGGAATAAGAGCCGAAAAATCGACGTGTCGGGCGAGCTGTTGTAATCGTTCAAATTTTGCAGTCATACGTTTTATTTTCTTACCTTTAAAACCAGAATCCCAAACGAGTTTTCCCATTGAATAAGTACGAGTTGCGACTTTCATACCAACCCTAATGCTCTACCTGATATCTCTATTATTGATATCAGGTTTTTCTAGGTAAGTTTTTGCATTTTACGGTAGATCAAAACAGTTAAATAGGAAGGTAATTCTCTTAAATGCTCTACTATTTTGGTGCGGTTATTTAGAGTGCTTCCTGAAAAATAGCGATACAACGCCCATGTCTAAACACAGTAAGAGGAATATAAGAGAGCCAAGTATATCTCTCTGATAAGCAATTCTGTATTTCCTCCTAATCAACACTCAAAATATAAAAAAAGAATATTTCATCACAAAAAAGTTTTAAAAATATTATAAAGAAATATTTTAGACCTCCCTGTCAGTTATCGAATATTTATACGGAGGTTTATCAAATTAATCTAGCTTAAGTCTTCTTCCATTAATCGTCCGAACAAATCTGGCACGTTTCTTTCGTTGATAACCTTTAAATGCCTATGTCAACGGAAGAGGACGATCTTGGATAACGGTTTTCATGACGAGGGTAGATATTAGGCGCTGAACGCCGGGCATGCTAGACAACCGTTCGTCATAGAGCTTCTGAAAAGCGGGCAGATCATGAGTAACGACGTGCATGAGATAGTCAGGATCACCGAAAAGCCTTTGCGCCAAAATAATCTGCGGTATTTCCGTAACGGCATCTTCAAATGACCTGATTGCCAACCTGTCCCCTTCACGCAAGGTTACGAACACAATCGCGGAAAAGTTAAAACCAAGGCTGGCGGGATCAAGGTGGGCACGATAGCCCCTGATAATCCCCGATTGTTCCAGTGACCGTACCCGGCGATGACATGGTGAAAGGCTGAGGCCAACCCGTTCAGCAAGGTCAGTCACAGAAAGACGACCGTCCGCCTGTAGTTCAGCAAGAATCTTGCGATCAATCTTGTCCATTTGGAAGAGTCTCTCTTTTATCCGCATCAAAATAATCAAAGTTGGAAGCACATTTTAACGATAGAAGGATATTCTTTCCACTGATGTAAACAGCCCGGATGTACTCATATTTTTCATCAAAATGGTAATCCGGAAATGAGAATAATAAGGTGGAAATAATATGCGTATTTATTCATGTTGCAGGAATCTTTCAGACTGGAAGACACTACAACTTGTGACTGTAGAAGCTGTAACCCTGCAATCTGATCGGGGAATAAAACTATGGAGTTAAGTCTGTTTGCTGCATTCTGGGTTGTCTCCGTTCTGCTTATCATCACCCCAGGAGCAGACTGGGCTTACGCCATCTCTGCGGGTATGCACGGTCGTGTAGTACTTCCTGCGGTCACAGGACTACTATGCGGGCACCTCATTGCGACAATTGTTGTGGCAGCCGGTGTGGGAGCACTAGTTGCGGGTACGCCAGTCGCTCTGACAGTGTTAACAGTAGCCGGAGCGGGTTACCTGCTGTGGCTCGGCATTAACATGATCCGTCATCCTTCCGCACCTACAACAAGCGATGAGCGGGAGGTAGGTTCCAGGTCCCAATGGGCGATAAAGGGACTCTGTGTCAGTGGCCTGAACCCGAAAGTCTCCCTGCTATTCCTGGCACTGTTGCCGCAGTTCACCGATCCGACAGCCGGCTGGCCGATCCCGGTACAAATTATGGCATTGGGCCTGCTTCACATTTTAAGTTGTGGTGTAATTTATCTGATAGTCGGATACGGTTCCCGGGCAATCCTAAAAACCCGCCCACAGGCCGCGCATATTGTCAGCCGGGTATCCGGCGCTGTAATGATTATCATCGCGGTACTCTTATTGGCAGAACAATTCATCTGAGAATGTAACAAGTGTCTGATATCACAGAAAAGTTAGACTAATTCGTGCATGCCTGTTCCTGATTTAGCAAAAACCGCCGTAAACCCTTGCCCAGTGCGAGGGTGTCGCAAAAGTTAACCCTTATCAATTAAGCTCTGGGTTAATATTCCAAACGAGACCTTCTATGACTCAATTCCTACGGCAACTGACACCTTCCGTTCATACCGGGCGTCAGTTTGTCACCGCTCAGGAAAGCCCAGAGGGCTTTAGGACTGGCGACTCCGGCGTCTCCTGACTGGATTGATATCTGCCGGTAAAACAGGCTAAAATCAATGCACTTTCTCAATGAGCGCTGAATATGTTAAGAGCGACCAAAGTCCGCCTCTACCCTACCCCCGAACAGGCCGGGTATCTTAACGGCCAGTTCGGCGCGGTCCGTTTTGCGTACAACAAGGCGCTGCACATCAAAAAGCATGCCTACAAACGTCACGGCGTGCATTTAAATCCGCGCAAAGACCTCAAACCGTTACTGGCGGTCGCGAAGCAATCCCGCAAGTATGCCTGGCTCAGGGCATATGATTCTATCGCGTTACAGCAGGCGGTGATCAATCTGCATACTGCATTTGATAATTTTTTCAATCCGAAGTTGCGCGCCCAATTTCCCACGTTCAAACGCAAACAGGGCAAGCAATCCAGCTATCACTGTGTTGGGGTGAAAGTGCTGGAGGGCGCAGTGAAGATCCCGAAATTGTCACCGATAAAGGCCCGCATACACCGAGAAATTGAAGGGGAAGTGAAGAGTATTACGCTATCCCGAACCGCCACGGGAAAGTATTTCGCCGCTATCCTGTGTGACGATGGCAAAGAGGTACCGGAAAAGCCGGGCGTTATCACCCGCGTGACCGGGTGCGATATGGGTTTGTCCCACTATCTTATCGAGTCGACCGGGGAGAAGGTCAATAACCCCCGTCACCTTATCAACGCCGCCCGTAACCTGCGTCGTAAACAGAAATCACTGTCCCGCAAACAACAGGGCAGCGCTAACCGCGGCAAGGCCCGATTACGTCTGGCGGCAGTCCATGAGCGGGTAGCCCATGCCCGCGCCGATTTTCAACACAAACTCTCTCGGACAATAGTTGACGAAAACCAAGCGATAATTGTTGAGACGCTGAAATCGGCTAACATGATGAAGAATCACCACCTTGCCCGCGCTATCGGGGATGCGGGCTGGCATGGCTTCATCAAGAAACTGGAATACAAAGCCGCAGCGGCGGGCGTTCATCTGGTCAAACTGGATCAGTGGTTCGCCAGTTCGAAAACCTGCCATTGCTGCGGTCACAAAATGCCGGAAATGCCGCTGCGTAAGCGGATCTGGCCATGCCCTTGCTGCCGAGTCGAACATGACCGCGATATCAATGCAGCGATCAACATCCGGCGCAAGGGCATAACAGAATTACAGGCGGCGGGACTCGTCGTTTCTGCCCACGGAGGCCAGCGTAAATCCGTCATAAAGACGGTGGCGGCCTGAGAAGTGGGAAGCCTCGCCGTTTTTTACGGCGGGGAGCAGTCACATCATTTTTTTCTTGGTCGAAAGTTCTGATCTTGGAACAGGCGCTTAATTTAATTTTTTATCCAGAATTCAAGTTAGTTACAAGCTCATGCAATAATTCCCATCAATTTTTTCAGCCTTTTTAATCATGTTTAGCGCCAAACCCTTGGGAACGGATCAACTGATTCATTACTTTTAGATCGACCAATAGATCGTCGATATCATTATCTAATAGATGCTGGTGCATTTCGCTAAATACCACACTCATTTCTTGTATCCCTTGGTAAGTCAGAGATCTCACCTCTTCGAATTGGGCGCTATCAGCATTTTGCTCTTCTAACAAAACACAACGCTCCAATGCCTTGACAATCATTGGTAAATAACGGTTGAGAAATAACTTACCGGGAGTGACATCCCTGGCATCAGCCTGCATACAGCCAATGATCGCCTGCGTTTTCTCCTCAATCAGGCTAACCAGTTCCTGCATCTCATACGCCATACCAGACTTATAACGCTTGATCTGAGCCAATTGCTCATAGTATTCAGCAAACTCTGCCTGTGTCTCATCTTGCCGACGCTGCTCCTCAGCCTGTTGACGAGCAACCATCTGTTGTTGCTGTTGCAGCGCTTTCTGCCGTCGAAAATTATTCCAAGGCTCAATCAACACCGTTACCAGCACGACAACAAAAAATGCGACACCAAACCAAACAGGAATCGCATGGGCATCAATTTTAAACAATGCGGCAATAGTACTCGCTATTATCAGTAATAACGGGAACTTGCTTACCTCTAGTTTACGTTGTCTGATAATCGTGATGAACAAAGCCGCTAACCCGCCAAACAACAGGGCAACGGCCCACAGCCCCGCCAGCGGACTCAACACCACCACCAACCAACCGGCCAAAGTCGCCGGCCTATATGGACGTGACGGATAGAGAGCCAACAATCCGATATAGACTGATAACACCACTATGGTGGAAATATGACCATTACCCGCAGGCAAGGCTAAAAAAGACCAAGGAGTATACAGGACAATACAAGCCAGTATAAAAGCGAGGATAAAGACTTTGATATGAAACAGTACACGTGACAGAGACCGCTTGATGCTACCGAACAGGGACATGGCTTCCTGTTCCTGCTGCTGTGCCGCATCACGGTCAGACGATGATTGAGGTGTAGGCATAGAGTATTTTACTCTTCTTAATATCTATTACTGTCAGGAAAGCACCTGATAAGATGACTAATATTGTGCATTAGCCGCCGCGGTTAAACGCTGGCGTAAATTACCTTCCATTGAGGAGAGTTCTTTCTCAATCTCAGTCCGCTTAATACGCGCTTCTGACGCAATGCGCATGGTATCCTCAATCGTATTGACTAAACGGCTCTGCACATCGCGCAAGGTTTCAATGTCAACGATAGAGCGCTCCACTTCAGTAGCCGTTGCAATGCTGCTTTGTTGCAGGATTTCAGCATTTTTGCGTAATAATTCGTTGGTCGTATCAGCCACCTCTTTTTGCAATTTAGCCGCTCTACTCTGAGCTTTCAGTGACAGATTGAGTACCATCTGACTTTTCCAGATTGGCAATGTAGAAAGGATGCTGCTCTGGATCTTTTCCGCCAATTGCTGGTTATTATTTTGTACAATCCGGATCTGCGGAGCTGTCTGTATAGCAATGGTTTTTGACAGTTCCAGATCGTGAAGACGGCGTTCAAAGCGATTAATATTTTCTAGCAGATCTTTAACACTCTGCGCATCCATCATATCTTGAGACGTTTCAGCCCTTCTCTGTAATGAGGGCAACTCCACCGTTTTAATCTGTTGCAACTTCTGTTTGCCCGCTTCAACATAGAGCGATATCTCTTTATAGAAACCTAGATTGCGATCGTAGAGTTGATCTAACACCGTGATATCACGCAGCAGGTTAAGCATTGCGCTATCCAGATGAGTGGCGATGGTATCGACCTGTTGTGTTAGCGTCTTTTGATCAATCATAGTGCGTTCAGCTTTCTTAAAAATCCCGCCGATCAACGGTAATTTTCTCAGAAAGCGACTGCTTTTCTCTTCTGGGGACAGCGCATCATGTTCACGAATAAACATGACCAAATCCGAGAGTTTCTGGCCTACCTCATCAGCCTCTTTGGTTTTTACATTCTCCAATAACGTATCAGCAAAACGGGCAATCCCTCCCATAGGCTGAGCACCATAGCTGATCACCGCCGCAGGTTGCGAAATATCGATCTTTTCTATTAGCGTGTTGATGTGCTCCTGATCAATCAGAACAGTTGACTCGTTGAGAGCCATATCACGACCAAATGATGGGATAGGTATAACTTTAGTGCTCATAAAATAATCCTGTTAGCTGAATTTGTATGGAAAATAAGGAGTTATTATATGGCGTCTAAGACGTGTTTAAAACAAGTTCTATTTTCTGCCCCATCTGCAAACGTTGAAAGTCGGAAAGTAACAAAATGGTTAGGCCAGAATACTCAATTTAAGCTTCTGTTTTTATCTGTTTATTCCGCCTAATTGAATAAAATAGAGCAACCTGTTGTAATTCCTGCATGAAACTATGACACGTAACTATTGCTGTCAATATATATGGTAATTAGTTAAAAACGTTAATATATCCATAAAATCGGTCTCAGTACAACAACAGGAATAAATTAAACAAGAGGGTGTATCACTATTATGAAAAATTATTTAGTATCTATTTCGATATATTAATCATTGCAGATCTGTTTGAATATAGATTATATTTCAGGTGTTTATTCAATATGACAGGATTAGAATCATGAAAAATTTGTTTGTTATTATGTTACTTCTCTCTGTAATAACAGGATGCTCCGGTAAAAGTACCTCAAACAGACAAACACAAGCAGAAGAGGGATTGAAATTTGCATTTTCATCCGGTGGAAATTTTATCTTAACTCACGCCTGTACAGATAAAATCGATTATTTAGGGCCAGATGAAGGGGGGAATGACCAGATAGAAATAGCGATAAAAAACGATAAACAATGCTTTGCTCATTTTGACGCTTTAATCAATAAAAACATCGGCACCCAAATGGCAATATCATTCAAAGGTACTCATCTTGCCACGGCGACTATTCAAACTCCTTTAAATCCTTCATTCAGAATGGGGGTAAAAGATAAAGAGCAAGCCATAAGTATTATGAACGCATTAAAAAACTAAATAAATTGTGATTACTTTTAATATTGATGATGATCCAGAGCTAGTTTCTATTATTAGTATCTTCTGCCAGACGATTTAAAATCTGGCATGTCGATCTATGATAATCGAATATCTCCGCCCAATGTTGGGCGAAGATTTCCGGTAATGCTTATTGCAAGATATTAATTACAAAGAAAAAACTCGTCGTGCGGCTCCCACAGCACTGGTGCCATAGTCTATCGCATTAGCGATCCCGGTTGTGGTCAAGACCCTGCCTCTGATCTGATTACCAATCATGCCAGCGACATGATCTATACCACTACCGGCAGCACTTAACGCTCTGGAAATCCAACTCTCTCTTCCCATCACTCTGTGCAAACCAGTTCCAATGCCACCCGCAAGCCCGCCGAGAACACTAAATATCGGCTCAAAGACAGGTCTGGCGACACTGAAATGTACTAATTGTCTGGCTAAACCGGCGACATGCGGGCTGATAACTCGGCCTAAGATCCTACTCAAAAACCCACCACCCATTATTCTGTTGACAGCCATTTCAGCACCCAAACCAGCGGCATAACCCACCGCGTAATTCGCTAAATGCCCGGCAGGGTTACTGGTGACATCTAAACCAAAACCAATCCAGGAGCCATAATAGGTGCCAATACCGGCATGGATACCTGCCCGAGTACTCCCTTGTGTACCAGTGATCATCCCACCCGCCGCCCCACCCGCCGCTGCCCCGACTTCATGGGTAAGGGTAGAGGAAGTCCCTAACATAGTGTCAATGGTGCCTACCGCACTCCCGGCCCCAATAGCGCCGCCAATCCCCCGGTCAGCATTATTTATCCATGATCCCACCGCCCCTGTTACCGCCCCGGCGGCTGATGCAACACCGACACCTTGTGCCCGTGCGCCATAAGCCGCGGCTGAACTCGCCCCGGCAGCCGCTCCAGCCGCCGACTGTACTAACGTCGATTTCCCCTGTACGAGTCGAGCAAGTAATGCCCCGCCTTTTTCCAACAGGCTACCGACGTTATATCCCATCAACGCGCCAATCCCCGCGCCTACGGCCGCAACCCCCAGAATGACGGGAATAGCCGCGCCAGCCGTAGCGGCAATGGTAGCCGCAAGACCGCCAATCGCAATCCCGCCGGCAATAGCTCTGCCAATTTTTTGCCCCCGCCTCATTGACGCAGACATTCCCTCATCAGGTTTACGAAACAGAAACGAGGCAAACCAAAATGTATTTCGATTTCGGTTTGGAGACGGTGCTAATCCGTCATGGTCAGTCAATGTGATGGGGTTATTCCTCACCATTCGGTACAAATTCAGCCCATCCACGGTTCCCGCCGGATCAGCACTCAACCATCGACCCACCCAAGGTT
>NZ_RCWE01000021.1 GCF_018448925.1 Photorhabdus akhurstii | reverse complement strand
ACCGCACCGAACTGAGCATTGAGATAATCAGCCTGTTCGGGTGTCGGGTAAATGCGGACTTTGGTGGCTCTTAACATCATCAGCGCTCATCGGGATAGTTTATGTATTTTAACCGCTTTTTTTGGCCGTGTCCCCCCCGGGCTGCCAGTGAACGTGATGGTTAATAACCTGAAAGCCCTGCGGGCTTTTCGCCTTATATCACCGCCCGCATTGGGCGAGGGTTTACGGCGGATTTTGCTAAAACCAGGTCATAACAGTATCGCATATAAAATTTTATCTTCCGGTGATGTACTTATTAGTCGTAAAAACAGCGAAGAAGAAAAAGATCTTGTCATAGAATCATTTCTGAACTTTCTAGCAAAAGACATTCAGAAATATCCTGAACAAGTACAGCAATTAGATGAACAGCTTATTAACCGGGCAAAGTCACTTGTCGCTGGAATAGACATACATCTGAACAACCCATTATCTGCTGACGATGAGTAAAGAACTATGTACGATCGAGTGTGTGTAATAAACGGATGGACTCTTTTTGCTCATCCATGCTTTATAGAACAATTAAAACAAGCAATAGATAAGGTAGTACAACTTCAGCAAAAATATCCAAATGACTACTTGAAAAAAAATGATACAAAACGCCTGACTGCAATCATAAAACTCGTTACTGAAATTATTCCCAATGATCCAGCTAATATAGCCTTTCGTTTAGGTGACACATTGGGTGGAAAAAGACAACACTGGTTCAGAGCAAAATTTTTCCAACAATATCGCCTTTTTTCCGTTTCCACGCCGAAAGTAAAATTATTATCTTTGGCTGGGTAGATGATGAGAGAACAAAAAGGGCATATGGTAATAAGCATGACCTAAAAAAAGTGTCTTACAACGCAGCTGAAAATGATAATGATGGGGATATTTCTGGATGTGGTTCGTGAGCGTATCAAAAATCCAGCAAAGCGGATCAGAGTTAACCTAGATGAAATTTAACATCGATTTTGATGAGCGAGCCTTAAAATGTATTTTGAAAGGGTTGCGATGAATCGCTCCTTTTCTATTTTTTTAACTTTTGTTTAATGGTTATGTGCCCAATTGATTCATTAGTATCAGCCATTAATTTTCCCTTATAAGGGATAAAGTCAAGCCATGCTTAAGCTTTTACTGTAAACTGACTTTATATATACAGATGCAATAAATTTATTTATTAACAGTCACAGGATAAGCAATGGAAGTACTAAACGGGATCATGCAGGCATTATGGCAGCATGACTTTTCTAAACTTGCCAACCCCGATGTTGTTTGGATTATCTATGGCATTCTATTTGTGACACTGGTTCTGGAAAATGGCTTATTACCTGCCGCCTTTCTACCCGGTGATACTCTGTTAATCCTTTCTGGCGCATTAATTGCCAAGGGAGTCATGAGCTTTATCCCAACCGTTTTTATATTAACAACAGCGGCAAGTATCGGCTGCTGGCTTGGTTATCTTCAAGGGCTATGGCTTGGTGATACCAAACGAGTTAAGAATTGGCTGGCACAACTTCCTATTCAGTATCGCCAACGCGCTAACGAGTTGTTTTTCAAACATGGTCTGGCCGCTTTACTGATCGGCCGTTTTTTGGCTTTTGTCCGCACTCTGTTACCAACATTGGCTGGTATATCCGGCCTTAACAGTAAACGCTTTCAAGTTTTTAACTGGTTAAGTGGCTTATTATGGGTTGTCATCGTGGTCGGTTTTGGTTATCTCCTCAATCAGATCCCGTTTATTAAGAATCACCAAGATCTGGTGATGAACATTTTGATAATTTTACCCCTAGTGTTGTTGTTAAGTGGTTTAAGCGCCTCCTTGCTGATGTATTGGCGCCACAAGAAAATCTCGGCGGCAAAACGTAAATAAAAGTCATCATGGTTTACAAGCAGCAGCAAGGTTTTTATCCTTAACTTAATGTACCAATATTATATGGACTCAAGCTCAGCCACTAAGTGATATTCTTGGTATCGATGCATCACCAAATCGGTCAATCTATGCACTTGACCATGTGTTGATCACAATCATGGCTTGGATCACGCCAATTGTATTACTTTCTTCAATTACTCTTAATATCAACTTAATATCAATCGCCATGATTTTAGCTGATATTTTAAGTCTATCTTTCTATAGGAGTTAGTAATGGATAATCAACCTATTATCAGACTTGCTGATGGGAATCACATGCCACAATTGGGACTTGGATCATGGGCCGCAGATGACCAACAGATAGCAGAAACAATCCATGCAGCACTAGATATCGGTTATCGGGCAATTGATACCGCCGCTATCTACAACAATGAGAAAGGCGTAGGCAACGCGTTACAAGAAACAGATATCCCCCGTGAGGATATCTTTATCACCACCAAATTGTGGAATGATAGGCACAATGATGTCCGTGCCGCTCTGTCAGAAAGTTTGGAAAAGTTGCAACTGGATTATGTTGACCTTTACCTTATCCACTGGCCGGCACCACCGCAAAATCAATATGTTAACGCCTGGCAACAATTGATTGAATTGCAGAGAGAGGAGCTTATTCGTAGTATCGGCGTTTCTAATTTCCAACCTGAACATATCCAGCGACTAATCAATGAAACCGGCGTTCATCCCGTCATTAATCAGATTGAGTTGCACCCGCTGTTACAACAACGTCAGCTTCATGCCTGGAATGCGACACATAATATCGTTACCGAATCCTGGAGCCCGCTAGCACAAGGAGGAGAAGACGTATTCGATAATCCACTGGTTCAACATCTGGCACAGAAGTATGGCAAAACACCCGCGCAAGTTGTTATCCGCTGGCACATTGATAACGGTATGATTGTGATCCCAAAATCAACCACGTTATCAAGAATTAAAGAGAACTTTGATGTGTTCGACTTCAAACTAGAAAAAGAAGATCTGACCGCGATGACTACGCTAGATATCGGTAAACGTCTGGGGCCAACCCCTGAAACATTCGTTGATTTCAGTGAATTCCTTGAGCTTCTTGAGCAAAGGAATGCTAATGATAAGTGCTGAAAAACAGCGGATAAAATTGATAAGGTGATAGTGGGCAAAACAGAATTAAAACGTGCGCGGCATCAACGCCGCGCCCCGATTTTGCTGAGCTATTTTCATTATTGATTGACCGGTATAGTCACTAATTGCCCAACAGAGCCGCGATCAGCCATTTCCAGAATCTGGCTGTAATAGAGGAATGGGAAGTGTTCATAAGAGGGCTGGTTCATATAAACCAGTAATTCCACCCGCCCATCAACCCAAACGGTATCCTTCCAACCATAATCTTGCGGTTGAGGTGTCCCACCATTGTGGTTAATCACCTTAAACTGCACACCTTCAATATGGAACGGTTGTGGGACAGAGGCATTTACGATCCAACGCTCCCACGTTCCTTGTTGGCTAGTAATATCTACCCGATTCATATCCCATAACGCACCGTTAATTCCCGGCATATTACCATCAAGGTAAATTTCCCGGTTACGGATTGCATTGGAAACCGGCGTCACATCATCAACCAGACGAGATGGGAGATCATCTGTCACCAAAGATAATAAACCTGTTGCCTTAATGGTCAGAACGGTGCTGGAAACCAACACAGTGGAAGGTTCAAACAGCCCACGTAACTTATCAAGTATCCCGGCTGATTCACCGGCGGTAACAACAACTTCTTCCTCTTTGGACATATCAATCAATACTTCACGCCGTTCTCCCGGCGCAAGGGAGAGTTGCTGAACGGCTATCGGCGCAGGCAACAGTCCCAAATCAGTGCCTATCATATAGAAAGGACGACCATCGCTGATCTGTAACTGATATCGGCGGGCATTGGATGCATTTAGTAACCGTAAACGAATCCAGCCACGAGATACTTCAATGAAAGGATTTTGTACGCCATTCACTAACAGAGTATTACCAATAAATCCGCTATCAGAAGCTGGCTGATATTCAGGAACCCCAAAGTTATCCAACCGTTTATCTTGAAGAATAATCGGGAAATCATTAACGCCATAATGTTTTGGCAACGGCAAATGGCGGCTGGTTTCATCTTCCACCAACCACATGCCAGCTAAACCCTTATAAACATGCGGCGCCATCCGATTAGGTGTATTGGCATGATACCAGCAAGTTGCCGCCTGCTGACGAATAGGCAACACTGGCGACCAATCAGACCCCGGAGAAATCTGACGGGCGACCCCGCCAATCAATGTACCCGGTAATTGTAATCCGCTGACGGTCATTGAAACCGGCTCCGATAGCCGATTGCTGTATATCAGTTTGACATCATCGTTTTTATGAACCCGTACAGTCGGACCAAGATATTGGCCATTAATCCCCCACACACTGGTTTTATATTGTCCATCAAAAGTCCAATGCGCTTTTTGTAAAGTCAGAAATAACGGTTGCCCACTACGGGATTCCAATAAAGGGGGAACCGGCAAAGCAGTCTGATGATTTTTGCTGGCCCGAACCCATAAAGGAGCGGCGCCGATACACATCGCCAAGCCTGATACCTGAATAAATTGGCGCCGACTAAATGACATATTTTCTCCGCGATAAACCTAATTAAATTCCGGGTTTATATGGCTCAAAAATAGTTGAGACACTGCAATCATTCACCCCGGCAGCGAATAACTCATTATTGAAGTTATTGAAGCTTATTATCCTTTTGATTGCGCTTAACAAAAACATTATTTATCAAGCGCTCATCATAACGCGAATATGAAGGGAATTAAACTATCTGAATGCATTACACGAATCTTTCCCATCCAGCGAAGTACATGTCATTTCCGACTAATAATAAATTGTGATCATGGACAACGAACAAAAATCCTCACATATACTAAATATGTGAGGATTAAAGTACGTTTAAAAGCTATCGCCTTTGTCAGTCCCACACTTTATTATAAAAGAGTGGTCAAGAATAACCTGTTATGAGTACTTATCCTGTTTCTCCATTGCAGCCAATTCCTCATCCAGCTCCTCTATTTTAGCTTTCATTATCTGATGACAATATTCCGCCAGTTCACGCACCTGATCTTTGGTATATCCAGAAGTATCAATGGGTGGCAACATTTCAACAATGACTGAGCCATTATTCCAGCGATTCAACTTAATATTGTCATTAGTAATGGAAGAAACGCAGACCGGGACAATCGGTACTCCCGCCGAGATCGCAGCGTGAAAAGCACCGGTTTTAAACGGCAACAAACCTCGGCCACGACTGCGGGTACCTTCCGGGAACATCCAAACAGAAAGACGACGATTTTTAATCTGCTCCACAACCTGGGCAATCGTGCCATGTGCTTTAGCACGGTTAGCACGATCAATTAGGATATTACCTGCCAGCCAATAAAGCTGACCAAAAAATGGGATCAGCACCAGACTTTTTTTACCTACCGTCACAGTACCAGGCTGAACCGCATTGGACATGGTTATCATGTCATAGTTGTTTTGGTGGTTGCCAATGTAGATACTCGGACCATAATGCCTGGCTTCCGCAGGAATACGTTCAATAATTTTGACGCCAAATATTTTCGACAACCGACCAAACATATTCCCAAACACCATAACATGGTCAGGATGACGTGGCCTGAATAAACAGTAAATAGCACCAGAGACACACACTACAATCGAAAACAGAATAACAATAATGCCGCGAATAATTGCTAACATAATCCCCTCTTATTTAATCCTACTATTTAGTTACGCAATAGCAGATGGTGTCTCAACCTGAACCCGTTCAATACGCTGCAACCCTCGAGGTAGAGGGGTTCCCTTACGACCACGTTCTGCCCGGAATTTCTGAAGATCTTCAGGACGCAGCGTCAATTTACGTTTGCCAAAGTAAAGTGTAATAGACGATTGTGGCGATAGTATCAATAACCAACTCAACAGGTCATTTTCTGAGGCTGACTGAACAGAAATTATCTTATTCCCTTTCCCTTTAGAAAGCTGAGGCAAATCTGCAACCGGGAACATTAACATTCGACCTGAGCTGGTTATTGCCAGCAACATATCATCCTGCGGGTGAGTTATTTCCAGCGGCGTCATGACGCGAGCATTTTCCGGCAAGGTAATCAGTGCCTTACCCGCTCGGTTTTTAGCGACCAAATCACTAAAATTACAGATAAAGCCATAACCGGCATCAGAGGCCATCAGAAACTTCTGCTCATCAGGCGCCATCAGTACATGCTCCACCGTTGCCCCAGCAGGCAAAGTCAGTTTCCCGGTCAGTGGTTCCCCTTGCCCTCTGGCAGAAGGCAAATCCTTCGAATCAAGCGAGTAACTGCGACCTGTTGTATCAATAAAAACAACCGGCTGGTTACTCTTACCTCGGGCTGCGCCACGGAAACTATCGCCCGCTTTGTAATTCAACCCGGCCGGATCGATATCGTGGCCTTTCGCACTGCGAACCCAACCCATCTCAGACAATACGATAGTCACCGGCTCAGAAGGCGCAATGTCATGCTCACTCATCGCTTTGGCTTCATCACGCTCTCTCATTGGAGAACGACGCTCATCACCATAAGTGGCCGCATCAGCCACGATCTCTTTCTTCAACAGCGTGTTCAGTTTGCGCTCAGACCCCAGAATCGCCTGTAACTTATCACGCTCTTTTGCCAGCTCATTCTGTTCGCCACGGATTTTCACCTCTTCCAGTTTAGCTAAGTGGCGTAATTTCAGCTCAAGAATAGCTTCTGTTTGCGTCTCACTTAAACCAAAACGTGACATTAATACCGGTTTTGGTTCATCTTCACTACGGATAATGTGAATAACTTCATCAATATTGAGAAATGCGATCAGTAAGCCTTCCAGCACATGCAGGCGCTTAAGGACTTTTTCCAGACGATGGTTCAGACGCTTACGAACGGTTTCCCGGCGGAATATCAGCCATTCGGAGAGGATCTCAACCAACCCTTTCACGGTCGGACGGTTATCCAACCCAATCATATTCAGGTTGACGCGATAACTCTTTTCCAAATCTGTGGTCGCAAACAGATGATTCATCACCAGTTCCAAATCAACCCGGTTTGTGCGAGGGACAATAACCAGACGCGTTGGATTTTCATGATCCGATTCATCACGCAAGTCATCAACCATCGGCAGCTTTTTAGCCCGCATTTGGTTAGCGATCTGTTCCAACACTTTGGCGCCAGAAACCTGATGCGGCAGCGCAGTGATCACGACATTGCCATCTTCTTTCGACCAAACAGCACGCATCCGTACTGAACCACGGCCATTTTTATAAATCTTACGGATATCTTCGTGAGAAGTGATGATCTCTGCTTCGGTCGGATAATCAGGGCCTTTAACATACTCCATCAAATCATCAAGGGAACTCTGCGGCTTATCCAGCAGCATAACCAGCGCGTTCGCCACTTCACGAGCATTATGGGGCGGAATATCTGTCGCCATCCCCACCGCAATACCGGTGGTGCCATTCAGCAAAATATTTGGCAGACGCGCCGGCAGCATTTTCGGTTCCTGCAACGTGCCGTCAAAGTTTGGCACCCAGTCAACGGTACCGTGGCCTAACTCAGTCAACAGCAACTCGGCATATTTGGACAGGCGAGACTCGGTATAACGCATCGCGGCGAAAGATTTGGGATCATCCGGCGCCCCCCAGTTGCCTTGCCCATCCACTAAAGGATAACGGTAAGAAAATGGCTGCGCCATGAGCACCATCGCTTCATAACAGGCGCCATCGCCATGTGGATGGTATTTACCCAGTACATCACCCACGGTACGGGCGGATTTCTTAAATTTGGCGGTATTGTTCAAGCCCAATTCCGACATGGCATAAACAATACGGCGCTGAACCGGTTTCAAACCGTCACCGATAAAAGGCAGCGCCCTATCCATGATGACGTACATGGAGTAGTTCAGGTAGGCGGTTTCCGTAAATGAGTGGAGCGGCAAACGCTCCACGCCATCGTGAGTTATCTCACTCATTCGCTAATTTCCTCAAAATCTTCTTTGACTATCCCTGTGGGTGTTACACTTCAATTTCTACACTATCGCCCTTCTCTTGCAGCCAGTTACGGCGATCTTCTGAACGCTTCTTCGCCAGAAGCATATCCATCACAGAGAAGGTTTCTTGATAGTTTTCATCATCGATAGTCAATTGCACCAGACGGCGGGTATTCGGGTCTAACGTTGTTTCACGCAATTGCATGGGATTCATTTCACCCAATCCTTTAAAACGCTGTACGTTAGGCTTACCCCGTTTGCGGCTTAGGCGATCCAACACCGCGCTTTTTTCCTCTTCATCCAGTGCGTAATACACTTCTTTACCTAGATCAATACGATATAAAGGCGGCATTGCCATATAAACATGGCCATTTTTAACCAACGTTGGAAAATGGCGGACAAACAGTGCGCATAACAGCGTCGCAATATGCAAACCGTCTGAGTCTGCATCCGCCAGAATACAGATTTTGCCATAACGTAACTGGCTGAGATCGTGGCTATCCGGGTCGATCCCAATCGCAACGGAGATATCATGGACTTCCTGTGATGCCAACACTTCATCCGAAGAGACTTCCCAAGTATTCAGAATCTTCCCTTTCAGCGGCATGATCGCTTGATATTCACGGTCACGCGCCTGTTTTGCCGAGCCTCCCGCAGAATCGCCTTCCACCAGAAACAGCTCCGTGAAATTGAGATCCTGTGATGTGCAATCAGCCAGTTTCCCCGGTAACGCCGGGCCGCTGGTCAATTTCTTACGTACAACCTTTTTCGCGGCACGCATTCTACGTTGTGCGCTGGCAATCGCCAATTCAGCCAGTTGCTCTGCCTCTTGAACGTTCTGGTTCAGCCACAAACTGAAAGCATCTTTAACAACACCAGAAACAAAGGCGGCAGATTGGCGCGAAGAGAGGCGTTCTTTTGTCTGACCAGCAAATTGCGGGTCCTGCATTTTTACCGACAGAACATAAGTACAGCGATCCCAAATATCATCGGCGGCAAGCTTCACGCCACGTGGCATGATATTGCGAAATTCGCAAAATTCACGCATTGCATCCAATAATCCCTGACGCAGCCCGTTTACATGTGTTCCACCCTGCATCGTCGGGATAAGGTTCACATAACTTTCAGCCAGTAATTCTCCCCCTTCCGGCAGCCAAAGCAACGCCCAGTCAACCGCTTCGGTTATGCCACTGAAAGTACCGACAAAAGGTGCTGCCGGCAATGTTATCAGGCCATTAACCGCCGCCATGAGATAATCAGTCAGACCATCGGCATAACACCATTTCTGTTCTGTATCGTTGATCTTGTCTTTAAAAACAATTTCTACTCCCGGACATAAAACCGCTTTCGCCTTCAACAAATGAGTCAAGCGAGAAACCGAGAAACGTGGGCTGTCAAAGAAACTTTCATCAGGCCAGAAGTGAACACTGGTACCGGTGTTGCGTTTACCACAACTGCCTATCACTGTCAGTTCCTGCACTTTATCGCCATTTTCAAAAGCAATCTGATAAACCTGACTATTACGGCGAACAGTGACTTCAATCCGCTTGGACAAAGCGTTAACCACCGAGATCCCCACACCGTGGAGGCCACCAGAAAACTGATAGTTTTTATTCGAAAATTTACCACCGGCATGTAAACGGCTCAGGATCAATTCAACCGCTGAAACCCCTTCTTCTGGATGAATATCAACCGGCATGCCGCGGCCATCATCAATGACCTCCAGTGACTGATCGCTATGAAGGATCACTTCAATATGTTTAGCGTGCCCCGCCAAAGCTTCATCCACGCTGTTATCGATCACTTCCTGTGCCAAATGGTTCGGACGAGTTGTATCAGTGTACATTCCCGGACGACGGCGAACCGGCTCCAGACCACTGAGAACTTCAATGGCATCTGCGTTGTAACTAGATTGAGTCATGTTGTAATTCTGTTGGTTGCTTCTTGATTAAAGGGCTAATCAGTTTTGTATACTGTTGATAATACCAGTCGTTCAAACATTTTTGGCAAGTTTTTTCTCACCATCATTAGAAAGCCCAAGAAAATTGATGATTTGTGGGAAATAGTGTTCAAACCCGATAAAGGCATGATTACCGCCAGATTCAATAGTTTGCTTACATAATACCAGATAAGCAACCGCCTGGCGGTAATCAAGTACCTCATCTCCGGTTTGCTGCAATAACCAGATAAGATCCGGTGACTCCAGAGGTTCAATCTGCATGATTTTGAGATCATGAACATGGCGCGGTTCCAACGTATATCGTTGGTTGGTATAGGGATTAATATTTTCCCCAAGATAATCCCGCAGTAACTCAAACGGACGCACGGCTGGATTGACAACGACAGCAGGCAAGCTGAAACATTGTGAAAGCCATATCGCCAGATAACCACCGAGAGAAGAGCCAACGATACCCAAATTATCCCCGGCACGCTCCATCACCAAATTTTCCAGCAACTCAGCCGCTTCTTCCGGATAAGGCGGTAACTGAGGCACCAGCATTTCAATGTCAGGATGATGCTGATGCAGCCACGCTTTTAGGGCATTTGCTTTTGCAGACTGTGGGGAGCTGTTAAAACCGTGCAAATAGAGTAACGTTGACATCAGGCCGTACTCCTCAATTGTGCGTAAATACCACCGGCCACTACACTCCTGTGCAACAAGCCACAAATGGTGAGGCTTGATAAATCCAATAAACAGAGAGTAACACAGCGGCACAAAGAGACAAACACAACCTAATATCCATCCGAATCCAAATCAGGGCAGAACTCATTGCTCTCCAGTCGATGGACCTGAGTTGTCAGACCAAATTCGCCACGGTCAGAAATAGACAATTCGAGATAACGCCACCCCGGCGCGACCGTATCAAGCGTAAAATTAGTGCAATGTGGCTTGAATTGCACGCTTGTTGATGGTGTCGCCATCATACGGATGCCATTCCAATCCATATCCATCTCCTGATGGATATGTCCACAAAGCATCGCCTTAACCCGTGAGTAACCTTGCAGATACTGGGCCAGAATATGTGAATTGCGCAAACTATGCTGATCCAGCCAAGTACAACCTGATGGTAATGGATGATGATGAAGCAGGATCACCGTGTAACGTTCAGGGTACTGATCCAGGCACTTTTTCATCCATTCAAGCTGATATTCCGACAACTCCCCATGAGGAACGCCCTGCACCTGACTATCAAGCATCAGAAGTTGCCAGTGCTTACCGACTAAAATTTGTTTCGACGGAGAAACGCCAGCCGCCGCCAAGGCATCCACCATCGCGGGCTGGTAATCATGATTACCCGGCAACCAGACACAAGGCGCCGGTAAACGGGCAATACCCTCAGCGAAATGTCGATAAGCTTCCAGCGACTGATCTTGCACCAAATCACCTGTCGCTACGATTAAATCAATATCAGCATTTTGCTTGAGGATGGCATCCAGCACCGCCTGGTAACTGCGATACGTATTGATACCCAATAAAGTATCTTCTTTGCTGGCAAAAAGATGCGTATCTGTTATTTGCAATATTTTGGCTGTGGTTCCCTCTACCACAGGCAGTTCAAACTGGCTTTCCAAATGGTTTCCTTGTCCTATAAGTCATCGGCGAGCATCATAACTCGTTTTAACGCAAGAGATCTGCTGACTGGCACACACTTCCCTTTTCTCGGTTAAAAATTAGGAATTATCTGAATTCCACTCTTTTTTTAATTTTTCATGGTGTAATGCCAGCCATTGTATCGCAATAACGGAAGCAGCATTATCAATAATTCCTTCTTCCATCCAATGATAAGCTTGTTCACGACTGACTACATGCACCCGAATATCTTCATGTTCACCAGATAATCCATGAATACCCGTCGCTGTCGTCGCATCCACTTCCCCCACCATCACAGAGATACGTTCAGTTGTTCCTCCTGGGCTGGAGAGATAACTCAACACCGGCTTGCAACGTTTAACTTCAATTCCTGCCTCTTCCATTGTTTCGCGGCGTACCACCTGTTCCACCTCTTCGCCCTCTTCAATCATACCGGCAACAATTTCCAGTAACCACGGCGTTGCTTTCGTCTCTATTGCCGGAATACGTATCTGCTCTATCAACACAACCTCATCACGACGTGGATCATAAGGCAACAACGCACCGGCATGGCCCCGCTCAAAAACTTCACGGCTAACCTCTTCACTCCAACCACCAGCAAACAAGCGATGACGGAAGCGGTAATTTGTCAGTTTAAAGAACCCATTGTATAAACTTTTTTTCGTGATAATTTCCACATCCTGCTTATCCAATATGACTGGTGTTGACGGCTTCTTATGCATAAAATTCTCCTAAATAGTTTCTTACTTGCTAGCCACTAAGATGATATTAATCAAGCGGAGTTAAAAAATTCATCCTTTGGTGGTGTAAAGTTAAGCTAAATTAAGGCAATATGGCACAAACGGCTACCTTTGGCTGATAGCATACTCTGCTAGAATCAGTAACATTTCGTTTTTCACCAAGGCAACGTAAGAGTCTATCCCAATAGGCGTAATTGGTGCAGGCCGTTCTTGTAATTGAACAGTGAACTCGGGCAGCGGGCAGCCCCCAGAGCATTCACTCTTTATTACAAAGCATGGCAAATAAAATAGCCTAATGGGACAGACAACGAGCAAAATAGCTGTGCAATCAAGGAATTACAATGAAGAAACTGCTCTCCATTTTTATCGCTATGAGCCTGACGGGATTTAGTTCGATGAGTCAGGCGGAAGATCTTTTGCAAGTTTATAAGCAAGCAAAAGAGAGTAACCCTGAACTACGTAAATCAATGGCTGAACGTAATAAAGCTTTTGAAAAAATTAATGAATCCCGTAGCCCATTATTACCTCAGTTGGAATTAAATACCGGATACTCCTATAACAGTGGTTACCGCGATCAACGTGATACAGAAAGCAATACATTGAATGCGAAGCTTGGCTTGAGTCAGACCATTTTTGATATGTCTAAATGGCGCCAATTGAACTTAGAAGAAAAAACGGCAGGTATTGCTGATGTTACCTATCAAAGCAGTGAGCAAAAACTGATTCTGGATAGTGCAACAGCTTATTTCAAAGTACTACGCACCATTGATACGCTCTCCTACATTGAAGCTCAGAAAGCGGCCATTTACCGCCAGTTGGACCAAACGACTCAACGTTTTAATGTCGGTCTGGTTGCAATTACTGATGTCCAGAACGCCCGTGCTAACTACGATGACGTACTCGCTCAGGAAGTTGTCAGCCGTAATGATCTGGACAATGCACTGGAAGCTCTGCGTCAGGTAACGGGTATTTATTACCCTCGCCTAGCCTCGCTGAATATTGATCATTTCAAAACACAGAAACCAGCAGCAGTGGATATTCTGCTAAAAGAGGCAGAGAAACGTAATTTAAATCTGCTATCTGCCCGCTTAGGTCAGGATCTGGCTCGTGAACAAATCAAAGCAGCCCAAACCGGCCATATGCCAACTATTGATTTAGGCGCTTCTACCAATGTTTCAAATAGCCAGTTTCATGGTTCTAATCGTCAAGCAGGCAGCAAAGAAAGTGCCTATAATGGCGAGAACAGCGTTGCCCTGACGCTTCGTCTGCCAATTTATAGCGGAGGCGCAACCAGTTCCCGAGTTGAACAGGCACAATATGGTTTTGTCAGCGCCAGTGAACAATTAGAGAGCGCTTACCGTAATGTTGTACAGACTGTCCGTTCTTCCTTTAACAACATATCTGCTTCCATCAGCAGTATCGACGCCTATAAACAGCTTGTTGTTTCGGCGCAAAGCTCTCTCGACGCAATGGAAGCAGGTTATCAAGTTGGTACACGTACCATTGTGGATGTACTGAATGCCACTACCAAGTTGTACGATGCCAAACAAAAGCTATCCAATGCTCGCTATGATTATCTGATTAATCAACTGAATATTCAGCACGCACTTGGTACGCTAAATGAGAAGGATTTAGTTGCTCTGAATCATTCGCTAGGTAAACAGCTCTCAACTTCCGCTAACAGCATTGTTCAAGAAACAGCAAAACCAACAACATCTGGCCGTAATTAATTCACTCTTTCACCTTCACTAATTAACGGCCCGCCATAAAGCGGGCTGTTTTATTTCCAATCAGCAGCAATTTACTCCGAAAGAAAATCCGATATTTACCTTAATGCAGAAAATATATAACTCAGAAAAGTCCTTCAAATGGATTCCAGCTCTTGCTATTCACTGTTTCTTTCAAATAATAAGCATAATTAGCAGTAGTACTCCATATTGCCGCAAAACTAAACTGAACCGCCAAAATAGCAGCAAAAGGGAGTTCAATCCCCAGAACGCCTTCCATAACCCCCAATATCATCATCACGACAACAGCAATGCCAAATAACGTCAGATTTTTCCGCCATAATCCTAGAACAAAGAAGTAAATAAAACCAAAAAAGAAGGCAATAAAATTCATGTTCAACAATATACGACGCATAGAGGGTTCTGCTTTCATGGCAGCTTTATGCTCAGGCGTTTTGGGAGCACCATTTTTTTCAAAGAATGCAAAACGCGTCTGCCACTTTTCTGGATATTGAATTTTATCCATGCTACTTAATTCCTTAATTAAAATAGAAAATACAACACCAATAATATAATAATGCCTGTTATTAATTTAAGATTATATTCCTAGGATTATTTTCTGGAGATATAAAATAGAGAATATAATTAGTAGATTCACTTACATCATCATGTTACATATTCAATCACCCTTAATTTACCGTAATTAATGGATTTCAGATTAATACCATAAAATATTAATTACAGCACTATTTTTCTAAAAAATGGAGGTTTTTCAACATTAAAACCAGATTAAACAGAACACCAGACACTCAATATCCGGCAATCCCTTTATCAGACAAAAAATCAGGCTAGCAATTTGAAGGTTTATGCTTTAATTTTGTTCATATTTCCCCTATCCTTAAGACTATTTCATGCAAGAATTATAGACACCTAAAATCTGGGTATACGACTATGACAATAAAGCGGACCAAAGATATTAACCACGGCACCTTCCGTAAGGCTTGGCGTAACTATCGCCTTGCACCTGTGGCAATGGCTGTCAGTGCGGTTTTCATGTTATCTGCCTGTGAAAAGAGTGATGAAACTGTCTCTCTTTACATGAATGCAGATGAATGTTCTAAAGCCAATCCATCACAAAGTGAGCAATGTACTACTGCTTATAACAATGCGTTGAAAGAAGCGGAAAAAACAGCGCCTAAATATGCCACCAAAGAAGACTGTATTGCTGAATTTGGTGAAGCACAATGTACTCAAACCCCGGCACAAGCTGGCCCTGGTACCTCTACTTCCAGTACCTCCACCAATGGCCAAGCTCAGGCACAGCAGCAGCAAAGCGGCAGCTTCTGGATGCCGCTGATGGCAGGTTATATGATGGGGCGTCTAATGGGAGGCGGTTCAGCGCCGTCACAACCTCTGTTTAGCTCCAAATCCGCCACCAGCCCGGCAAACGGTCAATTCGTTGATGCGTCGGGTAAAAGCTATGGCCCTGCAACCGCAGGCGGTCGTTCCATGACAGTGCCTAAAACAGCTATGGCGCCAAAACCAGCAACAACCACAACCATTACCCGTGGCGGCTTCGGTGACTCTGTTGCAAAACAGTCAGCCATGCAACGCAGCAGCGCCTCTTCTGGCTCCACATCCCGTTCAGTGGGAGGCTAACCACGGATGAAACGTATTGCTATTACTGAACGCCCGGACTGGCGTGAAAAAGCGATAGAATATGGCTTTAATTTTCACACCATGTATGACGAACCTTACTGGTGTGAAGATGCTTATTACCAGTTTTCTCTTGCCCAAATTGAAGAAATCGAAGCTACCACCGCTGAACTACACCAAATGTGTTTGCAGGTAGTGGAGAAAGTCGTCGATAGTGAAGAGTTGCTGACTAAATTTCAGATTCCAAAGCATTGTTGGGATTTTGTTCGTAGCTCCTGGATTACCAGTCAGCCATCACTCTATTCCCGTTTAGATTTGGTTTACGACGGTAAAAGCCCGGCAAAATTGTTGGAAAATAATGCTGATACACCAACTTCGCTGTATGAATCCGCTTTTTTCCAATGGATCTGGTTAGAAGATCAGATGAATGCCGGGTTACTACCAGCACATGCCGATCAATTCAACAGCATGCAAGAGCAATTGATCGAACGCTTTGCTCAGTTGCGTGATGAACATGGCTTTGGCTTACTGCACATGGCCTGCTGTCAGGATACGGAAGAAGATCGCGGTACTGTTCAATACTTGCAAGATTGTGCACTGGAAGCGGGTGTTCCAACAGAGTTCTTATTTATTGAAGATATCGGTCTGGGGGAAAAAGGCCAGTTTACTGACCAGCAAGACCAGGTGATCAGTAATTTGTTCAAACTCTACCCTTGGGAGCTGATGTTCCGTGAGATTTTCGCGACCAAATTAGAAGATGCTGGCGTTCGTTGGTTAGAACCCGCCTGGAAAAGTATTATCTCTAACAAAGCATTGCTACCAATGTTGTGGAAGATGTTTCCAAATCATCCAAACCTGCTACCCGCTTATTTCGCCGATGATAATTATCCGGCAATGGAGAGCTATGTTATTAAGCCACTGTTCTCACGGGAGGGGGCTAATATCCGTATTATTGAAAATGGCAAGGAAATTGCCAATGTTGATGGCCCTTATGGTAAAGAAGGTATGATCGTTCAGCAATTTCATACACTGCCAAAATTCGGGGACAATTATACGTTAATTGGTAGCTGGCTGGTAAATGATCAGCCTTGCGGTATTGGTTTGCGGGAAGACAGCGAACTTATAACTCAGGATTTATCCCGCTTCTACCCACATATTATTTTGGATTAATTCCGAATAGGGAGGAATGAGGAATAGAGTTAAATATCCAAAATTCCTCCCTTAAATATCCAATGAAGAAACTTTGTACCCTTATAAATTTATAATAAAGGTAAATACTATGGCGAACACAATATATTTAACCATTACAGGTAAGAAACAAGGGCTTATATCCAGTGGTTGTTCTACCTATGATTCCATCGGCAATAAATATCAAACTGGTCATGAAAATGAAATTTATGTTTACTCATTTGACCACGATATCAGCAGAGAACAGAATGTTAATCATGCACCTATCTCAATCACTAAACCTATAGATAAGTCATCTCCGCTATTAGGCATAGCAATATCAGAAAATGAATCTATCAATTGTAGATTAGATTTTTATAGAACATCAAATAATGGTGCTCAGGAAAAATATTATTCAATTGAAATTATGCACGCCTCGATAAAAAGCATATCCACCCATTATCCTAATTCACTTACCCATAATGACGCACAGCCCTACGAAATAATATCCATTGCCTATGGCAATATAACATGGAAACACCATATTGCAGGTACATCTGGATATAGTATATGGGATGAAAGGGTCAGTTAAAATTAATATATTGGGGAGAAATCCCCAATATATTTTCAATTATTTTATCTCTTTTGAAAAAACCAATATCAAACATTTATTTCCTTTATGAATAGTTTTCATAATATCAAACAATAATTAGAGCTTATTAAACTCATTTAACATTTTCAGCGAAGGTTAATGCTAAGCAATGTTCTTTTTTCTCATTCTCAACTACAGACGATTTTGACAATATAAAAGAATCATCATATATAGTCTCAAAACCTTTCATAT
Source organism: Photorhabdus akhurstii (assembly GCF_018448925.1). Classification (GTDB taxonomy): domain Bacteria; phylum Pseudomonadota; class Gammaproteobacteria; order Enterobacterales; family Enterobacteriaceae; genus Photorhabdus; species Photorhabdus akhurstii. The sequence goes on along the minus strand of NZ_RCWE01000021.1, from coordinate 69,582 downwards.
ACCATATTTCATCATTATTTACTGTATAACCAGTTGATTTCATATAATTAATCATTCTATTATAGCTATTATCCATGTCTATCAAATCACAAAAATAAACGGAGCTATATATCGGCGATGATTCATCATTAGGATAATATTCAAAAAAATAATTTTTAGAAATACGAGGAGCTTCTTTTATTTTTTCATTAGTAAGAAGATGATACTTTAAAAAATCACTTTCTTTATAAAGAACATTAGGCATCATAAATAACCATAAAAATAAACATATACAAGATAACGCCATCATTAGTATCATCACTATTGTTATGGTTAATTTCTTCATAATTTCAGGCCATAAATCGTTGTAGGTTTATAATGACTAATAACAATATCTTTTTCATAAGATATTTATCAACAGGTCCATAATAACCCCATATCTTATAGTCATATTCTTTATTTTTAGGCTTTGTTAAAGACATATAATTTCTTGGTAATACAGACTTATAGAAACCGAGTAAATTTGAAACCAAATCTTCGCAACTAAATTCACTATCACTAAAAACGGGAAAAGAACGAGTTTGATTATAAAGTTTCAAACTCCAATGAAACACAATACATTATTGAATGTAAAAACACGTCATAGCCAATTTACTTATCTTTGACTACGGACGTAAAATCAGACCACTGTTCAATACGGAACGCACGAATATCACGGACTGACGGAGGAAACCAAGATTGCGCCTTGAGGGATTGGATCGCCATAAAAAGCTGAGCATATTCTCATCGTCACTGATATACAAACTGCCTTGTACACGCCGAAAACCATATTGCGCCAGCGTTGCACCAATTTCAGCGTACGCTTGTGAGACCCCTTTAGGATGATGCTGTTCTGTGTCAACAACAACTAAATCAAATGCAATGGCGTACATTCAGGCCGCCTTAGGATCATCGTTGACATGTTTCAGACGATATTCAGTCTTCTCACCAGTTTCAACCAGCACAACCTCAACCAACCAGTCACCATCCTCTAACGGGCGAATCAGTTGCCCCACTTCATATTTAGGCCCAAATGCACCAAAGCTTTTAATTGTACCGACAGGTACTCGGGGAACACTTATCATGACCATTCCTCATTATTGAAATCCATTGATAATGTAGTATTTTGATAACATCGTTTCAAGAAAAATAGCGATATCACGCCTTTCACAAACCTACGTTTTCAAAAACAAGGAAATAGTATTCCTCGCTGTTTTGTCTTGCCTGTTACCGATCAGGTAGTCCATTTGCCTTACCGACAGCAATGCCGAACCGATCCACCATTACACACTTAATGCCATCCTTCGTCATGGCGGCTCAACCTCTGCGAGATCTAGAACCACGCCGTCGCTATGTGACTTTAATTACAGTGATTCTCATTTACGGCTTTTTTCGCTCGCACTCTATTAATCTACTCATGAATCTTTAACATATTTCAATCTACAACCAAAGTTTCAACAAAACCTGCATCTTCAACTTTAGTTTGACATATCAATCTGAAAATATCAGAGTTCTCCGTTGCTGATCCCAACGCCAACAAGATTGATCTCCCGTGATACACACACCTCCCAACCAAGGCAGAGGTTCATGATGCTCTGTCAGTTGCTGAAATAATTGCTCATTTGTACAAGGCTGCTCCGCCAAAATATTCAGCACTAATTGCTCTGTCAAACCCAATCCATTATCAAATGAAGGAAATTCCTGACAATGACGAAGTAATGCCTGAGAGAGGTAAGGAAGCTCATGTGCTACTTTTCCTACCATTTCAATTAAATGTGAAGGATTATCTGAACGAAACTGCTCCCAAACTTCGCTCCCCAATTGACACTGAATAGCCGTAACTGGCTGGCGATTCTGCCACAACAGAAGCAATGATTCCTCAGGCAACTGCCCAAGCCCAATAAACCGCCTGCTGCCAGGGTAATGATTGACTGTCACCATCTCCAGTAATGACGCAGGATATCTATTAAAATGCGCCAAGCATCGGGCGAGAGTCAATTGGTCATAGCTATCATGCTCAAACCACAGTACGACGCGCTGATATTTGGCAGAAGCAGATAACAAAATTTGCTCTTCCTGTTCACGCTGATAAATAAGTTGATTCTGATTGACACCAATCCGTGCAACATAATGTTCAGAAAGAAATTTTACCCGTTTCGATAACCAACTCTTATCTGACACTACCGGCCCTTGGCAGAATGGATCACTGTAGGCCAAAAAGTCTCCGCGAAAGCCTGCCAGAGTAAGATTGTTCTGGATATCAGATCCGCAACGAATATGTAGCGTCGAAAGTTCATGATCTGGTGTTAAGCCCTGAGTTTGGATCGCTATTCGGGCCTGTTCCATCGCTGTCACATGGGCTTTCAATTTAGACCAACTCGGAAGTCCCAGTTCACGGGCAATTATCCACTGAGCATCACTCAATCGATTGTGCTGTTGAACCAATTCATCTTGCGTTAAATGCGGATAATGGCGACGAAAACGCTCAATTGCTTCAGGAAATGATTGTCGCAATGCATTACGCAACTCTTTTGCCCGCTTACGCTGCTGTTCAAGAGTAATTCTAAATGGTGAAGGGGAAAATAAAGACGAAGCTCTGGGTTGAGTCATGATCGCAGCCCTTTTCTAAAGTCTGTGTCCGCCAATCAGACAGAAAAGGGAAAGCCATACGGCATATCGTTTCAATGATCATGGGCGCAGCCCTTTCCGCGGACAAGGTGGCGATGATCTCGCCGTCGGTCATCCTAACAAAAGGAGAAAGGGCTTTCAATCAATATGATAGCCACAGAAGTTAACTATTCAACCAACCTGCACAGACAACATACTCAGCGAACCAGACTCAAGACCATCTACAGGAATGGAAACCGCTTCTTTCCTATCCCACGTTCCCATGATATACAGCAACGGTAAAAAGTGTTCAGGAGATGGATTGGATAACTGCCCCTCTTCCCTGTCCAGTGCATGAATCAAAGGGTAAGGCTGTTCATTGCTGGTAAGGTTATCACTCACATAACGGTTAAATGTTTCTGCCCAAGGATACGGATCAGCATCAGGTTCCTGCCGCTTCATGGTATGAAGATTGTGTACCACATTACCACTCCCGAGGATTAAAACACCTTCATCTCGTAAAACAGCCAGCTTTTTCCCTAATTCATAATGGTACGTCGCTGGTTTGGTATCATCTATACTCAGTTGAATGACTGGAATATTGGCCTGAGGATACATCTTAACCAGAATTCCCCAAGTCCCATGATCCAACCCCCATTGATGATGATCAGCATAAACTTCCACAGGTTCCAGCATCTCTTGCACTAAAGCGGCCAATTCAGGCGAGCCCTTAGCCGGATACTGAATTTCATACAATTCCTGTGGAAAGCCACGAAAATCATGAATAGTCCTCGGTTGACTCATGGCGGTTACTGCTGTGCCATTGGTATACCAATGAGCAGAAATCGCCAAAATCGCTCTAGGTACAGGCAGTCTTTCACCAAGTTCACGCCACACATTGGTATAGCGATTTTCTCCCAGTACATTCATTGGACTGCCATGACCAATAAACAGTGCCGGCATTCTGGAAATATTCATAACGACCTCCCACACCAAATATAGGTAATTTTAATACTTGCGGACAGGTTACGCCTTTCAGACAAGCAAAACAGTGGGCTAACGGTGATGGAGTTTTTCAAAAAAATTGAAAAGTCACAGCTTGCGTAAACTGTGACTTTAGAGAACATGTAGGTTATAACTGATATTTCGTCCGTTTATCGGACAATTACGACTCAGCTTGCTTTCTGTTCCATTGCCTGGCGATAAATTACCAGATCTTCAATAGTGACTACTGGCATATTATGCAGTTTCGCAAATTGCACCACCTCAGGAGTACGCGCCATTGAACCGTCATCATTGGTCAATTCGCACAATACACCTGCCGGTTTAAAACCAGCCAAGCTGACTAAATCAATTGCTGCCTCAGTATGCCCCTGACGAACCAACACACCACCAGGTTGGGCACGTAGTGGAAAAACATGTCCCGGCCGGTTCAAATCACTGGGTTTGGCATTATCTGCAATCGCTGCACGAATGGTCGTGATACGGTCAGCCGCAGAAACTCCCGTCGTTACCCCTTGAGCGGCCTCAATGGTTACAGTGAATGCGGTCTGGAACGGGCTAGAGTTATTTTCTACCATCATAGGCAATTGCAATTGCTGGCGGCGCTTTTCTGTCAGACATAAGCAGACAATACCACTGCCATGACGAATAGTCAGTGCCATTTGCTCTACAGTCATTGTTTCGGCCGCAAAGATAATATCACCTTCATTTTCACGATCTTCATTATCCAGCACCATCACCCCTCTTCCATCACGCAAAGCGTCAATGGCGTGTTCAACACGTTCTGATGATGTGCCATATTCAGAAAGTAGCGTCTGATTCATGGTAAAGAAACCTCATTAAAATTTATGGATTACCAGAATCAGGGCGGTCTTGAGGAGTTCTCGCTATAACATCACGTCATAACATTAATATTATTAATATCATGTGTGAATACCATAGCCGGAACAACAGACGAGCACAAAGCCCGACAGATGCCGTTATTCTCTCCCATCCGGACTATCACCGTCGGCTCCAGAGTTACACTGGATCTGCTGACCTCCGCTTTATCATAAAGATAACTACAAACGGAGCGCTCGCGGGCTTCACTATACCATCCATAAGATAGCCTAATGTTACCGCCGGTGGGGACTTTCACCCCGCCCTGAGATAAGCTAGTGAACTATAACGCTAATATTTGCCGACGGCAATCAACAAAATCAAATGTGAAACCTGGCTCACAATGGCTTGTGGTTTTACTATCTGGTATTACACTATCCAGAAATTATTTATGTCATAAAAAGGATGCATCATGCTCGATCCCAAAAAAATTGAACAAATTGCCCGCCAGATCCAGGATTCTTTACCAAAGGGGGTTAAAGAGTTTGGTGGTGATGTAGAGAAAAAATTACGGATGATTTTGCAATCCCAACTTGGCAAGCTTGATTTAGTGAATCGTGAAGAATTTGATATTCAAACTCAGGTTCTGTTACGTACCCGTGAAAAATTGACCGCAATGGAACAGCGTTTAAGTGAATTGGAAGCGAAGTTTGAAAATAAAAATACTCCATCTGCTGATAACATGGCAAAAGAAGAATAATTATTACTATACATAAAAACAACCGTGATAATGAGCAGAATGTGATATCTGCTCATTATTATTAGAGATTAATGCTGCTGGTTTTCCTTACCGTAATGCTCAGAACGTGGACCATACAGCAAACTGTGACTACCACCAGCTGTCAGTAAGCGGTTACTTGTAATGCCAGCGATTTCATGACCTCTATCCATAATGGTATCAGCGATTTGTGAAACTACGGCAGACACCAACATGCCAATAAGACTATTCGAACTGTTTTGATTTTCAGTTGATGAAGCCATTGCTCGACCATGCCACAGTTGCTTGCCACTACGCAAATCCACCAACTTCGCGGAAGCCGTTACACGAGTATCGCTGTTGATAATCTGATATTGCGTACCATATTCCTCAATATCCAAATAGAGCGCAGAATCGGCACCGAAAATATCATGCAATTTTTTGTAACTGATATTCTGAACATCCTGTGCGGCTGTCACACCATTTTGCTGAAATGTTTCTTCCACAACAGCAACCGGAAAGACATAATAACCAGATTCCGCCAATGGATATGTCACATGAGAAATTAGGCTGTGCCCTGCTTTTACTTCCACAGATTTGTTCACCGCCGGCAGAACCAGAATAGATTTTGGTTTGCTTTCTTTAAATGCAGTGTAATCATAAGGAACAGATTTACTACATCCTGTCAGCACAAATGCCGCCAGTAGACTTAACGTGACGAGAATACGGTTCATTGCATAGTTCCTTTATTTTTACTTAATAAAAAGTCCATAAATGGCGCTGACTCAGGAAACAATTTTTTCTCTATTTCAAACTGATGGAACGCTTCTGAAACACGACCTGTTTTACTATAAAGCAGACCAATCTGTGCATGCAGACCAGGCGGTACAGGTTTATCCTTCGCTTTAGCCTTTTCAATGACTTGCTGCAAAGCCTGTAGCTGCTCTTCAAATCCCATCTTATCCTGCTGATAATACTGATAAATTGTAGGTTGGTATTTATCCCACTCATAAATTGTTTTTGGCTGCGTGGCACAACCCGCTAAAGCCATAGCCGCCAGCAATAAGCCCACTTTTTTCATTAATATCATGAACATATATCCCTATATTTATTAATTAGATGGCTTCCATGCACCGGTTTCAATGCTTTCAACCAGACGGTTTACCGCTTCACGAATAGCCAGATCCAATACTTTACCATTCAGCGTGGAATCATAGCTGGCAGTGCCACCGAAACCGATAATTTCACGGTTGGATAATTTATATTCTCCTGCTCCCGCTACAGAAAAAACTACTTCGGAAGTCTCTACATTCACGACATTCAGCGTGACTTTAGAATAAGCCACCTGTGATTTACCGCGCCCTAACAACCCCCATAACTGATGATCACCCACTTCTTTGCGGCCAAATTCAGTCACATCACCAGTAATAATGTAGTTGGCACCTTTTAACTTCTGCGATTTACCTTGTAAACCCGCTTCCGCTTTCAGTTCCGCCATATTGGTACGCTCCAGCACCGTAAAGCGTCCAGTCTGCTGTAAATGTGAGATTAAAATCGTTTTAGATTGATTACCGAGGCGATCAACGCCATCAGAGAAAATCCCATTTTGATAACTGGAACGGTTTTCAAACTTACCGATCGCAATTGGGCTACGAACCCCTTGATATACGGTATTGTAAGAATTAACTTTTTGTACTTGAACGGTATTAGAAGATTCAGTCGCACACCCTGCTAATATTGCCGAAGCTAAACAAATTGAAGATAAAATCAACTTACCTTGCATAAAAACTTATTCCTGCGTAAAAAATTTATCCGTTTATCTACTAACTTTAAAATGTAAAGGTTATAGATAACATATTTCATTAAAAAATCATTTACATCAGAAATCATTATGAATAAGACAGCGTTATGTGACCAGTATTTTATGCCACAAAGATAAAAAACTATCTGTTACATCACACTTTTTCAGATTAATTTCCCACCCCTCTAGAGAATAAAATTACATTAACTTAAATTGTAATTATGATATTTTAACAATGTTTATATCGTTAATTAAATTACTCGTACCTGATATTACAAATATCCATTTATTTATGGTTAAATATCATTCAACAAACACAAATTAAATAAAAAATAACCGGGAAGATTTCATCTCTTACCCGGCTTTCATTCAAATAATGTGATCAAATAAATAATCTACAGCACTCAATACAGTAATATCTTCTAGCTGTTTTCAATGACAAGCTAAAGCATTATTTACTGATCTTTAATCGCCTTGATGATATTAGTTGTTGAAATACCATCTTCAAAGTTCAGCACTTTGACTTCTCCGCCCGCAGCCCAAACTTCTTTACTGCCAGCAATTTCTTCCGGTTTATAATCTCCCCCTTTTACCAATACATCCGGCAAAACATTCGCAATCAATCGCTGTGGCGTATCCTCTTCAAATGGCACAACCCAATCCACGGCACCCAGAGCAGATAACACAATCATTCGTTGCTCTAGTGGATTAACAGGACGGCTTTCACCTTTCAGCCGTTTAGTCGATGCATCACTGTTAACAGCAACAATTAACCGATCACCCAGTTTACGGGCATTCTCCAGATAAGAGACATGACCTGCATGCAAAATATCAAAGCATCCATTAGTCATCACAATCTTTTCACCGCGTTGGCGAGCATCAGCGACAGCCTGTTTAAGCTGAACTTCGGTCATCACACCAAAACCCGTTTCAGCACGGCCACGGATAGCATTCTCCAGTTCAATCGGCGAAACAGTCGATGTACCCAGTTTGCCAACAACAACACCCGCAGCAGCATTCGCCAGGAAACAGGCTTCATTCAGTGGCTTTCCAGCCGCAATCGCCGTTGCCAACACACCAATAACCGTATCACCGGCACCAGTGACATCAAACACTTCTTGCGCCTGCGTAGGCAAATGTAATGGCGGTTGATCAACACTCAATAAACTCATCCCCTGTTCAGAACGAGTAATCAGTAATGCCTGGAGATCCAAATCCCGAACCAATTGAGTTCCCTTCTCAACTAATTCATTGTCATCTTTGCAGTGGCCCACGACCGCTTCAAATTCAGACAGATTTGGCGTTAGCAATGTTGCGCCACGATAACGCTCAAAATCATTACCTTTCGGATCGATCAACACCGGGACTTTGGCCGCGTTTGCCAGTTTAATCATGTCCTGAACCTGACTCAGCGCACCTTTGGCGTAGTCAGACAGAACCAATGCCCCAATATGGGGTAACGCCTGTTCAATGCGCTCAAACATCGGCTGCGCATCGACGTTATCGAAACCTTCTTCAAAATCTAAGCGAATTAACTGCTGGTTACGGGAAAGTACCCTCAGTTTGGTAATTGTCGGATGGGTTGGAACAGAAACAAAATCACAGCGCACCTTAACGCTACTCAGTTTCTCACTCAGCGCATGTGCTGCGTCATCAATCCCAGTCAAACCGATTAAATGCGAATTTGCTCCAAGAGCCGCAATATTCATAGCAACGTTAGCTGCGCCTCCCGGACGCTCCTCAATGGTATTGACTTTTACAACCGGCACCGGCGCTTCCGGTGAAATCCGGCTGGTCGGCCCATACCAGTAGCGATCTAACATAACATCACCGACGACTAAAACTCCTGCACAGTGAAAATCCGGGAGTGTCATTTTCATCCCTTGCTCCAAATATTAGATATTAAATTGGTGCCAAATATTATCATACGACCATAAAATCCCTACACCAAACCGTTATTGTTCACCTAACCACTGTTGCCAACTACGACGTACCCGCTCTTGTTGCTCACTGAAACAATGGGTTGATACTCGACTGGAAAGCGTCTGTAACGCCAAATGATGTAGTTCATCACGCATAGAAACGTAAGCCTGTGTTAATGCGGCTGCCTCATCTTCATCCATAATTTCATAAGCCGCCATTAATTGGAAAATCCGTACATTATCCGACCAACGCACCAAACGCTCATTTTCAGCAGCATAACGAAGCACCAAATATTGAGCGATAAATTCGATATCGGTGATCCCCCCCGGATCAGCTTTAATATCAAATTGATCTGAATGGTGACTGCCTAAATGTTTATGCATCTTTTCCCGCATTTCCCTTACCTGCTGACGCAACAAAGCGGGTTCTCGTCGCGCACATAACGTCTGATGACGTATCCGCTCAAAATCCCGGTGCAAGTTTTCATCACCAAATACCATACGGGCACGTACCAACGCCTGATGTTCCCAAGTCCACGCTTGATTCTGCTGATAATCTGCAAATGCGCCGATGGTACTGACTAACATGCCTGATTCCCCGGAAGGACGCAGGCGGACATCCACGTCATACAACACGCCAGAGGAGGTTCGAGCGCTGAACAAGTGCATAATTCGTTGGGCCAGACGCAAATAAAATTGCCGGGCATCAATCGCTCGATCGCCATCGGTCATCACATCCACCGGGCAATCAAGCAGGAAAACTAAATCAAGATCAGAACCGTAACCCAACTCCCAACCACCCAATTTGCCATAACCAATCACAGCAAATCCCAGACCTTGCCGCTGACTCAAATGTGATGGAACACCATAACGTTTTGCCATTTGTCCCCACGCCTGTTGAACGACTGCTTCAATAATCGCTTCTGCCAAATAAGTGAGATGATCACTGACTTTCATCACCGGCAACACGCCAGTGATATCCTCCGCCGCAATCCTCAGTAATTGCGCCTGCTTAAACTGGCGGAGCGCTTCTAGTTGTTGCTCTTCATCATCTTCTGGTATCCGCAATAAATATTGCCGCAACTCATCTTTATAAGCATTCAGCGACAAAGGTTCATACAGAAATTGTGGATCAAGCAGCTCGTCCAGCAACAATGGATGGCAGGCAAGCTGAGTCGCAATCATCGGTGAAGCAGCACACAACCGGATAACATGTGTTAATACAGCTTCCGATTCAAGTATCAGTTCCAGGTAAGTTGTACGGCTGACAATACTTAATAACAACGGAATAACCCGCTCTAGCACGATATTGGCATCTTGTCGCAAACAAACTTTTGCCAACAAACGTGGCATCAGATGGTCAAGCACATCACGCCCACGCGGGCCAATGGTTCTTTTGCCCACATCATGACGGAACACAGAAATGATATGCAATATCTGTTGTGCAATCGCTTCATCCAAGTGCGGAGCTAGTATGATCAACTCTTCTTTTTCGAGATTTTCCAGCCACAGACTTTTAAATGGCACATGACAAGGTTCCTCTTCACAATTATCACTGTCATCGCCAATTAATTGCGTAAAAATGGCCCGAACAGCCCCCATCTGACTGTTCAATTCAATTGTCAGAGCTTCCCAATTTTCAAATCCCATGCCCCACGTCAGTCGTGCACAATTCAATTCATCTTCTGGCAGAGTCTGGGTTTGTTGATCGTTAATTGACTGTAAAAGATTTTCTAGCCGCCGCAAAAAGAGGTAACCGTCAGTAAGTTGCTTCACCTGTAATGGTTGCAAAAACGCTAACTGCGCTATTATTTGCAGAGTTGGTAACAACGCCTGAGATTGCAAACACAGTTCACGTCCACCACGAATAAGCTGGAACACCTGGGCGATAAATTCAATTTCACGAATACCACCAGCGCCTAGTTTGATATTGTCTTTCAAACCACGGCGACGCACTTCCCGTTCAATCATACCTTTCATATTTCTCAGGGATTGAATCACACTGAAATCAATGTAACGGCGAAAGACAAACGGTCTCAGCATCCGGCGTAGCTCTTCACCATACTCTTGGTTGCCAGAACCCATAATCCGCGCTTTCACCATCGCATAACGTTCCCAATCACGCCCTTGCTCTTGATAGTAATCTTCCAATGCAACAAAACTGAACACCAATGGGCCACTATCACCGAATGGACGCAAACGCATATCCACCCGATACACAAAACCATCCACAGTTTGCTGATCGAGCACTTTGATAAGACGCTGCCCCAAACGGGTAAAAAACTGAGCGTTATCCATTTCACGACGGCCGCCTTGGGTAAGACCGTTTTCAGGATAGACAAAAATCAAATCAATATCAGAAGAGAAGTTCAGCTCGCCACCGCCGAGTTTTCCCATACCGAGAATTAACAGTGGTTGCGGCTCGCCCCGCTCATTACAAGGGGTTCCCCAATCCTGACAACAACGCTGATATAACCAGTCACGGGCCGCAATAATCAACGTTTCAGCCAACATACTGAGTTGTTGCAGCGTCTCCTGAGTCGTAATGTTATACAGTGCCTGTGACCAGGCTATTCTCACCAGCATCTTGTTACGAAACTGACGTAAAACCCGCATAAGGGTATTTTCATCCTCTACTGATGCGAGTAACTGTTGCAGCCATTCAGCATATTGATGCCACTCCTGCGCTCCAGGTGGATGTTGGCGGATCTCAGCTAACCATTCAGGATGAGCTTGCAGATTCTCAACAACAAAATCACTCAGTGACAATACCGCCAGCTCATGAACAGAAAAAGGCTCAACACTTAACGTTAATTGTTGAAAATGTTCCGTCACACGCTGTAACTGAGCCAGAAGCGGGGTTGAAAGTGGCAACATAAAGAATTCCTTTATTTAAGCGGAGAGATTTATTAACCACATAGTCAGTGCCAACTTACATTGCAAATAGAACGAGCTATAACATAGCGTTTCAGCTTCTGTTTCCGTATCCAATAATTTCTGGTTGATAGCAACTAATTGGTTATTCAACTGTTTCGGCTCACTAGAATATTTGATCATTTGCTGAATCAAAGTCAGTACTTGCTTTAAACCATCCCGACCATCCGATAAACCAGCCAACCAACGTTCCTCTTGTTCCTGCCAATGGGCTAATATTGATGTAAGTACCGAAGATAATGACTGCTGCATATCAATTTCTACCTGAGTTGAAAGCAAGACTGCCTTTGGTTTTCCCTGAGCTAACTGATAACCACGAGCTGCTTTACTTTTATTTCCTTGCCGCAAGCCGTTTGATTTTGCCAACTCAACCGCCAATGTTAATACATCGGCTATAGTTCCTTGCTTTAACTCCAGTTCAAACTCACACATTGGCTCCTTACGGTCTGCTGCAATAATTTCCCCCTGATCGAGCACCACTTCAATCTCACTTTGTCCATAAGTCACCACCCACTTCTCCCGCATAAAGTCAGTACTGAATAACGCATTCAAGCGGGATTGCAACGCTTCCACATCACAGTTGTCAGGCCAGATGTGCCGTGGAAACAGAGTCAATGCCAGTTCCGGCTTTACCAATGGCACATTATATTCCGGTCGCTGATGCAACCCGCCAACCACCTTACCGGCTGTTTTGATCGTCATCTCATACTGGTCATCAAAACCACGTATCCGCAACCCCATATCAAGACTGCGCAGTTGGTTATCCGACGTTTCAAAATAGATATTGGTTAACTTTTGGGGAGAAAAATAGTCATGAGGAAATAACAGTAACTGCTGACGAATTGCGGGAATAGCTTGTGGTTTGGCGATAAGTTTTAATTCAATTTCTACACTCATATCTGCACCATTGATGACAATCTTTGCCCTTCATCTTACCTTGATTTCGCTTTTTTCCACGATGAGTAAGAAGAAAATTAAAATTTCTCTCTCCTGCAAGTTATGATAGTAATTAACAGGAAATGTTTCGTTCAACAGACAACAAGCCCTGTATTCAATCGATTAGAAAAGTGTCATTTTGGTTTACCGATTGCTCTAGCAAACTTAACTCTTTACTATCAAATTCTAAACTCACCATAGATAAAGAACAGTTGAAATCACAATGCGAAAATTACCTTTACTTCTTACGGCGCTATTGAGCCTAAGCTTTTCGCTGACTACCCACGCGGAAGAAAAGCGCTATGTATCTGATGAGTTATCTACCTACACACACGCCGGGCCGGGTAACCAATACCGTATAGCCGGTACACTAAATGCCGGTGACGCAGTCACGTTGATAAGCATCAATCGGGAGAGTAATTACGCTCAAGTTAAAGATGATAAAGGCCGTCTTGTCTGGCTACCAGTTAACCAGCTTAGTCATAAACCCAGCCTGCGTACCCGCCTGCCGGAGTTAGAACAGGAAGTGAAAACATTGACGGATAAGTTAGCCAATATAGACAATAACTGGAATCAACGCACTGCCGATATGCAACTGAAGGTTGCCAATAGCAGTAACATTCTTGCAGAGTTGAAAAAAGAGAATGAGAAGTTGAAAAACAAACTGACGGTAGCAGAAAAAAAGCTCGATGCCGCAAATCTGCAACTTGATGACAAACAACGCAATATCATTCTGCAATGGTTTATGTACGGCGGTGGTGTTGCAGGCGCTGGTTTAATCTTTGGGTTATTACTGCCACATATGCTCCCACGCCGTAAGCGTAATGACCGTTGGATGAGTTGATTTTAAGGAGCATATTAGGTGAGAGTCTATCTGGTTGGCGGCGCAGTACGTGATCGCCTGCTAAATTTTCCTGTAAATGAGCGGGATTGGGTTGTTGTGGGTGGAACGCCAGAAGAATTGCTATCCCAAGGATATCAGCAAGTTGGCAAAGATTTCCCGGTGTTCCTGCATCCCCAAACCCACGAAGAGTATGCGCTGGCACGCACTGAAAGAAAATCCGGCCAGGGATATACCGGTTTTACTTGTTATGCTGCGTCGGATGTCACACTGGAAGACGACTTGCAGCGCCGTGATCTGACAATTAATGCGATTGCTCAAACATCCACGGGTGAACTTGTCGATCCTTATCATGGTGTTGATGATTTAAACAATCGTATCTTACGCCATGTTTCTGATTCTTTCTTTGAAGATCCACTAAGGGTATTACGAGTGGCTCGTTTTGCCGCTCGTTTCACCCACTTAGGGTTTACCATCGCCCCAGAAACACAGGCGTTAATGTCAAATATGGCAATTAACGGCGAGCTATCAGCCCTCACACCAGAACGTGTCTGGAAAGAGACCGAAAAAGCCCTTGTTACCCATTCCCCTCAGGTCTTTTTTCAGGTTTTACGTGATTGTGGCGCATTGGCGGTGTTGTTTCCTGAAATCGATAATTTGTTTGGCGTTCCCGCACCAGAGAAGTGGCACCCTGAGATTGATACCGGTATTCATACGTTAATGGTGCTGAAAGTAGCGACTGAATTAACAGATGAAGTCGATAGCCGTTTTGCTGCTCTATGCCATGATCTTGGTAAAGGGCTGACTCCGCCAGAACGGTGGCCTCACCATTATGGACATGGGCCAGCAGGCGTTAAGTTAGTCGATCAATTATGCCAACGTCTGCGCATTCCTAATTCTGCCCGTGATTTGGCAAAATTAGCTGCTCAATATCATGATTTAGTACATACCGTTGCTCAATTGCGGCCAAAAACATTACTTAAATTGTTTGATGCCATTGATGCATGGCGTAAGCCTCAGCGAATAGAGCAATTGATTATCATCAGTGAAGCCGATGCACGAGGTCGTACCGGTTTTGAAGATACGCCATATCCGCAAGGCGATTATCTGCAACAGGCATTCAAAGTTGCCTGCCAAGTTCAAGTGAAAAACATTGTAGACAATGGGTTACGTGGCGCGGACATTGGTCATGAGCTACGACGTCAACGTCAGCACGCATTGGCAGAATGGAAACAACGAGACAATACTGTTCAAAACAATGCTGTTCAAGGTAATACTGTTACCTGAAACATCCCCTGATATCAAACATTAGGCAATCTTCGAATTGATATCAGGGGAACCATTCTCTACATAAATACCCAGTAAACAGCGGCTGCCACAATAAAGCGGTAGATAGCAAACGGGATAAAAGATATACGTTTAATCAATGCTAGAAACGTTTTAATGGCGACTAACGCAACAACAAATGCAGTAATAAAACCGACAGCAAACATTGGGATATCAGAAGCACTCAAAAAGTGTAGGCTCTTATATAAATCTAATCCACTTGCCCCCATCATCATTGGTACAGCCAGAATAAACGAGAATTCTGATGCAGTATAACGATTAACCCCCATCAGCATTCCACCAGAAATTGTCGCGCCTGAACGGGAAAATCCCGGCCACAACGCCAGACACTGGAAGCAACCAATCATAAAAGCCTGGCGATAAGTAATATCATCCAGTCCTTCTGCTCTCGGTGTTTTAGGTTTCAAGATTTCTGCTGTAATCAGCAACACACCACCAATAACCAAGGCGTACATCACGCTTTGTGGGTTAAACAGCGATTTGATGACATCATGGAACAGCAACCCAAGCGTCACCGCAGGTAACATTGCTAAAATAATATGACTCAGTTTCAGTTTGCCATTGGTTTTACCTTCGTGGGGAACGTCACCAAAGTGGATACCAATGAGTCCAAATAAGCGACGCCAAAACACTACTACCACAGCAAGGATAGATCCAAGCTGGATAATAACTTCAAATGTTTCAGCTTTATCGCCAGTAAATCCCAACATATGGCCAACGATAATCATATGGCCGGTAGAGGAAACAGGAAGAAATTCAGTTAGCCCTTCAACAACACCAAGAATAGCTGCATGAAACAAGGTAGAAAGGTCAGTCATATAGAGAAGTCGCCCATTAATAAATATCCGAAACAAGTAGCATGGAATAAACTCAACTACCATTATTCCCATTGTCATTAATCAATTGACATAATTATCAAGCCTGGCATTACTGCATGCCAGTCTATGTAAGAACAATGACAATAATATGGCAGCCGAATTCACTACTGATCAGATTATTTTTTTCTTTCAATAATAACACCAACTTGACGAGCCTGCGCAACAGCGCCCGGTTTACTGACTTTTATCCGTATCCACGGAGAATTAAAACGTTTTAACAGCAGATCCGCTATCTCTTCAGCCACTCTTTCAACCAGAGCAAAATTCTGATTTTCTACATGATTGATGATCGCTTCGCTAACTTTGGCATAATCCAAACAATATTCGACATCATCACTGGAAGATGCGCGTTTATTATCCCATCCCATTTCGATATCGAACACTAACTTCTGTTTAATGGTCTGTTCCCAGTCGTAAACACCAATTGTGGTAATAACGACTAACTCCTCAATAAATACGATATCCATCACGTCATTTTCCTGTTTTTCAATTTGTCGGATACCACTTCCGACTAAATATGCGTATTATCCATGACTAGACTAAGAAAACGACCATTATTATTGGGGAGACATTATGAGTGCTATCGCGCTTGGCATGATCATCTTCGCGTATCTTTGCGGTTCAATCTCCAGCGCAATACTTATTTGTCGTCTGGCTGGGTTGCCTGATCCTCGTCAACATGGCTCAGGCAACCCAGGCGCGACAAATGTACTGCGAATTGGCGGCCGCAGTACCGCGGCAATAGTACTAATGTGTGATGTTCTGAAAGGGATGATCCCCGTCTGGTTGGCTTATCAACTCTATGTTCCCCCTTTCTATTTAGGAATTACAGCAATCGCGGCTTGTCTCGGTCATATTTACCCGATCTTTTTCCAATTCAAAGGCGGTAAGGGTGTCGCAACCGCTTTTGGCGCTATCGCGGTAATCGGTTGGGATCTAACAGGTTTGATGATGGGTACCTGGTTGTTGACTATATTACTAAGCGGCTATTCCTCTTTAGGGGCAATTATTAGTGCCTTGATAGCACCGTTCTATGTCTGGTGGTTTAAACCTGAATTTACTTTCCCCGTCGCCATGCTCTGCTGTCTGGTGTTACTACGTCACCATGATAATATCCAGCGCCTGTGGCGCGGCCAAGAAAGTCGTATTTGGAACAAGTTCAAAAAGAAAAAAGAGATGACTGAAAAAGAAAAAAACCAAACAGAAAAAGAGCAAAGATAAAGACTATCAACAACAGAACCGGATAAAAACCAGCAACTCATTGAGTTACTGGTCTTTTATTTTCATTATATCAAGAAGATTTATAATGCGGGTAATTCCGACAGCGGCCAGCGGGCCTTGACTGTCACACCAAGTGAATCACTCACATCTCCTTTGAGGCGAATCATACCGGCAAGCGCAATCATGGCACCGTTATCTGTACAGAATTCAGGACGCGCATAAAATACTTCGCCACCCAATTTTGCCATGACCTCTTCCATCTTGGCGCGCAATGTACGATTGGCGCTGACACCACCAGCCATTACCAGTCGCTTGAATCCGGTTTGCTCAAGCGCTCTTTTACATTTAATCGCTAATGTATCAACTACCGCATCTTCAAAAGCACGGGCAATATCCGCTCTAGTCTGCTCATCATCGCTGTTGCTATGAATAGTATTAGCAGCAAAAGTTTTCAATCCCGAAAAACTGAAATCCAGCCCAGGACGATCTGTCATCGGACGAGGAAATACAAAACGCCCAGTTTCCCCTTTCTGAGCCATCCTGGAGAGTATCGGCCCCCCTGGATAATCCAATCCCAATAACTTAGCTGTTTTATCAAACGCTTCACCAGCGGCATCATCTATTGATTCACCAAGCAGCTCATACTTACCAATACCCGTTACACTAATGAGCTGTGTATGACCACCAGACACCAGCAAAGCCACAAACGGGAATTCAGGGCTGTTATCTTCCAGCATCGGGGCAAGTAAATGCCCTTCCATATGATGAACAGGAATCGCAGGAACATCCCAAGCAAACGCCAGAGAACGGCCAATCGTCGCCCCTACCAACAACGCGCCAACGAGACCAGGACCTGCCGTATAAGCCACCGCATCAATATCTTTACGGGTTAATCCTGCCTCTTTCAAAGCAGCTTGAATCAAAGGTACTGTTTTGCGGATATGGTCACGTGAAGCCAATTCAGGCACGACACCACCGTAATCAGCATGCAGTTTAATCTGACTGTATAATTGATTTGCCAATAAACCGGCTTTGTCGTCATAAATTGCGATTCCGGTTTCATCGCAAGACGTTTCTATACCTAAAACTCGCATTACACTACCTATATTCCACAGAAGAGGGCCAGTTTATCATTAATAAGATAATTTGCGCGGCTTACATGCTGACTATTTTTGCTGCTTAGTCTATAATCAGCCCTCTACGTAAAACTCCTGTGTGGTTATCGTCAATATTACGGAACTGATTTGCAGATCACCGTCGTAATGTTATTGTTTCAATTTGCGGCGGCGCTTTACAAAGCCGTGTTCATTGAAGTAAAATTCCGCACCATTTTAAGATGGCTGGCATCCCACGCCAGCAAGACCGATTTCTATTGAGGTGAGAGGCACATGCCGGTAATTAAAGTACGTGAAAACGAGCCATTCGACGTAGCATTGCGTCGCTTTAAGCGTTCCTGCGAAAAAGCAGGTGTATTAGCAGAAGTTCGCCGTCGTGAATTCTATGAAAAACCAACGACTGAACGTAAACGCGCTAAAGCTTCTGCTGTAAAACGTCACGCTAAAAAGCTGGCTCGTGAAAACGCACGCCGCACTCGTCTGTACTAATCCTTGCGGTTGATCCGCATAGTGATTGAATTTGCAGACAACAGTAGTTGCAGATAAAGGCCGTGCTTTCCGAAAGGGAGCGCGGCTTATTGTCGTTCATCAACAGGCGTAAAAGGGCTTATGGCTGGACGAATTCCGCGCGCATTTATCAATGATTTATTAGCTCGTACCGATATCATCGATCTGATCGATGTTCGTGTGCCACTTAAAAAACAGGGTAAAAATCACCACGCGTGCTGTCCATTTCATAACGAAAAGACACCCTCGTTTACTGTTAATGGCGATAAACAGTTTTATCATTGCTTTGGTTGCGGAGCTCACGGCAACGCCATCGATTTTCTGATGAATTACGATAGACTTGAGTTTGTCGAATCCATCGAAGAATTAGCTGCTATGCATGGTCTGGAAGTCCCTTATGAAGCAGGTTCCAGTAGCAGTCAGATAGAACGTCACCAAAGACAAAACCTTTATCAACTGATGGATAAGCTTAACAGCTTCTATCAAAATGTATTAAACACTCCCGCAGCACAACAAGCCCGGCAATATCTGGCTCAGCGTGGGCTTAGTGAAGAAATTATCCACCGTTTCTCGATTGGTTTCGCTCCCTCTGGTTGGGATAACACCTTGAAACGGTTTGCTCATAATGCAGAAGAGCATAAACAGTTAAACGACGCCGGAATGCTGGTCGCAAATGATAATGGCCGTACCTATGACCGCTTCCGCGAACGAATAATGTTTCCAATCCGTGACCGCAGAGGGCGCGTGATTGCATTTGGTGGGCGTGTTCTGGGAGATGCACTCCCAAAATACCTCAACTCACCAGAAACTGAAATTTTCCATAAAGGCCGTCAGCTATACGGTCTCTATGAAGCACAACAAAATCACAGTGATCTTTCACGGTTATTAGTGGTTGAAGGTTATATGGATGTGGTAGCACTGGCGCAGTTTGGTATTGATTATGCTGTTGCCTCACTAGGTACTTCCACTACATCGGAACATATTCAATTACTTTTTCGCGCTACTGATAACGTCATCTGCTGTTACGATGGCGACAGAGCCGGGCGTGATGCAGCATGGCGAGCATTGGAAACAGCGCTACCTTATCTGAATGATGGTAGGCAGTTACGTTTTATGTTTTTGCCTGATGGCGAAGATCCTGATTCACTAGTCCGTAAGGAAGGCCGGAAAGCATTTGAACAAAGAATGGAACAATCTCATACATTGTCTGAATTTCTGTTTGAATCATTACTGCCACAAGTTGACCTGAGTAGCCCTGAAGGGAAAACAAAACTCAGTTCACTTTCTGTACCATTGATTAACCAGATTCCTGGGGAAACTTTGCGTCTCTATATGAGACAAGAACTTGGCAATATGATAGGCATTCCTGATGCAGTACAGTTGGAACGTTTATTACCGCAGCGTCTGGAGAGTGGGAATAATTATCAGATGCCGCAGCTAAAACCGACAACTATGCGTATACTTATAGGACTGTTGGTACAAAACCCACACTTAGCCGCTTTAGTTCCCCCCCTACAGGGAATTATGCAGGCCAAAATCGCAGGCTTACCATTATTCATGGAGCTTGTAGAGGTTTGTCTTACTCAGCCAGGGCTGACAACTGGACAACTGCTAGAACAATATCGTGATAATAAATTTAGTAAACAACTTGAAAAATTAGCTACATGGAACGATATACAAGTAGAAGAAATAGCAGAAAATACATTTCGTGACGCATTGGATCATCTCGTTGATTCAGCGTTGGAAGAACGTTTAAACATTCTTATCGCCAGGGCAAGAACAGAAGGCCTGACACCGGAAGAGCGCGAAGAAGTTCGCTTGATTAATGAATCCCGTGCCAGAAAGTAAACACTGAATTCACGGCTTAAGTGCCGCATTTGGTAGGGAAATAACCCTACATTTTGCCGCTATAAGTGGGCAGCGGCAATATAACGAAAACGCCCTTAAAAGTTATTGTTGGCAGATTAGTTTCGCCGACCGACACCAACCCAAATACTCTGAAGTGTGGATACCGTCTTATGGAGCAAAACCCGCAGTCACAGCTAAAGCTACTTGTCACCCGTGGTAAGGAGCAAGGCTATCTGACCTATGCTGAGGTCAATGACCATCTGCCGGAAGATATCGTCGATTCCGATCAGATCGAAGATATCATCCAGATGATCAATGACATGGGCATTCAGGTAATGGAAGAAGCACCTGATGCCGATGATCTGATGCTAGCAGAAACCGCTAACGACACAGATGAAGACGCTGTGGAAGCTGCTGCGCAAGTCCTGTCTAGTGTTGAATCTGAAATCGGTCGCACCACCGACCCGGTACGTATGTACATGCGTGAAATGGGTACCGTTGAGCTATTGACCCGGGAAGGTGAAATTGACATTGCTAAACGCATTGAAGATGGCATCAATCAGGTACAGTGCTCCGTTGCTGAATACCCAGAAGCAATCACCTATTTACTGGAACAATATGACCGTGTGGAAGCAGATGAGGCTCGCCTGTCAGATCTCATTACCGGTTTCGTTGACCCAAACGCAGAAGAAGACCTTGCGCCCACTGCTACTCACGTTGGTTCTGAGCTCCCACAGGAAGAACTTGATGATGATGAAGACGACGATGATGAAGACAGTGATGACGATAGCGATGGTGATGATGACAACAGCATCGATCCAGAATTAGCGCGCCAGAAATTCCAAGAACTACGACAACAGTATGATATTACCCGTCAGGAAATTAAGGATAATGGTCGCAACCATCCAAATACTGCGGCCGAAATTTTAAAACTTTCAGAAGTTTTCAAACAGTTCCGTCTGGTGCCAAAACAGTTTGACTATCTGGTCAACAACATGCGTTCTATGATGGATCGCGTTCGTCTTCAAGAGCGCCAAATCATGAAAATGTGTGTTGAACAGTGCAAAATGCCGAAGAAGAACTTCATCACTTTGTTCTCCGGTAATGAAACCAGCGACATTTGGTTTACTGCTGCAAAAGCAATGAACAAACCGTGGTCTGAAAAACTACTTGAGGTGGAAGAAGAAGTACAGCGCAGCCTGCAAAAACTTCGTCAAATTGAGGAAGAAACTGGTTTAACCATTGAACAGGTAAAAGATATCAACCGTCGTATGTCCATCGGTGAAGCAAAAGCTCGCCGAGCGAAAAAAGAGATGGTTGAAGCCAACTTACGTTTGGTTATTTCAATTGCCAAAAAATACACCAACCGTGGCCTGCAATTCTTGGATCTAATTCAAGAAGGCAACATTGGCCTGATGAAAGCGGTTGATAAATTTGAATATCGTCGTGGTTATAAGTTCTCAACTTACGCCACATGGTGGATACGTCAGGCAATTACACGTTCAATTGCTGACCAAGCTCGTACCATTCGTATACCCGTTCATATGATTGAGACAATCAACAAACTCAATCGAATTTCCCGTCAAATGTTGCAGGAAATGGGACGTGAGCCAACGCCGGAAGAGCTGGCGGAACGAATGTTGATGCCGGAAGATAAGATCCGTAAGGTACTGAAAATTGCCAAAGAACCTATCTCAATGGAAACGCCAATTGGTGATGATGAAGATTCACATTTAGGTGATTTCATTGAAGATACAACACTGGAACTGCCACTGGATTCTGCAACCTCAGAAAGCCTGCGTTCAGCAACCCATGATGTTTTAGCGGGTCTGACCGCGCGTGAAGCAAAAGTACTGCGTATGCGTTTTGGTATTGATATGAATACTGACCATACATTGGAAGAAGTCGGCAAACAGTTCGACGTTACCCGTGAACGTATCCGCCAGATCGAAGCGAAAGCACTACGTAAACTGCGTCATCCAAGCCGTTCTGAAGTTCTGCGTAGCTTCCTTGATGAATAATTACAAATTTTATTCATTCTGACTAAAAAGCGTCTGCTTCGGTAGACGCTTTTGTCTTTTATATCGGAGACACTTTTTAAATCCTCTGACAATATGATATTTACGCAGAAATATCATCACAAGTTCTCTGATATAACTCAATTAACACTCTCTCCAATCGATAGATAAAAAAGTCGTTTTCCATTTGGTGATTAAAGAGGAATGAAAGGGACATAGTTATCATTAAAATAATCACGTATAGAATAGCTTTTTATCGGAATAATAATATGACCAGATGACGCAAAATCGCTTCTGAAAAATTAATCCAGTGACGGATAAAAACGTTAAATAGGCTATAAAAACAACTGACATATATCACTCCCCGTTTTCACTACTTACTAAAAACGCAATTTTGCACATAAAATGATCATACGAATTTACAAAGCTAGACCGCGAGCAAAACTGTACGTATAATCCCTTCCATCCAACGGCCCCTTAGCTCAGTTGGTCAGAGCAGGCGACTCATAATCGCTTGGTCACTGGTTCAAGTCCAGTAGGGGCCACCAGATTTTAGCTGTGAAAACAGATAGATAGACCACTCAAGCAAGAGTGGTTTTTTTATGTCTTTTAGCCAGTGTCCCCTTTTTGTCCCCTGAGAAAACTTTCATGTCCCTGTTGTACCATTGTTCATACACAAGGGAGATTATTTTTTGACCGAACGAACCAAACACGAAAAAAATTTTCTGCCAATGAAAATATATTTACTTAACTTAGTTGATTTCAATTTTCTAATAGCCACGAGACCACGCTAGTACTGTGTTTTGCAATTTCCTTCGGCTTATCTTCGTGATCTTACTTCTTACGTAAAATAGAAATATTTCCTTACTATCATTGTGTTAACCTTTCTGCCGTGACCCTCTCTTGATCCAAAAACTGAAATTTCCTGTAAATCTTTTCAATCATTTCAGTTTACGGCTTCTCTCGCACTGCCAATGCTGGCGCAGTCTGGCTATATGCTTCGTAGGATTTTAAAACTGAAAAAATTTTTTGATCCAAAACGTGCAGGCGGGTGCGGTGTAGTGCCGTTTTCGCCATAAGTTCATTTATTTCGTCATAAGCGCAGTGAGACAAACCATCACTAAGGTATTTATTTGATTCTTGAGTCAGATAATACAATCGGTTAAAGCAGTGTTGTCATTGGCAAAATCCAGTGACCAAGGTTTTGCAGCCTTGCGTTCATGGACGCTGGTAAGAAGTTTTTACCAATGCGCCTGCTATCGCCCCTCTATGGCGGTTCAGGCAGGGGAGGCTATGCCTCGCCGGAATGGTTACTCTCCGGTACTGCGAACCCTGTTTGAACCGCCACCACCAAAGAGGTAAGCAGGAATATGAAAAAAGATTGGCATACCGCCGATATTATCGCAGCGATACGCAAGAAGAATAAAACGCTGGCATCATTATCCAGAGAGCACGGTTTAAGTTCTTCAACATTAGCAAATGCTTTAACGCGTCCCTGGCCTAAAGGGGAATGGTTGATTGCTCAGGAAATTGGTGTTACACCTGCTGAGATATGGCCCAGTCGGTATTTTGACGAAAATAAGCAGCCTATCAAACGAATCATCCGAAATGATTTACCAAACAATTCTGATATCACATAAGTTATTTCTATATCCGAAAAAGTAACGACAACTTTTAAATCACTAAGCTAATATAACACGCTGAATTATCAGTTTTTTATTACACTTATTGCCCATTCTTTTAATATCAGAATTGTATTCATAGCTCTATAAAGATGTAAAACAGCCCGCATATTTTGCGAGCGAGATAATTAATCAATTATGTGTTTCAGACCATCAGAACACGAACCCGTAGCGCTGATTGATACCGCATTATTAACCTGGTACGTATTGGTTTGATTGATAACAGTGCTGTGTGCATCTGGTTGCAGTTTATTAGGATATAAAAAAGGCCACGTATTAACGCAGCCTGTTAATTAATGGTGATTTTCATTCAATGGACAAAGTTAACTGATGTCCGATAGCCGATGCGACCTTACCCACCGTATCAATTTTAGTTGAGTGCCGTAAATCAAAGATACGGGTCACTTCCTGCTTTTTCACCCCCATACGGTTGGCTAATTCAATTTGCGTTAATTTGGAATCAAGAAACGCATTGAGCATAAGCACCTTAGAGGCCACGCTTAAGGGCACATCAACATAATCCTGCCCTACGGGGCCAGGAAGCGGGATCTTTTCATTATCTTCGAAGTAAAATTCAAAGGCGGTTATTAGCGCATCGAGTGCCATCTCTAGCGCCTCTTCCCGTGTATCCCCCTGGGTTAAAGCTTCGGGGATATCCGGGAACGAGACGAAATAACAGCCCTCTTCTACTGGCTCTAGTGTGACTGGATATCGCATATTTTTAATGGTGAACCTGTGCGAAAACCCGCCCCTTGCGAGGCGGGTTTTTATCACAATCCTAATTGCTTAATGATTGCTTTCCTCAGCGGCTCTTTGATCTCTTAGCTAGGGTGTCTCGGCATAATGCTTCGTTTCCCCTGATATCTCAGTTTCAGATGGTTTGTCCCATTTGAAACTTCGACGCCTTGAGCTTCCAGCCACCGTCTAAACTCGCTTTGCTTCACCACTCCTCCATTCTGTTGAACATACAAACACAGTAAACATTTATGCTTACCATGTCAACATTTTTGTTTACCATATAGAAAAGGTAAAAATAAACCTTACCGAAGAGAGGCCAATCAATCTAGCCAATCACAGGCGAATATTTCTGTTTCAGCCCATCCGATTTATAGGCCGTGTTCTTTATCGCACTGGCGTTCTCTGGCGTGCCTGTGTTGTGATGCGTATGCGCGGCAGCCAGTTCTGCCAGTTCCTTAACCACATCCAGCGTCTCTAACATCAATTGCATAACATTGATTTGCTGGCTGCCCACCCAAACCACGGGCCGATGATTTCTTGCCTGGCACCGGCGATGCTCTGCTTAAGCAGGCCAATTTTCTCTATCAGCTTTTGTCCGACTTCAACATTGGCCTCTTTCCCTACACTGGCAACGAAATTTGATGAGGTCGCCATACTATAGTCACCGTCTGCAATTTGCTGGACAGCGCCTGCCAATAGCATAGACGTGCCCAAAACCGTGGTTTTATCCGTGGCCTGTATCGTGGTTTCCCGTGCGACTACAGTACGTGTTTCCGTGTCTGTCCTGACTTCACGGTGCATGGACGATTCATTAATGGTCTGGTCAGTCTGACGAATCCAATTCCCTTCCTGAGTTACCCTCTGCGAGACTTCCGACCGCTGCCGCCGCCGCAGTTGCTCGCCTAGCTTGAGCACTGGTTCAAGTCCAGTAGGGATTACCAAATTTAAGCTGTTAGATCAGTATATTGGGCGACTTAAACAAGAGTGGCTTGCTTGATCAAAGGCGGTAAATGTTAAAGGCCACCGGGAGGTTACCCCGATGGCCTTAGCTACGTTTCCGTTATCTATTTCAGAAATGCACGGATCAGCTCTAAAAGCGCGATTAACGCTTTGAGAACGATGATAGCAGTGTCAATAAATGCTTTCACCCGTTTGCTCCAGTTAGGAGCACGATTTAACCAGCCATTGCCTTTACGCTGCCTGTCCGGCTGACTTCCATCAAGTCAGTTAAGGAATATCGCACTCTGACCGAGGCACTGAAGCAGCACCACCTGTTCTTCAGCCAGGACTTACGAAAACTTGCGTCAGAGATACACAGGCCAGAACGCTACCCAAAACTAACAGCCGTTGATTATAGGTTTATTTTCAGATGATTCAATCAATTAAAATGGTGAGTTGGTAAAAACAAAAAAACCAACTGGTGAGGTTGGCTTTTTTGTTTTTACCCATACAGGGCGCGGGCATCTTTTGTGCCATTACCGAGATTGGTAGCCTCAGTCCTAGCGCGATATTCCTTAACTGACATAACTAGTCTAATGCCTACAGCATAAAATATCAACCTAGGGTGCAGAGTAAAAAAACCTCACATAAATGGAATGATATTTACCCAATCACAGGAGAATACTTCTGTTTCAGCTCATCCGATTTACAAGCCGTGTTCTTTATCGCACTGGCGTTCTCCGGCATGCCTGTATTGTGGTACGTATGCGCGGCCGTCAGTTCAGCCAGTTCCTTAACCACACCCAGCCTCTCTAACATCAAGGTCATGACACTGATTCACTGGCTTCCTACCCAAATCACAGGTGTATAAGGCCCAAGAACCGAAATTTATTGAAAACTTTTCAGTTGGAGATTTCTCTCGCTCCATCAATGCTGGCTCGATCTGATCAGGCTACTCCGTAAAAAAGGGGGACACAGATTTTATTTCAACGGTCAGTGACAACAAAACAGCAACAAAGGTTTTAGCAGCCCCACTTTTCAACACCAAGAAAACAAAGTTACTCGCTATGGTTTTTGTGCGATAACGCTATAGACTGATACATAATTTTTTACCAAGGCAATCGAGAAATTTTCAGTTACTGCATGCAGCTCTTCGAAAGAGCTACTAACACCTTCAGGAAAATTTCGTTCGATGTTAGCCTTAATATCTAACAGCCAATGCACAACATCAATATTAGATGGCAACACCCTCATATCTTTGATAATAAAGCCACTTTCTTCCAATACTTGTCTAAAATAAGCAGGCGTTTTGCGATTACCACAAGCGAGGCGATCAATGGTGTCGGAAATATCCGATTGATAGCTATTCAAAGCCACATTATAGAGGCTGTCAGAAACCACCACCTGACCACCCGTGCTCATGCGTTTGAACAATGCACTCATAGCCTTTTCATACAACGAGTTCGGAAAATGCGAAATAACACCACGGATAATCGCCAAATCATAAGGCTCCTGTGGATCAGGCAAGCAATCAATATCCTGTGCATTACACAGATACAGATTGATACGCTCAGAAAGTCCACGTTGTGCATGAAATTTGGCACAATATTGCAACTGCTGTTCGCTGATATTTACGCCATCTAAACGTTTACATTCAGGAAAATGCTCAGCCAGATATTTCAAGACATAACCCCAGCCACAACCGAGATCCAAGATACGCCGAATTGGTGGCCTTTCGATCTTTGTTTCCAAACCAGCCAATAGCAACTGACGATCAAAATAGCGGATACCTGACTCACCCAATGAAATTGGTGGTTTTGAAGCCGGATCATCGTAAACACCAAACTGGAATAACAGCGTATCGCCAATCACCTTACGCCAGTGTTCTGGATCTTCGCAATAAGTTTGTACCACCTTACTTTCGTAGTCGTCGGTAGTTTCCCCCCGGATGATATGATAGGGCAGGACAGGCTCAACATCAGTGTAAAATACATTATTAAAGCTACTCATGAGCTTTTCCTTATTAAAGGTTTTTAAAAACGTCGCACCCTTAATTTGTCAGGATTTGCGGCGTATTAGTAAATTTCAACGAAATATTCATATCTAATTAATTTAATGCCGTGATTACCGATAAATTACATTACTATCAGATCAGTCTTTGCCACTCCTCAATATTTTGATACGAAAGGCCATCAATGATTTTTTTGAACCACACCGTATACACATCAGGAGCATTATTAATTAGCTCCCTCAATTTCAATGGATTAACCCATTTGTAATCGGACACCTCATCAGGATTAATTATCGGTTCTTTATCAAAGCGCCCGATAAAAACATGATCATATTCATATTCAATCAAATCATTAGGTAGTATCGCGTGATAAATAAATGACGAAACCTTTTTCAATGGACAGTCAAAACCCATCTCTTCTCCAAGACGCCGGTGCGCAGCGGCTCCCAGAACTTCACCAACCCTAGGGTGACCACAACAGCTATTAGTCCAAAGTCCGGCTGAATGATATTTGGTTGCTGCTCGCTTCTGTAGGAGTAAATTTCCTTTATTATCAAAAATAAAGATAGAAAAGGCCCGATGCAACATACCCTTCTGGTGAATATCAGTTTTTCCCGCCGAACCAATGGGATTGTCATATTTATCAACAAGAACAAGTATTTCATCCATTATTAATAGCCTTTGTGTGTATTGAATAACATAGAATCAAAAACTTTAATTAACAATAAAACATAATCCATATTCTGCAAGTGCCAAATTAACTTTATAAGAATAAGAAATTCATCATGAAAATATGACACACATCATAAAATAAAAATATCTCATCCATTCCGTTTTGATATTAACGAAAAAACAAAACAAATTAATATAATAATTATTAATATTTTAATTAAACGGATTCAAAAAAGAATATATTCATTATTTACCATTAATACTCACCTACTAAATTTGTGACAGATCATAACCACGGGTACCACACCAAAGTTATAACTGTTTTTCTCATCTTTTTGGATGTGCTTTTACAACAAAAAAACATCACTGAAAACTAAACGAATAATAAACAAAAAAGAAAAAATCCCCCTGAAAACTAAACATTCACTAAACAACTGTTGATTTTTTATCTTAAAAAAACATAAATACACATCCGTTGAAGTTTTGTTTAATACCAAAGGAGTATACTCAGCCTTCTCAATGTCTTCTTCCCTACCAGTATTTTTTAGAACTAGATAAAGAAATGGAATATATGTATCAACCTGCCAGCTCAGGAATTCGACTGTTCACAGATTTAGTCGGAAAAAAAATCAGCCCAAGCCCCCATTGGTATTCGGCCCAGAATCGCACTAAATTTGCTTTACGCAGCGCTCTGATGCCAATAGCGACGTTAAAACTACTAAACCAGATAGTTAATACACCGTTCTATCTGGATATTTTGAAGAAACAACCTTGTTTACCTTCTAAACTGCATCGCCCTTATCTCAGTATTAACTTCAATAGAGGGCAGACGTTACGTGCAATAAATGAACATTACCAGCTATTATTTACTGGTTTGAACCAGTCTATTGTTAATAAAATATTTCGTTCCAATGCATATCCATTAGCGGTTATCAATGGTAAGAGTGGAGCTTATACTATTTTTTTAGATTCTATGGACTGTTTTAATAAAGAAGGTGAGCTTACTCTATTTATTGCAACAGAAGATAATAAAACTTTGGCGAGATGTGCTTTCACATTACTCACTATTGCCGGTAAAAAAACACTGTTCATCGGTGGGCTGCAAGGCTCCAAAGGCGATGCAACCCTTGAGATTATCCGCGATGCAACAAAAGATTGTTATGGATTATTTCCAAAACGCTTACTGATTGAATCTATTTGCCGCTTTGCTGCCCACTTTAAATGTCAGCAAATTCTGGCAGCCAGCAACGATACCCATATCTATAAAAGCCTACGCTATTGGCATAAAAAGAAAGATAAATTAGTCGCTGATTACGATTCTTTCTGGGAATCACTGGGTGGAGCAAAGGTAAAAAATAAAGATTTCCATCTGCCATTATCTATTGAAAGAAAACCTCTTGAAGATATAGCCAGTAAAAAGCGGGCGGAATATCGTCGCCGTTATCAATTACTAGATGAACTGGACAATGGCATGCTGCATTCCCTACTTTCAAATTAAATCAGATATTAGGCCGCTCCCTTTCACAGGACGGCCTAATTTTGCGATGACTCTTACCTCGGTTTAACCATCTGCCATTCAAGATGCATTTTAACCGCAGGCCATTCACAACTGATAATACTGTAAACACAAGTATCCCTGATACTGCCATCTTTAGATACAGCATGACTACGCAAAATCCCATCAAGTTTTGCGCCCAGTCGCTCTATCGCCTTCCGACTCTGATGATTAAAAAAATGAGTGCGAAACTCCACTGCGATACATCCCAGTTCTTCAAAAGCGTACTTCAATAAGAGATATTTTGCTTCCGTATTAATATGTGTCCGCTGAACAGAACGTGCATACCAGGTATAACCGATTTCCAACCGGCGGGCACCAGAATCAATATTCATATACGTGGTCATTCCAACCGCTTTACCTGTTCGATGATCAACAATAGCAAAAGGCAGCATAGTACCTTTTTCATGTAGCAATAAATGGCGTTCAATCTCGTTACCTAGCTCAGCTGGCGAAGGGACACTGGTGTACCACAATTTATGCAGTTCACCCTCTTCGATTGCCTGTAAAAACTCATCATGCCGTTGGTGTGTCAGAGGTTCTAAAGTCACCCCTTTTCCCGCCAAAGTTACCCATTCAATCATCTGTTTTTTCATAATAACCACTGAGTTATAAATTAAGTCAGAATAGAGGAATTCACCCTATTCCGGAGTCAAAACCGGAATTAAGTTAATATATGGAAAATCAATTCCCTATTAAAGCAAAACCCGCACTTTTAACATCTCTGATGACTCTCATATCATTCAGAAAAAAATACTAAAATTGGGTAAACAAATCGCCTAGCTGAATTAGTCATATTCTTGCCGTGTAAAAATACAAAGCCACGCTACGGACTCTCCGGGAAAGTGAACGACTGAAATCGATTATGGCCTATATTGTAGGCTGGTTAACCTTTCCTGTACGAATCAATCAACAAGGAGTACATCAATAACGTTTACATTCAGATTTTTTTCACTAACTTTATGAAAGAACCTGATTTCATGACCTTCATCACATTCATTTAACATTTTTTTCCCAATTAACCTTATTCCATCTAAATTTGAACCATTACTCATCCGACCACCTGGAGTTTTGTCCCGTGGTTTAGGACACAATAATAATCTGGTTATGATTGACAAACACCCGACGGAGATTGCAATGAGCCATTATCCTCACCTGTTGACCCCTCTAGACCTAGGGTTCACCACACTGAAAAACCGCATTTTGATGGGATCAATGCACACTGGGCTAGAGGAACATCCCGATCGCGCTCAGAGGCTTGCCCGCTTTTACGCTGAACGAGCAGCCGGAGGCGTGGCATTGATTGTCACCGGAGGAATTTCACCAAATAAACAAGGTGTTATAGGAAAAGGCACTGCATTTCTGGTAGATGAAAAAGACCTTATTCACCATAAAGTTATTACAGATGCAGTTCATCAGGCTGGTGGAAAAATTGCCATGCAAATCTTACATACCGGCCGTTACAGCTATCAACCACACCTTGTCGCCCCCACCGCTATTCAAGCACCGATTAATCCATTCATGCCTCGTGAAATGACAGAAGAGGACATCCAGCAAACCATTGCTGATTTCGCTCATTGCGCACAACTGGCACAACAAGCAGGTTATGATGGCGTAGAAATCATGGGTTCTGAAGGTTATCTGATTAACCAGTTCCTGACTACCCGTACCAACCACCGTAAAGATAAATGGGGCGGAAGTTTTGAAAATCGAATGCGCTTTGCCGTGGAGGTTGTTAAAGCTGTCCGCCAAGCAACTGGACGAGAATTTATTCTAATCTACCGGCTTTCAATGCTGGATTTAGTAGAAGAGGGATCTAATTGGCAGGAAATCGAGCAACTCGCTGTTGCCATTGAGCAAGCGGGAGCATCTATTATCAATACCGGTATCGGCTGGCATGAGGCTCGGATTCCAACAATTGCCACTATGGTTCCTCGTGCTGGATTCAGTTGGGTAACGCAAAAACTAATGGGAAAAGTTTCTATCCCGCTGATCACAACAAACAGAATTAATGATCCCAACATTGCAGAGCAAGTGCTAGCACAAGGTTGTGCCGATATGGTTTCTATGGCGCGACCTTTTCTGGCCGATGCTGAATTTGTTATGAAAGCCCAGCAAGGACGAGCCGATGAGATTAACACTTGTATTGGTTGTAATCAGGCCTGTCTGGATCAGATTTTTGTCGGTGAAATAGCCTCTTGTTTAGTTAATCCTCGCGCCTGCCACGAAACAGAAATGGCCGCCGAACCTGTTACTATGCCTAAAAAATTGGCGGTTGTCGGCGCCGGACCTGCCGGATTGTCATTCGCCGTGACCGCTGCCAGTCGTGGCCATCATGTCACTCTGTTTGAACGTAACGGACAGGTTGGCGGACAATTTAATATTGCCAAACAGATCCCTGGTAAAGAAGAATTTCATGAAACACTGCGTTATTTTCAACGCCAGTTAGCAATCCATCATGTTGATGTACGGTTGAACCAGACCGCAACAACAGAAGCGCTTTCCGATTTTGATGAGGTGATTATCGCCAGCGGCATTGCGCCTCGCCAACTCACGATCGAGGGTATCCATCACGAAAAGGTACTGAGCTACCTAGATGTATTAAGGGATAAGAAAAATGTCGGTCAACGTGTAGCTATCATTGGCGCAGGCGGCATCGGCTTTGATACCGCAGAATATCTGAGTCAACCAGGAAAAAGTTCTAGCCTTGATAGTACCGCTTTCAGTGAAGAGTGGGGTATTGACCATAATTTGACTCACCGTGGTGGCTTATCCCCTCAAGGCCCCAAACCAGAAGCTTCTCCCCGGAAAATTTATTTATTGCAACGTAAGCCGACAAAGGTTGGTGAAGGACTAGGTAAAACAACAGGTTGGATACATAGAACCAATCTACACCTGCGCGGCGTAAAAATGCTAAACAACATGCAATATTTAAAAATAGATGATCAAGGGCTACATATTAGTTGCAATGGGGAACAGAGCTGTCTTGCCGTAGATAACATCATCATTTGTGCAGGGCAAGAGCCACTGAGAGAATTGTATCAACCGTTACAGCAAGCAGGAAAAACTGTGCATCTTATTGGTGGGGCAGATGTTGCTGCCGAATTGGATGCTCGACGGGCTATCGATCAAGGTACTCGGTTGGGTCTTAAAATTTGATGATAAATAATAGCGGTCACAGACAAGTCGTAAAAACAAAGTAAATCCTCAAGCCGCGCCATTCCTGGCGCGGACATTTTACTCGCTCTTACCTAATTTTTTAAAACCTGAATACTTTAATCAATTAATTACGTTGAGTTAGCTGATCCGATGACAGACGGTCATCCTCAGCCTGACAAACAGCGGCAGTGAACAATACATCGGTAGAAGAGTTCAGACTCGTTTCCGCGGAATCTTGTAATACACCAATGATCAAACCGACTGCGACAACCTGCATAGCCATCTCATTGGAAATCCCAAACATGCTACACGCTAAAGGGATCAACAATAATGATCCTCCTGCCACACCAGAAGCACCACAGGCACAAATTGCAGCAACCACACTCAGTAGAAATGCTGTAGGCAAATCAACCGATATACCTAGCGTATTGACCGCGGCTAAAGTCAATACCGTAATAGTCACCGCAGCGCCCTCCATATTGATGGTAGCTCCCAACGGGATAGAAACTGAATAAGTATCTTCATGCAGATTCATACGGCGGCACATCGCCATATTCACCGGAATATTTGCAGCCGAACTGCGAGTAAAAAATGCAGTTACGCCGCTTTCACGCAGGCAAGCAAATACCAGCGGATAAGGATTACGACGAATTTTCCAGTAAACAATCAATGGATTTACAATGAGCGCCATAACCAACATACAACCCAGTAATACAACCAGCAATTGAACATATCCCAGTAAGGCACCAAATCCCGTTTCTGCAATGGTTGAAGACACCAGACCAAAAATACCAATCGGTGCAAGACGAATGACCACCCGAACAATCTGAGTAACCGCCTCAGACATATCATGAATTAGAGATTTAGTTGAATCCGTTGCATGGCGCAGTGCGATCCCAAGACCAATAGCCCAAGCAAGAATACCGATATAATTACCGTTCAGTAACGCGTTTACTGGATTAGCGACAATATTAACCAGTAACCCTTTAATCACCTCCATAATGTTTTCAGGCGGAGACATCTGAGCATCATTGACAGCTAACACCAGTTGTAACGGGAACATAAAGCTACCGGCCACAGCAACCAAAGCAGCAAAAAAAGTACCCAAGACATAGAGGATAAGGATCGGACGAATATTGGTTTTCTGGCCTTCTTTATGGTTAGCAATAGAAGACATAACCAGAATCCATACCAATACAGGGGCTACCGCTTTCAAGGCGCCAACGAACAACGTCCCAAGCAAACTGACTGATTTGGCAACCGAAGGCGTCAACCACGCTAACAGTATCCCTGCAATTAAACCTACCAAAATTTGTTTAACCAGGCTCCCTTGTACAAGGTAATACACGAAGCCACGTTTTTGTTTTTCCATAGCTAATCCATTTTATTAACAGTTCTGTTAAGCCTATATTTTTTGTGTTTGTTTCCTCAGTATAGGGAAACCAAGAGTAGTGAAAAGCTGCGATAGTTAAAATATACAACCTCGCCAGCACTTATTAACAATACATTCACATTTGTGTGATCAAAACGGCAATTTACACATTTACAAAACACAATTATTTATTTTTATGTTTAATCATTTCGCAGCAATTTAAGACAAAAAGAAACCATATCTTCCCATTCAAGAAAGATATGGTTATCTGTTAAAAAATAGTTATCTAATTACTGGATCTCTTTAGTTTTATACTTATTTACCCAAACATTAATAATCATTGTTATTATCAAAATACTCGCTACAGTTCCCAGGGAAACCCCCATAGGAATATGATAAAAATCCATTATTAGCATCTTAATACCGATAAATACCAGAATGACTGATAAACCATATTTCAGCATTGTAAATTTCTCTGCCACACCTGCCAGTAAAAAATACATTGCACGTAATCCTAAAATAGCGAAAAGATTAGAAGTTAAAACAATAAAAGGATCTGTCGTCACGGCAAAAATAGCAGGAATACTGTCTACAGCAAAAATAACGTCACTAATTTCAACCAAAATCAGAACCAGGATTAGTGGAGTCGCATATAACAAACCTTTTTCTTCCACAAAGAAACGTTCTCCGTGAAGATTATCAGTGATGCGAATATGCGCTTTTAACCAACGGACAAAAGGTTTATCGCCTATCGGGGAGTCATCCTCTTTCGCCAACGCCATCTTAACACCGGTAACCAGCAGAAAGATGCCGAACAGATAGAGTATCCAACTGAATTGAGAAACCAGCCAGCTCCCTGCAAAGATCATCACGGTACGCAGCACAATTGCTCCTAAGACACCGTAAATGAGTACCCGACGTTGCAAATTTGCCGGAATAGCAAAATAACTAAATAACATCAGCCAAACAAACACATTATCAACAGCAAGTGCTTTCTCAAGTAAATACCCTGTCAGGAAAGCCATCGCCTGACTGTTGGCAACAGCTTCCCCTGCGGTTTCTCTGCAATACCACCATAATCCTAATGCAAATAAGAGCGATAAACTTATCCAGATCACACTCCAGACAGCAGCTTGACGAAATGACATTGCCTGCTCTTTCTTACGCCCCTGTAAGGATAGATCCAGCAGTAACATAATCGTAATTAAGACAGCAAAACTTCCCCATAAAAGAGGGCTACCCACAGAGTTCATTTTCTTTCTCTCACAAACAAAAACGGCTGAAGTCTCAGAAGACGCCAGCCGCTGCTATATTTCTTCCCCACATCGTGGAGATGGATGTATCGCAAGCAACCCTCGCCTTCTGGCAAGGTCTCACTTACAACACAGAAAATGCACCATCAGGTATAAGTTCAGGGTTGCCCGGCTACCGGATGCTGTTGCATCGTAATGACGATAAACCGGCAAGGAAGTTACTCCCCTTTGCTATGGTGAAAAATAAATCAAATCGATACAAGAATCAATCTACCACTGAAAAAATAACAGCAAAAACAGTAGGAACAAACGCAATTCATCCAACCTCATAAACCATTTCCTATCCCATTTTAATGAACGTTCAATTGATCACCAAAATTTTCTGTTTAGTCACCCCTGATTTTGTTACAGTGGCACAGGCTGCGTCATTTGCCTTTTTCAACGGAGTAAAAAGGCATTAAAACC
This sequence comes from Photorhabdus akhurstii, assembly GCF_018448925.1. GTDB lineage: Bacteria > Pseudomonadota > Gammaproteobacteria > Enterobacterales > Enterobacteriaceae > Photorhabdus > Photorhabdus akhurstii. Next base: position 33,165 of record NZ_RCWE01000021.1, on the reverse strand, counting down.
AGCCAAATAACGTAAAACAGGACGTAATTTAATCAGTTTAGCCTCATGCTTTCAGGATGAACGAACAAAGGCATTTTAGGAACACCTGATGGAAATAGTAAAAGAACTTATATATGCACTTTGGCACCAGGATTATGAAACTCTGGCCAATCCATCCCTATTATGGGCCATTTATATCATGCTATTCTTGATCCTCTTCCTTGAAAATGGCCTCCTTCCCGCTGCATTCTTGCCAGGAGACAGCCTGCTTATACTGGTTGGCGTATTAATTGCCAAAGGTGCAATGAGTTTCCCTCTGACGATTGTAATATTAACCGCCGGAGCAAGCTTAGGTTGTTGGGTCGGTTATCTCCAAGGGAAATGGCTAGGAAATACCAAAATAGTACAAGGCTGGCTCTCTCACCTTCCCGCCTATTACCACCAAAGAGCTTACAGTCTTTTTCACCGCCACGGCCTGTCAGCTTTACTTCTCGGCCGTTTCCTCGCATTTGTCAGAACCCTGCTACCAACACTTGCAGGACTAACAGGTCTACAAAACAGCCGTTTCCAGTTTTTTAACTGGCTCAGTGGCTTCCTGTGGGTCATTATCCTCACCTCTTTGGGTTATGCACTTGGTAAGACCCCCATTTTCCGTCAGTATGAAGACTTGGTAATGAATTTCCTGATATTACTGCCACTTGCTTTACTCATTATTGGTTTTAGCGGCAGTTTGTTAGTTGTGTGGCGTAAAAAAACCTGCCAATCCCCTCAAAAGAAGTAATTAATTCCAATAAAACCTAATATTCCTCCCTGCTGTAGATAGAAGTATTGTTTGCAGCAGAATAGTGAAATAACTCTAATGTTTTTTATTCACCTTTCCAAATATAAGCTATATTTAAGGATAGTCTTTTCCGGCATCAGGAAAAGCGACTAACTAAGTCAAATATACATACCTTAAATGAGGAGTAATCTACATGTCACAGATGAAAAATACTGAAGATCTACGCATTGAACTAAAATCACTTGCAGAAACACTGGAAGAAGTGATCAAAAGCTCTGGTGATAAATCCAAAGTTGAGTTAGAAGAACTTCGCAACAAAGTAGAGGAAGTCATCAAAGATACTCGTTTTAAACTCGGTAATGCCAGCGATATGGTTGTTAAGAAAACAAAAGATATGGCGGGCCGTGCCGATCTCTACGTTCATGACAAACCGTGGACAAGCATCGGTATAGGTACTGCGGTTGGTGCCATATTAGGTGTATTATTAGCTAAACGCTAATATGAGTAACTCATCCAAATCTCAAGGCCCCGGTAAAGGGGTCCTTGATATTCTCCAACGTATTGCCACTGTTGTTGTCGAGATAGTAGAAACTCGTTTACAACTCATCGTTGTAGAGTTGGAAAAAGAAAAAGCCACTTTGATACAGCTGATAGTCATAGCCAGCCTGACATTACTACTCACCGCTTTCGGCCTCATGTGTCTACTTGTTATGATTTTTTGGGCTATCGATCCCAACTGGCGTTTTACCGTATTAGCAAGTACCACTGGCACACTACTCGTTCTGGCGCTTATTGGCCTTATATGGACCATTAGGAAAGCGAAAAGTTCAACATTACTTAGCGCTACTCGCGAGCAACTCAAGATCGACCGAGAAATGCTGGAAGATTACAGTAATGAGTAAACAACGTCAGGAAAAAAAGCTGAGAAAACAGCAGTTACTCAGAAATATCCAGCTACAACGACTTGAACTTTCCAACAATACACAGCTCTGGAAGAACCTCACTGAACCTTATGACAAAAGCTGGCAGAAGCTTTTGTCATTAAAACCCTATCTGCGACCCGCAATCCACGCTATCTCTTTATATAGCCTCCGTCACCCTGTGAAGTTCTATCATTTGTCGCGCTATATCATTCGACTATTGAAATGAAAATGGTAATAATTCTTCATAATATCTTTGGTTGATGATCACTCTGGTTGCTTATATTCAAAAACTTTGTATAAAATTGTTAATAATCCTTGCTTACAACTAAGCTCATCTCTCTTTAGTATACATTCCATCCGTTAATGATTAACAAATTGTGCTATTTCGGGTTGGTACAAGTTAATCATCAAACAAACCATCGTGATTTACCTGTATATCTGGAGTTGTTAATGAAAAAATTTGAAGACAATGCCCTGCTACTGGCCCGTATTTTAATGCCAATCCTATTTATCGTTGCAGGTTATGGAAAATTAGGTGATTCCTACGCGGATACTCAGCAATATATGCATGCTATGGGCGTCCCTGGTTTTCTATTACCACTGACGATTTTACTTGAATTGGGTGGTGGTCTGGCCGTTCTATTTGGTTTCTTAACTCGTACCACGGCGTTATTTACCTTTGGTTTCTGTATCTTGACTGCCATACTCTTCCACAGCAATTTCGCTGAAGGCATGAACCAGACTATGTTTCTCAAGAACCTGACCATCGGTGGAGGTTACCTGTTACTGGCTATCACAGGTCCAGGTAAATTCAGTATCGACCACTTGATAAAGAGAAACTGGTAATATCTTGCTGTGGCTGTTCTGAATCTGAGAGATAACCATTCTCAGGTAAAAAGTGAAACGATTAAAATCCCTCTCTTGCTCAAGGATTTTATCAGCCAATCACCCAATATTGAGCCTAAAGATAAATAGTAATTCGAGAGATCTGGAAGATCTTTCGGATTACTTTAATCAATAGACCAAACTTTTATTGAATTATAGTGATTCTGGTAAAATAATTATTTTATCAAAATAAATAACCACCTCATTTCTCGGCAGGAAATAATTAACTCTATTTTCGACAACATATTAAAAGCACCATTAATAATTTAACATAAAGAGTATAGAATTTGCAGTGTAAATCCTATTAACACCTACAATACTAATTTAAATAAACAACAATTAACTTAAATATATTTAAAGATTATTTAATCAAATTCAACTTTTTAATCACAATATAATTACTTTAAATTTATTTAACTTGCTCCCGTAAAATGAAATAAATTACCACATATCAATAATATTACATTCACAAATAGGTCATAATATATTTCAGCATAAATCAGACATTATCAAATTTAAAAAATAATTTTTGCACTCCTATTATAATTAAATTACTTTATTATTTTATAATAAATTATTGCTATTACAACATCGAATGATTATTTATATAGCGATTTAAATTAAAATTCACACGTTTTTATTATTTAATTTTACGATTAATATGTTTCCTTTACATAATTATCGCTCATTATATTCCAGGCAATAAAATAATAAAAATTTAACATTATCACATTAAATTAAAAACCATTTCAACAATAGCTACACTTATTATATTACAACCACTTTTCCCTAAAAATAATATTAAGACAATCGGTTTTAAAAAAACAATCAGTTGTTTTTTAAATTACAGCATAAAACTAAAAATTCCTATAACTCTTGAACAAAACAACTTGACACATAACTATATACATTAGAAAATCATTTAATCAACAGGAAAGCCATTAAAAACATTGATAGTAACGTAGGCTAATAGTTAGTATTTAAATTTAAATATTTATGTTTTAATTTCACCAAAATACCTGTGCCAGATAATTCACAGAATTCTTCATAAAATAAACGAATAGGGAAGACAAATGAAATATAGCTCAATTGCTTATACCATTATTTGTTTAATGCCATTTTATGCTACCGGAGCAGGAAAATTAAAGGATGTTTGCGACGGTAAATTAATTACTAATACATCTATAAGCAGTATAAATATTACTAGCAACCAAAATGGAAATGGACCTGCCATGAATGTATTAGTAGAAGGGCAATGGTATGATACATATCTAACCCCTGGTATTACAGAGGGTAACGGTGTTTATGGACTCTATGATATGAGTCATAATGCTTATCTCAATGCATTAGAAGTTAACGTTTGCGTAAGACTTGGTAATTTAAGAGGCATTGAATTAATTTATAGACCATAAAATTCCAAGCCAGAAAAATAGAGCTAACATTAATCAATGTACTTATAATGCATTGTTAAATCAACATTTAATTCACATAAAATAATAACGGAGAATTTATGACTATTCATGGTAAAAAAATAAATGTGAAATTAAGAAAAGACACACCAGACCAACTATCCGCAAATGACTTAAAGGCACAATTGACTGCTATTGGATTAACATGTGACCTTACGGATGAAAGTTTACTCACAGAATATATTGAGGACGTAAGAAGACAACTAATTACAGGAAGTACACAGTCATTTGCAATTGGGGAATATATTGCTGACAAATTCGTACATACATCCAGAGCTAACTGGTCACCAGAGGACCAGGCCCTTGGATACAAAACGCAACTAATTTATATTGGTGTACCTGAACATTTTAAATGGCTAGGGAAAAATTGTAGTACATTTGCGGGAAATGAGGATGATCCACCAGCATCAACAGATAAATATGATAACGTAGATGCAGTGAAAAGTGCCTTTATCCAAATTGCCAAAGGATCTTCTGAGACTCTAGTACAACCTCTGGACAAAACAGATATGGAATCTGCGCTAACAAATCTCCTAAGCTCAATTAATGATGACAATATCCAAAATTATGATTCCGGCTGGAGAATAAAACTCCTCTTACTAATAGATAATTTCGATAAAGAAAAAGATACAGGCAATGGAATTGGGGTATTAGGAATACGTTGGAGACTACAAATAAAAGATTATAGAAAAAAGAGCAAAGACAACGCTAAACATAACACAACAATTAGCCTAAGTAGCTGGTCTGTCATATATGACAATACCGATGATCTTCTCAAGCAATATCATATGGTAAAAGATAATTTTGGCTAAAAATAATAGATGGAGACGAATTAAGCTAATAAGTACAATTTTTCAAAAAGTCAGGCGGTTGCTATAGTAGCATCTTTCTTGCCAAAGAAAAATGCACTATGGCCTAGCCTATTTGTTGCCATTGATAAACAAAAGATGCACTATAATAGCCCCGTCAAGAAAAGTTAACGAATGCTCCGGGACAAAAGAAATTAAATCCCGAGCAAGATAAACTCACTTTTCTTACCAGTGTCACGAGATACAGCCAACAACCCTATAAGAATATATTGACATCAAAACAACCATTCTGACCTAGGGAAAACCGTTCTGGTGTTATTAATAAATCCGAAAGTCCCCCTGTTTTCATCACTGTCTGGTACCCAAAGAATAGAACCATCAATATTTATCGAATAGAGATCAAAAAATTTACACCTACCAATGATGATAACTCTGCTCAAAAAGAGCTTGGTAGCAAAGCCCCCAAGCTCTTTCGGCAATCAGATTAAGGGCGCAGGAAGACACAGGTTAAGCAATCATCAAATCATGTTTTTTCAGCCTGCCTTCTAATTTTGATTACTCACATCACTTCCACTTACCGACTAACAAACAATTTAGGGATTTCCCGCAAACACCAAGACTTAGCTTCCCCCATGCTGTCTCGTCGCCATGCCATAATGACATTTGTGTCATGGCTGTATTCGGAGCTAATCACCCGCAAACGACCCTCTGCAATATCTTGTTCCACCATAGGATAAGGCATGGTAGCAACGCCCAGCCCAGCTAAGAGAGCACGGCGTTTATCTTCCAAAGAACTTACTGTCAAACGCTGTTGCTTATCTAACAATTGAACCGTCAATACCGGGCGCTCCCTAGCTGTATCCGCCACAGCAATACCCCGATACTTCACCCTCGTGACATCGGACAAAGGTTCCGGCTCTTGATGTATAGGATGATCAGGGCTAGCGACATAAACATTGGTAATGCTATAAAGCTGACGTGAATTAATTTCTGCCGACGCACGGAAATGCATATCTGGTGCAATAACAATGTCCGCCCGACCCGTTTCCAGCCTCTCCCATGCACCGGCCAAAACTTCAGTCAATAAAGAGAGCTGAGTATTCGATTTTTGAGCAAGCTTGCCCACTAATGGGAATAATGAAGAAGCCGGAACCAACGCTTCACAAACAATTATCAGGTGAGTTTCCCAACCTCTCGCTAATGCTTCTGCATCAGCGGTTAATTTATCCGCCGCTTCAAGCAATTGACGTCCACGCTCAAGCAACATACGACCAACATTGGTGAATTTAGTTCTGTGACCTGAACGATCAAACAGTACTACATCCAGTTCTTCTTCTAATTTTTGCATCGTATAGCTAAGTGCAGAAGGAACACGGCCAAGCTCATCAGCAGCCGCAGCAAAACTTCCCCGCCGGTCAATCGCATCCATGACCCGGAGAGATTCCAGTGTAAGCGCTCGTTCTTTGCTCATATTTTTCTCAATCAGGAAATTTGAATATGGTGACCAGATTAACTGGCTAACATTTCGCCGTCCAGATAATTACTATTCTTAGTGTGTGTTTTTTTCAAGGTAACCGCCATCATGATTATAAATAGAACAGCAAAACAGTGTGGGAAAGCTGACTATGGTTGGCTACAGGCTCGTTATACATTTTCATTTGGTCACTATTTTGACCCAAAGTTTTTAGGTTATGGCGCACTACGTGTACTCAATCAAGAAGTCATCGCCCCCAAAGCCGCTTTCCAACCTAAATCCTATCCACATGTGGATATATTGAATATTATTCTACAAGGTGAAGCAGAATACCGTGACAGCGAAGGCAACTACATCAGAGCGCGTAAGGGAGAATGTTTACTATTTTCTACCCGTCAAGGCATCAGCTACAGTGAACATAATGCCAGTACTAACAAACCACTGACGCGCTTACAGCTTTGGCTGAATGCCTTTCCTCAGCAGGAAAGCTTACCATTGCAACGAATGGAGCTACCAGAACAACCATTGGCTATGCTAGCTTCTCCAACCGCAGAAGATGGCAGTATGCAATTACGTCAGCAAGTGTGGGTAAATCATATTTCCCTGACTAAAAATCAATCTCATCATCTGCAATTGAAGGGAAAAAATGCCTATCTGCAATCCTTAAACGGAAATATAAAAATAAGAGGCAATTCCAAGGACAATATTTTGATTAAATGCGGAGATGGCGCTTTTATTCATGAAGAAAATCGTCTGGTTTTAAAAGCAGATACTGAATTTCAGGGGCTGTTAATTGATCTGGCTGCTTAGAAAAGTGAAAGCCCCATCAGATTAATCTAATGGGGCTAAATTTTTGAAGTTGACCGATAAGCCGGGTTCTGTCGTGGACAGCCATTCATCTAGGCCAGCACTTACGCACTGGCTCAAGCAGCCTACCCGGGTTCGATACGGGCCGTACCTAATGAACCCCTATTTGGCCTTGCTCCGGGTGGAGTTTACCGTGCCACGGACTGTTACCAACCGTGCGGTGCGCTCTTACCGCACCCTTTCACCCTTACCTGATCCTACATTAAGCAGGCCATCGGCGGTTTGCTCTCTGTTGCACTGGTCGTGGGCTTTCACCCCCCAGACGTTATCTGGCACCCTGCCCTGTGGAGCCCGGACTTTCCTCTCCTCTACCCATCGTCCAAAGGATTAATGGTAAAGCAGCGACTGTCTAGTCAACTCCGCGCCGGATTATAAGGGGTTTGCCTGACGATGTATAGGCGTTTACTGATTATCTGCCCTGTTTATCAGCAATTACCATTATTCTTCACTCTGTCCCAACCCATGACGATAAAGCGCATTTTTCTTCACGCCATGAATCTCTGCCGCCAATGCAGCCGCTTTTTTCAACGGCAATTCTTGTTGAAGAAGCGCCAGTGTTCTTAATGCCTCTGAAGGCAAAACATCGTCATCCGGTTTTTTATAGCCTTCAACGATCAATACCATTTCACCACGGCGACGGGTTTCATCTTCCTTAACCCACGCCAAAAGTTCACCTACTGGCATCCCCTGAATAGATTCCCAAGTTTTTGTCAATTCTCGCGCCAGAACGACGTAACGTTCAACTCCCCACACTTCAACCATATCTTCCAAACTATCGATCAGACGATGAGTAGATTCATAAAAAATTAATGTGCGCGACTCCTTTTCCAAAGCCCGCAACGTATCACTCCGACTTTTACGTTTTGCGGGCAGAAACCCTTCGTAACAGAAACGATCTGATGGCAGACCCGCAGCAGACAAGGCGGTTATCGCCGCACAAGGCCCCGGAAGTGGGACAACATGAATACCGGCTTCACGACAACGGCGAACCACATGATAACCAGGATCGTTAATCAGGGGCGTTCCTGCATCAGAGACTAATGCGATACTTTGCCCTTGTTGGAGCTTTGTAATTAATTGATCTGCTTTCTGCTGTTCATTATGATCATGAAGTGCGAACATGCGCGCATTAATGGCAAAATGTTGAAGCAACAAGCCAGTATGTCGCGTATCTTCGGCAGCAATCAGATCGACATGCTCAAGAACTTCAAGCGCACGCTGAGTGATATCACCCAGGTTTCCAATGGGGGTTGGCACAACATATAGCGTGGATGTCGTAACCACTGCTCGATTAGGTTGATTCATTGTTTCATCCGAATGGCCGATTTAAAATTGAGCATCTTTGAAAAAAACATCGCTGGATACAGTATGCTTTCCTCAATTTTTGTGCGTATCAAAACTGGTTTAGTCTGTTCAGCTATGCTGGCAGTTATGATCATCGCAGGATGTACCGCGCCTGACCAACAGGGGCAACCACCTTCGCAAATTCAGGACAAAATCAGTACAGAAATCGCCCGTTATCAATCCATCATTGATGCCGCTCATGGCGAACCTTCTCTTGATGTTATCCGTGCTTATATTGCTCAGGAACCACTTCTGAAAGAGAGTGCGGCTCATCAAAAAAATATTGATGATACCTGGCAAATGCTGACCCGTCTTTCACCACAAGAGCGCCGTGGGTTAGTCATCAACGCTGATGAAAATGTTCTGCAAGGCTGGCTGGACTTACTCAGTGCCTATCAGGATAACAAACAGGACTCTGACAAACTACAGGCGGCTATCCATGACTGGAAAATTCGTTATCCACAAAACCCTGCCGCACTGTCACTCCCAACTCAGTTACAACAGGCAGCCATCCAACAGCAAGATACGAATATCCGTATTGCCCTGTTTCTGCCGTTAAGCGGTCAAGCAAAAGTATTCGGTGAAGCCATTCGCCAAGGTTTTCTTGATGCTCAGGCCGGTTTACCAAGTCCATCACTGCCAATAGAAAACCCGGAAAATTTATCTATGGCAGACAGCGATAGTGCGTCAGATGGCGTGGTTTCTGCCGATATCTCCCCCGGTGAAGTGGTGCCCGTGGAATTAGCAACACCAACTATTCAGACAACCCCTGTCATAGCCAATGCGCCGATTAATACACAACAGGTCAAAATCTATGACACCGCCAGCCAGCCATTGGAAAATTTATTAATTCAGGCTAAGCAGGACGGCGTGAATTTAGTTGTCGGACCGTTACTCAAACCCGATGTGGTTAAACTCGTCCAGATAAATACTTCATTAAATATGCTAGTACTCAACGAGTTAGATAATGCTCAACCACACCCCAATATCTGCTATTTTTCTTTATCGCCAGAAGATGAAGCGAAAAATGCCGCGGAACACATTTGGCAACAGCAGAAACATAATCCTCTGATTTTAGTCCCCAGAGGGACTTTTGGCGACCGTATTGCCAACGCCTTTGCACAGGAATGGCAAAAACAAGGGGGGCATACTGTTCTGCAACAAACCTTTGGCTCTTCCGCCGAACTGAAACAATTAATTAATAGAGGTACGGGCATTCGCCTAACCGGAACAGCCGTCAATGTCACAAGCAATCAACCTGCATCTATCGCCATTGGTGATCTGGAAATCCCTCAGATAAACACCGATGTTGTTCCTGCCTCTACCGGTGGATCAGTGGATGCAGTTTATATTGTTTCTACTCTGGATGAACTGACGCTGATTAAGACAATGATCGATATGGCGATCAGTTCCCGCGATAAGCCTGCCCTTTACGCAAGTTCCCGTAGTAATCAGGCTGGCGTCGGTCCCGATTTCCGTCTGGAGATGGAAGGAATGCAATTCAGCGACATTCCCTTAATCGCCGGAACTAACCTGCCGCTGATGCAGCAAGCAGCAAGTAAATTTGCAAATGATTACTCTTTGATGCGCCTTTACGCTATGGGCATTGATGCCTGGTCATTAGCAAATCAATTCAGCCAGGTTCAACTTCAAAGCGATTTCCATCTCAATGGCGCTTCCGGGATGCTGTCCGTTCAGGAAAACTGTACCATTTTCCGACAGCTCTCATGGATGAAATATCATCAAGGCCAAATCACGGCTATTTAATTAAGTAATTTGCCGCTTGTTACCAAGCGGCCTTTCAATTCAAATGACTCATTGTCAGAATGAAAATAAAAAAGCTGGATGAAAATAAAAAAGCCGACAAGTTATTTGCTAGGACGCAACTATGAAGCGCAAGCAAAGTTGTTTTTACAAAAACAAGGGCTATCTTTTATCGCCGCAAATGTGAAAGTTCGTGGTGGTGAAATTGACCTGATTATGAAAGACAAGCAAACTTGGGTTTTTATTGAGGTCCGTTTCCGCAAATCAGGGCAACATGGAGATGCACTGGCGACCGTCACCCATAGCAAGCGTAAAAAATTATTACACTCAGCCGCAATATGGCTGTTGCAACGGGGTGAATGTTTTGAAACCTCTTCTTGTCGCTTTGATATTTGTGCTATTACTGGTCAACAATTTGAATGGTTGCAAAATGCCTTCAATCAAAATGAGTTCTCTCGTTAAAATGATACTGAGTAGGTTATAAAGGTGCTGGATAGAATTAAAGTCTGTTTTACAGAAAGTATTCAAACTCAGATTGCAGCCGCAGAAGCATTACCTGATGCTATTTCGCGAGCGGCAATGATGATGGTTCAGTCATTACTGAATGGTAACAAAATTCTTTGCTGTGGCAATGGCGGCTCAGCCGCGACCGCCCAACGATTTGCTGCCAATATGATCAACCGGTTTGAGACTGAACGTCCAAGCCTGCCTGCATTGTCGCTTAACGCAGACAATGTGGTCATCACCGCGATTTCAAGCAATAAACAGCATGATGAAATTTATGCTAAACAAGTACGGGCATTAGGTCAGCCAGGCGATGTGTTATTAGCGATTTCCACGCATGGTAATAGCCGTGATATTGTTAAAGCCGTTGAAGCCGCTGTAACCCGCGATATGACGATTGTCGCCCTTACAGGCTACGATGGCGGCGAGCTTGCCGGCTTACTCGGGCCACAAGATGTAGAGATTCGTATTCCATCTCATCGCAGTGCCAGAATTCAAGAAGTTCATATGCTAACAGTTAACTGCTTATGTGACTTAATCGATAATACACTCTTTCCCCATCAGGATGACTAAGGAGCCAATAATGCGATTTTTCTCCCTATTAGCTACGATTTGCACTGCTGTGATGTTACAGGGGTGTATTGGTGCAGTCGTGGTAGGCTCTGCCGCCGTAGCGACTAAAACAGCAACCGATCCCCGAACAGTTGGTCAACAGGTTGATGATAGTACCCTCGAAGCCCGTGTCAGTAATGCGCTTAACAAAGATAAGCAGCTCAAAGAGCAAACCCGTATTATTACCACCGCCTATCAAGGAAAAGTTTTACTGACAGGTCAAAGCCCAGATTCAAACCTTTCAGACCGAGCTAAACAGATAGCATCGCGGGTTGATGGGGCACATACTGTTTACAATGAAATTCGTCAGGGGAAACCCGTTGCATTAAGTACAGCCTCCAAAGATACCTGGATTACAACTAAAGTACGCTCAAAAATCTTGGCTAGTGACTCAGTTAAGTCTTCTAACATAAAAGTCGTTACGGAAAACGGCGAAGTCTTTTTATTAGGCATTCTGACCAAACAAGAAGGTAACGCCGCAGCAAAAATTGCCAGCGAAACTAACGGTGTTAAGCGGGTAACAACTGCATTCACTTATCTGAATTAACCATATTGATTGAAGATGATGACACGATAAATCGGTCAAACATCTAGGTATTAGGCCGCGTCATTTTTTGGCGCCGGCGTTTTACCTCTTTTCATCATCCAACGTCAAACCGAATAACTTCTCTATTCTTCCCTCAATCATTCTGCATTAACCCATTTTTCTCAAGGTAACTCACCCCGCCCAACAACCGCATTTGCCGCAAAATCCATTGTTGACGCTGTAAAACATAAGCCGAAGGTGCGTTAACTTTATAGCGGTGTGGATTAGGCAATACAGCCGCCAGTAAAGCCGCTTCTGATGCCGTCAATTTACTGGCCGATTTATGAAAATAGTGCCTGGATGCCTCTTCAACACCAAAAATTCCATCACCAAATTCTGCTATGTTAAGGTAAACAGTCAGAATTCTACTTTTTGACCATCCTAGTTCAATGACAAAAGTCATCCCGGCTTCCACCCCTTTTCTTAACCAGCTACGCCCATACCACAAAAATAAATTTTTGACCGTTTGCTGAGAAATCGTTGAAGCCCCTCTGAGTCTTCCAGAATTATTTTGGTTACGCGCAAGTACACTTTCGATAGCATCAAAGTCAAATCCCCAATGCTGTGGGAATTTTTGATCTTCCGCAGCAATAACAGCCAATGCGATATTTGGCGATATTTGTCCTTGCCCTACCCAGTCAGAATGAGATACATAAGAAAAATTAACTGATAACCAAGCGCTAATCTGGCGCTCAACCATAACCATAGAAAACGGCACTGGCAAAAATGAAAATGCAACAACAGAAACTATCCATAAGATAGTAACTGAGATTACGATTTTTTTAAGCCAGTACCATAAAAATTGAAAAGGATTTCGCATCCAGTTACTCAGTCATTTCCAATACTTTTCTGACAAGTTTATCAATTCCCACTTCTGCCTGAGAAATAGATTCAGCAAGCATGTAGGCTGGTGTTGTCACAATTTTATTTTCTAAATCAATAACAACATCATTTACCTCACAAACTATATGGACACCTCCCATAGCCTCTACTTGAGCAACCGTTTCAGGATCATTGCCGACCGTTAGTTTCACCGGTTTATTAAGTAATTTTGGCAACATAACAGGCGCAATGCACATAAATCCCATTGGTTTATGTTGCTTATGCATAGCCCTTACCAAACTTAATAAATCTTTATTTATTTCGCAATCAACTGTCTTAACAGCAAAGTCACATAAATTCTTCGCAACACCAAATCCCCCAGGAATTATCAGGGCATCAAATTCATCTGCATTTGCTTGTGATAAAGGCTTAATTTTTCCCCTCGAAATACGGGCAGACTCCTGTAGGATGTTACGTTCTTCCCCTATTTCTTCGCCGTTAATATGATTAATAACATGAAGTTGTGGTGCGTCAGGTGCAAAAAAGCTCGTTTTAACACCTAAACGGTCTAAAGAAAGCATAGTTAATACTGACTCATGAATTTCGCTACCATCGAAGACACCACATCCACTTAAGACAACCGCAACTGATTTCATACCTCACTCCATTTGTAGTAGATTATTGCTTAACCCTTTAGGGGGTTAAACACCAATCTTCATCACAGATTTTAATGAATCTTGTAACAAAAAATCTTATCTTTGCTATGTTGGTACTTGTATGATGTACGGAGAATTCCCCATTTACTCGCCGCAACCAAAGATCTATTAAATAGGCGTGTAAAAAGTTTTCCCTGGTGTTGGCGCAGTATTCGCGCACCCCAACCTCGGTTGGGGTTATTTTTTTTCAGCTTCCGCCAACCATTCTCTTAAAATTTCCGTATCGTTTCTCCATTCTTGCTTTAACTCATCAACCCATTCCTGAACATTATCCCACCATGCTGGTAAATCAGGTGATTGAATCTGCTGAGCCAGTTGCTGTAAATGACGTAATCCAACCGATCCCGCGGCACCTTTTATCTTATGCGCTTCCTCCGTAATGCCTTTCTGGTCTTTAGCTGTCATGTTCGAGTCAAGAACAGACAAGTAACCCGGCATCATCTTTTCAAACACACTCAGACTATCGCTAATCAACTGAGGTCCAACGAGTTCGATGTATTGGTTAAGCATTTCTGTATCAAGCAAATCTTCATTTTTTTTCACCAATCCTGACTCCTCTTCTTCCGGCTGCATATGATGCACAGACTGTTCCCCCCAATATTGTTCAATAATGGCGGTTAACGCATTCACAGAGAGAGGCTTACTCAACACACCATTCATACCCGCATCCAGATACTCTTTTTTGTCTTTTAAGACATTTGCCGTCAGTGCAATCAGTGGGGGCAGATCTTTTTTGGCATATCGCCGACGTAATTCGCGGGCAATATCTAATCCAGTCATATCGGGTAACTGAATATCCAGCAATACCAGATCGAACTCTTCTGGCTCAAACATTTCTAGCGCATCTTTACCATTCATGGCGACTTCTACGCTGTTACCCAATTTCTCCAGTACAGAGCGAGCAACAATCACATTCAGCTCAATATCTTCTACCAATAAGATATGCAAAGCCGGAAGTGGGCAATCTTCTGTATCTTCTTTGGATAGAAGACACTCCTCCATAGCAGGCGCAATGATAGATAGTGTAAATCGAGAACCCTGTCCCGGCTCACTTTCCACCACAATATCCCCTCCCATACTTTGAGCTAAACGCTTGGATACCGCCAATCCAATACCCGTTCCCGTTGCAGGACAACCACCATGACTGCCTTTCACTTGATAATACATCGCAAAAATCTTCTCTTGCTCATCATATGGGATACCAATCCCCGTATCTGTGACTTCAAACAGCAGGCGTTCCCCTTCTTCGTACCAAATCCGAACATTAATCTCCCCTTTTTGCGTAAATTTCACCGCATTGCCAATCAAATTCCACAGAATTTGGCGCAAGCGAGTACCATCCGTCATGATTCTGGCAGGCAATGGCAGTTCTGGACTCATTACAAATTTAATATCTTTCGGCTGTACCAGCAGCCCAGAGAGGTTTTCTAGATCGGATATAAAACCGGTAAAATCAATTGGCTGATTATCAATCTGTACTTTACGCCGTTCAATTTTATCCATTTCAATAATGTCATTGAAAATATTACCAAGCGTGATCGCGCTGACATGAATCGTTTTCAGATAGTTATTTTGTTCAGACGTCAACTCAGTATCCAGCAGAATACGGCTCAAACCAACAATGCCATTTAAAGGCGTACGAAGCTCATGACTAATCGTTGAGATAAAAGTAGTCTTATCCCTACTTGCATTCTCCAAAGCGTCCTGATAGCGCTTACGTTCCGTTATATCGCGCCCAAATCCCATAAGCCCGTGTCTTTTTCCCACCCGATCATAAAAAGGGACTTTCCGAAGCTCAAAACAGGCTTTCCGGCCATCGGGATAAACCAGCCACTGTTCATAAGTGAGCGCAACATTATGACGGAACACTTTTTCATCGGTTTTCATCACTTTGCGAGCAACTTCTTTGTCATAAACATCGTTTGGCGTCAGCCCGACAAGTTGTTTCTGGCTTTTCCCCGTCAGCAACTCCATCGCCCGGTTACAACCAGAAAACTCATTATTTTCATTGCGGTAATAGACCAAATCAGGAGAGGCATCGAGAAAAGATTTCAACAATACCGATTGCTGTTCCAATTCAATCTGCGTCTGCTCACGGTGTTTCATCTCTTCTTTGAGTTTATCCAACAGTATCAGGTGCGCCTGTTCAGCTTTTTCCCTTACAGAGATCTCCTGATTAAGCTTAATAATGTTGTCTTTTAATTGCTGATTAAGTTCCCGATCACGCTGACGCATAACTTCCAACTTTTCAACTAATTTGGATAATCGTTGGCGCGACTCTTCAAGCTGTTCAACAACAACCGAAAGAAAATAGACAGCCCAAGGCGTAATCAACAAACCAAAAAAGATTGAGCGAACTAAATCAATACTTTGCACTCCTCCTTGAAGCAAAAAAGTGACTACCATCTGTACACCCATTGCAAGAACAACCAATGCGGATGCAAGCAGTAATGAAAAGCGCACTAACCCCAATTTCATCATTAAATCAACATAATATTGGGCCAGGCCCCTGAGCAGCTTCATTTCATAAAAACTCCCGTTAAATATGACCATTCCAGATCATACCGTAAAAGACCGGCCACTTCGTTGAAGGAATAACAGAAATTGTTGACCTGGTAAAACAATAGTATTATTTAATAGTTTTAGTTATGACTCACCAAATATTATTCTGGCGTTTTACTCCTGCCGGTCTTTTCGCACAATCCAAATATGAATAAATAATCAAATACATTGATAAAATAAGCATAAAATTCTTTTTTACTCCTTTAACACCCCCAAAAAGATAAAACTTTATTCTTATAAAGAAACAAAAATACATATTAATTCTTTAAAGTTCACATTGTTTAGATTTTAAACCTAATAAATAAAAGTTTAACAGCATATATAAAACAGATATTACACTAATATTAGTGATATAAATCACATTAAAATCCTAACATGATCTATATCACATAACTCCAATATTAAATTTTTTACTTAAAAATTATAATGTTAGCTTTAATTATCACCTATCCTTATCTTATCCCGGCTATATTTGACCTGATTTATATTTCTAGTTAACTTGGAAAGTCACTGGAAATCATCTGTCAGATTCTCATCTGAACCATAATTATGCAGTGAAACAATATCATTTAAGTCACCACCTGTTTATCACAAATAAACAAGTGGTGGTTGATTGAGGGCGCAATTCAGACGCCAGTAAAAATATTAATCTCACAAATGTCTGTGAGTTTCTGTGAGAGTCGGACAGAACCTCGGGAGGTTCATATATGCTGTATAACAAATCTCAAGAAAAGGATAACTGTGGCTTTGGATTGATAGCCCATATTGAAGGGGAGCCAAGCCACAAAGTAGTACGTACCGCTATCCATGCCTTGGCAAGAATGCAACATCGTGGGGCAATCCTGGCAGACGGCAAAACCGGTGATGGTTGTGGTTTATTACTGCAAAAACCTGACCGTTTTTTTCGGATGGTCGCACAGGAGCAAGAGTGGCATTTAGCCCGCAATTACGCCGTCGGAATGCTATTTCTCAGCCAAAATCCTCAGATTGCACAAAACTGCCGGGAAATCGTCGAACAGGAGCTACAAAATGAAACTCTGTCAGTCGTTGGCTGGCGTGAAGTCCCCATCAACAGTGATATTCTGGGCGAAATAGCCCTCTCAAGCCTCCCCCGTATCGAACAGATTTTTGTTAATGCTCCAGCAGGCTGGCGTGCACGTGATTTAGAACGCCGTTTGTTCGTTGCTCGCCGCCGAATAGAAAAACGCATTAACGACAACGATTTTTATATTTGCAGTTTGTCTAATCTGGTGACTATCTATAAAGGGCTGTGCATGGCGGCAGATTTGCCCCGCTTCTATCCCGATCTGGCTGATTTACGTTTGGAATCGGCAATTTGCCTATTCCACCAGCGCTTCTCAACCAATACCGTCCCCCGCTGGCCATTAGCACAACCTTTTCGCTACCTTGCCCATAACGGTGAAATAAACACCATCACCGGTAATCGCCAGTGGGCACGAGCAAGGGCCTATAAATTCAAGACGCCGCTGATTCCCGATCTGCAAACGGCTGCCCCTTTTGTCAACGAAACAGGGTCAGATTCCAGCTCGCTGGATAACATGCTGGAACTGTTTCTCAACGGCGGAATGGATTTAATCCGTGCTATGAGATTGCTGGTTCCTCCCGCATGGCAAAACAATCCTGATATGGATGAAGATCTGCGAGCTTTTTTTGATTTCAACTCCATGCACATGGAGCCGTGGGATGGCCCGGCGGGTATCGTTATGTCAGATGGGCGCTATGCTGCCTGTAATCTGGATCGCAATGGCTTGCGCCCGGCCCGTTATGTTATCACCAAAGATAAGCTGATCACCTGTGCTTCCGAAATCGGCATCTGGGATTATCAACCGGACGAAGTGGTGGAAAAAGGGCGCGTTGGTCCCGGTGAACTTATCGTGATTGATACCCGCCAAGGCCGCATCCTTCATGCAGAAGAAACAGACAATGACTTAAAAAGCCGCCATCCCTATAAAGAATGGATGGATAAAAACGTCAAACGCCTTACTCCATTTGAAGAGCTACTGGAAGATCAAGCTGGTCATCGGGATCTGAACGATCAATCCTTAGCGGTCTATCACAAACAATTTGCCTACAGCAACGAAGAGCTAGATCAAATCATCCGTGTCTTGGGAGAGAATGGTCAGGAAGCAACCGGTTCAATGGGGGATGATACACCGTTTGCCGTCCTTTCCAGCCGTCCACGGATTATTTATGACTATTTCCGCCAGCAATTCGCTCAAGTCACTAATCCGCCAATCGACCCACTACGGGAAGCACATGTTATGTCTCTCACCACCTGCATTGGGCGGGAGATGAACGTATTTTGCGAAGCAGAGGGACAGGCACACCGATTAAGCTTTAAATCCCCTATTCTGCTCTACTCTGATTTTCATCAATTAATCACGCAGCAAAGTCCACACTATCGCGCAGAACGATTAGACTTAACTTTCAATCCACAAGAAACCAATCTGCAAAATGCCCTGTTCGCATTGTGTGACCAGGCAGAACAACTCGCCAGAGATGGCGCCGTATTGTTGGTATTATCTGACCGCAACATTACGCCGGAGAAGTTACCCATACCAACGCCTATGGCTGTTGGCGCGATTCAACACCGCTTGGTAGAAAAAAACCTGCGCTGTGATACCAACCTGATAGTAGAAACAGCGAGTGCCCGTGATCCACACCATTTCACTGTACTACTGGGATTTGGCGCCACAGCGATTTATCCCTATCTGGCTTATGAATCACTGGCCAAAATGGTCGATAATGGCACAATTAATAAACCCTATGCTGATGTCATGCTTAACTACCGCAATGGTATCAATAAAGGGTTATATAAAATCATGTCGAAAATGGGCATCTCGACTATCGCCTCCTATCGCTGTTCTAAACTATTTGAAGCTGTCGGCTTACATTCCGAATTAACTGAATTTTGCTTCAACGGCGTCGTCAGCCGAATTGGCGGTGCTAATTTCAGCGATTTCGAGCAGGATCTGAGAAACTTATCCAAACGCGCATGGCTTGCCCGTCAACCACTCGATCAGGGGGGATTGCTGAAATATGTTCATAACGGCGAATACCACGCTTATAACCCGGATGTTGTAAGCACTTTACAGGCTGCGGTTCATAGTGGCGAATATCACGATTACTTGAAATATTCTCGTCTGGTTAATCAACGCCCAATTACCACCATCCGTGATTTACTGGCGATAAAAACAAAAGCTGAACCTCTACCTATTGAAGAAGTAGAACCTGCCGAAGAGCTGTTTAAACGCTTTGATACCGCAGCGATGTCGATTGGAGCATTAAGCCCCGAAGCACACGAAGCTCTGGCCGAAGCCATGAATACGCTAGGCGGTTTTTCCAACTCCGGCGAAGGTGGAGAAGACCCCGCACGTTATGGAACAAAAAAGGTTTCCCGTATCAAACAAGTTGCTTCCGGTCGATTCGGTGTAACACCAGCTTATCTGGTCAACGCCGATGTGATTCAGATTAAAGTCGCGCAAGGCGCTAAGCCCGGAGAAGGTGGGCAATTACCAGGTGATAAGGTAACACCGTATATTGCAAAACTGCGTTATTCCGTGCCCGGCGTAACACTTATTTCTCCACCACCACATCACGATATTTACTCTATTGAAGATTTAGCTCAGTTGATTTTCGATCTAAAACAGATCAACCCCAATGCGCTGATCTCAGTAAAACTGGTTTCAGAACCCGGCGTTGGTACTGTTGCCACTGGCGTTGCCAAAGCTTATGCCGATTTAATTACTATTGCAGGTTATGACGGCGGTACCGGCGCCAGTCCATTGTCATCGGTGAAGTATGCCGGATGCCCTTGGGAATTGGGGCTGGTGGAAACCCAACAAGCGCTAGTTGCTAACGGGTTACGCCATAAGATCCGCTTACAAGTTGACGGCGGGTTGAAAACCGGCGTAGATATTATCAAAGCGGCCATTCTTGGCGCTGAAAGTTTCGGTTTCGGCACCGGACCGATGGTTGCCCTTGGGTGCAAATATCTGCGTATTTGCCATCTCAATAACTGTGCAACCGGGGTTGCCACTCAGGATGAGAAATTACGTCGCGACCACTACCACGGATTGCCTGAGCGGGTAATGAATTATTTCCGCTTTATCGCCCATGAAACCAGAGAGATCATGGCTGCATTGGGTGTCAAAAAGCTAACTGATTTAATCGGCCGAACTGACCTGCTTGAAGTATTAGAAGGTATTTCAGCAAAACAGAGCAAACTCAATCTTGATCCGCTCCTGGCAACCGCAGAACCCCATCAAGGCAAAACATTATATTGCACCGAAAACAATCCACCATTCGATAATGGGACTCTGAATAAAAATTTACTGGCTCAAGCTTCCAGCTATATTGAGAACCAGCAAAGTAAAACTTTCTATTTCGATATCCGTAATACTGATCGTTCAGTGGGCGCTTCCCTTTCCGGTTTTATCGCTGCTCGACATGGTAATCAGGGGATCGCTGCGGCGCCAATAAAAATTCATTTCAACGGTACTGCCGGTCAAAGTTTTGGTGTCTGGAACGCCGGCGGTCTGGAGCTAACACTTATCGGTGATGCCAACGATTATGTCGGTAAAGGTATGGCTGGCGGCCACATTGTCATACACCCGCCGGTGGGTTCTGCCTTCAAAAGCCATCAGGCAACCATCATCGGCAACACATGTCTCTACGGAGCAACCGGAGGCAAACTGTTTGCTGCCGGGCGGGCAGGAGAACGCTTCGCTGT
Organism: Photorhabdus akhurstii; assembly: GCF_018448925.1. Classification (GTDB taxonomy): domain Bacteria; phylum Pseudomonadota; class Gammaproteobacteria; order Enterobacterales; family Enterobacteriaceae; genus Photorhabdus; species Photorhabdus akhurstii. Next base: position 12,315 of record NZ_RCWE01000021.1, on the reverse strand, counting down.
TCGTAATTCAGGAGCGATTACGGTTGTAGAAGGTATAGGAGATAATGGCTGTGAATATATGACAGGAGGTATCGTCTGTATTCTCGGACGCACTGGAATAAATTTTGGTGCCGGAATGACTGGCGGCTTTGCTTATGTCCTGGATGAAAATGATGATTTCCGCAAACGGGTTAACCCAGAGTTAGTCGAAGTACTGGCAGTAGCTACCTTAGCTATCCACGAAGAACACTTGAGAGGACTTATCACTGAGCACGTCCTCCTGACCGGCTCTCAGCGCGGTGAAGATATTCTTGCTAACTGGCAACAGTGGCTGAGTAAATTCGCGCTTGTGAAACCCAAATCCAGTGATGTGAAAGCCCTACTGGGACATCGCAGTCGTTCTTCCGCAGAATTGCGAATTCAAGCGCAATAAGGAGCCAAGATGAGCCAGAATGTATATCAGTTTATCGACTTACAACGCGTCGATCCGCCTAAAAAACCGCTGAAAATCCGCAAAATAGAATTTGTGGAAATCTACGAGCCATTTTCAGCAATTCAGGCACAGACACAGGCCGATCGCTGCCTTTCTTGCGGTAACCCTTATTGCGAATGGAAATGCCCCGTTCATAACTACATTCCCAATTGGCTTAAACTTGCCAATGAAGGACGTATTATGGAAGCGGCTGATCTATCCCACCAAACAAACAGCCTGCCGGAAGTTTGTGGTCGTGTTTGCCCACAAGATCGCCTTTGTGAAGGCGCCTGTACTCTGAATGATGAGTTCGGCGCCGTGACGATTGGTAATATTGAACGCTATATCAATGACAAAGCGATTGCTATGGGCTGGAAGCCCGATATGTCACAAGTTCAGCCGACGGGCAAACAGGTTGCGATTATTGGCGCAGGCCCTGCGGGGCTAGCTTGTGCTGATGTATTAACCCGTAATGGCGTACAAGCCGTTGTTTTTGATCGTCACCCGGAAATCGGTGGATTACTCACCTTTGGCATACCGGCGTTTAAACTGGAAAAAGAGGTCATGATACGCCGCCGTGAAATTTTCTCTGAGATGGGAATTAAATTCCGGCTCAATACTGAAATAGGCAAAGACATTGCCTTATCTGAACTGACTGAGCAGTTTGATGCAGTATTCCTTGGTGTAGGAACCTATCAGTCAATGCGTGGAGGGCTGGCAAATGAAGATGCTGATGGTGTTTATGAGGCTCTGCCATTTCTGACTGCCAATACCCGGCATTTGATGGGTTATCCCGCCCTGCAATCGCAACCTTTTATTAATATGCAAGGTAAGCGAGTCGTGGTGCTTGGCGGCGGTGATACTGCAATGGATTGTGTCAGAACCTCGATTCGCCAAAAAGCGGCTTCAGTTACTTGTGCTTATCGTCGTGACGAAATCAACATGCCAGGCTCCCAGCGTGAAGTCAAAAATGCCAAGGAAGAAGGCGTAGAGTTTCTGTTTAATCTGCAACCAGTCAGTATCGAAATCAACCATTCAGGTCAAGTTTGTGGCATAAAAATGGTACGGACTCAATTAGGTCAACCTGATGAGAATGGACGCCGCCAAGCTGAAATTATCGCAGGTTCAGAACACCTGCTTAAGGCCGATGCAGTGATCATGGCATTCGGCTTTAAACCACATACCATGAACTGGCTAAATGATCATCAAGTAACCTTGGATAAACAGGGACGCATTGTCGCACCAGAGAGTTCAGACATTCCCTTTCAAACCAGCAATCCGCAGATATTTGCTGGTGGAGATGCTGTCCGTGGCTCTGATCTCGTTGTAACCGCAATTGCCGAGGGGCGTAAAGCCGCGCAAGGCATTCTTGATTATCTAAACATTTAATCAACCAAGGGAGCTTTTCAGCTCCCGTCTCTTTCTATTACCAATTCAATAAATTATATTAATTGAATTACCCTTACACAAAAAAGTAAGTAGATTTAATGAACATTTCAAACTTATTACTGTCATAGATAATATTTTAGAATATTATTTCTTATCAATGTGGAATTTAAATAAAATATTCTAACCAATAGGGCTAAACTCTACGATATTTACTTAACTACAAACACTGGAAACATTAATGAAGCTAATAAAAATCCTGATTTTGTTGTCTCCAACTCTGTTTATCAGTCAAACGGCTCTTGCTTTATCACATCCCTTAACACCTGAAAATATTACTAAAGAAATCATAAACAGAGGTACCAACTCTGTAGTGGCAGAATTAGGAGAAATGGGAGCCAGGCAAGAAATCACTCACAAAATTACGACTGGTGACCGTAAATGGATAAAACTGGCTTTCAAATTAACGCAAAGCATGCACCAGGATTTTGCCAAAGAGATACGCTACGCATTATCCCTGGCATTAATTAATAATCCTGTTGAGGTCCTTGCTAACGCAGATAAAGAAAACAATCTATCACTGGCTGATATCTGCACAATCCCACCAGAACTGGGAACCAGAGAGAATAAAATAGAGTTTATAGATAAGGTCAAAAAGAGTTTAGGTGCCATCACTGATAGCAAAGCTAAAGACAGAGCTAATGATTGTTTCTGGGAGTTAGAAAAAGCCTACAATACAGAATTCTAATTAATAAATTTAAAAAAATAAGGAGGCGAATCGCCCCCTCTTCTAAGCTTATTTAACTACCCGTAAAGCAGGGCGCCCTCTCGTTGGCTTTGGTGGCTCATCATCAGGTGAAGTTCCACTATTATCTTCGGCATCACTCAGTGTATCCGTAACTAATACCAGATTATCTGTCGCAGATGCAGAGGTACCCGCTTTATCCTGATCTGAAGCAGATTTAAAAAGATATTCATCTTTATAAGCTGCTTCAGGCTCAAACATCATTCCCGCCCCATTTTCACGGCCATAAATCGCTATAACTGCCGCCATCGGTACATTAACCCGACGGGGAACACCACCAAAACGGGCATTGAAGCGTACTTCATCATTGGTTAACTCAAGATTACCAACAGCTCTCGGCGCTATATTCAACACAATTTGCCCATCGCGGGCATATTCCATTGGTACATTAACTCCACGTAAAGTCACGTCTATAACCAGATGCGGAGTCATATTATTATCGAGCAACCACTCGTAGTGAGCACGCAACAAATAAGGACGACGGGGAGACATTTGAGACAGCTCCATAAATCAGCTCCTGGATTGCAAGCGCATTTCACGTTCAGCTTCGGTTAACGAAGCCAAGAATGCATCACGCTCAAAGACACGCTGCATGTAAATTTGTAAATCTTTAGTGCCAGAACTCGGTAACTCTATACCCAATACCGGTAAACGCCATAGTAAAGGAGCAAGATAACAATCAACCAAACTGAATTCTTCGCTCATAAAGAATGGCATCTCTTTAAATATTGGCGCCACTGCTAGCAACTCTTCTGCTAATCTTTTACGGGCAGTATTGGCTTCTTGAGAATTGCCTTCTTCAATCGTATGCATCAGGGAGTACCAGTCTTTTTCGATGCGGTGCATCATCAAACGGCTGGAACCACGGGCAACTGGATACACTGGCATTAATGGCGGATGAGGAAAACGTTCATCCAGATATTCCATAATGATGCGGGAATCATATAGCGCCAGCTCACGATCAACCAAAGTCGGAACTGTCTGATAAGGGTTCAGATCGATGAGGTCCTGTGGCAGGTTACCTGCCTCAACCTGTTCAACTTCAACGCTGACACCTTTTTCCGCCAATACAATTCGCACTTGATGGCTAAAAATGTCGGCCGGGCCTGAAAACAGAGTCATTACCGAACGTTTGTTGGCAGCGACAGCCATGAAAACCTCCAAGTTTATCTAAAAAAGGAATGAATAGCCCCACACGACCACGACTATTCTTACTCATTCATTCTCACCCTTTATGTTTCTGCGCCGCAACGGTGAATACGGAATGCGCTACTCAACACAATTATTATCCAGCGCAATTACTATCCAACACAATTACCATCGTTCAGATAATAGGCAGACAAATGGATGAGGCAAAAATTGGCACTAGTTTACCAGATTTTGTACATTTTGGGGGAAGTGTATGGATAATTAAGTAAAAAACCCGCCACAAAGACGGGTTTGCACATTAAATAATTGCCATAAAGACAAAAAATTAACGCTTGGAGAACTGTGGACGACGACGTGCTTTACGCAGACCAACTTTCTTACGTTCAACTTCACGAGCATCGCGGGTAACGAAGCCAGCTTTACGAAGATCAGAACGCAGAGTTTCGTCATACGCCATCAGTGCGCGGGTGATACCGTGACGGATTGCACCTGCTTGACCAGAAATACCACCACCTTTAACGGTGATGTACAGATCCAGTTTACCCAACATATCAACCAACTCCAGCGGCTGACGAACAACCATGCGCGCTGTTTCACGGCCGAAGTAAACTTCAAGGCTGCGTTTGTTGATGACGATGTTACCGCTACCTGGCTTAATAAAGACACGTGCGGAAGAGCTTTTGCGGCGACCAGTGCCGTAGTATTGATTTTCAGCCATTGCCTATAATCCCGATTAAATGTCCAGAACTTGCGGTTGCTGTGCCGCATGGTTGTGCTCGCTACCGGCGTAAACTTTCAGTTTACGGTACATTGCACGGCCCAGTGGCCCTTTTGGCAGCATGCCTTTAACCGCGATTTCAATTACACGCTCAGGACGGCGAGCAATCATCTCTTCAAAGGTCGCTTGCTTGATACCACCGATATGACCGGTGTGGTGATAGTAGATTTTATCAGAACGCTTGTTGCCGGTGACTGCAACTTTTTCTGCATTAACGATGATGATGTAATCACCGGTATCAACATGCGGAGTGTATTCCGCTTTATGCTTGCCGCGCAGGCGACGAGCCACTTCAGTTGCAAGACGGCCCAAAGTTTTGCCATCTGCGTCAACAACATACCAGTCGCGTTTTACGGTTTCTGGTTTAGCTGTAAAAGTTTTCATTAAAGCTTACCCAATAATAAGTTACACGTTGGTGAACACTCAAGGTTCAGAAACTTGCTGAGGTTCACACGACTCTTGTCCAGCAAACCTACCCCTTCGAATAGCCTATGCCGGCACTATTGCAAGTTTTTGGGAAAAAAAACATTGCTGTAACGTGGGGTCGCAAGATTATAGAGAAGTCAAAAATAAAAATCGACCCCAATTTGAATATTTAAAATCAGTTTTGAATCTGAAATATACGGGTAAACATAAAATTAAGGTAAATGAGGTAATTTCAGATACTCTTCGCTTTGCATCTCTTGCAAACGAGATAAGCAACGCTGGTATTCGAAAGTCAACAACACCCCTTGGTAAATTTGCTCCATCGGCACCGCCGCATTAATGATAAGTTTTACCCGGCGTTCGTAAAATTCATCAACCAGCGCTAGAAAACGGCGAGCGGCATTTTCATTACCCGGCATTATCGCTGGAACCTGATATAACAAAACAGTGTGATAAAGTTTTGCTAAAACAATATAATCCATCTGACTACGCGCATCTTCGCACAAAACTTTAAATCCAATTGCCAATACACCATCAGCGTTACGAATCGCCGGCATCTGCCGATGGTTAATTTCCAACACCGAAGCTTGTTCACTGCTGTTACCGGCCAAAAGAATAAACATTCGATCCATCGCTCGTTCATTATCTTCATTCAGCGGTGCGAAATAGAGATGAGCTTGCGTCAATGTGCGCAACCGATAGTCAATACCCGAATCCACATTCATAACGTCACAATATTTTTTGATCTGCTCAATAGCAGGCAAAAAACGAGCTCGCTGTAAGCCATTGCGATAGAGTTCATCAGGAGGAATATTGGACGTTGCAATCAAGGTAATTCCCCTGACAAACAGCGCCTCCAACAATGTACCGAGAATCATGGCATCGGTAATATCGGAAACGAAAAACTCATCAAAGCAAAGCACATCGGTTTCCGCTTTAAAACCATCCGCCACAATATCCAGCGGATTTTCATGCCCTTGCAATGCCTTTAACTCTTCATGCACTCGCAGCATAAAACGATGGAAATGCAAACGTAATTTTCTTTCACTGGGTAAACTTTGGTAAAACATATCCATTAACCAAGTTTTCCCTCTACCAACGCCTCCCCACATATAAAGCCCTTGAACAGGTCTACAGATCATTGAAGTCGGCTTGCCTAACAGTTTACTCAGACGACCTTTCAAGCTTTGGCGTTTCACGGGACGGCCGGGAGAAGCATTAATCAGAGCATGATGAATGGTATCCAATTGAGCAACGACTTGACGCTGAACCTCATCTGGTTGGTATTTACCCTCGGAAAGGGCTTTTTGATAGTATGATGAAGGGGTAATCAATGATGGCATGACAATAACAATCCTTAAAATAATCGCCCATTTTTTATCGTTTTTATGATTCAGATTGACCTTATTACCGGATCAATTGTCTACAATAAGGTTCAGAATAAGGTCTACAAACAAATGTAAATCATGATCAATATTCCACTCTAACTAGATTAACGGTTATAGTGACGATAATTAAGTGAAACATTCTGCGGAACAACGATGTTGATGAAGGAGTAGCTATGACTTGGGAGTATGCACTGATTGGATTGGTAGTTGGTTTTGTTATCGGAGCGCTAGTTATGCGTTTTGGTAACGCTAAGCTGCGCCAGCAGAAAGCCTTACAAACCGAACTGGAGAATAATAAATCAGAACTGGAAGAGTACCGTAAAGAATTAGTTGGTCATTTTGCCCGCAGTGCAGAATTACTCGACAATATGGCTCGCGATTATCGTCAGTTATATCAGCATATGGCTAAAAGCTCTCATGAACTGATGCCGAATATGCCAGTACAAGACAACCCATTTAATTATCGATTGACTGAATCAGAAGCGGATAATGATCAAGCTCCGGTTAAGATGCCACCAAAGGATTATTCCGACGGCGCTTCCGGCCTGTTTCGTCCGATGAACGAAAAAAACCAGTAAAAATTTTTGCTGTGGCATGTTCGTGCCACAGCATTAATTCAAATGTAAAATCTATTATCTACCTGCAAGTTTTGTCTTTTTGTTTCTCAATCATGTAAATACCTGTAAAGAATCATGCTAAATCTGTTTGCCCGATGAACTTTATTTAATAATTAACAGTCATAGAATAATCATGGCTGCTTGCCGGAATTAACTTCATTGGCCTTCTGGCTTAGGTATACAAGAGAACAAAATTAGATGAAAAGAAAACACTTACTCCTTAGTGCGTTAGCAATCAGTATCGGACTGTCTACAATTTCGATCCCGACTATCAGTAGCGCTGCTTTACCTGCTGCTATTGCCGGTCAGACGTTACCAAGCCTTGCACCGATGCTTGAAAAAGTCCTGCCAGCCGTTGTCAGTGTGCATGTTTCCGGTACGCAAGTACAACAGGAACAGAGCATACCCGAAGAATTCAGATTCTTCTTTGGTCCAAATCTACCAATGGGCCGTGAAAGTACCCGCCCATTCCAAGGGCTTGGCTCAGGCGTCATTATTGATGCCGCCAAAGGTTATATATTAACCAACAATCACGTTATCGAGAATGCAGATAAAATCCGTGTCCAACTAAATGATGGACGTGAATATGAAGCCAGATTGTTAGGCCGCGATCCTCAGACGGATATCGCCCTGCTGCAACTGAAAGATGCTAAGAATTTAACTGCCATTACTATGGCCGATTCCGATAAGCTCCGAGTTGGTGATTTTGCTGTTGCGGTTGGTAATCCATTCGGCCTTGGTCAAACTGCAACTTCCGGCATTATCTCTGCGTTAGGGCGTAGTGGTCTGAACCTTGAAGGGTTAGAAAACTTCATCCAAACGGATGCATCTATTAACCGTGGCAACTCCGGTGGCGCACTGGTTAATTTGAATGGTGAATTAATCGGTATCAATACCGCTATTCTGGCCCCAGGCGGCGGTAACATCGGTATCGGCTTTGCAATCCCAAGTAATATGGCAAAAACCTTGAGTGAGCAACTTATCGCTCATGGCGAAGTCAAACGCGGTATTCTTGGTATTAAAGGCATGGAAATGAATTCCGATATCGCCAAAGCATTCAATATCGATGCCCAGCGCGGAGCATTTGTCAGTGAAGTATTACCAAAATCCGCAGCCGCGAAAGCAGGTATTAAATCCGGCGACATTCTTGTTTCCGTTGATGGTAAGAAGATTAGTAGCTTTGCTGAGCTGAAAGCCAAAATCGGCACAACGATACCAGGTAAAGAAATTAAAATTGGCTTATTGCGTAAAGGTAAACCAATGGAGGTTTCTGTTACGCTGGAAAACAGTGAAGGTCAAACAACCAAAGCCGGAAATCTGACCCTTGCCCTGCAAGGTGCAACCCTGAGCAATGGCGAAGTGAAAGGGACTTACGGTGTGAAAATAGATAGTGTCGCTCAAAACTCACCGGCGGCATTATCTGGCTTACAGAAAAATGACCTGATTGTTGGGATCAATAATGAACGGATACAGAATATTAACGAACTGCGCAAAGTTATTGATTCTAAACCGCCAGTTATAGCGCTGAACATTCTTCGCGGCGAAGAGAGTATCTATTTGTTACTGAGAAATTAATATTTTTAGTAAAAATCGATCTAATTCCATTTAAGACACAGCGTAACGCTGTGTCTTAAAGTCGTTGATATCCCTCGCGACGGGTGAGTTTGTAAATAGTTTTTCTGGAGGACTCAATATGAGAGCCGTAGTCGTATTTAAAAACGGCAATAACCGAGCTGTATGTTTACCTCACGACCTCGATTTCGAGGGAGTGAACGAATTGGAGATTATTCGTGAAGGCGATATCATTATTCTGCGACCGATTAAACCCAGTTGGAATTCCTTTTTACCACAAGAAAAAGCTAACTCTGACTTTTTAACCGAACGGCTGGATATTGTGGAAAAAGAACGCGTTAAGTTATGAAAAAATATAAGCCATTGTTTTAACCTCTGATTTTAATTGGCATCAGGTTTTAATCGTTGTTTTTACCACTTTTAATACCTGATTTTTATTAAGTTTAATCATCATGGCATATCGTATTTTACATTTAACCAACGTTAATTATACCCGCTTTTTATCTTTGCTGAGGCTGTTTACTCTCAATCCAGAGATGTTTATATAGACTATCACCCTTTATTTTTCACATAAATTAGGCCAGTAAACAGCCTGATAATATTAAAGACACCCCTTTATATTTTCTCTGATAATCAACTCTCTTTTTAGAAGTTAAATCCTACCACATTAACCGTTTTATACTTCTTTTTATTGCGTTATGTTTATAACTTGCTCAGTAAAATAACGGTGAGAAAATATTTTAATATCAACATGCCGAATAACATTATTTTACCTGCTGATTTCTTTTCAACTCTCTGTTAATGGTTAATAGACTTTTATTACAATCAATTAACTGTCCTTATAAAAAGGTATCTATTGAGTTAAATCCTTATATAAATCTTTAATCTCTCTGTATACTCACTTTTAAATCATCATAGCAAGGAATAAACCTTTTTTATTTATGCCGTCCCTTTTAAAAATCTGGCATTAATGGGATACCTGCTTTTTTAATCCTCAGATGAATTAATTACCGATAAAAAAGCGCTTATGATCGCTAAAAGCGGGAAATACACGTAAAAAGAGAAAGTTAACCATGTTAAAAGAGATGGAGTCGTTAAAACAACTCTCATTCCCGGGGCTTTCCTATTTTTTAAAGCAAAAGAGGGGGTTCATTGAGCAGTTTTTATAAACCTTATGTTTTTTCGTTTCCTGATACGCATTTAACCTCCCCATTTTTCATTAAACTGATGTTTAAGTTTTCCCTTTTTCCTATATTTAATTTTTTAACTTTAAAACCAGAGCAGATAACCGATATGCTAATAATATTTAAACTCAATACCTGATTATTTCATCATGTTTAATACGGCTAATCTAATCAATCTAAAGGTTTATCGATTTTCTCTGTTTTCGTAAACCCCTTACAGCCCATATAAAACCGCTTATTTAAACACATTAGCTTAACTCGTAAATCCTGTTAAATATTTTCATTCTTATCATTGGATTAACGCTATCACTTTGTTAATCAATTCAAGACCGGTTTTTCCTGATGTTTTCTCTTCCAATGTTAATATAGCAGTGAATTTTTTACCCGTTTAAAAAAAACCTTAATCACTTATTTTCACCGTTAATGATTAAAATTTTTACCTGTTTTTTCATAACACACTGACTATTTTTTCCAGATTTTAAAACGACACTGGCAGACCATAAACGGCTTTTTAACGACTGTTTTATCATATGCAGATAAAGCGTACCTCATCTTACCTGAATGAGTGAAAATTTCTGACACGCCTTGCATTCAAACAATATGAAAAACGGTACTCCACATGATTTAATCTGAGTGAATCTCAACATGGCGAAGTCAATAAAAAAACACTAAAACGAAAAATTAAAAACAGCGTTAAAACCCGGCGGGTTGTAGCAAAATACGATAAAAAAGAGTTTAATACCCATGAAAACTGTCAGTACAAATTTTTTCGTTTTATTATTAATAAAAACTCAATGGTGATAATCGAAGCGCTCAAAGTCAGCAATCCGAGATACAGCATAATGCAGTATCTGTTAATTTCTATGTTATCCTGCCATGACTCATTAACTCACACTGAATAATACCCATGATTGCCAAGTTGCTGCGCTCTGCTTTTTTAGGATTACTTGTAGCTGTAATTTTACTGATTACCATTCCATCACTGCGCCCTAGCGGGCTGATGTCTGCAATTACCAGCAACAGTAATGACGAAGCTCCATTCAGCTTTAATAAAGGTGTCCGCAGGGCAGCGCCCGCCGTAGTCAACGTCTACAGCAGCAACATGGGGAGTTTTTCTCATCAAGGCCGGGAAAACCATACCCTTGGTTCCGGCGTCATCATGAGTGATAAAGGCTACATCCTTACCAATAAACACGTCATTAATAATGCAGGACAAATTATTGTTGCACTGCAAGACGGCCATTTTTATGAAGCCTTGGTCATAGGCTCTGACAGCTTAACGGATCTTGCCGTCCTGAAAATTGATGCTGAAAACCTGCCTGTCATAACGATTAATCCAAATAGAGTAGCCCATGTGGGAGATGTCGTTCTCGCCATTGGTAACCCTTATAATTTGGGGCAAACCATTACCCAAGGGATTATTAGCGCTACCGGTCGCGTTGGATTAAGCCCTACCCGCCGTCAAAACTTTCTCCAGACTGATGCTTCCATTAATCAGGGTAACTCCGGCGGCGCACTGATTAACACCCTTGGCGAGCTAGTAGGTATCAATACATTATCATTCGATAAAAGTGAAAATGGTGAAACGCCAGAAGGGTTGGGGTTCGCTATTCCGACTGAACTCGCTACTAAGATTATGCAGAAACTTATCCGTGACGGACGAGTTATCCGGGGTTTTATCGGCATAACATCGCAAGAGCTGCCACATATTCGCTCTTCTAACGGCAATATTAACCAGCTTCAAGGGCTACGAGTATTTCAGGTAACTACAAACGGGCCTGCGCAAAAAGCCGGTATTAAAGTGGGTGATATCATTACCAGCGTCAATAACAAACCCGCTATTTCTGCGGTTGAAACAATGGATCAAGTGGCTGAAATACGCCCCGGCAGCGTGGTTCCTGTCACTTTATTGCGCAATGGGAAAATATTATCGCTGCAAGTGACCATTGAAGAATTTGATGAATATTAATTAACCTGAGCTTCACTTAAATCGGATTTTTGGTGAACGTAGCGGGTTAAAGGATTTGCGATTTATGTCACATTTATTAAGTTAATCAAATATTCATCACCCAAACAGACGGGACAACATAAGTTTTTTGTTATATGTTTTTGACTGGATATTAAACACATAAAACGACTGATGAGCTATCTTCACGATGCTCTTAAGCCGCAATGGAATATCCCCGACGTTGCCTGTTCATACAGGTTATCAATAAGACTGTCAGCCACAGACTGCCAGCGCTTTCATCGTTCTGACATAACTTGCCCGAGGCGCTTTAACCTTTGGGGCAGCTTATGAGCTGCTCCCCTGACCTGATAATACGTTCAGTTAACCTTGTTATCTGATTGTTATTATCTGACCACGCCAGGTAAGTTCACTGGAACATGACAACCTGTTTCAATCAACAACGGAAAAAACATGGAAAACACCCCCTATCAAATGAATGAAGGCTCACTGACTATCCCGGGCAACTGGCGGGATGAATCCATGAATGTCTTTGTGCTGCCGGACGACAGCGGCATCAATCTGGTGGTCAGCCGCACCCCGGTCCCCGCCGG
>NZ_RCWE01000020.1 GCF_018448925.1 Photorhabdus akhurstii | reverse complement strand
TTTATATCGTAGCAAGCGATATAAATCACAGAGAATTCGGTGGTGCGGTAGTTCAGTTGGTTAGAATACCGGCCTGTCACGCCGGGGGTCGCGGGTTCGAGCCCCGTCCGCACCGCCACCTTAATTTAGGGGCGTAGTTCAATTGGTAGAGCACCGGTCTCCAAAACCGGGTGTTGGGAGTTCGAGTCTCTCCGCCCCTGCCAATTATAAGCTCAGCGGCAACTAAGATAGTTCATAGTAGTGGTTACCCATATATGCTGCTTAGATAAGATTATTGATAAGGCGCTGGCTTTTGGTCAGCGCCTTTTTCTATGAAGCTTTGTAAGAAAAACGGATTTGCTATTACACTAAAAATCCCTTTATGCGAGCTTTTTCCCCAGAAATGGTATCACTTGGAGAATTCATTTCCAAATATCGTCTGGTTCGTAAAGCCAATGTTGCCATCGATTTGAATTCATTATAGATGTTGTTAAACGTTTTCAGTTGAATAGTCTTTCCTCAATATTATTCGATCTTGTAGCAATAAAACCTTTCTTTCTAATTATCTATTATCGAAGTGAATTCTTATAGGTAACCTTTTAGACTTTCTGGCAATTTCCATACTAGTAAAAGCTCTTCTGAACTAAGTGCCTGGAGGATATATGCGAAAGAATTTTATCTAATATTTTGATTACGAAGTTTTTTTCTTAAGAAAGGCTTGAATTGAAGGAAAGGATACCTAAAACGATAAGGTAGGAACACTATGTCTGATTCAAGTCATAATTTCAAACTATACGTAAGGATTATTTGGTAAATAAGGAGCTATATGTGGGAAGATAAAAAAGTAATCCCACTTTATGCTCTATCTGAAACTTCTTTCTCCCTTACTATTTTCATTCCTGTTTTCGTATAGTATTGCTATCCATAAGTTTTGCAGAACACATACTTACTGATTGAATGATTTATATGAAAACTTCTTAACCTCTTGCAGAAGTATGTATGATAGGTATTTTTAATAGCTGTTGAATGAATGCTTGCTGATCATTTTTTTGTAGCCATATAGCATATAATGGACGTTCAATTAGTTCAGTGTTTGGATAAGAAACCAGTTCTGGATGTTCATTTTGCCAGTGTATTGGTAAGAAGGCGGCTCCTCTTACGTTATTGAGTAGTTGGCGGGCTATATGTGCTGAAGTGGTTGTGATGATGGGTAGCTGCTCACTTTTTAAGATCCGTTGTTCCTGATGATGGAAATCAGCTCCCCATTCTAGTTTGATGTAATTTTTAATTTGGCATTTCAGATTTTCTTCTGTTGTTAATAATTTCAAGCAAATATTCCCTAATAATAGGCTTTGGAACTCATCCATTTTAGGTGGTTCGGTAGTGATTAACAGATCTAATTCACGAGAATGAAGTTGTTTAACAAGGGATTGTCGTGTAGAAACCCGAGATTCTAATCTTAATTCCTGATGTTTTTTATAGAAATCTTGTAACCAGGGGGTTAAATATGCTTCCCATAGTGATGCGGTGGCACCAATTGTTAATTCAGTATGTTGAGAAGCGTGCATTATCTCCTTTTTAGCCAACTGCCAAGTACTCATCAGTGATTCAGCATAGGGAACAAGGCGCTCTCCTGCTGCTGTAAGACGGATGTTATTGCGGTGCCGTGTGAAAAGATGGGTACCTAATTGATTTTCTAGCTGGCGTATGCGAAAGCTAACTGCTGATTGCGTCAGGTACAATGATTCGGCTGCTCTCCCAAAGTGACGAGTTTTACTGACTTCCAAGAAGGTTTTCAGTAATTCAGTGTCCACATATATCTCCAATAATATTTATCGTTAAGATTTAAATTTTTTGTTTTACAGAACGCCAGGCCTATCTAATACTCCGCGCCATAATTGGCATGATAGTAACAGTACTAGAATTAGGAGTGTGTCAGATGGCCGAAAGCTTCATCACGACTAATCGTTTTTTTGATAACAAAAATTACCCTCGTGGGTTCTCCCGTCATGGGGATTTCACCATTAAAGAGGCGCAATTGCTAGAGCGCCACGGTTATGCGTTTAATGAGTTAGATCTTGGTAAACGCGAGCCTCAAACAGAAGTAGAAGAGCTGTTTGTTGCTGTTTGCCGGGGTGAACGGCAGCCTGTGACAATGGAAGAAAAAGTATGGACCAAATATCTTGCAAGGATTAGTCGTCCAAAACGTTTTCATACTCTTTCAGGCGGTAAGCCTCAGATCGATGCTTCTGATGACTATACCGACACTGATGATTAATATCATCACAAATTGTGAATATAGGGGCTTTGCCCCTTTTTCATTTCTAACCCGATTGTTTTTGTAATTGTATTAATAGCCTGTCCATACTGCGGTAGCTTAAGGCTTCCATGATATGTGGTTTTTCTATCTCTTTTTTTTCTTCTAAGTCGGCAAGTGTCCGGGATGTTTTCAGAATTCGGTGCCATGCCCGGATTGAAAGCCCTAGTTTTATTAGCGTTTGTTCTAGAAATACAGCATCGTTAGATTTGAGCTTACAAAATGCCTCGGTCTCTTTACTATTCAGATGAGCATTAATCTTTCCACAGCGTTTCAATTGTATTTCTCGCGCTGCCAGCACTCTTAATCTTACATCTTTACTGCTTTCGCTTGATCTAAGAGGGCTACTCAATGTTCCAATGGGTAACAGAGGAACTTCAATTGAGAGATCAAAACGATCTAAAAAAGGTCCAGAAAGTTTTGCCAGGTATCGAAGTATTTGCTGAGGATTACTTCGATTGTGAATTCCCTGATGGTAGCCTGTCGGGCTGGGATTCATTGCCGCTATCAATTGAACTTGAGCAGGAAAACAAACTTTTGCTCTGGCCCGGGAGATAATTATTTCCCCTGATTCCAGTGGTTCTCTGAGAGCATCAAGGACTCTACGTTCAAATTCAGGTAGTTCATCTAGAAATAGCACCCCATTGTGAGCAAGTGAAATTTCACCAGGTTTTGGCAGCCCACCACCACCAACCAGTGCTGCCATTGAAGAGCTGTGATGAGGCGCTCTGAATGGGCGTGTATGCCATTGTTCAGGTGGAAGGTAGGTATCCACTAGGCTATTGATAGCGGCAACCTCAAGTGCTTCTTTGTTTGTTAATGGTGGTAATAAACTACATAGACGGCTTGCCAACATTGTTTTCCCTGTCCCTGGTGGGCCAAGTAGTAAAAGATTATGTCCGCCTGCTGCTGTGATTTCCAGTGCGCGTTTTGCTTGTTCCTGACCAATAATATCCTGAAGATCTGGCTGTGATGGCTCTGTTGAGGGCTTATGTTGGATCGTTGTTGTCAGTAGTTGTTTTTCTCCCTGAAGGAAGTGGCAGATATGTAAGAGGTGTTCTGCCATTAACGTCTCATTCTGAGATAAGATTGCCAGCTCTATTGCGTTTTCTGTTGGTAGAATAAGTTGCCTTCCTGCTTCTCCTGCGCTGAGAGCAGCTGAAATTGCGCCGTTAACTTTTCGTAGACCACCGGATAGAGCGAGTTCACCAAGAAACTCATAATGATTTAGAGTACTGGTAGGTATTTGCTCTGAAGCGGCCAGAATAGCGATAGCGATCGGCAAATCATAACGACCACCTTCCTTGGGAAGATCTGCGGGAGCAAGATTGACGGTGATTCTTTTAGACGGATAGGTAAACCCGCTGTTGATCAACGCACTTCTGACACGATCTCTTGCTTCTTTTACGGCTGTTTCAGGCAAACCAACCAAAGTTAATCCAGGTAAGCCATTACTAATATGGGCTTCAACAGTAACAATTGGGGCATGAATACCTATAGTCGCTCTGGTATAAATAACAGCGAGGGCCATCCTATTCTCCTTCGTAAGAAAGGGCATATGATGGACTGAAATTAGATAATAAATAGTTTTCTATTATTTTTTTGCGAAGCGGCTCTAATAAATATTTTGTGAAGCAACGCTAAAGACTTTTTTGAAATCATTATTAAGTAATTTTTATTTTATTTGATTGATTTTTATGATTTTATTGTTTTTAGCTTAGATTATAAAATTGATTATTTTTATATTCATATTATGAGGTTTTATTTAAGTCGTGTTTTTAGATTGGTTTTATTGAAATAGTTTATTTGAAATTAAAATTTATATATTTTTCACAGTGAATAAATTTAGCGTGTTATATCATTCTGCTTTATTTTTAATGAGGAGTTTTTATCACCTGGGTGATTAATAATAAGATCTTTACTTTTGGTTATAGTTGAATGATTTGTTTTTTATGTTACCGCTTTGTGTGTTGTTTTGTTTATATCTAATAAGTTGGTTTTTATCACTTAAATTTGATTATTTAATAGATAAATAATCTAAATTACAAGTATTTACTTGAAAATAAACAGTATTTTTTCATATCGAATAATAAAACAAAATAAATGTTGTCAAGCTATGAAGAACGTGATAACTCTTAAATATAGATTAAACAAACGAATTAAACGACCAAGATTATGAACACATTTGTCCTAGTGATTAGCCTAATTATTGTCAGCGTGGTGGTGATTATTATCCCACCGTGCGGGGCAGCACTTGGACGAAGAAAGGCTTAGAAAAACAGCCAGATCTCTCGAAGACCCCCGCACCGAAAGGCGCGGGGGTTTTTTTTCGACAAGCAAAATCAGATAGAGACGGAAACATACAACAGAACAAAATCTTGTCTCACAGGGTAAACACAGGGGATATGAAAAATGAACGGGGCGCAGTGGGTTGTAAAAGCATTACGAACGCAGGGGATTGATAAGGTTTTCGGCTACCCTGGTGGTGCGATCATGCCGGTTTATGATGCTTTGTACGATGGTGGTGTGGAGCATTTGCTTTGTCGGCATGAACAGGGGGCGGTTATGGCTGCAATCGGTTATGCGAGAGCCAGTGGTAAGCCGGGAGTTTGTATCGCTACATCGGGACCGGGAGCAACAAACTTAATCACTGGATTAGCCGATGCGTTGTTAGATTCTGTTCCTGTTGTTGCTATCACTGGTCAGGTTGGTTCTGAATTGATTGGAACTGATGCCTTTCAAGAAGTCGATGTTTTAGGTCTCTCCCTTGCTTGTACCAAACACAGTTTCTTAGTGGATTCACTGGAAAATTTACCTCAAATTATGGCGGAAGCCTTTTCTATTGCCACTAGTGGTCGACCTGGCCCAGTTTTGATTGATATTCCTAAAGATATTCAGCTGAAAGAGGGGAATTTGGTTCCACATTTGGTACCCGTTGAGCAAAAAGCGCCCTGTTCGGAAAGTGAATTAGAACAAGCTCGGAAGATGATTGC
The DNA here is from genome assembly GCF_018448925.1 of Photorhabdus akhurstii. GTDB lineage: Bacteria > Pseudomonadota > Gammaproteobacteria > Enterobacterales > Enterobacteriaceae > Photorhabdus > Photorhabdus akhurstii. Next base: position 84,836 of record NZ_RCWE01000020.1, on the reverse strand, counting down.
GGCTGCGGCAAAGCCAGTATTGTATGTCGGTGGTGGAGTAGGAATGTCTCAAGCGGTTTCTGTTCTGCGAGATTTTGTTGTGGAAACAGGTATGCCGGTTGTTTCTACGTTGAAAGGTTTGGGAGCTGCTGATTCAGAACATCCATGTTATCTGGGCATGCTTGGGATGCATGGTTCGAAAGCGGCCAATCTTGCCGTTCAGTCATGTGATTTGTTGATTGCTGTGGGTGCTCGTTTTGACGATCGTGTGACTGGCAAACTTAATACTTTTGCTCCACGTGCAAAAGTTATTCATCTGGATATCGATCCGGCAGAGTTGGGTAAATTACGTCAGGCTCATGTGTCGTTACTGGGGGATGTGAAGGCATTATTGCCCCGTTTGCAACAACCATTGTCAATTATGCCCTGGCAACAGGAAGTGAAATCTCTGAAAGCTGAATATCCTTGGTGTTATGACCATCAGGGGGAGAGTATCTATGCGCCTTGGTTATTGAAGCAGGTTTCAGATCGTAAAGCATGTAATACGGTTATTACTACCGATGTTGGACAGCATCAAATGTGGACAGCTCAGCATATGACTTTTGATGGGCCTGAAAATTTTATTACATCTAGTGGGTTAGGCTCGATGGGATTTGGTATCCCTGCTGCGATTGGCGCTCAGATCGCTCGACCGGAAGATATGGTGATCTGTGTATCTGGTGATGGTTCTTTCATGATGAATGTTCAGGAATTGGGGACAATTAAACGCAAACAATTACCAGTAAAAATTTTATTGTTGGATAACCAGCGGTTGGGAATGGTGCGGCAATGGCAGGAGCTGTTTTTTGATAAGCGATATAGCGAAACGACATTAACAGATAACCCTGATTTTGTCACATTAGCGAAAGCTTTTGATATTCCGGGGCAACATATCACGGATAAATCACAGATTAATGAAGCGCTGAATGCATTATTTGCCAGTAAGGGTCCCTATTTATTACAGGTATCTATTGAGGAATTAGAGAACGTTTGGCCGTTGGTCCCTCCCGGTGCAAGCAATGAAACTATGTTGGAGAAATCACTATGATGCAGCATCAACTTGCAATCCATGCTCGTTTCCGTCCTGAAATATTAGAGCGTATCTTACGGGTAACGCGTCATCGTGGATTTCAGATCTGTTCCATGAATATGGATCAAACAATGGATGGCGATAATGTTAATATCGAATTAATTGTCGCCAGCCAAAAACCGGTTAATTTGTTGTCTTCACAACTGGCTAAATTAGTGGATGTCGCTGGCGTCAAGATCCTGCAACAAAAATCACAACTCATACGTGCATAACGTAGAAATAAAGGAATAAGAGAATGACGAAGCAATCCGATTACATTTGGTTCAATGGTGAGATGGTTCCTTGGGCAGATGCTAAAGTTCACGTCATGTCCCATGCTTTACATTACGGCACATCTGTTTTTGAGGGAATTCGCTGCTATGACTCTCATAAAGGGCCCGTGGTTTTCCGTCATCGTGAGCATATGCAGCGTTTACATGATTCTGCAAAGATTTATCGCATGCCATTGAGCCAAAGTGTCGATGAATTAATGGAAGCATGTCGGGCAACTCTGCGTAAAAATAATTTAGTCAGTGCTTATATACGCCCACTAGTCTTTATCGGTGATGTTGGCATGGGGGTTAATCCACCGGCTGGCTATAAAACGGATGTTATTATCGCTGCTTTTCCTTGGGGAGCTTATCTGGGAGAAGAAGCACTGGATCAAGGGATTGATGCGATGGTTTCTTCATGGAATCGTGCGGCGCCAAATACAATACCAACTGCGGCCAAAGCAGGTGGTAACTACCTGTCTTCACTTTTGGTAGGTAGTGAAGCCCGTCGTCGTGGATATCAAGAAGGTATTGCACTGGATGTTTATGGTTATATCTCTGAAGGTGCGGGTGAAAATCTGTTTGAAGTAAAAGAGGGCATATTGTTCACTCCACCATTTACTTCATCTGCATTACCAGGAATTACCCGTGATGCCATTATCAAATTAGCCAAAGATTTGGGGCTGGAAGTGCGTGAGCAGGTATTGTCGCGTGAATCTTTGTACCTGGCTGATGAAGTTTTTATGTCAGGTACAGCGGCTGAAATCACACCTGTTCGCAGTGTTGATGATATTCAAGTTGGTATCGGTAAGTGCGGGCCTGTTACTAAGAAAATTCAACAAGCTTTCTTTGGTTTGTTTGATGGCACGACAGACGATAAATGGGGCTGGTTAGATCCGGTCAATCCTTAATAGAACTATACCTTTAATAGAACTATACCTTTAGTAGAACTATAAATAATTTAACGGGCGGTTCGTTCCCCGCCTGTTTTGATGACACGGGAGTGAAAATAATGCCTAAGTACCGTTCTGCCACTACGACTCATGGTCGCAATATGGCTGGAGCTCGCGCTTTATGGCGCGCGACAGGGATGACCGATGCAGATTTTGGTAAACCGATTATTGCAGTAGTTAACTCATTTACTCAGTTTGTTCCCGGGCATGTTCATTTGCGGGACTTAGGTAAACTGGTTGCTGAACAGATTGAAGCATCAGGCGGTGTTGCAAAAGAGTTCAATACTATAGCGGTGGATGACGGTATCGCAATGGGGCATGGTGGTATGCTCTATTCTCTGCCGTCACGTGAATTAATTGCTGATTCTGTTGAATATATGGTGAATGCACATTGTGCGGACGCGATGGTGTGTATTTCCAATTGTGACAAAATTACCCCAGGTATGCTGATGGCGGCATTGCGCCTGAACATTCCGGTGATTTTTGTTTCCGGTGGTCCTATGGAGGCGGGTAAAACTAAATTGTCAGATCAGATTATCAAATTGGATCTGATCGATGCCATGATCCAAGGTGCGAACCCGAATGTCAGTGATGAGGATAGCAGTCAGATTGAACGCTCAGCATGCCCAACCTGTGGTTCCTGCTCAGGCATGTTTACAGCTAACTCTATGAATTGTTTGACAGAAGCGTTGGGCTTGTCTCAACCGGGGAACGGTTCATTACTGGCTACTCATGCAGATCGCAAGGTGTTGTTTCTGAATGCAGGCAAACGCATTGTTGAGCTGACTAAGCGCTATTATGAACAAAATGATGATAGTGTTCTACCACGTTGTATTGCAACGAAAGCCGCATTTGAAAATGCGATGATGTTGGATATTGCAATGGGTGGCTCAACTAATACTGTGCTTCACTTACTGGCTGCGGCGCAGGAAGGGGAAGTGGATTTCACTATGGCGGATATTGATCGTTTGTCTCGTCAGATCCCTCATCTATGTAAGGTTGCACCAAGTACACAAAAATACCATATGGAAGATGTTCATCGTGCTGGTGGTGTGATCGGTATTTTAGGTGAGCTGGATAGAGCGGGTCTGTTGAATCGTCAGGTTAAAAATGTTTTGGGTCTGGATTTGTTACAAACGCTTAATCAGTACGATGTGATGCAGACGGCGGATGAGTCAGTAAAGGAGATGTATTCGGCAGGCCCTGCGGGTATCCGTACTACTCAGGCATTTTCACAAGATTGTCGTTGGCCTTCGTTGGATACCGACCGTGCAGAAGGGTGTATTCGCGACATTGAACATGCCTATAGTCGGGATGGTGGTCTTGCTGTTCTATTTGGTAATTTGTCTATAGATGGTTGTATTGTAAAAACCGCAGGGGTTGATAAGGACAGTCTAACGTTTCGTGGGCCAGCCAAGGTTTACGAAAGTCAGGAAGACGCGGTTGATGCGATCTTGGGTGGAAAAGTTGTTGCTGGTGATGTGGTGGTCATTCGTTATGAAGGGCCAAAAGGTGGGCCTGGCATGCAGGAAATGTTGTATCCGACGACTTATCTAAAATCTATGGGGCTAGGTAAAAGTTGTGCATTGATTACAGATGGACGTTTTTCTGGTGGTACCTCTGGTTTGTCGATCGGCCATGTTTCTCCAGAAGCAGCTAATGGTGGGCTAATCGGTTTGGTGCAAGATGGCGATATTATTGATATTGATATTCCATTGCGGAAAATTCGACTTGATGTAGATGAAAAGATACTTGCTACCCGTCAAGAGGCTGAATTTGCCCGCGGTAATAACGCATGGACGCCGAAAGCTCGTGAACGTCAGGTCTCGTTTGCCCTGAGAGCCTATGCTTCATTGGCGACCAGTGCGGATAAAGGCGCTGTCCGTGATAAATCTAAGTTAGGGGGATAATCGCATGGCTGCATTTCTTCCCTTAACTTCCGCACCAAATGGTGCAGAGTATTTGAAAGCGGCATTAAGCGCGCCGGTTTATGAAGTTGCTCAGGTGACTCCTTTGCAGGAAATGGAGAAAATTTCTGCCCGCTTGGGAAATACTATTTTGGTAAAGCGGGAAGATCGACAACCTGTTCACAGTTTTAAGCTCCGTGGTGCGTATGCCATGATTGCAGGTTTGACTGAGGAACAAAAAAACCGAGGAGTGATTACTGCGTCAGCCGGTAATCATGCTCAGGGGGTGGCGCTTTCTGCCAATCGTTTGGGAATTAAATCTCTGATTGTTATGCCGGTTACTACTGCGGATATTAAAGTTGATGCAGTCCGTCGTTTCGGCGGTAAGGCTCTGTTGTATGGCGCTAATTTTGATGAGGCTAAAGCTAAAGCAATAGAAATGGCACAACAGGAGGGTTATACCTTTATTCCTCCGTTTGATCATCCCGCTGTAATCGCGGGTCAGGCAACACTGGCGATGGAACTTTTACAACAGGATGTGCGCTTGGATCGCATCTTTGTACCTGTTGGTGGTGGTGGTTTGATTGCTGGAGTGGCAGTGTTGATTAAGCAACTGATGCCAGAGATTAAAGTCATTGGAGTGGAAGCGGAAGATTCAGCTTGCCTGAAAGCGGCAATGGAAGCTGGACATCCGGTAGATTTACCACGAGTTGGCTTATTTGCTGAAGGTGTTGCTGTTAAGCGTATCGGTGATGAAACATTTCGTTTGTGTCAGCAATATGTGGATGCTGTTATCACAGTGGACAGTGATGCTATTTGTGCGGCGGTAAAAGATCTGTTTGAAGATGTACGTGCGATTGCTGAGCCATCCGGCGCATTGGCACTAGCTGGATTGAAAAAGTATGTTCAGCAGTATCAGCTTAAAGGTGAACGACTGGCGCATATTCTTTCTGGTGCTAATGTGAGTTTTCACGGATTGCGTTATGTCTCTGAGCGTTGTGAATTGGGCGAGCAGCGGGAAGCATTGCTGGCAGTGACTATTCCTGAACATAAAGGGAGTTTCCTGAGTTTTTGCCAGAAGTTGGGCGATCGGGTGGTAACAGAATTTAATTATCGTTATACGGATGCTGATCCTGATCAGGCTTGTCTTTTCGTTGGTGTTCGCCTGAGTCGTGGTGAGATGGAGCGACGGGAAATTATCGCGGAATTGCGTACCGCAGGGTATCAGGTTGCTGATCTTTCAGATGATGAAATGGCGAAATTACATGTTCGCTATATGATCGGCGGTCGTCCATCTAAGCCATTGAAAGAGCGCTTGTTTAGTTTTGAATTTCCTGAATCGCCGGGGGCTTTATTAAAGTTCCTACAAACTTTGGGAACTTACTGGAATATTACATTATTCCATTATCGCAATTATGGTACAGATTATGGCCGGGTGTTAGCCGCATTTGAATTGTCAGGCACGGAAGTGCGTTTTAAGCGTCACCTTGATGCATTAGGTTATGCGTATCACGATGAGACGGATACCCCCGCGTTTAAATTCTTTTTAATGTGCCAGGCGTCTGAAACAACCGGAGGTTGATCGGTGTCTTGGTAATGAAAAAATGTATTCTATAAAACGACAAAATAGCGCCTTGGTAAGGGGCTATTTTGACAAGATTTAATATTCACCGAGGTTCCATTGGAAAGAATTCTATAACAAATTCTTTGATCATTGTGCTATTTCTTTTCTCCAACAGTGGGTTTTGCCAACCAGATAAAGATCAGCAAGATCAGAAAAATAAAGCCAAATAGCCAATAAATCTCGTTAGCGGCAATAATCAAGCCCTGATTCGTGATTTCACGTGCCAGAGAGTGGCTGGTTTGGGCTTGCGACATCCCTAATTGTCCCATTTTTTCATAGGCTTGTTGGGCAATAGGATTATGGGGAGTTATCGATTCAGTTAACTGAACGTGGTGGACAGCTTCGCGACGGGACCACATGGTGGTGGTAATTGAAGTCCCTACGGATGTTGCCAGAGTGCGTAAAAAGTTGAACAAGCTACCGGCAGAGGCGATTTTAGCGGGTTCAACGTCAGATAGTATAATGGCTGTTAGTGGCATAATTAAACAGGCGATAGCAAAGCCCTGAATAAATTGTGGCCAGGCAGCGGTGGCAAAGTCCATTGATAGCTCAAAGGTATTTGTTCTCCAAAAGAAACAGAGTGCAAAAATGATAAAGCTGAACATAACTAAATAACGCATATCAATTTTTGAACTAAAACGACCAATGAGTGGAACGAGCATTATCGGCACTATTCCTAATGGAGCCATTACTAATCCTGCCCAAGTTGCTGTGTAACCAAACACCATTTGTAATAATTGAGGTTGCAAAACCAGCGTGCCTATGTGGAGTAGGAAAGCCAAACTGATACATAAGGTACCGATAGTAAAATTACGAGATTTAAATAGTGATAAGTCAATGATCGGATCATCATCGGTGAGTTCCCAAATAATTAGGAAAGTGATGGCAATGACGGCGGTAATGGCTAATACAATAATTTCTGTTGAATTGAACCAATCAAGCTCTTTTCCTCTATCGAGTAATAGTTGAAAACAACCAACACCGATGACCAATAAAATTAGCCCTATGACATCAATTGACCTAGCCGTTGTTTCAGTTTCCCGGTCTTTTAACAATATCCAGGTGATAGCAATGGCAACAAAGCCAACCGGAACGTTGATGAGGAAGATCCATCCCCAATGATAGTTGTCACTGATCCAACCACCAAGTATGGGGCCACAAACCGGAGCGACAACGATAGTCATTGACCACATTGCCAGAGCCATATTGCGTTTTAGCGGAGGATAGTTGTTGAGTAACAAACTTTGCGAAAGGGGCATAATTGGCCCGGCTGAGATACCTTGTAGAACGCGGGAAATGATCAACATTTCCAGGCTATTGGCAATACCACACAACCAGGAAGTGATCACAAACAAGATCATTGAAACTAAGAAAACCCGGACTTCCCCGAACCGTTTTGCTAACCAGCCAGTTAATGGGATAGAGATCGCGTTTGCAACAGCAAATGAAGTAATTACCCAAGTACCTTGTGATACTGATGAACCCAGATCTCCAGCAATTGTTGATATTGCAACGTTAGCAATAGTCAGATCTAATATTTGTAAAAAAGCGGCTAATGCTAAAGCCAGGGTTAGCCAGCCAAGTTTGGCTCCTGATAATGGCTCTTTTAGCATGTTAACCTCACTTATTTTGACTGGTATTAACTTGAATGATTTCGTTAATTAGCTGATCAATTTCTCCGGTGTTGTAAGTCAAGACGTTGGTTTCATAAACAATGCTGTTGCGAGGCGTATTGGCAAGCACCAGACCATCCCGATTTCGGGTATCAACCGTGGCATGCATGGATAAACCGATGCGTAAAGGATGATCGATAAGTTGTTGTGCTGCTAGTTCAACACGGACAGGTAAACGTTGAACCACTTTGATCCAGTTACCGGTGGCGTTTTGTGCCGGTAGTAAAGAAAATGCGCTGCCAGTACCCATATCAAGACCTACAATTCGGCCCTGATAAGTGACATCACTACCATAGAAATCACTCACCAGTGTTACAGGTTGACCGATACGGACATTGGAGAGTTGAACTTCTTTGAAGTTAGCTTCGACCCAAAGTTGGTCAGCGGGTACGATAACCATTAGGGGAGCGCCGCTTTTTATTTGTGAGCCTACTTGAACACTGCGGCGTGAAACGTAGCCTGTTACCGGCGCTACAATCTGGGTACGCTGTAAGGTTAACCATGCATCGCGAAGCTGGGAAGCAGCCAGTTTAATCTTAGGTTGTTGATCTAATGGAGTGTCTATAACTAATGCTTGGTTGGCATAATATTGTTGTCGGGCAACATTCAGCTCAGATTTTGCCATTTGCACGCTATTGCGGGAATGAATCAGGTTTTCTTTGGCGATAGCACCGGTGAGTCCCAGATGTTCACGTCGTTTTAAATCATCTTGAGCCTGTTGTAATACCGTTTGTTTGAGCTCAATGTTAGCCAATAGTTTTTCATTATCAATAATGGTTTGGTGGGTTTGCCTGACATTATTAGCCAATGTATTTTTCGCTCGTTCAAAAGCATGTTCCGCATCAATAGAGTCTAAACGTAGCAGAATATCGCCTTGCTGAACGAAGTCGGTATTATCGGCATAAATAGCGGTTACGCTACCGGTGATCTGGGCCATCACTTGTACCTGATTACCAACAACGTAGGCATCATCAGTCGCTTGATAATGACGTAGTGAAATAAGCCAATAGGCGAAGTAACCCAACCCGGCAAAAACAAATAAGAGAGCTGCGAGGATCAGTGCTAATTTACGCTTTGACTTTTTCTCATTAAGCGGAGGTGATTGTATTTCTCCGGCCATATGTCCTCTCCCATCGCAGTGATTAAAAGTAAATTCGTCTTAAATAATGTGCTTATATTTGATTAAACACCTTGGAGTCGACTACAAGGTCAAGTTCTTCTCATTTGATAAAATGAAAATTGCTAATATTTAGCACTTAACGCCAAAAGAATGATTTAATATTAAAATTGTTTATTATCGTTATTAACATTTATCAGATAGGCTGGATTGTCTATCTGGCAATGATTAACGGTATTTTGTGTCAGTACCCAGAACATTTATCTGGGTACAAATAATCACAGAGTAGGGATACGAAGCCATTGATGTTAATTACTTAACTGACTCAGGCCGTCATTCCTCCATCAATAACGAACGTTTGTCCGGTGATATAGCGTCCCCCAGGGCTGAGCAGGAAATTGATTGTCAGAGCAATATCTTCCACTGAACCTAAACGGCCCAATGGGATGTTAGACAATAGTTTTTTCCTATGTGATGCAGGGATATGACCCAGCATTTCAGTATCAATTAAGCCTGGCGCAACGGTATTGACCCGAACATTAAATCGGCCAACTTCAACTGCTAGTGAGCGGGTAATACCGATCATAGCGGCTTTGGTTGCAGCGTAATTAACTTGCCCTGAGTTGGCTTTAAACGCAGTGACTGAGCTCATGTGGATAATGCAGCCTTCTCCCGCAGTAATCATTTCAGGGAGAAAAGCGTGATTGACTAAATAAACAGAAGAAAGATTGGTAGAAATCACATTGTGCCACTCTTCTTCTTTCATATTTATTAGCAATGCATCTTGTGTAATTCCGGCGTTATTGATGATGGCATAGGGAGAGCCATATCGTGAGATAAGCTCTGTTGACAATATTTTCACTTCTTCTGCGTTTGAGACATCACATTGATAGCCCTCACAGCGATAACCTTGCTGTTCAATTTCCTGACACAATGTTTGAGCTTCATTTGTGCTTGATTTATAGGTAAAAACCACGTGATAGTTCTGAGCAGCCAGCATTTTTACTATGCCTTTGCCGATACCACGTGATCCTCCTGAAATAAAAACCCAAGGTGTGCTGATACTCATTAAGTTATTCCTCTAAATTTTTGCCATCCGTCTGCCAATACCGCATTCATCAAATCTTAGTTGGCAATCTGCTTTCTTTTTGTTGTTCCCATCAGGCTCATCTCAACAACTAAAGAGATTTCTCCATTCAGCCAGATCGGGATTTCCAACGTACCGTATAACGAGCCATCAACATCGAATGTATCTTTTGGCAGGATCGTATATTCGATATTCGGCATTTCATCTGGGATTTGGCGATTGAGCAGCGCGGGAGAAAAACTCACGGTGTGCATGACATGCAAGACAATAAGGTCTTTGAGGCATGTTTCATCATGTTCTTGTTTGCCAAAATAGGTTTTAAATTCTGTTGCTAGTGCGGTTTTGGCACTTTGCTGCATGAAAAGATAAAACATCAGAGCATCGAGAAAGATCCAGAATTCATTGACTTCCGGAAAAGTATGTTTGAATTCAAGGGATTTTTTTATTGTCTCTTGTATGGGAACTTGGCAACGTGGTTTTTCAGGAAGTCTAGTTTTTTGTGAAAAATCAAAACAACTATAGTGACCAACTAGAGGTTTCAGGTTAGTTGTTTCGTCTTGCAGATTAAAGGTCGTTTTCCCATTTCGGTCAGTATGCTTAGTTTTAACACAATAGCAGGCATCCAGAGGGACGGGATTGCGCAAATTAACGTGCCACTGTCTGCCCATTTCCCTATTTGGTTGTGACAGATAATCGTATCCGCTTTTGAGCGGGATCATTGCCAGCATGCCGTGTACTGCAATACCACCCAACCCAACTTCTCTTGCGATTTTTTCATCAAAATGGATAGGATTGTAGTCGCCAGAGAATTTAGCCCATTGACTGAGATCTTCTTTGCTGAATTGAACGTTCATCTGTCGGCTTTCCTAAAAATAAGCGCACAGTTTGTACCACCGAAGCCATAATTAACATTTAAAGCCGTGTCAATAACTTGGTGAGTCCGGTGGATATTGGGGACATAATCCAGATCGCATAGCGGATCAGGATTATTTAGGTGCATAGTTGCGGGGATCGTTGCTGTCTCTATTGCTTTGATGCAGAAAATAGATTCAATTGCTCCGGCTCCGGCAATAAGATGGCCTGTATAGGATTTTGTACTGGAAATAGGAATACGATAAGCGTGTTCGCCTAGGCTCATTTTTAGAACATCGGTTTCGTTAATGTCGTTGAGTGGGGTTGATGTCCCATGAGCATTAATATAGTGAATATCTGAGGTAGAGAGTTTGGCCTGTTCCAGCGCCATCTGAATAGCCATGACTCGTCCTTTGCAATCAGGTGCTGGGGCAGTCATATCTGACGCATCAGAGTAATTGCCATAACCAATCACTTCCGCCAATATTTTGGCGCCTCTGGCAACAGCGCTGTCATAGTCTTCAAGACATAATATTGCTGCCCCTTCTGACATAACGAAACCACTACGATCTTGGCTGAATGGACAACAGGCTTTTTCGACAGATTCCTGCTCTTTACTCAGTGCCCCAAGAATGTCGATACTCCAGACGATGAATGGATCTCTGATGCTTTCACCGCCACCTGCCAGCATCATTTTAGTGCGTCCACTGCGGATAAGTTCAAACGCATCGCCTATCGCCATACTGCCGGTTGCACAAGCTGCAACCGGGGTATTTTGGTATCCCCGTAAATTCCAGTTCATTGAAATCGCCGCTGTCCCTACGCTGTGCATAGACATGATATTGGTCATCGGTGAGGCAATGCCTTGATCAGCATAAGAATGGCTGTTTTCAACGGTTGCATCTTCTCCACCCCAGCCAGTACCAAAAATGACGCCGCGTTCAAAAGGGGAATAATTTTCGTCAAGAGCGGCTTTATCGTTACCAAATGCCATCTTGATTGCTTCATCCGCCGCAATTAGCCCAAGTTTGCTGAATTTGGGTAGGTTCTTTAATAATTTTTTGGAAAACCGTGATACATCAGGAGAGAAAGGAATATTGCCGAAAAACTTTGCTACAACGGAAGCGTCTGGGTGTTCTTCCTTTTTATAGCCTACCCGATAATTTAGGATTGCATCCCAAATTTCTTGGGTATTTTGCCCAAGAGAACAGATAGAACCATAACCTGTGACGGCAACGCGACGATAGCCTGTTTGAATATTCATGAAACATTATCTCCAAAATTCATTTCTTGGTGACATGCTTTATTTTCTAATACAACCAAATAATAGGATTGGTAGATAAAAGCATCATAAAAATGAATGTTAGCTGTGTTGTGATGTTGTCATAGACAGCTAACATCCCAGTGTATTAGTGATGATTATTTTGCTAATTCACTGACATAATTGACAAAATCACCGATTGTCGTTGTGTTGTCTCGTTGGAACTTATCGAAATTCAGTTGAATGCCCATTTCTCTTTTTAAAGCAACCTGAATAGAAACGAAATCCAGACTCACTAAATGAATATCATCAAGTAGAGTGTCAAGAGTAATATCTTCTGGTTCGATATCAGTTAATTCAGTAATTTGAGATTGAAGTAATTCAAATAGTTTCATATTAATGTCCCCTAAAAATTTAAATAAGATTGGCGGAGTTTCGGCACAGGAATATAAGTATCATTAATAAAAGCGTTATTCCTGCCACACCGTCTTTTCACTGTCATTTTGCTATTATTCCTGGGTGATTAAAGATTGCCCTGAAATTTTAAGTAAGTTATACGTTTCTTGTTTGATGGCGTTAGCCAATATCTCAATATCATCTTGACTTGTGGTATATCCGAAGCTGATGCGTACTGCGCTATCAATACGATCATCGGGTAATCCCATAGCAACCAGAACGTGAGAACGTTGGGTTGATTTGTTATTGCTACAGGCTGATCCTAGAGATAAAGAGATGCCGTGACGTAAATCTAGCCTGCTGGCTAATGATTCAGCACGAATACCTGGGAAACTTAAATTGAGTGTCCAAGGTGCCTGAAACGCTGGATTGGTATTGCCATTAATCAGGTAGTTAACACGATGCTGTTCTAACAGGGATAGTAAAGTTTCTCTGAGCGTTTTGTAAGTATTGAAACGTTCTTGCAATCCGTTCAGTGATTCTTTAGCTGCCGCCGTTAATCCTGCGAGGCCCAAGGTATTCTCAGTGCCGCTGCGTACTCCTTGTTCTTGTCCTCCACCATGCAGCAAGGGATTTAATTGAATCCCCGGTGCATGGTAGAGCCCGCCAATACCTTTCGGGCCGTTAAATTTATGGCCGGAGAAAGAGACGGTCGTTACGCCAGAAAGTGTGTCACAGCTAAAAGGAAGTTTACCAATAGCCTGTACTGCATCGATATGCAGATAAACACCGGCCTCTTTTGCTAAAGAGGCGACAGCTTCATAGGGCTGGATCACGCCGGTTTCGTTGTTAATCGCCATCAATGTGATCAGGCGAGTTTGTGGCCGTAGGTTTTCCCGAATACTTTGTACACTTATCCGCCCTTGATTGTCGGGGTTGATCAGCGTTAGCTGAAGCCCGCGTTGCTGATACCAGAGTAATGGCGCCAGAACAGAAGGATGCTCAATGGAAGAGCTAATAACATGATGGGCAGACAGATCCGAACCGGGAAGCGTTGCTAACAAGCTGGATAAGGCTTGGTTATTACTTTCAGTTCCTCCTGATGTAAACAGGATTTGCTCTGGTACTGTGCCCATTAATGAAGCCATCGATCTTCTGGCGTCAATGAGCAACTTTTTAGCCATGTCGCTTAAGCTGTAGTGGCTGGATGGATTAGCAAAAATAGACATTGCATCTTTAATCGCCAACTGCGCTTTAACACTGAGCGGTGTTGTGGCGTTGTAGTCGAAGTATAAGCTTGTCATATTTTTCCCTTTAGCTGCTCGAATAGCTTATGCAGCATATCAAGGCAGTGTTGTTGTGCGGGTTCTAACTCGCCTAATAACGCATTAATGCCCTCAGGCGATAATGCGTTCAATTCTTCGAGAGTTTTACCTTTAGCGTGGCGACAAAATTGGTTAGACATTGCCAGGGAGGCGGTACATCCCCATGCACGAAAACAGGCATTATCTACTCGTCCCTGGTTATCCAGTGTCAGGTCGATATCAACCTTGTCACCGCATACAGGGTTACCTAATGCCAATTTAATGGTGGGGGTGGATAACGCCCCCTGGCAGTCAGGATTGCAAAAGTTGTCAATAATGATGTTGTTAAACATAATTCCACCTTGCTATTTATACAGCGGGTGTAGCTGAGGTACCTTCATCGTCTGACATTTTTCTCTCAAGGTTGACCGCACAGCAACCAAACTCTTTAGCAGCAGCGGTACGCATAACAAACTGAACTCGCTGAGAATTGCGCCAGGATTTGTTAGGATCGGTACGCAAGTAGACCAAATCTTCTGTCAGTAACATGCCGGGAGTGGAAACAGAAAGTGGATCTAAGATCACTAATTGTCCGGTTTCACCATCGGGTAGCTCACGTGTTAAATCATTAGGATCACGAACGGAGAAATGAATATAAGGGGGAACATGTTTATGGTTATATTCATCTTCGATGGCAAGAAGGTTTGCTTCAACCAGACCATACATATCACGTGTCCGGGAAGCTGGAATGCCCAGCCACTCTTCAATATCTGCATTCAATTCGCTGCGGGAGATCATATCCCCGGTAAAACGTTTCCAGCCGCCCATAGTAATTACCATGCTATCGCGATCTAAAGTGAGCTTGGTATTATTCTCTTTTAGGAACGTAATAAAACGATGGATCATGAATGGAGGACCAATTAAATGCCGGGTGAATTTGCCTTTCCACTGGATTAATTGATTCAGTGAATCTTCTGGAGAAAAGCGGTCCTGATTAATCATATAGCGTCGAGTATCTAACAGACCTGTCAGGAAATTAAAGATTTTAACCAGCGCCATTTCTGGAATATCTTCTGTTGACGGGCATAAACATAAGCCAGCACCGCCGGATACTTTGAACATACTGCGATAATTAGAATAGACAGCCAATACTGTATGATCCATCGTATCGTGGCAACGACGATAAACGCTAGGAATTCCGCTTGTGCCCGTTGAGCGCATTTCATGTTCGATTTCAGATAATGGCTTGCTTAATAAACGGTGACTTTCGGCTGATTTATAAGTTGCAACGGGTATCAATGGGATGCGAACTAAGTCATTATAATTCTGGATCTCTTCTGGCTTAATACCTTGTTTTTCACAAATATCTCTATAGTAAGGGTTATTATGATAATGGAAATGAAAAGCGTCCTTAAGCAAACAGGTTTTTAATTCTTGTTGCTCTTCTTTAGACAGCTTATAGAGTAAGTCGACATCGGCTATTAACCACTTTAGCGGATTTCCGCCACGAGATTTTATACCGTCATATATATTTTTGATATTTTCCATTTTTTTCATCTCCGGTAGGGTAAAGAGTAGATAAATTAATCTTTGTTTATTATAAGTTATAGCAATAAAGCATAAGTTACGTAGGCAAAAAGGATAGTCATTAATAATTTATTTTTATTGAATAAATTGGCTATATTATTGCTTGGATTATTATATGGATTTATCAATATTGTTAAAATTATGCTAAAAATAGCTGGTTTATTCAAAATATTCACTTTAGTACGAATATGACCAGTTAATTCAAGTAAATTTTTTAATTGTCTTTTATATTTTTGTGAAGTTCGTTGTTTTTTGATCTATTGAGTGTTCTTTTGGCAAGTTTTTCATTGTCCTAAGATTTCGATAATGATAAAAACAAAATATAGATAAATACCAAATTGGAAAATGAGTACGCATGATGAAAATGGATTGCTTAATTGTGGGTGCCGGTCAAGCCGGACTAAGTTTAGCGGCTATTCTTGCGGCTAAGAATATTAATGTCTGCATATTAGAGCGAGAAGCGCGTATTGGTGATGTGTGGCGCAGGCGTCCTGATAATATGCTGTTATTCACTTCACGTGGTATGACTCAGCTTCATGGCTTACCATTTCCTGGAATTAAAGAGGGTTATCCAGATAAAAATGAAGTTGCTGATTACCTTGAACGTTATGCTTCACATCATAACCTTGCTATACATACTCAAACTGAAGTGGTTGAAGTGAAGCATGATAAAAATGGCTATCGTGTTAAAACAAAAGATGGAAAAGTATTTCACGCGCCTTGTTTGGTTAATGCAACAGGCGCTAATCAATTAGCTGATATTCCAGCGCTTGCCGAACAACTTTCTACTGATATACAGCAAATCGGAGCAGATCAATATCGGGAGCCAAAACAAATTAAAGCAGGCAGCCGAGTCGCTGTCGTTGGTGATGGCGCGAGTGGCCGTCAGATTGCTAAAGATTTGGCTGCAACGACGAAGGTGACGTTATTTTGCGGTTCTTCCCGTCCTCTCTTACCTAACAGAATACTGGGCAAAGATATTTTTTGGTGGTTAAGTAAAAGTGGCTTGTTATTTGCTAATTATTACAGTTTGGTCGGGAAAATTATGCGGCGGCGTAATCCCATCCCTTGTGGCGATCTGAAAAACCATCGATTAGCAGCTTTGGATATAAAAATAGCGAATAGGTTAGTTGATGTGAAAGACAATAAATTATGTGATTTTTCTGGCAATCAATATGAGGCAGATACGGTTATTTGGTGTTTGGGGTATAAGGATAATACGGAATGGTTGACGCTTCCCGGCGCTGTGGATGCTAATGGATTCATTTGCAAAAATGGCCATGCGGAAGGAGGGAAAACCCCTTATCCTGGGTTATTTATCGTTGGGCGGAAATGGTTGAGTAGTCGTGGTTCTGAACTGATGTTAGGGGCTTATAAAGACACTCGTCGGATCGCTAAATGGGTGGAAAATTATCTGAAAGAGCATAGATCATTAAAATGAATGATTAATATAGAATAGTGATATTTTACTCTGTATATTTTATTTGTCGTAGATTGAAGGTTTATTGGGTTGTATTGTTATGGTGTTATTCTGAATTCTGTATCATTACTAAGAGTGCATAATATAGTAAATGTGCTATTAGGAATAAAATGATACAGAATCTCTAACATACTGGCTTTGATAATAACGGTTATAAATAGAAATTATTTATTTTAGGTAATATATCAAAAATATTATTTATTCATAACACAGATGTTTTGCGTTGTAAAATTTAGACCTGCTAATGTTGATGATAAATTGAAATATTTTTGTTGTGCTTGTTGCATTTTGTTTTTACTGGCATGTTTTAATTCAGAAGGTCTTAATCCATATAGTGTCATGCAGGTACGGCTGAAATGTGCGCCATCGGAAAATCCGCTATTACAAGCTAGTAAAGTTAGTGAATCTGATGAATGTATCTCATCAATAGCATGATGCAGACGCTTCCATAGTAGATAACTACGGAAGTTGGTTCCCATTTTTTCTCTAAATAGGTGCAAGAATCGACTCTCGGATAAATAGAGCTGATTTGATATTTCACGAGAAGATATACATTTAACCGGTAATTCAGTAATAAGAGAGGCCGCTTTCATGATTCGTTTATCCTGATAACAATGGCAATCTTCTATTTTACCTAAAAGGTTGTTTAAGATGAAAATATCTGGAGAGGTTTCTGATTGTAAACAACTAATAAAATAATTTGCTATTAAACTGGATGATTCTTGATTTAAATATATGATATCTGAACCTCTCATTTGATGTAGTAATAAATGACATAGTGGATTGGCTAGGTCTATCAGTAAATTAAAACAGAGTTGCCCTTCCGAGTGTAATTTATGTTTAATATTAGAAGAAATAATGAATCCATGTGCTTGTCTCGATTCATTTTCGGTATCAATCCTCATGAGTGAATTATGTGGTGATACACTCAATTGGATACAAGGATGATGATGCCATTCTGTTTGCATATTATAAGAGAAAACCAGATCTTGTAGATGGAATTTATAGAATTTAATAAAATACGGTGATTTGTCTATTTTGTGTAACATGATGGTGTCCTTTATTAAATTATTGTGTGTGTTTGAATTAATTATTCAATATAATTATTATAAATCCTAGGTGTTATTTTTTAATTAAATTATATTAACTCGTTAAATAATTATTATTAGTTACTATGTCATCACAAAACTATTAAGTGGTTATTATGAGGTTGCCTCCTCTGGTATCTAGGTGAAAATAATTTCACTATTGTAAAATATCGTTATGACATGGCGTAAAGAATTATTCTCCACCTGTTTTTCGCGGGTGGAATATTTAATTTTTGCTAGCCAATATTAACAATATCTAAATTGCTAAACGTTAAATAGCTATTATCTGCTTGATATAATTAAAAGTATTTTCTTTCGTAACATAATTAATGACCAAAAATTTAATGCGGAGCCAATATTTTTATATGATTATTTTAATTGGTTATAACTTATATTAAACATATTATCATGAGAACAATATGGTTATATTTTTATGTTCTTTGTGAATTAGGCCACATAAACTATAAGTATATTGGCATAATACCGAAAACAAGTTGCATTAGGCTTGTAATAAATAAAAGGACCTGTTAAAGCAGTTTGTTATAACAATCCCCAAAACGCTTTAATTAAGGGTTCATTAAGCCGTTTTCTCTGTACACACATTCCCAACTCAAACGGCTCTACTAGAGAAATATTGTCCAATGAAGATATGCGATTACGTACCGGTTCAGGACTGTTTTCTACAACGACATTGGGAATTAATGCCACTCCACAACCCAATGCAACCATAGAAACAATGGCTTCATGACCGGACACGGTAGCGTAAATCAACGGGTTGTTAATTTTATGGTGACGGAACCAGTGCTCAATGCGCTTACGTGAAGGGCCGTGTTCCGGCAAAATGAAAGGAATGTTATTCCAGTCAGGGTACTCTTGTATGACGAGTGTGCGTACAGAGCAGGGAAGGGAAGGCGCGATCAGTACCAATGGGATTTCACCGATTTTGGTGAAGCTAACATTATCTGGTAGTTTTTCCGGCTTACCGGCGATACCTAAATCGGCATCATTAGACTGTATCTTATTGACCGCATCTGCGGCATCACCTGTGGTGAGTTTGATTTCAACCATAGGATGTTCAGCACGAAAACGGTCTAAGATCTGTGGTAAGTGACTGTAGGCTGCGGTGACTGAACAAAACAGACGTAACTCGCCATTTAGAGATGGGCTTTGTTGATTCAGTGAGTGTTTTAATTGCTGGTATTGTAGCAGTGTTTGTTGGGCGAATTGTTTAAATTGCTCGCCTGCAAAGGTCAATTTTACTGTGCGATTATCCCGTAAAAATAGTGGATGCCCCAAAATATCTTCAATACGCTGAATCTGGCGAGATAATGTGGATGGACTGACATGCATTGCTTTTGCTGTACGGCCAAAATGACAGCTTTCAGCCAGATGTAGAAACAGTTTGAGATCGCGTATATCCATAGCTTATTCCCCCTTTTCCTGCCCAATAATCTGTATTGCATAAAATGCAATGTAGTATTGTTAATATATCAATTTAAGCAATGGCTTTCATGTCATATATTGAAAATATATAAACCCTCACAGGGTGAGGAAATCTAAAAAACAGTCGCAGCACTTCATTGCTGAGCACAACATGATACGGAGTCACTAATGGCTAATTATTTTAATACGCTGAATTTGCGTCAGCAGTTGGCGCAGTTAGGTAAATGTCGTTTTATGGCGCGGGAAGAGTTTGTTGATGAGGCAGGATATTTAAAAGGCAAAAAAGTGGTTATCGTCGGTTGCGGAGCGCAAGGGCTGAATCAGGGCCTGAATATGCGTGACTCCGGTCTGGATATCGCTTATGCCCTGCGTAAAGAGGCCATTGAAGAAAAACGTGCTTCATGGCGTAAAGCGACGGAAAGTGGCTTTCAAGTCGGCACTTATGAGGAGTTGATACCGCAGGCTGATTTGGTCATTAACCTGACGCCAGATAAGCAACACTCTTCTGTTGTTCGCGCAGTTCAACCGTTGATGAAAGAAGGTGCTGCGCTGGGTTATTCCCACGGTTTAAACGTTGTTGAAGTCGGTGAACAAATCCGTAAAGACATCACTGTGGTGATGGTCGCGCCTAAGTGTCCTGGTACTGAAGTGCGTGAAGAATACAAACGGGGTTTTGGTGTGCCTACTTTGATCGCAGTTCACCCGGAAAACGATCCTAAAGGCGAAGGCATGGCAATCGCTAAGGCATGGGCCGCGGCAACAGGAGCGCATCGCGCCGGCGTTTTGGAATCTTCTTTCGTGGCAGAAGTGAAATCTGATCTGATGGGTGAGCAAACTATTCTGTGCGGTATGTTACAGGCTGGTTCACTGCTGTGTTATGACAAACTGGTGGCAGATGGCGCTGAGCCGGGTTATGCAGGAAAATTGATCCAGTTTGGTTGGGAGACCATCACAGAAGCACTGAAACAAGGTGGTATCACTCTGATGATGGACCGTCTGTCTAATCCGGCAAAACTGCGAGCGTATGCACTGTCTGAACAGTTAAAAGAAATGATGACGCCGCTGTTCCAGAAACATATGGATGATATCATTTCCGGTGAATTTTCTTCCGGTATGATGGCTGACTGGGCCAATGATGATAAGAAACTGTTAGGTTGGCGTGAGGAAACGGGTAACACTCCGTTTGAGAATTCACCTGAATATGATGGCAAAATCAGTGAACAGGAATACTTTGATCACGGCGTTTTAATGGTTGCGATGGTGAAAGCCGGAGTTGAACTGGCATTCGAAGTTATGGTTGATACCGGTATTATTGCTGAATCTGCCTATTATGAATCTCTGCATGAATTACCACTGATTGCGAATACTATCTCTCGTAAACGCTTGTACGAAATGAATGTCGTTATTTCTGATACAGCAGAGTATGGTAACTATTTGTTCTCTCATGTTGCGGTCCCACTGCTGAAAGAGAAGTTTATGGGTTCGCTACAGGCGGGTGATTTAGGTAAGCCGGTTGTAGATAACGGTATCGATAACGCCCAGTTACGCGATGTAAACGAAGCTATCCGTAACCACCCAATTGAAGTTGTTGGCCGCGTATTACGTGGTTACATGACAGATATGAAACGTATTGCTGTTGGCGGTTGATTAAAGATAAGGGGGGAGAAATTCTCCCTCTTTGCATTTAATATTTATCAACCAGTAGAGTCCTTTTCCTTCACAAAGAAAACCGAGTTTCCTTTCCCCCCTTTCTGCTACAATTCTATCCCCTAAGATACTGTCCTGATATAACTTATTAAACATCATGCGATTAAATCCTAGCCAACAACAAGCTGTCGAATTTGTTACTGGTCCTTGTCTGGTCCTGGCGGGAGCGGGTTCTGGCAAAACTAGAGTGATCACCAATAAAATTGCTCATCTTATCCGTACTTGTGGCTATCAGCCTCGTCATATCGCCGCTGTGACGTTTACTAATAAAGCTGCGCGGGAAATGAAAGAGCGTGTAGCACAAACTCTGGGGCGCAAAGAGGCTAAGGGGCTGATGATTTCTACTTTCCACACATTAGGATTGGAAATTATTAAGCGCGAATACAAAGCGTTAGGAATGAAAAGCAATTTCTCGTTGTTTGATGATCAGGACCAGATGGCTCTGTTGAAAGATTTAACAGCCGATTTACTGGAAGAAGATAAAGATCTATTACAAAAATTGATATCTGCCATTTCAAACTGGAAAAATGATCTGCTTTCTCCACAGCAAGTTTTGGCATTGGCCCGTTCAGCTCAGGAGCAGCAGTTTGCTGAATGTTATCGTCGTTATGATTTACATCTAGCGAGCTGTAATGTATTGGATTTTGACGATTTGATTACCAAACCGACTTTGCTAATGCAGCGTGATGAAGAAGTCAGGGAGCGTTGGCAGAACCGTATCCGTTATCTGTTGGTAGATGAATATCAGGACACCAATACCAGTCAATATCAACTGGTAAAATTGTTGGTGGGACAAAGGGCTCGTTTTACGGTGGTGGGTGATGATGACCAGTCTATTTATTCATGGCGCGGCGCAAGACCTCAAAATTTGGTGCTCCTGAAAGAGGATTTCCCGAAGCTTAATGTGATCAAACTGGAACAGAACTATCGTTCCTCTGGCTGTATTCTGAAAGCGGCTAATATTTTAATCGCTAATAACCCCCATGTGTTTGAAAAACGGCTTTTTTCTGAACTGGGGTATGGTGATCCGTTAAAAGTGATTACCGCTAATAATGAAGAGCATGAAGCGGAAAGGGTTATTGGGGAGCTGATGGCGCATCACTTTATCAATAAGACCGAATATAAAGATTACGCCATTCTCTACCGAGGAAATCATCAATCCCGCGTGTTTGAAAAGATGTTGATGCAAAACCGCATTCCTTATCGGATTTCTGGTGGCACTTCTTTCTTTGCCCGCCCTGAAATTAAGGACTTGCTAGCTTATCTGAGGGTGCTGACTAATCCTGAGGATGACAGCGCATTCCTAAGAATTGTTAATACACCAAGACGTGAAATTGGTGCGGTTACCATTCAAAAACTGGGTGAATGGGCGAATCAGCGCGATAAAAGTCTCTATCAGGCTAGTTTTGATCTTGGTTTGGCACAAAGTCTAACCGGCCGCGGTTTGGCGGCACTACAGCGTTTTACTCACTGGATGGATGAGATAACTCGCCAGGTTGAACGAGATCCTTTGCTAGCTGTACGTGATCTACTACACGGTATGGATTATGAAAGTTGGCTGTACGAAACATCACCGAGTCCAAAAGCAGCTGAGATGCGGATGAAAAATATTAATCAGTTGTTCACTTGGATGAGTGAAATGCTGGAAGGTGATGAACTGAACGAACCAATGACTTTATCTCAGGTGGTCGCGCGTTTCACATTACGGGATATGTTGGAGCGAGACGAGGATGGTGAGGAGTTTGATCAGGTGCAATTGATGACTCTACATGCTTCCAAAGGGTTGGAGTTTCCCTATGTATTTCTGGTCGGCATGGAAGAAGGGTTATTGCCTCATCAGAGCAGTATTGATGAAGAGAATATTGATGAAGAGCGACGATTGGCTTATGTAGGGATCACCCGAGCTCAACGGGAGTTATTCTTTACTTTATGTAAAGAGCGTCGTCAATATGGCGAGTTAATCCGCCCAGAACCCAGTCGTTTTTTGTACGAGTTGCCACAAGATGACTTACATTGGCCGCAAGATAAAAAAATAGTGACTGCCGAAGAAAGAATGCAAAAAGGGCAATCGCGTATCGCGGATATCAAATCGCGTTTAGGGCTTGGGCAAAGAAATAAGTCGTAAATATGTTGGAAATTCCCTGTATCACAGAGATACAGGGAAAACGATTTTATTCAGGTTTGAGTATCCGACTCGCCTAAAACAAGCGGCCATTGAACATGGCTTTGCCACTGAATTTCCTGCTGTAAAGACTCTGCCCTCAGAGGGTGTTGCATTAGCCAGCCATGAGGTAACGTTATTGTTAACGCTTCACCACTCACTTTTAAACGTAGCGCAGGGAGAGTGTCATCTCGACGGCGGTTAGCGAAGATGATAGCTAACCGCAACAGACGACATAAACGTTGAGCCTGTATCAGAGGTAAGGCGTTTTGTTGATTGAAGGAAAACAAATCAATGGGGCCACTTTGGTTCTTTAGTAATGTGGCTAAGAGTTTTTTCTGTGCGGGCGTATAGCCGGGGAGAGTGAGATAATTGATAAGATAGGCTGCATGTGATGGAGCTTGGTGGAAATCAATACTCAGGCCAATTTCATGTATCAGACAGGCACTTTGTAATAATTCATGACATCGGCTATCCAGCTCCCAAGGTTTCGCAATTTGTGGTAGGAAGTGTTCAGCCAATTGTTTGACTCGTTGAGACTGTTCAACGTCTAACTGAAAACGGCGCTGTATATTACGTAGTGTTCTGGTACGAATATCGGGTTCTATTGGTAAATCCAACATGCCGTAAACAAGACCTTCCCGTAAGGCGCCGCCCGCAAGGATCATACTTTCAATATTTAATGCCTGGAAAATCGCTATCAGGATAGCCAGACCACTTGGGAAAACCAAAGCCCGTTCCAGCGTCAACCCTTCTATTTCCAATTCTTCCAGTTTACCGCATTCAATCGCTTTATGTTTGAGCTCTTGAAGTTTCGGCAAAGTGATCAGCTCGTCCATACCCTGAGCAATCATGATTTCTTGTAGAGCCTGAACGGTGCCGGAAGCGCCTACACAAATCTGCCAACCTTGTTCGGTAAGCTTTGGTGCAATGGGTTTCAACGTTTCATGTGCGGCAGCTTCGGCTTTGGCGAAATTTTCTTCCGTCAGGCTACGGTCATTAAAATAGCCTTCAAGCCAGGTAACACAACCCATACTTAGGCTGGATAACTGAGTGGCTTTTGCACCATTCCCCGTAACCAGTTCTGTACTTGCGCCGCCAATATCGACAACCAGACGTTTTTCAGGGCCGCCAGTTGTATGGGCAACACCTTGATAAATAAGCCGAGCTTCATCTTCGCCACTGATTACCTTAACCGGACAATCAAGGATTTCTGCTGCTTTTTTCACAAAGTCGTCTGAATTTTCAGCGATGCGTAAAGTTGCCGTAGCAACAACACGGATTTGTGATGGTGGTATATCCTGTAAGCGTTCAGAAAAAACCCTGAGACATTGCCAGCCTCTCTCCATCGCCTGTTGAGATAAACGGTTATTTTTATCTAATCCGGCGGCCAGCCTGACTTTACGTTTGATTCGTGCCAGTATCTGCATACTGCCGGATACTTCACGCACAACCAGCATATGAAAACTGTTTGAACCCAGGTCGATAGCCGCATAGAGCGAAGAAGAACTCAGCATCATTATTCAGCCTGAACGTTTACGGTTATTACGTGGTGTATTATTACGATGCGACAAATTGTTACGGCGCTGATGGTTTCCTGAACGCGAACGGTAGCGGCGTTTAGGAGCCGGTAAGTCTTGCAGCAAGGCTTGACTGTTATATTTGCTGACCGGGATAGCGTGCTGAATATAACTTTCAATTGCTGGCAGGTTTAGAGCGTATTCTTCACAGGCCAGGCTGATCGAGTGGCCGCTTTCACCTGCACGACCAGTACGGCCAATGCGGTGGACATAATCCTCACAATCATCGGGTAAGTCATAATTAAATACGTGAGTGACTGACGGAATATGTAATCCACGAGCTGCGACATCAGTGGCAACTAGAACATCAATATTGCCGTTGCTGAATTCTTCTAGAATGCGTAACCGTTTTTTTTGTGCTACATCACCGGTTAGTAACCCAACTCGATGTCCGTCAGCAGCCAGATGCGCCCAGATATCTTCACAACGATGTTTTGTATTGGCGAAAATGATGCAGCGATCAGGCCACTCTTCTTCCAATAACGTTTGAAGCAGGCGCATCTTTTCTTCATTAGAAGGATAAAACAGCTCTTCGCGGATACGGTGTCCCGTTTTCTGTAGCGGTTCCACCTCGACATACTCTGCATGATTCATTTGCTCAAATGCCAATTCTCGGACTCGGTAAGAGAGCGTGGCAGAAAACAGTAGGTTCATACGTTCGTTTGCTGGTGGCATCCGGCGGAATAACCAGCGGATATCTTTGATAAAACCGAGATCGTACATGCGATCAGCTTCATCAAGAATCACAACTTGAACCGCATTCAGATTAATGTGCCCCTGTTTGGTATAGTCGATCAGACGTCCGGTAGTGCCTATAACAATGTCAACACCAGATTCCAGTACTTTTAGCTGCTTGTCGTAACCATCGCCGCCGTAGGCAAGACCCATCTTTAAACCCGTTACCTGTGCCAGATTTTCTGCATCTGAGTAAATCTGTACAGCAAGTTCGCGGGTAGGAGCCATAATCAGCGCTCTTGGCTGATTGGTTTGACGCTCCTCCGCTGCGGGATGAGTCAGTAAATAATGAAAAGCAGACGCTAAAAATGCTAGCGTCTTCCCCGTACCGGTTTGCGCTTGCCCCGCGACATCACGACCTTCGACAGTGAAAGGCAATGTCAATGCTTGTATCGGTGTACAATTAGAAAAACCCTTATTATCAAGAGCTTCTATAACCTTGGGGTGCAAGGCGAAGTCGGAAAACTTCTTTTCTGTCAAGTGTGTTTTACTCATAGTGTGGTAGAATATCAGTTAACCATTGTCTTACGAAAGTGTATCCACTGAAATAAAGGCAACCTTATATCAGTAATGTTACACTAGCATGGTAAAAAATTATTCTTTGGAGTAAAAAATGAGCGAAAAAATTATTCATTTGAGTGACGCTAGCTTTGATACTGATGTTCTTAACGCAGAAGGTCCAGTTCTTGTCGATTTTTGGGCTGCCTGGTGTGGGCCATGTAAAATGATCGCACCTATCTTGGATGAAATTGCCCCAGAATATTCAGGCAAACTGACTATTGCTAAATTGAACATTGATGACAACCCGGCAACAGCTCCTAAGTATGGTATCCGTGGTATTCCTACTCTGTTGCTGTTTAAAGATGGTCAGGTTGCTGCTACTAAAGTGGGAGCATTGTCAAAGACTCAATTGAAAGAATTTTTGGATACTAATCTCTGATTGAAGTGAGCTCACATTAATACCGGGCGTTTAGCGTATATTATTATTTATTTCATTGACCGCTAGACGTCCGTAAAGAAGCGTGATAAGTTAGCGCCACTGCTTGTATCACATACATCATGTTAGAAGTATGTTGCATACTGAATAATCTGTAGTGTCTGATAAGTCTGTTATCTCTGGATAGTCTAAAATATCCAATGGGTTATACGGGAATAATCTGGCGTATAGCTCGTTACGTTGAGATAGTTTTTATCGAAATCAGTAATGTTTCAGCATTATCTCAACAGCGTTTTTGACAGCCTGTCAGTCTTATTTGAGTTCAATCTTAGTACTTCAAATTATTACCTTTTTATATGAATAACGTATTAAAGGTCTGATTTGTTTTTTGTACAAAATAAACAGGCACCGATCGATGACGCTGCCATACTATTCACGTTCATAGTTCGAGATATACCCCGAGTTTAAGAACCCACCATTATGAATCTTACCGAATTAAAGAATACGCCGGTATCTGAACTGATTACACTCGGCGAAAATATGGGGCTGGAAAATCTAGCCCGTATGCGTAAACAAGATATTATCTTCTCTATCCTTAAGCAGCATGCGAAAAGCGGAGAAGATATCTTCGGTGATGGCGTGTTGGAGATATTGCAGGATGGATTTGGATTCCTCCGTTCAGCAGACAGTTCCTACCTTGCCGGCCCCGATGATATCTACGTTTCTCCTAGCCAAATCCGTCGTTTTAACCTCCGTACCGGTGACACAATTTCAGGTAAAATCCGTCCACCTAAAGAAGGTGAACGCTATTTTGCCCTGTTGAAGGTTAACGAAGTTAATTTTGACAAACCAGAAAATGCCCGTAGTAAAATTCTTTTTGAAAACTTAACTCCTCTGCATGCTAATAGCCGTTTGCGTATGGAGCGTGGTAATGGTTCCACTGAGGACTTGACTGCTCGTGTTCTGGATCTGGCGGCGCCGATTGGCCGTGGACAACGTGGTCTAATCGTCGCGCCACCAAAAGCGGGTAAGACGATGTTGCTGCAAAATATTGCTGCTAATATTGCTCACAATCATCCAGATTGTGTATTGATGGTACTTCTGATTGATGAACGTCCAGAAGAAGTTACTGAAATGCAACGTCTGGTAAAAGGTGAGGTTATTGCTTCTACTTTTGATGAGCCAGCTTCTCGTCATGTTCAGGTGGCAGAGATGGTTATTGAGAAAGCAAAACGTCTGGTTGAACACAAAAAAGACGTGATTATCCTGCTTGACTCTATTACTCGTTTAGCACGTGCTTATAACACTGTTGTCCCTGCATCCGGTAAGGTATTGACTGGTGGTGTGGATGCTAATGCGTTACATCGTCCGAAACGTTTCTTCGGTGCGGCGCGTAATGTGGAAGAGGGCGGAAGCCTGACCATTATTGCGACTGCGTTGGTGGATACGGGTTCCAAGATGGATGAAGTGATTTACGAAGAGTTCAAAGGTACTGGTAACATGGAGCTGCATCTCTCCCGTAAAATTGCTGAAAAACGCGTCTTCCCAGCTATCGATTACAACCGTTCTGGTACACGTAAAGAAGAGTTACTCACCACCTCTGAAGAGTTACAGAAAATGTGGATTCTGCGCAAAATTATTCATCCGATGGGAGAAATTGATGCGATGGAATTCCTTATCAACAAACTGGCTATGAGCAAAACGAATGACGATTTCTTTGACATGATGAAACGTTCATAGTTTTTAACCCAGTTCATGATCATTTTAATCAGCGCCACAGTTTCGTGGCGTTTTTTGTATCCGCCATACTGTTATAGCACTATATATGGCATGTATTTTGCTAGCTATATATGTTGCCATATATTTGAAATAAGCATTAAAAGAATGATGTAAGAATATAAAGGCCATTAATTTTTTCATAATAAACAATGTCTTCATAAGCTCGGGTGCTCGTGAGGGTAGATCTTGGCTAGAAAATTATATGTTTTCGGTTGATAAATGACCAGGGTGTGTTTACTTTTTACAGAGAGTTATCATCGTGAATATTCTCAGCATGAATATTGAAATTTTTTATGTTTTTCTGTTTTCTTTTGCGTTTTTGTTTATGGCACGCAAAATAGCAAAGAGAGTTGGCCTTGTTGATAAACCCAATTATCGTAAGTGTCATCAAGGGTTAGTGCCTCTGGTTGGGGGAATATCAATATTTGTTGGGATTTGTTTTGCTTTTGTTATCACAAAAGAATTTATTCCTCACAAGTGGTTATATTTGGTTTGTGCTGGTGTGTTGGTATTTATCGGCGCATTGGATGACCGTTTTGACATTAGCGTTAAGGTCCGGGCAACCATCCAAGCTTTGGTTGGTATTGCGATGATGTATTTTGCTGGCCTGAAATTAGATAGTCTTGGTTATGCTTTCGGCCCTTGGGACATGACACTTGGACCGTTTAGTTATGTTGTGACACTATTTGCTGTCTGGGCTGCTATCAATGCATTCAATATGGTTGATGGGATAGATGGATTATTAGGTGGATTATCCTGTGTCTCCTTCGGTGCTTTGGGGATCTTACTGTATCAAAGTGGTAATACGGCACTAGCATTATGGTGTTTTGCATTTATTGCTGCCATTCTCCCTTATATTGTTCTTAATCTTGGTTTATTAAGCCAACGCTTCAAAGTATTTATGGGAGATGCGGGCAGTACACTGATTGGTTTTACCATTATCTGGCTGCTCATTGAATCTACTCAGGGGAATGAACATCCTGTTAATCCAGTTACTGCGTTGTGGGTTGTTGCCATTCCATTAATGGATATGGTTGCTATTATGTATCGCCGGTTACGGAAAGGGATGAGTCCATTTTCTCCTGACAGGCAACATATTCACCACCTAATTATGCGGTCTGGATTCTCATCTCGTCAGGCTTTTATTTTAATCACTGTTGCTGCCGCTTTATTAGCCGCTATCGGAATTACCGGAGAATGGCTGGAATTTGTGCCTGAGTGGGTAATGTTGGCACTGTTCTTGCTTGCATTTGTGTTGTATGGCTATTGCCTCAAGCGTGTATGGAAGGTAGCTCGTTTTATTAAACGGCAAAAGCGTCGTATGCGCCGTTCAGCTAACCATTAAACATCTATTATCAGCAGAGGTTCTGTGCAGTGATAAAATCAGAAACGAAATCTATTCAGGATGAACAAGCTCTGGAGCATGAGCTGGATATTAGAGCCTTGTGCAGTGCGCTATGGCGTGGAAAGATATGGATTGTTGTACTGGCAATAATTTTCGCAACCGCGGCGCTAGGAGCATCTTATTTGATGCAGCAAAAATGGAGTGCCACAGCAATCACGGATCTGCCTACGACTAATCAGTTGGGGAGTTATTACTCCCAGCAGCAATTTTTGCGCAATCTGGATACTCACATTAACATTTCACCGGAAACTCAGTTACCGTCTATTTCAGAAGAAGCCTATAAGGAGTTCATCACCCAGATTGCAGCATATGATACTCGCCGTGAATTCTGGTTGAAATCTGATTATTACAAGCAGCAGCAGGAGGGCGATGCCAGAGCTGATGCGGCTTTATTAGATGAATTAGTCAATAATATTCAGTTTATTCCCCATGATGATAAAAAAGTGCTGAATGACAGCATTAAATTGACCGCTGAGTCTTCTGGACAAGCAAATCAACTCCTGCGCCAGTACATTGCTTTTGCCAATAGTCGTGCCAGTACTCATTTAAATGATGAAGTAAAAGGTGCATGGGTTACCCGTGCCCAATCTGTGGATGCACTGGTTAAGCGCCAGAAAATGGTCGCTAAAGCGCTTTATAACCGCGAAATGAATGTATTACAGCAATCCTTGAAAATTGCGGAAAAACAAGGGATTCGGCGCAATCAAACGGATATGCCGGTGGATCAGTTGCCCGATTCAAAAATGTTTATGTTAGGGGCGCCGTTGTTACAGGCTCAACTTGAGACTTTAGAAGCAATAGGGCCTAAGTATAATGTGGACTATGACCAGAATATTGCAATGTTAGCAGCATTGGATGTTCTCCCGACGCAGGATCAATTCCAGGCTTACCGCTATTTGAGAACACCAGAGGAGCCGATTACCAGAGATAGTCCTCGTAGAATGTTCTTGATGATCATGTGGGGGGCAGTTGGTGCTTTAGTGGGTGTCGGCGTGGCGTTGATTAAATGTTCGCGTAAATAATCAGATAATTATTAGAAATAACTATTTCTGAAGGGATATCTTCTGCAACTCCAGCAGCAGGAGTAAATAGCATTAAGAGTATTGTTTGCAGGAAAATCTGCAAGTTACTGACTATAAGAGAGTCACTGTGAAAGTGTTGACTGTGTTTGGTACTCGGCCGGAGGCCATTAAGATGGCTCCGCTAGTACACGCATTGGCAAAGGATGAAGCCTTCGAAGCGAAAGTATGTGTCACCGCCCAACATCGGGAAATGTTGGATCAGGTGTTACACCTTTTTGAGATCACTCCCGATTTTGATCTCAATATTATGAAATCAGGGCAAGATCTAACGGATATTACTTGTCGTATTTTGGCAGGATTAAAGCCTGTTTTAGCAGAATTTAAGCCTGATGTTGTATTGGTTCACGGAGATACGACAACAACGATGGCAACCAGTTTGGCTGCGTTCTACCAACGTATCCCTGTTGGTCACATTGAAGCTGGATTAAGAACGGGTGATCTTTATTCCCCTTGGCCGGAAGAGGCGAACCGTAAGATTGCTGGACATCTGGCAATGTATCATTTTGCTCCGACGGAAAACTCTCGTAAGAATTTACAGAAAGAATCAATTACAGATAATCGAGTTTTTGTTACCGGAAATACAGTGATTGATGCATTGCTGTGGGTACGTGATCGAATAATGAATGATGAGGCAATGCGAAGTAAGCTAGCGAAGCACTACCCGTTTATTGATACTAATAAAAAAATGATCCTAGTGACGGGGCATCGTCGTGAGAGTTTTGGTGGCGGATTTGAGCGAATTTGTGAAGCTTTGGCACAGATAGCCCGCGCTCATCCAGATGTGCAAGTCGTCTATCCGGTTCATCTAAACCCGAATGTCAGTGAGCCAGTAAAGCGCATTTTGCATGATATTGATAACATTATTCTCATCAAACCCCAGGATTATTTGCCATTTGTTTATCTAATGAACCATGCCTATATGATCCTGACAGATTCTGGTGGTATTCAGGAAGAAGCTCCTTCTTTAGGAAAACCGGTGTTAGTGATGCGTAACACGACTGAACGGCCAGAGGCGGTTGATGCTGGAACGGTACGTTTGGTAGGAACAGAAACAAAAACTATTGTGGAAGAGGTGACTCGATTGTTGACAGACGATGCTGCCTATCAGCAAATGAGCCGCGCTCATAATCCTTACGGGGATGGCGATGCCTGTCAACGTATTCTCGACGCTTTGAAAAAAATCAGGTGACACTATGAGCTTTGAAACTATTTCTGTTATTGGTCTTGGTTATATTGGTTTGCCAACGGCGGCAGCGTTTGCATCCCGCAATAAGAAAGTCATTGGCGTGGATGTGAATCAGCATGCAGTAGAAACCATCAACCGTGGTGCAATTCATATTGTAGAACCGGATCTAGACAAAGTGGTGAAAGTTGCCGTAGAAGGCGGTTACCTGAAAGCCGTGATTGCTCCGTTACCAGCAGATGCTTTTCTGATAGCTGTTCCGACGCCTTTTAAAGGCGATCACGAGCCGGATATGACGTATGTCCGTTCCGCAGCCGAATCTGTAGCTCCGGTGCTGAAAAAAGGTGATCTGGTTATTCTGGAATCTACCTCACCAGTAGGCGCGACGGAGCAGATGGCGGAATGGCTGGCCGCAGCGCGTCCTGATTTAACTTTCCCACAACAGGTTGGAGAGGAATCTGATATTGATATCGCTTACTGTCCTGAACGTGTGTTGCCAGGACAAGTTATGGTTGAATTAATTAAGAATGACCGCGTTGTTGGCGGTATGACGTCAAAATCTTCGACCAGAGCTAGTGAGCTGTATAAAATTTTCCTTGAAGGTGAATGTGTTGTCACTAATTCAAGAACGGCAGAAATGTGTAAGCTGACAGAAAACAGTTTCCGAGATGTAAACATTGCATTCGCCAACGAACTTTCCCTGATTTGTGCTGATCAAGGTATCAACGTGTGGGAACTGATCAGTTTGGCAAATCGCCACCCGCGTGTAAATATTCTCCAACCAGGTCCTGGCGTGGGTGGTCATTGTATTGCAGTTGATCCGTGGTTCATTGTTTCTCAAAACCCGAAACAATCACGTCTTATTCATACAGCACGTATGGTTAATGATGACAAACCATTGTGGGTTGTGGATCAAGTAAAAGCGGCTGTTGCGGATTGTTTAGCTGAAAGTGGAAAACGTGCAAGCGAAGTGAAAATTGCCTGTTTTGGTTTGGCGTTTAAACCAAATATTGACGATTTGCGTGAGAGCCCGGCGGCACATATCACCGGTATGATTGCGCAATGGCATGCAGGTGAAACGCTGGCTGTAGAACCTCATGTTCATGAATTACCTGCTTCCTTGAAGGAAATAACTCGATTAGTTAATCTGGAAAAGGCGCTGAAAGAAGCAGATATCCTGTTGATGCTGGTGGATCATAATCAGTTTAAAGCTGTAAATAGTCATGAAATTAAACAGAAGTGGATTGTGGATACAAAAGGAGTCTGGCGTTGAGACGTATTCTAATCACAGGTGGTGCGGGTTTTATTGGCTCCGCGGTTGTGCGACATATCATTGATAATACAGAAGACAGCGTGGTTGTGGTCGATAGCCTGACTTACGCCGGTAATCTGGCGTCTCTTGCCCCGGTTGCGGATAGCCCTCGTTATGCGTTTGAACAGGTTGATATCTGTCAACGTGGAGCGCTGGATCGGGTCTTTGAACAATATCAGCCGGACTGTGTGATGCATCTGGCGGCAGAAAGCCATGTGGATCGCTCTATTGATGGCCCTGCGGCATTTATCGAAACCAACATTGTGGGTACTTATACTTTGTTGGAAGCTGCGCGTGCTTTCTGGCAGAAACTCAGCGAAGAGAAACAGGCTGTTTTCCGTTTTCACCACATTTCAACAGATGAAGTGTATGGTGATTTACATGATGAAGAGGGCTTTTTTACCGAAACAACACCTTATGCGCCAAGCAGTCCATATTCGGCGTCCAAAGCGTCCAGCGATCATCTGGTAAGAGCATGGCACCGGACTTATGGTTTACCGGTCATTATCACCAATTGTTCTAATAACTATGGCCCTTACCATTTCCCGGAAAAACTGATCCCACTGATGATCTTAAATGCATTAGCAGGAAAATCTTTACCGGTATATGGTGAAGGGAAACAAATTCGCGATTGGTTGTATGTGGAAGACCATGCCAGAGCGCTCTATTTGGTTGTGACAGAAGCTGAACCGGGCACAACCTACAATATTGGTGGTCATAATGAGCGCAAAAATATTGATGTGGTTTGTGCGATTTGTGAGCTGTTGGAAGAATTTTGTCCTGAGAAACCCGCGGGTATTGCTTATTATCGAGACTTGATTACTTATGTTGCGGATCGCCCAGGCCATGATATGCGTTATGCCATTGATGCGGCAAAAGTTGAGCGTGAGCTAGGCTGGAGGCCACAAGAGACATTTGAATCAGGTATTCGCAAAACAGTTCAATGGTATTTAGAAAATGAAAACTGGTGGCGTAAAGTTCAAGACGGCTCTTATGCCGGTGAACGCCTTGGATTAGGTAAAAACTGAATGACGATGGGGGCAGTAAATATGAAAGGGATCATTCTGGCAGGTGGATCAGGAACCCGGTTGCATCCGATAACACAGGGTGTTTCCAAACAATTACTGCCAATTTATGATAAGCCGATGATTTACTATCCTTTGTCAGTACTCATGCTAGCAGGGATACGTGATATTCTGATTATCTCTACACCAGAAGATTTACCTTCTTTCCGCCGACTATTAGGTGATGGTGACAGATTTGGTATTCACTTAAGCTATAAAGAACAGCCATCACCGGATGGTTTGGCTCAGGCATTTTTGATTGGTGAGGAGTTCATCAACGGCGGGCCTTGCTGCTTGGTATTGGGAGACAATATCTACTTTGGACAAGGGTTTAGCCCAAAACTGAGAAATGTTGTGTCTCGTGGAAAAGGGGCGACTGTTTTTGGTTATCAAGTGATGGATCCTGAGCGATTTGGGGTGGTGGAATTTGATGACGCGTTCCGTGTTCTTTCTATTGAGGAAAAACCAGAAAAGCCAAAATCCAACTGGGCGGTAACGGGGCTCTATTTCTACGATAATCAAGTAGTAGATTTTGCTAAGCAGGTCAAGCCTTCTGCCAGAGGTGAACTAGAGATTACCAGTATTAACCAGATGTATTTGGAACGTGGCGAACTAAACATTGAGTTGTTAGGGCGTGGTTTTGCCTGGTTGGATACTGGCACTCATGACAGCTTGATTGAGGCCAGCACTTTTGTACAGACCGTTGAGAAACGTCAGGGCTTTAAGATCGCCTGTCTTGAAGAGATTGCTTGGCGTAATGGTTGGCTGGATGATGTACAGTTAAGAGAAACAGTAAAATCCTTGTCAAAAACTGGCTATGGTCAATATCTGCTGGATCTGCTCCATGTCCGTGCGCGCCAATATTGAACCATTAGAGTGGGATAGCCACTATTTTGGGTTGTCTACCGCTCGCCTTGATTTCACACCTGATGCCGGTCTGCTAACCTCATCTCAGTTAGATCAGTATGCTTTAGTGCAAGCTAAAGTACCTGCGCAGCGATTGGATCTTATTGATGGCTTATCCGCGTTGGGCTTTTCGCTAGTGGAAGGGGAAGTCGACTTTTCCTTAATGATTGGCATAGAAAATGCTAAAGACAACTCTGAAAGTAATCTACTTTCGGCTGAGCGGCGGGATATCCCGATGTTGAAAGAGGTGGCTTCCAACGTATTTCCTTTAAGTCGTTTTCGAACCCCGTGGTATCAACCACAGGATAGTGGTCGTTTTTACGCGACTTGGGTTGAAAAAGCGGTATTGGGGACATTTGATCATCAATGTTTACTGGTAAACGGAGATAGTGGGCAACCCGCAGGATTTGTTACTTTACGAGATATTGGGGCTGGAGAGGCTCGTATGGGTTTGTTGGCCGTATTCCCAGAAAATATTGGTTGTGGTATTGGCTCAAAATTGATGTTGGCGGCGCAGCAGTGGTGTCAACGCCACCAAATACGGCAGTTAAGGATTGCGACACAAACCAGCAACATCGCTGCTTTGCGCCTTTATACACGCAGTGGTGCGTTTGTTGAAAGCACCGCGTATTGGTTATATAGGGGATGAAATGATTCCATTTAACAAACCACCAGTAGTTGGCACTGAATTAGATTACATGAAGCAAGCAATGGAGAGCGGTAAGCTTTGCGGGGATGGTGGTTTCACCAAACGTTGTGAAGAGTGGATGGAACAACATTTCAATTGTCCGAAAGTTCTATTAACACCATCCTGTACCGCTGCATTGGAAATGGCGGCTATTTTGCTGAATATCCAACCCGGTGATGAAGTTATTATGTCGAGCTTCACTTTCGTTTCCAGTTCTAACGCGTTTGTGCTGCGTGGAGCAACCATTGTATTCGTGGATATTCGCCCGGATACCATGAATATTGATGAAACCAAAATCGAAGCAGCAATTACAGCTAAAACACGCGTGATTGTTCCGGTGCATTACGCCGGCGTGGCCTGTGAAATGGATACCATTATGGCTCTGGCAGATAAATATAACCTGTTTGTCGTGGAAGATGCTGCGCAGGGGGTAATGTCTACTTATAAAGGGCGTGCGCTGGGAACTATCGGACACATTGGTTGCTATAGTTTCCACGAAACAAAAAACTACTCTTCTGGTGGTGAAGGTGGTGCTGCGCTTATCAATGATCAATCACTGATTTCCCGTGCGGAAATTGTTCGCGAAAAAGGGACTAATCGTAGCCAGTTTTTCCGTGGCCAAGTTGATAAATATACTTGGCGCGATATCGGTTCGAGTTATCTGATGTCGGAGCTTCAGGCTGCTTATTTATGGGCACAATTAGAAGAGGCTGAGAAAATCAATGAGCGTCGCCTTGCCTTGTGGAATACCTATTATCAAGCATTAAAACCGCTGGCTGATGCTGATCTCTTGACATTGCCTGTCATACCGGAAGGGTTGGAGCATAATGCTCATATGTTCTATATCAAGCTGAAAGATGTTGAAGAACGTTCAGCATTCAATAGTTATATGAAAGACGCTGGTGTGCTAACGGTATTCCATTATGTTTCTCTGCACACCAGCCCCGGTGGTGAAAAATTTGGCCGCTTCCAAGGGGAAGATCATTTTACTACCTGCGAAAGTGATCGTCTGGTGCGTTTACCGATGTTTTACAACATAACAGACGCTGAACAGCAGATTGTCATCAAACATATTCGGGAATACTTCGCCTGATATGTCGTTAGCTAAAGCATCAATATGGACTGCGGGCTCCACGCTGATAAAAATCGGTGTGGGGCTTTTGATCGTTAAATTACTGGCGGTTGCTTTTGGCCCCAGTGGGGTTGGGCAGGCGGGTAATTTCCGTCAACTTATCACTGTGCTTGGGGTGTTGGCTGGCGCTGGTATTTTTAATGGCGTGACTAAATATGTAGCTGAATATCAACAGCAGCCGGAAAGATTGCGTGCGGTACTGGGAACATCTTCTGCCATTATCCTTGGGTTTTCCACGCTGTTGGCGGTAATTTTTTTGCTGTTTAGCGGTGCTATCAGTATTGGGTTATTTGGTCATCAAGATTATGAGCCCGTTGTGCAAGCACTCGCCTTTATTCAAATGGGGATTGCTTTTGCCAACTATTTCTTGGCTATTTTGAAAGGATACCGAGATGCCCAGAGGAATGCGTTGGCGATTATTTTAGGTAGCGTGATTGGCGTGATGGCCTATTATCTCTGTTTTTTCCTTGGTGGGTATGAAGGTGCCTTGGCGGGTTTGGCTTTAGTGCCTGCATTAATTATATTTCCCGCGGGATTGATGGTTTGGCGTCTCAAAGCGGTATCTATTTCAAGTTTTAAGCCCATGTGGGATAAGGTACTGGCTGGTCAGCTTGGCAAATTTACCCTTATGGCTCTGCTGACTTCTATTACTTTACCGGTTGCCTACATTATGATGCGAAATCTGCTGGCAGCGCATTATAGTTGGCACGATGTGGGTATCTGGCAAGGTGTAAGCAGTATTTCCGATGCTTACCTGCAATTTATCACAGCATCTTTTACTGTTTATCTGTTGCCAACGCTTTCACGGTTGCAGGGTAAGAGCGAAATATCAAACGAGATAGTTAAGGCGCTGAAATTTGTTTTGCCTGCTGTGGCGGTTGCAAGTTTTACTGTATGGCTGTTGCGTGATTTTGCCATTTGGTTACTGTTTTCTGACAAATTTACTGCTATGCGTGATCTCTTTGCCTGGCAGTTGGTGGGTGATGTTCTGAAAGTGGGCGCTTATGTTTTTGGCTATCTGGTGATTGCTAAGGCTGCGTTGCGTTTTTATGTGTTGACAGAAGTTAGCCAGTTTTTATTGCTTACTGGTTTTGCCCACTGGCTCATTCCTGTAAACGGAGCATTAGGTGCAGCGCAAGCCTATATGGCAACTTACATTATTTATTTCAC
Organism: Photorhabdus akhurstii; assembly: GCF_018448925.1. Taxonomy (GTDB): domain Bacteria; phylum Pseudomonadota; class Gammaproteobacteria; order Enterobacterales; family Enterobacteriaceae; genus Photorhabdus; species Photorhabdus akhurstii. Next base: position 46,864 of record NZ_RCWE01000020.1, on the reverse strand, counting down.
CCTTTGTTGTGGTGCATTTCTTATTTATCGTAGGCGAGCATGACAACCCTAATTCATGTTTTGGGATCTGATATTCCACATCACAATCGAACAGTATTGCGCTTTTTTAATGACGTCTTAGCACAAGAAATTGGTTTTTTAGCCAAACCGAAGTTTATGGTGGTGACCAGGAATCGAGCTTTATTGGATGATTGCCCGGCATTGGAGATGGAATTCTTCGACAGTAAAAAATCTCTGGCGCAGGCTGTTATTGTTCAAGCCCGTTCAGATAGAGATTGTCGGTTTTTTTTTCACGGCCAATTTAATGTAAGTTTGTGGTTGGCGCTGTTGTCAGGAAAAATCAAACGTAATCAGTTTTGGTGGCATGCCTGGGGTGCTGATCTGTATGAAGACTCCAATCAGTTAAAATTCCGTCTATTCTATTTCTTGCGTCGTCTGGCACAGCGTCGGGTAGGGCATGTGTTTGCGGTTCGTGGAGATCTCTATTTTTATTCTCAACATCATCCGAACGTACCAACATCATTGCTCTATTTTCCAACCAGAATGGAACCTGCTTTGGCAATTGCAGAAAGAACACCTGTTGAAGATGGCAAAATGACCATTTTGTTGGGGAATTCCGGTGATCGATCGAACCGCCATATTACGGCATTGAAAACTATTCATAAACAGTTTGGCGATAAGGTGCGAATCATTATCCCAATGGGTTATCCCGAAAACAATCAGGTTTATATTAATCAGGTCGAACAAGCTGCTTTATCACTGTTCCGGCCAGAAAATTTGAACATTATTAAGCAAAATATGGCGTTTGATGATTATCTGGCATTACTGAGCCGTTGTGATTTAGGGTATTTCATGTTTAATCGCCAGCAAGGGATTGGAACAATTTGTCTGTTGATACAATTTGGCGTGCCATTTGTACTCAGTCGTCAGAATCTTTTTTGGCAAGATTTGACAGAACAGCAAGTGCCGGTGTTTTTCGCTGGTGATCCTTTAGATAACCAGCTGATTGCGGAAGCGCAACGGCAGATGCTCTCTTTAGACAGAAACTCGATAGCTTTCTTTAGCCCGAACTTTATTGATGGCTGGCGGCAGGCGCTAGCGAAAGCGGTGGGAGAGCAGCAATGACTTTAACGCAGTTTGGCGGATTATTTGTTGTTTACTTGATATCACTGGTTTTCATCCTGACGTTGACTTATCAGGAATTCCGGCGTGTACGTTTTAATTTTAATATATTCTTCTCATTGCTTTATTTGCTGACATTCTATTTTGGCTTCCCGCTGACGTGTCTATTAGTTTTCCAATTTGATGTTGAAGTGGTGCCTGTTGATGCCTTACTACATGCTCTACTGGCTTCGACCTGTTTTTATGGTATTTATTACGTCAGTTATAAAACACGGCTAAGAAAGCCGTCTATACAGCCTAAAGCACCGGTATTTACCATGAACCGGGTAGAAACTAACTTTACATGGTTACTACTGGCATCAGTTGCGGTGGTGACAGTGGGGCTGTTCTTTATGCAAAATGGTTTTCTACTGTTTAAGTTACAGTCGTACAGTCAAATTTTTTCCAGTCAGGTTTCCGGTGTTGCCCTAAAACGGTTCTTTTACTTCTTTATTCCTGCCATGTTGGTGGTCTATTTCTTGAAGCCGACACAGTTACGTTGGCTGTTTTTTCTGATGAGCACAGTTGCTTTTGGGATACTGACTTATGTCATTGTTGGCGGAACACGGGCTAATATTATCATTGCGTTCGCGTTGTTTCTGTTTATTGGCATTGTGCGTGGTTGGATAACCTTGTGGATGTTGGTAACGGCGGGTGCAATAGGGATTGTTGGCATGTTTTGGTTGGCGCTCAAACGTTATAGTTTGGATGTCAGTGGTGCAGAAGCGTTTTATACTTTCCTCTACCTGACAAGGGATACTTTCTCACCGTGGGAAAATTTTGCGTTACTGCTGAATAACTACGACAAAATTGATTTTCAGGGGTTAGCGCCTATTATCCGTGATTTCTATGTCTTTATTCCAAGTTGGCTTTGGCCAGGACGACCTGATGCTGTGTTGAATTCTGCGAATTATTTTACTTGGGAAGTACTGGATAACCACTCTGGTCTGGCAATCTCCCCGACTCTGATAGGCTCTCTGGTTGTGATGGGGGGCGTGTTGTTTATTCCGGTTGGTGCGATTGTTGTTGGATTGATAATTAAGTGGTTTGACTGGATTTATGAATTAGGAAAACAGGAGACTAATCGTTATAAGGCCGCTATCTTGCAGGCATTTTGCTTTGGCGCGATCTTCAACATGATTGTGTTAGCTCGCGAAGGAGTGGATTCATTTGTTTCCCGTGTGGTGTTTTTCTGTATTATTTTTGGCTTATGTCTGGTAATTGCTAAGTTGTTGTACTGGTTATTTGAGAGTGCGGGGCTGATTAAAAAGTATCTGACTAGCAACTTGGTTGTATCACAAAAACGTCCGCTGCAATGTGAGGAAAGAAAATGGAGCTAAACAATATTCCTAAATACAGTATTCGTGGTTTGAATATTTGGGGCTTCCGCGATATGGCGCACTTTCTTGACCATATTTTTCAACGCGGACAGGTAAAAACGGGTACTTTAGTTGCGATTAATGCGGAAAAAGTTCTGACGGCAGAGGAAGATCAAGCTTTAAGTACACTGCTGAGTGACGCAGAATATCTGTATGCTGATGGTATCAGTATTGTACGTGCTATTCGCCGTAAATACCCGGGTGCTGAAATTTCTCGTGTAGCGGGTGCTGATTTATGGGAAGCCATCATGGAGCGTGCCGGCAAAGAAGGCACGCCTATTTTTCTGGTTGGAGGTAAACCAGAGATATTGGAACAGACGGAAAGTAAACTGCTAGCTCAGTGGAACGTCAATATTGTTGGCAGCCAGAACGGTTATTTCACGCCAGAAGAACGTAATGCTGTTTTTGAACGGATTCATGCCAGCGGTGCGGCGATTGTGACAGTTGCAATGGGATCGCCTAAACAGGAAGTTTTTATGCGTGACTGTCGAAAAATTCATTCGGATGCGTTGTATATGGGAGTTGGCGGTACTTATGACGTATTTACCGGCCATGTAAAACGTGCGCCAAAAGCATGGCAGAATTTGGGGCTTGAATGGCTTTATCGCTTGTTATCACAACCGAGCCGTATTCGTCGCCAGTTTAAATTACTGAAATTTCTTGGATATTATTACAGTGGTCGTCTGTAAATCCGCTTCTTGCCTGTTGTGTGAATTTTCGACAGGTGATGCTTTCGTCAGTCGATACAATGAATTTATTCCACAATATTTATCTAACAGTTTGATCCTGCCGGGTTTTCACTATTTGTAGTTAATTATTGGATAATTTTTTATTCCACTCAGTGGAAAAACATGTTTTGATCCCTGACCTTTTTATGGCTGATTAACATCAGTCTTGTGCGTTTTTATTTACACATTACAACATATAACAATGGACAGGGAATTTATGGCAGATCAACAACATAGCTTGCAACGGGGCTTAGAAGCCCGTCATATAGAGCTGATCGCATTAGGCGGCACAATTGGTGTCGGTCTGTTTATGGGCTCGGCTAGTACACTGAAATGGGCTGGCCCTTCCGTTTTGCTGGCTTATATTATTGCCGGAATTTTTGTTTTTTTCATTATGCGATCGATGGGAGAAATGCTGTTTCTTGAACCTGTCACAGGTTCTTTCGCCTCTTTTGGGCATAAATATCTCAGCCCATATTGGGGATGCCTCACCGCTTGGGGCTATTGGTTTATGTGGGTAGCGGTAGGAATATCAGAAATAACGGCTATCGGGGTTTATGCTGAGTTCTGGTTCCCTGAACTGCCCCAGTGGGTATCTGCATTGATTGCGGTGGCATTGGTTGCTTTGGCTAACCTTGCGGCGGTACGTCTTTATGGTGAGCTGGAATTTTGGTTTGCGATGATTAAGGTGACCACAATTATCGTCATGATCCTGATTGGTTTGGGATTGATATTTTTCGGTATTGGTAATCAATGGCAGCCTATTGGGTTAGATAATCTGACTGCGCATGGCGGTTTCTTTGCGGGTGATTGGCAAGGGTTTTTGTTTGCGCTCTGTATTGTGGTTGCCTCTTATCAGGGGGTGGAGTTGGTTGGTATCACTGCGGGGGAAGCGAAGAACCCTCAGGTGACATTGAAGAAAGCGATTAACAATATTCTCTGGCGTATCCTGATTTTCTACGTGGGCGCGATCTTTATTGTCGTTACATTATTTCCGTGGACAGAAGTGGGTTCACAGGGCAGCCCGTTTGTAATGACATTTACCAAAGTCGGGATCACCTCAGCGGCAGCCGTGATTAACTTTGTTGTATTGACGGCTGCGCTTTCCGGCTGTAACAGCGGCATGTACAGTGGTGGAAGGATGCTCTATGCGCTGGCACAAAACCGTCAGCTACCTTCATCACTGACGAAATTGTCAAAGAATGGGGTGCCGGTAATCTGTATTGCTATTACAATCCTGTGCTTGATAGTAGGCTCTAGTTTGAATTACTTGATCCCAAATCCGCAGGCGGTTTTTGTTTATGTATACAGTGCCAGCGTGTTACCGGGAATGGTGCCGTGGTTTGTTATTCTGATGAGCCAATTGCGTTTTCGTCAGCACCATCAACAAGCACTGAAACAACATGGTTTTAAATCTATCCTGTTCCCCTATGTCAATTATCTGACATTGGCATTTTTATGTTGTGTGTTGATTGGTATGGCAATTAACCCGGATACCCGTTTCTCATTGCTGGTAGGTGGGGGATTTTTGTTGATAGTGTCACTGATTTATTGGTTGGTGACGTTTTTTAACGGTAAAAAACTCAAGGTCTGATCGACTGATTTACTGTCACAGTGGTAGTGAGTAGGGAAATTAAGGGCTGGCTTTATCTACGAAATGAACAAGGTGTAATCAAACGCATCATTTCTTTAAAAAAGCGCTGGACAGTAGATCATTAAATCCGTACTATCCCCATCCGCAACGGCGTTAAGCGCCCGTAGCTCAGCTGGATAGAGCGCTGCCCTCCGGAGGCAGAGGTCTCAGGTTCGAATCCTGTCGGGCGCGCCATTATTTGCGTGCAAGAGCTGCGGTGGTGTATTACGCTGTTGGTAGTTAAGTATTTAGCAGTAAATAGCTGTTATGGTGGCTATAGCTCAGTTGGTAGAGCCCTGGATTGTGATTCCAGTTGTCGTGGGTTCGAGTCCCATTAGCCACCCCATCTTTTTTATGACACGCGAGGGTGGCGGAATTGGTAGACGCGCTAGCTTCAGGTGTTAGTGTCCTTACGGACGTGGGGGTTCAAGTCCCCCCTTTCGCACCATAAAAAAGAGAAAAGAAGATACAGAAAATTTCGGCGAGTAGCGCAGCTTGGTAGCGCAACTGGTTTGGGACCAGTGGGTCGGAGGTTCGAATCCTCTCTCGCCGACCAAATTCTAAAAGAACCCTGCATTGCAGGGTTTTTTGCGTTTTATCCCTTTTGTCCCCCCCGACTTTTTGTTTCCTTATCCTATCCATGTACCTTCAAGTTGTTCTCTGCTGATGAAAATTTAGTGGATTATTTTTTGAAAATAACTATTTGTTTTATATGGGAATTTCTTATTTTTTGTATTTTGACGACAATTGATATATTGGCTGTCTCAAATAAGAGACTTATAACGAATTGAATTATAATGAAAATAATAAATGCCTTATGTTTTGTCTCAAATAAGAGACAGTGCATAAAATGGATTTTGTGGTGATTCGATTTCTTGTTGTAATAAATAGAGAAATAGCTGATGAAGCGAGGCAGCTTTCATTTGAATAAAAGTTGGCACGCTAAATGCATTATTATAGGAGTAGATGCTCATCCTATTTCTTATGATTGCATATGCTTCATAAACCCAGGGATGATGCAGAGCCGATTATCGGTGCCTATTGTCCATGTCACAGATGAGTAAGATATAACTTTCTTTTCATCGCCGGCCGGACTCAACGTTGAGTGAGGCACTATCCGTCTGTAGACCTGATTGTATTTGTACACCTATCTTTGTTTTTAAGGTAGGTGTTTTTTTTATTTCTAAAAGATATATTTGGTAGGTTTATATACTGTTTAGGTATTACTATCTAATATAAACACAACTGAAAATATGATGGTTAGTTTTTTGCTATAAAATTAATTCGGTTACTTCGTTCCTAAACTTATCTTAAGGGAAATATTAATGTCAAAAATGATTGGATGCTTTGGTTGTGGTCGAATGTTGCATGAGTCTGCACAATCATGCCCACATTGTGGCGCAATGATAAAGGCTTATTCTTCTGGTAGTAAAAACCGAATTGTTGCTGCACTGTTGGCGTTTTTTCTTGGTTACATTGGCGCTCATAAATTTTATCTGGGCAAAATCGGTATGGGGGTTTTATATCTGCTATTTTGCTGGACATTTATCCCTGTACTTATCGCATTTATTGAATTTATTATTTATCTTTGCACTTCCGATGAAGATTTTGCCAGAAAATATGGTTAGAAAAATGCCCCGTGTGGGGCATTTTTAATCAGCGGCATGAAGGTTTGCTAATAAAAATGGCAATGGATGAGAGATCACAACGTTACAGTGCTAGCTGATACTATTGCTATTAACGAGATCACTCTTCACTACATTACTCTCGCGCTTCAAAGTGAGCATTAATCCCTCGCGCCGAACTTGTGCGGCCTCTTCAGGTTTACGCAGTTTATCCAATGCATCTGCTAACCAGGCATAATCATGTGCATCAGGACGTTGGGCTAATGCGGTTTTAAAGTCTTTTACTGCTTTTTCCCATTCTCCGTGACGCAAAGCAACTTGTCCAAGCGTACTGTTTAGCAGGGGAGTTGAACCATGTTGTTTTAACTGATGATCTAGCGCGTTTTGTATCGGCTTTGGATCTTCGCTTTTTAAGCGTGGGATCAATAAGAGTAAACGTTCGTCGTATTGGCGTTTTAAACTTTCCAAAATGATCTTTTGTGCCGTCTCATGGTCATCACATTCAATTAAATGTTCAGATATTGCAACTTGTAAAGCCACATCATGGCGAATTTTTCGGCTTTGATCATGCCACCAACGTTTTAAGCCTTCGCTGCCTTGTTCTGCCATGTACTGATTCATCAGACCGATATAGGCTTGCTGGCGCAATTTGTGAATTTGTAACTCATCATGTAGATGGATTTTTTCCATTACCGGTAGTATATCAATCAGTGACTGGTAAGCTCCTGATTTCATATAAGCTTGTTCAGCCAGGCGTAAGACTTCTGGATGGCGCGAAGCCTGATTTAATAGCTTGTCTACACCATGACGGGCTGCATGAATTTCACCTTGCGCAAGTTGAATGCGTACACGAGTAATGTCCACCGGTAACTGATTATTGTCTGCGACTTCTGCCGCACGTTGCAGATATTGATTGGTACGGAATTCATCCCCGCGTTGTTGAGCTGCTTCAGCCGCCAGTAAATAGTTGACCACAGGTTGTTCTGCATGATCAGCGTTACGGGTCAGTAATTGCTCAACTTGTTTGAAATCACCTTCTGCCAGTTTGATCAGCGCTGCTTTTGTTTGAGCACGGGCACGGCTGCGTTTGCGTCCAAGGAACCAGCCACGGGTACGTGAGCTTGTGCGTATAACTCTACGGTAGCACCAGCCAATGAGGCAGAGTGCCAGTTGTAAAAGAACAAATATAATGAACAGGCCGGTAACACTGGTTTCAATGTTGTAATTGTCGGTTTGAATCAGAACATATCCCTGATGGCCGGCAACGATTGGGCCAAGCACAATACCAACAATGAGTACCACAAACAGTAATAGAACTTTCAGCATAACTTAACCCTCCTGATTGGTGTCAGAGGATTGGGAAAGTAAGCTGCGAACCCGGGTTTGCATCAATTTTTCCAGTAAAGGCTGGCTTGAAAGTTGGTCTGGCGCAGTGATGGAAACAGGCTGTTGGCTTAATGAATCGATTTCTTCCAGGAATGCTTTGGTATTGGGATCGTTGATATCAAAGTAAGCTCTAACCCAAGTTGAAACCGTTTCTAATGACTGTTTAAAAACTTCACCTTGATGACGTGGTATTGCTTGGGCGGCAATCAACAGGCGGGCTCGGATATTCTCGCGTAGATAGATATCTTGATTTGGCGCCAGTAATGGCTCTGCTGCGGTATCCCGGCGACGGATGGTAATGAAATTATCCATGAAACTCTTCCAGCTTTTGCTCAGATTCTGGCGCCATTCAGATAACGTACCGGTTAATTCATCATTATCTTCGTCCATTGGCGAGCCATCGGTTGTATTGTCAGCCAGACGCAGGTTATCTACCTGGTTAGAAAGCTGATTAACTCGCAGGATAATGCCGTCAAAATCAATCTGACTAATGGCGGATAATGTACTGATGTCTTGTGTAATTGCTCGACGGATTTCAATCAAGCTTGGATCATTCATTTCAGCGAGACTGGCATCGGCATTTTTCAACAGAGCCGCGGCAGTGACTATATCTTGATCATTCCATAATTTCCGGCCTGCCATTTTGACCAAAAAATCAGCTTGTGCTAGTAGCCAGCTTTTTACATCAGAACTGGATAACGCAGAGATTTTGGCCTGTAACTCTTGTAGGCTATTACCCAGTTGCTCATTTTGTGCGGAGAAATGGCTTAAAGCCTGTGATTGTTCTTTAAACAGCGCTTCAATATGCTGTTTATCCTGTGACTGCTGTTGTTTCAGTGATTCCAGTTGTTGGCGTAGCTCATGGTTCTCCGCACTCAGTAAATGGCTTTGTTGCTGTCCGTAATAATAAAGACCGCCGCCGATTGCCAGCATGATTGCAATAGCAATCATGTTTTTTAGCGTGCCAGAACGTTTTTGCTTTTGAGGCTCGGTTTCGGGCTGTTGCGAGTTTTCAACCGTAGTTTTTGTTTGTTCAACTGTCTCGGCGGACTGTTTTTGCTCCGTCATAGTGGGCATCCCATGTCAGTTTATTCTAGTGCCTGAATTAAGGCGTCGTTATCTGCACTTTTTGCAACTTTAACATCCTGCCAGCCCAAGTTCCGGGCGGTATGTGCAAGACGCTCGCTTACCACAATCAGGCGGCAATGCAATAACCACCTGTTTCGATCACTTTCGGGTATTAAGTTATATAACAGTTGCAGTATTTCGCCACTGGTTACAACTAAAGTTTGTACTCCATACTTTTGCCAGTGGGCACTGAATTCTGCTGCCGGGTAGTCTACTGGCTGGCGGAAATAACATTCACAATAATTAACTGTGGCGCCTCTTTCTGTCAGCGTCCGGGCAATAAGTTCACGTCCGCCATTTCCTCTGAGCAGCAAAGCTTGTTTATTTTCAACCTGATGTAGTGATGGTAGTTTTAGCAGGATTTCGCTGGTCTCACCCTCTGATGACCAGATAGCATTTATACCCGTTAGTTGATGAAAAGCCAGAGCGGTTGATCTGCCAATAGCATAATAAATCAGCTTGCCGGGCCATGACAGATTAATTTTATTTAACTGTGAGTTTGCATAATAAACTGCATTTTTTGACAACAGAAATACCATATCACAGGTATTTAGATGGTTAAGCTTCTCAGCGAGCTGTGGCAGCTCTGAACCGGGGTGAATATTGATTAAAGGTGCGCTGAAAGCTGTTTTTCCCGCAGCCTGTAACTTTCTGACTAGTTCCTCTCCGGCAGGAGCAGGGCGAGTCACCAGAATGTTCATGTGGGGGGATTTCCTCGATAAATTTCGGTTAGAATTTCCCGCGCGCCCCGCTCTAACAACTCTTCTGCCAATTCAATTCCTGCCTGGCAAGCATCTTTTGGTAAAGCCGTTCTCTCACCGCGAATCATAACGCTGCCATCAGGTGCGCCAACCAATGCCCGTAACCAGATTTTCCCATCCTGCCAAACGGCATAGCTACCTATTGGTACTTGGCAGCCTCCTTCTAGCCGGGTATTCATCGCACGTTCGGCAAGAACACAGATTTCTGTATCATAGTGGTTTAATGGCGCTAACAGAGTTTGTGTTTGTTGGTCGTCAAGGCGGCATTCAATTCCTACCGCTCCTTGACCAACGGCAGGTAATGATTGTTCTGCCGTCAATGACGTACGGATACGCTCATGCAGTTTTAACCTTTTCAATCCTGCGACGGCGAGGATGATTGCATCATAGTGACCATTATCCAACTTGCTCAGGCGGGTTCCAACATTGCCCCGAAGGTCACGGATAATCAGGTCAGGACGTAATTCACGGAGTTGACACTGACGGCGTAAACTTGATGTGCCGACAATGCTGCCTGTTGGCAATTCATCAAGAGAAGGATATTTGGCAGAGACGAAAGCATCATGAGGATCATCACGTTCACAAATAGTGACCAGACCTAACCCTTCTGGAAAAGAGACCGGGACATCTTTCATTGAATGGACAGCGATATCGGCTCGGCCCTCAAGCAGAGCTAATTCTAGCTCTTTGACAAACAGCCCTTTTCCTCCGATTTTTGCCAGAGGCGTGTCCAGAATAACATCGCCCTTGGTTACCATCGGGACCAGTTGAACTTTCAGATCTGGGTGACATTGTTGTAGTTTTTGCTGAACATACAGCGCCTGCCACATAGCCAGAGGGCTTTGCCGGGTTGCGATACGGATGGTTTTAGTTGACATAGATGTTTGTATTTCTCAGGCCCTTTCAGCCATCATATAAATGAAAAACATAGCACTCGTTTTAACACTTCAGCCGTTTTTTTTCCAGCGAGGGGCTAAGAAGAAGATATGCCGGTTATGTTAAATTGTAAAATAAATTTTAATTTTTAAATTATTTTTATAGCAATGAAAATAGATTGATTTAATTATGAATTAACTTTTTCAGTAAACTATTTCTGTAATTAAGGAATCGCGAATGAAAAGAATCATTAATTAAAATATAGCCAACGGAGTCATTTTCATCGGATTGATGATAACAAGGTATTATGCGTATTAGCTTGGAAAAATGGGCGGAGAAAATTTCTTTCGTATAAGAAAGTATAAACGGTATGGGTTTTTTGATTATTTCCATATATAACAATGTATTATTTGATTTTTCGTACGATAGCACATCGCAATTCAATTGCTTTACTGACTTTACGGTTTATCGACAAGGTGTTAAATTGATCACGTTTCCGGTAATAAATTGGTAAAAATCATTCTAAATAATTCCATCAAGCTATAACAACCGGAAACGGGGGATTTATCTGGGCACTGGAACTCAATTGGGCGAGACGTCTTGTACCTTTATATCGAAACACTGAAGCAGAGACTGGATGCGATAAACCAACTCAGGTTAGAACGCGCCTCTACCGCCATGAGTGCGGAATTTAAGCAGGTATACAGTTTACTGCCAGTATTACTGCATTATCATCATCCGATGATGCCAGGCTACATTAACGGTAATGTTCCCTATGGCGTATGTTTTTTCGTGCATGATGAAGCACAAAAATCTTATCTTAATGATTTAGAAAGTAAATTAGATCACTTCATAGAACAGCCTGCCAATGGTGAACTGCCTATTACCGGTATTTACTCAATGGGCAGTACCTCATCAATCGGGCAGAGTGGTTGTTCTGATTTAGATATCTGGGTATGTCATCAGTCATGGCTGGATAATGATGAGCGCCTTTTACTGCAACGTAAGTGTACTCTTATTGAACAGTGGGCGGCAGCGCTTGGTATTGAAGTTAATTTTTTTCTTATTGATGAAAACCGCTTTCGCCATAACGCGAGTGGTAGTCTCGGCGGTGAGGACTGCGGTTCTACTCAGCATATTCTATTACTTGATGAATTTTACCGTACCGCGGTACGTATGGCGGGTAAGCGTTTGTTATGGGAAATGGTGCCCGTAGAAGAAGAACGTCATTATGATGAATATGTTTTATCCCTTTATGCGCAAGGTGTTTTGACGCCAAATGAGTGGCTTGATCTCGGTGGATTGGGTGAACTATCCGCTGAAGAGTATTTTGGCGCTAGCTTATGGCAACTCTACAAAAGTATCGATTCCCCTTATAAAGCCGTATTAAAAAGCTTATTACTGGAAGCCTATTCTTGGGAATATCCCAATGGTAAGTTACTGGCAATGGATATGAAACAGCGCTTGCATGCTGGTGAAATAGTCTCCTTTGGCCTTGATGCATACAGTATGATGCTTGAGCGTGTTACCCGTTATCTGACGGAAATTAACGATACGACCCGTTTAGATCTAATACGTCGATGTTTTTATTTAAAAGTTTGTGAAAAGCTCTCTCTTAATCAGGATGATAAAGGTTGCATTGGCTGGCGACGCCAGGTTCTAACCCAACTGGTCTATGAGTGGAAGTGGGAACCAGATCGGTTGAAAATTTTGGATAACCGCAACTCATGGAAAATTGAACAGGTTCGTGATGCGCATAATGAACTGCTTGATACCATGATGCAGAGCTATCGTAATCTTATCCGTTTTGCCCGCCGTAATAATCTGAGTGTCAGTGCCAGTCCACAGGATATTGGTGTGCTGACGCGTAAACTTTATGCTGCATTTGAAGCATTGCCAGGAAAAGTAACGCTGGTTAATCCGCAAATTTCGCCAGACCTGTCAGAGACAAATTTAACATTTATCTATGTTCCTCAAGGACGTGCGAACCGCAGCGGTTGGTATCTTTACAATCAGGCGCCGAATATTGGATCGATTATTGGTCATCAACCTCTGGAATATAATCGTTATCTCAATAAACTGGTGTCGTGGACCTACTTTAATGGCTTGTTAACGGAAAAATCGTGTGTCCATATTCATCATGGCGACACCCAATGTGATGAGTTGAAACTGCATGAATTGATTAATGATATTTCCGCTCATTTCCCCATCCGTTTGCCAGCGCCGACACCGAAAGCACTTTATAGTCCGTGTGAAATTCGCCATTTGGCAATTATTGTCAATTTGGAGAAAGATCCGACGGCTGAGTTCTCTAATCAGGTTGTACATTTTGATTTCCGTAAGCTTGATGTATTCAGTTTTGGTGAATCACAACAGTGTTTGGTGGAAAGTATTGACTTGCTTTACCGTAATTCATGGAATGAAGTGCGGACCTTGCACTTTAGTGGTGAACAAGCTGTGCTGGAAGCGTTGAAGACCATTCTGGGCAAGATGCATCAAGATGCCGCACCGCCAGCGGCAGTTGAGGTATTCTGTTACAGCGAGCATTTACGAGGACTTATCCGAACTCGAATCCAGCAACTGGTATCTGAATGTATTGAATTACGTTTATCCAGCAATCGTCAGGACCCAGGTCGTTTTAAAGCATTACGCATTGCCGGCCAGACTTGGGGGCTGTTCTTTGAACGTCTTAATGTATCTGTGCAGAAATTGGAAAATGCCGTGGAATTCTATGGGGCAATTTCTAATAACAAATTGCATGGGTTGCCGGTGAAAATTAATACCAAAGAGACACATTTGCCCGCGGTGGTTGATGGTTTTGCCAGCGAGGGCATTATTCAATTTTTCTTCGAAAATACACAAGATAGTAAAAGTTTTAATATCTATATTCTGGATGAAACCAACCGGGTAGAAATCTATTCTCATTGTGAGGGCAGTAAGGAAGAATTGGTACGCGACGTCAGTCGGTTTTATTCTTCATCTCATGATCGGTTTACCTACGGATCAAGTTTTATCAACTTTAACTTGCCGCAGTTTTATCAGATCGTCCAAATGGAAGGGCAGATTCAGGTTATTCCATTTAGTGGATCATCTTTTTCACATTTGTGTGTGACTCATGATGGTGAGAATGATAGAGAAGAGCGGTCAGAATTTTATCGTTCTGTGTCTCATTACTGATTTACCCCGCGGCGCGGGGTAGGTTCAAGCATTAAAAGCTGAACTGTTCGCCACTTTGCTCGGTGATGGCGTGTGCTAGCATGGTTAAAAAATTGTCACCGCTGCGGTCACAAATCCACTGACTTTCTTTGTAGTCAAAATGATAGCCGCCGCCTTTGGTTGCCAGCCAGATTTGATGGAAAGGTTCCTGACGATTGATAATAATTTTGCTGTCATTATCAAAGCTCAGGGTCATGACACCGCCATTGGTTTCACAGTCGATATCAGCATCGCCATCGTAATTATCCAACTGCCCTTCGATATAAAACATTAGTTGGTCAGCTAACTGGTGAAATTCACTGTCGTTCATCTTCATTTCCTATTTGCTTTTCGAGGTCTAACTGCGATTATAGAGAATATTGACGTATGAATTACAGGCATTAATGCAATGAAGAAAAAATTACGCGGATTTCTGGCTATCGTAACCTTATTTATACTTTCCGGCTGTGGACTAAAAGGTCCTCTCTATTTTCCTCCAGAACAACCATCAACCGAGAAGGCGACAGCTGCGTCTCAGATTCCCGCGAATACTGAGCAACAAGGGCAGAAAGTGGATAGCACCTCTCAGAAATAAGCGAGATAAGCCGATAGTCAATGACTACGGCTTACGTGGAGCATTATATGCAGTTCTCCAAAATGCATGGTCTGGGTAATGACTTTATGGTCGTTGATGCTGTGACCCAAAATGTTTATTTCTCACCAGAGCTAATCTGCCGTTTGGCAGATAGACATACTGGTGTGGGCTTCGATCAGTTGTTAATTGTTGAAGCGCCTTATGATCCAGATATGGATTTTCACTATCGTATTTTTAATGCTGATGGTAGTGAAGTTGCACAGTGTGGCAATGGAGCGCGTTGTTTTGCCCGTTTTGTCCGTCTTAAAGGCTTAATTAATAAGCGTGATATTAAAGTCAGCACGCAATCGGGGCGGATGATGTTGAGCATCACCAATGATGATCAGGTTTGCGTTAATATGGGGGAACCTGAATTTGAGCCGCATCATGTGCCATTTCGTGCGCTAAAGTCAGAAAAAACCTATATTTTACGGGTAGTAGAGAGAACGGTTCTTTGTGGTGTTGTCTCTATGGGGAATCCTCATTGTATTATTCAAGTGCCGGACGTGGAAACGGCCGAAGTAGAAATTTTGGGGCCAGCGTTGGAAAGCCACGAAAGATTTCCTGAACGGGCGAATATTGGTTTCATGCAAATTTTAAACCGTGGTCATATCCGCTTGCGGGTTTATGAACGTGGCGTTGGGGAAACCCAAGCTTGTGGCAGTGGTGCTTGCGCAGCGGTAGCAGTGGGCATTCAGCAGCAATTGCTCGACAACCATGTTCGGGTAGATTTGCCGGGAGGCTCACTGTTGATCTGTTGGGACGGGCCGGGAAAACCGCTCTATATGACGGGGCCGGCGACGCATGTTTATGATGGCACAATTCATCTGTAATTGATTCTGAGCTGCGGAGCATCGGAGATGGAGAAAAAAGAAGAGCAGTTTAACATCAATGAGATACTTGATGATCAGACTGTCGTGGATTATTTGCTGGAAAACCCCAATTTCTTTATCCGTAATGCATGTGTCGTTGAACAGATGCGGGTTCCTCACCCGGTACGAGAAACGGTTTCTTTGGTTGAATGGTATATGAACCGCCAGAGAGCGCGGATTGCTTATCTGGAAGAAGATATAACTCGGCTCATGGAACAGGCTAGAGTGAATGAACAACTGTTTGAGCAGTTGCTTAAATTACTGATTGATTTGGTTGCGGCAGAGAGTTTGCAAGATATGCTTAGTCGGTTAAGTGCATGGGCTAAGAATATGGGGTTAAATAGTGCCAGCATCCGTCTTTTCAATGATAAATGGCATATTGGCGCACCACTTGACGCACCTAATTTAGCGCTTTCTCGCAATGCTTTTGAACCAATCCGTATTCAGCGTTTTGGTAATAAAAGCCACTATCTCGGTATGCTAAATGGGTCGGAAATTTTATTATTGTTGCCGCAAGTTCGGCAGGTAGGTTCGGTTGCCGTCTCTCTACTGGGAACGAGGGGCGAACTGGGTATGGTGATATTTAACAGCCGGAACCATCAACATTATCAAGAAGGCATGGGAACTGACATGCTTGAGCATCTGGCTAAGTTATTGCCGGATATATTATCTCGTTGGATTAAACGCATATGATGCAGGAAATTGACCGGTTACTGGAGCCGATTGAGGCATTTTTGCGCTACCTCAGGGTAGAGCGTCGGTTAAGTCCAGTGACTATCATCAATTACCGTCGCCATCTTGTCACATTGGCTGAGATGGTTTTAGAAATGGGCGTCAGCCAATGGAAAGATCTTGATCCCGCGAAAGTGAGAATGTTGGTAACGCGTAGTCGTCGGGCTGGTTTACAGTCAGCGAGCTTGGCGTTGCGTTTATCTTCCTTGCGTAGCTTCCTTGATTGGCAGGTGATTCAAGGCGAAATTTCCGTTAACCCGAGTAAAACCGTCAGCACGCCGGGAACTAAGCGTCATTTGCCGAAAAATATCGATGTGGATGAAGTGAACCAACTGCTGAATATCGATTTTAATGATCCATTATCGGTGCGTGACCGGACGATGTTGGAAGTGATGTATGGTGCTGGATTACGTTTGTCGGAGTTGGTGGGCCTTGATTGCCAGCATCTGGATCTTGAAAGTGGAGAAGTATGGGTTTCAGGTAAAGGCAGTAAAGAGCGGAAAGTCCCTTTGGGACGTACCGCGGTTGAATGGCTTAATCGTTGGTTGGCGATGCGGGAACTCTTCGAGCCGGAAGATAATGCTGTTTTTGTCTCAAAGAGTGGGCGGCGGATATCAGCCCGTAATGTACAAAAACGATTTGCGCAGTGGGGAATACGCCAGGGAATGAGCAGCCATATTCATCCTCATAAATTGCGCCACTCTTTTGCCACTCATATTCTGGAATCCAGCGGTGATTTACGCGCAGTTCAGGAATTGCTGGGCCATGCAAGCTTATCCTCCACACAAATCTATACTCATTTGGATTTCCAGCATTTGACAAAAGTGTATGATGTAGCCCATCCCAGAGCCAAACGGGGGAAATCGTAATGCGTTTTTACCGGCCTCTTGCGCCAGTGTTAGCGATGACATTTGATTTAGATGATACTCTGTATGATAATCACCCAGTCATGGATAAGACAGAAGAGGAAGTACTGAATTTTGTACGGCAGTATGATCCTAGGTTCAGTCACCTTAATTATCAGGATCTATATGCTTTCCGTGAATTGACATTGGAGCAGTATCCTGAAATTTATCATGACATGACTTTATGGCGTTGGCACTGTTCAAGGTTGATGTTTTGTCATTACGGTTTTAGTGGTGAAGACGCTGATCGAGGGGCCGATGATGTCATGGCGCATTTCACACTCTGGCGTAATCGGATTGATATTCCTGAATCAACACATAAAACTCTGGCGGCACTTGCTGAACAGATGCCGCTAGTCGCCATTACTAATGGTAATGCGGAACCTGCCGCCTGTGGTTTGGCTCCTTATTTTAAATTTGTGCTGAAAGCTGGCCCTGACGGGCGCTCAAAACCTTGCAGCGATATGTACCGTTTGGCTGCGGATCGCCTGGATTTACCGCTTGGTCAAATCTTACATGTCGGTGATGATTTGAATACTGATGTGGCAGGGGCGCTGCGTAGTGGTATGCAGGCTTGTTGGATAAATACTAAGAACAAAAAGCTATTGCAGACAACGGAAAGCCGCCTGCTGCCTCACATTGAGATTTACAATTTGGCTTCTTTGACAGCATTGATATAATCAAGAAATTATTCTGTATAAAAACACAGCAACCTTGGGTCGCTGTCTAATCAATTGATGGTAACTATGGACGTCTCCTATCTGCTCGAAAGTCTGAATGACAAACAACGGGAAGCTGTAGCTGCTCCGCGGACCAATATGTTGGTATTAGCTGGCGCGGGGAGTGGAAAAACCCGGGTGTTGGTACACCGAATTGCTTGGTTGTTGTCGGTGGAGAAGGCTTCGCCATTTTCCATTATGGCCGTGACCTTCACCAATAAAGCGGCTGCGGAGATGCGCCATCGGATTGAAAACTTGATCGGCACCAGTCAAGGCGGCATGTGGATTGGTACGTTCCACGGTTTGGCCCATCGTTTGTTACGAGCGCATCATTTGGATGCCAATTTGCCACAGGATTTTCAGATTCTTGACAGCGAAGATCAGCATCGTTTGCTTAAACGCATTATCAAAGCGATGAATTTGGATGATAAACAATGGCCGGCTCGTCAAGGCATGTGGTATATCAATGGCAAAAAAGATGAAGGATTGCGGCCACAACATATTGAAAGTTATGGCAATCCTGTTGAGGCGACATGGCAGAAAATTTATCAAGCTTACCAGGAGGCTTGTGATCGGGCCGGGTTAGTGGATTTTGCCGAGCTTTTACTGCGAGCGCATGAGTTGTGGCTGAATAAACCTCAGATCCTGCAACATTACCGTGGCCGTTTTACTAATATTCTGGTGGATGAATTTCAGGACACTAACAGTATTCAATATGCCTGGATTCATCTGTTGGCAGGGGAAACAGGCAAAGTGATGATTGTCGGGGATGATGATCAATCTATTTATGGTTGGCGTGGGGCGCAAGTTGAGAATATTCAGCGTTTCCTGAAAGATTTTTCTGGTGCGGAAACTATCCGTTTGGAGCAAAATTACCGTTCCACTAGTAATATTTTGAAAGTTGCCAATACATTGATTGCCAATAACAGTGATCGCTTGGGTAAAAATCTGTGGACTGATGGCGTAGAGGGTGAACCAATCTCCCTTTATTGTGCATTCAATGAACTGGATGAATCCCGCTATGTGGTTAGCCGGATTAAAAACTGGCTTGAAAATGGGGGCGCTCTGAAAAATTGCGCCATACTTTACCGCAGCAACGCTCAATCTCGTGTATTGGAAGAGGCGCTGTTACAGGCATCAATGCCGTACCGTATTTATGGTGGTCAACGATTCTTTGAACGTCAGGAAATTAAAGATGCACTGGCTTATTTGCGTCTGATCGCCAATCGTCATGACGACGCGGCGTTTGAACGTGTAGTGAATACGCCCACTCGTGGTATTGGTGACAGAACGTTAGATATTGTGCGCCAGGCGGCGCGGGAGCGGCAGCAAACCTTGTGGGACTGTTGCCAGATATTGCTGCAAGAGAAAGTGCTGGCCGGGCGTGCCGCTGCTTCCTTACAACGTTTTATTGAACTGATTGACGCGTTATCGACAGAAACTGAAGAGATGCCATTGCATGTTCAGACTGACAGGATTATCCGTGATTCTGGCCTGCGAGCGATGTATCAACAGGAGAAAGGTGAAAAAGCGCAGGCACGTATTGAAAACCTTGAAGAACTTGTTACCGCGACTCGCCAGTTTAGCTATCAGGAAGAGGATGAAGATTTGACGCCATTGCAGGCGTTTCTTTCCCATGCCGCGCTGGAATCGGGAGAAGGTCAGGCTGATGCCTATCAGGATTCAGTGCAACTAATGACATTGCATTCGGCTAAGGGACTGGAGTTCCCACAAGTATTTATTGTTGGCATGGAAGAAGGCATGTTCCCAAGCCAGATGTCGATTGAAGAGGGTGGACGTCTGGAAGAGGAACGTCGTTTGGCTTATGTGGGTCTGACACGTGCAATGGAAAAGCTAACCATCACTTATGCAGAAAGCCGCCGTTTATATGGTAAAGAGGTTTATCATCGGCCATCTCGTTTTATTGGGGAACTGCCGTCAGAATGTATTGAAGAAGTTCGGTTACGAGCGACAGTATCTCGTCCAGTTAGCCATAGTCGGTTGGGCACGCCTATCAGTGCCAATGATAGCGGTTATGCCCTTGGACAACGTGTTCGTCACCCTAAATTTGGTGAAGGAACCATTGTCAATATGGAGGGGAGTGGTGAACATAGCCGATTACAAATCGCGTTTCAAGGGGAAGGGATTAAGTGGCTGGTTGCTGCTTATGCCAGACTTGAAATGGTCTGAAAATAATATCCAGGTTGAATGTTGACAGGCTTTTTCTTCTAAGCGTAACATTCGCGCCTTACGATCACGTAGGGAGTAAAGGAGACTTATGATACATGCTGAGCGCATTTAAATTAGAGAATAATCGCCTGCTCCGTCTTGAGTTTGAAGAGGGAGAAAAGTTATCTGATTCCTTATGGGTAGATTTGGTTGAACCGGCAGAACAAGACAGGCTGCAAGTTCAAAACGAATTAGGCCAAATTCTGGCAACCCGACCGGAACTGGATGACATTGAGGCGTCGGCGCGTTTTTTTGAAGATGAAGACGGGATACACGTTCACTCGTTTTTCTACTTTGAAGACGCGGAAGACCATGCTGGCAACGCAACAGTTGCATTTACTATTCGTGATGGTCGTCTCTATACATTGCGAGAGCGGGAGCTCCCTGCGTTCCGATTGTATCGTATGCGTGCTCGTAATCAGACATTGGTTGATGGCAATGCTTATGAAGTGCTGATGGATCTGTTTGAAACCAAGATCGAACAGTTGGCTGATGTTATCGAAAATATTTACAGCGTGCTGGAATCCCTGAGCCGGGTCATTATGGAAGGGAAACAAGGTGATGAGTTTGATATTGCCTTGTCCAGTCTTGCTGAACAGGAAGATATCGGCTGGAAGGTTCGTTTGTGTCTTATGGATACTCAGCGTGCGCTTAACTTCTTGGTGCGACGAGCGCGTTTGCCGGGTGATCAACTGGAGCAGGCTCGTGAAATCCTGCGGGATATTGAATCGCTATTGCCACATAATGAATCCCTGTTTCAGAAAGTTAATTTCCTGATGCAGGCGGCAATGGGTTTTATCAATATTGAACAGAGCCGGATTATCAAAATCTTCTCGGTTGTCTCTGTAGTATTCCTACCGCCAACGCTGGTGGCTTCCAGTTATGGTATGAACTTTGAATTTATGCCGGAGTTGCACTGGACATTGGGTTATCCGGGCGCAATTGGTTTAATGATTGCTGCCGGTCTTGCACCGTATCTCTATTTTAAGCGGAAGAACTGGCTTTAATATATGACCGCCGTAATCGTTTTATTATGGCGGTCATAATAGAATAGAGATATAAAAACAATACGTTAATACGTTAATACGTTAATACGTTAATACGTTAATACGTTAATACGTTAATAGTTTAATCATCTTTTTGTGCGGCATTGGGTTTTATTATTATTTTAAAACATTGATTATTGAGTGGAAACAATCTTGACATTATTATAAAATGCTTAAATGCTTAAATGCTTAAATGCTTAAATGCTTAAATGCTTAAATGCTTAAATGCTTAAATGCTTAAATGCTTAAATGCTTAAATGCTTAAATGCTTAAATGCTTAAATGCTTAAATGCTTAAATTGGAATGCTTTCTTTGTTAAAAGAAGCTTTTACTATCATTTTCTACATTTAATATGGTTGAAGTTTTAATTTCTTTAATTCAAATATTATTAACATTAATTCTACAGTGTTTATATCAGATATAAAAATATAATGAATTAAATTAAAAGGTTTTTATTGAAAAAATAGTGTTTAATTATTAAAGATAAAATGGATGTAACGAATAAAAGGCATTGATTTATAGAATAGAATTAGCTTATTTCATCGTATGTATTTAATCACATGAATTGCTGTTCCTAATTGAGTATATTCTTTTCCCAAATATTTAAAGCCAAGGGCAATATAAAACCCTTCTGCTTGCGGATTAGCCATCACCTGTAATGATGCTTTGCCTTTTATATGAAGATCATTCAATGCGATTTGCACCAATCGCTTGCCAATGCCTTGATGCCAAAAGGTTGGTTCAACAAATAATCCATCAAGTTCAGCATTTCCATCAGATTGAGGCAATACAACACTGAACCCTAGAATTACGCTAGCTTGTTCTGCAACATAAACATACCCTGCTTCAATATGCTCTATAGGCAGTTCTATCATGTGGGGATTTGCTAGTAATAATTCTCTATCTTCTTCCCACATAAGAGACGCCCGTAATTGCAGAGCTTCAAGTGCGATCTGTTCAGTTGTATTGGCTAATCTGATGGTTATTTTCATTATTTTGCTATCTCTGCGATCTACGCTGTGTATACACGGCATCCAGTGTAAACAGCACTAATGCAGCCCAGATAAAGCCGAAAGTAATCAGACGGTCAGTGCCTATTTGTTCACCATAAACCAAGGTTGCTAGCAAGAACATCAGCGTTGGGCCGACATACTGAAAGAATCCGAGTGTAGATAGACGCAGGTGGGCAGCGGCTTCCGTGTATAACAGTAATGGCACAGTAGTAATAATGCCCGCGGCAATCAGAAATAAATTGAGAGTTGCTGAGTTATTACTTAGATCACTGGTTGGGGTGTTGGCAAAACCAAATAGGTAAATGGCGGCAATCGGCAGTAACCACAGTGTTTCAATCGTCATGCCCGTTTGAGCGTCAACATTCATCTTCTTACGCAGCAGGGCATATAGGGCGAAAGTGACAGCCAAACTTAATCCAATGACCGGTATAGAACCAAATTGCCATAGCTGGACTAACACGCCGGTGAAGGCCAGAATAACCGCAGCCCATTGTGTGCGGCGGAAACGCTCACTGAGAAACAGCATGCCGAATAAAACGTTAACCAATGGGCTAATAAAATAACCCAGGCTGGCTTCCAGCATATGACCGTGGTTCACCGCCCAGATGTAAATCAGCCAGTTACAGGCAACGACAGTGGCCGTTACGGCCAGAAATAATACTTTTTTAGGTTGACGGAAAACTTTGGCTACCTGTGACCAGTGACGAGTTAATGTTAGCAATAGCAACATAAAGAAAAATGACCAAATAATACGATGGGTCAGGATTTCGTCAGCTGGTACTTGCTGGATATGTTTAAAATAAACTGGCGCGATTCCCCAGATAAAACAGGCACTGAAGGCGTACAGTACTCCTTTGGTAGTTTGTGGCTTATTCATATCGTCCTGATGCTAATAAAATTAGAAGAAAAGTAATGGGTTTTTAGCCCGTTAACATGGAAATAATATGTCACCGGGCTGAATATTACGCAAGCGATTAAAATTATATTGTTATCCTACCAGATAGGTCGCCGTTACACTGGCGATATGGGCTCTTTGCTCATTATGTAGTTCTGCTCTGGCGACAGAAACTTTGTTGCCATTACGGATAATGCTACTGGTGGCGGTAAATAATTCACCGCGGCCGGGGCGTAGGTAATCCACCCGCAAATCAATCGTTCCCATTATTGATAATCGTTTTTCTAATTCTTCTAGTGATGCGGGTACCAGACGGGTCAAGGCGTTACCGATACAGACCAATCCACCACATACGTCCAGCACTGAGGCAATGACACCACCATGTAAAATTTTCTGTGCGATATTACCTACTAGTTTACTTTGGTTACGGAATTGTATTTCTACGTAATCTTGTTCAAATCGGATTAGTTCAAGTCCTAATAATTGGTTAAAAGGCATATCGTGAACAAAAGCATGACCAATCACTTGCCGGGCTTCTTCCAGGGTTAGTAGTGTTGTAGACATTTAATTTTATTCCTAAATAAAGATATATGTTACTAATGTGACTTTATATGGTTAATGGCTTGTTAATATTATGCTTTTATTGCTAACCTTGCCAGCTCATAAGGAATATCTGGTAATAATCTGAATAGACATAATTGAATACAACTATAGGTAAGCTGAAACGGATCTGTGCTTTTTTTCGTCACGCTTGGTTTTGGGACTCGAATCAGGACAAACACTGTCGGATAAGATACCAACATCCGAGCATATCCCTGGCTCTATGCATCAAGCACATCTAATGCCGTTCGGCGGAAACAGGTACAGGCTTCTTCCCATGAGACCAGACGTTCATCAAACACCATTGGCACGACGAATTGTTGATAGCGCTCTTTATAAACAGGATTATTCACTAACTCTTCCAGCCCCATTTTTAGTTCTTCAATGGGAGATTCGCAGAACTGTGGGTACTGGTTACCGTAACGTTCAATATCCTGCTTAATGCATTCCTGTACAAAGCGCTTTAATACAGGGATATCAGATCCTTTTTCTCTGACAATACAAAAATTGTCGTAGATATGGCGTACCAGTGACTCATCCACCCCACGCTCCAGATGCCGCATACTTGCAGCTGTTCTGCGTATCATAGAAATCAGCTTTTCAGCCTGTGTACTGGCGATGGTGGCACATGGAAAAGCGTCCACCACTTCGCCCTTGTTCGTCAAATCTGTTATCAGTGAACGAATATCACGAGCTTCCGGTGCTTCAAGCAACTCCGTTTCCATCAATTCCAGTTTGATAAATGGTCGTAAGCAGGGAGCTTGTGCGTATACTTGCGGGTAACGCACTGGAATCTCATTGTAACGATATTCATCCCGAGTGACTTTAGGATGCTCTTCATCAAAACGAAAAGTACCCGAAGCCATAATCGTTTCAGTAATTACCTGAATAATATCTTTACGGATATTTTTACGCTGATTCCTGGAGTATTGTTGTGAGAAATCAGCGACAGGAACCAACTTGATATCCACATCTTCTGACATCCTGTTCAAGGATATTCCCGCTTTCGACAGCGCAGTTCCTCCGGAAAAAACCAGTTGATGGGTATAAAAGGTCAAAGGCCCGAGTAGACGCAACAACTCAACGATGTAATGATCTTTCTCTACAATTGCGACAGATTCAATCCCCAACGCATCCGCAACATCAGGGAATAATTTTGTTAAATCATCCATTTAATTTGCTGTTCCCTACTGACAAGATTCTCTTAAAACGCGGTGAAGTTTTGATTTCCAGCGAAGCGGGGATCTGAGTGGATTTACCGTTATTGTAGGCACTGCTGGCCCCTACCAGGCGATAATCCACTTTCAGAAGTTCCAGTGCTTCAATCACCACCGCAGCGGAACCACCGGGTGCCGCAGGCATTAACTTCCCGGTAATCGCGTTTTGCCGCGCTTTGGTATAGATCCCATAACCCACTTTCAGTAATTGCCCTTCTTTCACCAGTTCGCGAAGTGCTCTACCAACCTGATCGTAGCCTGAGAGATCTTTGAAATCGTCACGAGTGAAAACATAACGCTTTGAGCGTTTCAGTCGTGACTGAATACGAGTTTTTGTAGTCATGCCGTCCTCCTTTGGCTATTTTTTCATCATAGCAAGCATACGACATTTTTAACAGCAAACATACGATACTTAGCCTATTTTGTAGCCAACATTTCCGGATAGTGTTTCGCGATAAGGAAAGTGAATAAAGTATGGGGGGCTTTGCTACCAGACTATGTACGAAATCACTCCTATACGTTGGTGGCAAACACTGTTTATGTTCGTGTCCGTATTATCCACAACTTGGGAACAGTTTTGTCTCGATAACGGGTATCGTCAGCGCCGTTTTAATGATGGCGCTACCTGGTAGAGAAAGAGGAATTTTGGAAAAAGGTCCTAAATTAGTGGACCACTACATTGCGGATGCGAAGCAACATCACGGACATCGTTATGCCCGTTTTCGCGGGTTGCAGAAAGTGCAAATACAATGTCTTTTGGCGGAAATTGTTCAAAATATCAATATGATAGCATTGCTGATCGCGATGCTTTGTTGTTTTTATCTCTGGAGAGCGAACCTGTCAATACAAGCGAAGTAAAAATAACATCCTGACGGACGATTGAATCGGGTCAATGAGGAAAATGAATTGTATTATGATTCGTAATGAAAGGAACAAATCCCATTATTTTCAATGGGGTTTGTCAGCGGTCTGAGGCAGTACTGTAGGTACTGCCTTAATAGAATAGTGAGCATGTTACTCACCATTCTCCATGCTCATTGATTGCTCTATTTTACGAATGACCAAATTTGGCAATTGGGTTAATCAGATTATCAGCAAACTGTAAACTTTGAGCCGGATCAGCTAAATCAAGCATCTGGCGGTTATTCGCTATTTGCAGGCGGTTTAGACAGCAGCGTTTAATCTCCGGTGTAAATAGATCGTAACGCACAAATTGTTCACGTAATTCAGGATGGTTGTGCTGATAGCTTAAAATACAATCTGCTACGGACTGCCAGAAAAGATCCTGTGAATAGCTACCCTGTTCATCCAGTATGGCAGCCAGATAGCGGAATATACCGTCAAACACATCAGATAAGATGGTCAGTGTTTTCATCTCTTCTGGCATGTCTACTTTGACTCGGCTCGCTTTTTCCGGTAAATCGGCGTCGGGATTCATGACCAGAATCTCTTCCGCTAAATCTTTCATGAAGATGTGCTGTGGAATATGGTTTTCCAATACCATGATGATGTTTTCGCCGTGTGGCATAAACATCAGATCATAAGCGTACAAACAGTGTAACAGCGGCGCAAGATAACTCTCTAAATAGCGGCGTAACCATTCCTGAGTAGACAGGCCGGATGCTGAAATTAACGCAGGCAACAGGGCATTCCCTTGCTGATCACTGTGCAATAACGCAGCCATCGTCATCACTTGCTGCCCAGGTTCAATGAGTTGCAATGGGTTTTCTCGCCACAGTGCCGCCATCATTTTCTTGTAAGGCGTATCACTACTGATCGCTTGTTCGTAATAGCTGTTTTTGAATCCAACACTGGCGACTTCCCGTAAAATTTTAAAACGATAACGTTGCAAGATGGGATCTTGTGTTACCAAATCGAATAGCCAGTCGTTAATGCCTGGCGTCGTCGCCATATAATAAGGTGATAAACCGCGCATAAATCCCATGTTCAGGATGGATAACGCCATTTTCACGTAATATCGCTGAGGATGAGTGCGATTGAATAAGGTACGGATCGATTGTTGCGCCTGATAGGTATCCGCACCAATACCAAGGTAGACCAATTTCTGATTAGCGATATCGGGCGCAAACACTGATGCCAACTTGTTCTGCCATTGCCAAGGATGAACTGGCATCAGGAAATAGTCTTCGGGATTAAGGTTAAGCGCGATCAACTGCCGGTCAAATTCAGCTACTGTGGTTGTGCCTAGCTCTTGTTCCAGCAACTGTTGATAATTGAGTTGCTCTATACAAGCAAAATGCGCTTTGCTCTTATGTGCGGCCAGCCATACTAAATGCATAGCAGAGGCGGCTTCGGGACTAAAGTTCTGAAAATCACCGATATCAAAACCAATCCGGCCATTATTGGCGACGAAAGAGGGGTGCCCTTCCATCATCTCTCCTTCCAACGCCTGAAAATCAGTGTTCACGAGATCCATTGCACTGATACCGACTCTGTTATGCTTAAAAGCGCTGCTATAGAGAGTACTGGTAATTTCTTCCAGATAGGTGGGCATGACGACATCGCTGATGCCAAGCTGTTGTTTAAACTCAATAATGAATAGCAAGGAATCGAGTTCTACAGCTTCCCCGTTGGCATGTTTCTGTAACGAATCGGCATCAATCAGCCAGTGATCCAGTGCCATACGCCGCGCCCGGAAAGTATAGCTGACCAAAAGGTCAGTACTATTCAAACGGTAACTATCCAAACGGTAATGGTGATATCCGTCACTGTCTGTTTTTTCAGTTAACTGTTGAGGCGTGAGTAAACATTCATGTGAAAATTCGGAAATAGCTTTACACAAGTGCAGACGATTAACTTTTTGCCAGACGGCAGGTTGCAAATGTGTGGCATTTGTCACCAGTGATCCCGGGGAAGTTGATATTGTCGCTTGGTGTTCCCGCTGTAACGCAATCTGGTGCTGTTCTCTGGTACAAAAGGCTAATTTGGCTGTTTTATGAGGTAATACCAATGCCTTCTGATAAACAAAACCCGCCCGCAGATTAAGCTTGTGAATTTTCTCATTGCGTATATCAGGTTCAACCACAATTCGAGCCACGGCAGGATCGCTGAAAATAAAGGCCATGATGGTTTGGAAAATTCCCCAAGTGAAATGCCTGATTTTTTCTTGCGGCGGGGCAACCAGAATGTGCATTCCCATATCATCTGGATGTGACGGATAATATTTTCCAATCAGATCATCTTGTGCGCGATAACACTCTAATAGAAAAGCAGGTTGTTCCTGATAGATGCCAATAAATACACTGCCAGGATGGCGGGATTCTAAATCCTGATAAAATTCCCGTACTTGTTGTTCGGTATTATCTTGCATTCCCCAATAATGAGCGTAATCCCGGTTAACCCAATCAGTTAATATGGGAATATCCCGTTCCAGATCCAGTGGACGTAATGCAAAACTGCCTATTTCAGGCAAGGATTTTTTAAATAGCGTAGGATTAAAGACGGACATTAGCATGCTCCTTCGGTGTCGACGCTGAACTGCTGGAAAGCAATACTTTTCTCAATCGGGTAATGTTCAATACCGGTAATTTCATAAATCAGGCAGGAGTTGCGATAACAGGCCATTCCCAGATCCGGCGTGACGAAACCGTGGGTATGTAACTCCACATTCTGTATGAAAATGGTGTTGCTCTGATCAATGCTATAATTACGTTGTACAGCATAACGTCCTTTTTCATCCCAATGGATAAGGTGACGTATACCTTCAATAAAAGTTGGAATTTGGTATTGATAGCCGGTTGCCAGAACGACCCCTTCTGTATCGAGAGAAAATGCTTTCTCCTGCTCATGTTGGAATAATGCCAATGTTAGGTCACGGCCATTGTTAGCATGGCTAACTTGTTGTAATTCACTATTAGTATATAAATTAACGTTTAATTCACCGTTTAATCGTTTGGTGTACATTAAATCGAAAATATCATTGATTAATGAACTGTTGATACCTTTATAAAGCTGCTTGTGGGACAGATTTAATGCATCACGCTTTTCGCCCGGGAGACTATAGAAATAATCTACATATTCTGGCGAGGTCATTTCCAGAGTCAGTTTGGTATATTCCAGTGGGAAAAAACGTGGTGAGCGGGTAAGCCAATTAAGCTGATAATTGAATTTATCAATATCGCTGAGTAAATCGTAAAAGATTTCCGCTGCGCTTTGTCCACTCCCCAGAACGGTAATAGATTGTTTTTGTTGTAAGGCTTCTTTGCTATTCAAGTAATTACCCGATGTCACCATCTGATCAGAGAAGGGTTGGCAGCACTTTGGAATATAAGGTGAAGGCCCGGTACCTAATACCAATTTTTTACAAATAAATTGGTGTTGCTGCCCAGTTAACGTATCTGAACAATGTAGTGTATATAGCGAAGCGTCTTCATCATAGCTGATGCTATCAACGCGAGTG
The DNA here is from genome assembly GCF_018448925.1 of Photorhabdus akhurstii. Taxonomy (GTDB): domain Bacteria; phylum Pseudomonadota; class Gammaproteobacteria; order Enterobacterales; family Enterobacteriaceae; genus Photorhabdus; species Photorhabdus akhurstii. The sequence goes on along the minus strand of NZ_RCWE01000020.1, from coordinate 17,710 downwards.
TTAAAGCGTAAATTGGATAACTGTTCTGCCGCCCACTGGCAATATTGGTTATATTCCTTACGCATCAGGAAAAAACTTTCCCGAATATAAAAAGAGTATATTCTTCCTTTTTGTTTAATGTAATTAAGGAAGCTAAGTGGGTGCGTGGGTGATGCCAAGGTCACTAGATCTGACATAAATGGGGTTTGCATGGTGGAGTTTTCCATCATCATTCCCGGATGCCAGTCAAAGCCCGGTTTTTGATCGATGAACAGGCTATGAACATCTTTTAGCGGCTGAGTTAAACAAGCCAGTCCGAGATTAAAAGGGCCTATGCCAATGGCGATAAAATCATAAAGGCGAGTTGTCATAATTTCTCCTGGTGAACAGTATTAATCTTCGTTTAGTTGTTATTATGGATTGCCAGAAAATCATTTCCGTGCATTACAATGTTGTGCACAATTTCTTGTAAATGTTGCTGGTTTGTTGCCGGGTTAAGGAAAGTAAATTTCAGATATTGTCTGCCATTGACTTTGGTTCCCGCAATGACGGTATTGCCTTCACGGAATAGCGTCTTACGAATGGCCGCATTGACGGCATCAATATCTGTAGCGGGTAATTTTTGTTTAGGAATAAAACGGAAAACCAAAGTACTTAGCTCTGGATAATGAATAAGTTCAAAATAGGGATTCTGCGCCATTAATCGATAGGCATCCTGAGCCGTATCGACAACTTTATCAAAAGCTTGTCCAAGTCGTTTTGCGCCCATAATTCGTAATGTCAGCCACATTTTCAACGCATCAAAACGACGAGTTGTCTGGATACTTTTATTGACCAGATTGGGTGTGCCTTCTTGTAACGCACTTAGCGGATTCAAATATTCGGCATGATAAGTCAGATGGGATAAGTGTTTCTTATTTTTGACGAAGAAAGCACTGCAACTGACTGGCTGGAAGAATGACTTGTGGTAATCCACCGTGACAGAATCCGCTAAATTGATGCCTTCCAGTAGATGAGCGCGACGAGGCGAAACCAGTAAACCGCATCCGTATGCCGCATCCACATGTAGCCAGATACCATACTGCTTGGCGATAGCTGCGATAGGGTGAAGTGGATCAATACTGCCGAAATCCGTGGTGCCGGTTGTCGCGACAATGGCGAGAGGAATGTTGCCTTGTGCGATACATTGGTTAATGTTTTGTTCCAATGCTTGAGGGTCCATACGGAACTCACTGTCATGAGGAACAGAAACCACGGCGTTGTATCCCAAACCAAGGATAGCAGCGGCCTTTTGTGTACTGAAATGGCTGACTGTCGAGGTAAAAATACGCAGTTTATGGAAATCCGCCGGCAGACCATGTAGCTGATTTTTATGTTCAGGATCGCGTTGATGACAAAAATGGTCCCGTGCTAGTAGCATTGCCATCAGATTTGATTGGGTGCCGCCACTAGTAAAGATACCATCGGCATTTGTACCTAATGCCATTTTATCTCGTGTCCAGTCGAGAACTTTTTGCTCTATTAGTGTCCCGCCAGCGCTTTGATCCCAGGTATCCAATGAGGAATTAATCGCGCCAATAATGGTTTCAGCCAGAACGGCGGGTAATACCAATGGACAATTAAGATGGGCGACATACTTTGGATGATGAAAATAAACAGCATCTTTAATATAAAGTTGTTGCAACTCATCTAAAGCCTGGTTTAAAGAGGTAAGGGGGAGATCTAAATTCACTTTAGAAAATAGTGGAGATAACTCATTGGGTAATATCCCACTGAAAGGCTTATCCACCTGCTGTAATATTCTCTTTATTCTGGTAATGACATTATAAGCGTCATCAAGATAGTCTCCAGCACTATGCATATTTAAGAAATATCTGGAAAAATCTTCGTCCGTTATATGACTATCTTTTGTGGGTGAATGGTCTAATAGCAGAGCGTCTCCGTACATTATATGTCCTTATTATTTCATATATAGGTTATTATTTGGTTATTGCCCAACATAGTTGATTTTATTATGTGTAGTATTTGGTTAGATTAAATAACTGTTGAATAGTAGCGCGATTAAATCATAATAATCTCTTTCTGCCGGAACAGATAAGAATTAAAAATTATAGAATAGAATGTTAGTGTCTACTTTCTACCTTGGATTCCAAAGGGCAATCATGGCAATTACCGACGCCAGGCAGTTTATTTCTTTGGCAACAAGTGCGACGCTGCATATTGTTGTGCCGTAAGATAACAGTACGGTAAAGTGGATTATCTCTACCATCGGGTAGTTGTGGTTCCATGAAAAGACCATTTATAATCTCTTGATATAACTTGCTATTTATTCTTGTGCTGAATTCAGCAAGATACCAATGCATAATATAACCGATATTATTCCATAGAAGCCGTCCATTTATCCCTTGATATGATTCGATCTTTTCACATACAGGAATAATATGGCGATCCAACAGAGAATAATGACGATGGAGTAACGATGAAGGTGTTTCATTCAACCAAGTTAAATGATAATAAACAATATCTGGCCTGCCACTGTCATGGAATTCAACCCGAAAAAGATTGTAATGAGTATCCACTGCTTGTGGATATTCCAGCAACATTAACATCATTGGGGGAATAACCAAACCAAAATACCATTGCGCCCATAAAGAATACAGCGCTTTTTGGTTAGGTTTTATATTGTTGTCACCGTAGTATTCATCTTGATAGCGCTGAATTAATACCGGAAATTCTCTTGTATCTGACCATTGGGGGAAACTCATGCTGGCAGCAGGGATATTATCTGCATTTACTCTCATGGTGGCAGTAAAATGGCTAAACGTTTGTTCAAATAACTGGATAATATCTTCAATTACCACTGTGGTTAAAGGGGTAATTGAATTGTTTGTATTTGACACCACCAACTCCCTGTTTACATGTTCATACTGCCTGATTGTAGTATCTTACATATGACTAATCATTGTAAATATAATTATGATAATTATTATTATTATCATTGTCATTATCAAGTAGTAAATCTTTTTGGCGCCTATATTGCTTGTTAATACAGCAATATAGGCAGCTCATTCCCGGCTCAGACGGGGTTATATTTGGGAATAATCAATGGCTTACCTGATTCTGGATCACAAATAATACGGCAAGGGAGACCAAACACATCGGCGATACTCTGTTTGTTGATAATCTCTTCTGGTACCCCTTCGGCATAAATTTTACCATCCTTCATCATAATTAAATGTGAAGCGTAACGTAGTGCCAGGTTGATATCGTGCAGTACCAGCACCAACGTTTTTCCCTGTAAATGTAAACGCTGACAGAGATCGAGCATTTCAATCTGATGAGTGATATCCAGATAAGTGGTTGGTTCATCTAACAGTACGATCGGTGTTTGCTGTGCCAAGGTCATCGCAAACCAGGCGCGTTGACGCTGGCCGCCGGAAAGTTCACTCACTAACCGATGTGACATGTCCTGGAGTTCGACGGCATGTAAAGCTTCATTAACGACTTGTTCATCTTCTGCTGACCACTGTCGTAAAAAGGATTGATGAGCGTAACGCCCACGTGAAACCAAATCGTATACGGTCAACGCTTCGGTGATGACTGCCCCTTGTGTTAGCAGAGATAGCTCACGTGCTACCGCTTTGGGTTTGTAATGTCGAATATTGCGCTCATCGAGCAGAATTTCACCGTGCTGTGGGGTGATACCTCGGCTAATGGCGCGTAGCAGGGTCGATTTTCCACAACCATTCGGGCCAATGATGACGCTGAATTCACCATCACGAATAGCAATATTCAAGCACTCAACAATCGTCTTTTTTCCGTATGCCAGCGAAAGATCTTGGGCAGTCAATCGTGAAGCGCGAGTTGGGGAATTCATCTCAAGTGACATTACTTTGTCCTCCTTAATTCAGCGTACAGCAAATACATCAAATAGACACCGCCTACCCCTGCGGTGATAACGCCTACTGGCAGACGTGCCGAAGTAGGAAGTAGCAAAGTAATTAAATCGGAAGCGAGTAGTAGTAATGCTCCCACCAGTGCGGAGCAGAACAGAGCAGCGCCTTTTGCCCGTACCAGGCGGCGGGCAATTTGCGGCGCGGAAAGTGCGATAAACGCCACTGGCCCGACAACCAGTACCGCCATAGAGGCCAGTAGTACCGCCAGTAATAGACTCATAAGCTGAATTGTACGGACTGGTACTCCGAGCGTATTAGCAACTTCATAGCCGAGATTGACGTAGTTTAATTGCCGTCCTAACCAAAAGAGAAAAGGGGCAAACAGTATCGTTCCATAAATTAACCCAACATCTTGCCAACCTCTGTTGGCGAGGCTGCCGTGCAGCAGTGAAGCGAGTTGCTGTGCTTGCTCAAGACGTACATTCGAAATAGCGAAATTAACAAATGCCATACAGAGGGCGGCGATAGCAATCCCGGAAATGACAATTTTGGTTGTCTGCATCTGTCCAGAGCGACTAATGTTTCCGGTGTATACCAATAGTACTGCAAAGCTGGCCCCCAGCAGCGCACCTAAAGGAATCGGCAATACTCCCGGCCAGATGATCAATGTGGCGACTATGCCAGCAGCAGCGCCGGCATTAACGCCGATAATATCTGGGCTGCCGAGTGCGTTGCGGGTCGTCAGTTGAAAAAGTGAACCTGAGAGTGCCAGAGTTGCACCTGCGCCGATAGCCACTAATGCGCGGGGTAAGCGTAGCTGTGTGAGAATAAATTCCTGATAAGGGGTTGAGGTTGCTAGCCAAAGGTTATCAAGACCTTGTTTACCCAGTGCCAGAGAAAGATAAAATAGCGCTGCAAGTAGTAACAATATCAACAAGATGGCTCTTTGAGTCCGTTGTGGAGGCACAAGAAAAACAGCGGTTCCCAACATAAAGGTGCGAGTTTTTGCCGGTCTAGATAGGTTAATCTGCGACATAATTAACTCCACGATGGGTTTTAATCACCAGATAGAGCAACGGCCCACCGATTCCCGCGGTGATAATTCCCACCATGATCTCCCCGGGGGCTATTACCAACCGTGCCAATATATCGGAAGTGAGCAAGAGGCAAGGCCCGGCGAACAAGCAATAGGGCAGTAACCAGCGAAAATCGCTGCCAACTAAAGCCCGCATCAAGTGAGGTGCAGCCAAGCCGATAAAGGCAATAGGTCCCGCCATCGCGGTAGCCACCGCCGCCAGCATGGTGGCAGAAATAAGTGACAATACGCGGGTGCGGGCAACATTAGCGCCAAGCGAGTTGGCGATACTTTCACCAAACACCATCACATTCAGGGAAGAGCTGAGTGAAAGGGTCAATATCAAGGCAAATAACAGATAAGGTATCAGCGAACTCGCTTCTGCCAGAGACATTGCACTGAGCGATCCAATGGTCCAGAAGCGGTAGTTATCCAATACATGGGCATTCATTAATACAACGCCTTGCACAAAAGCAAATAAGCAGGCGTTAATGGCGGCACCGGTTAATACCATGCGCACCGGATTGCTATTACGTTGTCCGCCACTGAGCAGGTAGAACAACAATGTAGCTAGACTTGCGCCAATAAATGCTGTCCAGAAGCGCGGAAGTTCATCCAGCATGGGGATGAAAGAGAAACTGACAACCACAGTAGCCGCTCCGGCATTGACACCCAGTAAGCCCGGTTCGGCTAACGGATTACGCAGCAATCCTTGCGTTACGGCCCCGGAAAGCGCCAGTGCGGCACCGGCCATAATGCCGATTAACGTGCGTGGCTTGCGGGCATTGATGACCAGATCGCTATAGCTGCCGCTGTCGCCTAACCAATAGTGATGCCATATGGTTGAGAGTGGCAACGTTTTTGCGCCCAAACTCAGACTGGCAATAATACAAATCAAGGTCAGCAGTATCATGAAACCTAAGCCAAGCAGCAGTAGGAATCGGCGTTTAGGATTTGTCATGATGATTTAATTGCCTCTGCCAGAATCGGCATAAATTGTGATAAACCCCAGCGCAAACTAAGCGGTGTACCGTAAGACATAGCAACAACCAGTGATTGGTCGGTTAGCGGAATATAACCTCCCTGATGTACAGCTCGGATGGATTGAAATAACGGCTGTGCTTCCACTGCTTTACGTTCTTGTTCATTATTGAACCAAGTTACTAAGATATCAGCGCCATTAAGATAATCCGCATTTTCCAGTCCTATATTGGCGGCGAAACTGCCGAAGGGATCGGCCAGTGTGCTGACCGATGGCAGTAGAGTTAAACCAAGATGGACTAAGGTATCGACGCGAGGATCGCCTTTGACGTATATCGATAGCATATTACTGCTGATACCCGCCTTGATATAGGCGAAAGTATAGCGATTGATATGTGGGATGGTATTGCTTGCCTCACGTAATGTAGCATTCAGCTCGGTGGTGAGTTTTTCTCCCTGCGACTGCTTATCTAGCGCACGAGCAATTAATTCAATTTGTTGTTGTGGTGTCGTAAGCCAAGGATGAGAAGGATAAGCGATCACTGGGGCGAAATGTGATAAATGGTCATAAACCTCTTGGGTGATGCCTGATTGGGTTGCCACGATCAGATCAGGCTTAAGGTTAATGACCTTCTCAATGTCCAACTCAGGATACATGTCTATTACGGTGGGTAAAGTGCCGCCACGCTGTTGCACCGCTTGTTTAAACCACGGCAGATAGCCTTGTTCATCTCCACCCCAACGATGGGATTCAATACCGATCGGCACGATACCGAGATCCAGTACGATATCTTCCGCTCCCGCACCGAGGGCGACAACCCGCTGAGGTTGATGTGTAATCACCGCCGTACCCAATGCGGTAGTAATTTGTTTGGGATAGCCGGGCTTATCTGACGATGCGTTGTTTGTGCTGGCTGACTTATCACAGCCAGCCAATAGACTGATCAATAGCATCAGCGGTACGGCAAACCCTTTGCAACGCTTCAATTTCATTGTTTGCCTTCCTTCAAATAAATAGAAACATAAGGTTCGCCGTCCGCAGTGTCATTATGACTTTAAACTCAGAACTTATAACGCAAGATCGCTTCAATGTTGCGAGGTGCGCCATAGTAATACTGAGAATATTGGCCGAACTGAGTATAGTAGGTCTTATCAAAGACGTTATTCAGGTTAACCGTCAAAGAGAGATCCGGCGTGAATTGATAACGGCTCATGAGGTTAACCACCGCGAAACTGTCTTGTTTCGCTTGCATTGAGGTCTTTTCAGGCCCTTTTACTGTTGACCAGGTTTCATCCTGCCAAGTAACACCACCACCAATGGTCAGATTGCTCATCGCACCTGGCAGGGTGTAGGTGGTAAACAGTTTAAACAGCCTGTTTGGCGTATTGGTATTGATTCGCACACCATTAGGATCTGTTGCCCGGAATTGCGTATAACCAGTATAAAGACGCCAGTTATCTGTCAGTTGACCACTGATTTCTGCTTCGAACCCGCGGGTTTTGGTGCCGTCTATCGCATAGTAAGCGATGGAATTATCCGGCAACTTCACGGTATCTGCCTCTGGCAGATTATCCTGACGGATTTCAAACAGTGCTAGCGAGTAATCGAGACTATTATCGAAAGCGACACCTTTTAGACCCGCTTCATAGTTTTGTCCTGATACTGGGGCAAGTAACTTATTATTGCGGTCGCGGCGGTTTTCTGGGTTGAATATTTCGGTATAACTGGTGTAAACCGATAAATCTTGAGTGATGTTGTAGATTAGCCCGCCATAAGGAACAAATTCGTCACTGTAGCTGGCATTCTGTGCTGTACCAAAGTTATTACCGCGTGTTTGCCAACTGGTTACCCGGCCGCCGAGGATCAAGGTCAGCGGATCTGCCAGAGAAATTTGAGTGACGGCATAACCTGCGGTCTGTTCATTACGCCCTTTTGAACCAGAAGTTCGCGTATTACTCCACTCTGGTTCAGGATATTGCCAGCCAGGAGAGGTGAAGTCACCCAGTCCGGTGCAACTGCCCTTGAGCATACAGGTTGCGCTGAAGTAATCGTTTTGGAAATCCTGTTGCTGATGATTTAAACCGAAGCTGACATGATGAGTACGGCTAAATAATCGATAGTCACCGTTCACTTGTAGATCGTAGTTCTTCTGACGTCGATTACCATCAATAAGTGTCATACTACCTGGTTTCATACCCATATTGGTGATGCGGTTAGGAAAATCAGTTTGATTTGCCCACAGAACCTTCTCGTCGAGTGTATTATTATCGTAAGTAAAGGTGCCCTTTATACTCCAGCCATTGTCAAAGTTATGTTGCAGGCTGGTAAAGGTAGAGAAAGACCGAATCTTTGAGAAAGCCCAATCTGGTGCGTAGCTGTCTCTGCGTTTATAGTCTGTTTTGCTGCCGTCTGCAAAGTAGATCGGCAAACCACCAAACATACCGCCACGGGTGTGATTACGTTGATAATCAACGCCTATAGTCAGCAAGGTATTTTCTGTCAAATCCGCTTCAAGAACGCCATAGAACGGGTATCTTTCGTGGTTATTGCGATCTATAAAGGAGTTGGCTGCTTGATAAGCTGTGATAAAACGTCCGCGTAGGTTGCCACTGTCATTTAACGGACCAGAGAGATCAAGGCCAGTGCGCCATTTATCCCAAGAACCGGCTCCGGCAGAGAATTCGCCACGGAAATCGCGGGTCGGACGTTTACGAATTAGGTTAACGGCTGCCGAAGGATTGCCGGGGCCGACCATCAAACCGGCCGCTCCACGTACCACTTCGATACGATCAAACAGGTCAGCATCCAAAAGATTGTCACCGTAGTTAAAGCGGGTATCGTAGTAGGTCGCAACCCCATCACGCAGGATGTTATTGATGCTCATGCCACGAGAAGTAAACCCGAAACGATCGCTATCAAACTGGCGTACGCTCATACCGGTTGTGCTATCGATGACGCGATTAACACTGTCCAGATTTTCGTCAAGCATACGTTGTTTAGTCACGACACTGACGGTCTGTGGTGTTTCACGCGCTGAAAGATTCAGTCCGGTGGCGGTGACCATCGACGTGGTATTGTACATCCCGGTGTCTTCGGTCACGCCTTCATGTTCTGCTCGTGAAGCGGTAACGAGTATCTTGTCATTTTGGGCAGCGGTTTTATCGCTTGTATTTTGCGCACTTTCCGTAATTGCATAACTATTGCCCATCAGTACTAACTGTATAGTCATTGCAAGAGTTGTTTTTTTAATCATATAACCCTTTTGCAAAAACGGATACATCACTTTCTTACTATTCATTCCATCCCCAAATTAAGTCTTTTGGTATTTATCTATGTTGATATTTTTATTTATTGCTGTTCGGCCTGATGAAGAGTAACCGAGTATTCATGGCGCAAAGCGTATAGCGGGTTAACTAAAGTTCCGGCAAATTTGAGATTCTTTTCACGATCGTCGAGATCGATCATCTGTTGATTATTCGCCATTTGCAGACGATTCAGACAGGTACGAACAAATTCCCGCTTAAACAGATCGAACTTACGGAATTTCTCAATCTGATGTAGATGTTGTGATTGATAATTATGGACACAGCGTGCAACCAGTGACCAGAAATGCTCTTCTGGTAGATTGAGATCTTTTTGCAACAGTGGAATCAGATAGCGGAAGAAACAATCGAAAATATCAAGGAAGATATAGTTAATCTTCATGTCGTCTTCGATAGTGACATGTAGGAAATTAATCTCTTTAGGCAGTTGAAGATCGCCATTCAAAATAGCAATTTCTTCACCAATATCTTTCATCAACATTTTTGTCGGGCTGTTATTATCCAATACCAACATTAGGTTTTCGCCATGTGGCATAAACACCAGATCATAGGTGAAGAAAGAGCGCAATAATGGAGAAAGGTAAGCATCGAGATAACGTGACACCCACTCTTCTGATTTTAAACCTGAATCCTTTACTAAAGCGGCAATGACGGAATTACCTTGATGATCAACATGCAGCAACGAAGCCATTGTCATCAAGCGTTGGTTATCTTTCAACAGCGTCATTGGGCTTTCGCGCCACAGCGCTGACAACATTTTCTTATGTGGACTGTCTTTTTTAATAGCTGATTCAAAGTAGTTATTGAAATAACCGAGAGCAGCACGTTCCCGTAGTACGGTAAAACCTTTCTGTTGGAAGAAACTGTCATTATGGACTAAGTTACTGAGCCATTCGTTGACTGATGGGGTTGTGACCATGCTGTGTGGGTCGAGCCCGCGCATGAAGCCCATGTTCAATACCGAGAGGGCGGTCTTAACGTAGTTCTTCTTCGGTTGAGTAATATTGAAGAAAGTACGGATAGATTGCTGTGCGAGGTAGCGATCATGACCTTCGCCAAGATAAACAATATTATTATTGGCAATATCTGCCGCAAAGCTGATGGCAATACGGTGCTGCCACTGCCAGGGATGGAGAGGCATCAGATAATAATCTGATGGACATAATCCCAGCGTATTAAGATGACGTTCAAATTGCGCCGGCAGGTATTTCCCTAGCTCTTCTTCTATTAATTGTTGGTATGAGAGATCGGATAGCGCGGAGAAAATAGCTTTATTCCTGTGTACCGCAATCCAGATTAAAGTCACCGGGCTGGCGCTTTCAGGCGCATAGCGCTGATAATCATCGGCATCGAAACCAATGCGGCCATTATTCGCAATAAAGACCGGATGGCCTTCACTCATTGCCGTTTCAACAACTTGATAATCAGCATGAGCTAAATCTTGGGCTGTCAGTCGGTTGTACTGATATTTAAAAGCGTGACCGTAGAGGGTGCTAGATATCTCATCGAGATAAATCGGCAGCATTTTTTCCGGGATTTCCAGTAGCGAATACAACTCAATAATCAGTTGAATGGCATCAAGCGGCTGAGATTGCTTCTCCTTGAATTTGGTTACGGATGCGGCATCAATATCAATATGATCGAGCTGATAAGCCTCCGCTTGAAAATGGTATTGGTAGTCACCTATTGCCAGAGAATACTGTTGCTGTCCATGATAGGTAGGATTAATCAATTTTTCGTGATACAGCTCACGTAATATTTTTGTCACCAGGTGGCGATTGGCATGGAGCCAGTTCTCTGCGTTGAGGTGCAGAGTGTGATTATCAGAGTTAATATGTAGTGAACTCATGGTGATAACAATCCCTATTCATAATCAAAAATCCTATCCAACATAGTCGCTATACACTGGAAACAAATCGGTACGCTTAATTCTGAAACTTTCGAATATAAGCATTCTTTTTCCTGGTATTCATTCCGATTCTCTTAGACAGGTGACTTTTGGGGTATTCAATTTTGATAACATTAATACAAATTATTATCATTAACAACTGTGTAAGTGTAAGGATTTACTCTATTTTTGCCTAAATAGCAGTCAAAAATGCGGCGTTATGGCGCTGCGTTGGGATGAGTAAGATGAATTGGGGGAGAATTTTTGATCGGCTGTAACCTTTAATTAAACCTGCTTTTATACCGAGATGATGTTCAATGACATGCTGTAATTATTTCGAGAGTGAGATAGCATAATGCCCAGACGTTTTGAAAAGCGTCTGTGATTTTTTAATATGGTTGAGGAAAAGCGTGTCTACCGCAGAGGTCATTAATACGATATCACTGACAGAGCAGGTATTGCGGAAAACCTTTGGTTATTTGCAATTCCGGCCTGGCCAGCAACAAGTTATCAATACCATTCTTGAAGGGCGTGACTGTTTGGTCATTATGCCGACTGGTGGCGGTAAATCATTGTGTTACCAAATTCCGGCGCTGGTACAGGAAGGGGTAACTTTGGTTGTTTCGCCGTTGATCTCTTTAATGAAAGATCAGGTGGATCAACTGCGGGCAAATGGCGTTGCGGCGGATTGCTTGAATTCAACTCAGGCCCGTGAACAGCAAATTGATGTAATCCGGCGTTGCCGTCAGGGAATGGTTAAATTGCTGTATATCGCCCCTGAGCGCTTGATGATGGATAACTTCCTTGAGCAACTTCTGGAATGGCAACCCGCAATGCTGGCTGTGGATGAAGCTCATTGTATTTCACAGTGGGGCCATGATTTCCGGCCGGAATATCGGGCGTTGGGACAGCTAAGGCAACGCTTTCCGACATTACCTGTCATTGCGTTGACGGCGACCGCAGATGAAACTACCCGCAATGATATTGTCCGACTACTGAATCTTAATAATCCACTTATCCATATCAGCAGTTTTGACCGTCCCAATATCCGTTATACCTTGATAGAAAAATACAAACCATTAGATCAACTGTGGCTATTTATTCGCGGTCAAAAAGGTAAAAGCGGCATTGTTTACTGCAACAGCCGTAACAAAGTTGAAGAGATATCAGAGCGTTTACAAAAACGTGGCTTGAGTGTTGCGCCATACCATGCCGGGTTGGACAACAGCCAGCGTGCGCGGGTGCAGGATGCATTTCAACGTGATGATTTGCAGGTAGTGGTGGCAACCGTGGCATTTGGTATGGGAATTAATAAACCTAATGTTCGGTTTGTGGTGCATTTCAATATTCCACGTAATATCGAATCCTATTATCAGGAAACGGGACGTGCTGGACGTGATGGTCTGCCGGCGGAAGCGGTGCTGTTTTATGATCCCGCGGATATGGTATGGCTTCGCCGTTGTCTGGAAGAGAAAGAGGCGGGTACACAGCAGGATATTGAGCGGCATAAGCTCAATGCGATGGGGGCTTTTGCCGAAGCACAAACTTGCCGCCGTCTAGTGTTATTGAACTACTTTGGTGAAAGTAAGCAAACCCCTTGTGGTAACTGTGACATCTGCCTTGATCCGCCGAAAAATTATGATGGTTTAGTGGATGCCCAAAAAGCGCTTTCTTGTATTTACCGGGTTGGACAGCGCTTTGGTATCGTCTATATTGTTGAAGTACTTAGAGGCGCGAATAATCAGCGTATCCGTGATATGCGACATGATAATTTACCGGTTTATGGTATCGGTAAAGAGCAGAGTCAGGAACACTGGATTAGTGTATTGCGGCAGCTTATTCATTTAGGCTTTATCAGTCAAAACATCGCCAACTATTCTGCATTACAATTAACGGAAGCTGCGCGTCCGATATTGCGTGGTGAAGTTTCACTAAAACTGGCTGTTCCACGAATACAGAATCTGAAAGGGCGTAATCAGCAAAGTAAATCATATAGTGGTAATTATGATCGCAAACTATTTGCCAAGTTACGTAGATTACGGAAATCTATTGCTGACGAAGAAAATATCCCGCCTTTTGTTGTGTTTAATGATGTCACGTTGATTGAAATGGCAGAACAATGCCCGGTTACGGCTGATGAAATGTTATTAATCAACGGCGTGGGGCAACGTAAACTGGAGCGTTTTGGTAACGTCTTTATGGCCTTAATTTGTGAACATCTAGAGGAGCTTGAATAGTCTGAGGATAATTGATGACGCCAGAAATGTTAAAAGAAAGCTGGCTCAATCGTGAGGCACAGTTCTCTGCTTTTGCCAACGGGCCGTTATTAGACTTTTGGCAGGTCAGGGAAGAGTGTGAGTTTATCGGTATAGATAATATACTGATACGTTATGTCCGTTTTTGTGCAACAATAAAAAATTATAGATCGGTTGTTATCTTTCCAGGTCGTAGTGAAAGTTATATCAAATACTCGGAAGTGGCATTTGATTTTTATCACCTTGGCTATGACGTATTTATTATTGATCATCGTGGGCAGGGGCGATCCAGCAGGATGCTTGCAGATCCACAAAAAGGGCATGTAGAAAAATTTGATGACTATATTAATGACGTTGAAATATTTATCGAAAAAGAAATTCTTCCTCGTCATTATTCTCACTGTTATGCGTTAGCCCATTCAATGGGGGCGGCAATATTAGGGGGATTTTTATTACGTCACAGCCAGATATTTGATGCAGCAGCCCTTTGTGCTCCTATGTTTGGTATTAACTTTCCCATGCCACGTTGGTTGGCGACTTTCCTGGTTAACCGGGCTGAAAAGCGGCCGGATATGCGTAACCATTATGCGGTGCTAACTGGGAAATGGCGTCCGTTGCCTTATTCGATAAACCTTCTGACACACAGTTACGAACGTTATAGCCGTTACCTCCGTTATTACGCGGATTATCCGGAATTACGTATAGGTGGTCCGACATATCACTGGATACGGGAAAGTATTTGGATTGGCGACATGCTGATAGAAAAAGCCGGAGAAATTGAGACACCATTGATAATTTTAAAAGCCAGTGAAGATAAGGTCGTTAACAATTGGAAATTACGGGCTTTTTGTGAATCACGTAACAAAGTGAAGGATTTCATCGAAGGACAATCACCTTTGATTATTCGAGGGTCGCGTCATGAGATCCTGTTTGAAAAAGATAAATTACGTAGCCAGGCACTTAATGCCATTTGTGATTTTTTTGACCGGAATTGATTCAATTATAGGAACTATAACTATGTATCATATTGTTGCTTCAGATTTAGATGGCACTTTGCTATCCCCTGATCACAAATTAACTTCTTACACCAAGGAAACCCTTAATTTACTGACCAATAAAGGCATTCATTTTATTTTTGCCACTGGTCGTCATCATGTGGACGTTGCGCAAATCCGAGATGTTCTTGGTATTGATGCTTATATGATCACTTCCAATGGCGCTCGGGTACACAACGCTGTGGGTGAACTGGTTTTCAGTCACAATGTTGATCCTGAGATTGTGCATGAATTGTGTCTAATGGAATTTGATAACGCTGATATTCTGACGAATTATTACTGCCATGATCACTGGTATATGAATCGTGAATGCCCTGAGCAGAAAGAGTTTTTTCAGGAATCCGTGTTTCATTATCAACTTTTTGAGCGTGACAACTTCAAAACCGATGATGTATGCAAAGTTTATTTCACCTGCGGCGATCATGATCTATTAGTGACGTTGGAAGAGAAAATCAAAGCGCGTTGGGGCGATAGAGTCAATGTGAGTTTCTCGTTGCGCAATTGCCTGGAAGTGATGGCGGGTGGGGTGTCGAAAGGTCATGCACTTGAGCGGGTAGCCCAATCTATGGGCTATAAATTGAGTGATTGTATTGCTTTTGGTGATGGCATGAATGACTTTGAAATGCTGACGGTAGCAGGTAAGGGCTGCATTATGCAGGATGCTCACCAGCGTTTGAAAGATATCTTGCCAGATATGGAAGTGATTGGCTCAAACGCTGATGATGCGGTTTCCCATTATTTGTGCAAAATGTATCAGGTTTAATTTATTATCCACTGTAATCACAGCGCTGTTGGCGCTGTTTTTTATTAATTTTCTTCCTCATCAGGGGGACCTAAGCGATCCAATTCTGCCAGAATCAACGGAATTTGAGCTTCTAAATCGGCGGGTCTTTTATCTTTACTCCACCAGATAAGCGGCTCACGACGTTTATAATCCACCTTACTGACTGCCTCTTTGCCGTTTAATAAAAATTTCACCATAAAAGCCAGCGCCAAACCTTTATCATTGCCACTGCTTAAAAAAGCAAAAGAATAACTGCTGACGTTAGGGATAAAACCACGTCCGATAAGTTGATTGTTCTCATCCAGGCCATAAACTTTGAGGAACAGAATATTAGTTTTTTCTGCCATACCGACTTGGGGATAACGAGCGGCATAAGCTTTGCCTTTATACCAAGTATAAAAGATCTGCCGTTCGCGATCGATAATTAATGGTGCTTGTCTCTGGGAAAAGAATACTCCCCAGATAAATACAGGGGTAATCAATAAATAGAGTAGCAGAAATGCAATATCAACCTTAAACAAATAGCCACTGTTTTCAAAGTAGTTATAACGGTAATATAGATATTTCCTCAAAGAGATCTCTTTATCATTGCCAATATAACGTATATCTTCCATATCCGCAGGTAAATCATTACGTAAATAAAACTCTTCACCATAATCTTTTTTTGCGTAACCAACCCATCGATGAATAGCTTGCTCATTTTTTTCTCTTGATTCTATAAAATCGTTAACGTTTAACACCAGACTACTAATAATCCCTAGGGTTACTGGGATCAAGTTAATACTCCTAAAACGGCGTTGAGGATTGCGGATATGACACTCCTTATCATCAAGGTAGTCCAATATTTCTACATGTTTAATTGTTTCCTCATCCTTAATATCTGGTGGTGCTGCCAGAAGTTCTTTTTCCCAGCGAGCTAGCCGTTGGGATGGCAGTGGATGGATAGTGGGAAACCACTTTTTAAGTAAACTTTTTAATGCTGCTTTCATTCGGAAAGATCTCCATCAGGGGGACCTAAGCGATCCAATTCAGCCAAAATCAACGGAATTTGAGCGTCTAAATCGGCGGGTCTTTTATCTTTACTCCACCAGATAAGCGGCTCACGGCGTTTATAATCCACCTTACTGACCGCTTCTTTGCCGTTTAATAAGAATTTCACCATAAAGGCGACTGCCAGCGCTTTATCATTGCCACTACTTAAGAAAGCAAAAGTATAGCTGCTGACATTAGGGATAAAGACACGTTCGATAAGGTTGTTATTTTCATCCAGTCCGTAGACTTTGAGATACAGAATATTGGTTTTTTCCATCATACCTAATTGTGGGTAACGGGCGGCATAGGCTTTACCTTTGTACCAAGTGTAAAAAATTTGCCGCTCACGATCAATAATTAACGGCGCTTGTCTCTGCCAGAAAAATACACAATAGACAAAGGATGGAATAATCAGCAGATAAAGTAACAGGAAACCTATATCGACTTTAAAGATATAGTTACTACTAGGGTAATAGGCATAGCGATAGTGTAAATATTTTTTCAGAGAGATTTCTTTATCATTACCAATATAACGGGCATTCTCCATATAATCCGGTAAATCATTGCGTAGATAAAACTCATCACCATATTCCTCTTTTACTAAATTAACCCATCGATGGATAGCTTTTTCATCATTTTTACGGTCTTCGATAAACCCGCTAATATTTAGAATAAGACTACTGATAATCCCTAATGTTACAGGGATTAGATTAATACTCCTAAAACGGCGTTGAGGATTACGGATATGGCATTCTTTATCATTCAGGTAATCCAGTATTTCCATATTCTTAATAGTTTCCTTATCCTTAATATCTGGAGGGACTGCCAGAATTTCTTTTTCCCAATGTGCCAGCCGTTTAGACGGCAGTGGATGAATAGTGGGAAACCATTTTTTAAGTAAGTTTTTTAATCGTTGCTTCATTCGGAAAGATCTCATCAGGGGGGCCCAGGCGATCCAATTCTGCCAGAATCAACGGAATTTGTGCCTCTAAATCAGCGGGTCTTTTATCTTTACTCCACCAGATAAGCGGCTCACGGCGTTTATAGTCCACCTTACTGACCGCCTCTTTGCCGTTTAATAAGAATTTCACCATAAAGGCGACTGCCAGCGCTTTATCATTGCCACTACTTAAGAAGGCAAAAGAATAACTGCTGACGTTAGGGATAAAGCCACGCCCGATAAGTTGATTGTTCTCATCCAGGCCGTAGACTTTGAGGAAAAGAATGTTAGTTTTTTCTGCCATGCCTACTTGTGGATAACGAGCGGCATAGACTTTACCTTTATACCAAGTGTAAAAAATTTGCCGTTCACGATCGATAATTAATGGGGCTTGTCGACGTAAAAAAAACATAGCCCATACAAAAGGTGGAATAATCAGTAGGTAGAGTAGCAGGAAACCTATATCAATTTTAAAATAATAGTCACTATATTCATAATAAT
>NZ_RCWE01000019.1 GCF_018448925.1 Photorhabdus akhurstii | reverse complement strand
GCACAGACTGCCTCCCTGCCTCCGGCGTGCCCGGCAGTAAATGCCGGCCGCCCGGCGCTGAACCCCGGCGTTCTCTGTGACCGTCGTTGCCGGTCAGCCGCCATTCAACATAATGTGGCATTAAGCGCAATGGGCCTGAACGGCCCGCCGCGCTTAACAAACATTATGTCGGCGCCGCCCACCCAAGGGCGCTGCGCGGCCACCTCAACCCCGGTGAGCGGCTGGCCGCCGGGTGGGGCCTCTTAGCCCCCGTGGCGCACCGGGCTGCGCCCGCTGCTGTCAGCCTCAATACAAAATCCCACCGCCGCAGTCGCCGCCCTCCCTGGCGGCTCCGGGGCGAAAATCTGCCTTAACCCGTTGCCGGTCAGTCCGTCAGGGTCAACCGCCCTGAAGGCAGGCCAGCAAGCTGGCCGCGGTTTATTGCCCCCGCCCAACCCTGCTGCGCTGGCTGCGTCCGGCTCGCAGTCGCAGGCGCCTCGCTCGTTCCCGTACTCGCCATCTCCGCCCCGTCCGCCCCCGCGGGCGGGGGCTCCCCGCTGAACAGCGTCACCTGCGGGCTTCGCCAGCCCGCACCCGGCCAACCCGCGTCAGCGGCGCAGGCAAGCTGCCCCGCCGCCCCGGGTTATCGATAAAACCTGGTTCCGGCAGAAAAAGCGGGCCAAAACCCGATTATGACATCGGGGAAAAAGTGAGCTAAAATCGGCAAAGTGCCCGTCGGGGCGAGTTGATATGTTCTTTAACAGGGTGGGAAAAAGCGGTGAAGAAAAAGGCTGCTAAATCAAGGGGGAAAGTCCGCTCAACGGTATGATGGCATCGGGATAGTCCCTAAGATCCTTTGGGGTTAGCAGGAGGAGTAAATCCTTACAGTTACGTGCATAATCCGACGGGTTGGATTGACCCGCTGGGGCTAATGTCTAAAAAATGTGGAACAGGTGAATATAAAGATGTTGGTGGTCATCATATTCACGCTAAAGCCGGATTTAAAGATAATGTCAGTTATGATCCTAAGAAAGGGTTTTCAATAAGTCAGGACTATATGACTAAGAATAAATTAGATCATCAACTAATGACTAACTATCAAAGATCTGCCTTTAAAGAATTAAAAAACAGTGGACGCCCAAATACACTCCAAGAACATACTAAGATTGCGGTTGACGCTTTAGAAACAGGAGGCGCATCAACTCAGCAAGCAAGAAACTTAGTCGCTGAATCTCTATGGAATCTACGAAATCAAGGAGTCAGAACTCCTTCTAATATTCCATGGTACAAATAGGATAAAATTATGTCAGATACCGAATTACTTAAAATATTTGGTCATATATTAATGACTACAGTGCGAGATCGATCAATTGAACGCTTTGAGAACATATCGTCAGGAACAGTAAAAGCAAAATACTTACTTGAATTACATAATTTAATAGAAAATTTTACCTTAGAACAACGAGAAATCCTTAGGAAGTTAGTTGTTGAATCTATAGATAATGTTATTTTTAACTTACTTGATATGCTAGAGCAAAATGAAGATTCTATGAAATTACTACTATCTGAAAATAATGGTAGTGAAAGAAATATTATCAATATTAGCGATGGTCTATCCGGTGAGCTATTTACTGATGATGGTTGGATAGAACAATTTAGTAAGTATAAATGATATTCAGGCCGGAAGATCCCTGTGATCTTCCGGCCTTCTGATGATCTACCGTGGCGCATACCCACGATAAGCCAGTGCCGACTGAAGCTTACCGATCGCATCCTTAATCTGATACGCTTCCTCGTCATTCACGGCACAGGCGCGTATCTCCGCCCAATTCAGCCGCTTCACCAGTTGGGCTAAGGCCAGCGCTTCAATGTGGGTTAACTGAATGTCCTGCAAATGTTCAATCGCTATCGTCATCTCATGCTCTCCCCTTAACCCGCAAAACCGGTTATCAGCGCCCGCATCTGCTGCTTAATTTCCCGCAGTTGGGCCTGTTGTCGCTGGTACTGCTGATGCTGTTGTTGCGTGGCTTCACTGTCAGGGATCAGCACCAGACAACCGTCCATCACCTTCACCGTAATCTGGCCGCCGGTATTAAATCCCGCCTGTCTCAGCCACTGCCCCTTAAGGTGTATCGCCGGGGTGGCGTTGTTGACCTTATTCCCGTTCGGCACATAACCCACCGTGTAATAACGTTCTGTTTTCACGGCTTTATTTATCGCCGCTTCTGCTTTAGAATGCGCCTTAGCCATCATTCAACTCCTTCTTAGTTGCTTGTGGTGAGCGGCGTTGTTGTGTTGCTGCACTTCAACGCCGCGCTAAAAAATCACTTTAGACTTAGTTATTCTTCTCCTGATCAACAGGGCGTATTGCCGACTCAACCCGGTGCTTAACAATCACCGCATCAATCAGTTTAATCACTGTCTCCTGTTCTTCCGGCTGGCATTGGGCCAGTGCTTTAAATCGCTCCATTAATCGCGTGTTGCTAATCGGTATCTGTTCGTTAGGCGAGCCAAGCAATAAGTAATCAATAGTTGTCGTGAACAACTCAGCCAGTTGGATCAATTTATCTGTGGGACGGCGACGTGCCGGCGGAAATCCGCGAATACCAGCACGGCCGGCTAAAAATGATCCGCCATCTGGTGTTTGACGGCTGGGAGCTGATAGCGCAGCAGACGCAACAGTTTACGCTTAATCTGGATAACCGGGTGGAGCTGATGGCCGGGGAGGTGCAGACTCAATATGCGGTCAGCGCCCCGACCGGCGAGCCGCTGGCGCTGTTCGACCCGGAGGGCAAGCGGGTGTGGCGGCGGCCGAAGCAGTCGCTATACGGCCTGCGTCTGAGCGGACACGGCGAGAACCCGCCATTGGACCCGGGCCTGAGATTTGCCGGGCAACTTTTTGATGAGGAAAGTGGTTTATTCTATAATCGGTTCCGCTATTATTTGCCGGAAGCAGCGTGCTACCTCAGTTCCGATCCAACTGGCCTCTGGGGCGGTGAGAATACCTATGCATACGTCAAAAATCCCACAGGATGGATTGATCCGCTGGGGCTATCGTCAAAGAAATGTGAGTTTCCATCTGGTGATCCTGCCTTAGGTCCTCATGGCAGCTTGAAAAAAGATCCTCGACCAGGGCAATCTCATCACTTAAACCAAGATGCCGCTTATAGGGAGGTAATTCCAACCAATAGTGGTGCTGCAATTAAGTTAAAAGGTAATGCTTTTGCGCAACCCGGTACTCCTCATTATGAGGCTCATAAATCTCTAGAGCAATTCTGGAATAAGTATAGAAGAGGTGGCGAGTTTGCAGGGCAACGACCAAGTAACATTCAATATACTCAAGCTGTCAAACATTCTTTAGAATCGGCAGGATTATCTGCTAGTCAAGTAAATCAAGCTATCAGGTATAGTATACGAAATAGGATTCAGCATGGTGCTCTTGGTGGTATGAACGTGCCTAGAATACCAGGAAGAATAAATCAGGTGAAACCATGAAAATATCTAGTCATTCAATGAACAGGCTTTTGTCTATAGATTGGTTTTCTAATGTAGGGAATCAATTAAAGATACCCAGCATTAAGATAGTAAAAAGTTCAAGTGATGCAAATCAATATATTTCTGCTCCAGAATGGGAAGATGTAACACTAGAAGCAGCCAATGATATATCTGGATTTTTAGCAATAAATCATTCAATTGTATTCCAAAATTGGAACAATATAGCTAAAGATGCCAAGATTTTCCTTGAGAAAGAAGTAATTGAAAAGATTCCTGATATAGATGGATTTGATACTTTAATTTTATCTCAATGCGTTAGTTGGGATATCGTCCATTACTTAATAGAAGACACATATAAGGATAAATTGAAAAAACCTCTATTTTTTGAAAAGCTGATTGAAGTATATGAAAGTGGTCACCTCCCTTGTGGCTGGGATGGAGAATGGCCTAATGGAAATCTAATAGTTTACTAATACGATTAGAAATTGGTAGAGCCGGAAAGATCTTTCGAGATCTTCCGGCCTCCTTATGAATGTCGCCAAAAGATGTAGTGAGAGATTTATTGATAAACAACCCTAAATATATAGGTCGGGGTGACTATGCAATTATCTTTAAAATAGATCCTGGTGAGCGTGGTAATATTCGTTTTTCTACTGACTTGGAATATATTCATGAAGGAAAGTTGAAATTAAAAAACGTTCTATATTCAGGTAAGAATCCATATGATATGCTAGAACATCTTGATTATGAAGCAAGGCATAAACTTACTAATGAGCAAGTTAGAATTAAAAAATGTGGGAGGAAATAATGATGTGCGAATCTATTCAATTAGCAAGGGAAGAGGTGAATGCAATAATCAAGCTGATCCTTTATATAAAGTTCGAATGTGAAGATCCTGGAACATTGATATATTCAAGTAGTCCTTTGATAAATTCAGCCTTAGAGAAAATGCTGAATATGTATGGTTATAAGGATGTCTGGGATAAAGTTTTTGAATAACTTCCTGAAATAAATAGAAATTTTATAAAAAAAATAATTGAGTGTTCAGAGAAGCAGGAGAATAATTATCTTTCCGAGGAAATTAAGCAGCAAATCTTATCAAATCATGCGTATCCATATAAGTGGTAGTTAATAATTAACAAAGCAGGAAAGATCCCCGTGATCTTTCGGCTTTGTTATTTTTATGCTTAAAATAAATATTTTACAAGGTTGATATTATATATTAAATATATAACTTAAAATCACAAAAATATAAAACAAATAAGAAGATAAACAAATAAATAATACAATAAAATATAAAATTCACATTAAATATACATATAAGCTATATTTTAGATATTTTACTCTGTTTTCTCTCTGAAACAGCAAAAAGCCGGAATCGCTTCCGGCTGGCTTCTTTCTTACCGTGGTGAATACCCATGCCGCGCCAACGCCGACTGGTTAGTGCAATGGCAAGGCATCAATGTAATCATCACGGATATACTGATGCAATATAGAAATACTCTGGATAAAATAAATCTAAATCAATCAACTGATGCCATATCGAAACAAGTAGCTAACATTCAAAATATAGCTAAAAAAGGCATGGAGAATGGTAATATTATTAGATCCAAAGATATGTATAACACTAATATTTTTGGGAAAGACGTAAATCAAATAGGCAGACAAAGAGTTTTTGATCTCTGGAGTAAAATTTTAGGATAATTCAATATGAGTGAGATAATAAATTTTTATATGGAACCAGTTGAATTCTTTAAAAGTTCGGATTTTTTATCCGGTTCTATTGAAGAATTTAATGAATATGAAATTATTGATAATAAAGATATAGCATTAAAGCTTCTTTTCGATCAAGGCATACCATGTAACTATATGGTTTGGAGTGATTTTTTTCTGATCTGGTATCCGAGTTTTATCTTCATGAGGATTATAAAAAAGCAGAAAAGGATATCCTTGACAGAATAAAAATATCTACCAAGGATCAAGTTAAAGAAAATATTAGAAAAAGAAAACTACATCTTATAAGAAAGAAACAAGGGTTAGTTGATAACATAGAATACGATAACTTTCTAAATGAAGTAAATGACGAATGTAATTACATGTTAAATATGATAAGCATTTATCGATATTTATTTTCTTTTAATCAAGACTCTAAATTAGAAGAAATATTTTCTATATTTAAAAAAGGAGTTATGCCGTGCGGTATAAAAAAAGATAAAAAGACATTAGTTATTTTCAATCCTATTCTTTTGAAGAATAGTTAATAAAATTATAGATGAACTGCCCTCAAAAACTAGATTCAACATTTAATGACTAGATTTAGAGAGGCAGTTCACAATCACCAGATCTTCCGATGTTATTATTGATCTACCGTGGCGCATACCCACGGTAAGACAGAGCAGACTGGAGCTTAGCGATCGCATCTTTAATCTGATACGCTTCCTCGTCATTCACGGCACAGGCGCGTATCTCCGCCCAGTTCAGCCGCTTAACCAATTGGGCCAAGGCCAGCGTTTCAATGTGGGTTAACTGAATGTCCTGTAAATGTTCAGTAAACGTCCGGTCATCTCACCTTGTTCTTCCCCTCTGGCCCCTGCACGCTACCGCTTCCTTATCTTCATTTGGAGACTGACACCATGAGCCGTAGCCGATATACCCCGGAGCAAAAACAACACCATGTGACCCAATGGCGCCACAGTGACCTGACTCGAAAACAGTATTGTGAACAGCATCAGCTGAGTTTTTCCTCTTTCCGCGACTGGATTGCCGACAGTAACAACATCCCCCAACCTCTCAGCCAGACACTGCCCGCCATCTTGCCGGTTTCACTCCAGCCTGACGACGCGCCCACCGTCACCCTGCATACCCCAGACGGGTATGCCATCGCCTGTCCATTGACGCTGTTGCTTGACGTGACGCGGGTACTGGCCCAATGCTGAAACCGCAACAGCTCTTTCTGGTGCGAGAGCCCGTCGATATGCGCCGGGGCATTGATGCCCTGACTCAACACCTCGAGGGACTGAATTTGCGCTGGCAGGACGAAGCCGCTTTTGTTTTCTGCAACAAGGCCCGCTCCCGTCTCAAGGTGTTGCGCTGGGACCGACACGGTGTCTGGTTGTGTATCCGCCGTCTGCATGCCGATACCGATATCGCGGTGGATGGAGCCTTACTTTTATTACCAGAGAACCGTTGATATTTTTTCTATCTCCGCCCCGGAGACAGTTATGCTTATTTACTCTAGACGTGATACCTGACGGCTTCCACAAAAGCCATAAAAGCCGGTGAGGCTTGTCGCCGGTTGGGATAATAAAGATGAAATCCCTGAAAATATGGGCACCAGTCTGCTAAGACTTCTTTTAGTTTCCCGTCGGCAATGTAGGGTTTAGCTAAATATTCAGGAATATAAGCCAGCCCTATACCATCCAGTGCGCTATTCAGAAGATGAATAGTACTATTTGAGGTAAATTGCCCATTGACCCGAATATTCAGCTTTCTGCCATCTTTCTCAAATTCCCACACGTAAACACCGCCAACAACTGAATAACGGGCATTAATACAACAATGGTTTGTCAGATCATGAGGAGATTGCGGAATTGGATGCCGCTCAAAATAGGCGGGTGTCCCAACTACGGAGAGGCGCCAATCTGGACCAAGACGTACTGCTATCATGTCCTTGCTGATAGCTTCGCCAAGCCGGATTCCTGCATCAAAACGCTCATTGACAATATTCGTGAAGCCGTAATCGATATTGACCTCCACGTTGATGTCAGGGTATCTGGCAAGAAACTTGGCAAGCATGGGCCTCAGGATCATCTGTGCCGCATCGTCTGAGCAAGTGATCCGAATTGTACCCGCAGGTTTATCCCGAAGTTCACCCAATCTTTCAATTTCAGCGTTAATCTGCTCAAAAAGAGGACTAATAGAATGTAATAATCTTTCCCCTGCTTCTGTCGGTGCGACATTACGTGTTGTGCGGGTTAATAAACGTACCCCGAGTCTTTCCTCCAGAGCTTTAATGGTGTGGCTGAGTGCTGATGGCGTGACGCCTATTCTTGCCGCTGCCTTTGTAAAACTTTGCTCCTCTGCCACTAACAAAAATGCTTGCAGATCATCCATCCTGAAACCTCAATTGTTGAATTTTTCTCACAAGAGCATGCTAATTATAGCGTCTAATCAAAGAAACACTATGCAATTAAGATCTACATGAGTTTGATTATCGTCATAGTTGTTTGGGATGCATAAAGCACGTCATTCCGTTCTGCTATCAAATGAATGCCGGAGAAAAATGAAAACTGTTGATATTGATGTAAGACCATACACGCATTCAACACAGCCTCCTGCATGGGGAGCGGTCTTTTCGATGGCTCTCTGTGTTGTTGTATTGATTGCGTCAGAATTTATGCCCGTCAGCTTGCTGAGTCCAATCGCACAGGACTTGCAGATGAGCCAGGGGCAGGTGGGTCAGGCTATTTCAGTTTCAGGCTTTTTTGCCGTGCTGACCAGCCTGCTGAATACTCCCCTGACAGGTAAGTTCGATCGGAAAAAAGTGCTGCTGAGTTTCACGCTGCTTCTGACAATATCCGGGGTGATTGTGACACTGGCCGTTAGTAACGTGGAGTTCATGGTCGGACGGGCTTTATTGGGCATCGCCATTGGTGGTTTTTGGTCAATGGCGACGGCGACCGTGATGAGACTGCTTCCACCTGATTCTGTTGCGAAAGGGCTAGCTCTGATAAACGGTGGCAATGCGCTGGCAGCGACCATTGCAGCCCCGCTAGGTAGCTTTTTGGGACAGTATATTGGCTGGCGAGGCGCTTTTTTTATGGTGATCCCACTTGCCATACTGGCGTTTGCCTGGCAATGGCGGGGGATTCCTGCGATGGAAGCCAGTAAAAAAAGCGAAGCAGTCAATCCATTCAGGTTGCTAAAAAAAACGCAGGTTGCCTTGGGTATGGCTGGCATTATGTGGTTATTCATGGGGCAGTTCGCGGTTTTTACCTATCTGCGGCCGTTTCTGGAAACGATTACTGGCATCAGTGTGACTGAATTATCCCTCACGTTCCTTCTGTTGGGTGCTAGCGGTCTGGTTGGAACATATTTCATCGGATTGTTGTTAAAAAAACGGTTGTTTGCCTACCTGATTGCTATCCCTCTCGCGATGGCAGTGGTTGCGGTAGTCCTTACCATTTTCGGAAATTCTGGCATAGCGGTTGCGGCGTTACTGGCAACTTGGGGATTAGTCGCCACGCCGGCGCCGGTTGCTTGGGGACTCTGGTTGAGCTGCGCACTGCCGGATGATGCGGAAGTTGGTGGTGGTCTGATGGTCGCGACTATTCAGTTAGCTATTACGTTAGGAGCCAGTTCCGGCGGAGCAATGTTTGATGTCATGGGTTGGAAAAGCCCCTTCGTCTTTGGCGCGGTATTACTGTCGTTATCTGCCATTTTTACCTGGGTTGCGCAGCGTTCAGCCCATCCAGACGTTATTGCTCATGGGTAAACATGGGCAATAGCAGAGAAAAATGTACTGACTTTTATATTTCATTAAAGGCAAATATATGAACATGAAAAAGATAGTTTCAGCAATAGCTTTGAGTACGATGTTATCAACATCGGCAGTAGCATCTGCCGCGGATACGCTGGCTTGGGATAAAACATTTGCGCAAAGTGACAAGGTAATTCACCAGAAGGTGTCGTTCTATAACCGTCTGGGAATTAATCTGGTTGCCGATATGTATATTCCAAGAAACTTGGATATGTCGAAAAAGCACCCAGCTATTATTGTTGGTCATCCTTTTGGGGGCGTCAAAGAGCAGAGTTCGGGTTTATACGCCCAGACAATGGCAGAGCGTGGTTTTGTCACTCTGGCTTGGGATGCATCCTATAACGGCGAGAGCGGCGGTGAACCTCGTTCGATTGCCTCCCCAGAAGCTTTTGTGGAAGATTTCAGTGCTGCTGTTGACTTTATTGGCACCCGCTCATTTGTTGACAGAAATCGCATTGGTGTCATTGGTATCTGCGGGAGCGGAGGGTTTGCACTCAGTGCTGCGGCTGTCGATCCTCGGATGAAGGCCATAGTGACTATCAGTATGTATGATATGGGCCGGGATCGCCGTCAGGGATTGGGGGACACAATGACCAAAGAGGATAGGATCAAAGCACTTGAAGACATTGCCCAGCAACGCTACGTCGAATTTGAAGGTGGGCAGAAACGCTATGTTATCGGGACTCCGGAAGAAATTACCGCCGAGTCACCCGCTGTAGCTCGCGAGTTCTATGATTACTACCGGACGCCGAGGGGACACCATCCTCGTTCAACAACAGCAATGTCTCTGACCAGCAACCCGGCATTAATGAATTTCTTTCCGTTCTCTCAAATAGAGGCAATCTCGCCCCGTCCGATTCTGTTCATTGCGGGTGAGAAAGCTAATTCTCGTTACTTCAGCGAGGATGCTTACAAATTGGCGGCTGAGCCTAAGGAACTTTACATTGTTTCCGACGCATTGCATGTGGACTTATATGATCGGACGAAATTCATTCCATTTGACAAGATTACATCATTTTTCACTCACAACTTGAAATAAGATAATAACAAACTAAAGGCGCCTTTAGTTCCAGGCCGCTGATAAATCGCGTTTAAAATAGCGAGGTTCGTCAGCGGCCTGAATACCCTTTTTATAACAGGCATCAACAATGTGGAGCATATCAGCCGTATTGCGCCTAGAGGAGGCTACTGTCTGCTTTGCCCGGTTTTAATATGGCTCAGAGCTGAATGATGATGCTCCGTTAAAACCTAAGATATTAAGAAAGTTACTGCGCGGTATATCCACCATCAATGGGGTGGAAACTACCGGTGATAAAAGACGCATCCTGAGATAATAGGAAGCAAACTAGTGCAGCGACTTCATCTGGTGTTCCGAGGCGGCCAATAGGCTGAAGCTTGATCGCTTCTTGGACTACATTGGTGTCGATCTTGGACATCAACGGCGTGTCGATGTAACCAGGGCCGACGGCGTTGATCCGAATCCCTTGTGTAGCGTATTCCAGCGCGGCGGTCTTTGTCATACCTAGCAACGCATGCTTGGCTGCTACGTATGCAATCGAGTTGGCGAGACCAACACTACTTGCGGCCGAGGCCATGTTAACAATCGCACCACCGCCGGAAGCCAGCATCGCGGGGAGCTCGTACTTCATTGAGTACAGCACACCGTGCATGTTGACATTGATGACCTGATGCCAATCATCCAACGGATAATCTACGGTCCGATGAAACGAGCCGACTATCCCGGCGTTGTTGACTGCCAAGTGTAGTGCCCCAAAGGTCTCTACCGTTTGAGCCACTAAGCGCTCTACCGCAGATGCTTGGGAGACGTCGAGCTGAATGGCGATAGCCTTATCAAGGTCATTGGCAAGAGCTTGAGCTGCGTTGCCGTCAAGATCGGCCACGACAACTTTTGCGCCGTTTGCAGCCAGTCTGCGGCAGATTGCCGCACCAATACCCATAGCTCCGCCGGTAACGATTGCCACCTTACCGTTAAAATTTAAAGTCATATATTCTACTCCTGTAAATGATGCGAAATAAGTTCATACTATCCTTGACTGCCTGTGGCATATCCTCAATCGATTCAGGCAATTCAGCATTTTTAATAAGTGATCAAATTAGTTCTAGCTTGTATTGGCCCTTTTTTCTATTTACATTAACGATATTATCTTAATCTTATTAAAATAATTCCTAATAAATTGTTTTTCAACTTAATCTTATGTTTTGTATAATTTGATGTGTTGAATGATTTTGTAAATATTGAATAAGTCGTATTCTGGATTAATATTGTATCTATTGTTTAGAATAGATGGCTAATTTTACTGGTGTTTGCCAAAATAAAATTTTTTATAATTAAATGTAAAGTTTTAGTTTGTATTTAAAAATATTTAATGGTTTTCAATAATATAGGTTTGATATTAGTATGAATAAAATAAAATGTAACGTGATTTAACATTTATATATAATAAGTTCACATGATGATTCCACTTTTAATAATGCAGTTATGTGTTTTTCAATGAAAATTTCAGGAAATTAAAAGAGGTTTCTTATTTAGAGTGATAAATTGATGATAAAGATTATATCTGTTGTTTCAATCGTAAAGCAGTACCGTATATCAATTCTTTATCAAGTCAGTAAAGTAATTAGTTTAAACTCTGAATAGGGAGTTGGTAATCAGTTGTGATGTAAATGTTTTATAATTCTAATATATTAAAATATAATGAATTGTTTGGCATTAGTGTGACGATTTGGGATAAATGGTGTTCCCGAGTTTTTCCTATGTAAAAGCAAGATTGAGGAAAGTGATAATCGCTATTGAATAGTTTTCACTTGAAAAGACTTTACCTGTTTCTCTAATCTAAGTAAATCATTGAGGTAAGGTACAATAAAGTCAATTTGTGAAAAATAATCTTAATGGGCAGGAGTATTGTTGTTGTCTGAAATTTAAGAGCATTTAGATATAGTCAATTTTCTTAACTGGATAGTTAATTCTACATTAAATTATTGTCAGATTGTTCACTTCTTTTGTTGTTTTGGGTTATCGGTTTACTCTGGTTTTTAAAAGTTAAATTACGTCAAATTTTATTTTGCATTTAAGTAAATAAATTTCTAGCGTTATTAATGAATAATTATTTATTTATTCTTTTCATCTATATGTAGCAGATTTCATTTATTCACTTTTTATTCGCTTTTTATTCACCAAAAGTGCATAAATTGTGCATAAAAATACTTTTTGGAATTTTGAACGAGATCAAAAAGTGTTTTTTTTGTGTATAACTTGTGTTGACTTTGTTAAAGGCGGGCAACAGTATCTGTCTAGTGGCTGTGCAGCTATTTTTGGGAATAGTCATGGGATTAATAAGAATAATATTAAAAAGATCCTGTAATTCTATTATTTTTAAGGATTTTTAGGTTTCAGTTTGGTAAACCTTTTCCTCGGCATACATTAATAAGTTGTGTAAGTATGAGATGAAAAATGATGCGGGGTATATTACTTTCTTTCGTCCGTGTACTCTCTATTTTAAGGGGAAATGATCTATGTTAGAAAATATTCAGAGAAGTTGGTTTGATCACTATATGGTTCCTTGTTTCTCTCCTGCCAGGTTCATACCTGTTCGGGCCAAAGGTTCGAAAGTATGGGATCAGGATGGTAAGGAATATATCGATTTTGCAGGTGGAATTGCCGTTAATTCATTAGGGCATGCACATCCTGAATTAAAGGATGAGTTAATTTCTCAGATTGAGAAAATATGGCATATAGGTAATGGTTACACCAATGAACCTGTCCTAAAATTAGCAAAAAAACTCGTGGAAGGTACTTTTGCTGATAAAGCATTTTTCTGTAATTCAGGAGCGGAAGCTAACGAGGCAGCATTAAAGTTAGCCAGAAAATATGCCTCTGATAAATATGGAAAAAATAAAAGTGAAATTATTTCGTTTAAAGACTCTTTTCATGGGAGAACATTATTTACCGTTACAGTAGGAGGGCAGCCAAAATATTCACAAGATTATGCTCCTCTTCCGCAAGGAATTACCCATCTTCCTTATAATGATTTATCGGCAATTAAAGAACACATTTCTGAAAATACCTGTGCGGTTATTGTCGAACCTATTATCGGTGAGGCCGGTGTTATTCCCGCAGATCCTGCGTTCTTGCAGGAATTACGTACTTTGTGTGATCGTTTTCAAGCGTTGCTTATTTTTGATGAAGTTCAAACTGGGGTAGGTCGTACAGGGTATCTTTATGCTTATCAGGAATATGGTATTGAGCCTGATATTCTTACCAGTGCTAAAGGTCTCGGCGGCGGCTTTCCTATCGGCGCCATGTTAACAAAACAACATATTGCAGCGGTTTTTCAACCAGGAACGCATGGTACTACGTTTGGTGGTAATCCTTTGGCGGCAGCAGTTGCCAATAAGGTGCTTTCCATTGTTAATCAGCCGGAACTGCTCACCGGCGTTTTGCAACGTCATGATTACTTCATGGATAAATTGTCGAAACTGAATCAGCGTTGCCGAATATTCAGTTGTTTGCGCGGTAAGGGGCTGCTTTTAGGCGCTGAATTGGATAAGGCTTGGCAGGGTAAGGCGAAGCAATTAACTAATTTGGCCGCAGAGGAGGGGTTAATGGCCTTAATCGCGGGTCCAGATGTATTGCGCTTTGCGCCGGCATTAAATATCGACTTTGCTGATATCGATGAAGGTCTGGCTCGTCTTGAAAGCGCCATCATGCGGTTTGTCGGTTAATAGTAAGGTTAATAGTAAGTTGAAGGTGACGTTATGATGCTTTTCCGAGCTGTCCGGCATAGTGACTTAAATGGGGTTCAGTCTTTATCTCAACGCGCTGGTATAGGTTTGACATCTTTTCCCAATAACCTGGAGCAGCTACGCGCACGTATTGCGCGTAGTGTTGATACTTTTGATGGAAAACTGTCCAGGGCTCAACAGGGATTCCTTTTTGTGCTGGAAGATACCAGTGTGAATCGGGTGGCGGGTGTCAGTGCCATCGAAGTGGCGGTTGGGCTGGAAGAGCCGTTTTATAACTTTCGGGTACAAAAAACCGTTCGCTCATCACGTGAATTGGGGATTTATAAATCTATTGAAGCGTTAACTTTGGAGCAAGATCAGACCGGTAACAGTGAATTATGTACCTTGTTTCTCGATCCAGAATATCAGAAGGGGAAAAATGGAACATTTCTCTCCAAAGCTCGTTTTCTTTTTATCGCCGCATTTAGGGATATTTTTTCTAAAATTATATTCGCTGAAATGCGGGGAGTTGCAGATGAGCAAGGAAATTCCCCTTTCTGGAATTCATTGGGACAACATTTTTTTGGTATTCCTTTTTCTCAGGCAGATTACTTAACCGGTATTGGATCGAAAACCTTTATTGCGGAGCTCATGCCCCTTCACCCTATTTATATCTCCTTATTATCGGCTGAGGCTCAGAAGGTGATTGGGCAGGTCCATGAAAAAACTGTACCTGCGCGGGCCATTCTTGAAAAAGAAGGTCTTGCCTATCAAGGCCATATCGATATTTTTGATGGCGGCGCTTTATTACAGGCTGAGATTGACCGGATACGTGCGGTAAAAGAGAGCCGCCTCGTTCCTGTTAGTAAAGCAGCATCAGTGACCAGAGATGATGGTGTTTCTTGCATCGTTGCCAATCAGCAGTTTAGTGAATTCCGAGCGCTTTTATTAAATGTGGCGTGTGACAGTAATGAACTGTTTTTAACAACCGCTGAGATGGATGCGCTTCAAGTAAGCGATGGGGAGCAGGTTCGACTGGTTAGTCTCTTTCCAAAGGAAAATTAAACATGAATTATAAAGCACATTACATTGGGGGAAGATGGATTGAGGGGCTGGGTGAGTCAATAACTAAATTTTCCCCAATAGATCAACAGATTCTGTGGCAAGCTAACAGCGCTGATGCTTCTCAGGTCAGAGCCGCTTGTCATGCTGCCCGCGAGGCGTTTTATGTCTGGTCGCATTTGCCCGCCAGTGAGCGGATTAAAGTCGTTCAGACGTTTGCGGCTTTACTGAATGAGGAGAAAGAGACGCTTGCTCGTGTTATCAGTCAGGAAACCAGTAAACCGTTATGGGAAACGCGGACTGAAATACAATCCATGATAGGTAAAGCGGCGATTTCTATCGAAGCGTGGGAACAGCGTACCGGTGAATCAGAAACGATTATGCCAGACGGCCGTGCCTTACTGCGTCACCGTCCTCACGGTGTGATGGCGGTTTTTGGTCCGTATAACTTTCCCGGGCATTTGCCTAATGGTCATATTATTCCTGCGCTTATTGCGGGTAATACGCTGGTGTTTAAACCGAGTGAATTGACGCCGATGACCGCGGAAGAGACGGTGAAACTATGGGAAAAAGCGGGTTTGCCCGCCGGTGTGCTCAATCTGGTTCAGGGAGCGCGCAGTACCGGGACTGCATTGCTGGAGGATAAGCAGATTGATGGCGTGCTGTTCACGGGGAGCGCCAACACCGGCTTTCACTTTCACCGCGTGCTTGGCGGTCAGCCGGAGAAGATGTTGGCGCTTGAAATGGGGGGAAATAATGCATTGATCGTCGATGGTTGCGACGATATTGATGCCGCGGTTTACACCATTGTGCAATCAGCATTTATCTCCGCCGGTCAACGTTGCACTTGCGCCCGCAGATTGTTGGTGAAAAATGGCGTGCACGGAGATGCGGTGATTAAGCGTCTGGTGGAGGTGACAGAACGGATCGTGCCATCCCATTGGGATGCCCAATCTCAGCCGTTCATCGGTGGAGTCATTTCTCTACAGGCTGTGCAAAATCTATTGGAAGCTCAAGATCGGTTGCAAAAACTGGGGGGGATCTCTTTGGTCTCGCTGGAGCAATGTCAGCCGCAATCAACGTTTCTGACTCCAGGAATTATTGACGTTAGCCAAATCGCTGATGTTCCTGATGAAGAGTATTTCGGGCCGCTGCTCATGCTTATGCGTTATGACACATTTGATGAAGCGTTGGCAATCGCTAACAACACCCGATTTGGGCTGGCGGTCGGTTTAATTTCGCCGGATGCTGCTTTGTTCCAGCGCCTGTCAGAAGATGCCAGAGCGGGCATTGTGAACTGGAATAAGCCGTTAACCGGGGCTTCCAGTAAAGCGCCTTTCGGCGGCATTGGCGCGTCAGGAAACTACCGACCTAGTGCTTATTATGCTGCCGATTA
Organism: Photorhabdus akhurstii; assembly: GCF_018448925.1. Classification (GTDB taxonomy): domain Bacteria; phylum Pseudomonadota; class Gammaproteobacteria; order Enterobacterales; family Enterobacteriaceae; genus Photorhabdus; species Photorhabdus akhurstii. The sequence goes on along the minus strand of NZ_RCWE01000019.1, from coordinate 73,957 downwards.
TTGTGCCTGGCCGATGGCATCTCTGGTTGCCGACGAACTTACTTTTCCTGAGACGCTTGCGCCGGGGATCTGCTTCCCTGATTAACCGTTTAACGGAATAGGTTTCAATTTATACAATTTTTTCAGAGGGATTTATGGCTGGTTTTGAAGCGAATTTTGATGGGTTGGTCGGCCTGACCCATCATTATGCGGGGCTTTCTGTGGGTAATAAGGCTTCGATTAATAATAAGGATAGCGTATCTAATCCGCGTAAAGCCGCGTTGCAAGGTGTGATGAAAATGAAAGCGCTGGCTGATGCGGGGTTTATTCAGGGAGTGCTTCCTCCGCAACAACGCCCTAATATCCCTGCCTTACGTAATTTAGGTTTTGTCGGCAGTGATGAGCAGATACTTCATAAAGCGGCCAAATATTCTCCGGTGTTATTATCAAAACTGAGTTCTGCTTCATCAATGTGGACGGCAAATGCGGCAACCGTGTCGCCTTCGGCGGATAGTGTTGATCAGCGAGTTCATTTCACGGTGGCAAATTTAAATAACAAATTGCACCGTTCGCTGGAAGTGGAAACGACAGCCGCCGCGTTAAAAGCCACGTTTGCTGACCAAAACTATTTTGTCCACCATCAGGCGCTTCCACAACATGAAGATTTTGGTGATGAAGGGGCGGCAAACCATAATCGCCTTGGCGGTGATTATGATACTCCCGGCGTACAGGTGTTTGTTTATGGCCGTAGTGTGTTTCGCGGCGGCCCGGTACCCAAACATTATCCGGCGCGGCAAACATTGGAAGCCAGTGAAGCGATTGCCCGACTGCATCAACTTAATCCGGCGCAAACCGTTTTTGTCCAGCAAAACCCGGTCGCCATTGACAGTGGTGTTTTCCACAACGATGTGATTGCGGTCAGCAACCGAAATGTCCTTTTTCATCATCAACATGCTTATCTTCATCAATCTCAGGCACTGGCCGAAATTAAGCAGAAACTGGCGGTGTTGGGACAGGATTTTGTCTCAATTGAGGTGCCGTCTGAGCAAGTAAGCATTAAAGAGGCCGTTAATTCCTATCTTTTTAATAGTCAATTGTTGAGCAAAACTGACGGAAAGATGATGATCGTTGTTCCTGAAGAGTGCCGTCAAAATGCTGTCGTTTGGAGCTATTTACAGTCGCTGATTGCGCAATCCTCTTCACCGATTAATGAAGTTTGTGTTTTTGATCTGCGGGAAAGCATGCGCAATGGCGGCGGACCGGCTTGTTTGCGTCTGAGGGTGGTACTCAACGATGCTGAATTTCGTGCTGTTAATCCTGCAACATTGTTGAATACGCCGCTCTACAATCGCTTGACCGAATGGATAATGCGCCATTATCGTGACGAATTATGTGCCGGTGATTTGGTTGATCCTCAGTTACTTCGTGAAGTTTATACTGCTCTGGATGAGCTAACGCAGATCCTGAATTTAGGGTCGATCTATGAATTTCAGCGCTAAATTGGAGCAGATATGGATCTGTTAACATTATTGCTTGAAAAAAAACTTGCCGACCACCTGACATTTCCAGAAACAATGAGCGCACATTGGTTGTCAGAAGGGGTATTGCAACTGATTCCCCATGAGGGAGAAAATCGGTCTCTGGTGATTTCTGCCGGCATTCACGGTAATGAAACCGCGCCCATTGAAATATTGATTCAGTTACTCGCGCAGTTGGCGGATGGTACGTTAACACTAAAAAATAAATTGTTGATCATCTTCGGTAATTTGCCTGCGATACGGGCGAATCGACGTTATTTACAGCATGATTTGAATCGCATGTTTAGTGGCCGTTATCTGGATTTCCCGCAGGGAGATGAGCGATCGCGTGCGGCTGAACTTGAAGATGTCGTGAGTCGTTTTTTTGCTGAACCTTCGGTGTCGTCGACAAATATTCGCTGGCATATTGATCTGCATACCGCTATCCGCGCTTCTCACCATGAACAATTTGCCTTGTTGCCTGTCAAGAGCCGTCCCTTTTCCGCTGAATTTATGCAATGGTTGCATGACAGCGATATTGATGCGCTGGTTTACCATCGTGAGAAAGCCGGGACTTTCAGCCATTTTCTGAGTGAAAAGTTTGGGGCGGATAGTTGTACGATGGAGATGGGTAAAGCAATGCCTTTTGGGGAAAATGATTTAACCAGATTTCAAAAAATTACCGATGCCCTTTATAATTTAATTTCTTTATTACCAATAACAGCACGTATTAAATCTGAGTTGAAACATTATCAGGTAATTGACTCTATTATTAAGAGTGATAATAGTTTTCAGCTTCATATACCCGCAGATACCTTGAACTTTACTGAATTGCCAGAAGGATTTGAAATCGCCAGCCAACATGATCGTCATTGGAAAATTAAATTTCCGGCGAAATTTATTTTATTTCCTAATGCTGAGGTAGCTAATGGATTAAGGGCGGGACTGTTACTTGCATTAAATGAAAAAATAATTAAATAAGATATTACTCTAATTTCTTCCTGAAGCCGTGGTAACTTCTTATTTGGGAAGATTTGGCAGTCAACTGCTTCTTTAATGACGGACGGGTATTATCATGATAAAAAACAATAAAACTCAACAAAACCTTTCGGCAGAGAAATTTGCTGATACACAAACGCTTCATAGAGGGCTGAGTGCGCGTCATATTCAATTGATTTCTATTGGTGGTGCTATTGGCACAGGTTTATTTATGGGATCAGGAAAAACCATTGCCGTATCGGGTACATCGATCATTATTACCTATGCGATTGTTGGTTTTTTTGTCTATATGGTAATGCGGGCAATGGGAGAATTACTCCTGACTAAATTGAATTATCGCTCTTTTGCTGATTTCGTTTCCGATTATTTAGGCACCAAAGCCAGTTTTTTTCTCGGCTGGACTTACTGGATGAGTTGGGTTGTCTCTTGTATTGCTGATGTTGTTGTATGCGGCGGCTACATTCAATATTGGTTTCCCGGCGTTTCTCTTTGGGTGCCCGCATTTATAACGCTAGGTTTACTGGGTACTTGTAATCTTCTTTCTGTCCGCTTATTTGGCGAAGCTGAATTCTGGTTCGCCATGATTAAAGTCATTGCGATTTTAGCGCTGATTATTATTGGTGTTGGTATGGTGATGGTAGGTTGGCAATCACCGGATGGTATGATCGCCTCGGTGAATAATTTGACTGATCCATCGGTATTTCTGCCAAATGGTATTTTTGGTTTTTTTGCTGGTTTCCAAATAGCGATTTTTTCTTTTACCGGTGTTGAGCTAGTTGGCACGATGACGGCAGAAACCAAAGATCCGGAAAAGATATTGCCGAAAGCCATTAATAATATCCCGATAAGAATTATTATTTTCTATATTTTCTCCATGTTAAGCATCATTGCTGTCACTTCTTGGGGGCGAATTTCAGCGGAAGTTAGCCCTTTTGTGACGCTATTTGCCTTGGCTGGTCTGCCTGCCGCTGCCGCAGTGGTTAATTTTGTTGTGTTAACGTCGGCAATGTCCTCTGCGAATAGTGGATTATATGCCTGTACACGTATGCTTTATGGCTTATCAACAGAAAAGAATGCCCACCGGAAATTTAAAATTCTTTCCCGTAATACCGCAATTCCTGTACATAGCCTGATGTTTTCTTGTTTCTGTATGGTGATTGGTACGTCGCTTTTATTTATCATACCGAATGTCATGCAGTTGTTTACTATTGTATCCACCGTTGCTTCGATTATGGTGATTTATAGCTGGTGTGTGATTTTGATTGCCTATTTGGTTTATCGTAAGAATTGCCCTGATGTACATAAACGTTCAATCTTTAAGATGCCTTTGGGGATGTTAATGACTTGGATAACCCTGACCTTTTTCATCTTTACCATAGTGGTAATGGTTTTTGACCCGGATACACTGGTTGCACTTTGTGTCACGCCTTTATGGTTTATTTTGTTAAGTATTTTATGGCGCGTAAAAAAGAGAAATGAGGTACAGGAAGAACAACGTTATCAGATATCAAAAGAGAGTTTTCGTTCGTAGTCAGCTAATTGAGAAATAATGAATTGAAGCAGCTAGAAAAATGGCTTCAATGGTGATCTCATATTAGCCGAAACGGCTCATTTGATTGCATGATATTCAACGAATACCAAACAATTACCTCAGGTGATAATCAAATCGTTTGGCGGGCGGGGGTTTGCCTTTGCAGATATTTTAGTCAGAGTTGCGTTATTTCTTTTGACCTACTTCCAATTGAGAATTTGTTAAGTCCATTAGTTTTCACCTGCTAAGTGTTTAGTCCCTTCAATGCCAAATAGGCTTCCATGCTACCTGTATTATTAGTCGAATCTAGCATTGGATATTCATGATCTCGGTGCTTTTATTAAATTTTAAATTAAATTTATTGATGCTTTATTTTGTTTTTCGTCAAATTTTTTAATTTATTTTGAATCGTTGACCGTTTTAGTTAATGCCTTTGGTCTCTCCGAGGCAAGGATATACAACATTAATCCTGGCTGTTAGTGTATATTAAATAGTACAGGGTGTGGATTTAATAATTAATATTATTAATTGTTGTATGATAGATTGTATGTAAATATATTATCTATTATCAGTCGATAATTGATAATTGTTGTGTGGGAGGATGTTCATAGTGAGTGAAATTCAGCAATCCACCAGGAAAATTAAAATGGGTTATACGGTTTCCATAACTATAATACAGCCTTTAAGTTTCTAATAAAATCAATAATATAAATATAGGCACATATGCAGCAAATTAACATCTCAAACAGCCACCGTTTGGTTCAATCCGAGGCTGAGCTACTCGACCTTATTCTCGCCGAAGTAACTAATACTCCACATCCGGATCTCGTCATTATGGCAGGGCATTTCATGCTCTTCCTTGACGAAGAACGGGGATGCCTCGTACCGGGGGTTATCGAAGAAAATAGTTCGCCCATGCGAGAAAAAATTGAACGACGTGTAGGAATCTTTCCAGGATATACTTGGGAACTTGGTGTTCGAATCGCAGAGCAGCTTGATCCCCAATTCGAAGCGATTAAATTTCTATTGCTTATCAACGATTGGCAATATGTTTCGCGCGATAATGGGCCTGCATCCGAATTAAGACGTGTCTTCTACGAGCAATTCTCCGCGCTTCCGGCCTCATACCAATCTGTCTTGGAGCGCAGCGGGCGATTCTCTGAACAAAACATACTTGCAAGCCGCAAGCACCCTATTGCCTACCCGGAGACTTGGCTGAAATATCGGTTCCAGAAAAGCGCCGATAAGTTGGTCAAAGCGGGGCTATTAAATCGTCGGGTTCTCGACAATGGCCCTGATGCTGGAACCGAAATTTCTCTTGTGGACGAAAACGGCGACTATCGTCCTCTCATTACCTGTGGTGTTACCGGATGTGCGGGAGAGATCACGGAGATGATCTCTGAGGTCTACAACGCGCAACATCGCCTTCTGGTGATTTTTGCCCCCGGCGAATGTTTCCAACCGGTCAAAACAGGGGTAAGCACCGCGCTCTCTCTGTATGGGCTTTCGGGTATGAAGGTGATTGTTGCAGATCCCGGTGGAAGCGGAGAGATGCAGCAGCAAGAGATCTACTCGAAACTCGTTAACGTTGCCGTCTTCACTTCCTGATAGGGAGTCGCTATGAATGTCAATGAAAACCCGACTGGCACAATCTATCTGGATCATTGCGCCACGACACCATGCTTTCCAGAGGTCGTCGACATCATGCGATTCTATATGGAGCATGAATTCGGCAATGCTTCTTCCGCTCATGTGATGGGGCGTCGTGCCCGGCATGCGATTGAGAACGCCACCCAACAAGTTGCGTCTCTCATCGGCGCCCGCCCGGAAGAGATCGTCTTCACATCGGGCGCTACAGAAGCCAACAACATCGCTCTTTTTTCGAGTTTTGCCCACAACGAATGCGCTCCTGCGGGAGCGCTGCTTTGCCCCATCGACCACAAATCTGTGTTGCTCGTCGGCAAAGAGTTGGCTCGTCGGGGGCTTGCTGTCGAGTATCTGCCGGTTGCCGCCAATGGTCGGGTAAAACCGGAAGATGTCATGACTAGACTGACCGCCGACACCCGTATCGTCAGCGTCACTCATGTGAATTCTGAGCTAGGCACCGTTCAGCCGGTGGATGAAATCGCCGCAATCACGCGTCGGTCAGGCGCTTGGCTACATGTGGATGCTGTCCAGTCTGTCGGCAAAATTCCTATGAATGTCAAGGAAAAGGGAATTGATATGCTTTCATTTTCCGCCCACAAAATGCGGGGGCCGAAAGGAGTCGGAGCACTCTTTGTCGATGCGCGTATTGCCGCACGTTTGAGGACCTTTATCTATGGCGGCGGTCAGAATCATTTGCGTAGCGGCACCTTGCCGACGCCGTTGATTGTAGGGTTTGGCCTTGCGTGCCAGATGGTTCAGTCGACCCTCATGCAACGCCAGGCAAAAGTCACCGCATTGAGAGACTATTTCATCACTCGTCTGCATCAAAGAGTGCCGAACGCAGTGTTGAATACCGATCTCTCTTGCAGTTCCCCATATGTCGTGAACGTTCAGTTCAAAGGTATCGCTTCGGAGGCGTTGATATCCGGGTTGCATCAGGTGGCTATATCGTCAGGTTCAGCCTGCAACTCCGCGGAACTACAGCCTTCGCATGTGCTCACAGGTATTGGCTTAAGCTCGGCTCAGGCCAATGCGTCGGTTCGGTTCTGTTTTGATCCGGATCTCGATAATGCGATACTGGATACCGCAATTGAACACCTTGTCTTCCGATTAAATTCTATTCGCTAGGAGCATTATCTATGACTATGCAAACTTCCTCCTCAAGCTCTGGCACTGGTTTTTACGAACGGGCTTTTGGTAGTTTCTCTGCGGAAGCGGTATCCGAGGTACGCAAAGAGACTTATGGCGAAGACCTGGGGCAAAACAACTGGTCCTCTGCTGATGAGTTTAGAAAGTTCTCCCAATGGCTTCAATTATCTGACCGCTCTCATGTGCTGGATGTATGCAGTGGGTCTGGAGGGCCGGCTCTGTTTTTGGCAAGGACCAGCGGCTGTAGCGTGACGGGGATTGACATTAATCCTCATGGTCTCCTTACCGCCCGGCAACTTGCGGTAGATTTCGGACTGGAGGATAGAAGCAACTTCGTCGACAGTGATGTTCGTCAGCCTCTGCCATTTCCCGACGGCACCTTTGACGCGCTATGGTGCATCGACTCGGTAATTCATATTCCCGATCGGCTGGCTTTGCTGCGTGAGTGGTGTCGGCTACTGAAGCCCGGCGGACGGTTTTTATATACTGATCCTACCTTGGTAACGGGCATGCTCAGTAAAGAAGAGATAGTGATACGTGGCATGCCAGGTTATTTCCTTTATAGCCCAGTCGGATTGAACGAGCGCCTGATCAATGAGGCGGGCCTTTGCCTCGAAATGCAGGTGGACCTGACACAAAGCGTTGTGGAACTCAGCGAACGCTGGAGTGCCGGGCGTGAGAAGCGCAAGGAGCAGTTTATCGCAATAGAGGGTGAAGAGACGTTCGAACGTATGCAGAACTTCTTGTCCACCACTCGGTTAGTCTCAATCGAACGCAGGTTGTCACGCGTGGCCTTTGTCGGTTATCGTCCGTGATATCCTTTACCTCCTGCCCATTGGGCAAGGAGGTATCCTACCTATTTGCGTGTGAATAATGATGTTAACCTACCGAAGTGCATTCAACTTTCCTGTCTCGGGTTGGATGCCTGGCTTGACCGCTTACTAAAAATTCAATGAATGATAAACCCGTTTACTCGTAGAGTAATTATGTTGTACTGACTATGCGAAACTGAATTTAAATTAATTTAAAGTAAATGTAGCGATTGTTCAAAAATATATTTTTAATGTTATGGAAATGTGTATTTTCTTTAATTATATTTTAGATTTTTGGAATTAATCTAAGTAATTATTTTGTTTTATTATCAGTATGGTGTTTTTATTGCGATTATAATATGTTTTTGACCATTGTAGTATAAATGGTTATATAATCATTTTATTATTGCCATGTTGTCTTGATATATAAATTAAATATTTTTTGTTTTAATCATATTGGAATTTGTTTTTGTTTTTTATGATTTAATAACATATCGTTATCTAGGTCAGGTGGTAGCAAGAGAGAGTGATTTAATTGATTAATTTATTATCGGTCATCCGTAATGATATGTTTTAAAATAATTATATTAATAACAGCAATGAAATTTATTTTTATTCTATTGAACGTTAAATTTCTTAATTGAATAAAGCAAGGAGATAAGTATGATTTTAAATAAAAAAGTTTTCCTGATTTCCCCTTTTTTGCTCGCAGTGAGTAGTTTTAGCATGGCATGTAAGACAGATCCAAAGATAGAAAAAATAATCACTAAAAATGGGCTGGAAAAGACCAAAGTGATGTCTATGTATAAAAATTGCACACTTTCAGTCTCAGCAGATACACCAAATAAAGTGACATTAGTAAATAATAAAGCGGCAAATCGTGATGCTGAAGCAAAAAAAGCGATGTATTGGTATAGAGGGATGGGAATAAAGGAATATAAAGCATTTCACCAGAATAAGTATAAAAGTCTTCCTTGTGTTAAAGGCAAAAGTTTTTGTGGAATTGCTCCCGAATATACTTATTCGCAAGGTTATCTGACAAATAGCAATCCTGGCGTTGTTGTTGAGTTTAGTACAATAGAACCCAGTTGGTTATATAATGATTTTAAAATTAAACATAAGTGTGAGTATAAAGCTGAAGGGGGAGGAACATATGGGCTTGGTGTAACAGGAACATCGGCAAGTTGTGATTCAGAATACCAGAGAGTAGGAATAGGAAATGTATTTAATAGGTGGTTATCAGAAAAGCCAGCTAAAATAGATGTCATAATTTCTTATGTATTGTTAGCAAAATAGATTTCAACTATATACCTGTCATCTTTCAAGTTGCCTCTTTGTTGGCGGCACTCACTCACCCCGGTCACATAGTTCTCTATGCTCCCGGGGATTCGCTCCCTTGCCGTCGCGATGCATCTTGAAATCTATAAGGTATAAATAGTTTTTGTTGAAATATATTGCACCGAATGTTTATAACTTCGGTGCTTTTTATTGGTAATGTATTTAAATAAAATGATCAACGTTATTGGAAATAAAATGGATTTGTTAATATTTTATTGGATATGATAAGAATATAGTCTACAAAAAGAATATTACCATATGGTAATAAAAAATTACCATTGCTAGATGTTTTCCAATAGGTATAAATAAATACTTTATTTTTTGAATTATGTGAATAATTATCATTGCAATTGGGTGATGTCCAATATGTTATTTAGGAATAATAAATAGGTAATTGTTTTATTTATGTGATATGGTAACAACTAAAAAATTATCTATTTTATATGTTATTGAAATTGTCTTTTTTGTGTTTTTGTTTTATTTTTAATTTGATTATTTTGGCGCTTGTGTTTTTTGATTTAACAATCTATCTTTATTTAAGATAGCTAATAATAAGAGAGACTAATTAAATGATATAATTTATATTGCGAAGTTATTTTGTTATTGATTCTTTATTTATAGTAGCATTGCACGTTAAGTCATTATATGTCGACAAAGATTATAGATGAATTTGTTAATAACAGTTATGAAATATATCTTTGTTTTTCTTGGTATCAATACTATCAATACTATCAATAAAGCAAGGAGAGAAATATGAGCTTGAATAAAAAGTCTTTCTGATTTTTACTTTATTAGCTATGAGCCATTTTAGTGTGGCATGTAATATTGATCCAACGGTAGAAAATATAATAAAAAGCTATGGACTACAAGAAACTAAAGTGATGTCTATGTATAAAAAGTGCGAATTGGATGCGGTGAATACTGGAAATAGAATTATATTAACTAATCATAAATCCCAAAATAGGAATGAACGTGCAGAGATAGAGATGTACTGGTATCGAGGAATGGGAATAGAAGAATTTAAGTTATTTGATAGTAATAAGTTTAAGAGTATTCCTTGTGTTAATGTGCCGAATCGCTTTTGTGGAATTTCTCCTGAGTATACTTACGCGAAGAGTTATCCGATGAGAGAAGATAAAAAATTGGTTATAGAGTTTAGTACCGTAAAACCTGGTTGGCTATATAATGAATTTACAACTAAACATAACTGCGAAATTTATGTTGAATCAAGAGGAGAATCATATAGACTGGGTGGAATGGGCGCATTGAAAGAAGATGAATCGAATTGTGAGCCTAAAGGTTATAAGGTCGGGGATGAGTTTAATAACTGGCTATTAGAAAAGCCAGTTAAAATAGAGGCTACAATTTCTTATATACAAATACCTATACTGAACTAATCCTTAATATCTATTATATAATCATGTCATTATTAGCTTTAAACTCTCTTTTAGCACCGAATGTCTTATAGCTTTGGTGCTTTTTCTTGGTTAAAGTTTATCGCCCTTGTTGGGGGGATAACTAATAGCACTCGATAGAATGTTAAAGAATAAATGCAAATTGCATAAAGAACTCTATTAGATAACAAAGAAAATTTTCATTGAGAAATGTTTTTCAAAAGAAATATTTTCATATCACTATTGGTTTTTTTTCTTATATATCGTTACTATATTTTTTGTAGATATTCTAATGGCATATTTTTTAATTTAATTATATTGGAATTTGTTTTTGTTTTTTATAGTTAAATAATCTACCTTATTCAAGGCAGATAATAACAATAAGGATTAATGCAACGGCTAATTTATTATGTTATCTGTAATGGCATTCTTTAATTAATATATAATGATGAAATCTATTTTAATCTAATTAGGTACCAAAACTATAAATAAAGCAAGGAGAGAAATATGAGTTTGAATAAAAAAGTTTTCCTTATTTCCCCACTTTTATTAGCTATTAGCAGTTTCAGTATGGCATGTATGAAAGATCCGGAAAACATTAGAAATCAGGTAAAAGATGCAATAACTGCAAATGGATTGGCAAAAACCAAAGTAATGTCTTTATACACAAATTGTGTTCTTAGAGTTAAAGACAACACACCAAATAAACTTACGCTAAAGAGTAGTAAAACCTCAAATAGTGATAATGAGGCAGAAAAATCGATGTACTGGTATCGAGGAATGGAGATAAAGGAATATCAAACATTTGATAAAAATAGGAACGAGAAAATTTCTTGCGTTCAAGAAAACAGTTTCTGTGGAATTGCGCCTCAATTCACTTACTCACAAAGTTATCTAACGAATAAAAAACCAGGTGTTGTTATTGAATTTAAGACGGAAAAGGCTGGTTGGTTATATAATGACTTTACAACTAAAAATGGATGTAAGACTAAAGCTGAAGGTGGAGGAACATACGGGCTTGGTGTAACAGGAACATCGGCAAGTTGTAATTCTGCATATAAGCAACGCGGAATAGGAAATATATTTAATGGGTGGTTATCAAAGAATAAAGTACAAGCCCAGGTCGCGTATGTATTATTACAGAAAAAGAAAAAATAGGCTTCTCTGTGCTGAAACTATGCAATTATCAATCTTGAATATACACAGATAACTATAAAGGTGAGGTGCCGCATATATGCGGCACAATTAAATTGTTTTTTGTAGTTCATTGCGTGTAGTTAGGTAGTAGAAAAGTTTTCATTGAAAAATATTTTACAATAGTTATAAATGATCATGTGGTTTTTTATAAATTTTATGGTCGAATGTATTTGCAATCTTGTGAGGTTATTTAGATTGTTATGATATAAAAAACCAGTAGTTATGATGTTATATATATAACATGTGAATGTTGATGAATTATTCATTTTATATATTGTTGAAATTTTTCTATATTTATTTTTATGTGTTTAAGTAAGATATTTTTCTAATTTAATGATTCTGTGATTTGTGTTTTTTGATTTAATAATCTATTCTTACTTAAGAAAGGAAATAATAACTAATTGAATTAAATGATTTATATTGTAATTCCCTATTGTTGTTGATTTCTTATTTGTGTCTGAATTGTGATTTAAATTATTATTTATATCGTAAATTATATATTAGTTTGATGATAACGAAATTAATTTTTGTTCCATTTAGTGTTAAAACTATAAATCAAGTAAGGAGAGAAATATGAATTTGAATAAAAAGATTTTCTTTATTGCACCATTTTTATTAACTATTAGCAATTTCAGTATGGCCTGTATGCAAGATCCGGAGAACATTAGAAATCAGGTAAAAAATGCGATAACTGCAAATGGATTGGCAAAGACTAAGGTCATGTCTTTATATGAAAATTGTGTTCTTCGAGTTTCAGTCAACACACCGAATAAACTTACACTAACGAGTAATAAAACTGTAAATAGTGATAATGAGATAGAAGAATCGATGTACTGGTATCGAGGAATGCAGATAAATGAATATCAAGGATTTGATAGGAATAGTAATGAAAAAATTTCTTGTGTTCAAGAAAACGTTTTTTGTGGAATTGCGCCTAAATTCACTTACTCTCAAAGTTATCTAACCAATAATAACCCAGGTGTTGTTATTGAATTCAAAACGAAAAGAGCCGGTTGGTTATATGGTGATTTTACAACTGCACATAATTGCCGCCCTAAAGTGGAAGCTGGAACATTATCGTATGGGTTAGGTAGAAGAGGGACATCGGAAAGCTGTGATGCTGAATATAAGCAACGTGGAATAGGAAATATATTTAACGAGTGGTTATCAACTAATAAAATACAAGCTCAAGTGGCGTATGTATTGTTAAGAAAATAGGATTTAACATCTATTATATTATCATGTCATTATCAATCTTAAATTTGTGCAGATAACTATAAAGGTAAGGTGCCGCATATCTGCGGCACGATTAAATTTCTGATTCATTTTGCGAAATGTATCTCAATAGCACTTTTAGCATCTTGCCAGGCTTCTTCAAGTGTATCGCCAGTAAAATAACAGCCGGGTAAATCAGAAAACCAGAATCTTTACGGGGATAAAAAGAAAATAAAAAGGCCAAATCCAGAGAAGTACAGGATTCAGCCTTTGTCAGCGATTAATCTGCTACGGATAAGAAGCGGTTACGCTTCCCCCTGTGCTGATTGAATCGCAGTCAGTGCAACGGTGTAAACAATATCGTCTACCAAAGCGCCACGGGACAGGTCGTTAACCGGTTTACGCATACCTTGCAGCATTGGTCCGATTGAAACCAGATCCGCAGAACGTTGTACCGCTTTATAGGTGGTGTTACCAGTGTTCAGATCAGGGAAGATGAACACAGTAGCTTGACCGGCAACCGGTGAGTTTGGTGCTTTAGATTTCGCTACATCTGCCATGATTGCGGCGTCATATTGCAATGGGCCATCAATGATCAGGTCCGGGCGTTTTTCCTGTGCCAAACGAGTTGCTTCACGAACTTTTTCAACATCACTACCGGCGCCGGAGTTGCCGGTAGAGTAGGAGATCATGGCTACACGCGGTTCGATACCAAATGCTTTAGCTGAATCCGCAGATTGAATAGCGATTTCAGACAGTTGTTCAGCAGTCGGATCTGGGTTGATTGCACAGTCACCGTAAACCAGAACCTGTTCCGGCAGCAGCATAAAGAATACGGATGATACCAATGAACTACCCGGCGCAGTTTTAATTAACTGTAATGGCGGACGGATGGTGTTTGCCGTGGTGTGTACCGCACCGGATACCAAACCATCAACTTCGCCCTGTTCCAGCATCAACGTACCCAGAACAACGTTGTCTTCCAGTTGTTCACGTGCAACGACTTCGGTCATGCCTTTGCTTTTACGCAGTTCAACCAGACGTGGAACATAACGCTCACGTACAGCAACCGGATCAACAATTTCAATACCCGCGCCCAGTTCTACCCCCTGAGCAGCGGCGACACGGCGGATCTCTTCTGGATCACCAAGTAAAACGCATTGCGCAATACCGCGATCAGCACAGATAGATGCCGCTTTCACGGTACGAGGTTCGTCACCTTCCGGCAGAACAATGCGTTTGCCTGCTTTGCGCGCCAATTCTGTTAATTGATAACGGAATGCAGGTGGAGAGAGGCGATGTGGGCGTTCAGAGTTCGCTGTCAGGGAGTCGATCCACTCTTTGTTGATATGGTGTGCGACGTAGTTTTGCAGTTTTTCAATACGTTCATGGTCATCTACCGGAACTTCCAGGCTGAAACTTTGCAGGCTCAGGGAAGTCTGCCAGGTGTTGGTATCAACCATAAAGACTGGCAGGCCAGTGTTGAAGGCACGTTCACACAGTTGCTTAATCGGCTCATCGATGGCATAGCCGCCGGTCAGCAGAATTGCACCGATTTCAACGCCATTCATAGCCGCCAGACAGGCCGAAACCAGAACGTCTGGACGATCAGCCGAAGTGACCAGCAGAGAACCGGGACGGAAGTGCTCTAACATGTGTGGAATGCTGCGTGCACAGAAAGTGACGGATTTCACACGACGGGTTTTGATCGCGCCTTCGTTGATAATACGGGCGTTCAGGTGTTTTGCCATATCAATTGCACGAGTTGCAATCAGGTCAAAACTCCACGGAATGCAACCCAGAATCGGCAATGGGCTGTTTTTAAACAGCGTGTTTGGATCGATGTTAGCTACGGTGGCTTTTGAGGATTCGTCAAAGATCTCTGACAGATCAGGACGGGTGCGGCCTTGATCGTCAACCGGCGCATTCAGTTTGTTAATAATAACACCGGTAATGTTCTGGTTTTTGCTGCCGCCAAATTCAGCACGCGCCAGTTCAACACGCTCTTTCAACTGTTCCGGTGAATCGTTGCCTAGCGCTAATACGAATACGATTTCAGCGTTCAGCGTTTTGGCAATTTCATAGTTGAGAGATTGGGCGAATGAATGCTTACGGGTTGGAACCAGACCTTCAATCAGAATGACTTCTGCGTCTTTGGTGTTTTCGTGGTAAAGGGCCACGATTTTTTCCATCAGTACATCTTTCTGATTGGTTGTCAGCAAAGATTCCACATGCGCCATGTCCAGCGGTTCAGCGGTTTTTATGCTGGAATGAGAGCGGATGATTGTCGTGGTTTGATCTTGGGCGCCACAGCAACGGGATTGGGCGATAGGTTTGAAAACACTCAGGCTAACGCCTTTTTGCTCCATTGAGCGGATTACACCTAAACTAACACTGGTCAAGCCGACGCTGGTGCTAGTAGGGATCAACATAATTGTTCGGGACACGGAAACCTCTTTACGGTTGCTCGTTGGTCGAAAAATAGTACCGCCAGCAGTGGCTGGCGGTTGGTCAAATTATTACGCGGTCAGACGCGCTGCGTCTTGAGCGATCACTAATTCTTCATTGGTTGGGATTACCAAAGCAAGACGGCTGTTGTCAGTCGTGATAGCGCCGGATTTACCGAAGCGAGCCGCCAGGTTACGGTCGTGATCGTATTCAAAGCCTAACAGAGCCAGTTTTTTCAGTACCAGCTCACGAACCAGTGCGGAGTTTTCACCAATACCACCGGTAAAGATAATGGCATCCAAACGGCCTTCCATCAGTGCGGAATAAGAGCCGACGTATTTAGCCAGACGGTGGCAGTAAACGTCCATCGCGCGTTTAGCATCGGCTTTAGTTTCATAGTTATCTTCTATATAACGGCAATCACTGGTGACTTCGGTCAGACCTAGCAGACCAGATTCTTTGGTCAACAGTTTGTTGATTTGTTCAACGCTCATGCCCAGTGAATCATGCAGGTGGAAAATGATAGCCGGGTCGATGTCACCGCTGCGGGTACCCATTACCAGACCTTCCAGTGGCGTCAATCCCATAGAGGTGTCAACACACCGGCCATTAACGATAGCGGAGATGGAACCACCATTACCCAGATGACAAACGATAACGTTCAGCTCTTCAACCGGTTTGTTGAGCGTTTTTGCCGCTTCACGGGAAACGAAGAAGTGGCTGGTTCCATGTGCGCCATAGCGACGAATGCCGTGTTCTTTGTACAGGTTGTATGGCAGGGCATACAGGTAAGCCTCTTCCGGCATGGTCTGATGGAACGCGGTATCGAATACGGCAACGTTTTTGTCAGTCAGGTGTGGGAACCCTTTTTTCGCTTCTTCGATACCAATCAGGTGAGCCGGGTTGTGCAATGGTGCGAATGGAACCGCATCTTTAATCCCTTGAATCACTTCATCATTGATGGCGACGGATGCTGTGAATTTTTCACCGCCGTGAACAATACGGTGGCCGATTGCGGTGATTTGATCAGAAAGTTCTGGTTTTTCCGCCAGAATAGTATTAACAATAAAGTTCAATGCTTCACTGTGGGCTGCGCCAGCACCTAAAGCGGCTTCATGTTTCGCGCCATCCATTTTCCACTTAATGCGGGCTTCGGGCAGGTTAAAACATTCAGCTAGACCAGAAAGATATTCTTCACCGTTAGCAGGATCGATGATAGCAAATTTCAGAGAAGAGCTACCGCAATTGAGGACCAGTACCAGCTTACTTGACATGGAAATACCTATATCGTGTTTGTCATTGAGTCTTACAGATAAGACATGTTGATTAATAAAACGTCAATTACTTATGAGCGTAGCGCGTAAGGTGATGACATTAAATGATTAACATCATGCTCTATGCAAAGAGCATGATGTTAAGGTTTCGATTTTCAAAACCCCTTTTTTGCCAGCCATGATGTTAAGAGATAGCGTGATTTGTTAACAAAATGAACCTAAATGCAGTAAAAAAGGTAAAATGTGTCACTTTACTGCTGTGTATAACACAAAAGTGGATGTAGGATACCGATAGCCAGCAGTAAAGACAAAATATACTTAATCCTACAAAAAATATTTTATCATTTACAATGTTTTTTTAAAAAATGTGTTTTTAATTGATTGAGGTCATAATGAGCGCAATACCTCCCACCAGTAATGGATGGCTGAGAAAGATGCAACTGGGACAGCAATACATGAAGACTTGGCCGATTGAGAAACAATTGGCGCCCATGTTTCCTGAAAACCGGATTATTAAGGCAACTCGTTTTGGTATCCGGTTTATGCCGCCGTTGGCTATTTTTACGTTGACGTGGCAAATCGCACTGGGTGGTCAGCTTGGTCCGGCTGTGGCGACGGCGTTGTTTGCCTGTAGTTTACCGATGCAAGGGTTATGGTGGTTGGGGAAACGGGCATCAACGCCACTACCGGCGGCATTGCTGAAATGGTTCCATGAAATCCGTGATAAATTTGCCGCAGCCGGTATTGCAATGGCTCCGGTGCAGCAAACGCCAACTTATCAATCTCTCGCAGAATTGCTGAAACGCGCGTTTAAACAACTCGATCGTTCGTTTCTCGATGATGTTTAAGCCAGGAGAAATCCGTTTAGATTATTGCCGTCAATGTATTGAAAAATCAGAAATGATGATTCATGGCGAAAAGTGGGGGCATTGTTGATCGCAACCGAAGATTTTTCCTCGATAAAATGGTCTACTAGCCAAGTTTTCGATACTAATATCTTCTTCTTTGTTGATAGAGGCCATTTTGAATAGCGAACTCTTGTGGGTATTGACCCTGCTGTTGATAGCTATTGTTCTTTTTACCACCAATAAACTACGCATGGATATTGTTGCATTATTGGTGATTATCGCATTTGTCATGAGTGGAACGTTAACGCTCGGTGAAGCGACCAGCGGTTTCAGTGATCCCAATGTGTTGTTGATAGCTGCCCTGTTTGTTATTGGCGAAGGGTTGGTAAGGACTGGCGTTGCTTATCAAATGGGGGACTGGCTGGTAAGAGTTGCCGGAAACAGCGAAACTAAAATGTTGGCGTTACTGATGATGACGGTGGCGGGGCTTGGTGCTTTCATGAGCTCTACAGGAGTGGTCGCAATTTTTATTCCTGTGGTGCTCAGTGTGGCGGCAAGAATGAAAATTTCGCCGGGGCGGTTGATGATGCCTTTGAGTTTCGCCGGGCTTATCAGTGGCATGATGACATTGGTAGCAACGCCGCCCAATATGGTGATTAACAGTGAGTTGATACGGGAAGGGCTTCCCGGTTTCAAATTTTTCTCTATTACACCGATTGGTATTTTGATTCTGTTTGCCGGTATTGGTTATATGTTGATCGCTCACCATTGGTTGGGAAATGATCAATCGGATAAAGGTCATGACAAATGGAATCGCCGCACTTTCCGTGACCTTATCCGCGACTATAAATTATCCGGTCGCGCGCGTCGTCTGGCTATCCGTTCAGGTTCCCCGCTGATTGGCCTTTCTCTTGATGAGTTAAATTTGCGTGCCCGCTATGGGGCTAATGTCGTTGGTATTGAGCGTTGGCGACGTTTTCGGCGCGTTATGGTCAGTGCGGTGGGCAATACCGAATTGAGAGCGCGGGATGTGTTGCTGGTTGATATGTCAGACAGTGAGGTGGATCTGCGTGAGTTTTGCAGTGAGCAATTATTAGAGCCGATGGTACTGCGTGGGGAGTACTTTTCTGAACAATCTCGTAATGTGGGAATGGCGGAAGTTTCTCTGATCCCGGAGTCAGATTTATTAGGAAAGTCGCTGCGGGAAATCTGTTTTCGTACCTGCTATGGCTTGAATGTTGTTGGTATTCGACGTGATGGTGAATCGTTGCCGGGTAAACTGGTCGATGAACCGCTGCAACTGGGCGATATTTTGCTGGTTATTGGTGACTGGAAACTGATCCGTGTCCTGCAAACCAAAATGCGCGATTTTATTGTCCTTAATCTGCCGGTTGAGATCGAAGAAGTAGCCCCGGCAACGTCCCAAGCTCCACATGCGCTTTTGAGTTTGGCGCTGATGGTAGCCATGATGCTTACCGATGAAGTACCCAATGTGATTGCGGCATTGATAGCTTGCCTGTTGATGGGAAAATTCCGCTGTATTGATATGGAAAGTGCGTACCGCTCTATTCACTGGCCCAGTATTATCCTGATTGTCGGGATGATGCCGTTTGCACTGGCATTACAGAAAACCGGCGGGATTGATCTGATTGTTCGCGGCCTGATGGATATTGCCGGTGATATGGGGCCGAGAGTGATGCTGGTATGTCTGTTTGTACTTTGTGCGGTAATCGGCTTGTTTATTTCTAATACGGCAACGGCGGTATTAATGGCGCCGATAGCCATTGCTGCCGCGCGTGAAATGGCAGTCTCTCCGATGCCATTTGCGATGATTATTGGCGTGGCGGCTTCCGCTGCATTTATGACCCCGGTTTCATCCCCAGTGAATACGCTGGTTCTTGGCCCCGGTGGTTATAAGTTTTCCGATTTTGTCCGTTTGGGCGTACCATTCACCCTGCTGGTGATGGTGATAAGTGTGCTGGTCATACCTTGGTTGTTTCCATTCTAATGGGGAATATCGAGGCTAATTTCATCTAATGACAAGCTGAACCCCGGTACAAAAACTTTCATAAAGTAATCCATCTCCTGGCTGTGACGATCAGCCAGGGTTTTTTCAAGCCGGGCTTTCGCCAGATTGAATTCATGGTTACCTGCCGATAACTCTTCCAGACATTTCAGATAAGCACACAGGGAATCGGCCTGCTTAATGATAAAAGTTTCTTCTGCTGTATGCTGACTGTCATCCAGAATTGGGCGGAAATCCTCTTGTAGCTCCGCGGGCAGCATTTCCAATAATTTCTTCTGTGCGATTTTTTCTATCTTTTTGTATTCCCGTGCGATATGTGGATTGTGATATTTGACCGGTGTGGGTAAATCTCCGGTGATAACTTCGCTGGCGTCGTGATACATAGCCAGCAACGCAATGCGTTCAGCATTCACATTGCCGCCAAATTTGCGGTTTTTGATAATGGCTAAGGCGTGTGCGACAAAGGCTACCTGTAGGCTGTGTTCAGACACGTTTTCTGTACGTACATTGCGCATCAAAGGCCAACGGTTAATCAGTTTCAAACGGGAGAGGTGGGCAAAAAAGTGGCTCATAATTATCTCTTACAGTAAACATTGCTGTTATTGTGAGCTGTGGGTGGGGTGAAGTAAACCTTAAAATCGTTTCTTATTTTTATCCATTGGTTTTATAGGGAAATCCGCTATTTACCTGACACACATTAAAACAGGTATCCAGACCGTATAGCAGGGGTGATAGGGTTAATTTACATTTACCATTAACTGGCAATGTTATAATCGTGATGGATATATTTTTTAAAAGAAATTTATTTCTCTACTCCATTTTATATACAATTCATATACAAAAATTTCATATAATTTACAATAGCTTATTATTTATTCAGGTGTTCTCTTTTATCAAGTTTAATAAATGCAATGTTTAATTCTTTTGTATCTTGCTAATGCCTTATATAATCACTGCAAGAGTCCTCTATAAAATAAAAAAATTAGTCTGTGTTACCGGTAAAAAGTGAAAATTTATTGGTCTTATTTTGCAGAGAGTCATCATTTGGCATCAATAAAGAAAGCTATGGAAATGGTTATCAAGGATTTCTCTCTGACAGGTGAGGTTTTCCTCAGTGAGGGAAAAACGGGTAGGCTAGATTTATCGGACAGGCTGGATTTATCGGAATAGAAGAAATAGGTTTTCTTCTACACCGACAGAACGTATGGTATGAATAATCTCCGTTATCAGTAATCTCTTTCTGTGAACGGAGATTATTTTTGCTGGTGATATTTGCCAATAAATCGAGCGAATTTTTGAATCGCCATCTCCAGTTCGTCGAGCCTTGGTAACGTCACGATGCGGAAATGGTCAGGTTCCGGCCAGTTAAATGCGGTTCCTTGCACTAACAAAACCTTCTCTTGTAATAAAAGGTCAAGCACCATCTTTTGGTCATCATGAACATTAAAGCGCTTCGTATCAATTTTGGGAAACATATATAAAGCGCCTTTAGGTTTTACGCAGGAAACGCCGGGGATTTGATTAATTAATTCCCATGCTCGGTTACGCTGCTCATACAAACGACCACCAGGTAAAATGAATTCACTGATACTTTGGTAACCACCTAAGGCGGTTTGAATAGCATGTTGCATTGGCACATTGGCGCATAAACGCATTGATGCCAGCATTTCTAAACCTTCAATATAGCTCTTAGCGTGTTTCTTCGGGCCGTTTAATACCATCCAGCCTTGACGAAAACCTGCTACCCGGTATGTTTTGGATAGCCCGTTAAATGTTACCGTTAACAGATCAGGGGCGAGCGCGGCAATTGAATGATGCTCTGCATCGTCATATAAGATTTTGTCGTAAATCTCATCAGCAAAAATAATCAAATTGTGTTGACGGGCTATTTCAACAACTTCCAACAGCAATTCTTTACTATATACAGCACCCGTTGGATTATTAGGGTTAATAATCACGATCCCACGTGTACGAGGTGTAATTTTGTTGCGGATATCGTTTAAGTCAGGAAACCAATCTGACCCTTCATCACACATATAATGTACGGCTTTGCCGCTGGAAAGTGAAACCGCCGCAGTCCAGAGAGGATAATCAGGCGCAGGAACCAGCATTTCATCACCGGTATTCAGTAATGCTTGCATTGCCTGAACGATTAATTCAGAAACGCCATTGCCGATATAAATATCTTCAACGGTCACATCCATCATATTCCGGGCTTGATAATGTTGCATGATAGCTTTGCGTGCGGAATACAGACCTTTCGAATCTGAATAACCCTGCGCGGTTGGTAAGTTACGGATAACATCTACCAAGATTTCATCTGGCGCTTCAAAACCAAAGGGGGCTGGATTACCAATATTTAATTTGAGGACTTTATTACCTTCTTCTTCAAGGCGTTTCGCTTCCTTGAGTACGGGGCCGCGGATGTCGTAACAAACATTATCCAATTTGCTGGATTTTTTAACTGCTAGCATAGAGAGTCTTACCTTATCTTGGTAAAAAAAAGGGGTCGCTTGGCACATAGTGTGTAACATTTAATGTACTCTTCCCGCTGAATGTTTTGAAGATGCCTTGATATATTTGGTTAAAATGGTTGTTTTAGTAGGGAAGTTGTTATTTGAGTATCTTTTTATGCAAATTATGTCAGCGTTAAATTCTGAATTTATTCACAAGATCAAATTTATAATCTTAATTGTGGGTGTTTTCTAGTGTGGAAATGGAGTGTTTTTAACGTGATAACGGCTTGATTGCGCCATTTTGGGCAGAAAGTGATCATGGTTCAATTTGCCAATAAAAATTGTTGTGTTTGTATAATTTATTCTTATGTATAAGATTTGCCTTGAATTGGCAATTCAGAACTATATATTTTAGAAAGATCGAACAATATTTTTGATCATTTCTGGAAACTAGTTGTAAATTTATCTGAATAGGATTATTAAACATTAGTGATATTGTAGATTTTTACTTTATATTTAGTTTTTCTGATATAACTTATGTTATTCTTTGACGTGAGTCAGAAAACAAAATAACCAAACTAGAAATCACATATAGGGTGTTGTAAATAGGGATTGTCCTCAATTTATTTAGGAATCCGAGTAACTTTTGCTAACGAAGAGGAGAAAATAAAACCCGCAATGGGTTGAATAGGTAAAAAAACAGCAGTAAATCTTTGCCCTATTTAATAGAGTAGAGTACTGTCTAAGCGATGTTAATTTAATTTGATAGTGCTTACGTAAAAACACCAGGTTAGTTAGTAATTAAAATCAAAAAAAAGTGATGAATAAACAATGATAAATGCAAATCGTCCGATAATGAATCTCGATCTCGATCTGCTAAGAACTTTTGTTGCTGTTGCTGATTTAAATACTTTTGCAGCAGCAGCAGCAGCAGTATGCAGAACGCAATCGGCTGTAAGTCAGCAAATGCAACGTTTGGAGCAGTTGGTAGGCAGAGAGCTGTTTGCCCGCCACGGCCGTAATAAGCTTCTTACAGAGCATGGTCTTCAACTTCTTGGTTATGCAAGACAAATTCTGCGCGCTAACGATGATGCCAGCGCATCATTAACCTATAGCGATGCAGAAGGCGAACTAAGAATCGGTGCATCCGACGATACGGTGGATACACTGCTCCCTTTTTTGTTAAATCGCATCGCTTCTGTTTATCCGCGGATGGCAATAGATGTCCGTATAAAGCGTACTCAATTTATTGAAAGTATGCTGGATAGCCATGAGATCGATTTGGCGCTCACAACCGCGAAGATCAGTCATCATCCAAGGACTGTTCTGCGCTCAACTCCGGTATTATGGCATTGCGCCCCTGATTTCCAGCTACAACCAAATGAACCTGTGCCACTGGTTGTGATGGATGAAACCAATCCATTCCGTCAGTTGGCGTTGGATACGTTGGATGAGGTGGGAGTATCGTGGCGGATTGCTTATGAAGCCGCTTCTCTGTCGGCAGTTCGCACGGCAGTGAATGCAGAAGTCGGTATTACTGCCCGTCCTCTGGAAATGCAAAATGCCGATCTGCGTATTTTAGGGGAGAGTGAAGGGCTTCCTCGTTTGCCTGAAACTCAATTCTCTCTTTATAGACATAGCAATGAACAAAATGAATCTGTTCTGACGGTTTTTAGTGCTATAGAGAATAAGAAAACGCCATACACGATATCGGGTGTTCCAGAAGAACTTCCTGATGATGACGATATTATTGATGAGTAATATCTGAAACGCTTGTCTTTGCTAATACCTCCATTATGGACGGAAGGAGGTATTAGCTCCCTAGATATATTTATAAGAAATCATCAACTGAATTCATCTTATTTTGTTGTTATCGTAATCATTAAATATACGGTGGCATTTTTCTTAACACCCCCCTGATTTGGTTAACAAATTGTTATATTGTTAACAAAGTAATAATTCGCTGAATTGATGAAATAAGAATTTCTGTAGTGAACGGGAACTTTTCTTGTCGCTAATGGATAAAAAATATAATTTCTTCAGATTTGAATGAATTATCATCAGCAGTAAAATTTTTTTCTGTCAAATTGTGTACTTGATCAAAGAAATACTCCCTATGTAGCAGTGGAAAGGCAGGTTTTTCCTGAGATAATGATGTAGTAAAAGCGAGTTATCGGTTAGACTAGTTTCCGCCGCTATTCGCATGCCAGTTTACTGACACGTTTTAGCAGCGCGGCAGCACGATCCGTTAAGACTAAGTTTGTTGTTTGTAAATAAATGTTAGATTAATTTTGTCATAACAGACAAAATATTGTTGAGAGGAGTAAAAACCAAGAAGATTCACTCCATCAATCATTGATTAACAGTGTTTCAGATTTGGTTATTACCCCTTCCCTTGAATCGATGTGGTGCAACACTGCCAGACAAAAGAGCAGACACTTTTGACACCACTTTTGATGAGTAAGCAATGAGTATGTCAACATCCACTGAACTCTTTGCCCATCACTGGGCATTCGCGGTATTTCTTTTAGGTGCTTTCGGTCTGTGTGCTTTGATGCTGTTAGGGGCGTTTTTCTTGGGCGGAAGAGCGAAAGCCCGGGCAAAACACGTCCCTTATGAATCCGGTATTGATTCTGTCGGTAGTGCTCGTCTCCGTATGTCGGCCAAGTTCTATCTGGTCGCTATGTTCTTTGTCATCTTCGATGTTGAAGCGCTGTTTTTATATGCATGGTCAGTTTCTATCAAAGAGAGTGGCTGGTTAGGCTTTATCGAAGCAAGCATTTTCATTTTGGTGTTACTCGCAGGCTTGTTTTATCTGGTGCGTATTGGGGCGCTGAATTGGACGCCATCTCGTTCAAGCCGCCAGGTAAGTAAACCAAGTGTTGTGATTAACATTAACAATAGTCATCCGCAGTAATAGCGAGGCATTTAAAGATGGATTATACGCTCACCCGCATAGATCCGAACGGTGAGAATGACCGTTATCCCCTGCAAAAACAGGAAATTGTCGCAGACCCACTGGAGCAGCATGTCCACCGTAGTGTTTACATGGGCAAACTGGAGCATGCTCTGCATGATATGGTGAACTGGGGACGTAAAAACTCCCTGTGGCCCTACAACTTTGGTCTTTCCTGCTGTTATGTGGAAATGGCCACATCATTTACCGCTGTTCATGATGTCGCCCGTTTTGGCGCTGAAGTTTTACGTGCATCACCCCGTCAGGCGGATTTTATGGTGGTCGCTGGCACTTGTTTTACCAAAATGGCGCCGGTTATTCAGCGCTTGTATGACCAGATGCTTGAGCCGAAGTGGGTTATCTCTATGGGAGCCTGCGCCAACTCTGGTGGTATGTACGATATTTACTCTGTAGTTCAAGGCGTCGATAAGTTTATCCCCGTTGATGTTTATATTCCTGGCTGTCCTCCTCGTCCTGAAGCTTATATGCAAGCTCTGTTGCTGCTACAGGAGTCGATCGGCAAAGAGCGTCGTCCGCTGTCTTGGGTGGTGGGAGATCAAGGGGTTTACCGTGCCAATATGCAGTCAGAAAGAGAACGTAAGCACGGGGAACGTATCGCAGTGAAAAATCTGCGTACGCCAGACGAAGTTTAGAATCTGTCTTTTAGACAGTAGGCGTGACTCAAAGTAGCCTAATGAATGTAACCAGAGCAATGTGTTGCGATACTAATCCTGATCAAAACGAACACTGATCAAAGCGTTGTGGTGAAAAATGATGATAGATCAGATAGCGCAAGAAAGCGCCCGGCCTGCGTGGCAAACTCACGACCATCTTGATGATCCGGTTGTGGGTGAGCTGCGTAACCACTTTGGCCCGGATGCCTTTACTGTTCAGCCAACCCGTACTGGTATGCCAGTTGTCTGGGTGAAGCGTGAACAATTACTGGAAGTAATGACTTTCCTGAAGAAGCTGCCCAAACCGTATGTCATGCTGTTCGATTTACATGGCATGGATGAGCGTCAGCGTACTCACCGCCAGGGTCTGCCAGAGGCAGATTTTTCTGTGTTTTATCACCTGCTTTCTATTGAGCGTAACCGCGATGTGATGTTGAAGGTCGCCCTCAGTGAAAAAGACCTGAATCTCCCGACTGCAACTCCTCTGTTTCCAAATGCCAACTGGTATGAGCGTGAAACATGGGAAATGTTTGGCGTTGTCTTTAACGGCCATCCAAACCTGCGTCGTATTATGTTGCCGCCGACTTGGGAAGGGCATCCGCTGCGTAAGGATTATCCCGCTCGTGCGACGGAGTTTGATCCTTTCGAACTGACCAGACAGAAAGAAGATCTGGAAATGGAAGCGCTGACTTTCAAACCAGAAGAGTGGGGAATGAAACGAGGTACCGAGAATGAGGACTTTATGTTCCTTAACCTTGGTCCTAACCATCCCTCTTCTCATGGTGCGTTCCGTATCATTCTGCAACTGGATGGTGAAGAGATTGTCGATTGTGTCCCGGATATTGGTTATCACCATCGTGGCGCGGAGAAGATGGGAGAGCGCCAATCTTGGCACAGTTATATTCCCTATACAGACCGTATTGAATACTTAGGCGGTTGTGTTAATGAAATGCCTTATGTGCTGGCGGTGGAGAAACTGGCGGGAATTGAAGTGCCTGACCGGGTAAAAACCATTCGCGTTATGTTGTCGGAATTGTTCCGTATTAACAGCCATCTACTCTACATTTCAACTTTCATTCAGGACGTTGGCGGGATGACGCCGGTGTTCTTCGCCTTTACTGACCGCCAGAAAGTGTATGATCTGGTGGAGGCGATTACCGGTTTCCGTATGCACCCGGCGTGGTTCCGCATTGGCGGTGTCGCTCATGACTTGCCGCGTGGTTGGGATAGATTATTGCGCGATTTCCTGAACTGGATGCCTAAACGCCTTGATTCCTACGTGAAAGCAGCGCTGAAAAACAGCATCCTGAAGGGCCGTTCTATTGGGGTTGCCGCGTATAATTCCAAACAAGCCCTTGAATGGGGCACCACTGGCGCTGGGTTGCGGGCGACGGGCATTGCGTTTGATGTGCGTAAATGGCGTCCATACTCCGGCTATGAAAATTTCGATTTCGACGTGCCGATTGGTAATAACGGCGACTGTTATGATCGCGTGATGTTGAAAGTGGAAGAAGTGCGTCAGAGCTTGCGAATCTTGAAGCAGTGTCTGGACAATATGCCTGAAGGTCCATTCAAAGCAGATCACCCACTGACGACGCCACCACCCAAAGAGCGTACTTTGCAGCATATTGAAACCATGATTAACCACTTTTTGCAAGTGTCATGGGGACCGGTAATGCCGGCAAATGAATCTTTCCAAATGATTGAGGCCACCAAAGGCATCAACAGCTATTACCTCACCAGCGACGGCAGTACTGTGAGTTACCGTACCCGCGTCCGTACACCGAGTTATCCGCATTTGCAGCAGATCCCATCGGTAATCCGCGGTGGCTTAGTGTCTGACCTGATCGTGTATCTGGGCAGTATCGATTTTGTTATGTCTGATGTGGATCGCTAACTATGCAAAGTGAAATTAACGCGAGTGCTCAACAAGCGCGACTTGATGTGGTTAACGTAACAGAGTCTCAGGCAAAAGCAGATTTTGTGCTGAGTATCGAAGAGCACGATGCTATCGAACATGAAAAACACCACTACGAAGATCCGCGCGCCGCTTCGATAGAAGCATTGAAAATTGTACAGAAACATCGTGGTTGGGTACCGGATGGCGCCATTTACGCGATTGCTGATGTGCTTGGTATTCCCGCTAGTGATGTGGAAGGTGTGGCGACATTTTACAGCCAGATTTATCGTCAACCGGTGGGCCGCCATATTATTCGTTATTGTGACAGCGTGGTTTGTCATATTACCGGTTATCAGGATGTCCAGGCTGCGATTGAAAAACATCTGAATATCTGTCCGGGGCAGACGACG
The DNA here is from genome assembly GCF_018448925.1 of Photorhabdus akhurstii. Lineage (GTDB taxonomy): Bacteria > Pseudomonadota > Gammaproteobacteria > Enterobacterales > Enterobacteriaceae > Photorhabdus > Photorhabdus akhurstii. The sequence goes on along the minus strand of NZ_RCWE01000019.1, from coordinate 46,187 downwards.
AAAGATGGGCGTTTTACGCTGTTGCCAACCTGTTGTCTGGGTAACTGCGACAAAGGCCCGACCATGATGATCGATGACGATACGCACAGTTCTGTCAGACCTGAAGAGATTGAAAAGTTACTGGAGCAGTATCCATGACAGCATATTCAGGAATAAAAGAAATTATTCTTACCGAGGAAAACCATCCTCTTACCTGGCGTTTACGGGATGATAAACAACCGGTATGGCTGGATGAGTACCGTAGCAAAAGTGGTTATCGTGGCGCTGAAAAAGCACTGAAAAGCATGTCCCCAGATGAAGTGGTTTCTCTGGTAAAAGACGCCGGGCTGAAAGGCCGTGGCGGCGCAGGTTTCTCTACTGGTTTGAAGTGGAGCCTGATGCCAAAAGATGAAAGCATGAATATCCGTTATCTGCTATGTAACGCAGATGAAATGGAGCCGGGTACTTACAAAGATCGCTTGTTGATGGAGCAACTTCCTCATCTGCTGGTGGAAGGGATGTTGATCAGTGCGTTTGCCTTGAAAGCTTATCGTGGCTATATCTTCCTGCGTGGTGAATATGTGGAAGCGGCTGTGCATCTGCGTAAAGCCATCGAAGAAGCTAAGGCTGCGGGTTTGTTGGGTAAAAACATTATGGGCAGCGGCTTTGATTTTGAGTTGTTTGTTCATACCGGCGCAGGGCGTTATATCTGTGGTGAAGAGACCGCGTTGATTAACTCACTGGAAGGCCGCCGAGCAAATCCTCGCTCAAAACCGCCATTTCCAGCCACTTCCGGCGCATGGGGCAAGCCTACTTGCGTCAACAACGTTGAAACCTTGTGCAACGTTCCTTCAATTCTCGAATACGGTAAAGAGTGGTATATCGGCCTGAGTGCGGGCAAGAGTAAAGATGCCGGTACCAAACTGATGGGCTTCTCTGGTCGGGTGAAAAATCCGGGCTTGTGGGAGTTGCCATTTGGTACGACTGCCCGTGAAATTCTTGAAGATTATGCCGGCGGTATGCGTGACGGCTTGAAATTCAAAGCATGGCAGCCCGGTGGTGCAGGAACTGACTTCCTGACCGCTGAACATCTGGATCTGCCAATGGATTTCGAGAATATCGCTAAAGCGGGCAGCCGTTTAGGCACTGCTTTGGCAATGGCGGTTGACCATGAAATTAATATGGTTTCTTTGACTCGTAATCTTGAAGAGTTCTTTGCCCGTGAATCTTGCGGCTGGTGTACTCCATGTCGTGACGGGTTGCCGTGGAGCGTGAAAATCCTGCGTGCAATAGAGCGTGGGGAAGGGCAACCCGGGGATATTGAAACGTTGGAGCAGCTCTGTCGCTTCCTTGGGCCAGGTAATACATTCTGTGCTCACGCACCGGGGGCCGTGGAACCACTACAGAGTGCCATCAAATATTTCCGTGATGAATTCGAAGCTGGAATTATAACCAAAGACTATGGGAACACTCATCTCATTGCGGGTATCCAGTCAAACCTGTTGAAACAGCGTTGGTAATGGGTTCTTCACGAAATTAGCAGAATTTTTGATTAACACTTGCTGAAAAGCAGGTCATTTGGAAGCATGCTGACTATGGCTACGATACATGTAGACGGCAAAAAATATGACGTAGACGGGGCTGATAACCTGTTACAAGCCTGCCTCTCTTTGGGGTTGGATATTCCTTATTTTTGCTGGCATCCAGCGCTTGGAAGCGTTGGCGCTTGCCGCCAGTGTGCGGTGAAGCAATATCAAAACGCGGATGATACGCGCGGTCGTCTGATAATGTCCTGTATGACTCCGGCAGCGGATGGCACTTTCATCTCGATTGATGATGAAGAGGCTAAAAAGTTCCGTGAGAGTGTGGTTGAGTGGTTGATGACTAACCATCCGCACGATTGCCCAGTATGTGAAGAAGGGGGCAATTGCCACTTACAGGATATGACCGTGATGACCGGTCATACATTCCGTAAATACCGTTTCACTAAGCGTACTCACAACAATCAGGAATTGGGGCCGTTTATTTCTCATGAAATGAACCGCTGTATTGCCTGTTATCGTTGTGTGCGTTATTACAAAGATTACGCCGACGGCACTGATTTTGGTGTCTATGGCGCTCACGATAATATCTATTTTGGTCGCCCTGAAAGCGGCACGCTGGAAAGTGAGTTCTCCGGTAACTTGGTGGAAATTTGTCCAACAGGGGTATTTACTGATAAAACCCACTCTGAACGTTATAACCGTAAATGGGATATGCAGTTCGCGCCAAGTATCTGCCAACAGTGCAGCATTGGTTGCAATACCAGCCCGGGAGAGCGCTATGGTGAATTACGCCGTATCGAGAACCGTTATAACGGGACAGTAAACCACTACTTTATGTGTGACCGTGGTCGTTTCGGTTACGGTTATGTCAACAGTAAGGATCGCCCTCGTCAGCCACAGCAATTGCGTGGTGATCATTGGATCTCGCTTAACGCTGAACAGGCTATGCAGGGTGGGGCGGATATTTTACGTCAGGCCAAAAATGCCATTGGTATCGGCTCCCCACGCGCTAGTTTGGAAAGTAACTTTGCACTGCGTGAACTGGTGGGCGCGGAAAACTTCTATAGCGGGATTGCCGCGGCTGAACAACAACGCCTTGATATGATGTTGGAAATTCTTCAACAGGGCGGCGTTTATACACCATCGCTGCGTGAAATTGAAAGCTATGATGCGGTACTGATTTTAGGTGAAGATCTAACGCAAACCGGCGCCCGGATGGCACTGGCAGTTCGTCAGGCTGTGAAAGGTAAAGCCCGCGAAATGGCGGCCGCTCAGAAAGTTGCTGATTGGCAAATTGCCGCTGTGATGAATATTGGTCAGCGTGCGAAATATCCCCTGTTTGTGACCAACGTGGATGATACTCGTCTGGATGATATCGCCGCGTGGAATTATCGCGCGCCGGTTGATGATCAGGCGCGTTTTGGTTTTGCCATCGCCCATGCATTGGATAACACTGCGCCGGCAGTCGAGAATTTGCCTGACGAACTGAAAGCTAAAGTGGAAATGGTTGCGCAAGCATTGATTGGCGCGAAGAAACCACTGATTATCAGCGGCAGTAACGTCGGTAGTGATGCGATTATTCAAGCAGCGGCCAATGTTGCCTGGGCGCTGAAAGACCGAGGTTCAGATGTCGGTTTGTCGTTTGTTGCAATCTATGCGAATAGTATTGGATTGGGAATGATGGAGGCTCAACCACTGGATGTTGCGCTGCAACGGATAAGCAGTGGTGAATCTGATACGGCTATCGTAATGGAAAATGATCTCTATCGGCATGCCGCAGCAGATAAGGTAGATGATGCACTGAGCAAGCTGAAAAACCTGGTTGTGGTTGATCATCAACGCACTGCCATCATGGATAAAGCCCATTTGATTCTTCCAGCTTCCAGCTTTGCAGAAAGTGACGGTACGCTGGTAAATCAGGAAGGCCGGGCGCAGCGTTATTTCCAAGTTTTCGAACCCTCTTTCTATGACAAATCGGTGGTGATGCTGGAGAGTTGGCGTTGGTTGCACTCCTTGCACACAACTTATACTGAACGCCATTTAGACTGGACGCAGCTTGACCATGTTATTGATGCCTGTGTTGAAACAATGCCACAGCTTAAAGGCATTGTTGACGCCGCGCCTGATTCTACATTCCGCATCCGTGGTCAGAAATTGGCCCGTTCACCGCACCGTTACAGTGGTCGTACTGCAATGTTGGCGAATCTCAGTGTACATGAGCAACGTCAACCGCAGGATGTGGATTCGCCATTTGCTTTCTCAATGGAAGGTAACAATAGCCCTAATGCCTATCGTCAGCAGGTGCCATTTGCATGGGCACCGGGCTGGAACTCACCACAGGCTTGGAACAAATTCCAGGCGGAAGTAGGTGGTCATCTGCGCTTTGGTGATCCCGGTGTGCGTCTGATTGAAACCACTGACGGCGGTTTGAACTATTTTGATCAGATCCCGACAGCCTTTACTGCACAAAATAACCAGTGGACAGTGGCTCCTTACCACCATTTGTTTGGTAGTGAAGAGTTAACTCAGCGTTCTGATGTGATTCAGGAACGTATGCCGGAGCCTTATGTGATGCTCAATAGCAAAGATGCGGATCAATTGGGTGTGAAAACGGGTTCTGTTCTGGAGTTTGATTGTTTTGGTCAGCAACTGCGTCTGGCAGTTCGTCTGAGTGAAAATCTTGCTCAAGGGCAGATTGGTTTGCCAATGGGAATGCCGGGCATTCCTCCAGTATTGGCGGGTGTTTCCGTGAATAATTTACGGGAGGTTGCATAATGAGTTGGTTAACCCCCGAAATTATTGATGTGCTGATCGCTGTTCTCAAGGCCGTGGTGATCTTGGTCGTGGTGGTTGTCTGTGGGGCATTGATGAGCTTTGGCGAGCGTCGTTTGCTAGGGCTGTTTCAAAACCGTTATGGGCCAAACCGTGTAGGTTGGGGTGGGTCGTTACAGATCGTCGCTGATATGATCAAAATGTTCTTCAAAGAGGACTGGGTACCCCGGTTTGCCGACAGAATGATCTTTACCTTGGCGCCGGTGATTGGTTTCGTTTCTCTGTTGCTGGCATTTGCCATTGTGCCGATCACGCCGACTTGGATGGCCGCCGACCTGAACATCGGTATTTTGTTCTTTATGATGATGGCGGGTCTGGCTGTCTATGCGGTGCTGTTTGCTGGATGGTCAAGTAACAACAAATACTCATTACTGGGGGCGATGCGTGCTTCTGCGCAGACACTGAGTTACGAAGTGTTTATCGGCCTCTCCTTTATGGGCGTTGTGGCGCAGGCAGATTCTTTCAATATGGTGGATATCGTCAATGCACAGGAGCATATGTGGAATGTCATTCCTCAGTTCTTTGGCTTCTTGACTTTTGCTATCGCGGGTGTGGCGGTGTGTCACCGTCATCCATTTGACCAGCCGGAAGCAGAACAGGAGCTGGCTGACGGCTATCATATTGAATATTCCGGTATGAAATTCGGTCTGTTCTTCGTTGGTGAATATATCGGTATTGTCACGGTTTCTGCCCTGATTGTGACAATGTTCTTTGGTGGCTGGCATGGTCCGTTCTTGCCGCCGTTTGTCTGGTTTGCGTTGAAAACGGCATTCTTCATGGTGATGTTCATCCTGATACGCGCCTCTTTACCACGTCCGCGTTATGACCAGGTGATGTCGTTTGGCTGGAAAGTCTGTCTGCCGCTAACCTTACTTAACCTGCTGGCGACTGCGGCAGTGATTTTGTACAACGCTCAATAAGGGGGGAATGAACCATGACATTAAAAGAGTTAGTGGTTGGTTTTGCCACCCAGGTACGCAGTATTTGGATGATTGGCTTGCATGCCTTTCATAAGCGCGAAACCCAAATGTATCCAGAGGAACCGGTTTATCTGCCGCCCCGTTACCGTGGCCGTATTGTGCTGACGCGCGATCCGGACGGTGAAGAGCGTTGTGTTGCCTGTAACCTGTGTGCGGCGGTTTGCCCGGTGGGATGTATCTCACTGCAAAAAGCTGAACATAAAGATGGTCGTTGGTATCCAGAATTTTTCCGCGTTAACTTCTCACGTTGTATTTTCTGTGGCTTATGTGAAGAAGCTTGCCCGACGACTGCGATCCAATTAACGCCGGATTTCGAAATGGGGGAGTTTAAGCGCCAGGATCTGGTGTATGAAAAAGAGGACCTGACGATTTCAGGTCCGGGTAAATATCCTGATTATAACTTTTACCGTAAGACAGGTATGGCGATTGGCGGCAAATCGAAAGGTGAAGCTGACAATGAAGCGAAACCTATCGACGTTAAAAGCCTGTTGCCGTAAGGAGCGATATTCATGGAATTTACGTTTTATACTGCCGGGCTGATTGCCATATTGGCAACTATCAGGGTGATTACCCATACCAATCCGATACATGCGCTTTTGTATCTGATTGTGTCTCTGCTGGCGCTTTCAGCGGTGTTTTTTTCGCTTGGCGCTTATTTTGCCGGTGCGCTAGAGATCATCGTCTACGCCGGGGCCATTATGGTGCTGTTTGTTTTCGTGGTGATGATGCTTAACCTTGGCAAATCTGTTGTTGAACAAGAGCGTGTCTGGTTGAAACCGAGGACTTGGATTGGTCCGGGGATACTGTCAGCGGTGCTGCTTGTTGTGCTGGTGTATACCATTATCAATGTTTCTCATGGCGATATTGCTGACAATATCACCGGCGAAGTTATCAGTGCTAAAGAAGTGGGTATCAGTTTGTTTGGTCCGTATGTATTGGCCGTTGAACTGGCTTCTTTGCTATTACTTGCCGGTATGGTGGTGGCGTATCACATAGGCCGTGAGCATAAACAGGGTGAAGTGCTCAGCAACCGAAATGCGGAGGAACAACCATGATACCTCTTCAACATGGACTGATTTTGGCGGCCATTCTATTTGTGTTGGGCCTGACCGGGCTCATCATTCGCCGTAATCTGTTGTTTATGTTAATTGGGCTCGAAGTGATGATTAATGCTGCGGCTTTGGCCTTTGTTGTGGTAGGCAGCTATTGGGGCCAGCCAGATGGTCAAGTGATGTTTATTTTGGCTATCAGCTTGGCGGCAGCCGAGGCGAGTATTGGCTTGGCGCTGTTATTGCAGCTCTATCGTCGTCGCCAGAATCTGAATATTGATACAGTCAGTGAGATGCGCGGATGAACTTACTCTATTTAACAATTCTGCTGCCACTGCTGGGATTTTTGCTGTTGGCATTTTCCCGTGGCCGCTGGTCTGAAAATACATCAGCCACCATCGGGATTAGTTCTGTTGGTTTGGCTGCGTTGGTTACCTTATGGGTTGCTATCGATTTCAACAGTCAGAATGGTGCGGGTGATCTGGTTTACAGTCAGAACCTGTGGAACTGGATGGAAGTTGGGAATTTCAGTATCCCGTTTACTCTGGTGCTTGATGGTTTATCGCTTACCATGTTGAGTGTGGTGACTGGTGTTGGTTTCCTGATCCATATGTATGCCTCGTGGTATATGCGTGGTGAAGAGGGTTATTCCCGTTTCTTCGCTTATACCAACCTGTTTATCGCCAGCATGGTGATACTGGTTCTGGCAGATAACATGATGCTGATGTATCTCGGTTGGGAAGGGGTAGGTCTGTGCAGTTACCTGCTGATTGGCTTCTACTATACCAACCCGGCGAATGGCGCTGCGGCAATGAAAGCCTTTGTTGTTACTCGTGTGGGTGACGTCTTCTTGGCTATCGGCATGTTCATTCTGTATGACAATCTGGGAACGTTGAACTTCCGCGAGTTGGCGATTTTAGCTCCACAGCATCTGGAAGCCGGTTCTTCAGTGATTACTTGGGCAACCCTGATGATATTGGGGGGAGCAGTAGGTAAATCAGCTCAGTTGCCGTTACAAACTTGGTTGGCCGATGCGATGGCGGGTCCAACGCCGGTTTCCGCGCTGATTCATGCGGCAACGATGGTAACCGCCGGGGTCTACTTGGTTGCGCGTAGCCACGGCCTATTCTTGATGGCGCCGGAAATCCTGCAACTGGTTGGTACTATCGGCGCTATCACGTTGGTGTTGGCAGGTTTTGCTGCGTTAGTGCAAACCGATATTAAGCGTGTATTGGCTTACTCAACCATGAGCCAGATTGGCTACATGTTCTTAGCATTGGGGGTTCAGGCATGGGATGCGGCAATCTTCCACCTGATGACTCACGCTTTCTTTAAGGCGCTGTTGTTTCTGGCATCGGGTTCCGTCATTCTGGCCTGTCACCACGAGCAGAATATTTTCAAAATGGGAGGATTGCGTAAATCCATTCCGTTGGTTTATGTCTGTTTCTTGGTGGGTGGCGCGGCGTTATCAGCGTTGCCAATCGTCACTGCCGGTTTCTACAGTAAAGATGAAATTCTGTGGGGAGCAATGTCACATGGTCATATCAACCTAATGCTGGCGGGTTTGGCGGGGGCATTTATGACTTCCTTGTACACCTTCCGCATGATTTTCATCGTATTCCACGGTGAGGCGAAAACAAAAGCCCATCCTGTTAAAGGTATTACCCATCACCTGCCGTTACTGGTATTGCTGGTGCTTTCCACCTTTGTGGGCGCACTGATTGCGCCGCCATTGGCGGGTGTGTTGCCGGGAAGCCATGCAACGGATCACACAGGCAAAATGACCCTGGAAGTGGTTTCTGGCGTGATCGCTGTAGCGGGCATTTTGCTGGCAATGGCACTGTATCTGGGTAAACGTCAGTTGGTGAATGGTGTGGCACAAAGTGCTCCGGGGCGTTTCTTCTCCGTGTGGTGGTTTAATGCTTGGGGCTTTGATGTTCTCTATGACTGGGTATTTGTTAAGCCGTTCAAGAACATTACACATGTATTGCGAAACGATCCGCTAAATTCACTGATGAATATTCCTGCGGTGTTATCACGCTGGAGTAACAAAGGTCTTAGTCTGAGTGAAAATGGACAGGTCCGTTGGTACGTTGCCTCTATGGGGTTGGGTGCAGTGCTGGTTTTAGCTCTGCTGCTACTGGTTTAATTTAAGGGATACATTGCGCCATGCTATTACCTTGGCTAATTCTTATGCCCTTCATCGGTGGCCTGTTGAGTTGGCAGGCTGAACGCTTCGGTACCCGTGTACCGCGTTGGATCGCGTTAATTTCGATGGGGTTGACTCTGGTGCTCTCTCTGCAACTGTGGTTGCAGGGGGGGTATACCTTGGCTAATCCACAAGGGATACCTCAATGGCAAGAGGAATTTCTTATGCCGTGGATCCCACGTTTTGGTATCAGTATTCACCTTGCTTTGGATGGCTTATCGCTGCTGATGGTGGTGTTGACCGCACTACTGGGGCTGATGGCTATTCTCTGTTCATGGACGGAAAATCAGCCATATCAGGGCTTTTTCCACTTGAACCTGCTGTGGATCTTGGGTGGTGTGATGGGGGTGTTCCTCGCTATCGACATGTTCCTGTTCTTCTTCTTCTGGGAAATGATGTTGGTGCCGATGTACTTCCTGATTGCACTGTGGGGACACAGAGGCTCAGGCGGTAAGACTCGTATCACCGCGGCGACCAAGTTTTTCATTTACACTCAGGCGAGTGGCTTGGTGATGTTAATTGCGATTATGGCGCTGGTACTGGTTCACTATAACGGGACAGGCGAGTGGACATTCAGCTATGAAAAATTGCTGAATACACCAATGTCACACACCGTTCAATACTTGCTGATGCTCGGTTTCTTCATTGCGTTTGCGGTAAAAATGCCGGTTGTGCCTTTACATGGGTGGCTACCTGACGCGCACAGTCAGGCGCCGACAGCGGGTTCTGTTGACTTAGCCGGCATCTTGCTGAAAACCGCAGGTTATGGTCTGTTGCGTTTTGCTTTGCCGTTGTTCCCGGAAGCTTCTCATGAGTTCACACCGATTGCGATGTGGTTCGGTGTGCTTGGGATCTTCTATGGCGCATGGATGGCGTTCAGCCAGACAGATATCAAACGCTTGATTGCTTATACCAGTATCTCTCATATGGGGTTTGTGTTAATCGCGATCTATTCTGGCAGCCAGCTTGCTTACCAGGGGGCAATTATTCAGATGATTGCTCATGGTCTGTCAGCCGCAGGTATGTTTATTCTCTGTGGGCAACTTTATGAGCGCTTACATACCCGTGATATGAATCTCATGGGGGGCTTGTGGAAACGTGTGCAGTTCTTGCCTGCGTTATCGCTCTCTTTTGCTGTCGCGACACTGGGAATGCCGGGGACCGGTAACTTCGTCGGTGAATTTATGATCCTGTTTGGTAGTTTTAGTGAATTTCCGTTAATTATAACGATTTCTGTATTTGGTCTGGTCTTCGCCTCTGTTTATGCCCTGTATATGATGCAGCGTGCTTACTACGGTGAGGCAAAATCAGACGAACCACTAAGACGGATGGATATGCGAGAAATATCCATTGTAATGGTGCTGTTGATATTACTGGTGGTGATGGGTTTTTACCCACAACCTATCCTTGATACTTCAGCGGCAGCGATGGATAACATCCAGACCTGGTATTCAGCTTCAATTTCAACTACAAGGCCGTAATTCGCCATGACAATAACTCCTCAACAACTGATCGCGCTGTTACCGCTGTTGATCGTCGGATTGACGGTAGTGGTTGTGATGCTGTCCATTGCGTGGCGACGCGATCACTTTATTAACACCACTCTGACCGTGGTAGGTTTGAATCTGGCTCTGCTGTCTCTCTATTTTGTCGGACAGCAAGAAGCGATGGATGTCACTCCACTGGTTCATGTGGATCGCTATGCTATGCTCTATATCGGTCTCGTGCTGGTTGCGAGTTTAGCAACGACGACTTTCGCCTATTCTTGGTTAGAAAATTATCCAGATAACAAAGAAGAGTTCTATTTGCTGGTGCTAATTGCGACAGTGGGTGGGATTCTTCTGGCTTGTGCAAACCACCTGGCGTCATTGTTTATCGGTATTGAGTTATTAACTTTGCCGCTGTTTGGTTTGATTGGTTATGCATATCGCCAGAAACGCTCTCTGGAAGCGGCTATCAAGTATATGTTGCTGTCTGCGGCAGCCTCTTCTTTCATGCTATTTGGTATAGCGTTGTTATATGCGGAATCAGGCGATCTCTCTTTTGCCGCACTGGGGCATCGTTTGTCTGACAGCTATATCTATCAACCTTTGATACTGTCAGGCTTGGGTATGCTGGTTGTTGGCCTTGGCTTCAAATTATCACTGGTTCCTTTCCATCTCTGGACACCGGATGTTTATCAGGGAGCGCCGGCTCCGGTCTCTACCTTCCTGGCGACAGCCAGCAAGATAGCGATTTTCGCGGTAGTAGTGCGCTTGTTTGTTGAAGCGCCAATGGCGGATAGCGAAGCATTGCGCACAGTATTAACCGTTATTGCCATTGCTTCTATGCTGTTCGGTAACTTGATGGCGTTGACCCAGACAAATATCAAACGTCTGCTTGGTTACTCTTCTATTGCTCACCTGGGTTATTTGTTGGTGGCGCTGGTGGCGGTACAGAATCACCAGCTTTCAGAAGAGACGGTCGGTATCTATCTGGCAGGTTATCTGTTTAGCAGTATCGGCGCATTTGGCGTTGTTAGCCTCATGTCCAGCCCATATAAAGGGCCGGATGCAGATTCCCTCTACTCATATCGTGGCCTGTTTTGGCATAAACCTATTCTGTCTGCGGTGATGACGGTGATGATGTTGTCGCTGGCGGGGATACCAATGACATTTGGTTTTATTGGTAAGTTCTACGTCATTGTGTTGGGTGTGAAAGCGGAACTGTGGTGGCTGACGGGGGCTGTGGTGGTAGGTAGTGCTATCGGTTTGTATTACTACCTGCGGGTGATGGTCAGTTTGTACCTGCCTGCGCCAAAGGCCCTTAACCGCGACACGCCAAGGAACTGGGCATCGACTGCCGGCGGGATCGTTGTTCTGGTTTCCGCATTATTGGTATTAGCGCTAGGTATCTGGCCTCAACCGCTGATTGATGTGATACAGCAAGCGAAAATTATTCTCTAAATAGCCAGTCAGTTGTTACGGATTATTTGGAGTATAAAAACCCGGTAAGATTATTCTTACCGGGTCAGTTTTGAAAAGACTTGGGCTATAAAAATAAAATATTTTATTTATTAAAATAGTCTCGCCATATGATTTTAGGTTTTCTCTTAAAGCCATGTCTATTTAAATGATGTTTAAATAAATCAGTAAATTCATTTAATAATATTTTATGTTCTTATTTGCCTTTTTTACGGGGTATAAATGAGATTTCAAAATGGTTATACATCTTATGTCACTTATAATTATATGTATAACAATGAGTTGAAAATGGTCATGTGTAGTAAAATTATGAAACGTTATTTATAATCATTGATAAAGTTAATTATTTTTCTCATTTTTCACTGATGGTTTTATGGTGAGCAGGTTTTAAATAGCTATTAAAAGCTATTTTTTTAGAGCCTGTAATTTAAATTTATCCATTTTCATTAAATCGATACTCTGATTTTCTCGTTTTTCCTTTTTCTTGTATTTGATTTTTAGGCTTAAAACCAAAGAGGGTAAGAAATATATTAATGGTATTAAAATTAAAGTCCATTTCTTTAATTATCGCATCCAATCTGACTTCTTCAAGAATATATTCAGGATAACATCTTTCACAGTAAACAACGTATTTATCAATGCACCTTTGGCACATATCCAAAGGTGCATCTTCGACAGTTCGTGTTAGTTGTAGTTTACCCAGCAGTCATAGGATGAAATGTACGGCGGCTGATACAACCCGCCCGTGATATTTCCGACTTTCATTTGCAGGGTAATCCTACAGTCTGCTGGAACATTCGCTCCTGCGGCATTGATCGTGGCTGAGCCGCTGGCTACATCCAGAAATGCTTCCCATGCAGCAGAATTATCCGGGGTGGTGATGAAAAGACGCAGCGTGATTTGATTTTGCCAGCCAGCCCAATTGATTCGGTCATAAGTACACTGAATGGTGTTCACAATTCCTGAAGGCACCGGTCCGTTCAGGGGAGCTAAGGTTGTACCAGAAATATACGTTCCGCCTTGAGTTGGTTTAGGGCCGAAACCAGAGCGATACCAACGTGGTCCGGTCTGTTGCGTGAGACTGTCCTCGGCTTCAATTTGCTGTTGTAGCAACTCCAGCAGAGATGGGTCTTCTTTGGTTAGGTCTACTTGGGTCAACGAAACAGTTTGTTCCTCTTTCAACAACATATTAGAGGACAGAATTAGCTTGCTCATTTACATTCTCCTAATTTATATCGAAAAAATGGTGACGAGCATTAAAACACCACTCGATCATGCAATACAATCGATCATGTGACACAATCGATAATGCAGGATTGATGCTTATTAGAAGGGTAGATTTGTGAAAATCTTTCAGTTTTCGCGTAATGATATTATGCTCCCAATCTAGCAGACGTGCGGCCTTGCTTATGTCTTTGGGGATGTTTTTAAATGGGTTGGTCAATAACTTGACCCGGTAAGGTTTATTCCTACCGGGTTGTTTTTATCTCCTATTTTTTATCTCTTATATAGGAGAATGAGTCTTCTTAGTGCTTAGCTCAGTAGCATCGAGTGATATTGCAATGCCAGATCATCAAGGAAACCCAACTGTTTGTGTATAATCTTGGTTAGATCTTGTTGGTCAATTTTACCATCTATGGTGTTCTGTAATTGTTTGGTAAATATATTCCATGCTTGTTCTAGTTTAGCTGCCTGAAGTAGTAATGTGGTTCTCTCCTTGTCGATTTGGTGCACATCTTCTATACCGGCAATCCGTTGTTCTACTCCTTTTAATTGGATTTTCAGGTCGTCGCAATCTTTATTTATCTGGTTGATTCGTTCATCCAATTTGGCTCTGGCATCAGCCAATTCTATATATTTCAATCCTTTGGAAATATTGCCCAGAATCTTTTTAGCAATTTCAACTCCCTGCTTAATTGCCTGTTTGATCAGTTCTTTTTTAGGATTGGCTAAATCCAGTTTATCCAGATCGCTGATATTGGGAATATAGTCTTTGAACATGTCAGCCAAATTGTATTGACGTATAACGTCTTGGCTTTCGATGATTTTGTTGCGATCTACAACCAATTTGGCTTTATTCTGCTCTTGTTGCGCAATATCAGCCTGAATCTCTGCTTTTCGTTCTTGTTCCTCTTTCAGACTACCTTCCAGGCGTTCCAAAATCACGACATTGCTCACATCGGCAATCCTACTTGCCATATGGTTCTCTTCTTTCTGTAAGCTGCGAATAACACCTTTGACATCTTTTTTGAGATTGCGGATATGTTCTGAGCGTGCTTCCAAAAGAGTATTTCGAGTTTCATCATCTAATTCGGGATCTTCCAGTTCTGTATCGATTTCAGTGAGGGTCAGGAAGTAGTCTTGAGGGGGGAGTTGTCTCAGGACAGTTTGCAATTGAGGCACAGAGGCACGAGCTGCTTCGTCGAGGTCACGGCTGTATAAGCTTATCCGTAGTGTTTTTTCCTGAATGATTTCAATGCCTGACTTTTGCTGGTGTGACAGCTGCCAGATATTTTTCACTGCTTGACTCAAGGTTTTTACGTTAATTTCTGGGTAAACAACAGTCTGCTGTGGAAAAGTGATGATCTCACTCATTCTAATACTCCTTTTTTCTATTTCTTATGTCATACGAGAGGAAACAATTAGTTGTAGCGATTTTTGTATTCTTTTAACGCTTCATCGAAAACTCTGACTAATTGTTTAGCGGAGCCTTCTACCTCTTTCCAAGGGCTTATCACTTGCTGGAATTTAGTGATGAAAGAGGTCAGTTTTAGTGCGTCGTTAATCTGAGAGAATTTATCCCTGGAGGCATTGATTTGAGTTAGCATGGATTGCCACATGTAATCTAAATGGTTCAATGCCACTTCTGCATCCAGCAAACGGGTATCAATGTCGCTAAAATCAAGAGATAAAGTGGTAATGGATTTTTGTAGGGCGCGTTTACCTTTAATGTTATCTTCCAGGCTGCGTACTTCTGCGATCAGTTCATTTTTCAGTTTACGTACTTCTTCTGCCTTAGCACCAAAAATACCGCCAGTAATCGCGAGACCTATAATCCCTCCGGCAATACCAGAAAAAGCCAGGCCAACGAATTTATTGTAATCTTGCTTGAGTTGGTCGATTTCCGCTTTCTTTTCGATAATTTTTTCGTCCAAATCTCCGATACTGACTGACATTTTATTGTCTCTCATCAGCTTTCTTTTACTTTCAACTTGTGGTTGCAAGCCCATAGCAATACTGCCATTTGACAGCCTGCCACCGATCAGTTTTAGTTTGAAATCGGATACTTCGTTTTTGACTTTTTCAGTTTTTCGCCGTTGTTTCTCAATATCACTCTTCATGGTGTCGAGGATTTCTACCAGGGCATACGATACTTCTCTGTCTTCGTGAGTATAAGTGATCTCGGAAAGTTGTCTTTTTGAGAGATCTCCCAATCTTCTCTTGATGCGTTCAATAATTGGCATTTCATTGATGATACTGAGTATATTCTCTCCGGCTTCGGTAATTTGTTGACCAATAACTTCCAGGTCAATGCTCTGTTGTAGAACATCTTTTTCTACTTCACTCCAGCTAAGAGAATGGATGCGGATTTCTTCAAACAAGGTGTGAATATCCTCTGGTTCCAGTCCAGCGATATTGACTCTTTGGTAGCCGAGATAGCTCTTCACTTCCTCAAGATTAAAAGGTAGTGATAGGCCCTTCTTGACATACAGTTTGATATTAATCAGGTCTTCTTTGGTAAATATTCCTCCGGGGCGGGCAACACCTTCTTGTTTACCAGTCAGTAATTGCAAGGTAGCCGAGGGAATATCTGTTTCGTTCAGTGTTTTTTCCGCTGGAAGTTGAGCTAATAACATATATTTCTCCATTAATGGTTCTTGCTTTATTGAAAAATTATTAGATACATCAAGGCACAACCGAAAGTCATAATACTCATGTTGTTAAATTAATGTTGTATTTTTTATTGAATAATCTGAATTAAAAATACACATATTTTCGTGGTTGATTGTTGAAAAAATAGTTTTATTTATGAGTTTTATTAAATAATTTTTTGTCGTTTTCATTAATCTTAAATGAAATTGTTTATGGTTTTTGTATATCTAATGTATGGAATTAAATAATATGAATTTTTATTATTTTAGTCATGAAATGTGAAAACAATCTTTTGTTTTTCTTGTTTATATGATTTTAAATTTCATTTTTTAATTGATGTTAATGTAAAAAACATAAAAAATTTTAATGTTGTTTTATAAAAGTCATTTTAAAACAATTAGTTGTGTTGGTTTGTGATGTGGGGGTTATGTGATTTTCACCTTATTAATTTAAAAAGTGGGTAATATAGTCTTTTTATAAAGAATGAGTTAAATATTTTTTGATTTGTCATTTATGGCATGTTTAAAAAAAATGGGGTCGTAACCTATTTTTCTGATGTTATTGAATAAAGTCTTTTGTTATTTTCAGATCTATATTTCAATTAAATTGTTAATTATTCACACAATAGATTAGAATTAACAAATAAGGTGGATTTTTTTATAATTCTATTTGGCTATTGTGAAAATAATATATGTTTTTTTATAGCGCGGTTTTTTTATAAAAATAAATATTTATTTCTTGGTTTATAATAACGCTATTTATTTAGTAAATTTTCCGTAGTAAGTAAAAGAGTCGTTTTTTTATAAATTGCATCGAAAGAATTGATCATACTAATGAACTTAATATTCCTTATCTAAAGGACAAAACGTCTGATGTAGCTTGTTTCAGTATTGGGATAATGGCATATCACTAACGGAATCGAACAAGCATAACTACATAAATAATCAGGACTTTAATTATTATTAATGCCCCGTATAATCTTACTTTTTATCACGTCTTTTGGGGCAGAAGTGATGAATCAAATTGCTAATGTTGTCGCTAATGTATGCAACATACTGAATAATAAACAAATTAGTGAAGTTGGTATCCAACAGATTTCATTTCCTCTGCCAGCCGGTTGCAGCGCTTACTGGCTGGAATGGCTGGCAGCGCAGTCTCATTATCCGCAGTTCTATTGGCATCACAGAGAGGGCCATGAAGAGGTCGCTGCTTGTGGGCAAATCTATCTTTTCAGTGATATTGTTTCAGCCGAAAATTTTTTGCACAGAAACCGTCAATTTCCACAGATACGGATCTGGGGGCTGAATGCCTGGGATCGGATTCAACCCGCTCGTATTACGCGATCCGAAGCAGGGGACGCGGGTTATCTGTTTTTACCCCGTATCGAATTACGTCGCTACCGTGACGAAAGCTGGTTGTATTTGAATATAGCTGGCCGACAGGATGTGAGAAATGCACAGGAATTCCTGCAACAGTTAGTTCCGCACCGGGAATTCTCCGCGTTACAGGCAGTGGTAGTGAATGCGGAGAATATACCGGAACGCGCCCGGTGGTGTGACTTGATTGAGCTGGCTTTGGAGACTATCACCCATCGTAAGATGGAGAAGGTTGTGATGGCGCGTAAGACGCAGTTAATACTGAGTGAGCCTTTAGCGGCTGCCCAATTTATGGCAGCGAGCCGCCAGATAAATCACCGTTGTTATCATTTTATGTTGGCGTTTAATCGGCATGAGGCATTTTTGGCGTCTTCGCCAGAACGGCTTTACTACCGTAAGCAGACTCAACTTTATACAGAGGCGCTAGCGGGGACGGTTGCCAATTCTGATAATACTCAGCACGCCGAAAAATTGGGGCAATGGTTGCTGGAAGATAAAAAAAATCAACATGAAAACTTGCTCGTTGTTGATGATATTTGCCAGCGTCTTCAAGGTGCTGTGGTTTCTGTCGATGTGGCTCCGCCAGATGTGATTCGTTTGCGAAAAGTCCAGCATTTACGGCGTCGGATTCAGGGAAAGTTAGAGAGTGATCGTGATAGTGATTGCTTGCATCGTTTACAACCAACGGCGGCTGTTGCTGGATTACCTCGTGAAGCGGCGCGTGATTTTATTGGTGATAGCGAACCATTCAGTCGTGATTGGTATGCGGGTTCCGCAGGATATCTTTCCTGTGAACAGAGTGAGTTTGCGGTTTCCCTGCGTTGCGCAGAAATTAACAACAATTTACTTTCTCTATATGCCGGTGCCGGGATTGTGATGGGTTCTGATCCACAACAGGAGTGGATAGAGATAGAGAATAAAGCTGCCGGGCTGCGCACTTTACTGAAAGGTGAAGAGTTGAATGAAAATAATCTCCGATTAAGTGGCAATTCATTGAACTAGGATAAAGAAATAATTATTTGTGCCGTTAGGCTAATAGTCAGCTTTTATAGAAATTCTCTGAGTAAACTATGTCAAACAGCGCATTTAACCGCCGCTGGGCGGAGCTTTTATTGGAAGCACTCACTCGTCATGGATTACGTCATGTTTGCATTGCGCCCGGTTCACGTTCCACGCCTTTGACAATAGCTGCCGCGGCAAATAGCAAACTGATTTGTCATACTCATTTTGACGAACGTGGATTAGGGCATCTGGCACTGGGGTTATCCAAAGCAAGCAGAGAGCCGGTTGCCGTCATTGTGACTTCTGGAACCGCAGTGGCAAATCTCTATCCTTCATTAATTGAAGCCAGTTTAACGGGTGAACGCGTGGTTTTCCTTACGGCTGATCGGCCGCCAGAATTGATGGATTGTGGCGCGAATCAGGCTATCCGTCAGAATGGTATTTTTGCTTCTTATCCATGCCAAACAATCTCTTTGCCAAGGCCGACTGTAGATATACCGGCAAGTTGGCTGGTTTCTGTCATAGATCATGGTATGGCGAATTTGCGGCACGGGGCTTTGCATATTAATTGCCCATTTGCTGAGCCGTTATATGGTAATGAAGAGCCTGCTTATGGTGAGTGGCAGCAGCAGTTAGGCGAGTGGTGGAAGAGCAACGAACCTTGGTTAAGCCAGCCAGTGGCTAATGTTGTGGCGGAAGTACCGGATTGGCACTGTTGGCAACAGAAAAAAGGCATTGTATTGGCTGGTCGAATGAGTGCCGAAGAGGGAGTTAATGTTGCTAAATGGGCAAAGGCATTGGGTTGGCCGCTGATTGGCAATGTGCTTTCACAAACTGGGCAGCCATTGCCTTGTGCCGATTTATGGCTGGATAATCCTCATGTGCAGGAGATTTTAGCGCAAGCGCAACTGGTCGTGCAGTTTGGTTCCAGCTTGATAGGGAAACGCTTGTTACAGTGGCAGGCGAAATGCCAGCCGCAGGAGTTTTGGATTATTGATCCAATACCAGGCCGGCTTGATCCTGCCAATCATCGTGGCAAAAAATTAACCTGTCATATTGCTGACTGGTTACTGGCTCATCCCGCGCAGTCGCGTATACCGTGGGCGCAATTGCATACATCGTGGGCAGAAGAGCTTATTGTCTGGTCAGAAAAAGCCGTTAACTGCGTCAGAATAGAGTTGGCAGGGAAATTCGGTGAAGCAACTGTGGCCTATCGATTGCGTGAATTACTGCCTGAACGAGGGCAGTTGTTTGTCGGTAACAGCCTGATTATTCGTTTGATAGATGCGCTGGGGCAATTACCGGCTGGGTATCCGGTTTACAGTAACCGGGGCGCTAGCGGCATTGATGGATTAATTTCCACTGCGGCGGGTGTGCAACGGGCAACAGCAAAGCCCACTTTGGCTATTATCGGTGATTTATCGGCGCTTTATGATCTCAATAGCTTGGCACTGTTGCGTCATCCTTCCTCACCCATTGTGTTAATCGTGGTAAATAATAACGGCGGACAGATTTTCTCTTTACTACCAACCCCGGAAGAAGCAAGGCAACGTTTTTACTGTATGCCTCAGCAGGTTGATTTTGATCATGCTGCGGCGATGTTCGGCTTGAAATATGCCAGCCCACAAAGTTGGATAGAGTTGCAACAAAGTATTGAACAGGCATGGCAACAAAATGAAACCACGTTGGTTGAGCTAAAAGTGCAGGAGAGAGAAGGGGCTGAATGTTTGCAACAACTGTTAAAACAGGTGTCAATATTGTGAGTCTGGCTTGTCGCAAGTTCAATAGTCACAATGATCGCCCTTGGTTGATGTGGTTGCATGGATTATTAGGCTGTAGTGATGAATGGTTGCCGTTAGTGAATCTGTGCGCTCAGCATCCCTCATTGGTCATCGATCTGCCCGGTCACGGTGATTCTACTGACGTGCGGGTAAAAGATCTTATGGATATGAGTTGTCTTTTATCTGAAACATTGGCAGAACAGCAAATTAGCAAATATTGGCTGATGGGCTACTCATTAGGAGGCCGTATTGCTATGTATCATGCCTGTTATGGTGATATGCGGGGATTATGTGGGTTACTGATCGAAGGAGGAAATCCTGGATTGTTTTCCCAACAGGAGCGCAATAATCGTTTCGAACACGATAGAAATTGGGCCGGACGTTTTCGTTCTCAGCCGATTGAACAGGTTTTATCTGATTGGTATCAGCAGCCGGTTTTTTCTGATCTATTACCTGAACAGCGTCAGCAACTGATCAAAATACGCCGTCATAATAATGGCGATGGTGTGGCTAATATGCTGGAAAATACCTCACTTGGACATCAACCTTGGTTAGTACCTGTACTGCAACAATTGAGGTTGCCTTTTGTTTATCTGTGTGGCGAAAATGATAAGAAATTCCAGCAATTGGCAAAACATTGCGCCTTACCGCTGCAAACTATTCCACGTGTTGGGCATAATGCTCACCGAGCGAACGCGGTGGCGTTTGCTGCGGAAGTAAACCATTTTTTATCACTCTTTAATGTATAAGGAATACGAATATGATTTACCCGAGCGAAGAAGAACTTTATGCCCCAATTCTATGGCAGGACTACTCCGAAGGGTTTGAAGATATTTTTTATCACAAATCTACCGATGGTATGGCTAAAATCACCATTAATCGCCCGCAAGTACGTAACGCATTCCGGCCATTGACGGTTAAAGAGATGATGTTGGCGTTGGATGATGCCCGTTATGATGACAATATCGGTGTGATTATCCTGACGGGTAGGGGTGAAAAAGCTTTTTGTGCCGGTGGAGATCAAAAAGTCCGTGGCGATCATGGTGGTTATAAAGATGACAATGGCATGCATCACCTGAATGTCTTGGATTTCCAGCGCCAGATTCGCACTTGTCCAAAACCCGTCGTTGCTATGGTTGCTGGATATGCGATTGGTGGTGGTCATGTACTGCATTTGGTGTGTGATCTGACTATTGCTGCTGATAACGCTATTTTCGGTCAGACCGGGCCTAAAGTGGGTTCTTTTGACGGCGGTTGGGGAGCATCTTACATGGCACGGATTGTTGGTCAGAAAAAGGCCCGCGAAATTTGGTTCTTGTGTCGTCAATATGATGCTAAACAAGCGTTGGAGATGGGGTTGATTAACACCGTTGTGCCTTATGCGGATCTGGAAAAAGAGACCGTTCGCTGGTGTCGTGAAATGCTGAAAAATAGCCCAATGGCCCTGCGCTGCTTAAAAGCGGCTCTAAATGCGGATTGTGATGGTCAGTCTGGATTGCAGGAGCTGGCAGGTAACGCCACCATGCTTTTCTATATGACAGAAGAGGGGCAGGAGGGGCGTAATGCATTCGTTGAGAAACGCCACCCTGATTTTAGTAAATTTAAACGTAATCCATAATGCGTACTGCAACTTTATATCGGTTCAGATTGCCAATGGAGGCTGGTGTTATCCTGCGGTATCAGCGGCTTAAAACTCGTGATGGTTTTTTGGTTCACTTACAGGAAAATGGTCAACAGGGATGGGGTGAAATTGCACCACTACCGGAATTCAGCAAAGAAACAGTTGAACAGGCAGGTGAAGCTACGGTGGCATGGCTTAAACGGTGGCGCCTTGGCGCTGAACCTGATGAAAGTGAATTACCTTCTGTCGCATTTGGGATTAGCTGCGCATTAGCTGAATTGCAGGGTAAATTACCGCAAGATGCTGACTATCGGAAAGCGCCTCTGTGTAATGGCGATCCTGATGAACTGATTGTTTGTCTCAGTAACATGAGTGGGCAAAAAGTCGCCAAAGTGAAAATCGGACTGTATGAAGCTGTACGTGATGGCATGGTAGTGAATATTTTGCTGGAAGCGGTACCGGATTTGTCTTTGCGGCTGGATGCTAACCGTAGTTGGAGCCGTGCTAAAGCGGACAGTTTCGCTAAGTATGTCAATCCTGATTACCGCCACCGAATTGCCTTTTTGGAAGAACCTTGTCAAACCCCGGAACAATCGCTCGCTTTTTCCCGTGATACAGGGATCGCCATTGCATGGGATGAAAGCGTTCGTGATGAAGGTTTTAACGTAGCGGCACAGGCAGGGGTGACGGCTATTGTGATTAAACCCACTCTGATTGGCAGCCTTGCCTGTTGCCGTCAGTTGATTTCAGCCGCGCACAATGCGGGATTGGAAGCGGTGATCAGCTCCAGTATTGAAACCAGCTTCGGTTTGACTCAGCTTGCCCGTATTGCTCATTGGCTGACGCCAGCGACTATTCCTGGACTGGATACGTTGGAATTGATTCAGTCTCAGTTAGTACGCCGTTGGCCGGGTAGCACGATGCCAGTAACAGGATTGGACGAGTTAGAAATCGCATGGCGCAGTTAAATCTATTTACCCAGTGGCCGTGGCGCTACTGGGCATCGTTTAGCCCCGAAAATATGGCTGTTAAGTTGCGTGATCGTTCCCTAACCTGGCATCAATTAGTTATTTCTCTGGATAAGATAGCGGCCAATTTTCGTCGGCAAGGAGTGGTTGAAGGCAGTAGCGTCATGCTGCGGGGGAAAAACAGCGAAGAGATGCTATTTTGTTATCTTGCTGCGTTACAGTGTGGTGCGCGGGTATTGCCACTGAATCCTCAATTGCCTGAAATACTCTTGGCTCAATTACTGCCGCATTTGAATATCGATTTCGTGACTGATTTTTGTGATGACAGTTTGCCTGTGATGGATGCCATCTCCCTCGATTGGAAAAGTGAACTACTGAATTCTGATGATAATTCAGTGGCATGGGATGCTATGCGTCCGGCCAGTATGATACTGACCTCTGGCTCTTCCGGGTTGCCTAAAGCGGCTGTTCACTCGATTCATGCTCATCTTGCCAGTGCGCAAGATGTACTTTCAGTAATCAATTTTCAGCAGCAAGATAGCTGGTTGCTTTCATTGCCATTGTTTCATGTATCTGGTCAGGGGATCATTTGGCGCTGGTTAATCAAAGGGGCCTCTTTAGTGCTCAGAAATACCAGTCTGTTAGATCATTCTTTGGCAGATTGTACTCACGCATCATTGGTTCCAACTCAGCTTTGGCGGTTACTGGAGTCTTCACAAAATCAGACACTGAATTTGAAAGAAGTACTTTTGGGTGGATCAATGATCCCCATTGAATTGACTCAAAGGGCGGAGCGGCAAGGTATTCGTTGTTGGTGTAGTTATGGTTTGACCGAACTGGCTTCAACCGTATGCATTAAACGGGCTGATGATCTTCCCGGTGTCGGCAATCCCTTACCGGGCAAAGAAATTCGGCTGATAAATGAAGAAATTCAGATTCGTTCTGGCAGCCTCGCTAACGGATATTGGCTGGATGGTAAATTACAACCGTTAGCTGATAGTGATGGCTGGTTTCATACCCGTGATCGAGGAGTGATACAAAATGGTGAATTGCGGATACTTGGTCGGATGGATAATCAATTTTTCAGCGGTGGAGAAGGGATTCAGCCGGAAGATATTGAACGGGTGATTAACACCCACCCGCAGGTCGCGCAAAACTTTATTGTTCCCGTCCCCGATTATGAATTTGGTTATCGCCCTGTCGCGGTGATAGACAGTAATTCATCTGAGGTCATTGATACATTACCTGAATGGTTGATTGGTAAACTGGCTTCTTTTCAGCGCCCGGTAGCTTACTATCTGCTACCTAAGCAGTTTAAAAATAACGGCATTAAAATTTCCCGCCAGCAAATTAAAAAATGGGTGATGGATTTACCCAGTTTTTCTTGAACTATGTCGCCAAAGCTATCATAATGATAGATATCTTTTTGATAGGAGATTTCATGGAAGAAAATGGATTGCCTATAATCAGAGAATTTCCTCTGAATTCTGTATCAGCAAAGAGAATTATCAGTGAGTTAGCTGAGAATCACACGGGGCGTATTAAATATACTCATCATGTTAAACAAAGAATGGTTGAGCGAGGAGTGACGACTCGGCAAATCATTAACGTATTAAAGAGCCGACATAATCATATAACAGAGCAACCACATCAAACGGCGAGTGGTGATTGGAAATTCAATCTTCAAGGCATTGCGGCGGGAGAATTGATCGAAGTCGTTATTGTTTTAAAAAGATGTGAGTATGACCCGTCTTGTTTTGTGATTACGGTAATAGTTAAATAAGGATAATATTATGTATCATTATGTTGAAAGTGGATTATCAAATATTTGGTTAGCGAATGGATTTCAACAGGAAATAACTGATGGTGAAGTTTATATCAGTATCGACAATCTTGATGAATTGCATCGTTTAATTGCTAAGGTATTAGTTTCACTGAAACGCCCACTGTCAGCAGAAGAAGTTCGTTTTTTACGTATTGAAATGAATATGTCGCAAAAGCTCTTGTCTAACTTGTTGGGCGTTGATATCCAGACAATTGCTCGTTGGGAAAAGGGGCAATCTGGTATTCCAAGGGTTGCCGATGTTGCTTTACGTTCTCTCTACACAGAATCAATTGATGAGCAAAGTTATATTGGTGACATGCTGAGAAAGTTGTCAGAAACCAGTATCCAGCAGCAAGCAGAAAAATTGGTTTTTGCTGAAAAAAATAATATGTGGCAAAAGCTGGCATGATGAAAATATTCAATTGAACACTTCGTACTGCCCATTATTTATCGTGTAATAATGGGCAGAGATGGTTAAAAAACTGTGTTGTTAGACATTATCCTTTCATTTTTTTCAGCGCGTTTTCAACACCGGCGCCATATTCTGGGTGAACTTTTCTAAATAGCTCAACCTGACGACGTTGAGTATCTTCATGTGCTTGTGATAGCTCACTGGCGATACGATCAAACATACGTTGATGCTCTTTACTGTTTATTAACATAAACAGTTTACGAGGCTGGCTGAAATAATCTTCATCTTGACGATGGTTCCAGTGGTCGGCATCTCCTTCTAAAGCTAATGATGGATGTTTGAATTCAGGTTGTTCCTGGAACAATCCCGCATTGTTTGGTTCATAAGTCACCGTGTTTCCGCTGTTGCCATCGACACGCATTGCCCCATCACGGTGGTAATTATGGAACGGACAACGAGGTGTATTGACCGGAATTTGATGGTGGTTAACGCCAAGACGGTAACGTTGAGCATCACCATAAGAGAACAGACGGCCTTGTAACATCTTATCAGGAGAGAAACTGATACCCGGCACGACATTAGCGGGGTTGAAAGCTGCCTGTTCAACGTCTGAGAAATAGTTATCAGGATTACGGTTTAGCTCGAAATAACCGACATCAATCATCGGGTAGTCGCCGTGAGGCCATACTTTGGTCAAATCAAATGGGTTGTACGGTAACAGATTAGCTTCTTTCTCTGGCATGATTTGAACTTTTAATTTCCAGCGTGGATAATCTCCTTGTTCAATTGCTGCAAACAAATCACGCTGAGAACTTTCACGATCTTTACCTACCAGCGCTTCTGCCTCTTCGTCCATCAGGTTTTTAATGCCTTGCTGACAACGGAAATGGAATTTCACCCAGAAACGTTCATTATCTGCGTTGATAAAGCTGAAAGCATGGCTACCAAAACCGTGCATATGACGGAAAGATTTAGGTACGCCACGGTCACTGAAATCAATGGTTAATTGGTGCAGTGATTCAGGTTGATGAGAGAAGAAATCCCATTTATAGGCAGGATTACGTAAATTAGTGTGGGGATCGCGTTTAACAACATGGTTAAGATCTGGGAACTTCAGTGGATCACGAAGATAGAATATTGGGGTATTGTTGCCGACTAAATCCCAATTACCTTCTTCAGTATAGAACTTAAGCGCAAAACCACGAATGTCACGTTCAGCATCTGCTGCGCCGCGCTCACCGGCGACGGTTGAGAAACGGGCAAACATCTCGGTTTTTTTGCCTATTTCAGAAAAAATCTTAGCTCGGGTGTACTTAGTAATATCGTGAGTAACCACAAAAATGCCATGAGCTCCAGAACCTTTAGCATGCATACGGCGTTCTGGGATCACTTCACGATCAAAATGGGCAAGCTTTTCTAAGAACCAAACATCTTGTAACAACATAGGACCACGTTGACCCGCGGTCATGACATTATTGTTGTCAACGACAGGGGCGCCAGCATTCGTTGTAAGTCCTCTCTTTTTCATCACACTTCTCCTGTTTTACATGAAAAAAAACAGCGGAATCGCTGATTAAGAAAAATGTTCTGGTCAATGGCGAAATGCAAATATTGTGTTTTTTTATAATTTATTTATTATTTTCTTATTTACTATTTAATTTGAAATTATTTATATGGTTAATTATTAAGTACGTGAAATGAAGAATTCACACATATTTAGTAAGTATAGATGATTCATTTCTTTTTGTTGTCTATCGGTTTAGTTGTATTTACGTAAGATGTGTAACATTAAGTAAATAAAGAGGAAATGTGATGAAGATTTATCTTGCTGCGGTAGCGACCGGTTTGTTGTTCATTGCTGAATCTGCGAATGCAATTTCCGTGAATGTTCAGGCTGGTCGCCATTTCACCAATACTTCTGCGGCAATTGGTGATAACAGTGCTGGGTTATCTTTTAACGGCAACTGGGCTCGTAGTGATCATAACGGTCAGTTGGGAAGTTTGGGAACCGCATTTAGTCTGCCTGTTGGTCCATTGACGGCCAGCATTGGCGGTAAGGCTCTCTATTTATCCCCTAAAGATGGAAAAAATGGTGAGGCATTAGCAGCAGGTGTGGGTTTGAGTTGGACTGTTATGCCCTCTTTAGCTCTGTACGGTGAAGTTTACGGCGCGCCATCCGGATTAACTTTGGGTATTAATTCTTATGCTGAAGCTGCTGGTGGCTTACGTTTTACCGTGTTCAAACCGTTAACAGTGGATGCAGGTTATCGGGTTATGAACATGAGAGGGAAAGAGGGGAATAGAGATAACAAATTGGCTGATGGATTTTATATCGGTGCTGGTTTGAATTTTTAATTTACTTTTTCCATGCCGTCCGCACCATTTCTGATGCGGACAGTTTCGATTTCCAATTAGCCCACTTCTGGCAATAAACCACTGACAATACCTATTTGGATGGTAATTACCGTAATTCCGCAAAGAAATATCAGAATCAAAGCGGGTTTTCCGCCTTTTACTCGATAGGCTCTTTGCTCAATTTGACGGCTGCGCCATGCCAGCATGGAAGGCAGTAACAGGGCGAGAATAGAGAGTGCTACTGCGGCGAAAGTTAACGCCATAACAAAGTTTGGATAGTATAAGGAGCAAAGCAACGGTGGAACAAAAGTGATGATGCCGGTTTGCAGGCGGCCTGTCGCATTATTACGACGTTTGAACAGATCTGCCATGTAATCAAACAAACCTAAGGAGACCCCAAGAAATGAGGTTGCCAGCGCTAAATCAGCAAACAGACGGACCGCAAGCTCTACACGAGGCGTCGCGACAACTTCTCTCACCGCTTTTAACAGCCCATTCAGCCCTGATTGCTCTGCTAAGATCCCGACAAAAGTGTGGGAAGAGATGGCGCCCAGTGTAGCTAATTGCCATAAGATATAGGCAGTCAGTGGGATAGCACTGCCGATAACAAATATTTTGCGTAACTTTTGGGTATCGCCTCCCATATAATTCACGATACTTGGCACACTGCCGTGAAAACCAAAAGAGGTGAATACCACGGGAATAGCCGATAATACCAAACCCTGTTCCAAAGGCATTGACATCAGATTAGTGCTTTTGATGTGGGGCATCATGACAGTCAGCATAATAACCAGGAAGATGATTTTTGCCGTAAATAGCAGGCGGTTAATCATATCGACAGATTGAGTACCGATAGTGACAACACAACCTGCGACAAGGGTGAAAATCAGTACGCCAAATGAAACAGATATGGGTTTACCCAGCCATGAAGAGAGGCTGCCTGACAGCAACTCACCGGCGCCACTGATATAAGCGGTTGTCAGGGCATACATAAGGAAGAGCATACTGAAACCGGTGAGCCATTGACCTCCTCGACCAAGATAACGTTTTGCCAGCGTTCCCAGGCCCGTATCAGCCGGGCTGTATTGATAAACTTCCACCAGCAATAAAGCGGTATAGCTCATCAAAACCCAAAGAGCGACTAACATCACAAAGGTTGTTCCAAAACCGACACCGGCTGCTGCCAGCGGCATCGCCAGCATTCCTGCGCCAATTGTCGTGCCCGCTACGATAAAAATACTGCCAAGAGTACGATTCTTCACGCTTTCCCCTAGTTTATGAACTGATTGAAATCGTTATGGAAAGGCAGGCTAAAGGAATAATTTATTTATGTCAAATTAAGGTTACACTTAGTGTAAATAAATAATTACAATTGCATTTTTGCATGATCCTAAATTATGTATTTCATTAAATATAAAAAGTTATTTATTCTATTGAGTATTTAAAAAACCAGACTTTATTCACACTTAAATAATATAATTTTTTATTTTCATCTAGATTGCCAATTAAAATAAGACGTTATTCATTATTTTAACAATTAACGCATGGTGAAATAAAAATTATCAATGGAAAGAATAACTGTTTGTTTTAGGACATTAGTTGTAAATGGTCATTGTCTGCTAGTTACGGTCAAACCACACCGTACAACCTTATATGCCAATGAGCGTCTCTCACTAGGTGGGCAATATTCTGTTCGGGGATTTAAAGAACAATACCTGACCGGCAATCGCGGTGGGTATTGGCGTAATGAATTGAAAAGGATCTTATCTGATAAGAAGGTTGTTCAATCTCCTATCATACGAACTATTCAAAGTAATGATGGTATTCGTTATGAACGCGTAGTGATTACAGAAAAAAATGATGGGAATTGACAAGTTTAGTAATTACAAATCTACTAATATTATAACTATCTTAACTGATAAGCATGGAAACCTAATTACAACAACTCCGGGAAGAATAAAATGAAATTGATGGATTTGTTAATAGAAAAAGAGTATCGTCAACAGTTGCTTCAATCAAGAAAGTCGTTGTTTGCTGGTGATAATCCTGAGTTACTTTCACTTTTGTATGAAGTGAGACCAGAGACTAAAAGTGCATTATTTATCAGACATTTTCCTGATAGAGATTTAGGTAATAATAGCAGATTCATTTATTATTAATTTTCATCCTGAATACCATCTGTGAATTATTCAACCTACGGATAATATTGGAAATGAAATTATAGCCAAATGGGGAAATGTTAAAATTGATTAAAAAGAAGTTAATAGAGGATTTAAGATCATTTATTAACTTCCGATGTTTTCAATAATAACATATATATCTAGTTGTTATTTCCCCTAAAAACCGATTTATTCATTTTTATATTGTAAATAATTCTTCATTCTATAATCTTTTAATACTTGGTCGATTACCCAACTGGTTCGTGAGCCTGATTCTCCTGTTGATGGGCAAAGTCCTTTTTCTTGTAATTCATTGATGATAGTGTTAATCAATGGCATTTCTATATGTACTGGATTGTCAATATTAAATTGGTGTAATTTATTATTCTGGTCATAATGTGAAATGGCTGAATTTCCAAAGGTGGAAAAAGATATTTTTCCTTTATTGCCAATTATTTCAACATTATCATGTCTGGAATTCGATGCAAAATTCCATATACCCACACCTTGAATATTATTTTCAAACATAAATGACATTGATACGCAATCTTCCGCAGACTCAACAACCACCGACTAAAGTCGGTGGGTTAGTGATTAACGGACTGAAAGTCCGGATACGCATCGGCTGAACGATGCGTCAATTGTCCATCCTGAAGTTATCATCCGGGTTTGGTTCAAAATGATGCTCCAGATAAGCCTTTATCATCTCTTCCGTTAACTGACCCACCGTCGCACAAAAATAGCCTCTGCCCCAAAAATGCTGACCCCAGTAGCGTTTCTTTAGATGCGAAAACTCTTCAAACAACTTACTCGCTGTCCTTCCCTTCAGTCTCCTCATGATTTCTGAGGGAGATAATGTCGGGGGACTACTCACCAGTATGTGAACATGATCTTTGCTCACGACCCCTTTTAATATCCTGATTTCAAATGCTTCACATGTCTGACGAACTAATTCGCGCACCCGTATTGCTACTTCACCTATCAGCACTTTGTGCCTGTATTTCGTTACCCACACAAAATGGTATTCAATCTGAAATACTGTGTGACTACCGTATCTGTAATCCATGTTGCACCTCCCATGCAACACAGTATCTCAGCTAAAGCTGACCGACTAAAGTCGGTGGTTTTAACCTTTCATATGGAAGAATAAATATTTCCCTGAGAGTTTGCATGCCCTTTAACAGAAATAATTCTTCCTAAAAGAAAGTCTAATATATCAAGAGTATGACATGCTAAATCAACAAATAACCCACCACCGGAAATTTCGGGCTTAACAACCCAAGGTAAATGATGAGGATCTTGGTAACATTGCTCTATCTCTCTATAAAGTATACAGTTTACTATCCTTGGTGTCCCTATCGCGCCAGACTCAATTAATTCTTTGATCTTTAAAAATCTTGGCAATGCTCTTCTGTAATAAGCTACAAATAAGGGAACATTTTGGGATTTACAAGTCGCGATCATCTCATTACATTCTTCGAATGTTAATGCCATAGGTTTTTCTACATATATTGCTTTACCAGCTTTAGCTGCTAAAATGGTATATTCTTTATGTGTAGAGGGCGGTGTTGCAATATATACTGCATCAATGTCTTTGTCATTAATCAGTGAATCAGCGTCAGAATACCATTTAGGAACATGATGTCTCTTGGCAAAGTCTTCTGCTAAATTAGCGTTGCGCCGCATTACTGCAACTAATTCAGAATTATCTAATTTATAAAAGGCAGGGCCACTTTTTACTTCAGTAACATCACCGCAACCAATAATGCCCCATTTTATTGTTTTTTTCATCGTCGTTTCCTTGATATTATTGTGTCTAATTGTTTGTTAATTAAACATTGATAGAGATTATATTACAAATATAATTTATACTATTATTTCAATAAAAAATATATTTATATAGCATGTTTTTTACTCTTGAATCAAGAGAGTTAATGAACGTTCTCGAATTTATTATTATCTATTAATTCAGCGTAATCTATAGGATTATGGAGAGTAAATATTGATTTCAGCGGTAAATTCTAATGAATATATTAAAGAGGAGAGAAGCAATAATATGGTCTTTCTTCTAAAAGAAAGACGTAATAACTGAAAGAATAGGTTATTACGTTTTACCACCTAGGAACGGCCTGAAATAATTACGCCTATTGGGATAGGTTCTAAAGCTCAATCTCAATATCACTGAGTGGATGACAGCAGCAGGGTAAAATCTCGCCTTCATTAACAAAAGCCAAAGGTTTGCGTCGATAGCCGACTTTGCCTTTTATCAATTTGACACGGCAAGAGCCGCAATAACCTTCGCGGCACTGGTATTCAGCTTGAACTCTACCCTGTTCCAGTGCTTCTAGCAGACTGTTATGCAGCTTGGGAGAGCTGTAGATATGATAACCCTGCATACCATGCAGGGTTACTTTGTAGCTTGTCATCAGAGTTCAAAATCACTCAGGTCGTCAGGGTTAACCTCAGCATCAATCTGACCAACCAGATATGAGCTAACTTCAACTTCCTGCGGTGCTACTTGAACGTTGTCAGACACCAGCCAAGCGTTAATCCACGGAATCGGGTTAGAGCGCGTTTCAAATGGCAGTTTCAGCCCGACAGCCTGCATACGGATGTTAGTGATGTACTCAACATATTGACACAGAATATCTTTGTTCAAACCAATCATAGAACCTTCGCTGAACAGGTAATCTGCCCACTCTTTTTCTTGTTCCGCCGCCTGAACAAACAGATCATAGCACTGTTGTTCACACTCTTTGGCGATTTCTGCCATTTCTGGATCGTCCTGACCAGAGCGCAACAGATTCAGCATATGTTGTGTGCCGGTCAGATGTAGTGCTTCGTCACGGGCGATCAATTTGATGATTTTCGCGTTACCTTCCATCAATTCGCGTTCAGCAAAGGCAAATGAACAGGCAAAACTGACGTAAAAGCGGATCGCTTCCAGCGCGTTAACGCTCATCAGGCACAGGTACAGTTGCTTTTTCAGTTCACGCAAGCTGACAGTGATGGTTTTACCGGCAATCTGATGCGTTCCTTCACCAAATAGCTGGTAGTGATTAGTCATCTCAATCAGATCATCGTAATAAGCGGAAATGTCTTTCGCCCGTTTCAGAATTTCTTCATTGGTGACAATATCATCAAACACAACTGCCGGATCATTAACGATATTCCGAATGATGTGAGTGTAAGAACGTGAATGAATCGTTTCAGAAAAAGACCAAGTTTCAACCCAGGTTTCCAACTCAGGGATGGAGATCAAGGGCAGAAAAGCCACGTTCGGGCTGCGGCCCTGAATAGAGTCCAGCAGCGTTTGATATTTTAAATTGCTGATAAAAATATGCTTTTCATGGTCAGGCAACGCATTGTAGTCAATGCGGTCGCGAGACACGTCAACTTCTTCCGGGCGCCAGAAGAAAGAGAGCTGTTTTTCGATCAATTTCTCGAAAATTGGATACTTTTGCTGGTCATAACGGGCTACGTTTACCGGCTGACCAAAAAACATCGGTTCTTGTAACTGGTCGTTTTTTACTTGTGAAAAAGTGGTATAGGCCATAACTTCCTCAAATTAAATCTTACACGCGCCGCCTTCACAATCGGAATCAGCAGATTCCACGACTTCTTCCAGGTCATCCTGAACGTCTTCCGCACCATCACGGGTATTGTGGTAATACAGCGTTTTCACACCATATTTGTAAGCGAGCAGCAAATCTTTCAGCAGCTGATTCATCGGCACTTTTCCACTTGGGAAATGTGTCGGATCATAGTTGGTATTGGCAGAGATCGACTGATCGATAAATTTCTGCATGATACCAACCAACTGCAAGTAGCCATCATTGCCGGGCATTTGCCATAAGAGTTCATAAGCCCCTTTCAGACGCTCATATTCCGGGACAACCTGGCGTAAAATGCCATCTTTTGATGCTTTAATGCTGATGTAGCCACGAGGCGGCTCAATGCCGTTGGTGGCGTTAGAGATCTGTGAAGAGGTCTCTGACGGCATCAAAGAAGATAATGTCGAGTTGCGCAGACCATGTTGTTTGATCTCGTTGCGCAATGTTTCCCAGTCATAGTGCAGCGGTTCATTGGTCAATGCATCCAGCGCTTTTTTATAGGTATCGATAGGCAGGATACCTTTAGAATAGGTGGTCTCTTTAAACCACGGGCAAGCGCCTTGCTCTTTCGCCAGTTCATTAGAAGCTTTCAGCAGGTAATACTGGATCGCTTCAAATGTTTTGTGAGTCAGATTGTTCGCGCTGCCATCGGAATAACGTACACCGTGTTTCGCCAGATAGTAAGCATAGTTGATAACACCAATGCCTAATGTACGGCGACCCATTGCCCCTTGTTTGGCGGCAAGGATAGGGTAGTCCTGATAATCGAGCAGGGCATCAAGGGCACGAACCGCCAGAATAGCCAGTTCTTCCAGCTCATCAAGATTTTCAATGGCTCCCAGGTTGAATGCAGATAAGGTACACAACGCGATTTCACCATTTTTATCATTGATATCATTCAATGGTTTGGT
The DNA here is from genome assembly GCF_018448925.1 of Photorhabdus akhurstii. Lineage (GTDB taxonomy): Bacteria > Pseudomonadota > Gammaproteobacteria > Enterobacterales > Enterobacteriaceae > Photorhabdus > Photorhabdus akhurstii. Next base: position 12,734 of record NZ_RCWE01000019.1, on the reverse strand, counting down.
TGGCAGTGCAATTTCCAGACACAGATTTGATTGGCGCACTGGGGCGACCAAAGGATCAAATGGGCTGTGAGTGTTGCAGTGATCTACGTTCTGAATATAGATACGGCCGGTAGAAGCACGTTCCTGCATCATCAGGGAGAAGAGCTCAACCGCTTTCAGACGTTGCTGACGGATATTGCTGTCTTGCTCATATTTGGTGTACAAGCGTTCAAATTCATCCTGATCGGCAAAGAATGCATCATATAGCCCCGGAACGTCGGATGGGCTGAACAGGGTGATCTCTTCACCTTTGATCAGTCGTTCGTACATCAGTTTGTTAAGTTGTACGCCATAGTCCATGTGACGAACACGGTTCCCTTCAACGCCACGGTTGTTTTTCAATACCAGCAGGCTTTCAACTTCCAGATGCCACAATGGATAGAACAGTGTAGCGGCGCCGCCACGAACGCCCCCTTGAGAGCAGGATTTTACTGCGGTCTGGAAATGTTTATAAAAAGGAATACAGCCGGTATGGAAGGCTTCACCATTACGGATTGGGCTTCCCAGTGCGCGAATACGGCCTGCATTGATACCAATACCGGCACGTTGAGAAACATATTTCACAATGGCGCTAGATGTCGCATTAATGGAATCCAGGCTATCGTCACATTCAATCAGCACGCAGGAGCTGAATTGACGGGTAGGGGTGCGTACACCCGCCATGATCGGAGTTGGCAGAGAAATTTTAAATGTCGAAGCCGCGTCGTAAAAACGGCGAATATAGTCCAGACGCGTCTCTTTCGGATAACCGGAGAACAGGCAAGCCGCCACCAGAATATAGAGGAATTGGGCGCTTTCATAAATTTCACCGGTAACGCGATTCTGAACCAGGTATTTACCTTCAAGCTGTTTGACCGCCGCATAGGAAAAGTTCATATCACGCCAATGGTCAATAAAATCGTCCATTTGCTCGAATTCTTCTTTCGAGTAGTCTGCAAGCAAATGTTTGCCATATTTGCCCATTTCCACCATACGGGATACATGATCATAGAGTGCTGGCGGCTCGAATTGACCATAAGCTTTTTTACGCAGGTTGAAAATTGCCAGACGGGCGGCCAGATACTGATAGTCAGGCGCATCGCCGGAGATAAGATCAGCGGCAGCTTTGATCATCGTCTCGTGAATATCCGAGGTTCTGATACCATCGTAAAATTGGATTTGGGACCGCAGTTCTACTTGTGATACCGAGACATTTTTCAGCCCATCGGCTGCCCAGTTAACAACCCGGTGGATTTTCTCAAGGTCAATTCGTTCTTTGTGGCCATCACGCTTTGTTACTAGCAGACTATGGTTCATGGACAGGCATACCTTACATTTACTTTCAGATTCGTTCCCACCTGCTTTGTGTCTTTGCTCAGACCAAAACATAACCCTCTCAGTGGCGAAGAAACCCACGAGAGAGTAGTGGTAATGGAATGTTAAGGAACACAATATGTAGGGGGTACACTAAATAATGACAACAAGATAATGTTAAAAGCGGCTTTTATCAAGTGCACAAAAATACGGATTCTTGTGGATAACTTGAGGACTAAATTTATTAAAAAGCCGGAAGCCTGCATCATTACTAGCGGTTGCTCTGACAGAAACACCGGCAAAAATGAGTAAAAAAATTCCTGAAAATATGATTCATTTGCCGATTTATTAATCTGCCAGATGAATATGTCAGACATACCGGGTGTGTAACATATAATTGACGTCTATATTGTGACCAAGGCTAAATTTATCCGTCAGCAGGTTGTAATGCAGGCCGATAATATGCTGTTCTTGTAGAGGTGTGCTGTCAATCCAGCCTATCAACTCTGATGGCCGGATAAATTTCTTCACGTCATGAGTTCCTTTTGGCACCATTTTCAGAATATATTCCGCGCCGATTATCCCTATAAGCCAGGCTTTTTTGTTGCGGTTAACGGTAGAAAAAAAGGCGTGCCCGCCGGGTTTCACTAACTGAGCACAAGCACGGACGACCGATTGTGGATCTGGGACATGTTCCAGCATTTCCATACAGGTGACGATATCATAAGCTTGTGGATATTTTTCGGCGTGGCTTTCCACAGTTTCCTGTACATAAGTCACGGGGATACCTGTTTCAAGGGCGTGCAGTCTGGCAACTTCAAGTGGTTCCGTACCCATATCCAGCCCGGTCACTTCTGCCCCTTCACGGGCCATACTTTCTGACAAAATACCGCCGCCACAGCCCACATCCAAGATTTTTTTACCGAAAATGCCGTCAGAACGCTGCAAGATGTAATTCAAGCGTAGCGGATTAATTCGGTGCAGCGGCTTAAATTCACCTTCCAAATCCCACCAGCGAGAAGCAATCGCTTCAAATTTTTCTATTTCCTGTTGATCAACATTGTTTGGGATGGAAGGGGTTTTGATGTTCATCAGCGGTTGTCGCTCCTTAAACTTTCTTAAAACAGGCGGATTCACTCCGTTCTGAGCAGGGTTTACTCAGTTTTGAGATAGTATACACGGCTTAATTTTTAAATACCCGTATCTGATTTTTATAAAACTGTTGGTTTATGGTATAGTTCTAAACCTTTGAATTCGGAATGTATGAGGGATAGTGGGCTCCATGAGCGACATTGCCAGAGAAATCACCCCGGTCAATATCGAAGAAGAGCTGAAAAGCTCATATCTGGATTATGCGATGTCTGTAATTGTCGGGCGTGCACTACCAGATGTTCGAGACGGACTAAAGCCGGTACACCGCCGCGTGCTTTATGCCATGAGTGTACTGGGAAATGATTGGAATAAACCCTACAAGAAGTCTGCCCGTGTTGTCGGGGACGTCATCGGTAAATACCATCCACATGGGGATAGCGCAGTCTACGACACGATCGTTCGTATGGCTCAGCCGTTTTCCCTGCGCTATATGTTGGTTGATGGTCAGGGTAACTTTGGTTCAGTCGATGGAGACTCAGCCGCCGCTATGCGTTACACCGAAGTACGTATGGCGAAAGTTGCCCATGAGTTGCTAGCGGATCTGGAGAAAGAGACTGTCGATTTTGTGCCAAACTATGATGGTACAGAGCAGATCCCGGAAGTGATGCCAACCCGAGTACCAAACCTGCTGATCAATGGCTCTTCTGGTATCGCAGTGGGTATGGCGACTAACATTCCTCCTCATAACTTATCCGAAGTTATTGATGGTTGTCTGGCTTATATTGAAGATGAAAATATCAGCATTGAAGGGCTGATGCAGTATATTCCCGGCCCGGATTTCCCTACTGCTGCGATTATTAATGGTCGTCGCGGTATTCAGGAGGCTTATCGGACTGGCCGCGGTAAAATTTATATCCGTGCCCGTGCGGAAATTGAAGTTGATGAGAAGAATGGCCGTGAAACGATTTTAGTGCACGAAATTCCTTATCAAGTCAACAAAGCCCGCCTGATTGAAAAAATTGCCGAATTGGTGAAAGAGAAACGCATTGAAGGGATCAGTGCGCTGCGTGACGAATCCGATAAAGACGGCATGCGGATCGTGATTGAAGTGAAGCGGGATGCGGTGGGGGAAGTGGTTCTGAATAACCTCTATTCCCTGACTCAGCTTCAAGTCTCTTTTGGCATCAACATGGTGGCCCTGCATCAGGGGCAGCCGAAGCTGCTGAATCTAAAAGATATTATTTCGGCCTTCGTATGCCACCGCCGTGAAGTGGTTACTCGTCGTACCATCTTTGAATTACGCAAAGCCCGTGAACGCGCCCATATTCTTGAGGCATTAGCTGTCGCACTGGCGAATATCGATCCGATTATCGAACTTATCCGTCTTGCTCCGACACCTGCCGAGGCAAAAGCCGCATTGGTCGCTAAGCCGTGGGAATTAGGCAGTGTTGCTACTATGCTGGAACGAGCCGGTGATGATGCCGCCCGTCCTGAGTGGTTGGAACCACAATATGGTGTGCATGATGGTAAATATTATCTGACCGAACAACAGGCTCAAGCCATTCTGGATCTGCGTTTGCAGAAACTGACCGGCTTGGAGCATGAAAAACTGCTGGATGAATATCGTGAATTGCTGACATTAATCGGCGAGTTACTATTTATTCTGGAAAATCCTGAGCGCTTAATGGAAGTGATCCGTGAAGAGTTGTTGGCGATTAAGTCGCAATACAGCGATGCCCGCCGTACTGAAATCACGGAAAATACGGCTGATATCAATATCGAAGATTTGATTAATCAGGAAGATGTGGTTGTCACGCTGTCACATCAAGGGTATGTCAAATATCAGCCGTTATCTGACTATGAAGCGCAGCGCCGTGGTGGTAAAGGTAAATCCGCAGCGCGTATTAAAGAAGAAGATTTTATTGACAAGTTGTTGGTTGCCAATACTCACGATACGATCCTCTGCTTCTCCAGCCGTGGCCGCCTGTACTGGATGAAGGTTTATCAATTACCGGAGGCTAGCCGTGGTGCGCGTGGTCGTCCGATTGTTAACCTGTTGCCGTTAGAGCAAAATGAGAGAATTACGGCGATTCTGCCGGTACGTGAATATGAAGAAGGGTTGTATGTCTTCATGGCTACTGCCAGTGGGACCGTGAAGAAAACCGCGTTGCAAGATTTCAGCCGTCCGCGCAGTGCCGGTATTCTCGCAGTTAATCTCAATGAAGGTGATGAGCTGATAGGCGTTGACCTGACTGACGGTAGTAACGAAGTTATGTTGTTCTCCGCGGAAGGGAAGGTTGTTCGTTTTGAAGAGGAAGCGGTTCGTTCAATGGGGCGTACAGCGACCGGTGTACGTGGTATCAAACTGAATGGTGAAGATAAAGTTGTTTCTCTGATTATCCCGCGTGGAGAAGGAGAAATTCTGACTGTCACTGAAAACGGTTATGGTAAACGTACTGCTGAAAACGAGTATCCAATTAAATCCCGTGCAACGCAGGGGGTTATCTCGATTAAAGTCAGCGAACGTAATGGCAATGTGATCGGGGCAATTCAGGTTGAACCGACCGATCAGATAATGATGATTACTGATGCCGGCACGTTAGTGCGTACAAGGGTATCGGAAGTCAGCGTTGTTGGCCGCAATACTCAAGGTGTAACGCTTATTCGTACTGCGGAAGATGAGAAAGTTGTCGGCTTACAGCGGGTCGCTGAGCCGGAAGATGATGAAGAGGGATTGGCGGCAGAAGGGGAAGAATCGAAAAGTGATAACACCGATTTACCTGATGCTAACATCGGCGAGTCAGTTGATCCGGTTTAAGTGAAGATATTTTTTTACTTAATATAAGAAACAGGTACTTCGGTGCCTGTTTTTTTAAAGGGATTTTTATTAATATCGAAATATGCAATCAATGGGCCTTTTTAATCTTTAAGCTCTGGTATATCTTGTCATTAATGACATTGAATAATGCCGGTTTTTATTAGGTAACCTTTTGAGATATCTTTCTTCTTTTCGTACATCGCTAAAAATATCCCGTTATCTTTTCCGGGTGCTTGGCCTAATGCTGTGGGCGTTAGGCGCTTTATTAACAGCTTTTTACCTGGTTAATATCTTTAATGAAATCAAGTCGGATATTCGGCAAGAATACAATGCTAATTATGATTCCACGCTCTCTTATGTGCGTCATACAGCAAGTGTTCTGCGGGATATCCAATATATGACAGAGAAGCATTTACTGAATTCTAATGGAAAAAATGCTATTTTTGATTTTCCACATAATAGCCCGACGTTTTCTTATCATCCTCTGAACCAAGGCGCTGATTGTCGTACTTTTCGCGACAACACTCATAGCTATTTAAATTCGTTGAATAACCTCATCTTCTATTGGAAAGATAATCTTGCGGCCCCTCAGGGGTTGAATCAGGTTTTTCTGGTGGGTACGCAAAGTATGTGTATGGTGAATTTTTCTATCCGTAATACCTCGACTGAACCTGATACACTGAAAAAAATAGTTTATGAAAACTCACGCAGACTTATCAGCTTGAAAGATCAAGGTAAAGAACGAAATGTTTATTGGGTTATTCCTAGTGCAAGATCTGATAGTGGTCATCTCTACGTATTGGCGCCGGTATATGTCAATGGTCAGATGGTTGCAATGATAGGCATTGAACAATTCATCAGATTGGACTCTTTTATTCAAAGACAAGACCGCCCAATTTCAATAACGTTATTGAATCGTAGTAATCAACCTGTGTTGCACTATCCAGCAAATGATGACTATAAACTTCATTATGCCGATTATCAGTTGGAAGCGCCTTATTTTGGCTATGATGATAATTTCACTGATTTACTGTTAAAACGCCGGTTAATGCCATCTTCATTCAGTATCATTTACGCGTTGCCGCTGAAAACTATTTTTGAGGGTTTTAAGCTACAGATTATTAGCAGTATTGTGCTTAATGTATTGTCTGCCTGTGTCATCATTATTCTGGTGTATCTGTTTGAGCGGAAAATGTTTGCTCCGGCTGAAGAGAATGCAATTCGGCTAGAGGAGCATGAACAATTTAATCATAAAATTGTCGCTTCGGCACCGGTTGGGATCAGTATATTGCGGGTCAGTGATGGGAGTAATATTCTAAGTAATGAGCTAGCTCATAATTATTTAAGAATGTTAACGCATGAAGATCGGGAACGTATTATTCATATTATTTGTGACAGAACCAGCAGTTATGTTGATGTCGTAACCAGTAATCATCATCATCTACAAATCAGTTTTGTTCATTCCCGCTACAGGAATGAAGAGGTGGCGATTTGTGTTTTGGTTGATATTAGCGTCCGTGTACGGATGGAAAAATCATTACAGGAGATGGCGCTGGCATCGGAACAGGCTAACTATTCTAAATCTATGTTTTTAGCTACCGTCAGTCACGAGTTGAGAACGCCGCTTTACGGTATTATTGGCAACCTGGAATTATTACAGGCGCATTCGTTGCCTATTGAATCTATTCGTTTGTTATCAACGATGAATAATTCTTCAGCGTTGTTGCTAAAAATTATCAGTGATATTCTCGACTTCTCAAAAATTGAATCTAAACAGCTTAAAATTGAGTCTAGAGAATTTTCCTGTCAGGAAGTTATCTCTCATGTTATTTCTAACTACCTGCCGTTAGTGGTGAAAAAACCGTTGACCTTGTATTGCTATATTGAACCGGATGTACCGGATTATATCTGCAATGATCCGGTTCGATTACAACAAGTTATATCTAATTTGTTAAATAATGCGATTAAATTCACTGATACCGGATGTGTGGTTATCCATGTGACGGTTGATAGAGATTATTTATACGTCAGAATAAAAGATACTGGCGTCGGTATTTCTGATAAAGCGCTGGTTCAGTTGTTTGATCCATTTTTCCAGATCATGCCCAATACGGAAAGTTCATCTCAAGGAACGGGGCTTGGTCTGGCGATTTGTGAAAAACTTATCAATCTGATGGATGGTGATATCGAAGTCATTTCACAACCACAGATAGGGAGTATGTTTTCTATTCGTTTACCTTTATATGGTGCGAAATATAGGCCAAACACTCAGCTAATCAATGAGCATCAGCGAAAAATCATCTTGGCTATACGTAATCTTTATCTGGAGGAATTTTTACAGCGTTTTCTGGTTCATCATGGCTTACACACTATTTTGTATAGCGGGCAAAGCACTGATGGTAGTGAAATTATTATCAGCGATTTCCCTGATGCTGTGACTTCCCCGGTATATGGTTATATTGAGTTATCAACCGACTATATTGGCTCACCGGAACAAATCAGAGAAAACTATTGGTTACACAACACTTACCATTTACATGATTTTCCGGTAATGATTGAGCGGCTGATTTCATCGAATCATAATGTGGTATTAAATACCGCACCACCTGTTTTTCAGGTAAATACCCGGTTTAATACTATTATGGTTCTGGTAGTGGATGATCATCCTATCAACCGCCGTTTATTGGCCGATCAATTGAAATCCATTGGTTTTCAAACAGTGATGGCAAATGATGGATTAGATGCGTTGGAATATTTGAAAGAAGGGGGGATTGATATCATTCTGACGGATGTCAATATGCCCAATATGGATGGTTATGCGTTAACAATGTACTTACGAAATGAAGGGTGTAAGCTGCCGATTATTGGTATTACGGCAAATGCACTGGCAGAAGAAAAACAGCGCTGTATTGATGCAGGAATGAATGATTGTTTGTCTAAACCTGTTTCCCTGGTGACTCTCAGGCAGGTACTGGCGGAGATGATTTGAACCGATGATTCTTAAAACGATGAATTAAGACAATGCCCGGCATAAACAAGTAGTTGCCGGGCATCGGGACGACTTTCATATTAAAATTAAAATAACGAACGGTATCTACTGAACATTATCGTTTGTATCGATAGTGACAGAAGCAAGGTAATTGAGTAATGCAATATCGTTATTTACCCCCAGTTTTACCATAGCTGATTTTTTCTGACTGCTGATAGTCTTGACACTGCGTTTCAGTTTTTTGGCAATATCTGTTACCAAAAAGCCTTGGGCAAATAGACGTATAACTTCACTCTCTTTTTGTGATAACGGTTTATCTCCATAGGGGGCTTTCGTCACTTTTTTCAACAGTTCAGAAACGCTTTCTGGCATAAATCTTTCCCCTTCTTTCAGGGCCGTCAATACATCAGGTAAATCTGTTGGTGCTCCTTGTTTTAAGACAATGCCTTCAATATCAAGTTCGAGTACAGCACTTAAGATTGCTGGATTATTGTTCATGGTTAAAACAATGATTGATAGTCTGGGATAATGGCGTTTGATGTATTTAATCAAATTGATTCCATCGCCGTATATGTCGCCAGGCATAGACAGATCAGTGATCAATACGTTTGCTTTAATACAGGACAGATTGTTGATCAATGTGGTCGAGTCTTCCGACTCAGCGACGACATTGATCCATTCAAGCCGCTCAAGTGATTTGCGGATGCCAAACAGGACAATTGGATGATCATCAGCAATAATGACGTTAAGGTTATTCATCTATTAGTTACCCTGCTGCAATAGCCTATTGGTTAAGGACTCAATACGGCTAATGCTATTCTTAATCTCTATTTCGTTACTGTCTGTTATGTGTTGTTCCAGTGTTTCGCAAGAAAGTTTGAGGAGTTCTAGGTCTAACATAGCAAAGACGCCTTTCAGGCGATGTGCTGTTTGCGAAAGCGATATCAGATCATATTGTTCTATGTCAGTATACAGCTTATTAATATCTATCGGTACTGTCTCGACAAATAATTGTCGGTAATCGCTATCAATGAGCTGTTTTTGATAACTATTTATGACATTGCCAAAATCGTAATCACTGCTTTCATCGTTAAATGCTGACATTTCAGCATTTGCATTAAACTCGTTAAAACTGAAACTTCTCTCAATTAATAACGAAATGGCATTGATAACCGCTTCACCCAGATTGTAGTTACACCTAATATAGTCAGGTTTTATCTGCTCAAAGCCAGCCAGATTATCAACCAGTAATATAGTCGATTTTGCCGAATCGTAGTGTTTATCTGTCAACATGATATCGTATTCTCGATTCATATTTTCTTGCTTTTTATCGAAGTAAACCGCGCCATAATGATGCAGATGATTTTGCACAATCTTACGGACTTCCGTATTGCTGATATCCAGCAAGGCAGTAATGTCTTCCAGTAGCGGTGGGCATTGGCCTTGGCCGATGATTAAAGGCAGGCTGATAGCATAGTGCGTACCTAAGTTGGGTTTGCTGTTTATAGTAAAATGACCATTTAATTTTCTACATAATTGGTTACATAGATAAAAGGTTAATCCTGAATTGGATTGATATTTATCACCTGTCGCTTTGCTTAAAAATGGATAATTCAAATTGGTTAAATCTGTTGAATTAAGTCCAGCCCCTGTATCTATAATTTCGATTTGAATTTGTTCTTTGTATTCCTGAGAATAATTAACGACGAGAGATATTTTGCCATAAGATGTGAGCGTGATTGCATAATTGACTAACATCAGGACGATCTTACTGATGGCGGTGCTATCGCCAATAAATAGTGATTCAGGATTAATATTACAATGATAATAATAACTCAATCCTTTATTATTCATCTTAGAAAACACTTTCTTAATAATATCTTCTAAAATGACTGATAATGAAAACGATTCATTTTTTGCTTGCCATTCACCTGATTCTAATTCATTGAGTAATGAAATATTCTCGATCCAGTCTGATATATGTTCAGATTTAGATAATAAATTATCAACGATACGAATACTATTTTCTTCTGTGAGAATTTGTTTCAGTTGGTAAGCGATATGATCTAATTCCTTTATTGGTTGTTTTAATTCAGAACGAATGTTAGTCAGCATAAAACGCCGAGCTTGTACACTCTTATCGTGTTCCAGATGAGCAAGTTGTAGACGCCTGCTAATTAATGCTTCCTGATCTTTATCTTGCAGTAAAAACAGATAAGTTTCCGGCAACAGGCGAATGCTGGACATTTTAATTTCATAGACTGAATCGTCAATTGACGTTTGGATGACACCATGATGTTGCTTTGCCATCATTTTAATTTTATTTAAATCGACATTCGGCAACAGATGATCGGCAATGTTATTGCACATAATTATTTGATTTACTGAGAAATCATAAATCAATAGGCCAATCGGGATATTAGAGATAATATCGTGACTTAACGCGTCCTTGACTTGTAATTCGTGGTTCATAAGAGCGTTTGGCGCGATATATTTTCTACGAATGTAGATAAGCCCACCTAGAGAGAGGATAATAAATACTGAATCAGCCAGTAACAACCAGATGTTTCTGTATAACAAATCGATGAGCAAATCTTTGAGTGATATCCGATACAACAGTTTGTATTGTGTACCTTTGAGTGATTGAGAAAATTCGAGCCAGAAACCATTTTGTGAGATATTAACTTTATTGATTTCATGAGGGGGTTGTTCGTCATCCGACAATAAACTGAAATTTGCCGCTGCCATATCAATAGGAAGAAGATGGCAAATAGGTAAATCGAAAGCGATAACTGTCGCCAATTGACCCGGTGAATTGAATGTTGCTCGGTAAGTATAAAAATAGATATTTGAGCCATTTAACTTACGGATGGATGAAATATTTTCCCGTTCATCTAACGCGGTGGATTGCATCAGCATTTCTGAACGTTTTGATTCGGCAGTCAGTGTTAGATAACTTTCTTTAAATCTCAATTCCGGTTTAAGAATAGAGTGAGTTGTTATCAGAAACAGACTATTATCTTTACCATTCAGATAGTACATGGAGTTATATTCATTGCGAGTGCCCCACAAAATTTCCATATAATTGGAGAGGCGTAGTGCCAACTCTACACTTGTAGCGCTGTGATGACCAAAAATAATCGTGTCGATGGTTTGATAACGATTCTCAAGCCAGTAAACATCAGGCCGTAGCTTCATTGGTGTGACGAGTTCTTGCGGTTTAAAAGATGAGCTATTGGCTTGTTTAAAGATAGAGTTAGCGTGGTAACGATAATCTTCTATCTGTAATACTACTTTGGTTGCAACACTATTTAGCGCATACTTTTTCCCCATTAGCCAGGCATTGAAGTAGTTATAACTGTATAAAAACAGGGAAATAAAAAGCAGAATAATGAACAGACCGTAGTAACGGTTTATGGTTGATGAATTAATAGAAAACTGTTTGTTATACATTCGTTGAGTAGAAGCCTTAATAATTGCTTGGCTGTTTAGCGAGCTTGTTAAATTGGTGAATCTCATGATTCGATCTATTTAGGCTAATTTTAGCAGGATTAGGGCTGGAAAGGATATTGTAGATTGAGGATTGAGCGAACAGTAAAAAAATCACAGAATTTTTACGATAGAGGCTAGACATATTATTATGTTAGGAGCATAATCCCGCGTCATGGAAGGATGGCCGAGCGGTCGAAGGCAGCGGTCTTGAAAACCGCCGATGGGAAACCATCCTAGAGTTCGAATCTCTATCCTTCCGCCAAATAGTGACCCTACGCACATAAAGTGCGTAGGGTTTTTTATTTGTGCAGAGGTTCATTACGCACGGGTATATTCAATGTTGCGGGTATGTTTATTATGGCTGGGGTCATAATGCTAATATGACTGATAGGGTACAGCGCATAGCAATTATAGAAGCCTTGCCACTGGGCGAGGGGAGAACAACTCAGCAAATTAAACTATGAAGATTAGAGCCTTTTACTTCTTGACCTTTTAGCAAAATCCGCCGTAAACCCTCGCCCAATGCGGGCGGTGATATAAGGCGAAAAGCCCGCAGGGCTTTCAGGTTATTAACCATCACGTTCACTGGCAGCCCGGGGGGGGGGGGACACGGCCCAAAAAAGCGGTTAAAATACATAAACTATCCCGATGAGCGCTGATGATGTTAAGAGCCACCAAAGTCCGCATTTACCCGACACCCGAACAGGCTGATTATCTCAATGCTCAGTTCGGTGCGGTCCGTTTCGCGTACAACAAGGCGCTCCACATCAAGAAGCACGCTTATCAACGCCACGGGGTGAACCTCAGCCCGCGTAAAGACCTCAAGCCCTTACTGTCAGTGGCGAAAAAATCCCGCCGGTATGCCTGGCTCAAAGCGTATGACGCCATCGCCTTGCAGCAGGCGGTGATTAACCTCGATATGGCGTTTTCCCACTTTTTTAATCCGAAGCTGAAAGCACGCTTCCCGGCGTTCAAACGCAAGCATGGCAGGCAGTCCAGCTATCATTGTGT
>NZ_RCWE01000018.1:46424-100458 GCF_018448925.1 Photorhabdus akhurstii | reverse complement strand
TGGGGCAGTACGCCAATTCGGCAGGTGAAAACTAATCCATCCATATTTGAAACCCTACATAATTGAGCCATTATCCTGAGATGGGGATAACGCAAGAAGCTATGCAAGAAGCCATTAAACGAGCCATTACAGTGGCTCATTTAAATAGCGCCGGTCTGTTCCGCGGTAAAAAAATGACAGCGTAAAATAGCCATCATTTAATACGTGGCGTTAGAGAGAACAACAGACCGCTTCCAACTGAGTAGGATGGAGTGGAGACAAATAACAGAGAATTTCGCTCTCTAAATATATGACCACAAGATCACGATATTTATCAGATGAACATGAAGAAAATGTGATTAATATCACATGAAATGGCTAATTAATCGCCATCAATGCCGATTTTTCATATTGAATTCTTTGATTAATAAATCGCTCAACAGCTCCTTTTTCAATCGAAAAATTTAGCCTGTCATGAGTTGTCACTCCCAATAACAGGCAATAAATCTCTGCGGGTTTATTTTCAATGCTGGCCTTTTGCGACATCCTCTTTACGGCGGGGAGCAGTCACGACTTCCCTCTTTTGAGTGGTGGTGGGAATACGATCCGGCTCGTAAAACTCATATGAATTAACCTAATGCTACTGGGATAACACCTGTCGGCCAAGTTGGGTGCAGTAGATTCGAACCGCATTTGCACGGTGCGACCCAACTGCCGGTAAGGCGCTATTTCGACGTCGATATAAAAAACTTCGCCCCGGAAATAAATCACGGCTTGCCGGTGATTGTTAACATGCTCACACTTTCTATTGCGTGCGAAACCCTTGGTCTGTAAGGGATAACGAGCGGAGAATATCATAGTGAAAGCATATCAACAGACAGTATCGGAATGGTTGCGCCTTGTGGGTGAACGTCAAGGCGTGGCTTTGAGCATTGGCAGCGATGGTCACTGTACCGTGCCTTTCGGCCAAGGTGGAGAGTGCGTCGTTGAAGTACCGGACAACGACGACGTTCAGGCATTTTATCTCTATATTCCTTTGTTGCGATTACCGGTAGATGAATCGGGCCAGTTGATGCTGACTCGGGCTGCCCTTGAGTTGAATATGTTCGGTCTTACCACCGGCGGCAGTCAGATCAGTCTGGACAGTCGTACCAATTATCTGGTGTTGAGCTTCTCCGCGTTGATCGAGATGTTCGACGAAACTGCATTTATGCAGACTTTGGGGGAGTTTCTCGATCTTGGGATCAGCTTGCAGTCTCAGTTTCAGGCGATCAACACCCAGCAGAACGGAGCGTCTGCGCCGCATCCATTACCTGGCTCAGCCATCGCATGCTGAGTAGCGGTTATCTGAATAGCAAAGGAGAATAAGATGTCTATTCAAAGTCTTGGGCACACTCTCAAAGCGACGGCATTGTCGCCCCTTTCGAACGGGGAAGTACAGACACCATCTCGCAATAATAATGTTCATCATCATCTTGCTTCCCATTACACCAGTACTGGTCTTGGTACTCAGGTGTCGCCGGGCAAGGTGCTGACCACTACACTGAAATATCTGACATTGAGCGCCCCGGCTCGCAAGATTGGCACTGCCATACAGGGAGGACATGATTCCCATGCGCAGAGCGCCAAAGGTAAGGCGCGTTACTGGACTGGGGCCATTATCAAGGGATTGGCTAATATCACGGGCGGTGCTAGTAGTGTAACGAGCGGTGCAATTTCAGTCGGTGTCGCAGGCGTTAAAAACCTAGCGGAATCTACCGGGCGTTTGCTGGCATCTTCTGCCCTTGGGCTGGCTGGCGCGGGCGCGAAGGGAGTTTCGCATCTACCGCTTGGCGCGTCCGAGCGTTTGCAGGCTGGAACGCGTGCCGAACAATTGCTGAATTCTGCCAAGGTTATCGCCAAACCCGCGTTTGTGGCTAAAGCAGAGCAAGAGCCGTTGAATGCTGTGGGAGCTAAAGCAGTGATGGATGCGGCCCAATTGGCGAGAATCAGTTGCTCCAGTAGCTATCGGGATATGCCCGCGGGTTACAGTCATGCCGCTTTAGCTGATATTCCGTCCTCAATACTGGCTCGCCGGGAGGATGGCACTGGCGGAACCGGCAGTGAGTTAACCCTGCATGTTCGCCCCAGCAAGGGGCAGGATGATCCTTTAATCCTTGAGGGAGATGGCTGGTCTGCGCTCAAGGTCGCTGTCTACAAGCGTGACGACACTATGGTGCTCTCCTTTGTGGGCACTCAGCCAACCAAGCGTCCTGGCACTGTAAAGAGTGATGTCGGCGCGGCTTTGGGGATCAAGGACAGCGCGTTTCAGGATGCGGACCGCTTGGTCAAAGCCTTTACTAAACAATATGGCGGTAAGGTTGAGGTTTTGGGCCACTCTTTAGGCGGCGGGTTGGCGCAATATGCGGGCATTAAACATGGGATCAAAGTCACCGCATTCAACAGCATGGGGTTGCATGTAGGATTGCGGGATCGGTTGGCCGATAAGTTGGATAGTGCCAACGTCACCCACATCAATACCAGTAGTGATCCGCTGAGTCAGAAGGCCGAACATGGTATTTGGGGGCTGGATGCCTCTTCTCAGGTAGGCAAGCGTTATGTGATTGAGCATTCAGGTGGTCACCGTATGGAGTCGGTGACCGCAGGTTTGGAAGCCTTACTGGCTTAACGACTCGATATGTCAGGACAGCGCCTCCTGCGGGAGGCGCTGTCAACAGACACGGTATTTAAAGACACAGTATTTAAACGCGATTGAGCGTTATTTCAGCGCCTTGAGGATTTGCCAGGCTGCTTTGATGCGCGCCTCATTGGGGTAATTTTTGTTGGCTAGCAGCACAATACCCATTTGCTCTTGCGGCACAAACGCGACATATGCTCCGAAGCCATTGGTGGAACCGGTTTTATTGATAAAAAGCGCATCCGTTGGCGGCTCTGGCGGCGATAGTTCCGTAGTTTTATTGGCTTGAAAAGCGAGCTGCGCCGAGTTGCCGCTCAGTACCTGCTCAAGGGTGACAGGCCAGTGATAAAGCTCCCAGCCTAGCCCTTGCGTCATCTCACCTACCCGGTAATAACCGGTATGGGTTGCCCGAATCGCCTGTGCCAGTTTGCTGTCACCTACGCGGGAAGGATCGATATTCGCGTCAACGAAGCCGATCAGTTCCTGTGCGCTGGTTTTCAGACCATAGGCTTCCTCAGCCAGCACGCCGGGGTTTATACGGATCGGTTTATTCTCTTTTGAATAACCCAATGCATAATTTTTCATCTCCTGCGCAGGCACGTTAAACCAGGTATGGTGTAGACCAAGCGGTGAAAGGATCTGGTTTTTCACCAGCATTGAGTAGGGTTTTTCAAGGCTTTGGGCAGCGATATAGCCCGCCAGGCCAATGCTAGGATTGGAGTATTGTCGGTAGGTTCCGGGAGTGTACTTTGGCTGCCAGTGCTGAAACCAGTCCACCATTTTGCTATTGCTGTCGATCTCGTCGGGGAATTGCAACGGCAGGCCGCCCGCGGTATAGGTGGCAATATTCAGCAGGTTTATGTTGTCAAAGGCGCTGCCTGCAAGCGGTTGAAAATGATGGCTGGCCTTATCGGAGAGGGAAATGGCTCCCGTCACCTGCGCCCAAGAGATCAGGCTGCCGGTAAAGGTTTTGCTGACCGAACCTAACTCAAAGATTGTCTCTTTGGTGACCGGTATGTTGTTCTCTTTTGATGCGTCACCGTATTGATAGAAAAAATGTTGACCGCGGAAAGTCACCGCGATCGCCATTCCTGGAATGTCATATTCCTGCATCAGGGAGTGTATGGTCTTATCAACAGTATTTGTCAGACGGGCCTGATCGGGTGTATTTGAGGCTTGAGCGCCGAGAGAAGCGGCAAGCAGCAGCCCGCCGGTCAGCACCGAAAATTGTTTTGTCATGTGATGTGTCCTTAATTACAGTGAGAGCTTTCAGTCCGGGATTTTATCAGGATTTGTACCCCCAATCATAAAATTTGTGATCTCTATCACCTGACAAAATAAAACTTTGCGGTTGCTGATTGAAAACCAAGCGCTTTCGTTTCTTTATATCAATTGTTACCCAAAAGGTGGATGAAAACTGATTTTTGGGTAACTAGTCAGTAACCAGAAAATTTAATATTTTCTTTCGCTTTGTTTCTAATCGAAACCTTTTATGCCTATTTTTGTCTATATAATAGACTGTAATAGCGATCACAATTTCGTTTGGTTGCTTTTGCTGTAATTAAATCGAAAGAGAGGGAAAGCAATTCATCACAGGCGGCATAAATTTATCGCTGAAAATCTGAGGGGTATAACGGAATGGCTGTGGATACCGTAAAAAGACGTGAACAGATTATCGACTTGTTGTGTCATGAAGGCAGCGTACGTGTTGAGCATCTGAGCACCCGTTTTGGGGTTTCCAGCGTCACTATCCGTAATGACCTGCGTTATCTGGAGCAAAAAGGTTGTGCATTGCGTTCCTATGGCGGCGCCATGTTGAATCAGCAATTCGCCTTTGATCGCCCCTTGCAAGATAAAGGCCGGATCAATCGTGATGTGAAATCGCGCATTGCGGCCAGGGCGGCACAGTTTGTTCAGGATGGTGATGCCCTGATCCTTGATTCCGGCTCGACTACCACGCAAATCGTGCCATTTCTTAAAGAACGGCGTGATTTGGTCGTCATGACTAACGCGTTGAATATCGCCTATGAACTGGCGGGGTTTGACCGGATGGAGGTGATGGTGCTTGGCGGGAGTGTGCGTCAAAACTCCTACTCGCTCTATGGTCCGGCTGCGGAACAACAATTACGTCAATATCGCTTTGACACCCTATTTCTTGGCGTCGATGGTTTTGATCTGGAAGCAGGGATAACCACGCCACATCCCGGTGAAGCTCACCTTAATCGCGTAATGTGTGAGGTGGCGCATGAAATTATCGCGGTGGCGGATGCCAGTAAATTTGGGCGCAGAAGTTTTTGCATGATCCGTCAGGCCGGACAGATTCATCGGCTGATTACTGACAGTCGGATCCCCGATAACTACAAGCGGGCATTAATTGAACTCGGCGTGGATGTGGTTATTGCCGACGAATAGTTCTTACCGAGATTCTTGCCCGCATGGGAGACACCATGCAGTCACTATTACAACTTATCCGTCGTCATAAATCAGGTGAAGCGGTGGGGATCTATTCGGTCTGTTCCGCTCATCCTTGGGTATTGGAAAGCGCTTTACGCGTCGCTAAAGAGCGTAAGACCTCGGTACTGATTGAAGCAACTTCTAATCAGGTCAATCAGTTTGGCGGTTACACCGGGATGCAACCGGCTCAATTCCGGGATGCAGTTTGGCAGCAGGCCGATCGCATTGGGTTGCCGCGTGATCGTATCTGGTTAGGAGGCGATCATCTTGGACCAAATGCCTGGCAGGATCTTCCCGCTGAACAGGCGATGAAACTGGCTGAAACGTTGATACACGATTATGTGGCGGCGGGGTTTCGTAAGATCCACCTCGATTGCTCGATGTCTTGTCTGGATGATCCAACGCCGCTGGGCGACAACGAGGTTGCGGTACGCGCGGCTCGTTTGTGTCAGGTGGCTGAACGTTGTTGGCAGCAGGTGGGGGGAGAACCACCGGTTTATGTGATAGGTACCGAAGTGCCGGTACCGGGCGGAGCTAAAGAAGCATTAGAAGGAATGCAGGTCACTACGCCTCAGGCTGCGGCTACAACGTTGAATGTTCATCAACAAGCTTGGCGACTGGCAGGATTGGAACCGGTATGGCCGCGGGTGATTGCGCTGGTGGTGCAACCGGGTGTGGAGTTCGATCACCACCATATCGAACATTATCAACCTGAACGTGCAGCGGCGCTGAGTCAATATATCGAATCTCAACCCTATTTAGTCTATGAAGCCCATTCCACTGATTATCAAACGGCGCAAGCTTACCGTGAGTTGGTTCGTGATCACTTTGCCATTCTGAAAGTCGGTCCGGCTTTGACTTTTGCTTTACGGGAGGCGCTGTTCGCACTCGATAAAATCGATAGTGAATGGAATGGGGAACAGGGCGCGGCTCATCTGTGCGCCACGCTGGAACAGGTCATGCTTGAGCAACCGGAGCACTGGAACCGCTATTATCACGGTACGTCGCATCAACAGTTTATTGATCGTCAATACAGTTTGAGTGATCGCGTTCGTTACTACTGGCCGCATCCTCAGGTACAACAGGCAGTGGATACTTTGATGGATAACCTGCGTTGTCGCCCGGTTTCCCTTTCACTACTGAGTCAGTACCTGCCTGAGCAGGCGCAGGCGGTTAATGCCGGCAGGCTGGATAATGACCCACACGCTTGGGTGTTGGATAAAATTCGTTCTGTGCTCTTGAGCTATGCGCAGGCTTGTGAGCCAGAGGTACAAGGAGTTTTAACATGAATGAGCTGTTTTCCTATACCGAAGTCTGGTTGCGTGAGCATCATGCGCTGCATACTGCCAGAGAGATCCATCAACAGCCTGAACTTTGGCGTCAGTTATATCAAAATCTGCAATGTGAGGAGGGATTGTGGCGGCCCTTTTTGCAGCCTTTATTATCAGATCCAGAGTTACAGATAGTGCTGTGTGGCGCAGGTTCCTCCGCGTTTATCGGGCGCACGCTGGCGCCTTGGTTGCGTGAGCAGTGTGGACTGAATGTAGTCGCGTACAGCACCACAGATATTGTGCCTTCTCCTTTGCAATATCTCGATCCAACACGTTCAACCTTGTTGATTTCCTATGGGCGGTCGGGCAATAGCCCCGAGAGCGTGGCGGCGGTAAAACTGGCGGATCAACTCCTGCCACACTGTTATCACCTGATGCTGACCTGTAATCCCGGTGGTGAGTTAGCGCGTTATGCCGAAGGGCGCGCTCACGTCTGTTCGTTGAATATGCCGCAGGGTGCTCATGACCAGAGCTTTGCTATGACGTCCAGTTTCAGTTGTATGACGTTAGCAACAGTGTTGCTGCTAGGGCCGTTGACGTTGGAACAGAGTGGTGAGGCGTTGATGACGATGAGCGCGTTGTGTGAGCGGGAAAGGGGGCAGTGGCAGGCACAAGTTAAGCGGCTGGCATGCAGTGGTTTTAAGCGCATGATGTGTCTGGGTTCCAGTTGTTTTACTGGGATAGCCGAGGAGGGGGCGCTTAAGATGCTGGAATTGACCGCCGGGCATGTCGCCACCCGTTACGACTCATCAATGGGGGTGCGTCATGGGCCGAAATTTATGATCGAACGCGATACGCTGGTGATCATGATGCTCTCCGCTGATCAATATCGTCGTCGTTATGATCTCGATCTTTGGCATGAACTGAATCATGACGGATTGGCGTGTCAAATTGTTGCACTGAGTGGCACACAGGGGAAAGGGTTCACGGTGATTAATAGTGAACAAGACGATATCTGGCTGTTGTTCCCCTATTTGATGTTTTTGCAGATGTTAGCGTTTGAAACCTCGCTGGCACTGGGCATAACGCCAGACAATCCATGTCCGACAGGGGAAGTCAACCGCGTGGTGAAGGGGGTGGAAATTTATCCCTATCATCCACCGTATTCACCAAGAATAAAATGTAGCAGGAGTGATTATGTCGATACCGAATATTTTAATGACCCGAATTGATAACCGGTTGGTGCACGGTCAAGTCGGTGTGACCTGGACCAATTCACTGGGGGCCAATTTGGTATTGGTGGCTAACGATCAAGCTGCCGGTGATTTGATGCAGCAAAATCTGATGGATATGGTGGTTTCTGATGGGGTTCAGACGCGTTATTTCACCCTGCAAAAAACCATTGATGTGATTCATAAAGCGGCTGAACGCCAGAAAATTTTCATCGTCTGTAAAACGCCGCAGGATGTACTGACGCTGGTAAAGGGCGGAGTACCGATCCGCTTCGTTAACGTGGGCAATATGCATTTTTCTGAGGGAAAGCGTCAAATCCATAAGACGGTTTCGGTTGATGACAGTGACGTGGTGGTGTTTCGTGAACTGGAGCAACTGGGCGTCACTTGCGAAATTCGGCGGGTGCCGGATGAAGCGGGAGAACCTATCGCCAAATTGCTGGTGTGAGGGGTGAGTTATGCTGATTGATGCGATATTGATTGGGTTGTTGGCTGGCTTAGCCGGGGTGGATCTGTTCGATGGGTTGACTCATTTTCATCGTCCAGTGGTAATTGGGCCGTTGGTTGGGTTGATTTTAGGGGATGTACAGACGGGTTTGTTAGTGGGTGGCTCGCTGGAATTAGTCTGGATGGGCATGGTGCCGCTGGCAGGCGCTCAACCGCCAAATGTGGTGATTGGCGGGGTGATTGGTACCGCGTTTGCCATTTTGACGGGGGCTGATCCTAAAGTCGCGATTGGTATAGCGGTGCCATTTTCCATTGCAGTACAAGGTTGTATCACTCTGTTGTTTACCGTCTTCTCACCTATGATGCATAAATGCGATCAGATGGTAAAAGCGTTGAACTGGCGTGGCGTGGAGCGCGTGAATTATCTGGGTATCGCCATTCTGTTTTGTTTCTACTTTATCGTGGCATTTCTGCCGGTCTATTTCGGTGCTGACGCTGCCAGCGTCATGGTACGGAAGGCGCCGCAATGGTTGTTGGATGGTTTGGCGGTTGCGGGTGGCATGATGCCTGCGATTGGTTTTTCTATGCTGATGAAGATCATGATGAAAAAGACCTATATCGCTTATTTCATTCTGGGTTTCGTTTCAGTCACCTTCCTTAATATGCCGATTATTGCTGTAGCACTTGGCGCTTTTGCGATTGCATTGATCGATTTCTTTAACCGTTCCCGTATGGAAGAGGCCGCTGAACGCAGCGTGTCTACCACTCAATCTCACACTCAATCTCAGGAGATGGAAGATGGCATTTAACGACACCGATGCGGCTATGGCCGCTAAAGCTGAGAACAGGATGGCGCAGGCGCTGGCAACCAGTCAGGTTGAGCAGGATGATTATCAGGACACGATACCGAGTGAGGATCTGACCAACGGCGATTTGAATCGTATGGCGTGGCGCTCTTTGTTGCTACAGGCATCATTTAACTATGAGCGTATGCAGGCGGGAGGCTGGTTGTACACCTTGATCCCTGGTCTGCGTAAGATTCACAAGAATCCGCAAGATCTTTCAAATTCTATGAAGATGCATATGGAGTTTATCAATGTGCATCCGTTTGATGTCACCTTCCTGTCTGGGTTGGTGCTGGCAATGGAGAGGAATAAAGAAAAAATTTCCACTATTCGCGCGGTGAAAGTGGCGCTGATGGGGCCGCTCGGTGGGATTGGCGATGCATTGTTCTGGTTGACTCTGCTGCCTATCTGCGCGGGTATCGGGGCTTCTCTGGCGCTACAAGGCAGTCTATTCGGTCCCATTATATTCCTGCTGTTGTTCAATATCGTGCATTTCGGCTTGCGTTTTGGTCTGGCTCATTATGGCTATCGGGCAGGAACCAGCGCGTTGACATTGTTGAAAAAGCATACCAAAAAGATCTCCCATGCTGCTTCGATTGTGGGAATGACGGTAATCGGGGCGTTGGTGGCTTCCTATGTCCATCTCTCGACGCCGGTGGTGGTAAATGCCGGTAAGGCCAGTGTGGCGTTGCAGAAGGATGTGCTGGACAAACTGATGCCGAACTTATTGCCGTTGTGTTTCACTTTGCTGGTGTTTTGGTTGATGAAAAAGGGATTTTCCCCGATCAAATTAATTGGTTTGACCGTTGTGATCGGGATTGTAGGGAAGTTTGTTGGTTTTCTTTAATAAATGGCGCTGAGGAGAGGGAATGTTAGGTATTGTAATCACCGGTCATGGGCATTTCGCCAGTGGGTTGTTGCAGGCAGTGGAACAAGTCGTCGGACGACAACCTCAGTGCTGCGCTGTCGATTTTCCTGAGGGAATCAGTACGCAACAATTATTGCTGTTGTTACAGGCGGCTTGCGCCGCCTGTGATAGTGGTGAAGGTGTCATTATTCTCAGTGACTTACTGGGTGGATCACCGTTCCGGCAGGCGGCGCAACTGGCAATAGCTAATCCATGTTATGAAGTTATCACCGGTACTAATATGCAATTGGCGGTAGAGATGATGCTGGATCGTGAAGATATAACTCTGGAAACATTTCGTGATATGGCGCTGGAATGTGGGCGGCGGGGATTAACCAGCCTGTGGCATGAACAACAGAAACGAAGGTATGACAGCCCGAATCTGGATGGCATTTAAGGAGCTTATATGTACCTGATTTCTAGTCGTCAAATGTTAAAAAAGGCCCTGCGTGAAGGTTATGCGGTTCCTGCTTTCAACGTCCATAATCTGGAAACTGTCCAAGTGGTAGCGGAAACCGCTGCACGTTTGGCATCACCGGTGATTTTGGCAGGTACGCCAAGTACTTTCAGTTATGCGGGGACTGACTACCTAGTGTCAATCTGTCAGGATGCCGCTCGTCGCCACAATTTGCCGCTGGCGTTGCATCTCGATCATCATGAGGAACTGGAAGATATCAGTCATAAAGTGACCGCGGGTGTGCGTTCGGTAATGATTGATGGCTCGCATTTACCCTTTGAAGAGAATATTCGTAAGGTAGCTGAGGTGGTACGATTTTGCCATCGTTACGATGTTAGCGTTGAGGCGGAATTGGGGCGGCTAGGCGGGCAGGAGGATGATTTGCAGGTTTCCAGCGCCGATAGTTTCTTTACCGATCCGCTGGCGGCGAAAGCCTTTGTTGCCCGTACCGGTATTGA
This sequence comes from Photorhabdus akhurstii, assembly GCF_018448925.1. GTDB lineage: Bacteria > Pseudomonadota > Gammaproteobacteria > Enterobacterales > Enterobacteriaceae > Photorhabdus > Photorhabdus akhurstii. The sequence continues at coordinate 89,731 of NZ_RCWE01000018.1, read as the reverse complement.
TTCTCTGGCGGTAGCGATTGGTTCTGCGCATGGTTTGTATCATGGTGAACCGCGTCTGGATTTTGATCGGTTAGCAGCAATTTGTGAACAGGTGGATATTCCGTTGGTGCTGCATGGCGCATCGGGTATTCCTGAAGTGATGATACAGCAGGCGATTGGTCTTGGTGTATGTAAAGTCAATGTGGCGACCGATCTAAAAATTGCTTTTGCTGATGCGGTAAAGCGCTATTTCATCCAGCATCCAGATGCAAATGATCCACGTAAATATATCGCGCCGGGAAAACAGGCTATGCAGGCAGTAGTAGAAGAAAAGATTCGGATTTGTGGCAGTGCAGGCAAGCTGTATTCGTGACGGTTCTGTTTTTTTATTCTGACTATAAGGAAACTGCTGTGAAAATAAGAACGTTAAATAGAATTACGTTGAGTTTATTAGCGAGTTCCGTGTTGTATAACACGCCAGTCTGGGCAGATAGCTGGTTGTTGGACGGTAATAATTACCATGTAACTGTTAGCGACGAACATGGTAAAGTGACGCAATTAAAATTTGAAAATCCAAAAAACCACGATCACATCATCATTGATAATCTGTTTGAAATCACGTTGAAATCAGGAGAAAAACTCACTACTAAAGATTTTCAGATTACTGATATCAGCAAAAAGCGCAATCGTATTGTTGTCTCCCTGAAACATGGCGACATTCAGGTAAAAAATATCATTACGGTGGAGGATAAAGATAAGTACGGCTCGTTTGAAATCACTATTACACCGCAGGAAAACGCGTTAGAGCTCAGCTCTGTCTCGTTGATGCCATTTCGCACTAAAGTCCCTTTTGTCCACGGCTCTATCGCCAGTTCACCGATTGTCAGCGATAGCTTCTTTATTGTTCCCGGTAATCCATTGATTACCACTGAGGCTTATAAAGGGAGCGCTTCGCAAAAAATTGCGCTCTCTATCCCGCTCGAGCCGGGGAAAACGTTAAGTTATAAGACATATGTTGGTGTTTATCAGCAAGGGCAATTGCGGCGTAACGTCAATGAGTTTTTGAACAATGCTCGTCCGCGTCAATATAGTCCTTACCTACATTACAACTCTTGGTACGATATTGGTTTCTTCACTCCTTATACCGAACAAGAGTCGTTGACGCGTATCAAACAGTTTGGGCAGGAGTTGGTGACTAAGCGCGGTGTGAAGTTGGGTGGTTATCTGTTTGATGATGGTTGGGATAACCTTAAAGGAGATTGGGGTTTTAGTCAGGCATTTCCCCATGAGTTCAAAAATCTTAAGAAGGAAGCAGATCAATATCATGCTCGTTTAGGTATTTGGCTCTCTCCTTGGGGCGGTTATGGTAAACCGGGTGAGCAGCGTGTTTCTCATGCGGAGGAGTTTGGTTATGAAGTGATAGATGGCAGATTTGCGCTTTCAGGCCCTAATTACTACGCCAATTTCCATAACCGGGTGCTCAACCTGATTCAACAACAAAATGTATCCATGTTTAAGCTGGACGGCACCGGCAATGCTGATCGTGTGATTAAAGGGAGTTCATTCACCAGTGATTTTGATGCCGCTATCCATCTTATTGAAGATATGCGCAATACAGGCAATGAACTGTTTATCAACTTGACCACAGGCACCAAGGCCACGCCTTCCTGGCTATTTTTCGCCGATTCTATTTGGCGTGGCGGCTATGATGTGGAGTTTCTCGGTACAGGTTCCAAAGTGCAGCAGTGGCTTACCTATCGTGATGCGGAAACTTATCGTAATGTCGTAACAAAGGGACCGCTGTTCCCACTGAATTCATTGATGCTGCATGGCATTGTTTATGCTAAACAGGCTAAGCATCTGGATAAACAGTCACCTAAAGATTTTGCCGATCAGGTTTGGAGCTATTTTGGCAGCGGCACTCAGTTACAGGAGATGTATGTTACGCCTGAACTGTTGACCACCGAGGATTGGGATACGCTGGCAAACGCGGCGAAATGGTCAGAGAAGAATAAAGATGTGCTGTTTGATACCCATTGGATTGGTAAAGATCCCACCGACCTAGCGGTGTACGGTTGGGGAGCCTGGAGTCCGAAAAAGTCGATTATCACTTTGCGCAATCCTGCTGATGAAGTGAAACAATATTATCTGGATTTGCAAAGCGATCTCGAATTGCCTGATGATCAACCTTCGGTATATGACGTTAATATCGATTATGGCGAGAACAACTCGTTGCCGAAATTTATCAATAAAACAGCGCTGATTACCCTTCAACCGTTAGAGACACTGACCTTTTCTTTGACGCCATCGAAATAATCACAGTGTTATTAAATTGCCCCGAATAAACGACTTTATTCGGGGCAGTGATTGTTTTGGGAAATATTGTTTTTTTAAAATCTATTTAAAGGACAAAACTAATGAAAGCGTTGATCGTAATTGACATGCTGAACGATTTTGTCACAGGAGTACTCGCCAATGAGGCGGATGCGATGAAGATCGTACCGGTAATCAAGCGGCTGATTGATCATGCTCGGAACCATCGTGATTGGCTGGTGGTTTATGCTAATGACGCTCATCGAGCTGATGATCGGGAAATGAGTATTTGGGGCAGACATGCAATGGCTGGAACGCCAGGTGCTAATGTCATTGAAACATTGGCTCCTATTGGGACGGAGCGTGAAATTGTTTTGCCCAAGCGATTTTATGGGGCTTTCGATGGAACCGAACTGGAAGAGGTTTTGAAAGTATATGGTGTGACGGAAGTTGTGTTAACCGGCCAGCATACCCATTGTTGCGTCAGACATACGGCCTATGGCGCGTTTATACGCGGTTATCGAATCAAAATTTTGTCAGATGCTGTGTGTGTTTTTCCCGGTGTTGATCAAGAGGATGCTCTTAATTATCTTAAAACCATTTATGGCGCTGAGATTACAACGAGTAATGTTTTAACCGGGTAATATGGAATATCCTATTAATATAGTTAATGGATCAAATTGCTGAGAATATATCAGCTAAAACTGATCTGGCAGATGCCAGTGAATATTGGCGCCTGCCAGCTAAATATTAACTAAACAGCGGGTAAATTACGTCCATAATAGATTTCTTGTATCTCTTTTTTCAAGAGATGGGTAATTTCCTGCTTTTCCGTTTCACTCAGTTGCTCTGGTGTGGCATTAAATAGGTAATCATTCAGGTCAAATCTTTTTAGCATCATTTTTGTATGAAATAGATTTTCCTGATAAATATTAACATCCATCATGTAATACTGCGATTGCACTTCCTCGGTCATATAATTCTGAATCGAGCTGATTTCGTGATCGATATAGTGTTTCATGCCATTTACATCTCTGGTGAAACCACGGACGCGGTAATCCATCGTGACAATATCTGATTCTAATTTGTGGATCAGATAGTTCAGCGCTTTGAGAGGTGAAATAACACCGCAGGTTGATACTTCAATATCAGCTCTGAAAGTGCATATGCCGCCGCCCGGATGGCTCTCTGGATAAGTGTGAACGCAGATATGGCTCTTATCCAAATGAGCAACGACGGAATTAGGTAACGGACCGGGATTTTCAGTATTGTCGACATCCTTTGGGTCCATCGGCTCTTCGCTGACGAGAATGGTGACGCTTGCCCCTTGCGGCTCATAGTCCTGGCGGGCGATATTCAAAATATTTGCACCAATGATCGAACAGGTTTCGCTGAGAATTTCCGTTAAACGGTTAGCGTTATATTGTTCGTCAATATAAGCGATATAACTATCCCGATCAGCTTGGCTTTTTGCATAACAGATATCGTAAATACAAAAACTCAGGCTTTTTGTCAGGTTATTAAAGCCGTGCAATTTCAGCTTGTGCAATTTATTTCACCTCCTGGCTAATGGGTGATTATGGGTTCTCGGATAGTGCATCCAGCAGATATTGTGGTAGAGCAAAGCTACCGGTATGAACGGCTGGATTGTAGTAACGGCAGGTAAAGCCTGCGTTGTTAAAGCGCTGTTGCAATGTCGCCAGATCCACATGGCGTAGTGCCGGGTTCTGGCTCGCCCAGGCAAAGGTCATAATTCCACCATAATAGGTTGGAATCGCAGCCTGATAGAAACCGCTGTCAGCAAAATAGTTGCTCAATTTTTTATGGCTGGTTACTGCTTCGTCCTGTTGCAGGAAACAAACACCATTTTGGGCAACAAAGATGCCGCCTTCATTCAGGCAGCGTTGGCAACCTTGATAGAATTCGGAGGTAAATAATCCTTCACCAGGCCCAATCGGGTCCGTGCAGTCAGAGATAATGACATCGAATTTCTGATCAGTGGTATTAACGAAATTAACGCCATCGTCAATGATCAAATTGAAACGTGGATCATCGTAAGCACCGGCATTATGGTTAGGCAGATACTGACGGCAGAATTCAACGACACCAGCATCGATTTCAACCATCGTGATGCTTTCAAGATATTGATGACGGCAGACTTCACGTAACATACCGCCATCACCACCGCCGATAATCAGTACTCGTTTGGCGTTTCCGTGGGCAAACAAAGGAACATGAGCCATCATTTCGTGGTAGATAAATTCATCACGTTCAGTGGTTTGTACTGTGCCGTCCAGCGCCATAATGCGGCCTAATGCCGCGTTTTCGAAGATAATCAAATCCTGATGCTCAGTTTTATCGCGATAAAGCACTTTATCGACGGAAAAATACTGACCAAAGTTGGCGTGCAGGGTTTCGTACCAAATTTCTTTTTGCGACATATCCCGGCTTTTCCTCCACTGTGACAGTCATGAAAATTGGGTGCATATAATAGCCAACAATTCTCATAGTTGCACGGTGAAATTTACCCCTTTCGGGGGATGAGGAAAAGCACTATTTAACGTAGGCGAATAAACTCAGCGAATCTCTGGCGAGAGCATGGCACTTTATCGCATTGGACAGGTAAATTCCTTTTAAATCCTGGTAGCTTTCTTCATTGAGTTTGTCCATCAATTGGCTGTTGTAATTCGTTAAATCCCACTTATTACGCTGAGCAAAATAAATAATGGCTCGTTTAATTTCCCGGTCAGGAATTTGGCTGTAACCACAGTCATATTTCAGGTAGATAAACACCGCCGTCAGATCCGCCAGATCTTCAGCTTCATTTTCTGTCAGCGCTTTTGCGGGGTGGGAAAAACCGAACAGAACCAGTATGTAAGTCAAGAGAGCTAATTTTCGCATTTGTATTATTATAATCAATCCATGTCATATTAAGTTAACATATTAATATCTTTGTTAGGTAAAATTTATTTTTTTAAATTATTGTAAAGATCGACTTAAATCACATTCCCTCTGCTTGACCTTCCTGTAAGGGTAACCTTTACGTTTCCTTTTATGAAATGTTTTTTTATTGTTTATTTTTTGCCGATTTAATCAGGAAATTGATATGCAACGACGTGATTTTATCAGATTAAGCGCGGTTATTGGTGCATCCAGCATGTTGCCTGTCTGGAGCCGTTTCTCCTTTGCTGAATCTTATCCAACACTGCCCATTCCTCCACAATTAGAGCCAGATGCGGCAGGTAAAATCGCTATTGAAATCAAAGCGGGAAAATCCAGTTTTAAAGCAGGAAAGGTGACTAAAACTTGGGGTTACAACGGTGATTTACTGGGGCCGACATTGAAATTGACGTCAGGTAAACCTGTCACTATTGATATTCTTAATCATCTACCAGAAGAGACCACAGTTCATTGGCATGGTCTGGAGATTACAGGGGAAGCCGATGGCGGCCCGCATGCGATGATTGCGCCAGGTGGGAGCCGAACCGTTAGTTTTACTCCTGAACAACCGGAGGCGACTTGTTGGTTCCATCCGCATACACATGGCAAGACGGGTTATCAGGTTGCAATGGGGCTTGGTGGATTAGTATTGATTGAAGATGAAAACAGTATTAATACGGGGTTGCCAAATCGATGGGGCGTGGATGATATTCCGGTGGTGTTGCAGGATAAGCGCCTGAATAAAGAGGGGCAGATTGATTATCAACTGGATGTGATGAGCGCTGCTGTCGGTTGGTTTGGCGATATAATGCTGACCAATGGCGTTGTTTTACCTCAGCATATTGCGCCACGTGGTTGGTTACGTTTGCGTTTGCTGAATGGTTGTAATGCCCGCAGTCTGAATATTGCGGTCAGTGATGGTCGTGAATTGTATGTTGTTGCCAGTGATGGCGGCTTGTTAGCGGAGCCGGTTGCGGTTAATGAATTATCGATTCTGCCGGGAGAGCGTTTTGAGGTATTGGTGAATACGTTTGATGGAAAAACTTTCGATCTGGTGACTTTACCTGTGGTTCAGATAGGAATGACATTACCGCCATTTGATCAACCGTTACCTGTTTTACGTATTCAACCTCAGCTTTTTTCTAGCCGTACAATACTGTCGGAGCGGCTTACCACGCTTCCTGCATTGCCTTCCTTGACGGGCCTGAACAGGCGTAATTTACATCTGGCGATGGACAGTCGTCTGGATATGCAGGGAATGATGATGTTGTCTCAGCGCTACGGTGAGCGGGCTATGGCTGGTATGGGGATGGATCATGGGAATATGAACCACGGAGATATGCATCATGGTAGTGAATTAAATTTCCATCGTGCGAACACCATTAATGGGCAGTCTTTCTCCATAACAGAACCCGCTTTTGATGTGAAACAGGGGCAGTATGAGCGTTGGGTGATTTCGGGAGTTGGCGATATGATGTTGCATCCGTTCCATATCCACGGCACCCGCTTTCGCATTTTGAGTGAAAATGGCCGCAAACCTGCCGCTCACCGCAGTGGTTGGAAAGACATTGTTCATGTGGAAGGTAAAGAGAGCGAAGTGCTGGTTCATTTCAAGCATACTGCGGGAGCGAAACACCCATTTATGGCGCATTGTCATCTACTAGAACATGAAGATACCGGTATGATGCTGGGTTTTACTGTTAGTAAATAATTTTGTTAACAGATTGACTCTGGTTTGGCTTATCAGAGTCGGCCTCACTGTGCCTTATAGTCCGTAGTTCTGTAGTCTTTTCAATGAATTATTGTTATAGGATGTACATTATAGAACAAAGGTTATACGCAATTGCTTCTACTATGAACTGGTGTTGATAGATGCTTAATCAGCAGTAAATGGACACAACAAAGTATTGTCAGTGATTACCGCAGGTATTAGACTATGATACAGTTGTTTGTTACTCAGTGAAGGAGCGTGAAATGTCTAGTTTTTTCAAGAATATGGGATATGCTCTTGTTTCTCCGGAAAGGGTGATGGCACGCCTCGTTGGCGCACATAAAGAAACTTGTTCTGATGCTGATCAGAAAGATGAAAAGTTCATCATTAATCGTTCTGGAACGGTTACTCTGAATCGTTGTAATCCTGATGTTCAGCGGGCTTTCGCTTTAAACGTTGAGTGGTTGAGTACTAAAAAAGAGGGATAACTATCAATGTGGGCAGCTGTGGTTATTGTTGTTTTAGTATGTGGTTATGTTTATACAAATAGTCATCTACCCTCTAGATTTAAGCAAAATAAAGCCATTGGTTGGAACGCTTACTTTGAAGTAGCACGACAAGGTGGTTTTTTTCTTATCACAGGTTTTTGTCTGGCTTTAACACTGAGTTGTTTAATCTTTGCTGTTATGATGCTACTGAACATCCCTGTATATTTTGGTGCAAAATATATCCCTTTTACTTTTGCTCATGATTTATTCAACTCTCGGTTAGTGGGGATGAGTATTTTTTCTTTTCTCATCTTAAGTTTTACCGTGTTGATCAGTATCAGTGCATCCTATAACGCAGAGAAAGATTTTAGAAATCCTGAAAAGCGCAATGGTATTTTTAAAGAAATTGCATCTAATAGTGCTATTGAAAGCCTTCTTTTGGAATCAATTGAAAGTGGTCTGTTGCTGTTAATTACTTTAAAGTCGAGAAAAGTTTATGTTGGAATGGTTGATGAAGCGAGATTTCATCATTTGGATACCGATACTATCGTTATCATTCCTTTTATGAGTGGTTACAGAGATAAAGATACGCTGACATTTTGTGCCGAGCATAATTATGCTGATCATTACAGGAATGAAGGTATTACACTAACTTCAAAGCCTTTGAGTGTGTATCAGTTTCGTCATGTTCTTCCGCTTGAGCAGATAGAGTCTCTATCGCTTTTTAATCCTGAAACCTATGATAAGTTCCAGGAAGTTATTAAAGATAAATCTAATTGAGGTAAAAAGTCTCAAATAGGTTTTGTAGTTCATCAGTCCGAAGAAATTTAACAAGATAGACTTGGTAGTCTCTTTTTTTAATGTTGTTCAATACATGGCAGATAGAATATAGAAACTTTGCGTTTTCTATGAGTAAAGAATAGCAGTAACAACTGGCGCTACCTGGAGTATTTCAGTTTGTCGTGAGTTATTGAATGGTGGAGGCATCATGACTGAAAAATGTTTGTACTGCTCCTTTTGTGGGAAAAAGCAAGATGAAGTAGCTAAATTAATTGCTGGTCCAAGCGTTTACATCTGCAATGAATGTGTTGCTTTGAGTCAGGGAATCATTGATGAAGAAAAAAAGCTTAAAGTTTTAGCAGTAAGTCATCCTCACTCAGCCTCACTGTATACGTTTTTGGCATATAATTCTGGCTGTTTTATTGAAAGTTCGGTTATTTGTTCCGATGAAATCCTTGCAGAAACATTGGAAATAAGCATTGATGATTTACATAAGGCTCTTAGAACTCTTAAAAGGAAAAAATTAATAGAAATTCTACCTTGCGCTGATGGGATGACGTTATATTTTGTGAGTGGGAAAAATATAAGTAAAACTTATGATGAAGAAACTAAGCTTTACAGAGTTGCCGCTAATGTTTTGTTACAACCTAATCCCAAATTAAAGATGTTGCCATAGACATAGTGATCATCAGAAACCATCTTTAATCTTTGTTTGAGATACCCCATATTTTCGAAGAACTTTTGATAATTACCATTCGATTATACCCTATGGATTTCAAGATGCATCGCGACGACAAGGGAGCGAATCCCCGGGAGCATAGGTAACGATGTGACTGGGGTGAGAGAGTGCAGCCAACAAAGAGGCAACTTGAAAGATAATGAGTATATAGATTGGTTTCTCTTCTGGATACTATAAACATCCTTATTCTTATGCCGTACTTACCTTGAGATATCCTAAGGGAAAGGAATTGTGCAACAATATTGTTAGAATAATGACATACTAATTGGCATCTCAACTGGTTATAATCCTTTATTGATTTTCATATACTTATTCATTAAAAACAACTGGTTAAATTTATAATGAAACATACTGTAGAAGCATAAAACATCGTGTTTTTATACTATTAGATGCTTTCAGTTTTCTCCTTTTTTATCCTTCCATATCAAAATGATAGCCTAATTTTGTATTTTAGTGTTAATGTCTCTTTTTTGATTGTTACAATGAACGGTGTATCACTCAGACAGAGACACTATGTTGAGGTAATGAATGGCACGGACAAACAACTCAGTGACAAAAAACTAAAAGCATTGCTAGGTGTTAAAAGGGATTCTCCGGCTATGATTGCTGCTGGTGAAGGGTTGAGCATTAAGGTTTTCAAAAGTGGACAGTTAAGTTGGGTATTTGTATATCGCTGAGGTGGGCGTGGTAGTCGCTTGGAGCGCCCCACTTTAGGTCGTTACCCTGATATGTCACTAAAAGTGGCAAGAGAAAAACGTGGACAGTGCAGAAGGTGGCTCGCTGAAGGTTTTGATCCAAGGATGGAGTTGGAATTGAGAATAGAAGAAACTTTAAAACCGGTGACTGTCAAAGATGCTCTGGAATATTGGTTAGTGCACTATGCACGCGCAAAAAGAGCAGATGAAGAACTTGCAAGAGCGCGCAGCTAGAAAACATATTTATCCCCGATTAGGTCATTATCTTCTCATACGGTGTGAAATCCGTCACTGGGTAGCCTGTTTTGACGAAATAAATAAAACGCAACCTATACGAGATAAAAATGCTTTTCTTACGTAATTCGTTACTGGTCCGGTGCTGGTTGTGAGCAGGGAACTCAATGGCATAATCGATAACCGCTTGTTCTGTTGTTGCATCGATCCTATTTTTGAGGTTAGGGCTGCGATTAACTAACGCTTCGACTCCTCCTTCTTCGACGAGTTCCTGATAGCGATAAAAAGTATCGCGGGATATGCCTATCATCTTGCAAGTTTTCGACACATTGTTAAGTTCTTCAGCCAGGTTCAACAAACTGGCTTTATGTTTAATGGTAGGGTTGTTAGTATGAAGCATGAGAGTTACCTCTTGTATTTTGTATAAGGGTTCGGCACCCCTATCAAAACTTGTAACTCTCAATTTTTCAAGTTCTATGTCATATCTAGTCGCGACTAATACGATTAATAACAATTTAATATTAATAATGCCTTTTTCACTTGTATTAATTGATAAATTATACGTACAAAAATAGACAATTACACAAGGTTATGCACATTTTTTTGTTAAATCAATTAGTTTATTCGCGGATTCTATTGTTTCTTTCCTATGGGCAACCATTACTTTTGTAATGCTTAACATTTTAAGGTTAGATGAAATTATTTTTTCGTTTTCAGTATCGAGATGACTCGTGGCTTCATCTAAAAATAAGATCTTAGGGTCTTTGTATAATGCTCTTGCTAAGCATAACCTCTGTTTTTGTCCACCAGATAAGATAGTTCCCATATCTCCAATCAATGTTTCATATTCCATTGGCATTTTTTTTATATCATGGTGTATAGCTGCTATTTTTGCACAATTAATAGCTTTATCTGTGTCTGGATGTTCATCAAAAAAAGTTATATTTTCCATAATAGAACCAGAAAATAGTGAATCATCTTGCGCTACATACCCGATATTATCTCTGATGATTTTTGGATGTGTTTTATTAACTATAACTCCTCCAATCTTAACTTCTCCTCCTGTAGGTAAAATGTTTCCTATCATTAAATTTAATAGTGTGGATTTTCCACAACCTGATGGACCTATTATTGCCACTGAATCTCCAGGCTGAATGTCAAAATATAAATTCTCTATTAAATAATTATTATTTCCCTCATATTTAAAGGAAAGATTTTTAATTTCAATTTTATTTGATTTTATTGTTTCTGTTTTTAGTAGTATATTGGATTTTAATTCTGTTTCAGATAGTACAATATCTGATAATCTTTCAATATGGATCCCAAGCATTTTAAAAGAAATAAATAGATCAATGAGAGATATAGTTCTAGACTCAAATTGAGTTTTGTAAGCAAGAAATGATATTAATATACCTACTGTAAATGTATTATCAAAGATAAAAGATGTACCTATATAAACTATTAGGATGTTTTGAATTCCAAATATAATTCTATTGGAAAAAGAAAATCCTAGCGATAGTCTTTGAGATTTAAGGGCAGAGTTTACAGTATTTATAGATAAAGTTAACCAAGAATTATATCGGTGATTCTCTTTGCAGAAAATCTTTATTGCTCTTATTCCTCTCATTGTTTCCATAAAATTGGAGCTCAGCTTAGCTGATTGTACGATATTTTCTTTAGTAGCTTCTTTTAAAGGGTAATACCATATTATCCTGATTATTATATATATGAAAATAGTGACAATTGATATTAATGTTAACTGAAAATTATACATTGTCATGATAATAATAGTTGTTGCAGAAACAAGACTATTACATATGGAAATAAAAAAAGAAGAAGTTAACGTATTTTGTATGCTATCAATAGACGAGAATTTTGAAATTATATCACCTAAATGTCTTTTTTCAAAAAAAGAAACTGGCAAATTCATTAAATGAGTAAATACATTTGCCTTCCATTGTATATTCAAGTTTGTACTAATATATGTAGTCAATAGGCTTTGAATAATGTTTATTACTTGCTCGAAAACAAGTAATACTCCAAAACCTATTGATAGCAACAATATTAAATTCTTATCTTCAGAAACTATCCCATGATCAATTATTAATTGCATGTAAAATGGCCCGATTAGTGCAAAGAACTCTAATACAAAAGCTAGCAATAATATTTTTACTAGTGATCTTTTTATTCCTGATATGTTTTTAAAAAAACTTAAAATGTCAACTTTTTCTTTATCAATTTTTTTTTTGAAATCGTTATTTGGCCAGAATTCAACAGCAATTCCAGTAAAACAATTAGAGAATTCATTATAACTCAAACGTCTAAATCCAATACTGGGATCCATTATTGTTATTGTATTTTTTGATATTTTTTTTAAAACTACAAAATGATTAAGCTCCCAATGTAAAATACATGGCAGTTTTAATTGATTTATTTCATTGATGTCTAGTTTAACAGCTCTATAAGATAGTTTTAACTCTTTAGCGTAGTAAGCAATATCATTAAGATTTGTACCTGTAAGAGGAATACGGAATTTTTTTCTAAGCGAAGATAAATCAACTTGGTATCCATGATAAGAAGAAATAGATGCTAAACAAGCTAGGCCACATTCAGCTATTTCTGTTTGTAAAATAGATGGCAAATTATGAGAATGCCAAAATATGATTTTTTCTAATTTCATCATCTTATTCAAATGCTATTTTTATTAATAGTAATAAGTGGCTCGAATATCCACTCGTATAATTTTCTTTTTTCGTGTAAAATATCAGCATCTAGAGTCATTCCTATCTCTAATGCCTTTTTTATTTTATTTATTTCAATGTATTGTTTTTCAAGTTCTGCCTTTACTAAATAAATAGGTTCATTTGCTATGTCTAATGTATGGAATACGGTTCCTATGCTTTTAACCTCTTGAGCTGGTATTGCGGTTCTACTTATGGAAATAACTTTAGCCTTAAATATTCCGAATTTTTGATATGGATATGCTGAATATCTTATATTAACTATATCACCATTTTTAACAAACCCTATAGATTGGCTAGGAATATATAAATTAATAGAGAATTTTTTGGTATTGGGGACTATATTCAACAATAAAGTAGATTGTTCTACATGAGAACCTAAATCAAAATTATTAATATTTATAAATCCTGATGAACTAGCCACGATAACAGATTCCGTTTGGCTTTCAATATTTATAATTTCTTGATTAACTGACGCTAAAATTCTATCTATCTCTTGTTTTTCTATAAATTGTTTTAATGGAAGTTCTTCTAACTCAAATTTCTTTTCACTAATTGTTCTTTCTATGTCAATCAATTCTTTTTTTGTTAAACTTAAGTTTATTAATTGGTCTGATTCACTATTTTCTGCAATGGTTATGTGCTCTTTTGATATAAATCCTTTTCTTTCTAATAATTTGTATCTGTTGGTATTTTTTTTTAGTCTATCTAATTTATTCTGTTGTGATGTTAATTTATCCTTAATATTTTCTTTTTGTTTCATTAAGCTTTCAACATGCTCATGTAGTGAATCTAGTTTACTTTTATGTATTTTATCTATTTTATCAATGGCTTGATCTAACGTTTTCTTCTTTAAGATGGCTTGCTCTTTTAATTTATCTTGCAGTATTCCTGTGTTTAAGTTTTGAGCTTTGTATATAACACCCAGAACCTCGCCTTTTTTTACAAATTGACCATCTTTAATCATAACCTTGTTAATTATCCCTGTCTCTCTTGAATAGACTTTTGTGATCCCATCTTCAGGGTAAACTTGTCCTTTTATGGTTGTTTTCCTAGAGTAATCAGTAAACATAATAAATATTATTATAAACAATACAAGAAGGCATGAAATATATGTTAAAACGGTAAAAATAAAGGGGCTGGTCAAAATTACTCGACCAGCCAAAGGTATTGCTTTATGCTTTAAAGCCTCCTTGCGAAAAAATTCACTTTTATAAATCATCTATAATTTCTAATATATCTTGGTAACCTAGTTTATAAATTAAATCTTCTATGTTTTTTTGTTTACTATGATCAAAAAAAGAAAGTAGATTCTCGAATGATATATATGGTATCTCACTAATTTTACTAAGAAGATGTATAGAGAATTGATCTAAATTTACTTTTGCTCCGTTGCAAATAATATATCCTTCATCTATGGATAGATTATTATTTGAATTTATTCTTAAGCGTGATGTCTTGGATATGGAATGATGTTTTTTTCCACAAAATAGTCTCAGATTTAATTTTGATGGAACCCTTTTTTCATCGCTGAAAGATTTTAAAAATTCATTATATGAATCTTCTGAAGTAATATTATCAATAACATATTTTGCTAAGATATCAATTTCATCTTTAGCTTGTTTCCATGATCTCGGAAGTGATTTCCTTCCAATGTCAATATCGGTTATTTTATATGATAACCAGTTTATGTACTCATGGGCATAAGGTGGAAAAATGCCAACAGATAAATGTATAGTCTCTTCACCAAGAGGTAATGGATTATGCCACCATCCTCTTGGTAGATAAAGGACATCTCCAGTTTCCAGCACAAAATCATCATATGGTTCAGAAGGGCATGGATACGTATTTTCCATATCTTTTGATTGATGTAAATATACAGGGTCAGGAAAGCTTGGTTTGTAAATTATCCATCTTTTCTTTCCTGATAACTGAATTGCGAATATATCTCTGCTATCCCAATGAGGTTTAAAAGAACTTTTTTCTCCATATGATAAATATAGGCTTGAAAACGGATGACTATCTGTAAATGAAGAGCAAGCCTTAGCCAGTTGATCTATTTTTGTTTCATTAATTATACCATTTGCAACTAGTGTTGCACCTGAGTTTAGATAGTCATATAACTTAGAGTATATATATCTATACCGTCTAGTGCCTAAATCATTATAGGATTCAATATATTCTGTTTTATCAATAATACCATTGTACATTAATTTAATACCTTCAAATGAAGGCAGGTTGGAACGATTAAATATATTTTCTATTTCACTATGTTTTATAAAATCATCATCATATATTTGTTTAAAAACACACGGTTTCTTTTCGAAGAAATTTTCTAGGAAGTCTTTTTTATCAATGGGAAAATTAATTGGATTCATATTTAATGTTAATGATTGTTGATTGTGGCTCTATAAGTGAGTAATAAGTTATCTTATTAAGAAGTTATTAAAATAAAAGGTTTTTGTTTACGTAGCCTCTTTTTTTTGGTTGATGGGTGTATAATTACACCCATTTTTATCTAAAAATATCACGGTTTATTAGTGGCAATAGTTAGATCCACTTGAATTACAATAATTGGTCCCAGCACCATTGCTATTGCCTCCAGAATCAATTCTACCTCCTATCTCTCCTCCGATGTAGCGGCCAGCTGCAGCTCCTCCGGCAGCTCCAGCACCACCACCTGCAAATCGACCAACAACAACACCAATTACTGCACCAGCTGCAGTACCTGGGCCCGGTGCTATTACAGAGCCTATTGCTGCACCAGCTGCGGCTCCAGCATATCCTCCAGCTACACTACCAGCTACTCTTCCAGCAGCTCCCCCTGCGGCTGCTCCTGCTATTTCACCAGCGGTTTCTCCTGCTCCTGCACCTGCAACTAAATCAAACTCTTGAATGGTAAGCTCACGCATAATAAATTTACCTTCATTCAGGTTTACTAAAAATAATAACAATCAAATATATATAAGAACTTATGATTGTATTCAAAAATAATTTTAACGAAAAATCATAATGGATATGATTTAATATATACAAAAAAGGAATCGATACTAATATCAGTAAAATAGTTATAATAGATAGAGTAAATATCTTATAAAAAAAAATTGGTTTTTTATCATGTGAGTATTCTTTTTTGAACCTTTTTTTCAATAAAGAAAATTCATTGGATATTTTATTTGCAGTGCTGAACATGATAATCAATAAAATTATTGACATACTGTAATCTATATACTCAAGAATAGGGGTGTCTAATCTAAGTATAAATACCGAGACAATATAAACTATAAAAAAATTAAAAAATAAAGCCTCTTTTTTAAAGGTTTTTTTAGATAATTTTGATATTTCTTTGGCTCTGTACAATAAGGTGTTTTTATGGTTTTTTATTTTCATAAATTCTTATTTATTATTTTTATAGGGTTTTTGATTTGTCTTGATTATATTTTTTTGTTTTTTTTATGTCAATGTCTTTTTTTTTAAATAAATAAAATAACCAAATGTGGTAATTATCCTAACATCTTGAAAATATAGGGATGAATTAAATTTTAAAAGAAAATATTAAACCTCTAATCTTTTCAAGAGAAACTATAATTAAAGTTATCATGATAATGCGCTAAATCTATTGGATGATATAAATAAAAACTTATTGATATATTTATTTAGTCATTACTTTCTCTTATTGTCAGTAAAAGCATTCGTTAGTCTAAATCTGTTTAATTACCATCACAGATGGTCATCAATGTTTCCGTAGGTCTGAGAGGAAGCGCTTAAACGACTAGAAAAACTTCTGTAGCCTGAAAGTGAAAGCAAGAATTGCGGTACATCTGCACACCTTTGGAAGCATATATTGCTAGTATGAACAATCCTAGCTAGTTTGGTGATGACGGTCTTTTTAGCTAATAGAGTACCAACGGTACTTCGGCGTGTGAGGTTATGGTTTTCATTGCCTTTCGTAGCTGGATTTAAGGTGGGGAAAATCCACTTTACTTTTATCTGATTTCAAGTGGGCATGAAACATGCGCTCGCTTACTTTTCACATTAGCGTTAGGTGATAGCCTTTCGCACAATGGGATTGAGCTACGTCTCGATCTCATTTCACTTCAATGAGCAGGATTGCTTTTGCGCATCTCGCTCATGCCTAGCTATGTTTGCTTAAAATATTTAGCGGGCGGCTTCTCTACACCTAAATAATTAGCTCATTGCTACCGTTTGATCCTTAACGTTGCGGCGTTTTGCTGTGCTTGTTGGTATTTCAACGTTTGCACCACTTTTGCTGACTGTTTGCGGACTTGACGCCGCAGCAAAAGGGCAGTACGACGATTACAGGCTCATGCCTGCTAGCAGCGCAGTGAATCTGACACGGCATTTTATAGATTGAAAGAGTAATGGTGGTTCAGGCGGGGGAGGCTTCGGCCTTGCCGGAAGGTAGCTACCGGTACTGTGAACCCTGTCTGAATCACCATCATCAATTTTCTCAATTAATGGAAGGGGTAGCAGGAATGAATAATGTTAGAAATGACTGGCATCAAGCCGATATTATTGCTGCACTACGTAAGCGTGGTCCAACCTTAGCTGCGGTATCCCGTGAAGCGGGACTGAGTTCTTCCACATTAGCCAACACGCTGTCACGTCCTTGGCCTAAAGGCGAATGGATTATCGCTAATTATCTCAACATTCATTTATCTGAAATCTGGCCTAGTCGTTATTTTGATATGGACAGTAATCTTATTGAGAGCAAAGTTCGCGAGAAATCAGCAGAATAATTATTCTAATACCGTAAAATATCAGGGAAATAGTCACCTCACTTCATCTCATTACCTACTGTGTTGTTTGATTGATGAGGTAGAATAATTGGTTATCCATCACCGTAATCTTTAATACCTTTCGACGAAATGCGTCGCAACTTTCTATCACGAGGCCAGAACGTTTAGTGTACTTATCTACTCACTGGCAACGAGTCATATATCCTTCTTTTACTGTAGGCGGTGAATTCTGATATGCTTTGCAAAATATTTTGTTCTCATGTTTTTGTGTGTGCGTCTTTGTGTGGTGAACGGTATATCAATCGGTGTATCACTTTTTGTAAAAAGACACATGATTTTATTTTAGTTATCGTTTAAAAATATATAGTTATGAGTAAACCAAAACATATTGTAGAAGTTATGATCTCCGAACTGGAGGTTAAACAGCGTATTGCTGAACTGGGAAAACAGATTACTGAACATTATCGTGACAGTGGTAGTGATTTGGTGTTGGTCGGGTTGCTGAGAGGTTCATTTATTTTTATGGCTGATTTATGCCGTGAAATTCAGATCCCTCATCAAGTCGACTTTATGACGGCTTCCAGTTACGGTAGCGGTATGAATTCCACTCGTGATGTGAAAATCCTAAAAGATCTGGACGAGGATATTCGTGGTAAGCATGTGCTGATTGTGGAAGATATTATTGATTCAGGTAATACCCTGAATAAAGTACGTGAAATTTTGGCGCTGCGTGAGCCAAAATCACTGGCAATTTGTACCTTGCTGGATAAACCTTCCCGCCGTGAAGTTGGTGTTCCGGTGGAGTGGATTGGTTACTCAATTGAGGATAAATTTGTGGTGGGTTATGGTATCGATTATGCGCAACTTTACCGTCATCTGCCTTATATCGGCCATGTAATTTTGCTGGAAGAGTAGTTTTTATCATATTTTGGAAACGGCAACTTTTGGGTTGCCGTTTTGGCCTTAAGCGGGCTTCAACAATGTTCCCTTGTTGAAATATTACCACTGCATTTTATTAGCGAAAGCCGATGTAAGCCTCTATGCCTAATGGGAGTTCTCTCCCCCCATAAATGTGATGACAATGGCGTTACATTTGTGTATTATTTAGACCATATATAACATAAGGGGATTTGAAATGAACGTAATAAGTGAGAATCGTAAAAATAAGACACTCAACTTGAGGATTAGGCAAGAGGATCGGGATTTAATAGATAGAGCAGCAAAAGTGAAGGGAAAAACCGTTACTGAATATGTCCTTGATACAATCAAACGTGATGCTGAAAACACGTTATTGGAACATTCATTTATGATTGTATCTCCAGAAATTTTTAATGCTTTTATTGCTAAACTTGATGCTCCGGCTGTTCCAAATGAGCGTCTTATCAAAACGGCAAATATGAAAAAACCGTGGTGATAAAATGATTAATGATCCAACCTTGTTAACAGATGATCACAATTTAAATAGTTTTACTTCAGGAATTGATACCCTAGACAACTGGTTAACAGACAGAGCATTAAAAAATCAAAAAGAGAATGCTTCACGAACCTATGTTGTAAGCGAAGACAGAGATGTTATTGCTTATTATTCGTTAGCGACCGGCTCAATTATGTCAGAAGAGGCGATAAGCAAGTTTAAGCGTAATATGCCAAATCCTATTCCGACGATTATTTTGGGTCGCTTAGCTGTTGATAAGCGTTATCAAGGAAGAGGGTTTGGTCGCTATTTAGTTAGAGATGCTTCCATACGTGTCGCTCAAGCGGCAGATTTGGTGGGTGTTAGGGGGTTGATTGTCCATGCTATCTCGGAGAATGCTAAGGCATTTTATAAGTCTGTGGGTTTTAGTGATTCGCTTTTAAATCCAATGACGTTAATGATCACGCTAAAGGATTTAAAAACGGTTTTTAAAATAACAGATTAATACTATTTATACCCAATGGATTTCAAGATGCATCGCGACGGCAAGGGAGCGAATCCCCGGGAGCATAGATAACGATGTGACCGGGGTGAGTGAGTGCAGCCAACAAAGAGGAAACTTGAAAGATAACGGGTATATTTAAATGAAGGTAATTGAGATGATTAGTGCAAGATTTGACTCAGAAAAGGCTATAGAGGCTCTTCTGTACGTTGCCTCTATAGCGCCAATTTCTGACGTTTATCATGTGGGTAAAATTCTGTATTTTGCTGACCGGCTGCATTTGGAGCGTTATGGTCGGTTAATTACGGGTGATAACTATCTTGCAATGAAAGATGGCCCTGTTGCAGTGAATGCCTATGATATTATAAAAGTAGCCAGGGGAGACGGGCGCTTTATTCCAAATAAGTGTGATGTTGATGTCATTCGGTCATTGTTGTCAGTAGAGGGACGTCATGGAAATCATCAAATACGTGCTTTGCGTGATTTCGATGAAGATGTATTTAGTGATTCGGATATTGATTGCATAAATGAAGCAATCGAAAAATATGGGAATCTCTCGTTTAAAGAAATACGTGATATCAGCCACGATAGTGTTTGGATGACGGCTAACCAGAATAGTGAGATTCCATTGGAAGTGATAGCTGCCAGTTGTAAGGATGGTGACAAGTTAGTTGCTTATCTGATTTCTACTGAGTAGCTGATGACTAATTTTGGTGACAGATTTTCCGCATCTTTTAGGGCGGATTTTTTTATCTTCACTGACCTTTTACAACGCCGCCAAAGTTAAAATATTTGTTGGTTTGCTGCTGTGAGCCGCTGCTTGTTCTGATCATTAATTCTAAAATCAGCGAATTTATCCAATTACGACAGGAACTTCTTCAATGCCAAGTTGATTTGCCTCAGAAAGATCATAAGTTTTTGCAATGGGATTCGTTTATTAATTGTATAGATGCTCATGCGGCATTTGATATTAACGATATTAAGGAAAGGATCAGCACTGATTATCATAATATTGTTAAGGGTAAAGTCACTGATTATTGTATGCGTGAAGTTTATAAGGCGGTTAAGTGTTCCCCAACAATGAAACGTGGTCAGAAGCGCAACATATTGGTGTCGTTACAACAATTTGTCGATTAGCGGTGAGCTATTATTTTGAATAATAGTTTTGGTGTATGATCTATAGATTGGTTTCTCTTCTGGATACTATAAATATCCTTATCTTATGCCATACTTACCTTGAGATATCCTAAGGGAAAGGAACTGTTCAATAATATTGCTGGAAGAATGGCGTATTAATTGGCATATCAACTGGTTATAATCTTTTATTGATTTTTATATATTTATTCATTAAAAACAATTGGTTAACTTTATAATGAAACACACTGTAGAAGTTATGATCTCCGAACAGGAGGTTAAGCAGCGTATTGCTGAACTGGGAAAACAGATCACTGAGCACTATCGTGACAGCGAGAGTGGGCTGGTATTGGTTGGGTTGCTGAGAGGCTCCTTTATTTTTATGGCTGATTTATGCCGTGAAATTCAGATCCCTCATCAAGTCGACTTTATGACGGCTTCCAGTTACGGCAGCGGTATGAATTCCACTCGTGATGTGAAAATCCTGAAAGATCTGGACGAGGATATTCGTGGTAAGCATGTACTGATTGTGGAAGATATTATTGATTCAGGTAATACCCTGAATAAAGTACGTGAAATTTTGGCGCTGCGTGAGCCAAAATCACTGGCAATCTGTACCTTGCTGGATAAACCTTCCCGCCGTGAAGTTGATGTTCCGGTGGAGTGGATTGGTTACTCAATTGAGGATAAATTTGTGGTGGGTTATGGTATCGATTATGCGCAACTTTACCGTCATCTGCCTTATATCGGCCATGTGATTTTGCTAGAAGAGTAGTTTTCTCGTATTTGAAAACGGCAACTTTCGGGTTGCCGTTTTTGCTTTGTGATTCAGACATGGTGTGTAGTGTTGTAGCTGGCTAAGTAAAGCCCTCTTATTACGCTATCAGGAGTGAGCCAGTATTGGTTTTATTTCTGGTCTTTTGTGCTGTGAGGCAATCCACAGTTCATATTGGGACTGCATTCCTGTCCACATTTCGGCACTAGTACCTAATGCGGCTTCTAGTCGCAGGGCCATATCAGCAGATATTCCTGCATTGCCGTTTAATATGCGAGATAGTGCAGCTCTGGTTATACCGAGAGCCTTTGCTGCCTCTGTGACAGATATGTCACCAAGATATTCACGCAAAACTATGCCTGGGTGTGCAGGTTTATGCATTTTCATTTCGTTGCCCTCAGTGATGATCTTGATAATTAACGAGAATTATATCTTCGCCCTCAAATCAAATGTTAAACGCCAATTATCGTTAACAGATATTGCCCAGTGACCGCTAAGATTTGCTCCTTTTAGTGGATGAAGTTTCCAGCTAGGGGCATTCATATCTTCTGGTTTTTTAGCCATATTCAATGCAGTTAGCTGGATTTGCAGCTTTAGGGCATGCTTAGGCTGAATGCCAGCGGTAGAACCAGTTTTGAAAAATTTTTCCAATTCTTTGTGTTTGAAGCTTTTAATCATACTAGTCTCGTATACTGTATATGCACGCTATACGAAAGTCGTCATGGCATGTCAACAAATACATATAATTTCTGTAATATTTAAGTATTCAATGAATGATAACGGGTATATTACATTTGTATTAGCGAAAGCCGATGTAAGCCTCTATGCCTAATGGGAATTCTCCCCCCTAGAATGTGATGACAATGGCGTTACATTTGTGTATTATTTAGACCACCTATAGCATAAGGGGATTTGAAATGAACGTAATAAGTGAGAATCGTAAAAATAAGACACTCAACTTGAGGATTAGGCAGGAGGATCGGGATTTAATAGACAGAGCGGCAAAAGTGAAGGGAAAAACCGTTACTGAATATGTCCTTGATACAATCAAACGTGATGCTGAAAATACTTTATTGGAATATTCCTTTATGGTTATATCTCCAGAAATTTTTAATGCTTTTATTGCTAAACTTGATGCTCCGGCTGCTCCAAATGAGCGTCTTATCAAAACGGCAAATATGAAAAAACCGTGGTGATAAAATGATTAATGATCCAACTTTGTTAACAGATGAGCACAATTTAAATAGTTTTACTTCAGGAATTGACACCCTGGACAACTGGTTAACAGACAGAGCATTAAAAAATCAAAAAGAGAATGCTTCGAGAACCTATGTTGTAAGCGAAGACAGGGATGTTATTGCTTATTATTCGTTAGCTACCGGCTCAATCATGTCAGAAGAGGCGATAAGCAAATTTAAGCGTAATATGCCAAATCCCATTCCGGTGATTATTTTGGGCCGCTTAGCTGTTGATAAGCGTTATCAAGGAAGAGGGTTTGGTCGCTATTTAGTCAGAGATGCTTCCATACGTGTCGCTCAAGCGGCAGATTTGGTGGGTGTTAGAGGGTTGATTGTTCATGCTATCTCGGAGAACGCTAAGGCGTTTTATAAGTCTGTGGGTTTTAGTGATTCGCTTTTAAATCCAATGACGCTAATGATCACGTTAAAGGATTTAAAAACTGTTTTTAAAATAACAGATTAATACCATCTAGCAAAAACAGTTGTAAACCTTCCACTATTATTAATATCTCGGGAGAGAAGTATTGTCATGAGTTTAAAGGGTGAAATATAATTTTTAAGTCTGAGAAAACATTAAAATATATTTTTAATATAATCTATAAGCTGAAAATATTTTATTTTTATAAATTTATAATTATTTTTTAGATTGTTTTATTCTTATTTCCCTATGTATAAAATCGAAAAATTAAAATAGCTATTTGAGGTTTAAATGGCTATTTAATAAAATAAAAATCTGCATAAACTTTCATTTAATTACGCTATAGAAAGGATTAAATATAACCTTTTCTACAGCGTATTTTATCAGTAACTTAGAAAAATCACTTCTTATGCGTCAATTTGGAAACGGTCTGACGATAGGCCAATTCCAATTTTTCACGGCTGTCAGCCGTCACTTCAAGATCCTGCAATTGACCATTATGGATACCGTAAACCCAACCGTGGATCATCACTTTTTGGCCTCGTTTCCATGCTGATTGCATAATGGTTGAGTGACCAAGGTTATATACTTGCTCAACAACGTTAATTTCGCACAGACGGTTCAGACGCTCATTGGGGGGTAATTCACCTAGCATAGAACTGTGTTTATACCAAAGATCACGGATATGTAGCAGCCAGTTGTTAATCAATCCCAGTTCGGTGCCATCAATTGCGGCTTCGATACCACCACAACCATAGTGTCCGCAGATAATGATATGTTCAACTTCCAGTACGTCTACCGCATATTGAATAACTGAAAGACAATTTAAGTCAGTATGAATAACCAGGTTTGCAACGTTTCTGTGAACGAATAAGTCACCGGGGGCGGCATCAATTAGTTTTTCTGCTGGCACCCGGCTGTCTGAGCAGCCAATCCATAAGAATCGAGGTTTTTGTGATTTTGCTAATTCTTTGAAAAAATTTGGGTTTTCTTCGTTAACCGATTCTGACCACTGCTTGTTATTGGCAAGCAGCTCTTCTATTTTTTTCATCATGATTCATAGCCTGGTAGTGTTTCTTTAAGATAGAATCATATACAACATCAATTAAAATTTTAATATTTTGTTGCTGTTTGTTTTTAATCTTTCTGCTGTTTTTGCAAAGCAAGTCAGGCAGAAAAGGAGCATTATGTTTCCATATTGCACGCAAAGGCGACCAGATAATAAAGGTGTTTTGTAATTTATGACTTATGCATTGGAGTTAACGCAGCTTACTAAGACTTACACTGATGGTGTTAAGGCGCTGCGTGGGATAGACCTGAATGTGGAAGTTGGAGACTTCTACGCATTATTGGGTCCGAATGGTGCAGGGAAGTCCACCACAATCGGCATTATTAGCTCTCTGGTAAACAAAAGCAGCGGTAAGGTTAAGGTATTTGGCTATGATATTGATACCGATATTGTGAATGCTAAACGCCAGTTAGGTCTTGTTCCGCAAGAATTTAATTTTAACCCGTTTGAGACAGTGTTGCAGATTGTTCTCAATCAAGCCGGTTACTATGGTGTACCGCGAAAAGTGGCGCAAGCCAGAGCGAAAACTTATCTATCGCAGTTAGATCTGTGGGAAAAACGTAATCAACGAGCGATTCGTCTGTCTGGTGGGATGAAACGACGTCTGATGATTGTACGTGCTTTGATGCATCAGCCTAAATTATTGATTCTTGATGAACCGACTGCCGGTGTTGATATTGAACTTCGTCGCTCTATGTGGAATTTTTTGCAACAACTGAATGCACAGGGAACGACAATTATTCTAACGACTCACTATCTGGAAGAAGCAGAAATGCTGTGCCGTAATATTGGTATTATTCAGCACGGTGAATTGGTAGAAAACACCAGTATGAAAAATTTACTCAGTCGGGTGGAATCTGAAACATTCTTCTTCGATCTGGCGACGCAAAACCCAACTCTTGAACTGGCAGGATATAATTATCGACTGCTGGATGCCTCTACTTTGGAAGTAGATGTTCAACGTGGTCAGGGAATAAATAGCGTATTCACCCAATTAAGTGCTCAGGGTATTCATATTCTGAGTATGCGCAATAAAGCGAACCGTCTGGAAGAGTTATTTGTCAGCTTGGTGAACAACAAGCAAGGAGATAGTAAATGATTCAGTTGTACTGGGTGGCGCTAAAAACTATCTGGATTAAAGAAATTACCCGTTTTGGGCGTATTTGGGTACAGACTTTATTACCGCCGGTTATTACCATGTCGCTCTATTTTATTATCTTCGGTAGCTTGATTGGTTCGC
The DNA here is from genome assembly GCF_018448925.1 of Photorhabdus akhurstii. Taxonomy (GTDB): domain Bacteria; phylum Pseudomonadota; class Gammaproteobacteria; order Enterobacterales; family Enterobacteriaceae; genus Photorhabdus; species Photorhabdus akhurstii. Next base: position 64,561 of record NZ_RCWE01000018.1, on the reverse strand, counting down.
GTATTGGAGAAATGGGCGGTGTCGATTATATGCAGTTTATTGTCCCTGGCCTGATTATGATGGCGGTGATTACTAACTCTTATGCTAATGTTTCTTCCTCTTTCTTTGGCGCGAAATTCCAGCGCAGTATTGAGGAATTATTGGTAGCGCCGGTTCCGACACACATAGTTATTGTGGGCTTTGTTGGTGGTGGTGTTGCCCGTGGTGTTTGCGTCGGTATTTTGGTGACATTGGTTTCTCTATTTTTTGTTCCGCTTCATATTCATGCGTGGTGGATGATTGTTGTTACATTGCTAATGACTTCCGTTCTGTTTTCACTAGGCGGTTTGCTGAATTCGATTTTTGCTAAGACATTTGATGATATCAGCATTATTCCGACCTTCGTATTAACGCCATTGACCTATCTTGGCGGGGTGTTCTATTCATTGACATTATTACCCCCATTTTGGCAGGCGGTTTCCAAGCTTAACCCGATCGTTTATATGGTTAGTGGTTTTCGTTATGGTTTCCTGGGAATTACTGATGTTTCTTTGATAGTTACATTAAGTGTTTTGACCGCATTTATTATGGTTTTTTATCTTGCTGCTTGGTATTTAATTGAAACAGGGCGGGGATTGAGGACTTAATTGTAGATTCTTTTGTTATGTGAGTAGTGATGAATGGGTAGGGGAAATGCATTTGTAATGTCTTCACAATTGCAATGTCTTCACAACCTACCCATTATTGAGCACTTAAATTAATATTTAAGCTACCTGAACTGGCACGGCTTTAGCTATACGGCTCATAATATTATCACCGTCAAAGTAAGCGATATTAGGCTTATGATGACAGGCATCTTCACTAGGGATTTGTACATATGAGCAAATAATCAGCCTATCACCTGCCGCCGCACGGCGTGCGGCCGCGCCATTAACTGAAATTATTCTAGAGCCACGTTCAGCGGCGATAGCATAAGTGGAAAAACGCTCGCCGTTATCCACGTTATAGATATCAATAGCTTCATATTCCAGAATACCGGCAGCATCCATAAAATTCTGATCAATTGCACAGGAACCTTCATAATGTAGATCTGCCTGAGTCACTTTCACTCGGTGCAATTTCCCCTGTAGCATCGTGCGCAACATGGTTTCTCTCCTGATTCGATGACAACTTAGAATCTGTTATTTTCCTGCATCAATAACGCCTGATACAACGGCGATTATTGCATTAAGTCTATCTGTTGATTATCGATTAAACGGGTCTGCCCTAACCAAGCAGCCATCAGAATAACCGCTTTTTTACTTTCGGTATTTAACGGCGCCAATGTTTCGGCGTCACGGATAAACAACTCATCAGGTACAAAACCTGCTTCGCGTAGCTGTTCGGCAGCTTGGGTAAGCATTTGTTCTGTGTGACGTTCACCTTGTGCCATTTTTTCAGCGATAGATCGCATGATCTTGCTGAGTTCTGGGGCGATTCGATGTTCATCGGCTGTTAAATTGTTATTACGTGAACTGAGAGCCAGGCCATTTTTATCGCGCACAGTAGGTACTGAGATTAGCGTAATGTCATAAGCCAGGTCGTCAATCATTTGGCGAATAAGTTGTAATTGCTGAAAATCTTTCTCGCCAAAATAGGTCAAATCGGGTTGTACCAAATTGAATAGTTTGCTCACCACGGTTGACACACCACGGAAATGACCGGGACGACTGGCCCCTTCCAGCATGGTAGAAAGCCCAGGAACTTCAACATAAGTTTGATGTTCCATACCGTTAGGGTATATTTCCTTATCGGCAGGAGCAAATACCAGATCGGCACCGTGTTGATGAAGTTTTTCGCAATCTTCCTGTAAAGTACGGGGATATCTTGCCAGATCATCCTGACGATTAAACTGCATCGGATTGACGAAAATAGAGACAATCACAATATCTGCTTGCCCTTTGGCTGTATCGACTAACGTCATATGGCCATCGTGCAAGTTACCCATTGTTGGCACCAGTGCAATGCGTTTTCCTTCCTGACGCCAGCGGCGGATTTCACGGCGTAGAATCGGTACGGTTTCGACAATCAGCATTGCTTAATACTCCTTAGTATGTTTGCAGCCTTCGGGCTAACAAAGGGTAATTTATTAATAAAATGAGTGTTCTTTACCTGGGTAGGCGCCGCTTTCTACTTGCTCTTTATATAGGCGGATGGCATCAGGTATATTTCCCGCTTCTTCAAGGAAGTTTTTCACAAACTTAGGCGGGCTTACTGTGATGCCTAGCACGTCATGCATCACTAAAATTTGCCCATCAGTCACATTACCGGCGCCAATACCGATTACCGGGATCTGTAATTCATCGGTGATACGTTTAGCCAAATCAACGGGGACGCACTCTAGCACCAGCAGTTGTATGCCCGCTTTTTCTAAGGTAATGGCATCTTTTATCAATTGATTCGCTGATTCTTCATCACGTCCTTGCACTCTATAACCGCCCAGAATATGAACTGACTGCGGAGTTAGCCCTAAATGAGCGCAAACGGGTACAGAACGCTCGGTAAGCATACTAATGGTATCGTATAACCAGCTACCGCCTTCAAGTTTCACCATGTTAGCGCCAGCACGCATAAGCTTAGCCGCGTTTTCACAACTCTGCTCTGGTGTGGCATAACTCATGAAAGGCATATCGGCAATAATAAAAGTATAAGGTGCTCCGGCACGGACGCAACGAGTGTGATAGACAGTATCTTCAATTGTCACTGGAATGGTGGTATCAGCCCCTTGCACTGTCATACCCAGTGAGTCACCCACCAGCATGACATCGATACCTTGCTCGGCAAACAGGTGGGCAAAGCTGGCGTCATAAGCGGTAATAGTTGCGAATTTACGTTTTTCGTTCTTGAGCTGATTCAGATCAGTCATGGTTATTGGTTTCATTATCTATCTTCCTTCTCCTGCAATTTTTCTTGTTATGTACAGAAATCGGCCACGGACTGAACTGAGATCCTTATATGTAATGATTAGAATCAGAGGACTGCGGTTGCAGCCAGAGCTCCAGGCCGTTTTCTGGAATATGTTTTAGTCTTTCAGATAAAGCTTCCCCGTCAGGAAATATGAGATCAGGGGCAATTTCAGCTAACGGGTAGAGCATAAATTCGCGTTGTTTTAGTCCGTAGTGAGGCACTGTCAAGCGTTTGGTATTAATCACCAGATCGCCAAATAGCATGATATCCAGATCAAGTGTTCTTGGCCCCCAGCGTTCATCTTTTCTTACCCGCCCCTGAGCCAGTTCAATCGCCTGAGTGTGATTGAGTAGTTCTTCCGGTGTTAGCGTGGTCTCCAGCGCGACTGCCGCATTCAGAAAATCAGGTTGATTCTGCGGCCCCATCGGTTTAGTACGATACAGTGAGGAGCAGGCAATAAATTCTGTTTCCGGTAAATTCCGTAATGCAGCAAGTGCATTTTTTACTTGCTGCATAGGTTCCGCCAGATTGCTGCCAACAGCGATATAAACACGAGCCATCATTATCAGCCGTTCCTGCTTAGTCTTGGTTTATAGTGACGGCGTGGCCGTGTACGACGACGGACAATCTCACTGCCCAGTTCGGAAATCATATGTCGTTGCTGTGATGCATTGACTTGCTGAAATTCTCCCCACCAATGGGCAAGTTCTTTTAGCTCATTGCGGTTTTCGACATTGGCCCTGAGTTCCAGCAAATCGTAGGCAGCACGGAATTTAGGGTGCTCCATCAACTTATTTGCCCGCTTACCATGACGGCGTGGCAGGCGTAGCTGCAATTGCCAGATATCACGCATGATGGTTGTCAGGCGCTTAGGAATAGCAATGGAGTGGCATTGCTCATCCAAAATATCATTCATAGCCAATGCGAAAGCGTCGTAGTAAGCCAGACCACCTTCTTGGGACAGCTTTTCCGCATGCTCAACCAGTGGATACCAGAGCATCGCGGCGAACAAAAACGCCGGATTAACCCGTTTATCGTTCTGTAACCGGAAATCGGTATTCTTCAAAACCTGATTGACCATACGTTCCATTGGCGAGTCGTTATTTTCGGTGAAATAGCGTTGAACCAATGGAAAAAGTGGTTGAAATAGGCGGTACTCGCGCAGAAGTTGATAAGTGCTGTAGCCTTGACCGGTTTGTAAAAGTTTTAGCGATTCTTCAAACAGGCGGGCTGGTGGAATATTACTCAGCAGAAAAGCCAAACGAGAAATCGGTTCGGCGGTATCTTCGCTGATGGTCATATTTAGTTTGCTGGCGAAGCGGATCGCACGCAGCATTCTTACTGGATCTTCTCGATAGCGAGTTTCAGGATCGCCAATCAAGCGGATAACACCGGTTTCCAGATCATGAAGACCACCGGCATAATCACGCAGAGAGAAATCATTGATGCCGTAATAGAGGCTGTTTATGGTGAAATCGCGGCGCATAGCATCTTCTTCAATTGATCCGAAGATGTTATCCCGCAGTAGCATACCGCTTTGTGCTTGTTGTGACTGATTTTTATCACCGGAACCCGTTTGTTCATGTGGACCACGGAATGTTGCGACTTCAATCACTTCCTGACCAAACATAATATGAGCTAAACGGAAGCGGCGTCCAACCAGACGGCAGTTGCGAAATAGCTTACGTACCTGTTCTGGCGTTGCATTGGTGGCAATATCAAAATCTTTCGGTTTCGTGCCGAGCAATAAATCACGGACGCCACCGCCAACCAGATAGGCTTCAAAGCCGGATTTATTCAGGCGGTAAAGAACTTTCAGTGCATTTTCACTGATATCTCTGCGGGAAATACTATGTTGTTCCCGTGGAATTATCGTTATTAATGAGTCAGGATGAGGATTCTCCTGTTCAACCTTCCTTTGCATTTCCACATTGGATGAAGATTGATAAGGGTTTTGGCGATTAGAGTGAAGAGTTACGTACTCTTCCTGAGTAGAACGATTAGATCCGGTGACTGATCCTTCACTGGCTGCCTGTGGTTCGCGGTTAGTTTTCCCTTCGCGGATCAATAAGTTACGGCAGAAATTTGCTACTCGGTTAAAAATGGTACACCTCGATAAGTAACTAATCATATAAAACAAATAAAAACAGCGGCTAATCATAGCCTACTGTGTATTTTTTGAGAATGGTTGTTATGACTAACCGTAACTTTATTCACGTTACCTATATATTTTACCTTGTCGTGGAATTCGGTCCAGCTCCCAACGTGCTGTTGCTTTTTTCAACAATTGATCACGAGAAAGGTCTTGCCAGTTTTCTATGACTGGTTGATTAAGGAAAGATAATGCCTCAATCAGTAATGGCCGGGGATCATCCAATGGGATCGGCTGAGCATGATTCTGTTTGGAAAGTTTATTGCCATCCTGATTTAGAGCGAGTGGTAAATGAATATAGTCAGGTATTTTCAGATTTAACTGCTGATAAAGCGCCATCTGACGGACGGTTGGTGCGATCAAATCAGCTCCTCTTACCACCTCGGTCACTCCTTGGTAATCATCATCAATAACAACCACTAAATTATAGGCAAATAAACCGTCACGACGGTGAATAATAAAATCTTCTTCAGCCATGATCGGATCGGCGTTCAGATATCCTTGCAACTTATCTTCGAAACCGTAAATCGGATGACGCTGTTTGAATCGAATTGCTGCATGATCAACGGGCAAATTTAATTCACGACAGTTTCTATCATAAAAACCATTAGTCTGGTGAATGCGTTGACGGGTACAAGTGCAGTAATAGCTTAAGCCTTGTTGTTGCAATTGATTAAGGATATGACGGTAAGCCTCATGGCGCTGAGATTGATAGAGAATTTCACCATCCCAATGTAAACCGTAATGCTCAAGCGCGTGAAGAATACGGTCGGCAGCACCGGGAACTTCTCTGGGCGGATCAATATCATCGATACGTATCAGCCACTTTCCCTGACAAGCGCGGGCTTGCAAATAGCTGCCAATGGCAGTGATTAATGAACCAAAATGCAGGTCGCCAGAAGGTGATGGGGCGAAACGCCCAATATAAGAGTGGGGACTATAAGCGTGGGGACGTTCAGATTTTATCATATGGGATCAGTGGAGTTGTTTATACGGCGTCATGAAGACGCCGTATTCGGAACACCATTAATTAGCCAGCCATCTGTTTTTCACGGATTTCGGCCAGAGTTTTACAATCAATACACAAATCTGCGGTTGGACGGGCTTCCAAACGACGGATGCCGATCTCAATGCCACAGGATTCACAAAAACCGAAATCGTCATCTTCGACTTTTTTCAGGGTTTTCTCGATCTTCTTAATCAATTTACGCTCACGATCGCGGTTACGTAATTCAAGACTGAATTCTTCTTCCTGCGCCGCACGGTCAACTGGATCAGGGAAGTTCGCTGCCTCATCTTGCATATGAGATACAGTACGATCTACTTCATCCCTGAGTTGATTGCGCCATGCTTCAAGAATTAGCTTGAAATGCGCCAACTGGGCATCGTTCATGTATTCTTCACCTGGCTTTTCTTGGTAAGGTTCTACCCCAGCGATGGCGAGAATGCTTAAGGACGAGGTTTTACGTTTTTGCCCTTCTTGCATAATACTTCTCCTACACACGCACTATCAAACAAACCCCTAGCGGGGAAAAAAACAGGCCGCTATAAATAGCAGATGGAGCATGGGTTGGCAATTGTTCCTGCCATTAGTTTCACAATGGTGTGGAAGCAAATGTATTGCATGCCTTTACACCTTGTACAACTTGGCTGCAAATAATTAGGTAAATCGATAAATTAATTATTTTAGTACAAAAGTTAACTTATCGCCTAAAATCATCCCTTTTCCGGTCATGTTGGCCTGGTAACAGATAACTTCGACCCCAGAATTTTGCGCTTGTTCCAAAAGAGATGAATAATTATGATCAATATGTGCCGCCGCCGCGACCTGCCTGATGCCGGAATGCAAAACCGCAAAGAACAAAACCGCTCTTTGCCCTTGTTCTGCTATGTGCTGCAATTCCCGTAGGTGTTTTTGCCCGCGGGTCGTGACAGCATCAGGGAAATAGCCACAATTTTCCTGGAGAAGAGTCACTGATTTCACTTCAATATAGCAATTAACTTGTTGTTCTGCCTGTAATAACAGATCTATCCGACTGTTCTCTTCGCCATATTTCACTTCGCGACTGATTTTTTTATATTCAGAAAATTCTGGAATAGCATTTTTTGCAATGGCTTCAGCGACTAAATCATTTGCTCTGAGCGTATTGACGCAAATCCAGTGACCATCCTGCGTTTCTGTTAATTCCCAACTGTTGGGGTATTTACGCTTGGGATTATCAGATGTGGAGTACCAAACCGTATCTCCCGGTGTCGCGCAGCCGGTCATTGCGCCCGTATTGGCACAATGGATGGTCAGTGTTTCGCCTTCCGGTGTGATGACATCAGCCAGGAAGCGTTTATAACGACGAATTAGCGTGGCAGATTGTAAGGGTGGATGGAATTCCATAAAAACTCCTTGATGACTGATGGCATAAGATTGAAGCGGGCAATGCTACAATGCCGGCGGTTGAAAGTTAACTTTCTTTGTATGGAGTGTTTGTGTCTTTATTGCCTGTATATGAAGTCGTCGAGCCTGTCCTGAGTGCGTTGAAAAGTTCACAACAGGTCCTGCTTCATGCTCCGGCTGGTGCCGGGAAATCGACAGTTTTGCCACTGGAAATTCTGAAAAAAGCCGATTTTTCTGGACGTATCATAATGTTGGAACCACGGCGGATTGCCGCTCGCAGTGTTGCTAATCGCCTTGCAGCTCAACTGAATGAAAATATCGGGCAGACGGTGGGTTACCGGATGCGTTCAGAAACGAAAGTGAGTACAACCACTCGCCTTGAAGTGGTAACGGAAGGCATTTTAACCCGTATGTTGCAGCAAGATCCCATGCTGACCGGGGTTTCTCTGGTGATTCTGGATGAATTCCATGAGCGTAGCTTGCAGGCCGATTTGGCGCTGGCGTTGTTGCTGGATGTACAGGCAGGACTGCGGGATGATCTGCGAATTTTGATTATGTCAGCGACGCTGGATAATCAGCGGCTCTGTTCTTTATTACCTGATGCGCCGGTGATTACTTCTCAAGGGCGAAGCTTTCCTGTGACCAGACATTATTGTCATTTGCCAACTCATCAACCTCTTGAACAGAGTGTAGCTACCGTTGTATTGCGGTTACTCCAACAGGAACAAGGTTCTATGCTGTTGTTCTTGCCGGGTAGCGGAGAAATTCAACGGGTATTTGGACTTCTTAGCGGGAGAGTTGCTGAGGATACCGATTTATGCCCGTTATACGGTGCGTTGTCATTGGCTGAACAACAAAAAGCGATCGAACCTTCACCATGTGGACGCCGTAAAGTTGTTTTGGCGACCAACATTGCGGAAACCAGCTTAACGATTGAAGGTATTCGATTGGTGGTTGATAGTGGTCTTGAACGCACGACGCGTTTTGAACCCAAAAATGGGCTGACTCGCCTGATCACTCAACGCATCAGTCAAGCTTCTATGACACAACGGGCTGGCCGAGCGGGACGACTGGAAGCCGGAATTTGTTGGCATCTATTCAGCCAGGAACAGGCAGAAAGATCGGCAGAACATAGTGAGCCTGAAATTCTGAATACTGATCTCAGTAGCTTATGGCTCTCCTTATTGCAGTGGGGCTGTCATGATATTTCTCAATTGCACTGGCTAGATATGCCGCCGGCGGCAGCTCTGGCGGTAGCCAAATCGCTGTTATTACAGTTAGGCGCAGTCAATAGCAATGGTCAGTTAACGTCCAGAGGCAGAAAAATGGCGGAATCTGGCAGTGATCCGCGTTTGGCTGCGATGTTATGTTCGGGATTGGAACAAGGGGCCGATATGCTGGCAACCGCAGCTATGCTGACCGCGATTCTGGAGGAACCGCCCCGAGATGGTCAGCCGGATATCACTTATTGGGTTGAACAGCGACAGGCTCATTGGTTACGGCGGGCAAAGCAGTTAACCAGGAATATGGGCGATCATTTTGGTGAGCCGGATGGTGGATTTGTTGCAATGCTATTAGCCCAGGGTTTCCCTGACAGGATAGCCAAAAATCGAGATAAGAGAGGGCGTTTTCAACTGGCGAATGGTCTGGGAACGATAATCAATGATGAAGAAAAGTTGTCTGGCGAATCGTGGCTGGTGGCTCCTTCGTTATTACAAAACAGCAAAAATCCTGATGCGCGTATTTTGCTGGCTTGTCCTCTGGATATTGAACGACTGGTACAGCAACAACCGAATTTATTCAGTGAGCAGAGTGTCGTTGAATGGGATGATAACAAAGGGACGTTACAAACCTGGAAACGACTGCAATGTGGCAGCCTGACAGTAAAAGCCCAACGATTGGCAAAACCTTCCGATGAGCAATTACAACAGGCTCTGCTAAACTGGTTACGCAGTGAGGGATTACATGAGCTGAACTGGTCACCTGCGGCAGTTCAGTTGTGCATCCGTATCCAATGTGCGGCTAAATGGTTGCCTGAAATGGAGTGGCCGGCAGTAGATAATGATGCATTAATGGCTTCTCTTGATGATTGGTTGATGCCGTTCCTTACTGGCGTGCGTGATTTGAAAGGGCTGAAACAGATTGATTTGTTGCCGGTGTTGGAAAACTTGCTGGATTGGCAACAACAACAGTGTCTGGATAATGAACTGCCTATTTATTACACTGTTCCTACCGGCAGTCGGATAGCAATCCGTTATTTCAGTGATAAACCACCGGTATTATCTGTTCGGATGCAGGAAATGTATGGTGAGCAGCAAAGCCCATCTCTGGCAAAAGGGCGGGTAACACTGGTGCTTGAACTATTATCGCCAGCCCAAAGGCCATTGCAGATCACGCAGGATCTGGCTGCTTTTTGGCAAGGGTCCTATCGTGAAGTACAAAAAGAGATGAAAGGGCGTTACCCAAAACATTTATGGCCGGATGATCCGGCAAATACGGTACCTACTCGGCGGACAAAAAAATATTCGTAATAGAATTTACTCCTTGTTTTTGCTGGCGAATAAATTCATTAAAAAATATGAAAACCCAAATAAGAGCATCTGAGCGGTTTTGGAGAATTTTGGAATGTCTGGTGAAGATCGTCAACCAATCGGACGTAAAGGCAAAAAGTTGGTATCCCGCAGTAAAGGGCCATTAAAAAGGCGATATCGGTTGGATGATAATGGCTATGAAGATGATGACTACGATGATGAAGAGGATCAACCCATGACAACGAAAGGAATGTATTCTCGCCCACCTAAGAAAAAGTGGCGTTGGTTCTGGTTGTTATTCAAGATATTTATTATTTTTGCCGTATTACTGGCGGCTTATGGTGTCTATCTGGATGCTAAAATCCGCGATCGCATTGATGGAAAAGTCTGGGAGTTACCGGCGGCAGTCTATGGCCGCATGGTCAATCTTGAACCGGGCATGAACTACAGTAAGAAAGAGATGGTACATCTGCTGGAAGGGATGCAGTATCGCCAGGTGACAAAAATTACCCGCGCTGGGGAGTTTTCTGTCAGAGGTGAAACCATTGAAATGTTGCGTCGTCCGTTTGATTTCCCTGACAGCAAAGAGGGGCAGATCCACGCTCTGCTGACTTTCAGCGATAACCGCTTGGCGGGGATCGAAAATCTGGAAAACCAGCGTCAGTTTGGGTTCTTCCGTCTTGATCCGAAGCTAATTACCATGTTGCAGTCCCCCAATGGGGAGCAGCGGTTATTTGTGCCACGTTCTGGTTTCCCCGATTTACTGGTTAACACCTTGCTGGCGACGGAAGATCGCCATTTCTATCAACATGATGGCATCCGTATTCTTTCCATTGGGCGTGCGGCACTGGCTAACTTGACTGCCGGGCGTACGGTTCAGGGGGGAAGTACCCTGACGCAGCAATTGGTGAGAAACCTGTTCCTGACCAATGAACGTACTTTGGTGCGCAAAGCCAATGAAGCCTATATGGCGGTGCTGATGGATTATCGTTACAGCAAAGATCGGATTCTCGAACTGTATCTGAACGAAGTTTATTTAGGCCGAAGTGGTGATGGGGAGATCCGAGGATTTCCGCTGGCGAGCCTCTACTATTTTGGTCGTCCAGTGGATGAATTGAGTTTAGATCAACAGGCGTTGCTGGTCGGTATGGTGAAAGGGGCCTCACTCTATAATCCGTGGCGTAATCCTAAACTCGTTCTCCAGCGTCGTAATGTGGTGCTCAAGCTGTTACAAAACCAGCAAATTATTGATGAAGATCTTTATAAGTTATTGAGTGCTCGTCCACTGGGGGTAAAACCGAAAGGTGGTGTTATTACCCCACAACCGGCGTTTATGCAGCTAGTTCGTAAAGAATTGCAGGACCGACTGGGGGATCGAGTAAATGATCTGTCCGGCGTAAAAATCTTCACTACTTTGGACCCGGTATCTCAGGATGCGGCTGAAAACGCGGTAGAAGAGGGAATTGCCAACCTGAGAAAAACCCGCAAAATTGCTGACCTTGAAGGGGCAATGGTGGTTGTCGATCGTATCAGTGGTGAAATCAGAGCGATGGTTGGGGGTTCTCAACCTCAGTATGCTGGATTTAACCGAGCGATGATGGCGCGTCGTTCAATTGGTTCGCTGGCGAAACCTTCGACTTATTTGGCGGCATTGAGCGAGCCGGATCAATATCGGTTGAATACCTGGCTGGCGGATGAACCCCTTGCGGTAAAACAGCCGAACAGCAAGGTTTGGGAACCGAGAAATTATGACCGTCGTTTCCGTGGGCGAGTCATGTTGATAGATGGGCTGGCAAATTCATTGAATATTCCTACGGTGAACCTTGGATTGGCGGTTGGTCTTGATCATGTCAGCAACACATTGATCCGGCTTGGCGTACCGGAGGAAGTGATTCAGCAGGTTCCGGCCATGTTACTGGGTTCTCTCAGCTTGACACCTTTGGAAGTAGCGCAGGAATACCAGACAATGGCGAGTGGCGGCAACCGTGCGACGCTTTCCGCGTTACGTTCTGTCATCGCGGAAGATGGCACTGTGATATATCAGAGTTACCCACAGGCTGAACGGGCTGTACCGGCTCAGGCGGCTTATCTGACGCTATATGGTATGCAGCAGGTGGTAGCGAATGGAACTTCTCGTTCTCTGAACGCTAAGTTTGGTCGTTATAATCTGGCGGGTAAAACGGGTACCACCAATGATCTGCGTGATAGCTGGTTTGCCGGAATCGATGGTAAAGAGGTGGTGATAGCGTGGGTTGGCCGCGATAACAACGACCCGACTAATCTGACAGGCGCTACAGGGGCGTTGAATGTGTATCGCCGTTATCTGGAAAATCAGACGCCGCTGATATTGAATAATATTCCACCAGAAGGCATTGTCGATATGGCGGTTAATCAGGATGGCAGCTTTAGCTGTAGTGGCAGTGGTTGGCGAACATTACCGGTTTGGACTTATGATCCACAAAGTTTGTGCCAGCAAACAGAGGTATCAGCACCTGTTCAACAGCAAGAACAAGCACCGGGCTGGTTGCGGGAGATGTTTGGCCAATAATAAATATTTGATGAGATAAATGACAAAACGCTGATCTCTATGGTCAGCGTTTTTGTTTTCTGGGTAAAGTAGAGCGCTATTCATCCTACAGAGCTGTTCACTCCCTTTTTACCTGCTTTCCAAACATACCGCGTTATTATCCTTTTAGCCTTATTTTTGTTATTTAATTATAAATAAATTGTTGTAAATTATGAGTTATTACGCCCATCATAGGCAATAAAATCGGCAATTTTCAGAATATTCCTATATCTTCTTTAAGTAAAATCTGATTAATTGTTGATCATGTGTATTAGCTTGATGGCGATAATAATATGACGATAATTTCAATTAGCTTCACTCTCCATGCTGTAAACCAATGGAGAAATGAATAGATGGCAATAGGATATTTCTTGCTCGTTGGTGATAAGACAACCTGTGGCGGACAGATTATCACCGGTGATCACACCATGACATTTAATGGACGGGCGACCGCTCGTGAAGGGGATACAGTTACCTGTGGCAAACATCCCGGTACTTACATGATTGTCGGTGGTGTATCTGACGTGTTTGACATGGGCCGCAAGCTGGCTGGCACGTTGGACAGTGTGAGTACTTGCCCCTGTCGGGCTAGGTTTATCAACTCGGAGATGGACAGCTATGAGAAGCAGGAGCAGCCTAATCATCGGGCTACAGCGCCTGTGAATATGGCGGCCCAGAATTTCTCGTCGCCGGTGAAGGAAACGAGAAACGTTCAGCCCGCACCTCCTGTGACTAAAGAGCCTCCAATACCGGTATTTGCGAAATCCTGCTTACGGGGTAAAGGTTGTACTGATGCCGGAACCGAGGCTGAACCGGCGAATAACTTCGGCAGAATGGCGATATATCAGGTTCCGTCATCTCCCACTCCGGTGACGCCACAAAAACCGGAACCATCTCCACAAGGTGAGAAACACCCGCCTGAACCGGATAAACCGCAGGATAAAAAATTACCGTGGTATAAACGGTGGTTCCGTAGTGGTGAAGATAAAGCCGAAGCCGCCGCTACCGCTGTGGCCGCCACTGCCCGCAGCGCGGTAGCGGAAGGGGAAACGCTGGTGATGCGTTACATTGGCGGCGGCGCCATCAGTGCAGGACGTTGGCTGGCGGCGCCGAATCCGGTGACAGTTGGATTAATGGGGCTGTTTTATTCACCGAAGTTGAATGAAGGCGAGGAGGATTACTTAACCCCGTATCGTTTGAGCCAGATAGCGGAACAGTACGGTAAAGCTTCTACCCGTGTGCGTTTTCGCTGGATCAGAGATGAAAAAAGCGGCAGGATGACGGTTCAGGGATATCACGTCAGCCCGGAAGGTGGTCTGGATAAAGTACCGGTTCGCATGATGACGCTGAATCGGACCACCGGTAATTACGAGTTTTGGGAACCGGGAGAAAACCGGCCGACAATTTTATGGACGCCGAGCGAGCAGGAATTCAAAGTTCCACCGCATACCGGGAATGAAGAACAACCGTTTATTCCGTCGCAAATAACCGTGTTGCCGATCCCGGATAAAGTCGGCAGCGATATTGAATCGTTACCTATGCCGGAAGAGAAGGATTTTCGTGATTATATTCTGATCCTCCCCGTTCCTAATATGCCGCCGGTGTATGTGTATTTGAGTAAACCACCGGTGAAATTGTTTGAAGTAGATTTGTATAGAAATTTTGCGGGGCGACCAAGAAATGGAACGCATGCTGATCATATGCCTTCGGCAGCGGCTGTGAGAGCTAAATTGAGGAAGCGATATCCAACCTTATCAATTTCTAAATTAAATGAAGACGCTAAGGATGTTGCTGCCATTATTATTCCGGCTGAGGTACATCAAAAGTTTAGTGCAACTTATGGAGGCCGAAACTCTCTGTCTCAAATAGAGCAAGATGCTAATGATTTGAGAGCGGCTGTAGATCGTGATTTTGATGCTATAAAACCAGCGTTGAAACAGTATGGTGCAACAGAAGAGCAGCTTGAGGATGCTAGAGCTAAAATGCATAAGATTAACCAAGAACAGGAGTTATATAAATGACAGTCAATGTAGAGGCATTAATAAACAGTTTGGGTAAGCCTTATCAGGAAATTTTTGATGAGGGGTTAATCCCTTATAAGACTAAGCCAACAGGATACCCAGGAGATCCTGATATCACTTTGGATATGATTAAAGAGGGTATGTATTTGGCCTTTAAGAGGGATGGCAAAATTCTGTTTGCTATAGAGCTTCTTTTGTTTGATCAGAAGAAATCCTCCTACCAATTTCCTAATGAGTTGCCTTCTCCTTTGAAGACATTGATGTTCAGGCAATGGCTGCACGAGCAATTAGGTAAACCAGAAAAGGCTCTTCCTCCGCGAAGAATTCTCAAGAGGGATGTTGGATGGACAGAGCTATATACGTTATTGGATTTTCGGATGCCGACTAGTATGCAGGTTGATTATGACCTGTTTGAGCGTGTTGAATCTGTAATGTTCTTGCTTACATCAGAAGTACGTTGGTAGTTAGTAATAGATGGGTGGTTATTCTTGAAAGCCAATTCATTTGTGAGTAGTTTGAAAAAATAACATAGCAGTTGAATTGGTTTAACCAAGAACAGGGGTTATACAGATAATGGTAGTTGATGTTGAAGCATTAATTAATAGCTTAGGTAAAACCTACCAAGATATTTATGATGAGGGATTAATTCCTTATAAAACTAAACCAAGTGGTTTTTCTGGAGATAAAACTATATCCTTAAATATGGCGAAAGAAGGTGTTTTTTTATCATTTAATCGAGAAACTAAGGTATTTATAGAGATGACACTAACTTTAATCGTACCTGATCGTCCTAGCTTTGTTTTTCCAAACGATATACCATATCCTTTAAATAAGGAGATGAATCGTCAATGGATAGATGATAATTTAGGAAAGCCAACTAAAACCGCGCCGCCATTTAAAGCATTAAAACGTGAATTTGGTTGGACATATCTTTATTCCTATCAAGGTAAGCAGGGAATTAGCATGCAAATATCGCATGATGTTTTAGATCGAGTTAGTAGAGTTACATTCTTACCTACAAGTAGAGTACGTTGGTAGTCAATAATAAAAAGGGAGATTTTTTAATAGCCAATTCATTTGTGAGTAGTTTAAAAACAAATTGCAGATGAATTGGTTTAACTAGGAATAAAGGTTATATAAATAATGACTGATGTTGTTGCAATCATAAATAATTTAGGACAAACAGTCGATATGTTGATTGAAAAACAACTTATTTCGGCTGGGAAATTTGAGCACATCTTTAATAGTGATGAGGAATTCCATTGTCAACCTGAGCCTGGACTCATGCTAGTTTTTGATGAATTCACAAAAAAATTAATCTCTGTATGCATTACTTTGATATCATATTTACCTGAAATTGAAATTTATAAAGGCAATATGCCTTCACCATTTCAACCTGTAATGGATAAAGACACAGTGAGAGCTATTTTAGGTCAACCTTCTGAGGTTAATGAAGCTACAGAAGTACCGATTATTGGCATGGTTGGTGGCTGGGATGTTTATATCGATTGCTTAAAAGACTTATATCCGGCAATCAATATTGTGTTTGGGTACACAATACATCAAAGGGTAAGTGATCTAACTTTTAAAAAATCTGGGTGAAGATTAATCTCTCACTATCCTAATACAGAAATTCGTTTTCTCTATTTGGCTGATTTACGGGTACATGCATTAATATTTTAACGTTCTGAATAAATGTCTTCTAGAGTGTTTTTTTACTTTTATTGGATAGTGGTTAATAAACCGTTATCCATGTTTATATACTAGAGGTTAGATATGAATAAAGAGGTTATGTAAATAATGGCAATAAATGTAGAGGCGTTAATAAATAGCTTGGGTAAATCTTATCAGGAAATTTTTAATGAAGGTCTGATTCCTTATAAGAGTAAGCCTAGAGGAGATTCTGGTGACGATTATGTATCGTTAGATATGCAGAAAGAGGGGATATTTCTGGCTTTTAACCGGACCAGCAAGAAATTAACACATGTCACGCTGACATTGATCGATGAAGAACGGCCCCGTTATGTTTATCCAAATCAATTGCCATTCCCTCTGGTTAATCCAATGACGCGTGCATGGGTTAAGGAGCATTTTGGGCAGGCAATTAAGTCTTTTCCACCATGTAAGGTGTTTAACTGTCAATATGGTTGGAAAGACCTCTACCTTTACAATGTATCTGAATCTGAGGAAAAGATTTATATACAATTATCCCATGATTTGTTTGAACAAGTTGAGACAATGACTTTCCTTCGTTCTGAAAGTGTGACATGGTAGAGATATCTCAAAGGCGGAATAAGCAGAAGTGATATAAGGTATTGGAAGAACTACACTAATTGAATGAAGAATAAGGGTAGTAATAGTGACTAATATTACGAAATTAATTAAATATCTTGGAAAAACCGCGGAAACGTTAGTTGAGGATGGTGAGATATCTAAAGGAATATTTAAGTTTCATTTTGAAGGGGATGCATCGTTTAATTGCGAACCTGAAAAAGGAATCACATTAGTTTTTGATTCTAAATCTAGGCAATTGAATTCAGTCCAGATAATTCTAATTGATATACATGGTGATCATGATGAATATAATGGTAGTTTGCCTTATCCATTTTTATCTTTAATGGATAAGGCAACGATAAGAGCTGAATATGGAGAACCTACGGAGTCAAAAGATATGATAGAAGCACCGATTATAGGTGTTATTGGTGGATACGATGCTTATATAAATCGTATAAAATCTTATCCAAACGTGGAAGTTATTTTTATTTATGATTCTTATTATCGAGTGAGAGCACTTAATTTCAACACTATTTGAAAAAGGGGGAATAATGGCAGATATTATGAAGATGATTAAAAGCTTAGGACAAACGGCGGAGCAATTAGTTGAAAGAAAACTTATTTTAGCCGGAATGTTTGAGTTTTTGTTTGAGAATGCTGATACATTCGATTGTGGACCTGATGCTGGCCTTACACTGGTATTTAACGCTGATTCAAGAGTATTAAAATCTGTACAAATTACACTTATTAACGCTTATGAGGGTAGTGGAGAATATAATGGAGAATTGCCTTATCCATTTTCACATTCAATGGATAGAGCAATCGTTAGAGCATTGATGGGGGAACCTGATTCTGCTGGTGGCCCAGAAAAAATCCCTGTTATTGGCATGGTTGGTGGATATGATTCTTATACACATAAGTTAAGTGAGCAATATCCTAATACAGAGATTCGTTTTCTCTATTTGGCTGATTTACGGGCACATGCATTAATATTTGAACGTTTTGAATAAATGTCTTCTAGAGTTTTTTTTACTTTTATTGGATAGTGGCTAATAAACCGTTATCCATATTTATATACTAGCGGTAAGATATGAATAAAGAGGTTATGTAAATAATGGCGATAAATGTAGAGGCGTTAATAAATAGCTTGGGTAAATCTTATCAGGAAATTTTTAATGAAGGTCTGATTCCTTATAAGAGTAAGCCTAGAGGAGATTCTGGTGACGATTATGTATCGTTAGATATGCAGAAAGAGGGGATATTTCTGGCTTTTAACCGG
>NZ_RCWE01000018.1:0-46356 GCF_018448925.1 Photorhabdus akhurstii | reverse complement strand
ATAAATGTAGAGGCGTTAATAAATAGCTTGGGTAAATCTTATCAGGAAATTTTTAATGAAGGTCTGATTCCTTATAAGAGTAAGCCTAGAGGAGATTCTGGTGACGATTATGTATCGTTAGATATGCAGAAAGAGGGGATATTTCTGGCTTTTAACCGGGCCAGTAAGAAATTAACACATGTTACTCTGACATTGATCGATGAAGAACGGCCCCGTTATGTTTACCCAAATCAATTGCCATCCCCTCTGATTAATTCAATGACGCGTGCATTTAGTTCCTACCGATATCAACTCATCTCATAATGTTCCATATATTGGATATTAATGCTGTTAAAGTCTATAATGTCTTTTTAATAGGACATTAGCATATAAGGTTGTGATTGATATGTAATGTGCTTATAATTGCTCATTATAGATAGTAACGGTTTTAATGTGTCATTTTTGGAGCGTTATGATGTTACATGAAAAAACAGCTTTAGCAATTGCAGAGGAATTGGGAGAACGCTTGAAACAAGCTCGACTAAACAATGATCTGACTCAAGCTGAAATTGCTGAACTTTTAGGCGTCACAAGAAAAACTGTACTGAATGCTGAAAAAGGTAAAGTCCAATTAGAGATTTTTGTTGCCATTATGGCCGCGTTAAACTTAACCGAACAATTAGATCTTTTTCTTCCCAAACAAAGTATATCTCCTATCCAACTCGCTAAACTTCAAGGAAAAAAACGACAACGAGCATCTGGTCTTAGAAAAAACAAGATTGAAGAGGATACACCAGAATGGTAATGGAAGTTATCAACGTAATTTACAATCAGCATAAAGTTGGTGCGATGAGTTTTGACCCTAGTAAAAATTTGGGCTTATTTCAGTACGACCCCAACTTTATCGTTAAAGGGATCGAACTGTCTCCGCTGAAAATGCCTTTGACAAATAAAATCTACAGTTTTCCAGAACTGGACTATAACACGTTTAAAGGACTACCTGGATTGATTGCAGACTCACTACCAGACGACTTTGGCAACGCTGTACTCAATGCATGGGTTGCAGCTCAAGGTAAATCTCCTAACGACATTACACCTTTGCAGCGACTTCAATATACTGGGAAAAGAGGGATGGGGGCTCTTGAATACGCACCAGCAACCAAAATAAGAAACCTTAGTTCCTCAAAACAAGTAGAAATAGATTCATTGGTTTCTATTGCCCAAGAAATTCTTGACTCTCGTGGCAATTTTACTGCTGAGTTGGTTAATAATGGTCAGGAAGATCGCGAGGCCATGATGTCACTACTTTCCGTAGGTATGAGCGCTGGCGGAGCCAGACCCAAAGCTATACTAGCCTTTAATGAGGACTTCACTCAGGTTCGCTCTGGTCAAGTTAAAGTCCCTAATGGTTTTATTCACTATCTTATGAAATTTGATGGTGTCAGTGAGCACAACAAAAACCAGGAAACCTTTGGTGATCCACTAGGCTTTGGAGCGATGGAATATGTATACCATTTGATGGCAAAAGATTGCGGTATAGACATGATGCCCTGCCGATTACTCCATGAAGGCAACAGGCGTCACTTTATCACACAGCGTTTTGATCGTCTGGGGAATAAAAAAATCCATGTTCAAACATTAAATGGACTTGCTCACGTTGACTATAAAAAACCAGGTTCTTTCTCCTACGCAGAACTTTTCTTTGTTGCCAGGCAGCTAAAACTATCGGCTAAGGCTGCTGAACAGCTACTAAGAAGAATGTGCTTTAATATCATTGCTAGGAATCATGATGATCACGCTAAAAACTTCGCGTTTATATTAAAAGGCAAAAAATGGGATTTGGCACCGGCCTACGATTTGGCCTACAGTTATAAGCCTGACAGTAGATGGGTAAACAGTCACTGGATGAGTTTAAACGGTAAAAGAGATAACTTCACTCGGCAAGATTTTTATTCATTGGAAAAACTAAGTCCGTTGTTCACCAAAAAAATGGTCAATGGGATTATTGAGGAAACCATAGAAAAAGTCTCTACTTGGAGTAAGATAGCCGCTGATTTTGGTGTACCAAAATCGTTGATTGATCTAGTTGATACAAATTTGAGATTGAATATCTAATATTGAAATCCTTATTTTCAAAAACAAGCTATAAATATAAGCAGCTTAGGAGTTGTTGTTAAAAAAGCCCTGCATTACAGGACTTTTGTGTAAGGGGCTTGATACAGATGGGGATTATGTGTTTGCCGATGCTGATTTATCAGCTTGAGCCTGTTTCCGGCTCTTCGGCCTCCTGTTCAGCGGTCTGACCATTACTTTCGTTCAACTCTTTGGCTGACGCGGCAGCATGACTCTCCAACGTGGATGCCATTTTGCAAGAAATTGGACTATTTAATTATATCGATATAGAAAGTGATGAAGAATAATTATTTACTAACCTGGGCATAGAACCTATATAGATTATTCCAACTCCTTTCGAATCATGTGGTGTAATTTTATCAATAAGCCCTAAAGTATCCTATATGAATTCTCATATAATCCAGAACTCTATTCCAAAGAAGCTATTGATAGTTTACTCCGATATTATGAGTGATTAATTAATGCCATTGTATCTGGTCAGGAAAAATAAAATATCAGTTGTTTTTGTGATTGGGATTTTTATTATTAATATTTTTTAGATGCAGATTTATATTAATAACAGGCAAATAGTTAATGAGTAAATAGAATGTTACTATTATCTTTTTAAATGGTTATTAATTTTGGTGTGATTTTTATATTTCTCATCTATTAAAAAAACCTTCATATTTTCTCACTGTTTTTGATAATAAAATCAAACAACATAGCTAATGATTTTCGATGCCCATATGCTAACATGATTAGAAATTTGTTATTTTGAAATTACGGACATCATAAATAATCACTTAATAAATAATTTGATATTATATTTTCAAGGAGATATATGAAAAATGCAGTGCAAATTGTGAATGAGGCTTTAAATCAAGGAATTACTCTGTTTGTTGCTGATAATCGATTACAATACGAAACCAGCCGTGATAATATTCCAGCGGAATTATTCAATGAATGGAAAAATTATAAACAAGAGTTGATCGATTTCCTGAGCCAGATCGATGCAGAAGAAGAAATTCAAACATATCAATTACAGAATATCCAACGTGATGGCAATGCAGAACATTATCCACTCTCATTTGCTCAACAACGCCTGTGGTTTATCGACCAACTTACCGAAGGTAGCCCTCAATATAATTGTCCCGGATATTTGAGATTACGGGAACAACTTGATTTCAACGCTTTTAAGGCTGCGGTAAAAACGTTGCTTGAGCGTCATGAGGCGTTACGTACCCATATTAAGATTATTGATAATGAGCCACGGCAAGTCGTAGCACATTCCTATGATTTACCTATTATACTACATGATCTGACCGCATTCTCTGGAACTGAGCAAGAATCTCAAGTCAAAAGATTCAGTAAAGAAGAAGATAACTTGGTTTTTAATCTCAGTACTGATTTGATGTTGCGTATTCGCCTGATAAAGCTGGCTGAAAATGATTATGTAATTATTTATACCATTCACCATATTGCCTGTGATAGTTGGTCAATAGAAATTTTTATTAATGAACTTATCACCCTATATCGCGAGTATCATAAAGGAGAAATATCCCCATTACCGCCACTTAAAATCCAATATACCGATTATGCTCAATGGCAACGAAATTGGCTGCAAGGTGATATTCTGAAAAAACAACTGGATTATTGGCAAACTCAGTTATCAGGTATTTCTCCGCTTCACCGTCTTCCACTGGATAACCCACGACCAGAGAAACAGAGTTTCGAGGGGCATCTTAGTGAGCAACGTATTTCAAAGGATCTGACACAAGAAATAAGAGCATTATGTCACCAACATGAAGTCACGCTATTCATGTTTCTGGAGACAGCCTTTGCCGTATTGTTGAGTCGTCACAGTAATGAAAAAGACATTTTGGTCGGAACACCACTTGCCGGGAGAAGGCACCATGATATTGAGCCTTTGATTGGTTTTTTTGTTAACTCTCTGGTGATCAGAACAGATTTATCCGGCCAGCCTACTTTCAGTGAGTTATTAAAACAGAACAGTCGTACTATCCTGGATGCTTATGCTCATCAAGATCTGCCATTTCAAATGCTGGTGGAAAAACTGAGTCCGGGGCGAAACTTAAATTATAACCCTATATTCCAAATCGCGTTTACTCTGGAGAATACTCAGCGTGATACGACACTGGCGCGGGATAATAATATTGAACTTGAAGAACGTCTGCTGCTGAAAGTCCGATTTGATTTGGAAATTCATGTTTATGAAGAAGATGGAGGATTATCCCTGCTATGGGTTTATGACAGCAGCTTATTCAGAAATATAACTATTGAAAGATTAATCGCCAATTATGAAACCTTGCTTGCTAATATTGTTAGTGTAATGAAGCCATGTATTGGTTCCGATCTAATATACAGGGAACCCTCTGTCCATGATATTCCACTATTAGCAGAAGCTGAAATACACACTTTATTACATGAATGGAATGGCCTACAGGATTATAGCCAGCATAGCGGCTGTTTTCATGAACTGTTTGAGGAACAAGCTGCCCGATATCCCGAAAAAATAGCAGTTATTTTTGACGGCAATTCATTAAGTTATCGGGAGCTAAATAAACAAGCTAACCAACTTGCTCACTATTTGATAGAACAAAAGATCAAACTAGAAGCATTGGTCGCGCTCTGTATTCCTCGTTCAATACGCGCTGTAGTCGCGCTACTGGGGATTATTAAAGCAGGGGGAGCTTATTTGCCGTTAGATCCCAGTTATCCGAAACTCCGTCTTCAATATATGTTGGAACACAGCGAAGCTGAGTTCATTCTGACCGAAACAAATCTGATAGAAAAACTCCCAATCAGCCAGCAGAAAGTCGTCTGTTTGGATACGGAGACAATGCAATCACAATTGCAGCACATGCCTACGGACAATATCGCTGAACGCCCATTCCCAATAACGGAAAATAATCTGGCTTACGTCATTTATACCTCTGGTTCTACCGGTAAACCAAAAGGGGTTATGTTGGAACATAAGGGGTGGGTAAATCTGGCACTTTCACAGGCGGGTTTATTTGGTGTTGATTCATATAGCCGGGGATTGCAGTTCGCTTC
Source organism: Photorhabdus akhurstii (assembly GCF_018448925.1). Classification (GTDB taxonomy): domain Bacteria; phylum Pseudomonadota; class Gammaproteobacteria; order Enterobacterales; family Enterobacteriaceae; genus Photorhabdus; species Photorhabdus akhurstii. The sequence continues at coordinate 41,190 of NZ_RCWE01000018.1, read as the reverse complement.
CTGGAGTTTTGATGCCATGATCTTAGAAATATCTATGACATTGGCGTATGGAGCCGCGCTTTATTTAATTTCAGAAACCCAACAGCATAGCCCTGAATATTTGGATGAGTTAGTTGATAAACACCAGATTACCCATGCTGTATTACCGCCGGCTTTGCTGCCTTATCTGGACTTTAACAAATGGCGTTCCGTTTCAACTTTACTTTTAGCGGGGGAAGCAGTACCACCACAAATTGCTGTCCGTTGGTCACAGGGTAGAAAACTGTTTAACGTCTATGGCCCGACAGAGTGTACTGCCATTGTGACTGCGGGCTTATTAACTGATGACAAAATTACGATTGGGAAACCATTGCCCAATACCGTTATCCGTATTCTTGATCCATCAGGTAATTTAGTGCCTATTGGTGTTGCGGGGGAATTATGTATTGGCGGCATCCAACTGGCACGTGGGTATTTGAATGCTCCTGAAACAAACGCAACGAAATTTATTACTGATTTGAAGGATAAATCTCAACGTTTATACCGAACAGGAGATTTAGCCCGTTGGTGGCCTGATGGTAGTGTGGAATTTATTGACCGGATTGACTCTCAAGTCAAGATTAGAGGATTTAGGATTGAATTAGGAGAAATCGAAACAGCATTGGTCGGACATGACGCCGTAAGCAGTGCTGCGGTTATTACTTATGGGAACGATAAGAGATTGATTGCTTATGTTTGTCCAACCAAAGACTGGCTGGATAAAAAAGGGCTGAAATTTAATACCGATAACCCTTCTCAATCCTCCGATATTAAAGCTGAACTTTCAGAACAACTTGAATCAGCACTGAAAAAACAATTACCAGAATACATGGTTCCAAGCCTTTATATTCCGCTAGAGCGAATGCCACTCACGTTAAATAACAAAGTGGACAAAAAAGCGTTGCCTATTCCAAATGAAAATGATTTCCGACAACAAGGTTATGTCGCGCCAAGAAATGAAGTGGAAGGAAAAATCAGTCAGTTATGGCAAGCAGTGTTGGGCGTTAGTCAAGTCGGCATTTATGACAACTTTTTCGTGCTGGGTGGTCACTCTCTTCAAGCAACCCGCCTTATCAGCTTAATACGCAATGATCTAAACATTGAAATACCGTTGAGCAGTGTCTTTGAACATCCAACACTTGAGCGATTAGCACGAATCGCCACGATTTATCAGGTTAAAGAAAAAAGAAAGCATCTCCAGGCTGGGCAAGAGACAACACAGGAACTATTGGAAGGCAATATATGAAAAATGCGGCACAGATTATCAATGAGGCTTTAAATCAAGGGATTACTCTGTTTGTTATTGATAACAAACTGAAATATAAAACCAGCCGAGACAGCATTCCTCCGGAACTTCTCAGTGAATGGAAGCAATATAAACAAGAATTGATTGATTTCCTCAAGCAAATCGATTCAGAAGAGGATACGGACGCTCACCGACTGCAAGGTATTCCGCGTTATGAGCGTGCGGAACATTACCCACTTTCATTTGCTCAGCAGCGTTTGTGGTTAATCGATCAACTTACCGAAGGCAGCCCTCAGTATAACTGTACAGGTGATTTCAGATTGAGAGAGCCGCTCAATCTCAAAGCTTTTGAGGCTGCAATAGCAACATTGCTTGAACGCCATGAATCGCTGCGTACTTATTTCAAAATTATTGATAATGAGCCACGGCAGGTTATCGCTACTGCTTATGATTTGCCGATTACCATACATGATCTGTCCACACTTTCAGAATTTGAGCAGGAACAACAGCTTAAACAACTCGGTGAGCAAGAGTGGAAACAAGCTGTTAATCTCAGTACTGACCTGATGCTGCGTATTCGGTTGCTAAAATTAACAGATGATGATTATTTTATTCTCTATACGATTCATCATATCGCTTGTGATGGCTGGTCGCTGGCAATCTTTATCAGCGAGCTGCTGACATTATATCGCGCTTATTGCCAAGGCGAGGGTAATCCTCTGCCGCCATTACCAGTTCAATATACTGATTATTCCCAATGGCAACGGGATTGGCTGCAAGGGGATATTCTGCAAAAACAACTGGATTACTGGCAAAACCAATTATCAGGTATTTCTCCCCTTCACCGTTTCCCACTGGATAATCCACGACCAGAAAAACAAAATTTTGAAGGGAATGTTCATCCACAACGTATTTCAAAAGCTTTGACCCAAGAAATTCGAGCGCTGTGCGCCAAACATGAAGTGACGTTATTTATGTTTCTGGAAACGGCTTTTGCTGTGTTGTTGAGTCGTTACAGTAGTGAAAAGGATATTCTGGTTGGCATGCCGCTTGCAGGCCGAAGACACCGTGACACTGAGGCTTTGATTGGATTTTTCGTCAATTCATTGGTGATAAGAACGGATTTATCCGGTCAGCCTACATTCAGTGAACTATTAAAACAGAATAGTCGTACGATCCTGGATGCTTATGCACATCAAGACCTGCCTTTTGAGATGCTGGTGGAGAAAATCAGTCCAGAACGGAATTTAAATTATAATCCTATTTTCCAGATCATGTTTGCAGTACAGAATAATCAACGAGATACAACGCTGGAGCAGGATAGCATTGTTACATCTAAAGAACGTTCCCTGCTGACCACCCGATTCGATTTGGAAGTCCATATTTATGAAGAAGACGAAGGTGAGTTATCCATTGGATGGATCTCTGACACCAGTCTGTTCAGAAATGCGACCATTAACAGATTAATCGCCAATTACGAAATTTTGCTGACTAATATTGTTGATGTGATGAAGCATCATGCTGGTATCAGCGAGCCGTCCGTTCATGACCTTCCATTATTGGCAGATGCTGAACGGAATACCTTACTGCATGAATGGAGCGGGCCACAAATTCCTTATCCGACCGGGAAATGTTTCCATCAACTCTTCGAAGAGCGGGTATCACAATACCCTGAAAAAAATGCACTGATTTTGGGCGATGACACCCTGAGCTATCAGTCATTAAATGAGCAAGCTAACCAATTGGCGCACTATCTGCTTGAACAAGGGATTATACCGGACACGTTGGTCGCACTTTGCATACCAAGGTCATTACAAGCGGTTGTGGCATTATTGGGTATTCTTAAAGCGGGTGGCGCTTATGTACCGTTAGACCCCAGTTATCCGAAAGCCCGCCTCCAATATATGTTGGATCACAGTGAAGTCGAATTCATCCTGACCGAAACTCATCTGGTTGAAAAACTGCCAATTAGCCAGCAGAAAGTGATTTGTCTGGACACAGAGATAGTCCAGTCTCAGCTACAACATATGCCTACGGATAATATTACTGAGCGCCCACTTCCGCTCACGGAAAATCATCTGGCTTATGTGATTTATACTTCCGGCTCTACCGGTAAACCGAAAGGGGTGATGCTGGAACATAAAGGGTGGGTTAATCTGGCATTCTCGCAAGCAGATTTATTTGGCATTGACTCACATTGCCGGGTGTTGCAGTTTGCCTCCTGGAGTTTTGACGCCATGATCTTAGAGATGTCTATGACATTGGCCTATGGCGCAATACTCTATTTGATTTCTGAAACCCAACGGCGTTCCCCTGAATTGCTGGATGAAGTGGTTGAAAAACATCAGATAACTCATGCTGTGTTACCACCCGCGCTGCTTCCACATCTGAATTTTAACAAATGGCGTTCTGTCTCAACTTTGCTTTTGGCGGGTGAAGCAGTACCACCGCAGATTGCTGTTCGTTGGTCACAGAATAGAAAACTGTTTAACGTCTATGGCCCGACAGAATGTACATCCATTGTCACCACAGCGTTACTCACTGACGAGAAGATTACGATTGGAAAGCCTTTGCCTAACGTTGTGATGCGTATTCTTGATCAGGAAGGTAATTTGGCTCCGATGGGCGTTATCGGGGAACTGTATATTGGCGGCGTTCAGTTAGCACGTGGTTACCGAAACTCACCGGAAATCACAGCAAGGCAGTTTATCCGAGATCCATTCAGTTCACATGTAACGGATGGCAGGGAAAACAGGCTTTATCGAACTGGCGATTTAGTACGCTGGACACCGGATGGTCAGTTAGAATTTATCGGCCGGGTTGACTCTCAGGTTAAGATCCGCAGTCACCGTATAGAGTTGGGTGAAATCGAGACAGTTTTGTCCGGGCATGATGCTTTAAGTAGTGCTGTTGTGATCGCTTATGGTCAAGATGAAGACAAAAAACTCATTGCGTATGTTTGCCCAAGTACAGAGTGGTTAGGTGAAAAAGCGGTTGAGTTTAACGCAAGCAGCGTTGAGAACTGGACAGAAATTTTTGATGAGCAGTACCGTCAACCCACAACGGATAGTACTCGAAAAGAGAGCGTTCAGAACGGTGATGCAGTCGCATCAGACAGTGATTTTGGCGGCTGGATGAACAGTTATACTGAACAACCGATTGTCCTTGAGCAAATGGAGGAGTGGTTAGCAGGAATCATGCACAGGATTAAAGCCTTGCATCCTCATCGCTTACTGGAAATCGGTTGTGGTACCGGATTATTGCTGTATCGCTATGCTGAACAGTGCGAATCAGTGGTGGCGACCGATATTTCGGCTGAGGTTTTAAATCGGCATCAACATATTCTGCAACAACGTGGCTGGTCACATGTGCAGCTCAGAAGAGGAGATGCACTCAATTTAGGAACATTGAGTGCTGATGAATTTGATACTGTCGTGATTAACTCTGTTGTCCAATATTTTCCCAATGTTCAATATCTGGAAAAAGTACTTGAACAGTTAATACCGGCGGTTGAAGCGGGTGGGAAAATTTTGCTGGGAGATATCCGCAATTTAGATTTATTAACCGCCCATGCTACAGCGATAGAGCAAAGTCATCTTAACGGGCAGCGTATTCAGGTAGGGACGCTGGCGAACCGTATTCAGCGGCGTTTACAACAAGAACCCGAGTTTTTACTTAGTCCAACTTATTTTGCCCAATTACCGGAGCGTTATCCTGAAATTGGCCGGGTTGATATTCTGGTTAAACGTGGCATCGGCGACAATGAAATGTTGCGTTATCGTTACGATGTCATATTGCATAAAAGAGATGAAAACACCAAATCTTGTCATGAATTACTGTTAAATTGGCATAATTTCGATTCTTTTGAAAGTCTGCGTAATTTGTTGCAGATGGGCGCAGAGGATATATTGGGTGTTTCAGGTATCCCCAACGCCAGAATTAAAGATGACCTCACTTTGGCAGAAGGGCTGCGCCATTGGTCAGCCAATCAGATGGTGACGCCGCCAGAAAATGCCGGCTGTTTCTCCCCACAGGCATTACAACAGGTTCAGGAATTCGAATCCTTACTGCAATACGCTGAACAATGTGGTTATCAATGCGGCGTCACGTGGTCACAACAGCAACCTGATTTGCTGGATGTGATTTTTAGTCGTGGAGAGTTACCACCGGTACAAGCACGTACTAACTACAGTCAAACCCATTTAGCTAATTATCCGCAAATTTCGGCCATTAGTGGGGAACTTTCAGAATTACTCGAATCCGCACTGAAACAACAATTGCCAGAATATATGGTTCCAGGTCTCTATATTCCTTTGGAACGAATGCCACTCACGTTAAATAATAAAGTGGATAAAAAAGCATTACCGATCCCAAATGAAGACGATTTACGCCGACAGAATTATGTGGCGCCAAGAAATGAAATGGAAATTAAGATCGGTCAGTTGTGGAAGCGGTTATTGAATGTCAGTCAAGTTGGCATCTATGACAATTTCTTCACATTGGGTGGACATTCACTACAGGCAACCCGCCTTATTAGTTCAATACGTAACGAATTAGAAATAGAAGTTCCGTTGAGAAGTGTTTTTGAACACCCGACACTTGAGCAGCTATCACAGATTGTCACTATTCATCTTATCAAAGAAAAAAGAAAACATTTCCAGGCTGGGAAAGAGACAGCGCAAGAACTATTGAAGGGTGAGATATGAGAAATGCCGCGCGAATTATTAATGAGTCTTTAGAGCAGGGAATTACTCTGTTCGTTACTGATAACCGTTTACAATACGAGACTAGCTGCGGCAATATTCCACCAGCCTTGCTCAGTGAATGGAAACAACATAAACAGGAGTTGATTGATTTTCTGAACCAGCTCGATTCAGAAGAGCAAACTCATCACTTTTTGCAAGATATTCAGCGTGATGGCAAAGCGGAACATTATCCGCTTTCATTTGCTCAACAACGACTATGGTTTATTGATCAACTGGATGGAGGAAGTCCCCAATATAACTGTATGGGGGATTTCAGGCTGCGGGAATTCATTAACATAAAGGCGTTTGAATCAGCCGTTAAGGCATTACTTGAACGCCATGAAGTCCTGCGTACCTATTTTAAAATCATCAATAACGAACCGCGACAATTTATTGCCGCTGATTATGATTTACCGATTACACATCATGATTTATCTGAGTTGTCTGAAACTGAGAAAAACGATCAGGTAAAACAACTTAGTAAGGAAGAAGAGAATCTGATTTTTAACCTTAGCGCGGACCTGATGTTGCGCATCCGGTTAATAAAATTGGCAGCAGATGATTATCTTATTATTTATACGATACATCATATCGCCTTCGATGGCTGGTCGATGGCAATATTTCTCCATGAATTTTTCACGTTATATAAAGCTTATAGTCAGGGTAAAGTAAATCCGCTACCGCCGCTGAGAATTCAATATGCCGATTATGCCCAGTGGCAACAGGGTTGGCTGCAAGATGATGTGCTGAAAAAACAACTGACATACTGGCAGAATCAGTTAGCCGGAATTTCATCCGTCCACCGTGTACCGCTGGATAATCCACGTCCGGAAAAACAAAATATCGAGGGGCGGCTTCATCTACAGCGCATTTCAGTACATCTTACCCAAGCAATCAGAGCATTATGTGCCAAGCATAAAGTTACACTATTTATGTTCTTGGAAACGGCTTTTGCCGTATTGCTGAGCCGCTATAGTAATGAAAAAGATATTCTGGTTGGAACCGTTATTGCTGGCAGACAACATCCTGATATTGAACCTCTGATCGGTTTTTTTGTTAATTCATTGGTTATCAGAACAGATTTATCCGGTCAGCCGACGTTCAGTGAATTATTAAAGCAAAACAGCCGTACCATCCTGGATGCTTACGAACATCAAGATTTGCCATTTGAGATGTTGGTGGAAAAGCTCAGCCCGGAACGAAACCTAAACCATAATCCCATTTTCCAAATCATGTTTGCAGTACAGAATAACCGACGTGAAGCAATACTGGGACAGGATGATATTATTGAACTCGGAGATAATTTATTTAGAACAACCCGGTTTGATTTGGAAATTCATGTTTTTGAAGAAGAGCAGACAGGCGAATTATCTATAGTATGGATTTCAAATACCAGTCTGTTTTATAGCAGTACCATTGAAAGATTTATCGCCAATTACGCAACCTTGCTTTCTGGCATTGTTGAGGTAATGACAGATGATTCAGTCAATAAAGAGCCCTCCATTCATGAACTCCCATTATTATCAGAAGCTGAAAAGCATACCTTACTGCATGAATTAAATGGGCCACAGAACCATTACCCACAAGGGCGCTGCTTCCATGAGTTGTTTGAAGAACAAGTAGCGCTGAATCCTGAAAAAACCGCGCTGGTTTTTGGTGAGGAAAGCTTAAGTTATCAGGCAGTTAATGCTCAGGCCAATCAATTGGCGCATTACCTGATTGAGCAGGGTATCCAACCAGATATTCTGGTTGCAATTTGCCTTCCCCGGTCGTTGCAAACGGTGATTGCACTGCTGGGTATTCTCAAAGCGGGTGGCGCTTATGTGCCTTTGGATGCCAGTTATCCGCAAGCCCGCCTGCAATACATGCTGGAGCACAGTGGGGCTGAATTTATCCTGACCGAAACACCACTGGTTAATAAATTGCCTATCAGTCAGCAGCGCGTTATCTGTCTGGATGTCGAAACGGTACAGTCATATGTGCAAAACCTGCCTACCGACAATATCGTTCATCGTTCAGTGCCCCTGACAGAAAATCATCTGGCCTATGTTATTTATACCTCTGGCTCTACCGGCTGGCCAAAGGGGGCGATGCTGGAGCACAAGGGTTGGGTGAATCTGGCACAAGCACAAGCCGCGTTATTCGGTGCGGATGCTGATATTCGCGGGTTGCAGTTTGCTTCCTGGAGCTTCGACGCCGCAGTGTTGGAAATGGCGATGACCCTGGCCTATGGCGCCACACTGTATTTGATTTCAGAAACACATCGCCGCTCGCCTGAATGGTTGGATGAGATAGTTGAAAAACACCACATTACCCATGCCGTACTGCCACCTGCGCTGTTGCCTCATTTGGATTTCAACAAATGGCGCACAGTTTCAACCTTGTTGCTGGCAGGGGAAGCTGTGGCGCCGCATATTGCTGCGCAGTGGTCGCAGGGCAGAAAGCTGTTTAACGTTTATGGCCCAACAGAGTGTACTTCGATTGTGACTTCCGCCTTATTAACAGCAAATAAGCGAGTGACGATTGGAAAACCGTTGCCGAATACCGTGATGCGAATCCTGAATTCCGACGGTAATCTGCTGCCTCTCGGGGCTGTCGGGGAACTGCATATCGGCGGTATTCAACTGGCACGGGGGTACCGTAATGCACCGGATATCACGGAAAAACAGTTTATCCGTGATCCTTTCAGTACCAACCCGGCAGACCGACTTTACTGTACGGGTGATTTAGTACGCTGGACGCCGGAAGGTGAGTTGGAATTCATTGGCCGCCGGGATTCGCAGGTTAAAATTCGCAGCCATCGCATTGAATTGGGGGAAATCGAGTCTGTGCTGGCGGGGCAGGAGATTTTAAGTAATGCAGCCGTGATCGTTGATGGTCATGACAGTGAGGAGAGGAAACTCATTGCTTATGTTTGCCCGAGTGCGAATTGGCTGGCGGAGAAAGCGGCCGCTTTTAATGCAGATTACAGCCAAACGCATTTAGCTGATTATCTGCGACTTCCTGCTATTAGAGGAGAACTTGCAGAGCTACTGGAATCCGCCTTGAAAAAACAACTGCCTGACTATATGGTGCCCAGTCTCTATATCCCATTGGAGCGTATTCCACTGAATTTAAACAATAAAGTGGATAAAAAAGCGTTGCCTATTCCAGATGAAAATGACTTACGTCGTCAGGCTTATATCGCGCCGAGAGATGAAATCGAGGAACAACTCTGTCAATTATGGCAAGAACATCTAAAAATCAATCAAATTGGTATTTATGATAATTTCTTCTCACTCGGTGGTCATTCACTCTTAGCAGTTAAAATAACCGCTGCTATAAGAAATATGTTAACCAATCATTTCAGTATGCATGAGTTGTTTGCGAATCCAACCATTGCTCAGATTGCCAGTGTGATTCGCCACAGTTATAAACACGAAATATCCGCATCGAAGACAACCCTCAATATATCTGATCACAATACATTTGATGGAAAAATGCCTATTTCATATTGTCAGAAAATGTATTGGTATTTTGTTCAAGAAGCGTTGTTGGAGGACAGTTTCCACGTACCCGTTACTTTACTGATGGAGGGAGAACTGAATCACGGTGCGTTGGAAAAAAGTTTAAATACCATCTTGGAACGACATGAAAGTTTACGTTTTAAGTTTTATCAAGAAAATGAGCAGATTTTCATGCAGCCTGATAACAATATGAAAATCAATCTTCAAGTTATTGAAGCGTTACCAAGAGGAATCGAGAGAGAACAAATTATTATTGGAATTAACAAGCTCTGGGAAGAGAAATTAAGAACACCTTTTGATGTTTATAATGGCCCGTTAATCAAGACATTCCTACTGCCTGTTTCGGAAACAATCACGGTATTATTGATTGATGTACACCATATTATCTCCGATGGATGGTCTATCAATATCATTATGAATGAGTTTAAACAGTTATATACCGCTTATTCACAGGGGCAAGAAAACACATTGCCACCCGTTGCCATGCAATATTCTGGTTATGTTTATGAGTTGCAAGAAATCCATGCGACTGAGGCGGCTAAAAAACAAATTAAATTCTGGCAACAACAATTTGCTGATGTTGAGCCAGAACGCGATTTTCCAGTTTCTTTCAGAAAACATCTGGTTTCAAAATATCGGTCTCATGCCCGTCATATCAAAATACCTGATTCGCTGGATAAAGCTGTTTTGCAATATTGTGAAACTCATAAAATCACACCTTATATGTTATTTATGGCTTTGTTCCACACTTCTCTTTTTATGCACTCCGGTGAATCACAACATATTGTCACCTCGCCAAAAGCTGACCGAACTCGCATAGAAAGCCATCAAACAATAGGATTATTCTTAGGTGACTTGATAGTAAAATCCAATATCAATAAGGAAATGAGCCTACAAGGAATTATTAAGCAGGTTAGCCAGTCTATTCATCGCGCCATAGAGAATTCTAATATCCACATGTCTGTCGTGATTGACGTGGTGGGAGAAAAGGCGAGGGAAGGTATATTTAACGTTCTGTTTAACTATTTGGATGCACAAAATTTCTATGATTTTATCGACGTGTCTAAAGATGAAAAATTATCATTGCCAAATCTTGATGTGAAAGTGATAGATACCGAAATAATTCCTTTTGAATCACTTGGGATGAATTTTTTATACATGCCACAAAATATCAGTTGTGAACTCAATTACAACCCGGAACTGTATACAGAAGCAGTCATTGATAAGATGGCTACATATTATGAACGATTGCTAAATGTCATCGTATCCGGCCAAGAAAAAGAGAGTATCAGCCAGTTTTATAGCTAGATTTTTCTGAAACATAAAGAGATTGGCCTCAGGGATGAGGCTAATACATATAAGATTATCATCACACACGTTCAGGTAGCGGAATATATAGGAGTTAAGTTGCTGATGGTTTCTTACATAGAAAATAATATTAATAAAGCTGACATAGGTACTTTTTATCTGTTGTGCCTGAGCAATCCCCAGATAACGTTTATAACTTTGGTCAGATTACCCGATATCTTTACTATGAAGTTTGATTAAGATATCAGGTATTGAGATTAACGTATTATGCGATAGTAATTTTGAGATTTACTCCACAAGCTGCTGCATAGCGCTCAAGTGTTGCAATACTTGCTTTCATTGGGTTTTTTTCAACCTTAGCTACTGCCGGTGGGGTAATTCCTAGTCGTTCGGCTAACTGTGAACTATTAATACCTGCTTTCTGTTTCATGCTTTGGATTAGTTCGTAGAGTTCTTCTTCCTGTTTAGCTGCTTCATAAGCGGCTTGAGCTTTGGGGGATGAGAGGGCTTTCGCCTTCACTTCTGAAAATGGAATACCCTTAACTTTCATCTGTCATTTCCTCTAATCTTTGTAATGCTAGTTTGATTTCTGCCGGTGGAGTCTTCGGGGTTTTCTTTATAAATGTGCGAAGTATATAAATTCTTCTTCCCTTGGCATAAGCAAAAATTGTTCTGGTGATGTCTTTGTTGCCTACTCTCAGTTGAAATAGCCCGTCTCTTAGCGGCTCTGTTGTCGGATACCTCAACTTGTTCCCTTCAGCTTCTAGCTTAATTATACATCCACTAAAACGGCGCTGAGCCTATGATTCAAGTTACGATATTTCAGTAGCAATCGTAGCGGTGAGTGTTACATCAAATTGATTTATCAGTTTATGATTGTCAAATCTCTTTTGATTTATGTATCAAGATCTGTGATAGGATTTGGGATATTCCAATCAATATCAAGAGGTTGTATGAGCCATAAAGCTAAATTGTTTATGGATGGGAAGAGTCAAGCGGTACGCCTGCCAGCAGCTTATCGGTTTGATTCTGATAAAGTTTTTATTCGAAAAGATCTTAAGACAGGAGATGTAATACTATCCTGTAAACCACACGACTGGGCCGGATTTTTTGCGGCATTGAAGGGAACAACTATACCCAATGATTTTCTGAGTAAAGATGAGCGGTGTCAGCAAGAACAATCTTGTGACCCATTCGAAGGATGGAAAGAGTGAGCGCCGTAAAAATACGGCGCTGTTATTTGAAAAAAAGAAACTATTTCAGCTTGGCAAAGCAGCGAGCGGCCGCATCAACAGTACGCTGAATATCTTCATCAGTGTGAGCGATAGACATAAAACCCGCTTCAAATGCGGAAGGCGCTAAATAAACCCCTTCATCAAGCATCAGGTGGAAGAAATGTTTAAAGCGCTCAATATCGCAATTCATCACATCCTGATAGCAAGTGACGGTTTCTGCATCAGTAAAGAAAATACCGAACATCCCGCCAACATGGTTGATTACCAAAGGAATGCCTGCCTCTTTTGCTGCTTTCGTCAGGCCAGCCGCCAGATTATCTGTTAGTTCAGTCAGGCGTTGATGAACGCCAGGTTGAGAAACTTCTTTCAGACAAGCAAGGCCGGCAGCCATCGCAATCGGGTTGCCGGATAGGGTTCCTGCCTGATAAACAGGGCCAATTGGCGCTAATTTCTCCATCACTTCATAACGCCCGCCGAAAGCGCCAACGGGCATACCGCCGCCAATGATTTTGCCAAGGCAAGTTATATCGGGTTCGACACCGTAATAAGATTGTGCGCCGGATAGGGCGACGCGAAAACCGGTCATCACTTCATCGATAATCAACAAAGCGCCGAACTCATCACACAATGCGCGTAGACCGGGCAGGAATTCTGGTTGTGGCGGTACGCAGTTCATATTACCGGCGACAGGTTCGACAATAATACAGGCGATCTCTTCGGGATATTGTTCAAACGCTTTTCTGACTGAATTTAAGTCGTTATAGGTACAGGTCAGTGTATGTTTAACGAAATCAACCGGAACCCCAGGCGAGTTTGGTTGGCCGATGGTCAGGGCGCCAGAACCGGCTTTCACCAGCAGACAATCAGCGTGGCCGTGATAGCAACCTTCGAATTTGATGATCTTATCGCGGTTGGTATAACCACGAGCCAGACGGATAGCACTCATGGTCGCCTCGGTGCCTGAGTTAACCATGCGCACCATATCCATCGATGGCACCAGTTCAGTCACCAATTGCGCCATTTCCACTTCGGCGGCAGTGGGGGCGCCAAAACTTAATCCTTGCTCTGCGGCTTTGATAACGGCATTGCGGATAGCGCTGTGGTTATGTCCCAGCACCATTGGCCCCCAGGAACCGACATAATCGATATAGGCTTTACCATCAACATCATAGAGATAAGCGCCATCAGCATGTTTGATAAACAGCGGAGTACCGCCAACGCCATTAAATGCACGTACCGGAGAGTTGACGCCGCCGGGAATAAGTTGCTTTGCCTGAGAATAGAGGATGTCGGATTGGCTCATGAAAGGCTCCTGAATCTAGTTTTAAGTGGATTTGCCGTTTGCCCCACGGATTATAATGCTCTTAGAACGATAATTCCGGGTTTATTCTTTACGTAATCAAGAAATGGTGAATCGACAACTTTTTTATTCGCAGCAAGTGAGGATGCATTCCTCAGCATTGGGCCATGATCCGTCATAATAAAAATCCCTGTATGTGTGACATCCAGCCCGGCAAGATGGGTATATATTCCAATATAATCGCCCGTTTTTAAGTTCTTAATAACGGCATCATTGACCTTATCCCCTGGAATATATTTGATCTCTCTTTTGGTGACACCCAGTCCGGGGATATATTCGCTACCATCAGCCTTTTTATTCAGGTTTTTTGTGATTGTTATGTAAGAAGAACTTATTTCATCTGTTACATCTTTGGCATTTAATTTTTCTCTGGTTGACCAATCTGTAAAAAAGTGTTTTCTTTGTAAAAAACTAATCTTTCCATCGATATATCTTGTCTGGATGAGATTTTTTACAAAATCATTTTGGTCGCTGGATTTCCTTAGCGATTCTACATAATCAATGAAAGTAAAACAGTCTAACCCGTTAAAATCTATCACTAATTTTTCAGGTTCAGTCGGGGAACCAATAAGTTTGTTTGCGGCATAAGGTGTGCCCAGGAATTGATAAGAGACGTTTTTTATTATTTCACCTGGATTATCTTTATTTCCCGGTTTTACCTGGTTGTCTATAATTTCATTAATTTTTTTCGCGGTATAGCTGTCAATATCGGCTTGTTTGCTATGAGTAGCACAGCTTGCCAGCGCGGCAACAAGCATCAGTGGTAACATTTTTCGCATAGGAACTCCATGTGATTACTTTGAAAAATATTCAATAAAGTAACTAATCATGATGATAAATCAATATTTTTCCTTCTTATTGCTAATTGATTGACTAAGGATTTAACTATAGTGACGGCTTAATGTCCTTTGGGGCTATCGTAACAGGCTGGCAATAGTAAGCTACAGGTGTGATAATTTTTTGGCGGTTGGTGTGTTGTCAAAATGACAAAACTTGAACGAACCAATCAGGTATTGGATAATCCGAGTTATTAATGATCGGCAAATTTTTGTTGTCTTCTAAATATCTTTGCCGGGTTCCAGTCTGGAGTAAAAATGATGAGCGATGATATCGCATTACCTTTGCAGTTTACGGATGCTGCCGCTAACAAAGTGAAAATCTTGGTTTCGGATGAAGAAAACCCAAACTTGCGTTTACGGGTTTATATCACCGGTGGAGGATGCAGTGGCTTCCAGTATGGTTTTACCTTTGATGATCAAATAAATGAAGGTGATATGACCATTGAGAAGCAGGGGGTGGAGTTGGTTGTTGATCCGATGAGCCTGCAATATTTGGTAGGTGGTTGTGTGGATTATACCGAAGGTCTGGAAGGTTCACGTTTTATCGTCACCAACCCTAATGCGAAGACAACCTGTGGTTGTGGCTCTTCTTTCAGTATTTGATTCTAGGGAATATCCCGCGATGACAGGTCTATGAATGTTATTGCGGGATATTCCTGTCATCTTTCAAATAATTTTGATTTATCAGGAACCATCATCGTTCAATTGCTGGCATAGCTGTTCGGCTGCCAGAATGATGCGCGGTCCCGCGCGATGAAACCAATCTTCATGTAATGTAATCACTTTGGCGCGTAATTGCGGATGCCAGAAATTTTCAATTAATCTGACCTGTTCTTGCCCGCCGCTGATAACAATTATCTCAGGTTTCCTGATGAGTACTTGCTCCCGACTGACTTGGGGCCAGGGGACGGGGCTGTCGGCAAAGATATTTCTGCCGCCACAAATTGAAAGCACTTCACTTTGCAGTGTTTGTCCTGAAGCGGTAAACAGAGGATAAGTGCCGAATTGTAAAAAGACCGGTTTGGGGGTTGTAGTAGCGGCATATTTTTGTTGCAAATTGGCAAATCGTTGACGAAGTTCAGTCGCGGATTTTTTTGCTTTTTCTGGGTGAGGACTATATTCAGCGAGCCGTTCTAAATCCTGCGCTATCTGTTCGGTGGTGGAGGGATCGGAATAAAATATTTTAATGCCAAAAGCAGCAAGTTGTTCCAGTGGACGTTGGGGATTACCTCCGCGCCATGCCAGAATCAGATCAGGTTTAAGAGTAATAATGCGTTCCAGATTGACGCCTTGCCAGTTAGCTACTTGCTCAAGTTTACGGGCTTGAGGGGGATAATCAGAGTAGGCGCTGGCGGCAATTAAATTGTCACCTAACCCGGCGGCGTAGGCTAATTCAGTGGTTGACGGCGATAAACTGATTACTCGTAAGGGAGCGGCATACAGAAAATGGCTGAAACTACTGAGAAACAGTAAAAGCAATAATCCAATTGAACCCGTGCTTTTTATCCATTTCATTAATGTGCGCTCTTTAAAACATTAAATATGTCGCCGGCAAACACGCCCGAAAATATTAATCAGGGCGTGTCAGTAATATATTATTTATCTTGACTCAGCGTTGTCAGCATTGCGTTGACCATCAATGTAGATTGACGGGCTGCCACGGCAAGAAATTCATCAAAGCTGATATGAGATTCTTTATCTGCCACATCGGAGATAGCACGCACAACGACAAACGGAGTGTTGTATTGGTGGCAGACATGCCCTATCGCTGCGGCTTCCATTTCTACCGCGGTCACTTGTGGGAACGTCGCCCGGATACGCGCCAGTGGTTCCGCGCCATTAATAAAGGCATCGCCGCTGCAAATCAGCCCATGTACTGCGTTCAGATTCAGTGAATGAATACACTCTTCCGCCAGAGCAATGAGTTGCTCGTCCGCCACAAAAGCCGGAGGACATTGCGCCATCTGACCGGGTTCATAACCAAACGCGGTGACATCAGCGTCATGATAGCGAACTTCGCTGGATACCACGATATCACCGACTTGTAGCTGCGGATCAAGGCCGCCGGCTGATCCGGTGTTAATAATCACATCAGGTTGACAATGTTCAAGCAGCAAAGTTGTGCCAATTGCGGCAGAAACTTTACCAATACCGGATTTTAACAGTGCGATCTCCACGCCGTTGAGCTTACCGGTATAGATTTCGCAACCACCTCGTGACAGTGTTTGGCAATCTTCAATTTGATCGCGCAGTAAAGTCACTTCTTGTTCCATAGCACCTATCACGCCTACTTTCATGATGTCATACTCGCTGTTGATTAATTAATCATATAAAATCATCTCGTGTTTGAGTTTAACATTGAATTCGGAACAATCAGATAATCTGTGATGTAAAACAGTGCTATCTCACAAGTCGGGGGATAAATGTCCGGGATAGACTTTAGTCAGAAGCTTAACTATCAGCGTAAATACCGTCAGTATCATATTGATCCTAATGATGAAGAACAGGTTATTCGCCAGTTTGAAAGCGATCGTGGGCGGATTATGAATTCAGCGGCTATTCGCCGTTTACAGCAAAAAACACAGGTTTTTCCGCTGGAAAATAATGCCGCTGTCCGCAGTCGCTTGACGCATTCATTAGAAGTGCAACAGGTTGGACGCCATATTTCAAAAACGATTATTAATGAATTGAGAACGCGTAATTTGCTGGCCGATTACGGGCTGGACAAACGGCTATTATCATTTGAAAGTTTGATTGAAATGGCTTGTTTAATGCACGATATTGGTAATCCGCCATTTGGTCATTTTGGTGAAGCGGCAATTAAAGATTGGTTTGCCAGAAAACTCGACCTTAATTTTTCCCTGGAAAATATTAAGCGGGAAGATCAATGTGAAATATCCGCATTGCGTTTGTGTGGCGATGTGAAAAAAGATCGCTTTCGTCGCCAGTTGCGTAAAGATCTGTGTCAGTTTGAAGGGAATGCTCAAGCTATCCGAATGGTGCATAGCTTATTAAAACTCAATCTGACTTATGCCCAAGTTGGCTGTATTCTAAAATATACTTGTCCTGCTTTTCGTCTTGAAGAAACACCAAATCAATTTAATTACTTGATGAAAAAACCGGGTTTTTATTGGTCGGAAGCGCATTTTGTGCGCGAATTACGTCGTGAGCTTAAAATGGGTGAATTTTGTCGCTTCCCACTGACTTATATTATGGAAGCGGCAGATGATATCTCTTATTGCATTGCTGATTTGGATGATGCTGTTGAAAAAGCGATTTTCAGCGTCGATACCCTGATGGGATATTTGGAACAGGAGTGGCAAGAAAATGGCGGTCATCGGACCGGGGATCTATTCGACGTAACGGTCAGAAAGGCGTACAAGGGAATTCACGGTAACGAATTACGTCGAAGTCAGCAGGACCAATTTTTTATGTATCTGCGGGTTTATATTACCGGCAAACTTGTGCCTTACACTGCTCGTCGTTTTATTGATCATCTGCCGGCTGTTTTTGAGGGTTCATTTAATCAAGCGCTACTTGAAGATAAGAGCGAGGAGCATCGGTTACTTAGAACATTGAAAAACATTGCTTGTAAGAGAGTGTTTAATCATCCAGAGATTGAAAAATTAGAGTTGCAGGGATACCGAATCATCAATGGGTTATTGGATTTTTATTATCCGTTATTGAAGATGTCCCGTCAGGATTTTGTGGAACTGAACCAAAACAATTTCCACAAAGATTATTTCATGGAAACCCGGCTGCTACACAAACTTTCCACCAAGCATCGTCTCGCTTATGGTGAAGCAGTAGAGAAAATTGTTGCCACTGATCAATCTGAAAAAGAGCTGATAGAGTTCTATTATCGCGCTCGTCTTATTCAGGATTACATCAGTGGCATGACAGATAATTATGCTTATGAAGAGTATCGCAAATTTATTGTGTGTAATTGATGTTCTCGCCGCTACTCAATATTTTTTTGGCGGCGATAAGGACATGATCAATTTCATCTGCTAGTTCCAACAATTCGGGTTCTATATCTGTTAATTGAACGCCTTGTTGTAATTGTTGTTCAATTAATTGGCAGAGGGCTTTAAGTTGCGGCACGCCGCTATAACAGCAGCTACCGTGTAGTTTATGGAGCTGCTGCTGATAATCTTCCACCGTTTCCCCTGACAAAACTTTTTCTGTGATTGTTTTAATCGTTGGCAGTAAATCTACCAACATTTGCAACATATCTATAGCTAGCTGTTCTTTTCCAATTGCCTGTTGTAGCGCTAATGACCAGTTAATATGTTGTGATTTTGGCGTCTTAACGTAGCGATTTAACACCGATCTCAGGCGATCTTCATCAAGAGGTTTGGTCAGAAAATCCTCAAATGGCGATTGATCTGTATCGTTCTTTGGTCGGCAAGTATAGGCTGTAACCGCAATGATCGGCGTACTGCGGTGTTGCGGTAGCTGGTGGATGCGGTCGGAAGCACAGATGCCATCCATACCTGGCATATGAATATCCATCAGAATAACATCAAAATGGTGAGCGGTTACTGACTGTAAAGCTTCTTCTCCACTGCTACATAGCACGGTTTTTTCCACGATTTCTTCCAGTAATGAGCCTATTAGTTTGAGGTTAGCTGGATTATCGTCAACGGCCATGACGGTCATCGGTAAACGTGGGGGATGGATAAGCGTCTTTTGTGGTACAACCGAGCCGGTTAGAATGAAATCGTTTTTTCCTAGCCATAAATCAAAACGGAAAACAGAACCTTTTTTCGGCTCACTGGTAAAACTGATATTTCCGCCCATTTCTTGGATCAGTTTCCGTGTAATAACCAGACCGAGGCCGGTGCCGCCATAACGGCGGGAAATACTGGCATTTGCTTGATGAAAAGCCTGAAATAGATGAGGTTGCTGTTCAGGGCTGATACCAATACCTGTATCGCTGACCGTAATCTCTAAATTGATTTTATGGTGCTTCTGTTGTAGCAGATTGATATTTATCTCCACAGAACCTTGGTCAGTGAATTTAATCGCGTTACCGATGATATTGGTGAATATTTGCTGGAGGCGTGTAGGGTCGCCTACGACCAGATTCGGTATTTGGGGATCAACATGGTGAGTTAGCTGAATATTCTTACTTTTGGCGCTGAGTGTCAGTAACACCATAACTTCATCAATCGTATCTTGTAGCAGGAATGGAATGCTTTCCAATACCAATTTATCTGCTTCAAGTCGCGAAAAATCCAATATATCGTTGATAATGTTCAGTAGATGATTAGCGGAACGCTCGATAATATACAGATATTCAGTTTGCTGTATTGTTAAAGGTGTTTTCAGTGCTTGGCGGGTGAAGCCAATGACGCCATTAAGTGGTGTGCGTAATTCATGAGACATGTTTGCCAGAAATTCCGTTTTTATTCTAGCTGCTTCTTGAGCGCGTTTTTTCGCTATTGCCAGCTCAACATTCTGAATTTCGAATTGCTCCATTGTCGCCCGAAGATCTGACGTTGCCTGATAAATATCGTTTTGCATCTCTTCTTTATAGCTGGAGAGCGATTTGGCCATTGCGTTAATGCCATTCTTCAACGTATCTAATTCACCAAAATATTTCCCATTGACACGGCTGTTTAATTGTCCTTGGCGAATTCTATCGACAGTACTGACGATATCGCTGATAGGCTTGGTGATCTTACGAACCAAATGGTAGGCGAACAGCGATGCCCAACCAAGGCAAATGAGTAATAGTAATATAAAAATAACGATTTCTTTATATTGCTGTAAGTGAGCGGACCGTAAATCGAGATCAATAGCGATATAACCAATCGGATGTAAAGATGGGGCGTCGGCATGCTGTTGATTCTGAGACAAATAGTGTTCTGAAATAATGGGTATGCGTAAAATAATACTATTTTTAACCTCTATTTTTGTCAGGGTGGTTGGCAGCGGCATATCTGGCGAGATCTGTAGTTGAGCTGCATTGTATTTATAGTTTGATATATCAAATAGTTGATTATCATCATTAAAAATGGCAATCGCCCGAACTATCTCAGAGTTTCTGCGATGAAGCCGGGTTATCAATGAGTTGACACGTTCACGGTTGTGCAGGTTTATGCCAATTTCACTGGCGATGGAAAGGGGTTCGATAATGCTGATCCCGGATCGAACAATTTGATTTTTCAGTTCACGATAGTGATAACAGAGGAATGAGATACTGAAAAACATGCCAACCAGTAAAATGGGAACCAGGATCAGGCTCATCATGCGGATGCGTAAGCTATATTTGGTCATAATCGTCCATTGTGGGAAAATAAGAACTTAATAATTCATAGTCCGTAAGAATCATGGTGCAATTTTATTCCCCCAACCGCCGAATAGTAAATCGACATATCATCACAGTGACTGCTGATAATCTGGATGCCCAAGGGCAGGGCGTAGCTCGCCATCAGGGTAAAACTATTTTTGTCGCCGGATTATTGCCCGGTGAACAAGCACAGGTACAACTAACGGAAGAGAAGCGTCAGTTTGCAAAAGCAAAGTTGGTTAAGCGTCTATCTGACAGTCCATATCGTGTAAATCCCCGTTGTCCGCATTTTGGAGTATGTGGCGGTTGTCAGCAACAACATGTTGCGCCTGATTTACAACGTGAGAGTAAAGCCAGCGTCCTCGAACATCTGATTAGACGGGAAACCGGTGTAACAGTTTCTGCCAAGCCGGTGATTCTCGGTCCCGAATATGGTTATCGGCGTCGGGCAAGGCTTGGTTTACATTATCAAGTAAAACAGCATCAAATAAAACAGCGCCAACTGGTGATGGGATTTCGTCAAAATCAATCCAATGAATTAGTGGCGATAAAAGAGTGCCCTGTTTTGCGACCTGAATTGGAACAGTTATTGCAGCCATTATCTCAGTGTCTGAATAACTTGAAAGCGGTTAAACGGTTGGGGCATGTGGAATTGGTGCTGGCAGATAATGGCCCATTGATGATATTGCGCCATCTTGATCCCTTGAAACGGGAAGATAGAGAGAAACTATGCGCATTTTCCGTGCAACATAACGTTGCTGTCTATCTGGCGGCGGATGAAACCTCACTTGAGTCGCTGAATCAACCGCCGGAACCTTGGTATCAGGTAGGCGGCCTAAAACTAGTTTTCAGTCCAAGGGATTTTATTCAGGTTAACGATCAGGTGAATCAACAAATGGTTGCTCAGGCGATGGAGTGGCTCGATTTACAACCGAATGACAGGGTGCTCGATCTGTTCTGTGGAATGGGGAATTTTACCTTACCTATTGGTCGCGTAGTGCAATCTGTGGTCGGAGTCGAAGGGGTTGCCACGCTGGTGGCTAATGGGCAATATAATGCCAGATTAAATAATTTGGATAACATATCTTTCTGCCATGAGAACCTGGAAGCTGACATACATCATCAACCCTGGGCGAAACTGGGGTTTAACAAGGTTTTATTAGATCCGGCGCGTGCTGGTGCGGCAGGAGTCATGTCACACATTGTTGAGTTAGCCCCGGAAAAAGTGGTCTACGTCTCTTGTAATCCAACAACATTGGCGCGGGACAGTAAGATTCTGCTTGAGGCTGGCTATCAAATTATCAGTGTGCGGATGCTGGACATGTTTCCGCATACAGGCCATTTGGAGTCAATGGCGCTATTTAGTCGTTAGGTTATGGTTGGATAGAAGCTATGAAGTAATCGGGAGAGATTATGGTTGCGGTAAGAAGTGCTCATTTAACCCCTGCGGGAGAGTTTGCAGTAAACAGGTGGATCGCTAGTTTAAATGTAGCGAATCTTCAATTGGGTGAGAAATTAGCCGAAACCTGGCGTTATTGTCACGAAAAAGCGCAAAATCATCCTGATTCAGAACTTCTATTATGGCGTGGCGTAGAGATGGTTGAGATCCTCTCTACGCTGAGTATGGATAGTGACAGCATGCGTGCTGCGCTACTGTTCCCGTTGGTGGATGCCAAATTACTTGACGATCAAACCGTCACCGAGGCGTTTGGCAGTGTGATTACCAATCTGGTGAAAGGCGTTATGGAAATGGACGCCATTCGCCAGTTAAAAGCCACTCATCACGATTCAATCTGCTCTGTACAGGTTGATAATGTGCGCCGGATGCTACTGGCAATGGTGGAAGATTTTCGTTGTGTCATTATCAAATTGGCAGAGCGGATCGCCCATTTGCGGGAAGTTAAAGAGGCGACTGAAGATGAGCGCGTACTGGCTGCGAAAGAGTGTTCCAACATTTATGCGCCGCTCGCTAACCGACTAGGCATTGGTCAACTTAAATGGGAGCTTGAGGATTACTGCTTCCGTTATCTCCATCCTGATGAATATAAAAAAATTGCGAAATTACTGCATGAACGCCGCATTGATCGTGAGCAGTATATTGATCACTTTGTCAATATATTACGCAAGCATATGCTCAAGGAGGGCGTTACTACTGAAATATACGGGCGTCCTAAACATATCTACAGCATTTGGCGCAAAATGCAGAAAAAATCACTGGCATTTGATGAGCTGTTTGATGTTCGGGCTGTGCGAATTGTGGTTGAACGTTTGCAGGATTGTTACGCGGCGCTGGGGATAGTACATACTCACTATCGTCATTTGCCGGATGAATTTGATGATTATGTTGCTAACCCGAAGCCAAATGGCTATCAATCCATTCATACCGTAGTGCTTGGGCCAAGTGGTAAGACATTGGAAATTCAGATCCGCACCCGTCAGATGCATGAAGATGCAGAATTGGGAATAGCCGCCCACTGGAAATATAAAGAGGGAGCGGTGGCGGGCAGTCGTGCCGGATATGAAGGACGCATTGCGTGGCTGCGTAAATTGATCGCATGGCAGGAAGAGATGGCTGATTCTGGTGAGATGCTGGATGAAGTTCGCAGCCAGGTGTTTGATGATCGGGTATATGTATTTACACCGAAAGGCGATGTTATTGATTTACCTACCGGTTCTACGCCGCTGGATTTTGCCTACCATATTCACAGCGATGTGGGGCATCGTTGTATTGGAGCGAAAATCAGTGGTCGCATTGTGCCATTCAGCTATCAATTACAAATGGGCGATCAGATTGAAATCATCACACAGAAACACCCGAACCCAAGTCGTGATTGGTTAAATCCAAACTTGGGATATGTCACCACCAGCCGCGGTCGGGCGAAAATCCATAACTGGTTCCGCAAACAGGATCGGGATAAAAACATTATCGCAGGTCGTCAGATGCTGGATAACGAACTGGAACACTTGGATATCAGCCTAAAAGAGGCGGAAAAGTTGCTCATTGCTCGTTATAACGTCCATACACTTGATGAAGTACTGGCGGGAATTGGCGTTGGTGATATCCGCATTAACCAGTTGGTCAATTTCTTACAAAGTAAACTCAAAAAAACCACCGCAGAGGATGCAGATCGGGAAGCGCTTCGCAATTTAGAAAGTAAATCACATCCACAGCGTAGTTCTGCTAAAGATGATGGACGGATTGTGGTAGAAGGTGTGGGTAACTTGATGCATCACATTGCCCGTTGCTGCCAGCCAATTCCCGGCGATGAGATTGTCGGCTTTATCACGCGTGGTCGGGGAATCTCTATCCATTGGGTTGATTGTGAACAGTTGGCGGAGTTGCAGGCGAATGCGCCGGAAAGGGTGGTGGATGCGGTTTGGGGAGAGAGCTATTCCAGTGGTTACTCACTGATTGTGCGTGTTGTTGCGAACGATCGCAGTGGATTATTGCGTGATATCACCACGATCTTGGCGAATGAGAAGGTGAACGTGCTTGGGGTGAGTAGCCGCAGTGATATAAAACAGCAGATTGCCACCATCGATATGAATATTGAGATTTATAACCTGCAAGTACTGGGGCGGATCTTGGCGAAAATCAATCAGTTACCGGATGTTATTGAAGCCAGGCGTCTTCATGGCAACTGACCGTAGGAAAATTTGGATAAAAAATGAAATCATTTGCTATATACCCTATGGATTTCAAGCTGCATCGCGACGGCAAGGGAGCGAATCCCCGGGAGCATAGCGAACTATGTGACCGGGGTGAGCGAGTGCAGCCAACAAAGAGGCGACTTGAAAGATGACGGGTATAGAACGGTTACTGGAGATTATGGCGCAATTGCGCCATCCTCAACAGGGATGCCCTTGGGATAAACAACAGACATTCAAAACCATCGCGCCTTATACATTAGAAGAGACTTATGAAGTCATTGATGCCATTGAGCGTGGTGATTTTTCTGATCTAAAAGAAGAATTGGGCGATCTATTATTTCAGGTGGTGTTCTATGCTGAAATGGGCAAAGAGCAACAGTTGTTTGATTTTGATGATATCTGCCATGCGATTAGCGATAAACTGGAGCGCCGCCATCCACATATTTTCGGTCAGCAGCAGGATATCAGCGGTGATGTGGCTATCAGTGGTTGGGAAAAAAGTAAGGCGCAGGAAAGAGCGCAAAAAGATCTACATTCGGTCCTTGATGACATTCCGGCAAGCCTGCCGGCATTGATGAAAGCGTATAAAATACAGAAACGTTGTGCTGCGGTTGGTTTTGACTGGGATACTTTGGGGCCGGTGCTGGACAAAGTTTACGAAGAGATCGACGAAGTGATGGATGAAGCTCATCAGGCGGTTGTTGATCAACAGCATTTGGAGGAAGAGATTGGCGATCTGTTATTTGCTGTTGTGAACTTATCTCGCCATCTCGGATACAAACCAGAAATTGCATTGCAAAAAGCATGCAATAAATTTGAGAGCCGATTTAGAGAAGTAGAAAAACTGATCCTGAACCAAGGCCAAACCTTGGAAGCAGCGACATTGGAAGAAATGGAACAAATGTGGCAACAGGTTAAGAGACAGTAACCGGAAATAATAGCCTGAAAGCTGGGATTTTTATTTTTTTTAAGAGGGAAATTTGTGTTGAATAAATTTCCCTGAGCTCTGTTTGAGATAGTGTTAAGTGTTGATAAATTAATTTTTTATTAAACATATCTGACCTGTTTAACTTCATTATGAGAATTTACCCAACCTAATTATCTCTACAAAGTAATATGAAATTTCTTCATGTTGTAATATCAAAACATTCATATGGAATTATAATTCTTTTATTTTCATATGGTTGAAATTATTGTTTTATTATCATCACTTTTAGATAAAAATTTGACATATGGTAATATGCATCTAATATTATAAATGTTAACATTTAGTTATAAGTTAATATTTTTGAAACAATTCTGTATCAGTAATAGGGGATTAAAATGGAAATCGAATTAATTGAAGAGTCTGAACCAGAAGTTGAGGTCCTTTGTAATAGTGTTGATTGTCCATAATAACTAAATTAATCCCCCCTTATTGAATTAGGGGGGAAGGCATATAATTATGAATAAAAGAGAAATAAATATATATTTATCAAAATTAATATCAAATCCAAAGTATTCAATAAAAATGTATGAAAATCCAAATAAGTTTATGGATAAATATCATGTTGCTCTGGAAAATAGAGAGGTCTTGATTAATTTTTTTAGAAAAAATGGCGGAAGATTTGTTAACTCATCAATTTTGCAAAAAATAAAGAGAATGGATGGTCTGAAAGGAGCACTCCCCAATATATATAAATATCTAGGTGAAGAAAAGTTTGAATTTGAATTTGAAAAATATTTAAATAGTCTTAATTTTAATAACGAAGTTAAAAAAAATCCTGTCATTGAATCTGAAGTTTTTTGCAATTTCATGATTAACTCAACCGAAGATGAGATATTAGAACTAATTGCATTGTATGAAAAGGAAAAGAATCGTCTTATAATTGATCTGCAAAATATGAATAATAATAGTTGGAAGGATTATATACCAAAGACTGATATAGGTAAGATGGAAAAAATATTTGTTATTTCTCATCCAACTGTGAGGATCAAAAAATTTGCTAAAAATATTAGTGTACTATTGAGTCTCCTTCATAAAGGGGAACCTCCGAATGTTTTGAAAGACCATTTAATGGAAAAAAGAAGTAATATTCTGTTTTATAAAAAAGACAAATCTAGGGAAATTGTCTCATGTATGATAGGTGATATTATCTGTTATATAATATTGTCATGTAAGCACGCAATATTAGCTAGTAATATGTTTAATGAGGCAAGTGAATATTATGGTATTGATAAAAATACTTTTGTATCTACTCTTAAGACATTAAATTCAAAAGGTTTAATCTTTCTTAGTGCTAAGGATATTCGTAATGAATAAATATGAAAAAATAGGTGTTGGTGTTAACTATAGATCATCTTTTTCAAAAGAAATTTTTCAAAATATTCAACATATTGATATTCTTGAGGTACACTCTGAAAAATTTTTTTGGGATGAAGAAGACCCTTACTTAGAAAAATGTTGTAAAGAGGTGCCAATTATATTTCATGGGCTTGATATGTCATTAGGAAGTGAGGACAGTTTGGATGATGAATATATAAGTAAATTAAGGCGAGTTATTACTGATAAGAAACCACAATGGTATAGTGATCATTTATCAGCAACACGGCATGGAGATATTGAAGTTGGACATCTAATGCCAATTCAATTTTCAATTGAAAGTTCATGTCAGATAATAGACAAAATTAAAAAAATAAAATCACAAGTTAGTGATAATTTCATAATTGAAAATATTACCTATTATTATGAAATGCCTATGTCCGATTTATCAGAAATTGAGTTTATAAATAGAATAATTAAAGGCAGTGATTGTGGTATGTTATTGGATATTAATAATTTATATATTAATTCAATGAATCATAATTATGATCCGAAAGAGTTTTTGCTAAAATTACCATTGGATCATGTTGTTGAAATTCATTTGGCTGGTGGTGCATATAAATTTGACATGATTATAGATACTCATGCTAATGATATATGGAGTGAAGTATGGGGATTATATGAATTTGCACTTTCAAAAACTGATGTCAGTGGCGTTATAATTGAAAGAGACTCTAATATTGAGGATTATACAACTATTGTTGATGAGATATCTATAGCTCGTGATATATATAAAAAAGTGTATAGGAAAAAAGTATGAATTTTCTAATTGTTGCACATCCTGATGATGAAATTATATGGTTTAATCCAAAAGTTTTTGACTATATAGTTATAGTTTTCTCTGGTAGAGAAAATAAGCCGTTATTTCATGAGAAGAGAAATCAAGCACTATATGAACATCCTTACTTTTATAAAATTATTAACTTGGGTTTAAATGAATCTGGAGATTGGGAGAAGTTTGAAACTGATTTTTTAAATAAAAAATATTTCAAGACTATATGTAATTCTCTAGAGGAATTAAATATCTCTGAAAATGATTCCATTACCACACATGCTGTAGATGGTGAATATGGACATTATGATCATATTGCTGTCCATCATGCTGTAATTGAAATCTATGGAAATAGAAATACTATCTATACATCTAATGGTTACAATAGAAGCAAAGATGAAATGTTGTTTTCTGGTTATATAAATGATTATGTTAATATAAAAAGAATCTATCAATCTCATGGTGTATGGACTTGGAATAAACATAAACTTCCTCTGGGTATCCCTTCAACTAAACTAGTCATTGATAATAAAAACCTGAAAATAGCATCCGTAGCAAGTATACCGGAAAGAGAATATAATTTACTAATTACTATAAACTCTATTTATTCACAATTAGATGAATTAAATGTATATTTAAATGGATATGAAAAGATACCTCAGTTTTTGAATAGAGATAAAATTAAAGTCTATATGAGTTCTCAGTTTGGGGATTATGGTGATGCCTCAAAGTTTTTTCCATTGAAAAATAAATCTGGGTATTTATTTACACTTGATGATGATTTAATTTATCCAACAAACTATATTGAGAGGCTTGTATTGAAAATAGAGAAATATAATCGAAAACAATTTATATGTGTGCATGGGAATATTATTGATAGAAATTCTTTATTGTCATATTATAAATATAAAAAAGGAATTCATTTTAGTTGTTCACTTGATAATGATATCATTGTAAATGTCCCAGGTACTGGTACATTGGCTTATCACTCATCTCTGCATTCGTTTTCAATAGAATCTTTTCAACTAAAAAATATGTCCGATATTTGGGTTGCAGTTATTGCTAAAAAAATGAACGTGGCAATTGTTTCTGTTGACAGACCTGATTGCTGGATTAGGACATCAATACCAAAGTCTGATCCTAATTCTATTTATAGTAATAGGGAATATTTAGATAAAAAAATATGTGAAGTAATAGAAAGAGAGGAGTTGTATAAGGTATGATAAATAAATATAGAAAAGAATTGAATTGTAAAGGCTATATCCTAATAAAAAATTTTCTATGTCATAAAGAAAAAGAACTACTTAGTACAACCGTGCAATTTCTTGATGATCGTGAGGATACTCCCGGAGAAATGATGAAATATTATGAATCCAGTGTGATTGATAATAAGAAAATACTTAATAGAATAGAAAATTTTATTGATACAAAAGAGGCTTTTTTTATAAAAAAAATTGGAAGAAAAGCGCATGAATTATTATCTTTTATTATGGAAGAAGATTATTTTCTATTTAAAGATAAAATTAATTTTAAGTTAAGTGGAGGAGGAGGATTTTCTCCCCACCAAGATTATCCTGCATTCACTAGATTCATCAATAAAGAAATGTTTAATCTGATGATTCCAATTGATGATACAAATATAGATAATGGTTGCTTATATATTTCAAATATGCCATTTGAAAAAAAATTGATTCCTCATCGTGAAGGTAAGGCATTGAAAAGCGCGTATGAAAAATATGGTTGGGAGCCTATTCAAGCTAATGCTGGAGATCTATTGATTTTTAGTTCATTTTTATTGCATATGTCAAAAGATAATTTATCTCGCAATAAGAGAAGATGTCTTTTTCTTACATACAATGATTTTTCTGAAGGTGATCTTAAAAGTAAATATTTTGACTTCAAAAGAAAGGCTTTTCCTCCATCAATAGAACGCGATGAAAATTATGATTATTCAAAATGGATAAATAATTTAGCGAGAAAGATTTTATAATATATTTTTTCAGCATGAGAATATTATTCCTTGGTTGATTATTGGGAAAAATTCTTATTAATCTATTAATTTGGTAAATATAATGAGAATAAAAAATCGGTATTTTTATAGGAATAGATTGTACAATGAAATTCCTGATTTTAAGATTACTCCAGTTAATAAAAATTTAAGTTTGATGGAGTTTCCTTATCAAATAAAACTGGACTCAGAATTGTATTCGGATAATCTGAAAGAAATTAGCATAAATCGTTATCCTATTTTTGATGCAAATATAATTAAGGAAAAATTATGTGAAATTGATGGTGTTGAATATAATGAAAATATTCTTCTTGGTAATGGTCTTTTAGAGTTGATTCAAACTATTTTATTATCTTTTTCTACAAAAAAGACTAATTTATTAGTTCCAGACCCTTCGTTCTTTATGTTTACAAGATTAGCAAGCATATGTAGAATTGATGTACATAAAATTCCTTTAAATGATGATCTCAGTCTTGATGTACAGGCATTTATATATTCAGCTCAAAAATATGAAAACTCATTAATTATTATTGATAATCCTAATAATCCAACCGGAGTATTATTTGGGGTGGATGAAATAAAATGCATTATTGAAAACTGTAAGTGTCCTGTCATCATTGATGAGGCATATGTAGCTTACTCTGTGCAAGGTTCAGATATATTAAGTCTTACTTCGGAATATGATAATCTCATTGTTCTTCGTAGTTTTTCTAAAATTGGTTTTGCAGGATTGCGTTTTGGATATTTATTTTCTAATCAGGATTTTGTTTCATATATTAGTAAGTTTTCTTTAATGTACTCAATGTGTGATATAAAAATGAAGTTAGTTCTAGATATTATAAATGAAGGTAAAATTGATATAGAGAATATATTAAATATAAAAAAATATAGAGATGTTATGATAGATAAGATATCAAAGCTAAATGATATTCATGTAACTAGAAGTCAAGCTAATTTTATTTTCTTTTCAGGAGGTTTTAATAATATTAATTTATTTAAAAATAAAGTCATTGAAAATGGGATGAAAATAAATACTTTCCCATTAGGTTATTCAAAGATCACAGATAATAGTATAAGATTATCTATTGGTGATAAATTAACGAATGATATTATTTTAAACCTTATCTTGGCGAACTTTTATTGAGGTTTATATGTACTATATAATTGGATATGAAAATGTTCTTGAATTTATTAATAAGACTGTGGGTTCGTATGATATATCATCGAATTATTATAATGAATTTATTAAACAATATTCTGTTTTTAATAAAATACCCGATTCTAATATACCTCTTATAACTTCATATGAAGGTGCTTTACCATATTGTTACGAACATCTATTTGCACTAAAAGATAAGTATGATAATAATTCTATTAAGATCAACTCAATGCTTATAAATAATGTTTTTTATGAATGGCTCTATACATTGTCGAAGTATGATAAAATCTATGAATTAATGAATAGGATTATTAAAATAGTTATTATAAATAAACTATCTTCATATACAAATGGTACAACACAAAAAACAATTGGTCTTGCTTCTATGGATTTTAAAGAGGAATTTGATTATCAGGACTTTGTTGAATTGATGTTTCATCAATTGACTCATATGATTCTGTTTATTGATGATATTGCCAATATGCATATGAATGAAAATACCAAAATAGTTCATGTAGAGGTTGAAGGGGTTAAATCTGTTTTTGGTAATAATATGTTTCCCATATATCTACTATTTCACAGTTATATAGTGGGTGTAGAGATTCTTTCTTTTAGGTCTCAATTGTTTGGATTAAATTCATCTGCAAAATATCATGGTTCTACAAATAGAATTATGAAATTATGTAAAAAAATGTCAAATGTTATTAACAATAATATATCTATGTTTTCCGGGCGTTCAAGGGAGATTTTTAAAGAGTCCCTACATTTATTGAACTTATTTGAGTCTTATGAGGAAATAAAATGATGTACAATGGCTACCCTCTATTTAATAACATTAAGAAAATTATTAACTCTGATTATTATAATTTTAGCGAATCATACAATAATAAAATAATCAAATATATGTATAAGGATGATGTGGATAGTAGATTAAGCAGTGAGATTTATAAAGAAATATCTTTGGATGGATGTATATATATAATTGATTTTTCTAATTTCCAGAGTGTTGATGATGTATCATCATGGCTCGAAGGTGTATTTGGAAAATCTATCACTTATAAGAATAGAGGTTTTAAAGAATATGAAACAATAAAATCCATTGATAATCCAAGATGGTTTTTTGAATCAAATGGAACCCAGCCGGTGCATACAGATGAAGGGCATGAAGAAAAACAACCAAATGTAGTTGTATTACATTGTCAAAATCCTTCTTATGAAGGTGGTGACAGTATATTGGTTGACTCAGGTGCTGTTTATAACTTTATTTTTAATAAATATGGAGAAAAGTCTGGATTATTATTTAATGATGAATGTCTTTCTCGTTTTTCCAATGGTAAGTTTTTTCAAAAAAGAATATTTTCAAGAATAGAAGATAGAGTTGGAATATCGTTTTCACCATTAATCAATAATTTTAAATGTACGGAAGAGGTTTACTCAATGCTTATGGATATCAATATATTTATACATCAAAAGGAAAATCAATACCGATTGCATTTAAGGGAAAATCAATGTATTGTGTTTAGTAATTATTTGTATTTGCATTCTAGGACGAAATTTCCGAAAGACTCACAAAGGACGTTGTTTAGATTTTGGTTTTAGGGGATTGTATGAATTTAATAATAGCTGATGCATTGGAGTATAGAGACAGAATAAAAAAATTTGCGTCCGGGAACAAAAATGTCATTATATTTCTTTGTTTCTTATTACTTCCGGCAAAAGCCAGTGGTGTAATTGAGTTCTTAATTATCTTGTCTTCGAATATTGTTACTCCAGAGAACTATATCAAATCGTTTTATTTCTCTTCCATATCCTTAATAATCTATGTGTTATTTTATTTGGTTAATATAAGGTTTTTTCCTACAGCGAGGAAAAATTCAATTGTTGTTTCTTTGGTAGATAAAAAAACATTGTTTCTTTGTAGTATCATTTTTTTCATTTATAGTTCTTTTCCGATGATTATTTTCTTTTCTTTAGGTTTTTTTTCTGGAAATGCTAATTCTTTATATTATTCTTCATCTATGTTGTTTTTGATTGTTTCTTTTGCTGTAATTGGATTTTGCTTGTTTGAGTTAAATTTATTATGTTTTATTTTGGTTGCTGCATTCTTTATTCTTTCTGCATCATTGAGAAATGGAGTATTGTATAATTTTATTTTTACATCGGCTATTTTATTAATAGCGTTTAGATTATATTTAAGCTCTGCATCATGTCACACAATTAATCAACATAAGAAATTATTCTCATCAGGATTTTTTTTATCACCTTATATTATAAACCTACGATACCATTTCCATAAAAATAAAACATCGTCATTTATTATGTTATTATCTGTTCTGATTTTATATATATTATGTGAAAATGCGTTTTCTCAAATTCCAGCCAAGGCTGATTATATATTACTAACATATTTCAGTGTTGTTATCTATATGTGCATGTTATTGTTTTATAATCTCTCATATATTGAAATGAATCGATTTTCATATTTATTTAATTTTTTGTCTATGCAAAAATTTTTATTTTATAATTATTTGGTTTCTTTGTTTTTATTTTCTATTTTAATTTCTGCTTTTTGTTTTTTTGTGGTTAAATCATTTTCAGTTATTATGTTTATATCCTATATTTTTCTTTCAGTTATTCTCTCATTTATTTCTTTATTGAGAACTCAGTATACGAAACTTATTATTCTCTGTGTTATTGTCTCTTTTACATGCTTTTTTGGGGTTATTTATGCTTGAAGTTATTGGACTGGAAGTTATTATTAATGATAAGATTATTTTTTCAGAAAGCAATTGTAATTTTTATGTTGGATTGAACCGTATTGCGGGAATGAATGGGTCGGGTAAAACGACTTTTCTTTCAAGTATTGCGGGTATGAATAAGGTTAAAAAAGGAATGGTTAACTTTATAAAAAAGGAGAAAAAATATCGATTTAATTTACAGAAATATGGTTTTTATGTATCAGATAATGTTGATTTTTATAACTTTATTACTGGGATGGATGTGATAAAGCTATGCAAACGTTATAGGAAAAATAATCTAAGACATCAATTAGATTACTATTTAAATGGTTTTGGCATATCTAAATATTCTGGTATTGAATATGGGCAAATGTCACTTGGCACAAAAAAGAAATTCTTATTGACCTCAGCTTTTATTACGGATGCAGATGTTTATATTTTTGATGAGCCAACAAATGGCCTTGACTCCAATTCAATAACATTTTTAATAGAATTGATGATTTCTATTGCAGAAGAGAAAATTGTTATTTTTAGCTCACATGATGATAGCTTTTTGCAGGGATTAAATTTCACTACCTATGAAATAAATGGTAATAAAATAATGCATCATAGGGAATAAAATATCCTAATTAGTAGTAATGTAGCGTTGCCTGAATGTAAAAACATAAAACAACGCAATTTCCGTTAAACCTCAGTAATTAATGGCAGTAATCCCAAATTCAACAACTGAATTTCAATATCATTGGCTTTATCAATATCATCCTGATTTTCGCCGTCAAAAATGCCTTGTTTGGTGATAATTAATGTCCCCAATTGTTCTTTATCATTGGTAATAGGCAAGATTTCAGCGGCCATTGGTAATAATGCGGGATCTATAACAAAGGGTAAATAAATCATCCACCCAGCACTTAACCTGTCGGGGAATACCTGATTTTTCTTCAAGGTATAACCGTTAGTTTCTACCATAATGTAGGGAGCATTACGACTGAGAACTAAAAAAGTAATAAAATCAATCAACCGTGAAAACTGAAACTCTTTTTCGTCAATATTAAGATCTATTGTTATCTCAGTTTGTCCTAACCTGTCACTACGATAGTTCTCATAAAATAGGGAACAGGCAAGATCATCATCTTCACCATCCCAAATACTTTTTCCTATAAAAGGAAAATTTTCTTTGTAATTTTTTTCAAACATTTGAAACGCTTTTTCCGTCGGGTGGTTCTCTTCAAAAACAAGGTGTTCTAATGCTTCTTTACGAGTATGGCCTGTCAAATACCAAGCCTTATGACGGCCAAAAAAGTGATCGATTTGCTGAGTAATTCTATATAAATCAGTTAATACTATTTGGGGACTCAACGGTTCTTGCCGGTCAAAATACAGCTTTATTTCTGGTGATAAAATGATCATTTGTTATCTCGCATTATCTGAATAAGGGGGTATGAAATACTTTAATATTGGGATATTTAGAAAACTCTTTTGAATAGTAAGCCGCGCTCATAGGTTCCATAAAATGCCAGTGGGAACGTGGAATGCCATTCAATGAAGTGCATACTTCTTGCTGCCGTCCTCCTTGGTTCCTCATTGAATCTTTTCCCGCCCACCATTCCATTGGCTTTCCCTTCCTAAAAAACTGATCATATTTAGCTTTAGATTCCAGAAATAGGCATGCTTTTGGTCGCCAGCCATCAAAACTGACCCCCAGACATTCCCATACTTGTATGAGTTTTGCGTCCGGTTTGTAAACGGTTTTGGCTATCTGGAGTTGATAATCAAGGGTAACCTGTGAATATGAACTGGTACTCTCCCAACTGGGACTCACTTTCTCAATGGCGGGGCAAGCCTTGCATTCTTCCCTTGTTGTACTGATCACATCCGTTCGGGCTTCCGCTTGCTCTTTTTCATCATCCTTGTCTTTTGTCATTTCCGTAACGCCGAGGCCCACACCAACGCCAACCAATATGCCCGCAAGGGCTGATGCCGCATATTCGGCAGCAGTCAGGGCTGCCGGGACTAACAGAGGTAAAGGCATGTTAATTGCTCCTTTTCAACAACTTATCTATTATTCTCAAGATATCTTTGTATTGTTGTTCCGGGTTTTCTCCTGCTTCAAGGGCATTTTTGATTTCTGGTACACCGTGGAAATTAAGATTAAATGCCGTTAAATAAAGGTATGATTTAATCAGCTTTTTATCTTTAAAGCCCAGGTCTTCGATTAAATACCGATAGGCTTCTTTAAGCCGCTTATGCAAATTTTTCTCATCCTCATGCACAACCAAGTCGGCATGTTCTGACAAAATGCATTGCCTGATTTTTTCAATATAAGTATTGTCCTCTGCATCAATAATTTTATCGAATTGTTCCTGAGTCAGTATAATCATGGCACCGCTCCTTAAATCATAAGCGACTGTTACCTATAATGGGGCCTTTGGGTTGAGTGTGATTTAGATGAAATGATCACTATAGAAGCAATAATACTGTTTTTTAATCAATTAAAGCAATAAAATCATCCGACATTGAGAATAAACAGGCACGATTGACTTCATGGAAAATAAAGTTTGTGTCTGTGCTCATGTTGACATTGACAATGCTATGAAAGGGGCTGTTATCCACGTACAACGAATGAATCGGCTATGTTTAAGCAGAGATGGGGCTAATGTGGGACAACAAAATGCGGGAAAAGTACCTTAATTTGCGTTCAGATTATTTGTGGCGAATTTAAGGTTCGG
Organism: Photorhabdus akhurstii; assembly: GCF_018448925.1. Taxonomy (GTDB): domain Bacteria; phylum Pseudomonadota; class Gammaproteobacteria; order Enterobacterales; family Enterobacteriaceae; genus Photorhabdus; species Photorhabdus akhurstii. The sequence continues at coordinate 5,219 of NZ_RCWE01000018.1, read as the reverse complement.
GTATACTGCTTTCCCGTCCTGGTTATATCCATCATCTTTAAACCTAAACTTTCAGGTTCAGCATGAAAACTAATTATATTTTTGTGACCGGCGGGGTCGTATCCTCTCTGGGTAAAGGCATTGCCGCAGCCTCTTTGGCGGCTATACTCGAAGCCCGTGGACTCAATGTCACGATTATGAAACTGGACCCGTACATCAATGTCGATCCAGGTACGATGAGCCCAATCCAGCATGGGGAAGTCTTCGTTACCGAAGACGGCGCTGAAACTGATCTCGATTTAGGTCACTATGAGCGTTTCATCCGCACTAAAATGACTCGCCGCAATAACTTTACGACGGGGCGGGTTTATTCCGAAGTGCTGCGCAAAGAGCGCCGTGGCGACTATTTAGGGGCGACCGTTCAAGTTATTCCTCACATCACCAATGAAATCAAAGATCGCATCATCAGTGGTGGTGAAGGTCATGATGTGGTGCTGGTGGAAGTTGGCGGTACGGTCGGTGATATTGAATCGTTGCCATTCCTTGAAGCCATTCGCCAAATGGCAGTCGAAGTTGGCCGTGAACACACTTTATATCTGCATCTGACACTGGTGCCTTATCTGGCGGCGGCTGGCGAAGTCAAAACTAAACCGACTCAGCACTCGGTAAAAGAGCTGCTTTCTATCGGTATTCAACCGGATATTCTGATTTGTCGTTCAGATCGCGTTATCCCTGCTAATGAACGGGCAAAAATTGCACTTTTCTGTAATGTGCCGGAGAAAGCGGTTATCTCCCTAAAAGACGTTGATTCCATTTATAAAATCCCAGGGCTATTGAAATCTCAAGGCTTAGATGATTATATTTGTAAACGATTCAGCCTTGATTGCCCGGAAGCAAATTTGTCCGAATGGGAGCAGGTCATTTACGAAGAAGCTAATCCTTCTGGTGAAGTCACTATTGGGATGGTGGGTAAATACGTTGAACTGCCTGATGCGTACAAATCCGTGATTGAGGCATTGAAGCACGGTGGATTGAAGAATCGTCTGACGGTTAACATCAAGCTGCTTGATTCTCAGGATGTTGAAACTCGTGGTGTTGAATTATTGAAGGGACTGGATGCGATTCTGGTTCCTGGCGGCTTCGGTGGTCGTGGTGTGGAAGGCAAGATCATGACAGCCCGTTATGCGCGTGAGAACAAAATCCCTTATCTGGGGATCTGTCTCGGCATGCAGGTGGCATTGATTGAATTCTCTCGCCATGTTGCGGGCATGGGGAAAGCTAGCTCAACAGAATTTGAGCCAGATTGCCGGTACCCGGTTGTTGGCCTGATCACCGAATGGCGTGATGAAGACGGTAATTTAGAAGTGCGTAGCGAAGAGAGTGATCTTGGTGGAACGATGCGTGTGGGTGGTCAGCCATGTCACCTGACAAAAGATAGCTTAGTGCGCGCCTTGTATGGGGCAGATACGATTGTTGAGCGTCATCGTCATCGCTATGAAGTGAATAATTTACTGCTGAAACGTATTGAAGATGCTGGTCTTCGGGTAGCGGGTCGTTCAGTAGACCATAAATTAGTAGAAATTATTGAGATCCCAGACCATCCTTGGTTCGTGGCTTGTCAGTTCCACCCAGAATTTACTTCCACACCTCGTGATGGCCATCCGTTATTTACTGGTTTTGTTAAAGCCGCCGGTAAATATCAGAAAGGCCAGCTCAAATAAGATGTGCAGTGAGTGACGGCATCATGAAGTATTCCGTCACTTACCTGAAATGTAACTTGTACTGAGGAAAACCTAATGTCCAAAATCGTTAAAGTGATCGGTCGTGAAATCATTGACTCCCGTGGCAACCCAACCGTAGAAGCAGAAGTGCATCTGGAAGGGGGTTTTGTGGGTTTAGCGGCTGCGCCCTCTGGTGCATCTACCGGTTCTCGCGAAGCGTTGGAACTGCGTGACGGTGACAAATCCCGTTTTATGGGTAAAGGTGTATTGAAAGCTGTTGATGCAGTGAATGGCCCGATTGCACAGGCAGTTATCGGTCAGGATGCTAAAGATCAGGCTAACATCGACAGAATCATGATCAACTTGGATGGTACTGAAAATAAATCCAAATTCGGTGCTAACGCGATTCTGGCAGTTTCTCTGGCTAACGCTAAAGCGGCAGCGGCGGCGAAAGGCATGCCATTGTACGAGCACATTGCTGAATTGAACGGCACTCCGGGTAAATTCTCTATGCCATTGCCGATGATGAACATCATTAATGGTGGTGAACACGCGGATAACAACGTTGATATCCAGGAATTTATGATTCAGCCGATTGGGGCAAAAACGTTGAAAGAGGCGGTGCGTATCGGTTCTGAAGTTTTCCATAGTTTGGCTAAAGTTCTGAAAGCGAAAGGCATGAGCACTGCGGTTGGTGACGAAGGGGGCTATGCGCCTAACCTGGAATCTAACGCGGCTGCGCTAGCTGCTATAAAAGAAGCGGTGGAACAAGCTGGTTATGTTTTGGGTAAAGATGTCACTTTGGCTATGGATTGCGCCGCTTCTGAATTCTACAACTCAGAAACGGGTAACTACGAACTGAAAGGTGAAGGTAAGACTTTCACTTCTCAAGAGTTCACTCATTATCTGGAAGATTTGACCAGAAAGTACCCGATTGTTTCTATCGAAGATGGATTGAATGAATCTGACTGGGAAGGTTTTGCTTACCAGACAAAAGTTTTGGGCGAAAAAATCCAGTTGGTTGGCGACGACCTGTTTGTCACCAATACCAATATCCTGAAAGAAGGTATTGAGAAAGGCATTGCTAACTCCATTCTGATTAAATTCAACCAGATTGGTTCTCTGACAGAAACACTGGCAGCGATTAAAATGGCAAAAGACGCAGGTTACACGGCGGTAATTTCTCATCGTTCTGGTGAAACGGAAGATGCGACTATTGCTGATCTGGCAGTAGGGACTGCGGCAGGCCAAATCAAAACCGGTTCTATGAGCCGTTCTGATCGCGTTGCTAAATACAACCAATTGATCCGTATTGAAGAAGCTTTGGGTAATCGTGCTCCTTTCTATGGCCTGAAAGAAGTAAAAGGTCAGGCTTAATTGGTAATTAAGTATTAGCATTAAATAGGAGGGGTAAAACCCTCCTTAATGCCTTAACCAACATACGAGCCGTTGTTAACGTTGCCCCGAAAATAAAAAGGCTGCTCGCCGCAGTTGGGTAGACTCATCGATGGTAACGACGCTGCCATTGCCGGGTACGCCATTGCAGTGGGATTGCGTTGGTCACTATTGCGTTGGTCACTGATAATACGTGAGAGTTTAAACGAGCGCGGCTTTTTTGCGTGGCAGTTTTGATGTGTTGAGCGTTTCTGATCTTTTTGCCGGTAGTGGAACAACTACTATTACTATGTAAAAGTGAAATTACAATTTCAGATAATTGGCTACCAAGTCATATTTATAATCTTTTGACGTGTGGCTACAAAAAGGCTGCGGTGTTCTAATCAAACACACAAAGGGAGCATTTACTATGACTGATACTGTTGTCAGAGCCAGGGTGTCACCAGCCTGCAAAGCGGCGGCGATGGCAAATGCCAAAGCACTTGGACTCGATTTGTCTACCGTTATACGCATGGTTATTAATTGATTAGCCGCAGAAGGTCGGCTACCGGATGGGTTGCTGCAACCGAATAGCGAGACGTTACAGGCAATTCATGATCTAGAGAACGGGATAGGCGTTCACCGTGCCAACACGCTTGATGAATTAAAAAGTGATCTAGGTTGGTAACAGTGCTGATTTTCGTTTATCAGAGCCGATTTAAAAAGGATGCCAAAAAGTACGTCAACAATAAAAAGCGCAAGAAATCATTATGAAAACCCTTGCGCTTTTGCAAACCGGCCAGCCATTACCACCAAAGTATAAAGAACACCGCCTGAACGGTAACTATATTGGTTATTTGGAATGTCATGGAGCGCTGGATTTACTTCTGATTTATCGACGTACGGACACTGAATTGATATTGTATCGAGTTGGTAGCCATGCTGATTTATTCGGATAGCAAGAGGATAAGTGATTGATTTTTTAAATGTGTTTGTTGAGCGGAGAGCTAACTGTGATTCGAAGAGAAAGAATTAAGTTGAGCTGTGTGTAATAGGTTGATGTTTGAGCATGACAAACCTGAAATAATTTTATTCTTCCAAATGAAAGGCTAAAACCACCAGCTTTAGCTGCGATACTGTATTGTGCCGGCGGTCTGACAGGAGGGATAAAGCCCTCTTTCATAAGGGTAATAACCCGATAACTTCTACAACGTCAATTTTTGAGTTTTCCTGAGGCAGTCGGTGTAGCTATGTTTTCACATGTGAAACTTTTCGCCGATGGATTAATAGCGAGAATCCCCTCCTTAATGTTGCTGAGAAGATTTACCTTGATATAACGGATTTTAGTTAGCTGTCTCAACAATAGTTCGGATATATCCATACTTGGCAATTAGAGCCTTGTATTGGTGTGACAGAATTACCCGATAAGCTGAGAGCTAGATGATGTCCGATGGTCGGGCTTAGAACCACGGTTGCAAGGTTAAAAAGAAAAAACATTTAAACAAGACGAAGATCTATTTTTTAATAAAAAAGACACGTTAATCTTTACCCAACTTCTTTTATGGGAATTATACCCTTGCCTGATATCAAACATACTTATTTTATAACAGGGGCCGTAAGAGAGAACGGTATTTAGCGTATGTGAAATTATTAAAGATCACCTTATTTTCCATGCGTTATATCAACCACTCTTTAAGAAAGTCCCTTGATCCAAAAATTAATGAATCTTTGTGGTCATCTTTTATATATACGATCCATCTTGGAAAAGGATATTGATGAAAATGAATCAGCGAGAAACTAACGTAAGCATACTGGCAGGGAATTCACGAGTTTATCTTAATGAGGATAGTAAAATAGTTATCGAAGCTCAGTTGAAAGCTTTTGAGGCTGCTCTGATATTCGCCAAGCGAAGCCAAGATGAATGCGGTCAATTACCGAGGATATCCGTGGCGTTCGATCATCATGGGATATTTCGCCTCCAGTTCCTGATAGAGAACCTGAGTGACTGCTCCCCTCCGTAAACGGCGAGGCTTCCCACTTCTCAGGCCGCCACCGTCGATGCAACGGATTTACGCTGGCCTCCGTGGGCAGAAACGACGAGCCCCGCCGCCTGTAATTCCTGTATGCCCTTGCGCTCGATGTTGA
>NZ_RCWE01000017.1 GCF_018448925.1 Photorhabdus akhurstii | reverse complement strand
CCGGCGGGGACCGGGGTGCGGCTGACCACCAGATTGATGCCGCTGTCGTCCGGCAGCACAAAGACATTCATGGATTCATCCCGCCAGTTGCCCGGGATAGTCAGTGAGCCTTCATTCATTTGATAGGTGGTGTTTTCCATGTTTTTTCCGTTGTTGATTGAAACAGGTTGTCATGTTCCAGTGAACTTACCTTGCGTGGTCAGATAATAACAATCAGATAACAAGGTTAACTGAACGCATTATCAGGCCAGGGGAGCAGCTCATAAGCTGCCCCAAAGGTTAAAGCGCCTCGGGTGAAAGTACATCAAACGATGAAAGCGCTGGCAGTCTGTGGCTGACAGTCTTATTGATAACCTGTATAAACAGGCAACGTCGGGGATATGCTATTGCTGTTTAAGCGTCTGGTTAAGATAACTAATTAAACAGTTCATTTGTTTAATATCCAGTCAGGAACATATAACAAAAAACTTATGTTGTCCCGTCTGTTTGTATGATGACCATTTGATTAACTTAATAAATGTGACATAAATCGCAAATCCTTTAACCCGCTACGTTCACCCAACATCCGAATTTTATTAAACGAAAGCAACGGACACCATATTAGGCTGTATTTACTTTTAACGCTTCGATTATCACGGTGGAGTTTTCATTAATCATAAAACGAAAAAAGGTGTACTGACCGTTTTCATGGCCATGAAACTTCTTTTTTATCGCTTTTTGCTACCACCGGCAGTGGTTTTAACGCTGTTTTTACTGTCTTTGATTTTTCGTTTTAGCGTTTTTTATTGACTTCGCCATGTTAAGGCTCGCTCAGATTAAATCAGGTGGGGTGGCGTTTTTTATATCGTTTGAAAGCCAGAGGGTCAGAAGTTTTCACTCATTCAGGCAAGATGAGATACGCTTTATCCGCATATGATAAAACCGTTATTAAAAAGGCGTTTAGGGTTTGTCAGTGTCGTTTTAACATCGGGAGAAAAATAGTCAGTGTGTGATGAAAAAACAGGTAAAAACTTTAATCATTAACGGTGAAAACAGGTGATTAAAACTTTTTAAAAACGGGTAGAAAATTCGACGCAACATTGACATTGGCAGAAAAAACATTCGGAAAAACCAGTCTTGAATTGATTAACAAAGTGACTGCGTTAATCCAATAATAAGAGTGAAAATCTTTAACCAGATTAACCGAATTAAGCTAATGTGCTTAAATAAGCGGTTTTACATGGGCTGTAAGGGGTTTACGAAAAACAGAGACAATCATTAAAGAAAATTGATAAACCTTTAGATTGATTAGATTAGCATTATTAAACATGATGAAATCATCAGGCATTGAGTTTAAATATTATTATCATCCCGGTTATCTGCTCAGGTTTTAAAGTTGAAGAACTAAATACAGGGAAAAGAGAAAACTTAAACATCAGTTTAATAAAATCAGGGAAGTTAACTACGTATCAGGAAACGAAAAAACATTAGGTTGATAAAAACTGCTTAATCAAAACCATCTATTAGATGCATTTTTGCTTTAAAAAATAGGAAAAACCCAGGAATGATGGTTGTTTTACCGATGCCATTTTTTTTAACGTGATTAACTTTCTCTTTTTACTTGTATTTCCAGTTATTAGTGAATGCAAGCGTTTTTTATCGCTAATTAATTCATCTGGGGATTTAAAAAGTAGGTCTCCCATTAATGCCCATTTTTTAAAAATTACAGCGTGAATAAAGAGATTTATTCCCTGCTATAATAATTTAAAAGTGAGTATACAGAGAGATTAAAGATTTATATAAAAGAAAAATATAGAGTTAACTCAATAGATACTTTTTTATAAGGATAGTAATTTTCTGGTATTAAAAGTCCATTAACCATTAACAGACAGTTGAAAAGAAATCAGCAGGTAAAATAATGTTATTCGGCATGTTGATATTAAAATATTTTCTCACTGTTATTTTACTGAGTAAGTTATAAACATAACGCAATAAAAAGGAGGGTAAAACGGTTAATACGGTAGGATTTAACTTCTAAACAGAGAGTTGATTATCCGAAAAAACATAAGGGGGTATCTTTAATACCATCAGGCCATTGACTGGCCTAATTTAGGCGAAAAATAACCTATAGAAATCGCTCAGGATTGAGCGTAAACAGCCTCAGCAAAGATAAAAAGCGGGTACGATTAATGTTTATTAAATGTAAAATACGATATGCCATGATGATTAAACTGAATAAAAATCAGATAATAAAAGTGATAAAAACAGCGGTTAAAACCTGATAACGATTAAAATCGGAGGTTAAAACAAGGGTTTTTAATAACCGTTTAAAACCTGCCCGTCATAAAGCTATCAGTAAAAAGCTTTGTTAATGCGCATATACCTCGGGAAAAAGAATAAGTAGAAAAATAATCCGGTATAAACAATATATACCGGATTATCATATCAAGGTTAAGTTATTTAAAACGCCTGACTATATCTGTATTACGATGTCTCCTCATCACAACTGATTTCCAACGCCCTATTTAAAGCCTGAGCTAAAACAGTTTTATTCTCATCATCCTCCAATAAACTAAAATGGTTACCCGGTATCGCAATCAGCTCAAGCGAGGTATCAGCTATTATCTGCGCCCAACCCAATGACGGTTCCATGTTCACTGACTCCGGTGTTTCATCCTCTATAAAAGAAATAGCAGGGGAAGGTTCTACCGCATAGAACTGATGCAGCGTTATTGCTAATGCTGGCGGCTCATAGTTCGCAACTATTTGCGCGTAATGTTCGATCTGCTCCCAACGTTTTGCGATCACATCAGCATGCAGATTTGCAGGATATAACGCCAATTCTTGTGCCGCTTCAATAAACTGCACAAAATTCAACTCATCGATTCTTCGGTATAACGCCGCAATCTCTTCCGTGTGCCCCTCCCCTGTCTGTCGAGCCAGTTCAATAAAGAACCGATATTTAGGTTGTATGATCTGTTCCCCTAAATAATGAGGCGCAGGCACATCAATCAACCCAAGGAAATTGACTGCTTCACCCGCATTCAAAAGCTGCTGAGCAATAGCATAAGCCAATATTCCACCAGAAGAGTAACCACATAGCCGATAAGGTCCTTCCGGTTGAACAGCCTTTATCAAGGTGATCATTCTCGCCGCCTGTTGCTCCATTGTTGCCATCGGTTTTTCGTTAATAGACGGCCAAGGCAGCGCATAAATCGGGTGGTCCGATGGAATATGTCGAGCCAGCCCGAAGACATAGGAGTAATCACCCATGCCACTCGGCACAAAGAACAGCGGCAACCCTGCTCCATCAAGTCGTACCGATATAGCGCTGTTTTGCGGCTGAGACAACAGATCTGAGGTAATTTTCGCAGCCAGTTCAGTCAGCACCGGAAATTGGAACACAGCATTCAATGTGCAAACCAAACCCCGACCGGCGGCAAGATTTATCATTCGCATGGCGAGCAGTGAATGGCCCCCCAGCGTGAAGAAGTTGTCATGCCGACTTATTTGTTCAGCCCCCAGCAACTCACGCCAGATAGCCGCCAATGCGATTTCCGTTTCCCCTTGCGGCGCTTCATAACTCTGACGGGCAAACGCCTCATTGTCGGGAGCCGGCAAGGCCCGACGGTCCAATTTACCGTTCAGCGTTAGCGGAAAAGCATCCAGACGCACAAAAGCTGACGGCACCATATAGTCAGGTAAAGCGACACTCAAGTGGGTACGCAGGTTATTGGTCAGCCCCTCATCCGCTGGTACCACGACATAAGCAACCAGCCGTTTGTCCTGCCCATCCCCCAGCGCCAACACCGTCGCCTCACGCACCCCCGGATGCTCTATCAGACGTGTTTCAATTTCCCCCGGTTCAATGCGGAAACCACGGACTTTAACCTGCTGGTCGTTGCGGCCCAGGAATTCCAGGTTGCCATCCGGCAGGTAGCGGGCTAAATCCCCGGTACGGTACATACGAGCGCCCGGTTGATCACTAAACGGGTCCATCAGGAAACGTTCAGCGGTCAATTCCGGCCGATTCAGGTAGCCACGAGCAACAGCGACTCCCCCAATGTAAAGTTCACCCGTGACACCCATTGGGACAGGTTCCCCGTAAGTATCGAGAATATAAATTTGGGTATTGGATATTGGGCGGCCAATCGGTACGTTATCAGCAAAACAGCTCGGGTGATTGACATCAAACACGGTACAACCCACGACGGTTTCGGTTGGGCCGTACTCGTTGATGATGCGTGATCCAGGCGATAATGTCCGCCAAAGTGCAATAGTGGAACTAGGCAGTGCCTCTCCACCCACGATAAAGCAGTGAGCAAGACATTTTCGTCCCTCGGTTTTCAATTTCTGCCCCATTGCCGAAAGATGACCGGGAGTAATTTTAACCAAAGCGCCTGATTCCATTGACAACAACGCAGGCAGCAATTCAACCAGCTCTTGCCCGTCACGGAGCAAATGGATCTTGCCGCCACAGAGTAAAGGCAGGTAAAGACTAGTGACCGTGGCATCAAAGGCTATCGATGACGAAACGATACTATCGAATTGCCTTTCAGTGAGGTAATCACTCCGCGCCCATAGCAGGTAGTTGCAGACACCACGATGTTCCAGCATCACGCCTTTCGGTGTTCCTGTCGAACCCGAGGTATAAATGACATACGCCAGATGTCGTGAAGTGAGTGCCGGTATCTGCGGGTTGTCATCCCGCTGGTTGAACAATGCATTTGGGTCAAGTACGGTGCGTTCTGCCAGTGCCTTCTCACCCAACGCAGCACGTCCGGCTTTATCCGCCAGCAAAATAACCGGAGCGGCATCAGTCAGAATATGAGCCAAACGCTCCCCAGTATAAACCGGGTCCAACGGCACATAGGCGCCACCGGCTTTCAGTATTGCCAATATTCCCACTACCATTGCCGGTGAACGTGACACGCAAATCGCTACCCGTTGGTCCGGCTCGACGCCCAGAGCAATAAGTTGATGGGCCAGCCGGTTAGCACGGGCATTTAATTCCGCATAACTGAGGGTTTGATCTTCATACACCAATGCTATCGCATCCGGGGTTTGCTCCACTTGTTGTTCAAACAATTGATGAATACACAATGCTTCAGGATACGCGGTTTCCGTGGCGTTCCAGTTTTTCAGCAACAGTGTACGCTCCGCTTCCGGCAGAATGCTTAATGTCCGTACCGGCGTTTCCGGGGTCTGTTCCAGTGCCTCCGCCAGGCTTTCCAATGCCTGCCGCATATAACCACATACCCGCTCCGGTTCAAATGGCTGGGCAACTTGAACAGTTACCCCCAAAGATTCGCCAAAATCCTCCACCGACAACACTAACGGATAATTGGTTCGCTCCTGCATATCAAGGAATTCAATGCCGTTTACAAGTTCATCCAACGTTGTCGAAAATGCATTGTGTCGATAGTTCAGCAAGCTGCTAAAGAGGGGGATCTCTCCCTGTACGCCACTGCAACGCTGGGCCAACGCCAGTGACGCATGTTCATGCGCCAGTAATCCGGCCAGTCGGGCATGGGCGGCCAGCACACTCTCCCGTACCGGCGTATCATCGATGTCCAGCCGCAGCGGCAAGGTATTGATAAACAGCCCCATGCCATTGTCAGCGCCTTCACCTGCCTGCATCCGCCCAAACAGCACGGTGCCGAACACCACTTGCTCCTGATCGCTGGTATGTGACAACACCTGTGCCCAGGCCAAATGACACAAGGCCGCCAGACTGACCCCCAAACGCCGGGCCTGACCACGCAGACGGTCATTCAGTTCAGGCGCCAGCATCCAGTAGGATTCCGTCACCTGTGAACCATCACGATGCACCTCCGTCAATCCGAATGGCAGCGTCGGTTCGTCCACCGCCGCCAACATCTCGGTAAAGAAGCGGGTATGTTCCTCCTGACTCATTCCCAACCGGGCCTCAGCCACTAAATTACGGAAAGAGACTGGGGAAGTCAGACTCTCCTCCCGTTCAGTAAGATACGCCTGAACCTCACTGTTCATCACGTCCAGCGTGGTATGGTCGCCAATCAGGTGATGCAGCAATTGCAGTACCACCCAACGACCATCCGTCTCCTGCGCCGCCACAAACCGCAACAATGGCGCTTGATCCAGCTCAATACGATAATGACGGGGATTAAAGCGTTGAATCAGCTGATCACAAATCGGCCCATCCGCCGGGTCTAACGTCAATTCAGTGACCGATAAAGGCGCCTGACGCCAGACGACCTGAGCCGGCACAGACAACTCTTGCCAGATAAAGGCGGTACGCAAAATATCGTGGCGATCAACAACTTGTTGTACCGCCGCCAGATAACGGTCCAGTAGAGTCCGATCAGCAAAGACCATCTGACCAGCTAACAAATAAGGGTCCCCTTCGTTTGCCAGTAAGTGGTGGAACAAAATACCGTCCTGCAACGGCGACAGGGCATAGATATCCTGAATGTTGCTCACCCCGCCCGGCACCTGTCTGACAATGCGGTCAATGTCAGCCTGAGTCAAATCAATCAGCGGCAACATCGCCGGCGTCAGGGCCGTAGTTGCCGAAGTGATGACGTTAGGCGGCACTATCACAGCCTGATGCTGTCCCAATGTTTTCGCCAGGTCTGACAGCATCGGCGACTGGAACAGATCACGCGCCGTCAGCGATAATCCCAAGTGACGCAGGCGTTCAACCATCCGTATCGCGAGCAACGAATGCCCCCCTAGGGCAAAAAAGCTGTCATATCGGCTTATCTTCTCAATGCCCAGCAATTCACGCCAAATCGCCGCCAGCGCGATTTCTGTTTCTCCTTGGGGCGCAACGTAAACTTGGTGGACAAAGGCGTCATTGTCCGGCGCCGGCAGCGCTTGATGATCCAACTTACCGTTAGCCGTCAATGGAAACTCGTCCAGTCGCACAAAAGCTGACGGCACCATATAGTCAGGCAAAATAGCATTCAGATGAGCACGCAAGTTGTTCACCAGCTCCTTATCCGCAGGTGCCGCCACATAGGCCACCAACCGTTTCTCTTGCCCTTCTCCTCGTGCTAACACCACCGCCTCACGCACCGTTGGATACTCTGCCAACCGAATCTCAATTTCCTCCGGTTCAATACGGAAACCACGGATTTTAACCTGCTGGTCATTACGGCCAAGGAATTCCAGATTGCCATCAGGCAGATAACGCGCCAAATCTCCGGTGCGGTACATGCGGGCATCCGGTTGATCACTGAACGGATCAACAAGGAAACGTTCAGCGGTCAATTCTGGCTGGTTAAGATAACCACAGGCCACCCCATCGCCCCCAACATAAATCTCACCGACCACTCCTAACGGCACCGGCTGACCATACGCATCCAACAGATAAACCCGCGTGTTGGCTACCGGCCGACCGATAGGAATGCGGGCGGCTCCCGGCGCTAATGCAGTGATACGGTATGTTGCCGTAAAGGTGGTGCCTTCACTCGGCCCATAGCCATTTAATAGCTGTTGCGGTGGACTGGTGTTCAGTACCTGGCCGATGACATGGGGATCAAGGGCATCTCCGCCGACAATCAGGAACTTTATCTGTGGAAGAACCGGAGACAGCTCCGCCGCCAACTGGTTAAACAATCCGACACTCAACCACAGAACGGTCATTCGCTGATCCCGTAGAGTCTGTACAAACGCCTGCGGCGTCAACAAAGTTACGTGATCGATCACCACTAACGCGCCACCATTGAGCAACGGCGCCCAGACTTCAAACGTACTGGCATCGAACGCCGGATTAGCAGCAAAAGCGACCCGATCATCCGGTCCGATTTCCGCATAACCATTATTAATAACCAGCCGGACCACCGCACGATGCGGCACCAAAACCCCTTTAGGCGTGCCGGTAGAACCGGAGGTGTACATGATATACGCTAACTCGGTGCTGGAACGCGGTAAGTCAAGGTTGCGGCGATCTTCCTCGTGGATCGTATCTGCCTCATCCGAGAGACGAAGCAGCGGCACAGTCAAGTTAGCCGGAATATCCGCCCGCGTATCGGTAAGCAACAACTTGGCTGAACAATCACTGATCAGCCAGTTTTTCCGCTCATCCGGCACGCTAGGATCAATCGGCACATAAACAGCGCTGGCTTTGAGAATCGCTAATTGGGCTACCACTAGTTCTATCGAGCGCGCTAGCAAGAGCGCAACATAATCACCGGAATACACCCCTTGTTCAATGAGCTGACGAGCCAGCCGATTAGCACGGGCATTTAATTCGGCATAACTGAGTGTCTGTTCGTCATACACTAACGCTGTCGCGTCAGGGGTTTTCTCTACCTGTTGTTCAAACAACTGATGGATACATAACCTCTCAGGATAGGCGGTTGCCGTGGCGTTCCAGGTTTCCAGCAACAACTTGCGCTCCGCCGGAGAAAGGAGATCAATTTCCCTGACCGACTGTTGAGGGTTAGCCACCATCGCTTGCAGCACTGTGTGCAGATATTCCACCTGCCGCTCCATAGTCTCTGGATCAAACAGGGCCGTGGCATAACTCAACGCCCCCACGATCCTGCCCTCCTCTTCTAGCAGGTTCAATTCAAGATCAAACTTAACAACATCAATGGTTTGATCAACCGGCGACACCGCCAGCCCCGGCAATCCCCATTCCGTACTTTCATTGTTCTGCCAGGCGAACATCACCTGGAATAACGGCGTATGCGCCAACCGGCGCGGCGGTTGTACGATCTCCACCACCTGTTCAAACGGTAAATCCTGATGCTCCTGCGCCGCCAATGCGGTTTGCCGGATTCGCGCCAGCAACTCGGTTACAGTCAGCTCATCCGATACATCTATGCGCAACGCCAGCGTATTGACAAAGAAGCCAATCAATGGTTCTACTTCCTGACGATTGCGACCCGCACTCGGTGTGCCGATCACCATATCTTCCTGACCCGACAGACGCGACAGAACCACCGCCCAAGCTGACAATAGCGTCATGAATAAGGTGACGCCCTGCTCCTCACTCAGACGTTTCAGAGCCGTGGTTAATTCCACATCCAGATCAACCAGCATGGCCTGTCCGGCAAATGACTGCTCCAGCGGACGAGGCCGATCTGTCGGCAAATCCAACAGAACCGGCGCGTCAGCCAACATGGCGCGCCAATAATCAGATTGAGCCTGAATACGCTCAGCCGACAACCACTGACGCTGCCAGGCAGCATAATCCGGATATTGAATCGCCAACGGCGGCAATGGATCGGGTTGTCCGTCCATAAACGCCATATAGAGCGTGTTCAGTTCCTGTATCAGCACATTGGCAGACCAGCCGTCGGAAATAATGTGGTGCAAAGTCAGCAAAAACTGATATTCGTCATCGGAGATCCGGATGAGAGCCGCGCGGATCAACGGGCCGCTTTCAAGATCAAATGACGCATGAGCCTCTTCCACGCTCAAACGCTCAAGGACTCTATCAGCATCAGGAATCCTACGCAGGTCATATTGAGATAACAGTAAGCCGTTATCCGGTTCCAGCAACCGCACGTACGGCTGACCATCAATAGAAATAAAGATAGAACGTAACGCTTCATGACGGGCAAACAAGGTATTCAGCGCCTTTTGCCAGGCCACGATATCCAATTGACCAGATAAACGCAGGGCCATCGGGATATGATAAGTTTCACTAACGCCCTCAAGCTGCGTCAGGAACCACAGGCGCTGTTGAGCAAACGCCAACGGTAATTCCCCTTCACGGGATATCGGCAGGATGGACGGCAGCAGAGTGTCCGACTGCCCCATCCGGGCCTGCATGGCCTCCGCAAAATCCCTTAATGATGGAGATTTAAACAGGGTAGTCAGCGGCAGTTCAATACCTAAAGCAGTCACCCGATTCATCACTCGCATCGCCAGTAACGAGTGACCGCCCAAGGCAAAGAAATTATCATGTCGACTGATCTGTTCAACGCCCAAGACTTCACGCCAAATCGCCGCCAAAGCTATTTCCGTTTCCCCTTGCGGCGCTTCATAAATCTGACGGGCAAAAGCCTCGCCGTCTGGCGTCGGCAGGGCTCGACGATCCAATTTACCATTCGGCGTTAGCGGAAACGCGTCCAGCCGCACAAAGGCCATTGGCACCATATAATCCGGTAAAATAGCGCTTAGGTAGGTACGCAGGCTATTCGCCAGCCCCTCATCCTCTGGCGCCACGACATAAGCAACCAGATGCTTATCCTGCCCTTGCCCCAATGCCAATACCACCGATTCACTTACTGCCGGGTGTTCTACCAATCGAGCCTCAATTTCACCCGGTTCAATGCGGAAGCCACGGATTTTAACCTGCTGGTCATTACGACCGAGGAATTCCAGATTGCCGTCAGGCAGATAACGCGCCAAATCTCCGGTGCGGTACAGGCGGGCATCCGGTCGATCGCTGAACGGATCAATAAGGAAACGTTCGGCAGTTAATTCAGGCCGATTAAGATAACCACAGGCTACCCCATCGCCCCCCACATAAATCTCTCCGGTCACCCCCAACGGCACCGGCTGACCATACTTATCCAACAGATAAACCCGCGTATTGGCTACCGGCCGGCCGATAGGAATGCGGGCGGCTCCCGATGTTAATGCAGTGATACGGTATGTGGTCGTAAAAGTAGCGCCTTCAGTCGGCCCATAGCCATTTAATAGCTGTTGTGGCGGATTCGTGTTCAGTACCCGACCGATAACATGGGGATCAAGGGCATCTCCGCCGACAATCAGGAACTTTATCTGTGGAAGAACCGGAGACAGCTCCGCCGCCAACTGGTTAAACAATCCGGCACTCAACCACAGAACGGTCATTCGCTGATCCCGTAGAGTCTGTACAAACGCCTGCGGCGTCAACAAAGTGGCGTGATCGATCACCACTAACGCGCCACCATTGAGCAATGGCGCCCAGACTTCAAACGTACTGGCATCAAACGCCGGATTAGCGGCAAAGGCTACCCGATCCTCCGGCCCAATTGCTGCATAGCCATTATTAACAACCAACCGAACTACCGCACGATGCGGTACCAAAACCCCTTTAGGCGTGCCGGTAGAACCGGAGGTGTACATGATATACGCTAACTCGGTGCTGGAACGCGGTAAGTCAAGGTTGCGGCGATCTTCCCCGTGGACCGTATCTGCCTCACCCAAGAGACGAAGCAGCGGCACAGTCAAGTTAGCCGGAATATCCGCCCGCATATCGATAAGCAACAACTTGGCTGAACAATCATTGATCAGCCAGTTTTTCCGCTCATCCGGCATGCTAGGATCAATCGGCACATAAACGGCGCCAGCTTTGAGAATCGCTAATTGGGCTACCACCAGTTCCATCGAACGCGTTAGCAAGAGCGCAACATAATCACCGGAATACACCCCTTGTTCAATGAGCTGACGAGCCAACCGGTTAGCGCGGGCATTTAATTCGGCATAACTGAGTGTCTGTTCGTCATACACTAACGCTATCGCGTCAGGGGTTTTCTCCACCTGTTGTTCAAACAACTGATGAATACATAACGTTTCAGGATAGGTGGTTTCAGTGGTATTCCACATTTCCAGCAACAGTTTTCGCTCCGCTTCAGGCAAAATATTTAATGCCCGCACCGGTGTCTCAGGCTGCCGTTCAAGTGCTTCCGCCAGACTTTCCAGCGCCTGCTGCATATAACCGCATATACGGTCCGGATCAAGCGGCTGAACAATTTGAGCCGTTAACCCCAGAGCATCGCCAAAATCCTCCACTGATAGGGTAAACGGATAGTTAGTCCGTTCCTGTCCACCTAAGGATTCAATGCCCTTCATTGTTTCATCCGGCGTTACCAGAGACAGGTTATGCCGGTAGTTTAATAATGCGTTAAAGAGCGGCGTACCACTAGCAACACTACTGCAACGCTGCGCCAGCGCCAGTGACGCATGTTCATGCGCTAATAATCCGGCCAATCGGGTATGAGCGGCATGCACACTGTCTCGTACCGGGGTCTCATCAATGTCCAACCGCAATGGCAGAGTATTAATAAACAACCCCATGCCGCTGTCAGACCCTTCCCCGGCCTGCATCCGTCCAAACAGCACCGTGCCAAACACGACATTCTGCTGACCACTGGTACGCGACAACACCTGCGCCCAGGCCAGATGACACAACGCCGCCAGACTGACGCCCAAATGTCTCGCCTGATGGCGCAAACGGTCATTTAACCCGGCCGGCAACATCCGATGAGCTTCCGTCACTTGCGAACCATCACGATGCACCTCTGTCAAACCAAACGGCAGAGTCGGTTCATCGACCTCCGCCAGCATGTCGGTAAAGAAACGGCTGTGCTCTTCCTGACTCACTCCCAACCGGACCTGAGCCACCAGATTGCGGAAAGGCGTCGGCACAGGCAGGCTCTCTTCCTGACCGGTCAGATACGCCTGCACTTCACGGTGCATCACTTCCAGCGCTTCATGGTCGCCGATCAAGTGATGATGCAATTCCAGTAACAACCAACGACCATCAGTATCCTGAGCGATGACAAAACGCAACAGCGGCGCTTCGCTCAGGTCGAGACGATGATGACGCGGATCAAAACGCCGGGTTAACTGCTCACTGACCGGGCCGTCAGCCGGATTTAATGTCAGCTCAGTCACCGATAATGGAGCCTGACGCCAGACCACCTGCGCCGGCACTGATAATCCTTGCCAGAGGAAAGCGGTACGCAGAATATCATGACGATCAATTATCCATTGAACCGCCGCCAAATAACGATCTAACAGCGCCCGGTCAGCAAAAGCCATTTGCCCCACCAACAGATACGGATCACCTTCATTCGCCAACAGATGGTGGAACAAAATGCCATCCTGCAACGGCGACAGCGCATAGATATCCTGAATATTGGCGAGTCCGCCCGGCGCCTGCCCGACGATGCGGTCAATGTCAGCCTGGGTCAAATCAATCAGCGGCAACATCGCCGGCGTCAGCACTGTAGTCTCCGGTGTAATACAGTTGTCAGGCACCTGAATTTCATTATGCTGAACCAGAGACTGTGCCAGAACACAGAGTGTTGGATGCTGGAATAACGTTTTTACCGATACACTCAGACCGATACGCCGCAATCGTTCAATCATACGTACCGCAAGCAGCGAATGACCACCCAACGCAAAGAAGCTGTCATGCCGACTAATCTGCTCAACACCCAACAACTCACGCCAGACAGCCGCCAGCATTGTTTCTATCTTCCCTTGCGGGGCTTCATAAATCTGGCGGGCAAACGCCTCCTCCCCCGGCGCCGACAATGCTCGGCGATCCAACTTGCCATTTGGGGTCTGCGGTAAAGTATCCAGCCGCACAAAAGCGGTCGGGACCATATAGTCAGGTAAAACTGCACTCAAATATTCACGCAAACGGGTTGCCAACCCTTCATTCGCTTCTGCCGCCACATAGGCGACCAGCCGTTTGCCTTGCTCATCTTCCCATACCACCACTGCGGCTTCTTGCACCGCCGGGTGTTCTTCCAGTCGGCTTTCAATTTCCCCCAGCTCAACCCGGAAGCCGCGAATTTTGACCTGATGGTCGTTACGACCTAGAAACTCCAAGCTGCCATCCGGTAAATAGCGGGCCAAATCGCCAGTAACATACATCCGTGCGCCGGGGACCGGACTAAAAGGATCAGGTATAAAACGTTCCGCGCTCAATTCCGGCAGGTTAAGGTAGCCGCGTGCCACCCCCACGCCGCCAATATACATTTCGCCAACGCCGCCTAATGGGACTAACTGACCGTATTTATCCAGCAGGTAAACGCAGGTATTTTTAAGCGGTCGGCCGATAGAGCAATCATCGGCTGGGGATAAAACCTCCTTACAAGTCGCCGTTACGGTATTTTCCGTCGGGCCATAGGCGTTCAACAATCGGGGGCGGTGGACTTCTCGCACAAACCAATCCTGAATGGCGCTCTTCTTAACCGCTTCTCCACCAATAATAATGAGTCGAAGACAATCCGGCAGCGGTAATGCCTTGTTGTCTCTGGCAATCAGTTCGGACCAGAATAACGCCGGCAGAGACATCACTGTGATACGGTGCTGTCGGGCTAAGCCAATAAACGCCGACATCGACGCCAGCCAACTGTCATCACGCATGACCAACGTGGCGCCATTGCATAATGTCGAGAAACATTCCTCCACCGAAACGTCAAACGCAAAAGAAGCAAATTGCAACAGCCTATCTTGCGCCGTCACCGCATAGGTCTCATTAAAGCCCAAATGACGTTGATACAGCGCCTGATGTTCCACCATCACCCCTTTCGGCTGCCCGGTCGAGCCGGAGGTATAAATAATGTAAATCAGGTGTTGTGGCGTTAACGCAGCTACCTGCGGGTTGCGATCCGACTGGTTTGGCAAGGTATTCGGGTCAAGTACCGTCAGCCCAGCCAACGCTTCATCACCCAGCGCCGCCCGTCCAGCCGCATCAGCCAACACCACTAACGGAGTCGTATCATTTAGGATATACGCCAAACGTTCTAACGGATAAGTTGGGTCCAACGGCACATAGGCGCCACCGGCTTTCAATACCGCCAACAACGACACCACCATGACCGGTGAACGCGACACACAAATTGCTACCGGTTGGTCAGGTACGACGCCCAATACGATAAGCTGATGGGCCAACCGGTTAGCTCGAGCATTTAATTCGGCATAACTGAGCGTTTGCTCTTGATATACCAATGCCGTAGCTTCCGGGGTTTTCTCCACCTGTTGTTCAAACAGCTGATGGATACATAACTGATCAAGATAAACGGTTTCCGCCGCGTTCCAAGTTTCCAGCAATAGCTTGCGCTCCGCCGGGGCCAGGATATCAATTTTTCCGATCGGCTGTTGAGGGTTAACCACCATCGCTTGCAGCACCGCATGCAGGTATCCCACCTGCCGTTCCATTGTTGCTGGATCAAACAGGGCGGTAGCATAACTCAGCTCCCCAACAATCCTGCCCTCCTCCTCCGACAAGCCCAGTTCAAGATCAAACTTGACAATATCCAAGTCTTGATAGACCGGTGAGACGGCCAGCCCCGGTAACGCCCATTCTGAGTTTTCATTGTTCTGCCAGGCAAACATTACCTGGAACAGAGGGGTGTGCGCCAACCGGCGCGGCGGTTGCAGGATTTCTACCACCTGTTCAAACGGTAAGTCCTGATGCTCCTGCGCCGTCAATGCGGTTTGTCGGACTCGCGCTAGCAACTCACTCACAGTCAGCTCACCCAATAAATCCATGCGCAACGCCAACGTATTGACAAAGAAGCCAATCAACGGTTCCACTTCCTGACGACCACGGCCTGCGCTCGGCGTGCCAATCACCACATCGTCCTGACCTGACAAACGTGACAGAACCACTGCCCAAGCTGACAACAGCGTCATGAATAAGGTGACGCCCTGCTGCTCACTCAGGCGCTTAAGGGCTGCCGTTAATTCCACGTCTAAGTTAACCGGCACAGCATCTCCGGCAAACGACTGCTCCGGCGGGCGAGATCGATCTGTCGGCAGATCCAACAGAACCGGCGCGTCAGCCAACATGGCGCGCCAATAGTCGGATTGAACCTGAACCCGTTCAGCCGACAACCACTGACGCTGCCAGGCGGCATAATCCGGGTATTGAATCGCCAATGGCGGCAACGAAGCCGGTTGCCCGGCTATAAACGCGGTATAGAGCGCGTTCAGTTCCTGCATCAATATATTGGCAGACCAGCCATCGGAAATAATGTGATGCAACGTCAGCAAAAATTGATATTCGTCATCGGTGAGCCAGATGAGAGCCGCACGGATAAGCGGGCCGCTTTCAAGGTCAAATGATGCGTGGGCCTCCTCTGTACTCAGACGTTCAAGGACCTCATCAGCATCCGGAACGCCGCGCAGGTCATACTGAGATAACAATAAGCCGCTATCCGGTTCCAACAACCGCACTTGTGGCTGACCATCAATAGAAACAAAGACAGAACGCAATGCTTCATGACGGGCAAATAGGGTATCCAGCGCCTTTTGCCAGGCCGCGATATCCAGTTGACCAGACAGGCGCAGGACCATCGGGATATGATAAGTTTCACTGACTCCATCAAGCTGCGCCAGGAACCATAAGCGCTGCTGCGCAAATGACAACGGTAACGCCCCCTCGCGGGATATCGGCAAAATATTATCCGGTTGACCAGTCCGAGTCTGCATGGCCTCAGCAAATGCCCTCAATGAAGGGGACTTAAACAAGGTAGTCAGCGGCAGTTCGACGCCTAAAGCGGCTACCCGGTTCATTACCCGCACCGCCAGCAATGAATGGCCGCCCAGTGCAAAGAAATTGTCATGCCGACTGATCTGTTCAACGCCCAAGACTTCACGCCAAATCGCCGCCAGCGCGATTTCCATTTCCCCTTGAGGCGCTTCGTAAACCTGACGGGCAACGGCTTCACTATCCGGTGCCGGTAGCGCTTGACGATCCAGTTTACCGTTCGGCGTCAATGGCAGCGCATCCAGCCGTACAAAGGCCGTCGGTACCATGTAATCAGGCAACTGAGCGCCCAGATGTTCACGTAAGCGATTGATCAACCCTTCATGAGCTTCCGCTACCACATAGGCCACCAGCCGTTTCTCCTGCCCTTCCCCCTGCGCCAATACCACCGATTCACTCACCGCCAGGTGTTCCGCCAACCGGGCCTCAATTTCCCCCGGTTCAATGCGGAAACCGCGAATTTTAACCTGCTGGTCATTACGGCCCAGAAATTCCAGATTGCCGTCCGGCAGGTAACGGGCTAAATCCCCGGTACGGTACATGCGGGCATCCGGTTCATCACTAAACGGATCAATCAGGAAACGTTCCGCCGTCAAGTCAGGGCGATTGAGGTAGCCACGCGCCACACCCGCGCCTCCGATATAAATTTCCCCCGCCACGCCCAACGGAACCGGTTGACCATACGCGTCCAGTAAGTAAAGGCCGGTGTTGGCTATCGGACGCCCAATACTTTCAATAATCCGGTCACCCCGCTGTATCGGCAACCAGGCAGAATAGGTTGTCGTTTCAGAAGGCCCATAGAGATTGCATAACCGCTCTATTTGTGTTTCCTGGAAAATTTGTTTAATTAACGCGCCCTTAAGCGGTTCCCCCGCCAGATTAACCGTATGAACCGACGCCATCAGCGCCTGCGCCTGCAATAACGGTTTCATTGCAGACGGCACAGAGTTGATCAAGGTCACCGGCAGGGCATGCTGCATCAATGACAGCGCATCCTCCACCAGATAAATCGCCGCGCCACGCGACAACGGCATAAAACATTCAAAAATCGACAGGTCGAAATTCATCGACGTTGAGAAAAGCACCTTACGGATCGCTTCCGTTTCAAAAGCCTGCTGCGCCCAGTGCAGGAAGTTAACCGTATTGCGGTGCTCAATCATCACCCCTTTAGGTACTCCCGTGGAGCCGGAGGTATAAATTACATAGGCCAAATGTTGGGAAGTCAGCACAGGTACCGATGGATTACTGTCCGGCTGTTCAGGCAAGGTATTCGGGTCCAGCACCACGAGTCCGGTCAGCGCTTTCTCGCCCAATGCAGACCAGCCGGCCTTATCCGCCAGCACCACGGCTGGGGCGGCATCATGCAAAATATGCGCCAGACGCGGGCCCGGATAAGCCGGGTCTAGCGGCACATACGCCCCACCCGCTTTCATTACCGCCAGCAATCCCACCACCATTGCCGGTGAACGCGCCGCACAAATCGCCACTCGCTGGTCAGGCACTACGCCGAGTGCAATAAGCTGATGAGCCAGCCGGTTAGCGCGGGCATTTAATTCGGCATAACTGAAGACCTGCTCTTCATACACTAACGCTGTCGCGTCAGGCGTTTGCTCTACCTGTTGTTCAAACAGTTGATGAATACATAACTGCTCAGGATAGGCGGCTTCCGTGGCGTTCCAAGTTTCCAACAGCAAAGTACGTTCCGCTTCCGGCAAGATTTCCAATGCCCTAACCGGCATGTCTGGGGCCTGTTCCAACGCTGTCACCAGGCTCTCCAGCGCCTGCTGCATATAACCGCATAGGCTTTCCGGATCAAGCGGCTGCACGACCTGCGCCGTCAACCCCAAGGATTCGCCAAAATCCTCCACCGACAGCATTAACGGATAGTTAGTCCGTTCCTGCGCGCCAAGAAATTCAATACCGCTTATTAATTCATCTGACATTACCGGCAACGTATTGTGCCGATAGTTCAGCAAGCTGTTAAAGAGAGGGATCTCACCCTGCACGCCGCTGCAACGCTGAGCCAATGCCAGTGACGCGTACTCATGTTCCAGTAATCCGGCCAGTCGGGCATGGGCTGCCTGCACACTGTCTCGTACCGGGGTCTCATCAATATCCAGCCGCAATGGCAGAGTATTTATAAACAGCCCCATACTGTTGTCTGCCCCTTCCCCGGCCTGCATACGTCCAAACAATACCGTGCCAAACACGACATTCTTCTGACCACTGGTACGCGCCAACACCTGTGCCCAGGCCAGATGACACAAGGCCGCCAGACTGACGCCCAAATATCTCGCCTGATGACGCAAACGGTCATTTAACCCGGCCGGCAACATCCGGTGAACTTCCGTCACCTGCGAGCCATCACAATGTACTTCCGTCAAACCAAACGGCAGAGTCGGTTCATCGACCTCCGCCAGCATCTCGGTAAAGAAACGGCTGTGCTCTGCCTGACTCATGCCCAACCGAACCTGAGCCACCAGATTGCGGAAAGGCGTCGGCGCAGGCAGGCTCTTTTCCTGACCGGTCAGATACGCCTGCACTTCACGGTGCATCACTTCCAGCGCTTCATGGTCGCCGATTAAGTGATGCTGCAATTCCAGTAACAACCAACGACCATCCGTGTCCTGAGCGATGACAAAACGCAACAGCGGTGCTTCGCTCAGGTCGAGACGATGCCGCCGCGGATCAAAACGCCGGGTTAACTGCTCACTGATCGGGCCGTCAGCCGGATTTAGTATCAGTTCCGTCACCGATAAGGCGGCCTGGCGCCAGACCACCTGCGCCGGGACTGACAATCCCTGCCAGAGGAAAGCGGTACGCAGAATATCGTGCCGATCAATTATCCATTGAACCGCCGCCAGATAACGATCCAACAGCGCCCGGTCAGCAAAAGCCATTTGCCCCGTCAACAGATACGGATCACCTTCACTCGCCAACAGATGGTGGAACAAAATGCCATCCTGCAACGGCGACAGGGCATAAATATCCTGAATATTGGCCATCCCGCCCGGCACTTGCCCGATGATACAGTCAATGTCAGCTTGGGTCAGATCTACCAGCGGCAACATCGCCGGCGTAAGTGTTGTCGTCGCTGACGTAATCACATTCGGCGGCACCGCCACAGCCCGATATTGCCCTAATGTTTGGGCCAGTTCATATAACACCGGCGACTGGAACAGGTCACGCACCGCCAGTGTCAACCCCAAGTGACGCAGACGTTCAATCATTCTCACCGCAAGCAGAGAATGGCCGCCCAGCGCAAAGAAGCTATCGTATCGGCTAATCTGTTCTATTCCTAGCAACTCATGCCAGATAGCCGCCAATGCGATTTCTGTTTTCCCTTGAGGCGCTGCATAAACCTGACGGGCAAACGCCTCGCCGTCCGGCGCCGGTAGCGCCCGACGATCCAGTTTACCATTCGGCGTTAGCGGGAAAGCATCCAGCCGCACAAAGGCTGACGGCACCATGTAGTCAGGCAACATTTTACTCAAGTGAGTGCGCAAACTATTCACCAATCCGTCATCCACTGGCGCTACCACATAAGCAACCAAACGTTTATCTGGCCCATCCCCCAGCGTCAGCACCGCCGCCTCACGCACCGCCGAGTGCTCTACCAAACGTGTTTCAATTTCCCCCGGTTCAATGCGGAAACCGCGGACTTTAACCTGCTGGTCGTTACGGCCCAGGAATTCCAGATTACCATCCGGCAGGTAGCGGGCTAAATCCCCGGTACGGTACATACGAGCGCCCGGTTGATCACTAAACGGATCTATCAGGAAACGTTCAGCCGTCAATTCTGGCCGATTCAGATAGCCACGAGCGACAGCGACTCCCCCAATGTAAAGTTCACCCGTGACACCCATTGGGACCGGTTCCCCGTGGGTATCGAGAATATAAATTTGAGTATTGGCGATTGGGCGGCCAATCGGTACGTTATCGGCAAAACAGCTCGAATGATTGATATCAAACACCGTACAACCCACGACGGTTTCGGTTGGGCCGTACTCGTTGATGATGCGTGATCCAGGCGATAATGTTCGCCAAAGTGCAACAGTGGAACCGGGCAGCGCCTCTCCACCCACGATGAAGCAGTGAGCGGGACATTTTCGTCCTACGGTTTTCAATTTCTGCCCCATTGCCGCAAGATGACCAGGAGTAATTTTAACCAAAGCGCCTGATTCCATTGACAACAACGCAGGGAGCAATTCAACCAGCTCCTGCCCGTCACGGAGCAAATGGATCTTACCGCCGCACAGTAAGGGCAGGTAAAGACTGGTGACCGTAGCATCAAAGGCTATCGATGACGAAACGATACTATTGAATTGTCTTTCAGTGAGGTAGTCACTCCGCGCCCATAACAGGTAGTTGCAGACGCCACGATGTTCCAACATCACGCCTTTCGGTGTCCCGGTCGAACCCGAGGTGTAAATAACATACGCCAGATGTCGTGAAGTTAGCGCAGGTATTTGCGGGTTGTCGTCCCGCGGGTTGAGCAATGTATTCGGGTCAATTACAGTGAGTGCTGCCAGTGCCTTCTCACCCAACGCTGCACGCCCGGCGTTATCCGCCAGCAAAATAACCGGAGCGGCATCGGTCAGAATATGCGCCAGACGCTCCCCGGTATAAACCGGGTCTAACGGTACATAGGCGCCACCGGCTTTCAATATTGCCAATATCCCCACCACCATTGCCGGCGAACGTGATACGCAAATCGCCACTCGTTGATCCGGTTCTACGCCCAACGCAATAAGCTGATGAGCCAACCGGTTAGCGCGGGCATTTAATTCCGCGTAACTGAGGGCCTGCTCTTCATACACTAAGGCTGTCGCGTCAGGGGTTTTCTCTACCTGCTGTTCAAACAGTTGATGAACGCATAATGTCTCAGGATAGGCGGCGGCCGTGGCGTTCCAGGTTTCCAGCAACAACCTGCGCTCGGTTGGGGACAGGAGATCAATTTCTCCGACCGATTGTTGAGGGTTAGCCACCATCGCTTGCAGTACCGCATGCAGATATCCCACTTGCCGTTCCATTGTCGCTGGATCAAATAGAGCCGTGGCATAACTCAACGCCCCCACAATCCTGCCTTCCTCTTCTAGCAGGTTCAATTCAAGATCAAACCTAACAACATCAATGGCTTGATCAACCGGCGACACCACCAGCCCCGGCAATCCCCATTCCGTGCTCTCATTGTTCTGCCAGGCAAACATCACCTGGAATAGCGGGCTATGTGCCAACCGGCGCGGCGGTTGCACGATTTCCACCACCTGTTCAAACGGTAAGTCCTGATGCTCCTGCGCCGTCAATGCGATTTGCCGGGCTCGCGCCAGCAACTCGGTCACGGTCAGTTCACCCGATAAATCCATACGCAATGCCAACGTATTGACAAAGAAGCCAATCAACGACTCTACTTCCTGACGATTACGGCCTGCACTCGGGGTACCAATCACCACATCTTCCTGACCTGACAAGCGCGACAGAACCACCGCCCAGGCTGACAACAGCGTCATGAATAAGGTGACGCCCTGCTGCTCGCTCAGGCGTTTCAGGGCCGTTGTTAACGCCGCATCCAAGTTAATCGGCACGGTCTGTCCGGCAAACGACTGCTCCGGCGGACGAGGCCGATCTGTCGGCAAATCCAACAGAACCGGCGCGTCAGACAACATTGTACGCCAATAGTCAGACTGAACCTGAATTCGCTCAGCCGACAGCCACTGACGCTGCCAGGCGGCGTAATCCGGGTACTGAATCGCTAACGGCGGCAACGGATCGGATTGTCCGTCTATAAACGCCGTATAGAGCGTGTTCAGTTCCTGTATCAGCACATTGGCAGACCAGCCATCGGAAATAATATGATGCTGAGTTAGCAAAAACTGATATTCGTCATCAGCGATCCGGATAAGACAGGCGCGGATAAGCGGGCCGCTGTCAAGGTCAAATGACGCATGGGCTTCTTCCACACTCAACCGCTCAAGAACTCCATCAGCATCCGGGAGCCCACGTAGATCATATTGAGATAACAGTAAGCTGCTATTCGGCGCCAACAACCGCACTTGCGGTTGACCATCAATAGAGACAAAGACAGAGCGTAACGCTTCATGACGGGCGAATAAGGTATCCAGCGCCTTCTGCCAGGCCATGATATCCAATTGCCCACTCAAACGCAGGGCCATCGGGATATGATAAGTTTCACTAACGCCCTCAAGCTGTGCCAGGAACCACAAGCGCTGTTGAGCAAATGATAACGGTAATTCTCCTTCGCGAGATATCGGCACGATGGCTGGCAGGATAGTATCCGGTTGCCCCTTCCGGGCCTGCATGACTTCAGCAAATGCCTTTAACGAAGGGGATTTAAACAGGGTGGTTAATGGCAGCTCGATGCCGAAAGCAGCTATCCGGTTGATCATCCGTACCGCCAACAACGAATGCCCCCCCAAGGCAAAGAAATTGTCATGTCGGCTTATCTGCTCAACGCCAAGTAACTCATGCCAGATAGTCACCAATGCTGTTTCCATCTCCCCTTGCGGCGCTTCATAAATCTGATGGGCAAAGGCTTCCGCCCCCAGCGCAGGCAACGCTCGGCGATCCAGCTTGCCGTTCGGCGTCGACGGGAAGGTATCCAGGCGTACAAAAGCCGCCGGTATCATGTAGCCGGGCAAAATAGCACTCAAATGGGTACGTAAGCTATTAACCAATTCATCATCTGCTTGCGCCGCCACATAGGCAACCAGCCGCTTGTCCTGCCCATCATCCAGCGCCAGTACTGCCGCCTCTTGTACTGCCGGATGCTCCATTAACCGGGTTTCAATTTCCCCCAATTCAATCCGGAATCCCCGAATTTTAACCTGCTCATCGTTACGCCCCAGAAATTCCAAGTCACCGTCCGGTAAATAGCGGGCCAAATCCCCGGAACGATACATCCGCTCACCGGATAGCGGGCTAAAAGGGTCCGGCATAAAACGTTCCGCGCTCAACGCCGGCTGGTTGAGATAACCCCGCGCCACCCCCACGCCGCCAATATACATTTCGCCAATACCACCCAATGGAACTGGTTGCCCCTTCTTGTCCAATAGGTAGATACGGGCATTTTTAACCGGCCGGCCGATAGAACGGGCATCTTCCGGGGATAACACGTTCTTATAGGTCACCGTCACAGTGTTTTCCGTCGGACCATAACCATTCAATAACCGGGGTCGGTGGCCCGCTTGCCTAAACCAGTTCTGAACGGCGCTCTTTTTCACCGCCTCCCCCCCAATGATGATGAGACGGAGACAATCCGGCAGCGGCAATCCGGGATCTCTGGCCGTCAGTTCAGACCAGAATAGCGTCGGCAGCGACATCACCGTAATACGATATTGTCGGGTTAAGGCAATAAATGCCGGCATTGAAGCCAGCCAGCTATCATCACGGATAACCAACGTGGCCCCATTGCATAATGACGAGAAAAAATCTTCCACTGAAATATCAAACGCGAAAGCGGCAAATTGCAATATCCGGTCTTGCGCGGTGATCGCATAGGTCTCATTAAAGCCCAGATAACGTTGGTAAATCGCCTGATGTTCCACCATCACCCCTTTCGGCTGTCCGGTTGAGCCGGAGGTGTAAATCACATAGGCCAGATGCTGTGGCGTCAACGCCGGAACTTGCGGGTTGCTGTCGGGCTGATCCGGCTGAATATTCGGGTCCAGTACCGTCAGTTCCACCAGCGCCTGTTCACCCAGCGCCGCCCGGCCGGCTTCATCAACCAGCACCACTGATGGGGCGCTATCATTCAGGATATACGCCAGACGTTCCTGCGGATAAGAGGAATCCAGCGGCACATAAGCCCCGCCGGCTTTCAGCACCGCCAGCAATGCCACCACCATCATCGGGGAGCGTTCTACGCAAATCGCGACCCGCCGGTCCGGTGTGACGCCCAATGCAATCAGTTGATGAGCCAGCCGGTTGGCTCGGGTATTCAGTTCCGCATAACTGAGGATCTGTTCTTGATATTCTAATGCCGTAGCATTCGGGACCTGCGCGGCCTGTTGTTCAAACAACTGATGAATACATAACGAGCCAGGGTACGGGGTTTCCGTGGCGTTCCAAGTTTCCAGCAATAACGCGCGTTCATCCTCAGGCAAAATGCCGAGTGTCCGTACCGGTGTCTCCGGAGCCGACTCAAGCGCCTCCACCAGACTTTCCAGCGCCTGCCGCATATATCCACATACTCGTTCCGGCTCATACGGCTGGACAACTTCAGCCGTTAACCCCAGAGCATCACCAAAATCCTCCACCGACAAGGAAAACGGATAGTTACTACTCTCTTGTCCACCAAAAAATTCGATACCACTCATGGTTCCATCCGAAACCACCGCCAATGAGTTATGCCGATAGTTCAACAAAGCACTAAAGAGTGGTATTTCACCCTGTACCCTGCTGCAACGCTGGGCTAATGCTAATGAGGCATGCTCATAATCTAACAATTCGGCTAATCGGGCGTGTGCTGCCCGTACACTGTCCTGTACCGGGGTATCATCGATATCCAGCCGCAACGGCAAGGTATTAATAAATAGCCCCATGCCACTATCAGCGCCTTCCCCCGCCGCCATGCGCCCAAATAGCACGGTGCCGAATACCACTTTCTCCTGACCACTGGTATGCGACAACACCTGTGCCCAGGCCAAATGACACAAAGTTGCCAAACTGACGCCCAGACGTCTCGCCTGACTGCGCAGACGATCATTCAACACCTGAGATAACATTTGGTGTGATTCCGTCATCTGCAAGCCATTACGATGCACCTCCGTCAATCCAAAGGGTAACGTGGGTTCATCCACCTCAGCCAGCATGTCGGTAAAGAAGCGGATATACTCTGCCTGATTAACCCCCAACCGTGCCTGAGCAATCAAATTACGGAAAGGCGCCGGAACCGGCAGGCTATTCTCTTGTCCGATAAGATACGCTTGAATCTCTTGGTTCATGACCTCCATCGTCGTATGGTCGCCAATCAGGTGGTGCTGCAATTGCAATACTCGCCAGCGGCCATCAGTTTCCTGCGCTACCACAAACCGCAACAATGGAGCCTGATTCAGGTCAAGACGATAATGACGGGGATTAAAACGTTGAATCAACTGATCACAAATCTCCCCATCAGCCGGGTCGAGCGTCAATTCAATGACCGATAAAGGCGCCTGACGCCAGACTACCTGAACCGGCACAGATAATCCCTGCCAGAGAAAAGCGGTCCGTAGGATATCGTGACGTTCAATCACCTGTTGCACCGCCGCCAAATAACGATCTAGCAAAGCGCGATCAGCAAACACCATCTGGCTGACCACCAGATACGGATCACCTTCGTTTGCCAGTAAGTGGTGGAACAAAATACCGTCCTGCAACGGCGACAAGGCATAGATATCCTGAATATTAGCCATTCCACCCGGCACTTGCCCGATGAGACAGTCAATGTCAGCTTGCGTCAGATCTACCAGCGGCAACATCCCCGGCGTGAGTGTCGTCGTCGCTGGCGTAATGACATTCGGCGGCACCATCACGGCCCGGTGCTGCTTCAATGTCTGTGACAGTTCAGATAACACTGGCGACTGGAACAAGTCACGCACCGCCAGTGTCAGCCCCAGGTGACGCAGACGCTCAATCATCCGTACCGCCAGCAGAGAGTGGCCTCCCAATGCGAAGAAGCTATCGTGCCGGCTAATCCGTTCAATACCTAACAAATCACGCCAAATGGTCGCCAATGCGATTTCCGTTTTCCCTTGAGGCGCTTCATAAACCTGACGGGCAAACGCTTCGCCATCCGGTGCCGGCAAGGCCCGACGATCCAATTTACCATTCGGCGTTAGCGGAAATGCATCCAGACGCACAAAGGCCGTTGGCACCATATAATCCGGTAACATGGCGCTCAGATGGCTACGCAGGCTATTCGCCAGCCCCTCATCCGCTGGCGCCACGACATAAGCAACCAGACGCTTATCCTGCCCTTGCCCCAATGCCAACACCAACGATTCTCTCACCGCCGGGTGCTCCACTAATCGAGCCTCAATTTCACCCGGTTCAATGCGGAAGCCGCGGATTTTTACCTGCTGGTCGTTTCGACCCACAAACACCAAATCCCCCTCCGGCAGATAACGAGCTAAATCTCCGGTACGATACATGCGAGCATCCGATTGATCACTAAACGGATCAATCAGGAAACGTTCCTCCGTCAGCTCTGGACGATTCAGATAACCCCGTGCTACACCAGCCCCCCCGACATACAATTCACCGGTTACCCCTAACGGCGCCGGCTGACCGTATTTATCCAACAGATAGAGGGTTAAATCCGGAATACGCGCACCAATAGGACTGGTTATCCGTTCCACATCATGCGAATTCAATTCCCGATAAGTCACATGAACCGTTGTCTCCGTGATACCGTACATATTCACCAACTGCGGTGATGTCTCTTCACGCAGGCGATACCACGGTCGCAACATACCCGGTTCAAGGGCTTCTCCCCCAAAGATGATATAACGCAACTGGTCCGGTAATGGATTGTCTACATAACTGGCAATAAAGGCTTTGAAGGCGCTCGGCGTCTGATTCAACACGGTGATTCCGTGCTGACACACGAATTGATGCAGCTCTTGAGGGGAACGAGCAATCGCGTGCGGCACCAGAACCAGTTTAGCGCCGTAGCGTAATGCTCCCCATAATTCCCATACCGAGAAGTCAAACGCAATGGAATGGAACAGACACCAAACATCTTGCTGGTTAAAGTGATACCAGGATTCCGTCGCGTCAAACAAACGCTGGATATTACGATGCTCGACCATCACTCCCTTCGGCGTCCCGGTCGAACCCGAGGTGTAAATGACATAGGCTAGATGTTGTGCGGTTAATACCGGTACCTGTGGGTTACCATCCGGCTGATCAGACAAAACATTAGGATCGAGCACCGTCAGAGTAGCCAGAGTTTTCTCATCCAGCGCATTACGTCCGGTATCATCCGCCAGCAAAATAGCCGGAACGGCATCAGTCAGAATATGTGCCAGACGCTCCCCGGTATACACCGGGTCCAACGGCACATAGGCGCCACCGGCTTTCAGTATTGCCAATACTCCCACCACCATTGCTAGTGAACGCGACACACAAATCGCCACTGGCTGATCGGGTACGACGCCCAGTGCGATAAGCTGATGGGCCAACCGGTTAGCACGGGTATTTAATTCGGCATAACTGAGAGTTTGCTCTTCATACACTAACGCTATCGCGTCAGGGGTTTGCTCCACCTGTTGTTCAAACAATTGATGAATACATAATGTCTCAGGATAGGTGGTTTCCGTCGCGTTCCAGGTTTCCAGCAACAACTTGCGCTCCGCCGGAGACAAGATATCAATTTCTCCGACCGGCTGTTGCGGGTTAGTCACCATCGCTTGTAGTACCGCACGTAGATATTCCACCTGCCGCTCTATCGTCGATGGATCAAACAAGGCAGTAGAATAATTCAACACCCCAACAATCCTGCCTTCCTCTTCTGACAAACCCAATTCAAGATCAAACTTAACAACATCAACAACCTGATCGACCGGTGAGACTACCAACTTCGGCAGCTTCCAGTCTGTGTTCTCATTGTTCTGCCAGGCAAATATCACCTGGAACAATGGGGTATGCGCCAGTCGGCGCGGCGGTTGCACAATTTCCACCACCTGTTCAAACGGTAAATCCTGATGCTCCTGCGCCGTCAATGCGGTTTGCCGAACTCGCGCCAGTAATTCCGTCACGGTCAGCTCACCCGATAAATCCATGCGCAATGCTAACGTATTGACAAAGAAGCCAATCAACGGCTCCACTTCCTGACGACTACGGCCGGCACTCGGGGTGCCAATCACCACATCGTCCTGACCTGACAGACGCGACAGAACCACCGTCCAGGCTGATAATAGCGTCATAAATAAAGTAACACCGTGCTGTTCACTCAGGCGTTTCAAGGCGGTTGTTAACGCCACATCCAGGTTAATCGGCACGGCCTGCCCGGCAAACGACTGCTCCGGCGGACGGGGCCGGTCAGTAGGCAAATCCAACAGAACCGGCGCATCGGCTAACATTGCACGCCAATAGTCAGATTGAACCTGAATCCGTTCAGCCGACAACCACTGACGCTGCCAGGCGGCGTAATCCGGGTATTGAATCGCCAACGGCGGCAACGGATCGGATTGCCCGTCCATAAATGCCATATAGAGCGTGTTCAGTTCCTGTATCAGCACATTGACAGACCAACCATCGGAAATAATGTGATGTAAAGTCAGCAAAAACTGATATTCATCATCGGTGAGCCGGATGAGGGCGGCACGGATAAGCGGGCCACTTTCAAGATCAAATGACGCATGGGCTTCCTCCACGCTCAGACGCCCAACAACAACGTCAACATCCGGGAGCCCGCGCAGGTCATATTGAGATAACAGTAAGCCACTGTTCGGTGCTAACAACCGCACTTGCGGTTGACCATCTACAGAGACAAAGACCGAGCGTAACGCTTCATGACGGGCAAATAAGGTATCCAGCGCTTTCTGCCAGGCCATGATATCCAGTTGACCACACAAACGCAGGGCCATTGGGATATGATAAGTTTCACTGACACCCTCAAGCTGCGCCAGGAACCACAAGCGCTGTTGAGCAAACGACAACGGTAATTCTCCTTCACGGGATATCGGCACGATAGCCGGCAGGATAGTATCTGGTTGCCCCTGCCGAGCCTGCATAACCTCAGCAAACGCCCTTAACGAAGGAGATTTAAACAAGGTGGTGAGCGGCAGTTCAGTACCCAAAGCGGCTACCCGGTTCATCACCCGTACCGCCAGCAACGAATGGCCTCCCAAGGCAAAGAAATTGTCATACCGGCTGATCTGCTCAATTCCCAAGATTTCACGCCAAATCGCCGCCAGAGCCATTTCCGTTTCTCCCTGGGGAGCTTCGTAAACCTGACGGGCAACAGCTTCATTGTCCGGTGCCGGTAGTGCCTGACGATCCAGTTTACCGTTCGGCATCAATGGCAATGCATCCAGCCGCACAAAGGCCGCCGGTACCATATAGTCGGGTAACTGAACGCTCAAATGTTCGCGTAAACTGTTAATCAACCCTTCGTGAGCTTCTGCCGCCACATAGGCCACCAGCCGTTTTTCTTGCCCTTCCCCTTGCGCCAATACGACAGATTCACTCACCGCCGGGTGTTCCACCAACCGGGCCTCAATTTCCCCCGGCTCAATACGGAAACCGCGAATTTTAACCTGCTGGTCGTTACGGCCCAGGAATGCTAAGTTGCCGTCCGGCAAATAACGGGCTAAATCCCCGGTGCGGTACATCCGGGCATCCGGCACATCACTAAACGGATCCATCAGGAACCGCTCCGCCGTCAAGTCTGGGCGGTTGAGGTAGCCACGCACTACCCCCGCACCCCCGATATAAATTTCCCCCACCACACCTAACGGCACCGGTTGACCATATTCGTCCAATAAGTAAAGGCGGGTGTTAGCTATCGGGCGACCGATACTTTCAATAATCCGGTCACCTCGCTGTATCGGCAACCAGGCAGAATAGGTTGTCGTTTCAGAAGGGCCATAGAGATTACATAACCGCTGGATTTGCGTTTCTTTGAAAATTTGTTCAATTAAAGCGCCTTTAAGCGGTTCCCCCGCCAGATTAACGGTATGAACCGACGCCATCAGCGCCTGAGCCTGCAATAACGGCTTCATTGCAGACGGGACTGAGTTGACCAAGGTCACCGGCAGGGTATGCTGCATCAATGACAGGGCATCCTCCACCAGACGAATCGCCGCACCACAGCACAATGGCATAAAACATTCGAAAATGGACAGGTCGAAATTTATCGACGTCGAGAAAAGCACTTCGCGGATCTCTTCCACCTCAAAAGCCTGCTGAGCCCAATGCAAAAAGTTAACCGTATTGCGGTGCTCAATCATCACCCCTTTGGGCACACCAGTAGAACCGGAGGTATAAATCACATAGGCCAGATGCCGCGAAGTCAGCCCAAATATCTGCGGGTTGCTGTCGCTCTGGTTAGGCAAAATATTGGGGTCCAGTACCGTTAATCCAGCCAGCGCTTCCTCGCTTAGTGCAATCCTGCCAGCCTTATCCGCCAGCACCACGGCCGGGGCAGCATCAGTCAGAATATGTGCCAGACGCGCGCTAGGATAAGCCGGGTCTAACGGCACATAAGCCCCGCCCGCTTTCATCACCGCTAACAATCCCACTACCATTGCCGGTGAACGCGACACGCAAATCGCCACCCGCTGATCCGGCTCTACCCCTAGTGTAATCAGCTGATGAGCCAACCGGTTAGCATGAGCATTTAATTCAGCATAACTGAGGGTCTGCCCTTCACACACTAAGGCTACTGCCTCTGGAGTTCTCTCCACCTGCTGTTCAAACAATTGATGAACACATAACGTCTCAGGATAGGCGGTTGTCGTACTATTCCAGGTTTCCAGTAACAACCTGCGCTCTGCCGGAGACAGAATATCAATTTCTCCGACTTTCTGTTGGGGATCAGCCGCCATCGCTTGCAGCACCGTATGCAGATATCCCACTTGCCGTTCCATTGTCGATAGATCAAACAGAGCGGTGGCATAACTCAATGCGCCAACAATCCTGCCTTCCTCTTCTAACAAGTTGAGCCCAAGATCAAACTTAACAACATCAACGGCTTGATCGACCGGCGATACCTCCAGCCCCGGTAATCCCCATTCCGTACTTTCATTATTCTGCCAGGCGAACATCACCTGGAATAACGGGGTATGTGCTAGTCGGCGCGGCGGTTGCACGATTTCCACCACCTGTTCAAACGGTAAATCCTGATGCTCCTGCGCCGTCAATGCGGTTTGCCGAACTCGCGCCAGTAATTCCGTCACAGTCAGCTCACCGGATAAGTCCATGCGCAACGCCAGTGTATTGACAAAGAAGCCAATCAACGGCTCCACTTCCTGACGGCTACGGCCGGCACTCGGTGTGCCAATTACCACATCTTCCTGACCTGACAGACGAGACAGAACTATAGCCCAAGCAGACAACAGCGTCATAAACAAGGTGACGCCCTGCTGCTCACTCAGGCGTTTCAGGGCGGTTGTTAACGCCACATCCAGATTAACCGGCACAGCCTGTCCGGCAAACAACTGCTCCGGCGGACGGGGCCGATCAGTGGGCAAATCCAACAGAACCGGCGCATCAGCCAACATGGTACGCCAATAGTCAGACTGAACCTGAATACGTTCAGCCGACAGCCACTGACGCTGCCAGGCGGCGTAATCCGGGTATTGAATCGCCAACGGCGGCAACGGATCCGATTGCCCGTCCATAAACGCCGTATAGAGTGCGTTCAGTTCCTCTACCAGCACATTGGCAGACCAGCCATCGGAAATAATGTGATGCTGAGTTAGCAAAAATTGATATTCATCATCGGCGATCCGAATAAGACAGGCGCGGATAAGCGGACCACTGTCTAGATCAAATGATGCATGAGCTTCCTCCACTCTCAAACGCTCAAGAACCCCATCCGCATCCGGAACCCCACGCAGATCATATTGAGATAACAGTAAGCCACTATCCGGTTCCAACAGACGCACTTGTGGCTGACCATCTACAGAGACAAAGACCGAACGTAACGCCTCATGACGGGCAAATAAGGCATCCAACGCCTTTTGCCAAGCCACGATATCCAACTCACCACACAAGCGCAGGGACATAGGAATATGATAAGTCTCACTGACGCCTTCAAGCTGTGCCAGGAACCACAAGCGTTGTTGAGCAAATGACAACGGTAATTCCCCTTCACGGGATATCGGCACAATAGCTGGCAGGATAGTATCCGGTTGCTCCTTCCGAGTCTGCATAGCCTCAGCAAATGCCCTTAACGAAGGAGACTTAAACAGGGTGGTTAGCGGCAATTCAATACCCAACGCGGCTACCCGGTTCATCACCCGTACCGCCAATAATGAATGCCCCCCCAAGGCAAAGAAATTATCATGTCGGCTGATCTGTTCAATCCCCAGGACTTCACACCAAATCGCCGCCAGCGCTATCTCTATTTCTCCTTGTGGCGCTTGGTAAATCTGACGGACAACGGCATCATCGCCCGGTGCCGGCAGCGCCCGACGATCCAGCTTACCGTTCGGGGTCAATGGAAACGCATCCAGACGCACAAAAGCCGCCGGCACCATATAACCCGGCAACAGAGCACTCAAGTGGGTACGCAAACTATTCACCAACTGGTCATTCGCCGGCGCCGTCACGTAAGCAACCAACCGTTTATCCTGCCCATCATCCAGAGCGAGTACCAATGCTCCGCGTACCTCTGGGTGCTCTGTCAGGCGAGCTTCAATTTCCCCCGGTTCAATACGGAAACCGCGGATTTTTACCTGCTGGTCATTACGTCCCAGAAATTCCAGATTGCCATCCGGCAGATAACGCACCAAATCCCCGGTTCGATACATCCGCGCATCGGGTTTATCACTAAACGGGTCAGACAGGAAACGTTCAGCCGTCAACTCTGGCCGGTTCAGGTAGCCACGGGCGACAGCGACTCCCCCAAGGTAAAGTTCACCAGCGACGCCCATTGGGACCGGTTCCCCGTGGGTATCGAGAATATAAATTTGGGTATTGGAAATTGGGCGACCAATCGGTACGTTATCAGCAAAACAGCTCGGATGATGGGTATCAAACACGGTACAACCCACAACGGTTTCGGTCGGGCCGTACTCGTTGATGATACGTGATCCAGGCGATAATGTTCGCCAAAGTGCGACAGTGGAACTGGGCAGTGTCTCTCCACCCACGATAAAGCAGTGAGCGGGGCATGTTCGTCCCGCAGTTTTCAATTCCTGCCCCATTGCAGAGAGATGACCGGGAGTAATCTTAACCAGAGCGCCCGATTCCATTGACAGCAACGCGGGAAGTAATTCAACCAGCTCCTGCCCGTCACGGAGCAAGTGGATCTTGCCGCCACACAGTAATGGCAGGTAAAGACTGGTGACCGTGGCATCAAAGGCTAGCGATGACGAAACGATACTATCGAATTGCCTTTCAGCCAGGTATTCACTCCGCGCCCATAGCAGGTAGTTGCAGACACCGCGATGTTCCAGCATCACCCCTTTCGGGGTCCCTGTCGAACCCGAGGTATAAATGATATACACCAGATGTCGTGAGGTTAATGCCGATATTTGTGGGTTATCGTCCCGCAGGTTAAGCGGCGCATTCGGGTCAAGTACCGTGAGTGCTGCCAGTGCCTGCTCAGCCAACGCAGCACGTCCGGCGTTATCCGCCAGCAAAATAGCGGGTGCGGCATCAGTCAGAATATACGCCAGACGCTCCCCCGGATAGGTTGGGTCCAACGGCACATAAGCTCCCCCGGCTTTCAACACCGCCAGCAATCCCACCACCATTGCCGGTGAACGCGCCACACAAATCGCCACCCGCTGGTCCGGCTCTACGCCCAGCGCAATTAGCCGATGGGCCAATCGGTTGGCGCGGGCATTTAATTCGGCATAGCTGAACGCCTGTCCTTCATATACTATCGCTATCGCATCAGGAGTTTGCTCCACCTGTTGTTCAAATAATTGATGAATGCATAACTGGTCAGGATACGCGGTTTCCGTTGTATTCCAGGTTCTTAATAACAGTGTACGCTCCGCTTCCGACTGGATCTCCAATGCCCGAACAGGCATGTCCGGGGCTCGCTCCAACGCATCCGCCAAACTTTCCAGCACCTGCTGCATATAACCACATACCCGTTCCGGCTCATATGGCTGGACGACTTGAGCAGTCAGACCCAGTGCGTCACCAAAATCTTCCACCGACAGCACTAACGGATAGTTGGTCCGCTCCTGAGCGCCAAGAAACTCAATACCGCTCATCAAATCATCTGACATTACCGGCAAAGTATTGTGCCGATAGTTTAACAAGCTATTAAACAGGGGTATTTCACCCTGAACGCCACTGCAACGCTGTGCCAGCGCCAGTGACGCGTGTTCATGCGCTAACAATCCGGCTAATCGGGTATGAGCGGCCTGTACACTGTCCCGTACCGGGGTATCATCCATATCCAGCCGCAACGGCAAGGTATTAATAAACAGCCCCATGCCATTGTCAGCCCCGTCTCCCGCAGCCATACGCCCAAACAACACCGTACCGAACACCACTTGATCTTGCCCGCTGGTACGCGCCAATACCTGCGCCCAGGCCAGATGACACAAGGCCGCCAGACTAACACTCAAACGTCGGGCCTGACTGCGCAAACGGTTATTTAGCTCAGGCGCCAACATCCGGTGAGATTCAGCCACCTGCGAGCCATCACGATACACTTCTGTCAACCCAAATGGTAACGTAGGCTCATCTACCTCCGCTAACATGCCAGTAAAGAAACGGGTATGTTCTTCCTGACTCATTCCTAACCGGGCCTGCGCCACCAGATTACGGAAAGGCGCAGGTGTAGTCAGGCTCTTCTCCTGACCGGCCAGATACGCCCGCACTTCACGGCGCATCACTTCCATCGTTTCATGGTCGCCAATCAAGTGATGCAGCAGTTGCAGCAGGACCCAACGACCATCGGTTTCCTGTGCCGCCACAAAACGCAATAACGGCGCTTCCCTCAAGTCAAGACGATGCTGACGCGGATCAAAACGCCGGGTTAACTGGTCGCGGACCGGGCCATCAGCCGGGTTCAGTGTTAGTTCCGTCACCGATAAGGCGGCCTGACGCCAGACCACCTGCGCCGGGACTGACAATCCTTGCCAGAGAAAAGCGGTACGCAAAATATCGTGGCGATCAACCACCCGCTGAACCGCGGCCAGATAACGATCCAACAGCGCCCGGTCAGCAAAGGCCATCTGACTGAACAATAGATAGGGATCGCCTTCATTCTCCAGCAAATGGTGGAACAAAATGCCATCCTGCAACGGCGACAGAGCATAGATATCCTGAATATTGGCAACCCCTCCCGGCACCTGCCCGACGATGCAGTCAATATCAGCTTGAGTCAAATCAATCAGCGGCAACATTGCCGGCGTCAACTCTGTGGTTGCTGGCGTAATGACGTTAGGCGGCACTTTCACAGCCTGATGCTGTCCTAATGTTTGCGCCAGATCTGACAGCACCGGCGACTGGAACAGATCACGCGCCGTCAGTGTCAATCCCAAGTGACGCAAGCGTCCAATCATACGTACAGCGAGCAACGAATGACCACCCAAGGCAAAAAAGCTGTCATACCGACTTATCTGCTCAATGCCCAATAATTCACGCCAAATCGCCGCCAGCGCTATTTCTGTTTCTCCCCGAGGCTCAGCGTAAACCTGACGGGCAACAATTTCATTGTCCGGCACCGGTAACGCCCGATGATCCAACTTACCGTTCGGCGTCAACGGAAAAGCATCCAGCCGCACAAAGGCCGCTGGCACCATATAGTCAGGTAAAATAGTGCTCAGGTGAGTATGCAAGCTGTCCGCCAGCCCGTCATCCGCTGATTCCACCACATAGGCCACCAGCCGTTTATTCTGACCTTCCCCCTGTACCAACACCGCCACTTCACGCACCGTTGGATGCTCGGCTAACCGGGCC
This sequence comes from Photorhabdus akhurstii, assembly GCF_018448925.1. Taxonomy (GTDB): domain Bacteria; phylum Pseudomonadota; class Gammaproteobacteria; order Enterobacterales; family Enterobacteriaceae; genus Photorhabdus; species Photorhabdus akhurstii. The sequence goes on along the minus strand of NZ_RCWE01000017.1, from coordinate 65,393 downwards.
TCAATTTCTTTTGGCTCAATACGGAAACCGCGGATTTTAACCTGCTGATCATTACGGCCCAAGAACTCCAGATTGCCGTCCGGCAGATAACGCGCCAAATCTCCGCTGCGGTACATACGGGCATCCGGGTTATCACTGAACGGATCGACAAGGAAACACTCGGCGGTCAATTCAGGCCGATTAAGGTAACCATAGGCCACCCCATCTCCACCCACATAAATCTCTCCGACCACCCCCAACGGCACCGGCTGGCCATAGGCATCCAACAGATAAACCCGCGTGTTGGCTACCGGTCGGCCAATCGGGATGTTGGTCGCTCCCGGCGCGACTGCATTGATACGGTATGTGGTCGTGAAGGTGGTGCCCTCACTCGGCCCATAGCCATTTAATAGCTGTTGTGGCGGATTCGTGCGCAGCACCTGACCGATAACATGCGGATCAAGGGCATCTCCGCCGACAATCAGGAGCCTTATCTGCGGTAAAACCGGAGATAGCTCTTCTGCTAGCTGGTTAAACAATCCAACACTCAACCACAGAACAGTAATTCGCTGAACTTGTAGAACCTGTACAAACTCTAGCGGCGTCAGCAAAGTGGCGTGATCAACAACCACTAACGCGCCACCATTCAGCAACGGCGCCCAGACTTCAAACGTGCTGGCATCGAAAGCCGGGTTAGCGGCAAAAGCCACCCGATCATCGGGTTCAATTTCAGCATAGCCGTTGTTAATCACCAGCCGGACCACCGCACGATGCGGTACCAAGACCCCTTTAGGTATCCCGGTAGAACCGGAGGTGTACATGATATACGCCAACTCAGTGCTGGAACGCGGTAAGTTAGGATTGATGCGATCTGCTTCGCTATCCGTGTCAGCTTCATCCGAAAAACGAAACAGCGGGACAGCCAGATCCGCTGGAATATCCTCCCGTGTATCAGTGAGCAACAATCTGGCGGAGCAATCACTTATCAGCCAATTTTTCCGCTCATCCGGCACACTGGGATCTATTGGCACGTAAACAGCACCGGCTTTGAGAATCGCCAATTGGGCCATTACCAGCCCCATCGAGCGTGTTAGCAGGAGCGCGACATGATCACCGGGACACACCCCTTGTTCAATGAGCTGACGAGCCAACCGGTTAGCGTGGGCATTTAATTCGGCATAACTGAGGGTCTGCTCTTCATACACTAATGCTATCGCGTCAGGCGTTTTTTCCACCTGTTGTTCAAACAACTGATGAATGCATGACGTCTCAGGATAGGCAGTTTTCGTCGCGTTCCAGGTTGTTAACAACAAAGTACGCTCCGCTTCCGGCAGAATTTCCAATGCCCGAACAGCCATATCCGGGGCTTGCTCAAGAGCCTCCACCAGACTCTCCAGCGTCTGTTGCATATAACCACATACCCGTTCTGACTCAAACGGTTGCACTACCTGAGCTGTCAGTCCCAGTGCATCGCCAAAATCTTCCACTGACAGCACTAACGGGTAGTTGGTTCGTTCCTGTATGCCAAGGAATTCAATACCGCCAATCAGTTCATCTGACGTTGCCGATAAGGCATTATGCCGATAGTTCAACAGGGCGCTAAAGAGCGGCGTACCGCGGGAAACCCCACTGCAACGCTGAGCCAGCGCCAGTGACGCATGCTCATGCGCCAGTAATCCGGCGAGTTGGGTATGAGCAATCTGTACACTCTCCCGTACCGGGGTTTCATCGATATCCAACCGCAATGGCAAGGTATTAATAAACAGCCCCATACCATTGTCGGCGCCATCCGCTGCCTGCATACGCCCAAACAATACGGTGCCAAACACGACTTGTTCCTGCCCGCTGGCGCGCGACAACACTTGTGCCCAAGCCAAATGACACAACGCCGCCAAACTGACGCCCAAACGCCGGGCTTGACCGCGCAGACGGCTATTCAACTCTGGGGCCAACATCCGGTGAGATTCCGTCACCTGTGAACCATCACGATGCACCTCTGTCAACTCAAACGGCAGCGTCGGTTCATCCACCTCCGCCAACATCTCGGTAAAGAAGCGGGTATGTTCCTCCTGGCTCATCCCCAGCCGAGCCTGAGCCACCAGATTGCGGAAAGGTACCGGCACCGGCAAGCTCTCCTCCTGACCTGCCAGATATGCCTGGACTTCGCGGTGCATGACTTCCATTGTTTCATGGTCGCCAATCAGGTGATGCAACAATTGCAGCAGAATCCAACGGCCATCAGTTTCCTGCGCCACGGCAAAACGCAATAACGGCGCTTCGCTCAGGTCGAGACGATGCTGACGTGGATCAAAGTGCCGGATTAACTGTTCACTGACCAAGCCATCAACTGGATTTAACGCCAGTTCAGTCACCGATAAAGTGGCCTGACGCCAGACCACTTGCGCTGGGACTGACAATCCTTGCCAGATAAAAGCGGTACGTAAGATATCGTGGCGATCAACCACCCGTTGCACCACCGCCAGATAACGATCCAACAGCGCCCGATCAGCAAAAGCCATTTGCCCCGTCAACAGATAGGGATCACCTTCGTTTGCCAGTAAATGGTGGAACAAAATACCATCCTGCAACGGCGATAGGGCGTAGATATCCTGAATATTAGCGATCCCACCCGGCACCCGCCCGACGATGCGGTCAATATCAGCCTGAGTCAAATCAATCAGCGGCAACATTGCCGGCGTCAACTCTGAGGTTGTTGGCGTAATAACGTTAGGCGGCACTATCACAGCCTGATGCTGTCCCAATGTTTGAGCCAGGTCTGACAGCACCGGAAACTGGAACAGATCACGCGCCGTCAGTGTCAATCCCAAGTGACGCAGGCGTTCAACCACCCGTATCGCGAGTAGCGAATGACCACCCAGAGCAAAAAAGCTGTCATACCGGCTTATCTGCTCAATCCCCAGTAATTCACGCCAAATCGCCGCCAGCGCAATTTCTGTTTCTCCCTGAGGCGCTTCGTAAGTCTGACGGGCAAAGGCTTCACTATCAGGCGCCGGTAGTGCGCGACGATCCAATTTACCGTTCGGCGTTAGCGGAAACGCATCCAGCCGCACAAAGGCTGACGGCACCATATAGTCAGGCAAAATAGCTTGTAGATAAGCACGTAAGCTGTTCACCAGCCCGTCATGAGCTTTTGCCGCCACATAGGCCACCAGCCGCTTGTCCGGCCCATCGCCTAGCGTTAACACCGCCGCCTCACGCACCGTTGGATGCTCTGCTAACCGGGCTTCAATTTCCCCCAGTTCAACGCGGAAGCCACGGATTTTAACCTGCTGATCGTTTCGGCCCAAGAATTCCAGATTGCCGTCCGGCAGATAACGCGCCAAATCCCCGGTGCGATACAGACGAGCATCCGGGTTATCACTGAACGGATCGATAAGAAAACGCTCGGCGGTCAATTCAGGCCGATTAAGATAACCACAGGCTACCCCATCTCCTCCGATATAAATCTCTCCGACCACCCCTAACGGCACCGGTTGACCATAGGTATCTAACAGATAAATCCGCGTGTTGGCTACCGGTCTGCCGATCGGGATATTGGTCGCTCCTGATGCGACTGCATTAATTCGGTATGTTGCTGTAAAGGTGGTGCCTTCACTTGGCCCATAGCCATTTAATAGCTGTTGTGGCGGACCGGCATTCAGTACCTGGCCGATAACATGAGGATCAAGGGCATCTCCGCCGACAATCAGCAGCTTTATCTGCGGCAAAACCGGAGACAGTTCCGCTGCCAGCCGGTTAAACAACCCGACACTCAACCACAGAACCGTCATTCGCTGAATCTGTAAAACCTGGACAAACGCCTGCGGCGTCAGCAAAGTGGCGTGATCGACAACCACTAATGCGCCGCCATTCAGCAACGGCGCCCAGACTTCAAACGTGCTGGCGTCAAACGCCGGATTAGCGGCAAAAGCCACTCGATCATCCGGTCCGATTTCAGCATAACCATTATTGATAACCAGCCGGACTACCGCACGATGCGGCACCAAAACCCCTTTGGGTGTCCCGGTAGAACCGGAGGTGTACATGATATACGCTAACTCGGTGCTGGAACGCGGTAAGTCAAGGTTAAGGTGATCCTCCTCGCAGCCCGCGTCTGTCTCATCTGAGAGACAAAGCAGCGGCACAGCCAGGTTAGCCGGAATATCCGACTGTGTACCGGCGAGCAGTAATTTGGCGGCACAATCACTTATCAACCAGTTTTTCCGCTCATCCGGCACACTAGGATCTATCGGCACGTAAACAGCACCGGCTTTCAGAATCGCCAATTGAGCGACCACCAGTTCCATCGAGCGTTCTAGCAGAAACGCAACATGATCACCGGGACACACCCCTTGTTTGATGAGCTGTCGAGCTAACCGATTGGCGCGGGTATTCAGTTCCATATAACTGAAAGTTTTATCTCCCGCTATCAGTGCCGTTGCCTCCGGGTTTTTCTCCACCTGCTGTTCAAACAACTGATGAATGCATAACGCCTCAGGATACGCGGTTTCAGTGGCATTCCAGGTTTCCAGTAACAACCTACGTTCAGCCTCCGGTAACAAATTAAGCTGCCCTACGGGGATTTCACCACTCATCCTTTTTGATGACGCCAGCACCTGCAAATGTTCACTCATCCGCAGAATAACTTCCGAGCTCAAACGATTTTCATCATAAATCCAGCGAAAACCACCCTGCGCATTCATCTGGAACGTCAACAATTCGCCGGATACCGACTGATCATACGATTTGTCATCCTGTATCATAGAAACGGCGATCTGCCACGGTCGGCTTGTTCTTAATGCCGGGATAGCCCGCAGTGAAGGAGAACGGGAAAGAAGATCTCGACTAAATGTGCGGTGCCGCGCCAATCGGACAAGCTCGTTATCAATCCAATCAGTTACCATAGACCACGGCTTATCAAACGCCACCTCAACAACCATCGGCACCACCGATGACAACCCCGTCAATATATTTGGTTTATCTTTTGCCTCATCCACGCACCAGCCGATTTGGAATTTAGTCTGCTGAGTCAAACGCGCAAGGTAGATAACGAATACCTGCAACAGTGTCTGTAATGGGTCTTCTCCAGCATTCGGCAGTGGAGGCTGCCAGGGGCTGATTCCCCATAGGGATTCTGCCTGTTTCCCAATCATTTCAAAAGGCAGCTGGAGTGGTTGCAACGAGGCAAGACGCTTATACCAAAATGGTTCACTAGGCGCGAGTGTTTGAAGGGTATCTTTTACATTCTGCGCTTGTTGTGAGGAGAGTAAAGGAAGCTGTTTGCCCGGTCTAAGTTCCGATATATCGGCAAGCTCTCTGGCAGATAGCAAATGACCTTCAAGGGTAGCGAATCCCCCAATCCGCACATCCTCACTGCCGGTCGTCACCTGCCAGCTATCCTCCTCCACACTAATCAGCGTACCGGGTAACCCTTCGGAGCACGTGTTCAACCGCTGAAGCCAAGAAATCTGTACCGGGCCCTGCTTCAGCAACAGTTTCGGGCAACCCAATGGATTTAAATAATTCTCCCCAAAATCCAATGCCCGCACTAAAGCTGACAGAGCTTCTCCCGACTGCTCCCAACACAAATATCCCCCCCAGTCGGGACGACGTGACTGAGCATAAAAACTCCGTTGCGAGAGATCCTGAGGATAAGTCACCAGTGCGTCGCGCCCCAGATTTTTCAGTAGTTCAACAAATCCTTCCTGAGCCGCCTGATAACATTTCAGATTCAACGAGAAAGCGTTATCCTGTTCCTCAATCGATACCGGCCATTGCACTGCAATATCGCCGGTATCCACACCGCCTTCAATACAGTGCCAAGAAATAGCGTAATGTGTCTCCCGAGCTAACAACGCCCAAGAGGTTGCATGACTACCCGCATAGCGTGGCAGGGGGCTATTATGATAATTAAAAGCCCCGCCACGAATTTGTTCAATGAGCGCCACCGGCAAGATGATTGGGTTAACGATTGAAAAAAGCCAATCGACAGGCTGTGACGTGATTTGTTCTTGTAATGCATCAACCGAGTTCACACAAACAATCCCTTGTTGGGCAGCCCATGTTTGTAGAACAGTATCAGTAGGTAGCACTGCTTGTATGGTATGCCCAGCCGCCAAAATTTGCTCGGCGCAAAACACCGCAAGGGTTGTTCCCCCCACCACAACGCATATTCGTGATGGAATCGATGTATCATACGTATTATGAGTTATATTTTCACATGACATCTGAGAGAGAGCTTGGTCTTTAAGAACATTTCCCGCTGTAGCAATGTTACCTTTCATCTATTACCTCAACGAATCTGTTAGAAATTTGAAAACTGTCATACCTGACAGCCATCACCAATATTTCTTTCTTACTTCTTGCCCCCAAGAAATAAAATCGGACGTATCCGACATCAATTCAAAATATTCAAAAATCGTACCATCGCCCGATTAATAACGGACAATTAATCATTTTTGCACGCTAATTCCCCTAATAACCGAACAAATAATCAACCTTATTTGAACAAATAAAACACTCTATTCTTGTCACTATAATGACATTATTATATTCAATACCATAAAGAAACATTACAAATTACAATTAATATCACCATATATTATTTCATAATAATAAGATTATGTGACATGTATAATAATAAACTCAATAAAATATTGATTATAACGAGATATATTACAATTAGATCGTTTTGTGATGTTATTTTTCTGACGCCCAGAGATATTTATCAACACGTGGTGCAAGATGGGATTAAATTTAATATTATTCAATTATATACCCCTCCCAATATGACTATTTTACTTGCTATTCTTTGCCATAGAGAACAAGGCGAATTACCCTTCACATATTACGTGTATACGCCGGGCTCTCTGCACCGTCCGTATTTGCTGTTCATTTATAAAAACGGCCCGCAACAATTACCCCTAATAGGTAAGGTCTTTAATTATCACGAGCATTTAAAATAAACCCGATATATTCCAAAGAGAGATCATGAAATTAAGGGTAATTAAACCAGCCTATATCACCACCAAAAAACACATTACCATGATCACACCTTCAATTATCTTCTCATAATTATCTATTACAATAAATATTCCCAACAATAACACCACAATTAAAAATATAATTTCGATACCAAGGCAATCAACAAAATAAAATAAAATCAACAATCAAATCCGTTTGAGTTCACACAATATAAAATAGCAACAATAATAACAAAGAAACCTAAAAAAATAACTTATATGGGAATGATAACTTCCCTTATTCTATTTTAATGCATAAAAAATCCGGTATAATAAATACATACCGGATTATCACACTAGAACTAAATAATTGAGTACTTCCTTAATATATCAGTATTACGAAGCCTCCTCGTCATAGTTGATTGCCAACGCCCTATTCAAAATCTGAGCTAAAGTGATTTTATTCTCATTATCCTCCAATAAACTAAAATGGTTACCCGGAGTAGCAATCAACTGAAGTAAAGTATCGGGCATTACCCGTTCCCAACCTAACGACGGTTCTATATTCACGGACTCCGGCTTTTCATCCGTCACAAAAGAAACAGTAGGGGAAGGTTCTACTGCATAGAATTGATGCAACGTTATTGTTAATGCTGACGGTTCATAATCCGCCACTATTTGGGTGTAACGTTCGATCTGCTGCCAACGTTTTGCGATCACATCGGCATGCAGATTTGCGGGATACAACGCCAATTCTTGTGCCGCTTCAATAAACTGCACCAAATTCAACTCATCAATTCGCCGATATAACGCCGCAATCTCTTCTTTGCACGCCTCCCCTGACTGCCGGGCCAACTCAGTAAAGAAATGATGTTTGGACTGCATGGCCTCTTTGCCAAAATAATGAGGCGCAGGCGTATCAATCAACCCCAAGAAACTGACTCGCTCACCAGTACTCAAAAGCTGCTGAGCAATGGCATAAGCCAATATTCCACCAGACGAGTAGCCGCTTATCCGGTATGGGCCTGCCGGTTGAACGGCTTTCATCAAGGCGATCATTCTGGCAGCCTGCTCTTCCATCGTTAACATCGGTTCTTCACTGATGGACGGCCAAGGCAGTGCATAAATCGGATAGCCCGACGGGATATGTTGAGCCAGCCCGAAGACATAAGAATAATCACCCATCCCACTGGGAACAAAGAACAATGGCAATCCTGCGCCATCAGGTCGCACCGATATAACGCTGCTTTGCGGTTGAGACAATAAATCTGAGGTGATTTTTGCGGCCAATTCGGACAACCCAGGGAATTGGAACAAAGTATTCAGTGTAAAAATCAAACCCCGACCGGCGGCAAGATTCATCATTCGCATAGCAAGCAGCGAGTGGCCGCCCAACGCGAAGAAATTGTCATACCGGCTAACCTGCTCAATCCCTAGCAATTCACACCAAATCGCCGCTAATACGGTTTCCGTTTCGCCTTGTGGCGCCTCGTAAGCCTGACGAGCAAACGCTTCACTGTCCGGCTCCGGTAACGCATGACGATTCAACTTACCGTTTGGCGTCAATGGAAAAGCGTCCAAACGCACAAAGGCTGACGGCACCATATAGTCAGGTAAAATAACACTCAAGTGGGTACGCAAGTTATTCGCCAGCCTCTCATCCGCTTGCGCCACTACATAAGCAACCAAGCGTTTATCCTGACCTTTACCCAACGTCAGCACCACAGATTGACTTACCGCAGGATGTTCCACCAACCGGGCCTCAATTTCACCCGGTTCAACACGGAAACCGCGAATTTTCACCTGATGATCATTGCGGCCCAGGAATTCCAGATTGCCATCCGGCAGATAGCGAACCAAATCCCCGGTGCGATACATTCGTGCATTTGGATTATCGTCAAACGGATCAGTCAGGAAGTATTCCGCAGTCAGTTCAGCACGGTTGAGATAACCCCGCGCTACACCCGCTCCCCCAATATACAATTCCCCCACCGCGCCTAACGGTACTGGCTGCTCCTGAACGTCGAGCAAGTAAACACGGGTATTCGGCAGCGGACGACCAATGATATTGGCCTGCCCCACCCCCTCGTTTAGGCAGGATGTCGTTGTAGTAATCGTAGCTTCTGTCGGACCGTAGCAATTAACCAGAACAGGGTATTCGCCATGAACCAATAGCCAGCGTTGTAACTCATGATCAGGTATCGCTTCCCCACCAATGCAAATAATTCTTACGCCCTGATAGATATCGCCTTTATTAACATTTGATATTATCCGCCAGAATTGGGCAGGTATCGCAATGTAGGTAATTTTATAAAACTCGCACAGACGCCAGAACTCCTGCGCACTCAGGAGCCATTGATTTGTCCTTAAGACTAATTGTGCCCCCAGTGTTATTGCGCAAAATATTTCTGATGCACAAACGTCAAAAGAGGGGTTGCAAAATTGTAATATACGGTCAGATGCGTTAAGCGACCACTTCATGTTCAACGAAGTAATTTGACTGACCAGTTGCCTATGTTCAACCATCACCCCCTTTGGCGTACCGGTCGAACCGGAGGTGTAAATCACATACGCCAGATGCCGTGAGGTCAATTCCGGTATCTGTGGATTGCTGTCTGGCAGGTCAGGCAATGTATTCGGATCAAGCACTGTCAGCCCGGTCAGCACGTTTTCACCCAACACGGTACGCCCAACGGCGTCAGCCAGCAAAATAACCGGTGAAACATCGGCCAAAATATGTGATAGACGTTCGCCCGGATAATCCGGGTCCAGCGGCACATAAGCCGCGCCCGCTTTCAGCACCGCCAACAATCCCACTACCATCGCCGGTGAACGTGCCACGCAAATCGCCACCCGCTGGTCCGGTTCTACACCTAGCGCAATTAGCTGATGGGCTAACCGGTTAGCACGAGCATTTAATTCGGCATAACTGAGAGTTTGCTCCTCATAGACTAACGCTGTCGCGTCCGGGGTTCGCTCTACCTGTTGTTCAAACAATTGATGAATACATAACGGTTCCAGATACGAGGTTTCCGTCGCATTCCAAGTATTCAACAGTAACGTACACTCCGTTTCAGGCAGAATGTTCAATGTCCGTACCGGCGTTTCCGGGGTCTGTTCCAGTACCGCCGCCAAGCTCTCCAGTGCCTGCTGCATATAGCCACATACCCGTTCAGGCTCAAACGGCTGGATAACTTGAGCCGTCAGCCCCAGTGCGTCACCAAAATCTTCCACCGACAAGGCAAACGGATAGTTGGTAAACTCCTGCGCTCCAAGGAATTCAATGCCGTCCATCGTTCCATCCAGAGGATCAGGCTGATCGTTATGCCGGTAATTCAACAAGGCGCTAAACAGCGGCATGCCATCCAACACCCCGCTACAACGCTGGGCCAGCGCCAGTGAGGCATGCTCATGTTCTAACAACCCCGCTAGTCGGCGATGTACTGCCTGTACACTATCACGCACCGGCGTCTCATCCATATCCAGCCGCAACGGCAAAGTATTGATAAACAGCCCCATGCCGCTGTCAACCCCTTTCCCCACCGCCATACGCCCAAATATTACGGTACCGAACACCACCTGTTCCTGTCCGCTGGTACGCGACAACACCTGCGCCCAAGCCAGATGACATAAAGCCGCCAGACTCACCCCTAAACGCCGGGCTTGACTACGCAAGCGGTCATTCAGCTCAGGGGCCAACATCCGCTGCGATTCCGTCACCTGCGAACCATCACGATGCACCTCCGTCAATCCGAACGGCAGCGTGGGCTCATCCACCCCGGCTAACATGTCGGTAAAGAAACGAATATGCGCTTCCTGACTCATTCCCAGCCGGGCCTGCGCCACCAAATTGCGGAAAGGCGTCGGCGTTGGCAGGCTCTCCTCCTGTCCGTCCAGATAAGCCTGGACTTCACGGTTCATCACGTCCAACGTGGTATGGTCGCCAATCAAATGATGCAGTAATTGCAGCACAATCCAACGGCCATCGGTTTCCTGGGCTATCACAAAGCGCAATAACGGGGCTTCGCTCAGGTCTAAACGATGGTGACGGGGATCAAAACGCTCAGCCAATTGCCCGCTAACCGGTCCATCGGCTAGGTTCAGTGTCAACTCAGTCACCGACAAGGATGCCTGATGCCAAACCACTTGAGCAGGCACTGACAATCCTTGCCAGATAAAGGCAGTACGCAAGATATCGTGTCTATTAACTACCTGTTGCACCGCCGCCAGATAACGGTCCAGCAAAGTCCGCTCAGTAAAAACCATCTGACCAGTTAATAAATAGGGGTCCCCTTTGTTTGCCAGTAGGTGGTGGAACAAAATACCGTCCTGCAATGGCGACAGGGCATAGATATCCTGAATATTGGCAACCCCGCCCGGCACTTGCCCGACGATGCGATCAATGTCAGTTTGGGTCAAATCAATTAGCGGCAACATTGCCGGTGTCAGCATCGTAGTTGCCGGGGTGATCACGTTACCCGGCACGATTACGGCCTGATGCTGTCCCAACGTTTGCGCCAGATCTGACAGCACCGGCGACTGGAACAGATCACGCGCCGCCAGCGTCAACCCCAAGTGACGCAGGCGTTCAATCATGCGCACAGCGAGTAGTGAATGGCCGCCCAACGCAAAGAAGCTGTCATACCGGCTAACCTGTTCAATCCCCAGTAATTCACGCCAAATCGCCGCTAGCGTCATTTCCGTTTCGCCTTGCGGCGCTACGTAAGCCTGACGAGCAACGGCTTCACTGTCCGGTGCCGGTAGCGCCCGACGATCCAACTTACCGTTCGGCGTCAATGGAAACGTATCCAGACGTACAAAAGCTGACGGCACCATATAGTCAGGCAAAATTTTGCTCAGGTAATCACGCAAACTATTCACCAGCCCGTCATCCGCGGGCGCCGCCACATAGGCCACCAGCCGTTTATCCGGCCCATCCCCTAGCGCCGATACCGCCGCCTCACGCACCGCCGGATGCTCCACCAGACGCGCCTCAATCTCTCCCGGTTCAATGCGGAACCCTCGGATTTTCACCTGCTGGTCATTACGACCCAGGAATTCCAGATTACCGTCCGGTAGGTAACGGGCCAAATCTCCAGTTCGGTACATACGAGCATCAGGTTCATCACTGAATGGATCGATCAGGAAACGTTCGGCGGTTAACTCAGGGCAATTCAAATAACCTTGAGCGACCCCATCGCCACCGACATAAATTTCACCGATCACACCCGGCGGTACCGGATGACCATACGCATCCAGCACATAAACCCGCGTGTTCGCTATTGGCCGACCAATAGGTATCCGGCTCGCTCCCTGCGGTAACGCCTCGATAGGATACATGGTGGTAAAAGTGGTCCCTTCACTCGGACCATAGGCTTGCAAGAGTCGTTGTGGCGGACGATTATCCAGAACCTGAGCAATCACCTGTAAATCGGGGATATCTCCGCCAAAAATCAGGATCTTAATTTGCGGAAGAATGGGAGATAACTCTGCCGCCAACCGGTTAAACAACCCGATAGTTAGCCATAGAACCGTGATGCGGCGCTCTTGTAAAGTCAGCACTAACTCCTGTGGCGTCAATAAGGTGGCGCGGTCGATAACCACTAAAGCACCACCGTTAAGCAACGGCGCCCAAACTTCAAACGTGCTGGCATCAAAAGCCGGATTGGCCGTAAAGGCAACCCTATCCTCCGGCCCGATGTTGGCATAGCCATTATTAATGACCAACCGAACCATAGCACGATGCTGCACTAAAACCCCTTTGGGCGTGCCGGTCGAACCGGAGGTATACATGATATACGCTAACTCGGTGCTGGAACGCGGCAAATCAGGGTTGATACGATCTTGTTCTCTGTTCGCACTTTTCTCATCCGAGAGACGCAATAGCGGAACAGTCAAGTTAGCCGGAATATCAGTCCGTGTATCGGTAAGCAGCAACCGAGCGGAACAATCACTTATCAGCCAATTTTTCCGTTCATCCGGCATACTGGGATCAACCGGCACGTAAACAGCACCGGCTTTAAGAATCGCCAATTGGGCCACCACCAGCTCCATTGAGCGCTCTAACAGGATCGCAACATGGTCATTCGGACGAATTCCCTGTTCGATTAGCTGATGAGCCAATCGGTTAGCGCATGTATTCAGTTCCGTATAGCTTAAGGTTTTATCTCCCGCTATCAGCGCCGTCGCCTCCGGGGTCTTCTCTACCTGCTGCTCAAACAATTGATGAATACATAACGCATCAGGATAGGCGGTTTCCGTAGCGTTCCAGGTTTCCAGCAACAGTGTGCGTTCTGTTTCAGGCAGGATGTTCAAGGCGCGTATCGGTGTCTCCGGCGCTTGCTCCAAAGCTTCCACCAGACTCTCCAGCGCCTGCTGCATATAACCGCACAGGCTTTCCGGATCAAACGGTTGCACTACCTGAGCCGTCAGCCCCAGAGATTCGCCAAAGTCCTCCACCGACAGTACAAATGGGTAGTTGGTTCGCTCCTGTGCATCAAGAAATTCAATACCGCTGATCAGTTCATCTGACGTTGCCGACAAAGCATTGTGCCGATAGTTCAACAGTGCGCTAAAGAGCGGCGTACCGCTGGCAACCCCACTGCAACGTTGAGCCAGCGCCAGTGAAGCATGCTCATGCGCCAATAAGCCGGCGAGTCGGGTATGGGCGGCCTGTACGCTATCCCGTACTGGGGTCTCATCGATATCCAGCCGCAACGGTAAGGTATTGATAAACAACCCCATGCCATTGTCAGCACCCTCCCCCGCCTGCATACGCCCAAACAGCACCGTACCAAATACGACACTCTGCTGACCACTGGTACAGGACAACACCTGCGCCCAAGCCAGATGACACAGCGCCGCCAGACTGACACCCAAACGCCTGGCCTGACTACGCAAACGGTCATTTAGCTCAGGAACCAACATCCGGTGGGATTCCGTCACCTGCGAACCATCACGATGCACCTCCGTCAGCCCGAACGGTAATGTCGATTCATCCACCTCCGCCAACATCTCGGTAAAGAAGCGGGTGTGTTCTTCCTGACTGACGCCCAACCGGGCCTGCGCCACCAGATTGCGGAAAGGAACCGGCGTCGGCAAGCGCTCCTCTTGCCCCGTCAGATACGCCTGCACTTCACGGTGCATCACTTCCATCGTTTCATGGTCACCGATCAAGTGATGATGCAATTCCAGTAACAACCAACGACCATCCGTTTCTTGAGCGATAACAAAACGCAGTAACGGGGCTTGGCTCAGATCAAGACGATAGTGAGCGGGATCAAAACGCCGAGTTAACTGGTCACTGACCGGACCGTCAGCCGGGTTTAGCGTCAATTCAGTCACTGACAATGGGGCCTGACGCCAGACCACCTGCGCCGGCATTGACAATCCTTGCCAGATAAAGGCGGTACGTAAGATATCGTGCCGATCAATGGTCTGTTGAATCGCCGCCAGATAACGATCCAATAGCGCCCGGTCAGCAAAGACCATCTGGCTGACTAACAGATACGTATCACCTTCATTCTCCAACAGATGGTGGAACAAAATACCATCCTGCAATGGCGACAGCGCATAGATATCCTGAATATTCGCCATCCCACCCGGTACCTGTCCGACGATGCGGTCAATATCAGCCTGAGTTAAATCAATCAGCGGCAACATTTCAGGTGTCAGCACCGTTGTATCCGATGTAATACCGTTGTCAGGTACCCGGATTTCATCATGCTGAACCAGAGACTGTGCCAGAACACGGAGTGTTGGATGCTGAAATAGCATTTGTACTGATACACCCAGACCGACACGCCGCAATCGTTCAATCATACGCACGGCGAGTAAGGAGTGGCCGCCCAATGCAAAGAAGCTGTCATGTCGGCTAATCTGTTCAACGCCCAGTAACTCACACCAAACAGCCGCCAACATCGTTTCTACCTTCCCTTGCGGGGCTTCATAAACTTGACGGGCAAACGCCGCCTCCCCCGGTGCCGGCAACGCCCGGCGATCCAGCTTGCCATTCGGCGTTTGCGGGAAGCTATCCAGTCGCACAAAGGCCGCCGGTATCATATAGTCAGGTAAAACTGCGCACAGGTGTTCGCGTAAATCAGCCGTCAATTTCTCATGCGCTTGTGCCGCTACATAAGCAACCAGCCGTTTGCCCAGCTCATCATCCAGCGCCAGCACCACCGCTTCCTGTACCGCCGGATGTTCCACCAGCCGAGTTTCAATTTCCCCCAGTTCAACCCGGAAGCCGCGAATTTTAACCTGTTGGTCGTTACGACCGAAGAATTCCAACTCACCGTCCGGCAGATAACGCGCTAAATCTCCGGTGCGATACATTCGCGCATTGGACACCGGACTAAAGGAATCTGGCATAAAACGTTCTTCGCTCAATGTCAGCCGGTTCAGATAACCCCGTGCCACACCTACGCCCCCAATATACATTTCGCCCACGCAGCCCAATGGCACAGGTTGGCTGTATTTATCCAACAGATAGACACGAGTATTTCTAATCGGTCGACCGATAGAACGATCATCTGCCGGGGATAAGATTTCTTTACAGGTCGCCGTCACGGTATTTTCCGTCGGACCATAAGCGTTCAGTAGCCGAGGTCGGTGGCCTTGCTGCCTAAACCAATCCTGAATAGCGTTCTTTTTGACCGCCTCACTGCCAATGATGATCAGCCGGAGACACTCCGGCAACGGTAATTCGTTGTCTCTGGCCGCCAGTTCAGACCAGAATAAGGTCGGCAGAAACATCACAGTGATATGGTTTTGCCGGGCTAAAGCAATAAATTCCGCCATTGAAGCCAGCCAGCTATCATCGCGAATCACTAGCGTGGCGCCGTTGCATAATGACGAGAAACACTCTTCCACTGAAACATCAAACGCAAACGCGGCAAATTGCAATACCCGGTCTTGCGCGGTGATGGCATAGGGTTCATTAACCCCCAGATAACGTTGATACACCGCCTGATGTTCTACCATCACCCCTTTCGGCTGCCCGGTTGAACCGGAGGTGTAAATCACATAGGCCAGATGCTGTGGCGTCAATGCCGTCACTAATGGATTGCTGTCCGGTTGATCAGGCTGGATATTCGGGTCAAGTACAGTCAGCCCAGCCAATGCCTCGCCACCCAGTGCGGCCTGTCCGATCGCATCAGCCAAGACCACTGATGGGGCCGTGTCATGCAGGATATAGGTCAGACGCTCCTCCGGGTAGGTTGAATCCAGCGGCACGTAAGCTCCACCGGCTTTCAACACCGCCAACAACGCCACCACCATCGCCGGTGAGCGGGCCACGCAAATCGCCACCGGTTGCTCCAGTGTTACGCCACATGCAATCAGTTGATGGGCCAACCGGTTGGCGCAGGCATTTAATTCGGCATAACTTAGCGTCTGCTCTTGATACACCAGTGCCGTGGCCTCCGGGGTTTTCTCCACCTGTTGTTCAAACAACTGATGAATGCATAACGCCTCTGGATATGGGGTCTCCGTAGCGTTCCAAGTTTCCAGTAATAATGTGCGTTCAGTTTCCGGCAGGATATTCAGTACCCGTACTGGTGTCTCTGGAGCCTGCTCAAGGGCCTCTGCCAAACTCTCCAGCGCCTGCTGCATATAATTGCATAGACTTCCCGGATCAAACGGTTGCACCACATGAGCGATCAACCCCAATGTAGCTCCATCGTCCTCCACCGACATCCCAAAGGGGTAGTTAGTGCTCTCCTGTTCGCCCAGGAATTCAACCCCCTCCATCATTTTATCCAAGGAAGCCGCCTGATCATTATGGCGGTAGTTCATCAGGGCACTAAAGAGCGGCGTACCGCTGGCAACCCCACTGCATCGTTGAGCCAGCGCCAGTGAAGCATGTTCATGTTCCAACAATCCCGCCAGCCGGGTATGTACTACCTGTACGCTGTCTCGTACCGACGTATCATCGATGTCCAGCCGTAGCGGCAGGGTATTAATAAATAACCCCATGCCATTGTCTGCCCCTTCTCCCGCCGCCATGCGCCCAAACAGCACGGTGCCAAACACCACTTTCTCCTGACCACTGGTACACGACAATACCCGCGCCCAAGCCAAATGACACAACGCCGCCAGACTGACGCCCAAACGCCGAGCCTGACTACGCAGACGATCATTCAAGCTGGCCGTCAACAGCCGATGGGACGCTATCTCCTGAGATCCATCACGATGCACATCCGTCAGCCCGAACGGCAGCGTTGGCTCATCCACCTCCGCTAGCATCTCGGTAAAGAAACGGGTATACGCTTCCTGATACCCTCCTAACCGGGCCTGCGCCACCAGATTGCGGAACGGTACCGGGTCAGGCAGGCTATTCCCTTGTCCGGCAAGGTACGCCTGCACTTCACGGTTCATCACTTTCATTGCGGTATGGTCGCCAATCAGGTGGTGCTGCAATTCCAGTAACAACCAGCGGCCATCGGTCTCCTGTGCCGCCACAAAACACAACAGCGGGGCCTGACTCAAATCGAGACGATAATGACGGGGGTTAAAACGTTGAACCAGTTGATCACAAATCGGGCCATCAGCCGGGTTCAGCGCCAGCTCAGTCACCGACAAGGATGCCTGACGCCAGACTACCTGAGCCGGTACTGACAACTCTTGCCAGATAAAGGCGGTACGCAGAATATCGTGACGATCAATCACCTGTTGCACCGCCGCCAAATAACGGTCTAGCAGAGAGCGATTAGCAAAGGCCATCTGGCTGACCACCAGATAGGGATCGCCTTCGTTTGCCAATAAATGGTGGAACAAAATACCGTCCTGCAACGGCGACAAGGCATAGATATCCTGAATATTAGTCATCCCGCCCGGCACCTGCCCGACGATACGGTCAATCTCAGCCTGAGTCAGATCAATCAGCGGCAACATTTCTGGGGTAATTTTCGTCGTCGCTGGCGTAATCACATTCGGCGGCACCGCCATAACCGGTTGCTGCCCCAGTGTTTGTGCTAATTCAAACAACACTGGCGATTGGAACAGGTCGCGCACTGCCAGCGTCAACCCCAAGTGACGCAAACGTTCAACCATCCGCACAGCGAGCAACGAGTGACCGCCCAGTGCGAAGAAACTGTCATACCGACTGACCTGTTCAATTCCCAGTAATTCACGCCAAATCGTCGCCAGAACCATTTCCGTTTCGCCTTGCGGCGCAGCATAAACCTGACGGGCCAAAGCTTCATTGTCCGGTGCTGGGAGCGCTCGGCGATCCAGTTTACCGTTCGGAGTCAGTGGAAACCCATCCAGACGCACAAAGGCTGTCGGCACCATGTAATCCGGTAAAATGGCGCTCAGGTGATCACGTAAACTCATCGCCAGCCCCTCATGGGCTTCCGCCGCCACATAGGCCACCAGCCGTTTTTCCGGCCCATCGCCTAACGCCAACACCGCCGCCTCTCGCACCGCCGGATGCTCCACTAGACGATTCTCAATTTCCCCCGGTTCAATACGGAAGCCGCGGATTTTAACCTGTTGGTCATTACGGCCCAGAAATTCCAGATTGCCATCCGGCAGATAACGGGCCAAATCCCCGGTCCGATACATACGCGCATCCGGTTGATCACTAAATGGATCTGTCAGGAAACGTTCAGCAGTTTGGTCAGGGCGATTAAGATAACCGCAGGCCACTCCATCTCCCCCTACATAAATCTCACCAATCGCACCTGACGGTACCGGCTGACCATAAGCATCCAGCAGATAAATACGTGTATTGGCTATCGGCCGACCAATGGGAATGCGAGTCACTCCCTGCGCTAATGCCGCAATAGGATACATGGTGGTAAAAGTGGTTCCCTCACTCGGACCATAAGCCTGCAATAATTGTTGTGGCGGACGATTATCCAGAACCTGAGCAATCACATGTAAATCGGGTATGTCTCCCCCGAAAATCAGGATCTTAATCTGCGGCAGAACCGGAGATAACTCTGCCGCCAGCCGGTTAAACAACCCGATAGTCAGCCACAGAACCGTGATCTGGCGGGCCTGTAAAACCCGCACTAACTCCTGTGGTGTTAATAACGTGGAGCGGTCAATAACCACTAATGCTCCGCCATTGAGTAACGGCGCCCAGACTTCAAATGTGCTGGCATCGAAAGCAGGATTAGCTGTAAAAGCAACCCGATCATCCTGACCGATTTCGGCATAACCATTATTGATAACCAACCGTGCCACCGCACGATGAGGTACCAATACCCCTTTTGGGGTACCGGTAGAACCGGAGGTGTACATGATATACGCTAAATCGGCACTGGAATGCGGTAAATCAGGGTTGAGGCAATCTTCCTCTTTGCTCGTGTCTGTCTTATTCGAGAGACGAAACAGCGGAACCAAAAGGCCGACAGGAATCTCAGATTGTTCATCAGTAATCAGCAACTTAGCTGAACAGTCATTTATCAGCCAATTCTTCCGATCATCCGGCACACTGGGATCAACCGGCACGTAAACGGCACCGGCTTTAAGAATAGCCAATTGAGCTACCACCAGTTCTATCGATCGCTCTAGCAAAAGCGCAATATGATCACCGGGACAAATCCCTTGTTCGATTAACTGACGAGCTAGCCGGTTAGCACGGGTATTCAGTTCTGTATAGCTCAGAGTTTTATCTCCAGCTATCAGCGCTGTCGCCGTTGGAGTTTTTTCTACCTGTTGTTCAAACAACTGCTGGATACATAACTGTTCAGGATAGACGGTTTCCGTGGCGTTCCAAGTTTCTAACAACAAGGTACGCTCCGCTTCCGGCAGGATATCCAATACCCGAACGGGCATGTCCGGGGTTTGCTCCAGCGCTGCCGCCAAACTCTCCAGTGACTGTTGCATATAACCGCATAGGCTTTCCGGATCAAACGGTTGCACGACCTGAGCCGTCAGCCCCAGAGTAGAACCGCCATCCTCTACCGACAGCACAAACGGATAGTTAGTTCGCTCCTGTTCGCCCAAGAATTCAATCCCGGCCATTGTTTCATCCAAAGGATCGGGCTGCTCATTATGGCGATAGTTCAACAGGGCGCTAAAGAGCGGCGTACCTCTGTCAACCCCACTGCATCGTTGAGCCAGCGCCAACGGAGCATGCTCATGTTCCAACAATTCAGCCAGCCGCAGATGCGCCTCCCGCACACTGTCCCGTACCGGGGTCTCATCCATATCCAGCCTCAACGGCAGGGTATTGATGAACAATCCCATTCCTTCCCCCACGGCCATGCGTCCAAACAGGACGGTACCAAACACCACTTTTTCCTGTCCGCTGGTACGCGATAACACTTGCGCCCAGGCCAGATGACACAACGCCGCCAGACTGACGCCCAAACTCCGAGCCTGACTGCGCAAACGGCCATTTAACTCAGGAGCTAATATCCAGTGAGATTCCGTCTTCTGAGATCCATCACGATGCACACCTGTCAGCCCAAACGGCAACGTTGGCTCATCCACTGCCGCCAACATATCGGTGAAGAAATGGGTATGCGCTGCCTGACTCACTCCCAACCGGGCCTCGGCCACCAGATTACGGAACGGCACCGGCGCTGGCAGATGCTCCCCCTGTCCGGTAAAATAGGCCCGCACTTCACGGTGCATCACTTCCATCGTTTCATGGTCACCGATCAAGTGATGTTGTAATTCCAGTAAGAACCAACGGCCATCGGTTTCTTGGGCGATAACAAAATGCAGTAGCGGCGCCTGACGCAAGTCAAGACGATACTGCGCGGGATCAAAACGCCGGGTTAACTGGTCAATGACTGGGCCGTCAGCCGGATCTAGGGTCAGTTCCGTCACAGGCAACCGCGCCCGACGCAAGACCACCTGCGCCGGGACTGACAATCCTTGCCAGATAAAAGCCGTCCGCAAGATATCATGGCGATCAATCGCCTGTTGTACTGCCGTCAGATAACGATCCAGCAAAGAGCGGTTAGCAAAAGCCACCGGATAGAGCACCAAATAGGGGTCGCCTTCCTGTTCCAACAGGTGGTGGAACAGGATACCGTCCTGTAACGGCGACAACGCATAGATATCCTGAATATTCGTCATTCCCCCCGGTACCTGCTCGACGATGCGGTCAATGTCAGTCTGAATCAAATCAATCAGCGGCAACATCTCCGGCGTTAGAGCCGTGGTGGCTGGCGTGATGACGTTAGGCGGCACTATCACAGCCTGATGCTGTCCCAACGTTTGAGCCAATGCTGACAGCACCGGCGACTGGAACAGATCACGCGCCGTCAGCGTCAAACCCAAGTGACGCAAATGCTCAATCATCTGCACGCCGAGTAGGGAATGACCACCCAACGCAAAGAAACTGTCATGCCGACTGATTTGTTCAATGCCCAATAATTCACGCCAAATGGCCGCTAGAGTGATTTCAGCCTTCCCTTGTGGAGCTTCATAAATCTGACGGGCAAAATCGTCTTCCCCTGGCGCTGGCAACGCCCGGCGATCTAACTTGCCACTCGGAGTTTGCGGGAAGGTATCCAGACGCACAAAAGCCGCCGGTACCATATAGTCAGGTAAAATGGCACTCAGGTATTCACGCAAATCAGCCGCTAATCTCTCATTTGCTTCCGCCTCCACATAGGCCACCAGCCGTTTGCCCTGATCGCCATCCAGTGCCAACACCACCGCCTCTTGTACCGCCGGATGTTCCGTTAGCCGGGTTTCAATTTCCCCCAGTTCAATTCGAAAACCGCGAATTTTAACCTGCTCATCGTTACGGCCCAGAAATTCTAAGTCACCATCCGGCAGATAGCGGGCCAAATCCCCAGAACGATACATCCGTTCGCCGGATACCGGACTAAAAGTATCCAGCATAAAACGTTCCACGCTCAACGCTGGCCGGTTGAGATAACCCCGAGCCACACCCACGCCGCCAATGTACATCTCGCCCACGCAACCTACGGGTACCAGTTCGCCATATTTGCCCAACAGGTAGATACGGGCATTTTTAGCCGGTCGGCCGATAGAACGGGCATCTTCCGGGGATAGCACGTCCTTATAGGTCACCGTCACGGTGTTTTCCGTCGGGCCATAACCATTCAATAGCCGGGGCCGGTGGCCCGTCTGTCTAAACCACGCCTGAATGGCGCTCTTTTTCACCGCCTCCCCTCCAATGATGATGAGCCGGAGACAATCTGGTAGCGGTAATCCACTATCTCTGGCCGCCAGCTCAGACCAGAATAGCGTCGGCAGTGACATCATCGTAATACGATATTGTCGGGTTAAGGCAATAAATTCTGGTATCGAAGCCAGCCAGCTATCATCCCGGATAACCAGTGTGGCCCCGTTGCATAATGACGAAAAGAAATCTTCCACTGAAACATCAAACGCAAACGCGGCAAACTGCAATAGCCGGTCTTGCGCGGTGACGGCATAGGTGTCATTAAAACCCAGATAACGTTGGTAAATTGCCTGATGTTCCACCATCACCCCTTTCGGCTGCCCAGTAGAGCCGGAGGTGTAAATCACATAGGCCAGATGCTGTGGCGTCAACGCCGGGATCTGCGGGTTGCTGTCAGGCTGGTTAAGTTGGATATTCGGGTCTAGTATCGTCATGCCTACCAGCGCCTGTTCGCCCAGCGCCGCCCGGCCAGCTTCATCAACCAGCACCACTGACGGCGCACTGTCACTCAGGATATATGCCAGACGTTCCCGCGGATAAGTCGAATCCAGCGGCACATAAGCCCCACCGGCTTTCAGCACTGCCAGCAATGCCACCACCATCATCGGGGAGCGCTCCACACAAATCGCTACCCGCCGGTCCGGTGTGACGCCCAGCGCAATCAGTTGATGAGCCAATCGGTTAGCACGGGTATTCAATTCCGCATAATTGAGGGTCTGTTCTTGATATTCCAACGCCGTGGCGTGCGGGGCTTGTTCTGCCTGTTGCTCAAATAATTGATGAATACATAATGGATCAGGATAAGGGGTCTCCGTGGCGTTCCAGGTTTCCAGTAGCAAGGTACGCTCAGCTTCAGATAACAAATTAAGCTGCCAGATAGGGATTTCCTCTCCCTGTCTTTGTGACGCTGCCAGCACCTGTAAATGTTCACCCATGCGCAGAACCACTTCCGTACTCAGGCGATTTTCATCGTAGATCCAACGAAAACCGCCCTGCGCATTGATTTGCAGCGTCAGTAATTCGCCCTGTGGCGCCTGATCACACGGCCTATCTTCCGCTATGACAGAAACGGCTATCCGCCACGGACAATGAGTTGTCAACGCCGGAATAGCCCACAATGAAGGAGCGCGCGCGAGGAGATCTCGACTAAATGTGTGGTACCGGCTCAACCGGGCCAACTCACCATCCAACCCGTTCGCTGCCACATGCCAGGGCTTATCAAACTCCATCTCAACGACCATTGGCGCCACCGGCGCCAAATCTGCCGACTTATCGTTTACTCCATCCACGCACCAACCAATTTGGAATGTCGTCTGTTGAGTCAGACGCGCAAGATAGATAACGAATGCCTGCAACAACGTTCGTAGTGGCTCTTCTTCACCATTTTTTGGCAACGGGGGCTGCCAGTCACTGATTACCCAACTGGGTTCCGCTTGTTCTCCGGCGGTTTCAAAAGGTAATTGGAGGGGTTGCAAAGCAGCAAGACGTTCACACCAAAATGATTCACTGAATGTAAACGTCTGGGGAATATTCTTTACATTCTGAGTCGGTGGCAAAATGTTATTTACGTTGGTTATATTTTCTGATGTTTGAGAGAGGAGTTCAGCTTTAAAAGCACTTCCTGCTTGAGTAATGCTATCTTTCATTTACTACCTCAACGAATCTGTTAGAAATTTGAAAACTGTCATTTCTGACAACCATTACCAATATTTCTTTCTTACTTCTTGCCCCCAAGAAATAAAAACGGACACATCTGACATCAATTCAAGACATTCAAATACGGGATGCTACAGTCCGGTTGACAACAACTAATTAACAATTTTTTGACACTAATTTTCCTGACAACGGAGTAAATAATTCATCTTATAATCCGGAATAAAATATTTTATTTTTGTCCCTGTTTTTTAGATAAATTCTATTAATTGACTGCAATTTTAATTGGCTGACATTGAATTCCATCATTTAAGATGGAATCGTTAACTTTATTTAATTATGGATAAATACTAAATCACTCCTGTATTTTATCTAATTCTCTATTAATATCTAATTAAAATCATTTCAAAAATAAATTAAAAATTTATAAAGATAAAATGAATAAATTAACCCTCAATTATCAAAAAAGTTTACTTTGATAATTACCTATAAAATAAATTCTTTACCTTAATAATTAACTAATATTTCAATTACAAATGTAACTTATTCAACATTTACAAGCCTTCCTATATATTCAATTATTTGAAGATATAAGTCTGGGTTAAAGTAATTCATAACGCACTATTTTTCAACAAATAAATAATATCGTTAATGTAAATACCGTAAACGAACCAATACAAATTCAAATTAAATTCATTATATTGTTTTATAATAATAAGATTATAAAGCCGATATAAATATGACTATGTTTAATACCATAAAGAAACAATTTAAAACTAGAAATGGCTTTATTACACACTATCTTACAATAAACATTAATGCTATAAAACAATAAGCTATGTAATGAATCATTCATTACAGGACAATATCCCCCAAGTAAATCGTTCTACACGGTAATTTACTTTACCCCTGCGACATTTATTAATTTATAGTTTAATTTCAACATATCAAAGAAATATATAGACATGATATTGGTCAATATTAACAATGGAAAATATATGACTATTTTCAATATTTTACATTAATTATTCTTAATCATTCATGAAAACAACAATGAAATATATTTTTATATATAGCAAAGAAAATCAGTAAAAAACAAAGCCAGATTAGATTAAATTACTATCGATGACAGAAAAAACTTGATTAAATAACCCATATGGAAATTATCAATTCTATTATTCTGTTTTAAAACAAAAACAATCCGGTATAAACAATATATACCGGATTGTCACACCAACGTTAAATTATCCAATATTCCTTACTTATTAGTATCACGCCACCTCCTTTTCAAAACTGATTGCCAGCACCCTATTCAAAGCTTGAGCTAAAACAGTTTTATTCTCATTATCCTCTAATAAACTAAAATGGTTACCCGGCATCGCAATCAACTCAAGAGAAGTATTAGGCATTATCCGTTCCCAGCCCAACGACGGTTCTATGCTTATGGACTTTGGTTTTTCATCCGTCACAAAAGAAATCGCAGGGGAAGGGTCTACCGCATAGAATTGATGCAACGTTATTGCTAATGTCGACGGCTCATAATTGGCAACTATTTGTGCATAACGCGCGATCTGTTCCCAACGTTTTGCGATCACATCAGCACACAGATTTGCAGGGTATAACGCCAGTTCCTGCGCCGCTGCAATAAACTGCACCAAATTCAACTCATCAATTTGCCGATACAACGCCGCAATCTCTTCTGGGAATTCCTCCCCTGACCGCCGGGCCAGATCAGTAAAGAAGTGATATTTGGGCTGTATGGACTCTTTCCTAAAATAATGAGGCGCAGGCGTATCAATCAAGCCCAGGAAATTAACCGTTTCTCCGGCATTCAAAAGCTGTTGAGCAATAGCGTAAGCCAATATCCCACCAGAAGAGTAACCGCATATCTGGTACGGGCCTACCGGTTGAACAGTTTTCATCAAGGTGATCATTCTGACAGCTTGCTCCTCCATCGTTGACATCGGCTCCTCATGGATGGACGGCCAAGGCAAAGCATAAATTGGATAACCTGACTGGATATGCTGAGCTAACCCAAAGACATAGGAGTGGTCACCCATGCCACTGGGAACAAAGAACAACGGCAGCCCCGTTCCGTCAGGTCGCACCGATATAGCCTCACTTTGTGGCTGAGATAATAAATCTGAAGTGATTTTTGCAGCCAGTTCAGTCAGCACCGGGAATTGGAACACAGCATTCAATGTACAAACTAAACCACGACCCGCGGCAAGGTTTACCATTCGCATAGCGAGCAAGGAATGACCGCCCAACGCGAAGAAGCTGTCATGCCGGCTAATCTGCTCAACCCCTAGCAATTCACACCAAATCGCCGCTAATACAGTTTCCGTTTCGCCTTGTGGCGCTTCGAAAACCTGATGAGCAAACGCTTCATTGTCCGGTGTCGGCAGCGCACGACGATCCAACTTACCGTTAGGGGTTAACGGGAAGGCATCCAGACGCACAAAAGCCGACGGCACCATATAATCAGGCAAAATAGCGCTCAAGTGAGTACGTAGGCTATTAGCCAGCCCTTCATCCGCCTGTGCCACAACATAGGCAATCAACCGTTTCTCCTGCCCTTCCCCTTGCGCCAATACCACAGATTCACTCACCGCCGGGTGCTCCACCAACCGAGCCTCAATTTCACCGGGTTCAATGCGGAAACCGCGGATTTTCACCTGATGGTCGTTACGCCCCAAGAATTCCAAATTGCCATCCGGCAGGTAACGGGCCAAATCCCCGGTTCGGTACATCCGTGCACCCGGCTTATCGCTAAATGGATCGATAAGGAAACGTTCAGCCGTCAATTCAGGTCGGTTCAGATAACCACGCGCCACGCCAACACCACCAATATATATCTCGCCAATACTACCTAATGGCACCGGTTGGCCGTATCTGTCCAACAGGTAAATACAGGTATTTTTAACCGGCCGACCAATTGAACGATCATTTTCTGGTGATAATATCTCCCGACTGGTTGCAATTACAGTACTTTCCGTTGGGCCATACGTATTTAACAACCGTGGATGGTAGGTTTCTTGAGCAAACCACGCCTGAATGACGCTCTTTTTCACCGCCTCGCCACCAATAATGACTAACCGGAGGCACTCAGGAAGCCGTGATGTACCGCCTACAACCGCCAATTCAGACAAAAATAGAGTCGGTAGAGACATCACTGTAATACCATGTTGCCGGATTAAAGAGATAAATACCGGCACCGAAGTCAGCCAACTATCATTCCGGATAACCAACGTGGCGCCATGACATAATGACGAAAAGAATTCTTCTACTGAAGCATCAAACGCAAAAGAGGAAAATTGTAGTACCCGGTCTTGCGCCGTCACTGCATAGGTCTCACTAAAACCCAAACTACGTTGATAAACAGCCTGATGTTCTACCATTACGCCTTTCGGTTGCCCGGTTGAGCCGGAGGTGTAAATCACATACGCCAGATGCTGTGGCGTCAACGCCGTAACCTGTGGGTTGCTGTCCGGCTGATTAAATTGGATATTCGGGTCGAGTACAATCCGTTCCGCCACTCCTGTTTCACTGAGTGCCTCCCGTCCAATACCATCAGCCAACACGACTACAGGAGTGGAATCAATCAAGATATGCGCCAGACGTTCACCCGGATAGGCCGGATCTAGCGGCACATAAGCTCCTCCGGCTTTTAATACCGCCAACAATCCCACCACCATTGCCGGAGAACGTGACACGCAAATCGCTACCCGCTGGTCCGGTACAACACCCAGAGCAATCAATTGATGGGCCAGTCGGTTAGCGAGGGCATTTAATTCAGTATAACTGAGGGTCTGATCTTCATACACCAACGCTATCGCATCCGGATTTTTCTCCACCTGTTGTTCAAACAACTGATGAATACATAGCGCCTCAGGATAGACTGTTTCCGTAGCGTTCCAGGTTGTTAACAATAACGTACGCTCAGCTTCCGGCAGAATATTTAATGCCCTCACCGGTGTCTCTGGCGCCTGTTCAAGCGCTTCTACCAGACTTTCCAACGCCTGTTGCATATAACCACATAGCCTTGCCGGATCAAACGGTTGTACCACCTGAGCAGTCAGTCCCAGAGCGTCTCCAAAATCCTCCACCGATAGCGCTAACGGATAGTTGGTCCGCTCCTGTCCGCTAATAAATTCAAGATCATTTATCAGTTCATCTGACGTTGTTGACAATGCATTATGTCGATAATTCAACAAACTACTAAAGAGAGGACTCTCACCCGGCACGCCACTACAACGCTGAGCCAACGCCAGTGAGGCATGTTCATGCTCTAATAGTCCGGCGAGTCGGGTATGCGCTGCCTGTACAGTGTCCCATACCGGGGTATCATCCATATCCAACCGTAACGGCAAGGTATTGATAAACAGTCCCATACTATTGTCAGCACCTTCGCTTGCCTGCATCCGTCCAAACAGCACGGTGCCGAACACCACTTTTTCCTGACCGCTGGTACGCGACAACACCTGCGCCCAAGCCAAGTGGCACAGCGCCGCCAGACTGACCCCCAAACGTCGAGCCTGACTACGCAGACGGTCATTCAAGGCTGCCGTCAGCATCCGGTGCGATTCCGTCACTTGCGAGCCATCACGATGCACTTCCGTTAAACCAAACGGCAAAGTCGGTTCATCCACCTCCGCTAACATATCGGTAAAGAAGCGAATATGTTCCGCTTGACTGACACCCAGACGGGCCTGCGCTATCAAATTGCGGAAAGGTGTCGGGCCAGGCAGGTTGCCCTCTTGTCCTTCCAGATAAGCGTGTACTTCACGGTCCATCACCTCCAGCGTGGTATGGTCGCCAATCAGGTGATGCAGCAGTTGCAGCAGAAACCAACGACCATCGGTTTCCTGTGCCACCACAAAACGCAATAACGGCGCTTCACTCAGATCGAGACGATGTTGACGCGGATCAAAACGCCGAGTTAACTGCTGGCTGACCGGACCGTCAGCCGGGTTTAATGTCAGTTCCGTCACGGATAAGGCGGCTTGACGCAAAACCACCTGAGCGGGTACGGATAATCCCTGCCAGATAAAAGCCGTCCGTAAGATATCGTGCCGATCAACCACCTGCTGAACAGCCACTAGATAACGATCTAATAGAGACCGGTTAGCAAAAGCCATCTGACCTATCAATAGATACGGGTCACCTTCATTTGCCAACAAGTGATGAAACAAAATGCCATCCTGCAACGGCGACAACGCGTAGATATCCTGAATATTGGCAATACCGCCCGGTATCTGCCCGACGATAAGATCAATTTCAGGCTGGTTCAAATTAATCAATGGCAACATCACCGGTGTGAGTGCCGTCGTCGCTGGCGTAATCACATTCGGCGGCACCACGACAACCCGATGCTGCCCCAGGGTTTGCGCCAAGTCAGACAGCACCGGCGACTGGAATAGATCACGCACCGCCAATGTCAACCCTAAGTGACGTAGGCGTTCAATCATACGTACAGCAAGCAACGAATGCCCTCCCAAGGCAAAAAAGCTGTCATACCGGCTTATCTGTTCAACCCCCAGCAATTCACACCAAATCGCGGCCAGCGCCATTTCCGTTTCTCCCTGGGGAGCGGCGTAAACCTGACGGGCAAACGCTTTACTGTCCGGTGCCGGTAGCGCACGACGATCTAACTTACCGTTCGGGGTTAGTGGGAACGCATCGAGACGCACAAAGGCTGCCGGCACCATATAGTCTGGCAAAATAGTTTGCAGGTGAGTACGCAGGTTGTTCGCCAGCCCGTCATCCTCTGGTGCTACCATATAGGCAACTAGACGCTTGTCATGACCATCACCTAACGCTAACACTGTGGCTTCTCGCACCATCGGATGTTCTATCAGCCGAGCTTCGATTTCCCCCGGCTCAATCCGGAAGCCGCGGATCTTAATTTGCTGATCATTACGACCGACAAACAGTAAATTGCCATCCGGCAGGTAACGAGCTAAATCGCCGGTGCGATACATCCGAGCATCCGGCATATCACTAAACGAATCCGCCAAGAAACGCTCAATAGTTAATTCAGGGCGATTCAGATAGCCACGGGCAACACCTGCGCCGCCAATATACAGCTCTCCCACACATCCTAACGGAACCGGCTGACCATCAGCATCCAACAGATAAACCCACGTATTGGCCGTTGGACGCCCGATAAGCACCTCTGTATCCATATAGTCTGACGGACAATGCCAGGTTGTGGCACAAACCGTTATCTCTGTCGGCCCATACGCGTTGAATAGCGTTGCCCGACCACACAATGCCCGGAGCAGCGCCACACTGGGGGCTTCACCTCCCAGAATCAAGGTCGGTTTTATCGTTATCATCGGTAAATCAGCACCATCCCGAAGCAGGGCCGGTGTTAAACAGGCGTGTGTTATCGCCTGTTCCTCCAGATAACACCAGAGGCGGCGCGGGTCCTGACGAACGATATCAACAGAAATAGCCAAAGTAGCGCCACCGCACAGCGCCATCATGATTTCCCAGACACTGGCATCAAAGCCAAATGAAGCAAACTGCAACATCCGGCTACCAGAGTGAATAGCGAATTGGGTGATTTTATCCCGGATAAGATTGACCAGCCCTCGATGTTCAACCATTACCCCTTTCGGCACACCAGTCGAACCAGAAGTGTAAATCACATACGCCAGATGCCGTGAGGTTAGCATTGATCTCTTTGGGTTGCCGCCCGGTTGGTCAAACAGGGTGTTTGGGTCGAGCACAACCTGTTTTGCCAGTACCTTCTCACCCAATGCTGTACGTCCAGCATTATCCGCCAGTAAAATAGTCGGCGCGGCATCCATCAGAATATACGCCAGACGCTCGTCAGGATAAGTTAGGTCCAACGGCACATAAGCGCCACCCGCTTTCAACACCGCCAACAATCCCACTACCATTGCCGGAGAACGTGACACACAAATCGCCACCCGCTGGTCCGGCTCTACACCTAGCGCAATCAGCTGATGGGCCAGTCGGTTGGCGCGGGCATTCAGTTCGGCATAGCTGAGAGTTTGATTTTCATACACCAATGCTGTGGCATCCGGGTTTTTCTCCACCTGTTGTTCAAACAACTGATGGATACACAATTGGTCAGGATATTCGGTTTCCGTTGCGTTCCAGGTTCTTAACAGCAATGAACATTCCGTTTCCGGCAAAATATTCAGGGCCCGAACGGGCATTCCCGGAGCTTGCTCAAGCGCTTCTACCAAACTTTCCAGCGCCTGTTGCATATAGCCGCATAGCCTTTCCGGATCAAACGGTTGTACTACCTGAGCGGTCAGCCCCAGTGCGTCACCAAAATCCTCCACCGACAGCACGAACGGATAGTTAGTTCGCTCCTGTCCACTAATAAACTCAATACCGCTTATCAGTTCATCTGACATTGTTAACAATGCATTATGTCGATAATTCAGCAAGCTACTAAAGAGGGGGATATCACCCTGCACCCCACTACAACGCTGAGCCAGCGCCAGCGATGCGTGCTCATGCACCAACAATTCCGCCAACCGGCTATGCGCTGCTCTTACGCTATCCTGTATCGGTGTATCATTGATATCCAGCCGCAACGGCAAGGTATTAATAAACAGCCCCATGCCATTGTCTGCCCCTTCACCTGCCTGCATCCGTCCAAACAGCACAGTGCCAAATACCACTTTTTCCTGTCCACTGGTACGCGACAACACCTGTGCCCAGGCCAGATGGCACAACGCCGCCACACTAACACCCAAACACCGGGCCTGACTGCGCAGACGATCATTCAAGGCAGCCGTCAGCATCCGGTGAGATTCCGTCACTTGCGAGCCATCATGATGTACCTCCGTCAAACCAAACGGCAAGGTCGGCTCATCTACCTCCGCTAACATGTCAGTAAAGAAACAGGCGTGTTCTTCCTGACTCATCCCCAGCCGAACCTGAGCCACCAGATTACGGAAAGGGACTGGCGCCGGCAGGCGATTCTCTTGTCCAGCAAGGTACGCTTGCACTTCACGATTCATTACGTCCAACGTGGTATGGTCGCCAATCAGATGATGCAGCAGTTGCAACAGGGTCCAACGGCCATCGGTTTCCTGCGCCACTACAAAACGCAATAACGGTGCTTCGTTCAGGTCGAGACGATAATGACGTGGATCAAAGCGCCGGGTTAACTGCTCACTGACCGGGCCGTCAGTCGGATCCAAGGCCAGTTCCGTCACGGAGACAGTGGCTTGACGCCAAACTATCTGAGCCGGTACAGATAATCCTTGCCAGATAAAAGCCGTACGTAAGATGTCATGACGATCAACTACCCATTGAACCGCGGACAAATAACGATTTAACAGAGACCGATCAGTAAAAATCATCTGTTCAACCAGCAGATACGGGTCCCCCTGATTCGCCAACAAATGATGAAACAAAATACCGTCCTGCAACGGCGACAACGCATAGATATCCTGAATATTGGCGATACCGAATGGCACCTGTCCGACGATAAGATCAATTTCAGGCTGGGTCAGGTTAATTAGCGGCAACATCGCCGGCGTGAGTACCGTCGTCACTGGTGTAATCATATTCGGCGGTACCACCACAACCTGATGCTGCCCCAATGTTTGCGCCAAGTCAGCCAACACCGGCGACTGGAATAGGTCACGCACCGCTAACGTCAGCCCCAATTTACGCAGGCTTTCAATCATCCGTACTGACAGAAGAGAATGACCGCCCAGAGTGAAAAAGTTATCGTGCCGGCTGATCTGTTCAATGCCCAGTAATTCACACCAAATGGCCGCCAATGTAGTTTCCATTTCTCCTTGCGGCACCTCATAGATCTGACGGGCAAAAGCCTCGTTGTTCGGTGCCGGCAGCGCCTGACGATCCAACTTGCCATTCGGTGTTAATGGAAACACATCCAACCGCACAAAGGCTGATGGCACCATATAGTCAGGTAAAGTGGCCTTCAAATGGGTACGCAGACTATTCACCAGCTCCTCATGGGCTTCCGCTACCACATAAGCGACTAACCGTTTCTCCTGCCCTTCCCCTTGTGCCAATACCACTGATTCACTTACCGCCGGGTGTTCCACCAACCGGGATTCAATTTCACCCGGTTCAATGCGGAAACCACGGATTTTAACCTGCTGGTCGTTACGGCCCAAGAATTCCAAGTTGCCGTCCGGCAAGTAGCGGGCTAAATCCCCGGTACGGTACATTCGTGCATCGGGTTTATCATTAAAGGGATCGTTCAGGAAACGTTCAGCCGTCAAGTCAGGGCGATTGAGGTAACCACGCGCCACTCCCGCGCCCCCAATATAAATTTCCCCCACCACGCCCAATGGCACAGGTTGACCATGCCTATCGAGCAAGTAAAGGCAGGTGTTGGCTATCGGACGGCCGATACTTTCAATAATCCTGTCACCCCGCTGTATCGGCAACCAAGTAGAATAGGTTGTTGTTTCGGAAGGCCCATAGAGATTACATAACCGCTGTACTTGCGTTTCTTCGAAAATCTGTTCAATTAAAGCGCTTTTAAGCGGTTCACCCGCCAGATTAACGGTATGAACCGACGCCATCAGTGCCTGAACCTGCAATAATGGTTTCATCGCAGAGGGGACTGAATTGAGCAAGGTCACCGGCAGAGCACGCTGCATCAATGCCAAGACATCATCCACCAAATGAATCGCCGCACCACGGAATAACGGCATAAAACATTCAAAAATGGACAAGTCGAAGTTCATCGATGTTGAAAAAAGCGTCTCTCGGATTTCTTCGGCCGCAAAAGCCTGTTGTGCCCAGCGCAGGAAGTTAACCGTATTCCGGTGCTCAATCATCACCCCTTTTGGCATCCCAGTGGAGCCGGAGGTGTAAATCACATACGCCAGATGCCGTGAAGTTAGCGCAGGTAGCTGAGGATTATTGTCCACTTGATCAGGCAAAATATTGGGGTCCAGTACCGTCAATTCAGCAAGCGCTTCTTCGCCCAGTGCAACGCATCCTACCTCATCCGCCAGTACCACTGACGGTGCGGCATCATGCAGGATATGCGCCAGACGTTCACCCGGATAGGCCGGATCTAATGGTACATAAGCCCCGCCGGCTTTCAGCACCGCTAACAACGCCACCACCATTGCCGGTGAACGAGACACGCAAATCGCCACTCGCTGGTCCGGTACGACGCCCAACGCAATAAGTTGATGAGCCAACCGGTTGGCGCGGGTATTTAATTCGGTATAACTGAAGGTCTGCTCTTCATACACTAACGCTATCGAGTCAGGGGTTTTCTCCACCTGTTGTTCAAACAAATGATGAATACATAACTGATTAGGGTATACGGTTTCCGTGGCGTTCCAGGTTTTCAATAACAACGTGCGTTCCGCTTCCGGCAAGATTTCCAATGCCCGAACGGGCATGTCCGAGGCTTGCTCAAGGGCATCCACCAAACTTTCCAGTGCCTGCTGCATATAACCGCATAAGCTTTCTGGATCAAATGGTTGTACCGCCTGAGCGGTCAGCCCCAATGCGTCACCAAAATCCTCCACCGACAACATAAACGGATAATTAGTCCGCTCCTGTCCGCCAAGAAACTCGACACCGTTTATCAGTTCATCTGACGTTGTTGACAATGCATTATGTCGATAATTCAACAGGCTATTAAAGAGGGGGATCTCACCCTGTACGCCACTACAACGCTGAGCCAGCGCCAGTGAAGCATGTTCATGTTCTAACAACCCGGCCAGTCGGGTATGGGCTGCCTGCACACTGTCCCGTACCGGCGTATCATTGATATCCAGCCTCAACGGTAAGGTATTGATAAACAACCCCATGCCGTTGTCAGCACCGTCCCCTGCCTGCATCCGTCCAAACAGTACCGTGCCGAACACCACTTTCTCCTGACCGCTGGTACGCGACAACACCTGCGCCCAAGCCAAATGGCACAGCGCTGCCAGACTGACGCCCAAATGTCTCGCTTGATTACGCAAACGGCCATTTAACCCGGCCGTCAACATCCGGTTCGATTCCGTCACTTGCGAGCCATCACGATGCACTTCCGTCAAACCAAATGGCAAGGTCGGTTCATCCACCTCCGCTAACATATCGGTAAAGAAGCGGATATGTTCCGCTTGACTGACACCCAGCCGGGCCTGTGCTATCAAATTGCGGAAAGGGGCCGGTACAGGCAAACTGTCCTCCTGTCCGTCCAGATAAGTTTGTACTTCACGATTCATCACTTCCAGCGTGGTATGGTCGCCAATCAGGTGATGCAGTAGTTGCAACAGGATCCAACGACCATCAGTTTCCTGTGCCACTACAAAGCGCAACAACGGGGCTTCGCTCAGGTCAAGACGATAATGACGGGGATCAAAACGCTGAGCTAGTTGGTCGCTGATCGGACCGTCAATCGAGTTTAGTGTCAGTTCAGTTACCGATAAGGTGGCCTGACGTAAGACCACTTGTGCCTGAACTGACAATCCTTGCCAGATAAAGGCGGTACGTAAGATATCGTGCCGATCAACCACCTGTTGAACAGCCTCCAAATAACGATCCAACAGAGACCGATCAGCAAAGGCCATCTGACCCATCAACAGATACGGGTCACCTTCGTTTGCCAACAGATGATGAAACAAAATACCATCCTGTAACGGCGACAACGCATAGATATCCTGAATATTGGCGATACCGCCCGGCACCTGCCCAACAATAAGATCAATTTCAGGCTGAGTCAGGTTAATCAGCGGCAACATCGTCGGGGTGATTTTCGTCGCCGCTGGCGTAATGACATTCGGCGGCACCACTACAACCTGATGTTGCCCCAAGGTTTGCGCCAGTTCAGACAGCACCGGAGACTGGAACAAGTCACGCACCGCTAGGGTCAACCCCAAGTGACGCAGGCGTTCAATCATGCGCACAGCAAGCAAAGAATGACCGCCCAGTGCAAAGAAGCTATCGTGCCGGCTAATCTGTTCTATACCCAGCAATTCACGCCAAATCGCTGCCAATATCATTTCTGTTTCCCCTTGGGGCGCTGCATAAACCTGACGGGCAACGGCTTCACTATCCGGTGCCGGTAGCGCACGACGATCCAACTTACCATTAGGGGTTAACGGAAAGCCATCCAGCCGCACAAAAGCCGTCGGCACCATATAATCAGGCAAAGTAGCTTGTAGGTGAGCACGCAGGCTGTTCACCAGCCCCTCCTGAGCTTCCGCCGCCACATAGGCCACTAGCCGTTTTTCCGGCCCATCACCTAAGACCAGCACAGCCGCTTCACGCACCGATGCATACTCTGTCAACCGAGCTTCAATTTCTCCCGGTTCAATGCGGAAACCGCGAATTTTAACTTGTTGATCGTTACGCCCCAAAAATTCCAGATTGCCATCCAGCAAATAGCGGGCTAAATCCCCGGTGCGATACATGCGCGCATCTGGATTATCACTAAACGGATCAATAAGGAAACGTTCGGCGGTTAATTCAGGGCGATTGAAATAACCCAAGGCTACGCCATCTCCCCCGACATAAATCTCTCCGGTCGCCCCCAATGGTACCGGCTGACCATACGCATCCAACAAATAAACTCGCGTGTTGGCTATCGGCCGGCCAATAGGGATCCGGGTCGCTCCCTGCGCTAACGCCTCAATAGGATATATCGTGGTAAAGGTGGTTCCCTCACTCGGGCCATAAGCTTGTAATAATTGTTGTGGCGGACGATTATCCAGAACCTGAGCAATCACATGTAAATCGGGTATATCTCCCCCGAAAATCAGGATCTTAATCTGCGGCAGAACCGGAGATAACTCTATTGCCAACCGGTTAAACAATCCGATAGTCAACCACAGAACCGTAATGCGATCAGCTTGTAAAACTCGTACTAACTCCTGAGGTGTTAATAACGTGGCGCGGTCAATCACCACCAAAGCACCACCGTTGAGCAACGGAGCCCAAACTTCAAACGTGCTGGCGTCGAAAGCGGGATTAGCTGTAAAGGCAACCCGATCATCCGGTCCGATGTCGGCATAACCATTATTGATGACCAGTCGGACCACCGCACGATGCGGCACCAAGACTCCTTTAGGTGTACCGGTAGAACCGGAGGTGTACATGATATACGCTAACTCGGCGCTGGAATGCGGTAATTCAAGGTTGAGACACTCCTGCTCTCTGTCAGTGCCTGATTCATCCGAAAGACGAAGTAGCGGCACAGCCAGATTAGCCGGAATATCAGTCTGTATATCGGTGATTAGCAACCTAGCGGAACAATCACTTATCAGCCAGTTTTTCCGCTCATCCGGCACACTGGGATCAACCGGCACATAAACAGCGCCGGCTTTGAGAATCGCCAATTGGGCCACCACCAGTTCCATCGAACGCTCTAACAGGAGCGCAACATGATCACCGGGACACACCCCGTGTTCGATGAGCTGACGAGCCAACCGATTAGCGCGGGTATTCAGTTCCGTATAACTCAGGATTTTGTCTGCCGCTATCAATGCCGTCGCTTCCGGGGTTTTCTCCACCTGTTGTTCAAACAACTGATGGATACATAACGCCTCAGGATACACGGTTTCCGTCGCGTTCCAGGTTGTTAACAACATCGTACGTTCCGCATCCGGCAGGATTTCCAATGCCCGAACAGGCATGTCTGGAACTTGCTCCAGCGCTTCCACCAAACTTTCCAGCGCCTGTTGCATATAACCGCATAGGCTTTCCGGATCAAAAGGTTGTACCACCTGAGCGGTCAACCCCAATGCGTCACCAAAATCCTCTACCGACAACACAAACGGATAGTTAGTCCGCTCCTGTCCACCAATAAATTCAACACCGTTTATCAGTTCATCTGACGTTGTTGACAATGCATTATGTCGATAATTCAACAAGCTACTAAAGAGAGGGATCTCCCCTTGCACACCACTGCAACGCTGGGCCAGCGCCAGTGACGCGTGCTCATGCACCAACAATCCCGCCAACCGGCTATGGGCTGCTCTTACGCTATCCCGTACCGACGTATCATTGATATCCAGCCGCAACGGCAAGGTATTAATAAACAGCCCCATACCATTGTCTGCCCCTTCACCTGCCTGCATCCGCCCAAACAGCACGGTGCCGAATACCACTTTTTCCCGACCGCTGGTACGCGCTAACACCTGCGCCCAAGCCAAATGGCACAACGCCGCCACACTAACACCCAAACACCGGGCCTGACTGCGCAGACGGTCATTCAAGGCAACCGTTAGCATCCGGTGCGATTCCGTCACCTGCGAGCCATCACGACGCACCTCCGTCAAACCAAACGGTAAAGTCGGTTCATCTACCTCCGCTAACATGCCCGTAAAGAAACGAGCGTGTTCTTCCTGGCTGATACCCAACTGGACCTGAGCCACCAGATTACGGAAAGGGACTGGCGCCGGCAGGCGATTCCCTTGTCCGGCAAGATAGACCCGCACTTCACGATTCATTATGTCCAACGTGGTATGGTCGCCAATCAGGTGATGCAGTAGTTGCAACAGGAGCCAACGACCATCGGTTTCCTGCGCCACCACGAAGCGCAATAACGGCGCTTCCCCCAAGTCGAGACGATGCTGACGTGGATCAAAGCGCCGGGTTAACTGGTCACTGACCGGACCGTCAGCCGGGTTTAATGTCAGTTCAGTCACCGACAAGGTGGCCTGGCGTAAAACCACCTGTACCGGGACTGACAATCCTTGCCAGATAAAGGCGGTACGTAAGATATCGTGCCGATCAACCACCTGTTGAACAGCCTCCAAATAACGATCCAACAGAGACCGATCAGCAAAGGCCATCTGACCCATCAACAGATACGGATCACCTTTCTTCGTTAACAAGTGATGAAACAAAATACCATCCTGCAACGGCGACAACGCATAGATATCCTGAATATTGGCGATACCGCGTGGCACCTGCCCGACGATAAGATCAATTTCAGGCTGGGTCAGATTGATCAGTGGCAACATTGTCGGCGTGATTTTCGTTGCCGCTGGCGTAATGACATTCGGTGGTACCACTACGACCTGATGCCGCCCCAGTGTTTGCGCCAGT
Organism: Photorhabdus akhurstii; assembly: GCF_018448925.1. Lineage (GTDB taxonomy): Bacteria > Pseudomonadota > Gammaproteobacteria > Enterobacterales > Enterobacteriaceae > Photorhabdus > Photorhabdus akhurstii. Next base: position 26,642 of record NZ_RCWE01000017.1, on the reverse strand, counting down.
TCAGACAGTACCGGAGACTGGAATAAGTCACGCACCGCCAGCGTCAATCCCAATTTACGCAAGCTTTCAATCATTCGTACCACCAGTAGAGAATGACCACCCAGTGCAAAGAAGCTATCGTATCGGCCGATCTGTTCAATCCCCAGTATCTCTCGCCAGATAGCCGCCAATGTAGTTTCCATTTCTCCTTGCGGCGCTACATAAACCTGACGGGCAAAAGCCTCGTTGTTCGGTGTCGGCAGCGCCAGACGATCCAATTTACCGTTCGGGGTTAACGGAAAGACATCCAGACGCACAAAAGCCGTTGGCACCATATAGTCAGGTAAAGTGGCTTTCAGGTGAGTACGTAGGCTATTTACCAGCCCGTCATGAGCTTCTGCCACCACATAGGCAACCAGCCGCTTATCCTGCCCTTCATTTTGTACCAACACCACAGATTCACTCACTGCGGGATGTTCCACCAACCGAGCCTCAATTTCACCCAGTTCAATACGGAAACCGCGGATTTTAACCTGCTGGTCATTACGCCCCAGAAATTCCAGGTTGCCATCCGGCAGATAGCGGGCCAAATCGCCGGTGCGGTACATGCGGGCATCCGGTACATCACTAAACGGATCGATAAGGAAACGTTCAGCCGTCAAGTCAGGGCGATTGAGGTAGCCGCGCGCCACTCCCGCGCCCCCGATATAAATTTCACCTACCACGCCCAATGGCACAGGTTGACCATGCCTATCGAGCAAGTAAAGGCAGGTGTTGGCTATCGGACGCCCAATACTTTCAACAACCCTGTCACCCCGCCATATTGGCAACCAAGTAGAGTACGTTGTCGTTTCGGAAGGCCCGTAGAGATTACATAACCGCTGTACTTGAGTTTCTTCGAAGATCTGTTCAATTAAGGCGCTTTTAAGCGGTTCACCTGCCAGATTGACGGTATGAACCGACGCTATCAGCGCCTGAGCCTGCAATAAAGGCTTCATCGCAGACGGTACTGAGTTGAGCAATGTTATCGGCAAAACATGCCGTATCAATGACAAGGCATTATCGACCAAATGAATTGCCGTACCACGAGATAACGGCATAAAACATTCAAAAACAGACAGATCGAAATTTATCGACGTTGAAAAAAGCGTTTCTCGGCTTTCTTCGGCCACAAAAGCCTGTTGTGCCCAGTGCAAGAAGTTAACTGTATTGCGGTGCTCAATCATCACCCCTTTAGGTACACCCGTAGAGCCGGAGGTGTAAATCACATACGCTAAATGACGGGAGGTCAACCCAGGAATCTGCGGGTTGCTATCCGGCTGGCTAGGTAGGGCATTCGGGTCAAGCACAACTCGTTCTGCCAATGCCTTCTCACCCAATGTCGTACGTCCGACATTATCCGCCAGTACAACAGTCGGAGCAGCATCACGCAGGATATGCGCCAGACGTTCCCCCGTATAGGCTGGGTCCAACGGTACATAGGCTCCACCCGCTTTCAACACCGCTAACAACGCCACCACCATTGCCGGTGAACGAGACACGCAAATCGCCACCTGTTGGTCCGGTACAACACCCAGAGCAATCAATTGGTGGGCCAGTCGGTTAGCGCGGGCATTTAATTCCGCATAGCTGAAAGTCTGGTTTTCATACATCAATGCTGTCGCATCCGGGTTTGCCTCCACCTGTTGTTCAAACAACTGATGAATACATAACACCTCAGGATAGACTGTTTCCGTGGCGTTCCAAGTTTCCAGTAACAGCGTGCGCTCCACTTTTGGCAGGATTTCCAACGCCCGAACAGGCATGTCCGGTGCTTGCTCAAGGGCCTCCGCCAGACTCTCCAACGCCTGTTGCATATAACCGCATAACCTTTCCGGATCAAACGGTTGTACCACCTGAGCAGTCAGCCCCAGTGCGTCACCAAAATCCTCCACCGACAGCATAAACGGATAGTTAGTCCGCTCCTGTCCACCCAGAAATTCAATACCGCTGATGCTGTCATCCAACATTGTCGGTAAGGTATTATGCCGATAGTTCAACAAGCTATTAAAAAGGGGGATCTCACCCTTCACACCACTACAACGCTGAGCCAGCGCCAGTGAGGCATGTTCATGTGCTAGTAGTCCGGCGAGTCGGGTGTGCGCTGCCTGTACACTGTCACGTACTGGCGTATCATTGATATCCAACCGTAACGGCAAGGTATTAATAAACAGTCCCATGCCATTGTCTGCCCCCTCTCCCGCTTGCATCCGCCCAAACAGCACGGTGCCGAACACCACTTTTTCCTGACCACTGGTACGTGATAACACCTGCGCCCAAGCCAAATGACACAACGCCGCCAGGCTGACCCCCAAATGTCTTGCCTGATTACGCAGACGGTCATTCAAGGCTGCCGTCAGCATCCGGTGCGATTCCGTCACCTGTGAGCCATCACGATGCACTTCCGCCAAGCCAAACGGTAAGGTCGGTTCATCTACCTCCGCTAACATATCAGTAAAGAAACGAGTATGTGCTTCCTGACTGATACCCAACCGGACCTGAGCCACCAGATTACGGAAAGGGACTGGCGCTGGCAGGCGGTTTCCTTGGTCGGCAAGGTATGCCCGTACTTCATGGTTCATCACATCTAGCGTGGTATGGTCGCCAATCAGGTGATGCAATAGTTGCAGCAGGAACCAACGACCATCGGTTTCCTGTGCCGCCACAAAACGCAATAACGGCGCTTCACTCAGATCGAGACGATGTTGACGCGGATCAAAACGCCGGGTTAACTGCTGACTGACCGGACCGTCAGCCGGGTTTAATGTCAGTTCCGTCACGGATAAGGCGGCTTGACGCAAAACCACCTGAGCGGGTACGGATAATCCCTGCCAGATAAAAGCCGTCCGTAAGATATCGTGCCGATCAACCACCTGTTGCACCGCTGTCAGATAACGATCCAACAGAGCCCGGTCAGCAAAAGCCATCTGACCTATCAACAGATACGGGTCACCTTCATTTGCCAACAGGTGATGAAACAAAATACCATCCTGCAACGGCGACAAGGCGTAGATATCCTGAATATTAGCGAGACCACCCGGTACCTGTTCGACAATCAGATCAATTTCAGGCTGGGTCAGATTAATCAGCGGCAACATCGCCGGCGTGATTTGCGTTGCCTCTGGTGTAATCATATTCGTTGGCGCCACGACAGCCTGATGCTGCCCTAGGGTTTGCGCCAGTTCAGACAGCACCGGTGACTGGAATAGATCACGCACCGCTAACGTCAACCCAAGATGACGCAGGCGTTCAACCATTCGTATCGCCATCAGTGAATGACCACCCAAGGCAAAAAAGCTGTCATACCGGCTGACCTGTTCAATCCCCAGTAATTCACGCCAAATGGCCGCCAGTGCTATTTCCATTTCTCCCTGGGGCGCGGCGTAAACTTGACGGGCAAAAGCTTTATTGTCCGGTGCCGGTAGCGCACGACGATCTAGCTTACCGTTCGGGGTCAGTGGGAACGCATCGAGACGCACAAAAGCCGCCGGTACCATATAATCAGGCAACATTCCACTCAGATGAGTACGCAGGCTGTTCACCAGCCCGTCAGCCGCTTCCGCCGCCACATAAGCCACCAGCCGTTTATCTTGCCCTTCCCCCAGCGCCAACACAGTAACCTCACGCACCGCCGGATGCTCTGCCAGACGCGTCTCAATTTCCCCCGGCTCGATCCGGAAACCCCGGATTTTAATCTGCTGATCATTACGGCCCAGGAACGCCAGATTGCCGTCCGGCAAGTAACGAGCCAAGTCTCCGGTACGGTACATCCGCGCATCCAACGCATCACTAAATGGATCGGTAAGGAAACGCTCAGCAGTCAGTTCAGGTCGGTTCAGATAGCCGCGGGCAATACCTACTCCGCCAATATACAGCTCACCCACACCTCCCAATGGTACTGGCTGCCCACAAGCATCCAGCAGATAAACCCGCGTGTTGGCCGTTGGGCGCCCGATAGGCACCTCTGTATCCGTATAGTCTGACGGACAATGCCAAGTTGTGGCACAAACCGTCATCTCTGTCGGTCCATACGCATTGAACAAGTTTACCCGACCACGCAGAGTCTGGAACAACGCCGCACTGAGTGCTTCACCCGCCAGTACCAATGTCGGAATGGTTGTTATCGTCGGCAAATCCGTACCATCACGAAGCAGGGCCGGTGTCAGGCAAGCGTGCGTCACCGCTTGTTCTTCCAAGTAACGCCAGAGACGATGAGGGTCCTGACGAACCAAGTCAGTAGGGATAATCAAACCGGCTCCACTGCTCAGCGTTATCATGATTTCCCAGACACTGGCATCAAAGCCAAATGAGGCAAACTGCAACATCCGGCTGGTTACCCGAACATCAAGCCGAGTCACCTGTGCCAAAGCCAGATTAACCACACCACGATGCTCGATCATCACCCCTTTCGGCGTACCGGTCGAACCGGAGGTGTAAATCACATACGCCAAATGCTGTGAAGTTAATGTCGGTATCTGTGGGTTACTGTCCAGCCGATCAAACAGGGTATTTGGATCGAGCACAGTTCGTTCTGCCAATGCTTTCTCACCCAACGCTATACGCCCAGTATCATCCGCCAGCAAAATAGTTGGGGCGGCATCCGTCAGAATATGCGCCAGGCGCTCGCCCGGATAAGCCGGGTCCAGCGGAACATAGGCTCCACCGGCTTTTAGTACCGCCAACAATCCCACCACCATCGCCGGTGAACGAGACACGCAAATCGCCACTCGCTGATCCGGCTCTACCCCTAGTGCAATCAGTTGATGAGCCAGTCGGTTAGCACAAGCATTCAGCTCCGCATAACTAAGAGTTTGATTTTCATACACCAATGCGGTGGCATCCGGGTTTTTCTCCGCCTGTTGTTCAAATAACTGATGAATACATAACGTATCAGGATAGGTGGATTCCGTGGCATTCCAGGTTTCCAGTAACAGTGTGCGCTCCGTTTCCGGCAAGATGTTCAGGGTCCGTACCTGTGTCTCCGGAGCCTGCTCAAGGGCTTCCACCAAACTTTCCAACGCCTGTTGCATATAACCACATATTCTTTCTGGACTAAACGATTGAACTACCTGAGCGGTCAGCCCCAGTGCGTCACCAAAATCCTCTATCGATAGCGCTAACGGATAGTTAGTCCTCTCCTGTTCCCCAAGGAATTCGATGCCACTGATGATTTCACCCGAAACCACGGGTAATGTGTTATGCCGGTAGTTGAGTAGAGAACTAAAAAGTGGAACGCCATTTTGTACACCACTACACCGTTGAGCCAGTGCCAATGAAGCGTGTTCATGATCCAATAACCCGGCCAACCGGCTATGTGCTGTCCGTACACTGTCCCATACAGGGGTATCATCGATATCTAGCAGCAATGGCAAGGTATTGATAAATAGCCCCATTCCACTGTCAACACCTTCCCCCGCTTGCATCCGTCCAAATAGTACGGTACCAAACACCACTTTCTTTTGACCACTAGCACGCGACAACACCTGCGCCCAAGCCAGATGACACAACGCCGCCAGACTCACCTCCAAACGTCTCGCCTGACGACGCAAACGGTCATTCAGTTCAGGCGTCAGCATCCGGTGCGACTCCATCACCAACGAACCATCACGATGTACCTCCGTCAACCCGAAAGGTAACGTCGGTTCATCTACCTCAGCCAGCATGTCAGTAAAGAAATGAATATGCTCTTGCTGACTCACTCCCAACCGAGCCTGAGCCACCAGATTGCGGAAAGGTGCGGGAACAGGTAGGTCATCCCCCTGTCCGGCAAGATACGCTTGAATTTCCCGCTTCATCACTTCCATCGTGGTATGGTCACCAATCAAATGATGCTGTAATTGCAGTACATGCCAGCGACCATCGGTTTCCTGCGCCACCGCAAACCGCAACAACGGGGCCTGACTCAGTTCAAAGCGATACTGACGCGGGTCAAAACGTTGAGCCAATTGCTCACCGGCTGGGCCATCAGCCGGGTTCAATGTCAGTTCAGTAACTGATAAAGGCGCTTGACGCCAAACCACCTGAACCGGTGCGGATAATCCCTGCCAGATAAACGCGGTCCGCAGGATATCATGGCGATCAATGACTTGTTGTACCGCGGCCAGATAGCGGTCCAGCAATTCCCGGTCAGCAAAAATCATCGGATAAGCCAACTGATAGGGGTCGCCTTCCTTTGCCAGTAGATGATGAAACAAAATGCCGTCCTGCAACGGCGACAGAGCATAGATATCCTGAATATTGGCGATCCCGCCCGGTACTTGTTCAACAATATGGTCAATGTCAGTCTGAGTCAGATCAATCAACGGCAACATCGCCGGTGTGAGTTCCGTCGTCGTCGAAGTAATAACGTTCGACGGCACCACCACGGCCTGATGCTGTCCTAATGTTTGGGTCAATTCTGATAGTACAGGGAATTGGAATAGGTCACGCGCGGCCAGTGTTAGTCCCAAACTACGCAAACGTTCAATCATCTGCACACCGAGCAATGAATGACCACCTAACGCAAAAAAACTGTCATGGCGACTTATCTGCTCGATCCCTAGCAACTCACGCCAGATAGCGGCCAGCGTAATTTCCATCTCCCCTTGTGGCGCCTCATAAACCTGACGAGCAAAAGCTTCCACTCCCGGCACCGGTAATGCCCTGCGATCCAACTTACCGTTCGGGGTCAACGGAAAAGCATCCAGACGTACAAAAGCCGACGGTACCATGTAGTCAGGCAACCGAACACGCAAATGTTCACGCAAACTATTGACCAACTCATCATCAGCCCGCGCTACCACATAAGCAACCAAACGCTTGTCCTGCCCGTCTCCCATCGCCAGTACTACAGATTCACTTACCGCAGGATATTCCATCAATCGGGCTTCAATTTCCCCTGGTTCAATACGGAAGCCACGAATTTTCACTTGCTGGTCATTGCGACCAATAAATTCCAAATCGCCATCCGGCAGATAACGAGCCAAATCCCCAGTGCGGTACATGCGTGTATCGGGTTTATCACTAAACGGATTGATAAGGAAACGTTCAGCGGTCAATTCAGGGCGATTAAGGTAACCACGGGCCACACCAGCACCACCAACATATAACTCCCCCTCCGCCCCCAACGGCACCGGCTGACCATATTTATCTAACAAATAGAGTGTTAAATCGGGAATACGGGTGCCAACAGGACTTACTACCCGCGCGACATCATGGTGATCCAATTCCCGGTAAGTGACGTGAACTGTGGTCTCCGTGATGCCGTACATATTCACCAACTGAGGTGATTTCTCTTCACGCAGGGCATACCACGGCTTCAGAATACTGGGATCGAGGGCTTCCCCGCCAAAGATGATATAACGCAAGCAGTCCGGTAATGGATTGGCGACATAACTAGCAATAAAAGCTTTGAAAGCACTAGGAGTCTGATTCAACACCGTGATACCGTGCTGACACACGAATTGATGCAGTTCTTGAGGTGAACGGGCAATCGCGTGCGGTACCAAAACCAGTTTAGCGCCGTAGCGTAAAGCTCCCCATAATTCCCACACCGAGAAGTCAAACGCAATGGAATGGAACAGGCACCAAACATCTTGCCGGTTAAAGTGATACCAGGATTCAGTCGCGTCAAATAAACGCTGGATATTACGATGTTCCACCATCACCCCTTTCGGCGTGCCGGTTGAGCCGGAGGTGTAAATCACATAGGCCAAATGCTGTGCGGTCAATCCCGGTACTTGTGGGTTACTGTCCGGTCTATCAGGCAGGATATTCGGATCAAGTACCGTCAAGCCTGCCAACACCGCCTCTCCCAGTACATCACATCCGGTGTTATCCGCCAGTAAAATAGCCGGAGTAGCATCAGTCAGAATATGTGCCAGACGCTCACCCGTATAAACCGGGTCCAGCGGCACATAAGCTCCACCCGCTTTCAGCACCGCCAACAATGCCACCACCATTGCCGGTGAACGTGACACACAAATCGCCACCCGTTGGTCCGGTACGACACCCAATGCAATCAACTGATGAGCCAGTCGGTTGGCGCGGGCATTTAACTCAGCATAGCTAAGGGTTTGCTCTTCATGCACTAACGCTATCGCGTCAGGAGTTTTCTCTACCTGTTGTTCAAACAACTGATGAATACATAACGTGTCAGGATACGCGGTTTCCGTCGAGTTCCAGGTTTCCAGTAACAACGTACGTTCAGCCTCAGGCAACAAATTAAGCTGCCTGATAGGAGTTTCATCCCCCTTCACTTTCGACGATATCAACACCTGTAAATGTTCGCTCATTCGCTGAACAATTTCGGCGCTCAGACGATTTACATCATAGATCCAGCGAAAACCGCCCTGAGCATTTATCTGGAGAGTCAGCAATTCACCGCGCACCTTCTGATCATACTGGCTGTCATCCTGTATCACAGAGACAGCGATCCGCCACGGTCGACTTGTTGTTAACTCAGGAATAGTTCGTAGTGCGGGAGAGTGAGAAAGGAGATCACAACTAAATGTATGGTGCTGCGCCAACCGGGCAAGTTCGTTATCAACCCAGTCAGCTACTGCGCACCAAGGCTTATCAAACGCCACCTCAACAACCATCGGCGCCACCGGTGACAAATCCGTCAACATATCCGGTTTATCTTTTGTCTCATTCACACACCAACCAATTTGGAATTCAGTCTGCTGAGTCAAACGCGCAAGATAAATAACGAATGCTTGTAATAGGGTCCGCCATGCGTCCCCTTCATCGTTTTTGGGTAGTGGTGGCTGCCAAGGACTCATTACCCATCTGGGTTCTGTCTGGTTTCCGGCGCTTTCAAAAGGTAATTGAAGGGGCTCAAACATAGTAAGACGTTCGCACCAGAATAATTCACTCGGTGTCAATGCCTTGGGGATATTCTTCACGTTCTGAGTCTGTTGTGAAATATCATTCGCACTGGTTATGTTTTCTAATGTCTGAGAGAGGAATTCAGCTTTAACAATTTTTTCTTGTTTAACAACGCTATCTTTCATTTACTACTACCTCAACGAACCTGTTCGGAATTTGGAAACTGTCTTGAATGACAGTTATCGCAAGAGTTTTTCTTTTATTTCTTGCTCCCAAGAAATAAAAACCGGCATGCCTGACATCAATTCAAAATTCTCAGATATTGGATGTCATAGCCCGGCTAATTACTATTAATTAACAATTCTTCAATGCTAATTTTCCTGACAACGGAATAAATAATTCATCTTATTATCTGAAATAAGATATTTAATCTTTCCTATTTCCTTAGATAAATTAAATTAATCTCTGAAATTTTTATTGGACGATACTAAATTATACAACCAAAGATGTAACTGTTAAGGCAAATGCCAAAAACAGATCAATATAAATTAAAACCAAATTAGCTCCATCATAATAAGTATTATTTCAGGTCATTATTATGAATATGGAATAGGTAGATAATATACTGTTATGCATTTAAATGATTATTCAAAACTCCCTCTATATCAATTAAAAAACAAACTCTCACAAATGTCCTTCAAATGCAATAGCCTCAACCTACAGCATAATACTATATATTTTCATTTTATTACTTAAGTGTTTGTATTTAACAACAAAGTAACAAAGTTGACATTACAATTAAAACGCATTTTCAGACTTGTCTTATTTTCTATAAGTTGTTTTCTCAATAACAATCTGACTAATCAGAAAAATAATAAAATAGATAGTTTTCAAAAGACAATTATTATTGGGAATGGAAAAAATATGGTGCAGCATTGGTGTTTCCCTGATGCTTTTTCTGGTTAAACAGGATTATTAAGATAATCTCTTTCATTATTCTGTTTTAAGAAAAATCCGGTATAAACAACATGTACTGGATTATCATATCAAGGTTAAATTATTCAATATTCCTGACTAATATCAGTATTACACTTCCGCTTTACAACTGAATAACTAATTGCTAACGCCTTATTCAAAGCCTGAACTAAAACAGTTTTATTCTCATTATTCTCTAACAAACTAAAATAGCTACCGGGTATCGCAATCAGCTCAAGAGAAGTATCAGGCATTACCCGTTTCCAGCCCAACGACGACTCTATGCTCACAGACTCTGGCTTTTCATCCATTACAAAAAAACAGCGGGAGAAGATTCTGATGCAACGTTATGAATGATGCTCGTCTACTTCCAATTTTTGCGTGTGACCATATCAGCATGCAAATCTGCTGATTCATTACCCAACTGAGTTCTGTTCACTCTCTGGCTGTTTCGACAAGGTAACTGAGGAGGTTGCAAAACAGTTAGTAGTAAAGGGTCATTTATAACCTAAACGAATTTGTTAAAAATTTGAAAGCGGTATTCCTGACAACCATCACCAATATTTCTCTCTTAACTTCTTTCCCTCCATAAAAAATAAAAACGGATATGTTTAATATCAATTCAATATATTCAGATGATGAATACCATAGCCCGATTAATAACGAAATATTAGCAACGATAAATTAACAATTTTTTGACACTACTTTTCCCGCAATGAAATAAATAATTCATCTTATGATCCAAAATGAGATATTTTATTTTCATTCCTATTTTTTAATATAATATCAATTAATTAATCGCAACTTTCATTAGCTTTAACTTGCACCCACCTATGGAAATGACATATAGTCGAATTAAAGCCCGTGCTATTAATACAAATTATTATTAATTGACTCTGCAATACATCATCTTGCGGAGAGATTTTTTTTTATGCCAATAACGTGAGAACGGTATCACGTGAGGGAAAATTATAATGAATAGGGAAAATATATCCGGCAATGCCGATACATTGCCATCCGCTCTTAACTGCTGCCGATTATTATTACAATTAGCTAAAGGTGAGGCTCAGGAACCACAGCCTTTGCTCTCTCACGGCAAACTGAAACCTGCAATAAAAGAGTACGGCAAGGCACATGATGTTGATCTGGCATTGTGCCGCTTAAAATTCTCCAGATTAACTCCCAAGCTCCTGCCTCTGGCCTTTCGCGACAAACAGGGAGGATTTGTTGTATTAGCTCGCCTTTCCACTGATCAGGCCCTGATCCAATCTCCTAATGCCGTTTCACCCGAAATACTCCCCATCAACGAGCTAGAAGCCAGATGGAGCGGGGAGGTGATCCGGTTAGGGGAAGCTTCCCTCCGGTTCGATGTCTCTTGGTTTATACCTGCGTTTATCCATCATCGCCGCCTCCTCGGCGAGGTGCTGCTTTTTTCCCTAATGCTTCAATTACTTGCCCTAGTCACCCCCCTGTTTTTCCAAGTGGTGATGGACAAAGTGTTGGTACACAAAGCGCTGTCCACCCTGGACGTACTGGTAATCGTGCTGGTGGTGGTTGGGCTGTTCGAAGTGGTGCTCCGGGGACTACGCGAATATCTTTTCGCCCACACCGCCAACCGCATCGATATCACCTTGGGGATCAAGCTGTTCCGGCACCTACTCGGCCTGCCCCTTCTCTACTTCAAACACCGTCAGGTAGGCGCTATCATCACCCGAGTGCAAGAGCTCGACAACATTCGTGACTTCCTGACCGGCTCCATGCTAACCCTGTGCGTGGACCTAGCCTCCGCCTTTGTCTTCTTCGGGGTAATGGCCTGGCTATCGCCGTCCCTAACCTGTGTGGTACTAGCGATATTACCTCTCTATTTCCTGCTGGCCTGGTTTAGCTCCAAACCGTTGCAACAGCGCATCGAACAACAGTTCCAGACAGCGGCCCTCAATACCTCATTCCTGAACGAGTCCGTCAGCGGCGCTGAAACCATCAAGAGCCTGGCGGTAGAACCTAGGATGCAACGGCGCTGGGAATCCCAGACCGCGAACATGGTCGAAGCCGGTTTCCGCACTCAGACCCTCAACAGCTTCATCAGCCACGGGGTTATGCTGCTACAAAAAACGACCGGCGTCGGGATCATCTGGCTGGGCGCCAACATGGTGATCTCTCTGGAACTCACCATAGGCCAACTGATCGCTTTCAACATGATGGTATCCCACACCAATCAACCCATCGCCAAACTCATCGACCTGTGGCAACAGTTTGTCCAAACCCGGGTCGCTGTCGATAAGCTCGGCGACATACTCAACCTGCCCGTCGAGCAGGAGCAGGGGAACATCCGTCCTCAACAACCACTCTCTGGCGATCTACAAATACGCAACCTAGTGTTCCGCTACCAGCCCCATCAAGCCCCAGTGTTGCAGAGGATTACCCTGCATATCAGATCCGGCGAGAACTTAGGCATTGTCGGTCCCTCCGGTTCGGGTAAGAGTACGCTGACCCGCTTATTACAGAAGCTCTACGCTCCGGACGAAGGGGAGATCTTAATCGACGGCATTCCTCTACACCAGCTAGATCCCGGCTACCTGCGCGGCCAGATTGGGGTGGTACTACAGGAGAACTATCTGTTCAACCGTAGCGTGCGCCACAACATAGCACTCAAAGATCCTTCCGCCTCGCTGGAGAAGGTGATGACAGTCGCTAAACTGGCAGGCGCACATGACTTTATCCTGCAACTACCTCTGGGTTATGACACGGTTCTGGCCGAGGCTGGCAGCTCCCTATCGGGAGGACAGCGCCAGCGCATTGCCATCGCCCGTGCGCTGATGGCTAATCCCAAGATATTGATCTTCGACGAAGCGACCAGCGCCCTTGATGACGAATCCCAGGCGCTGATCCAAGCCAACATGGCCGAGATCGCTCTAGGGCGCACCGTCATCATCATTGCCCACCGCCTGTCCACGGTGCGTCACTGCGACCGCATCATCACTTTGGAGCAGGGCCTTATCACCGAATCAGGCAACCATCACCAGTTGCTGGCTAAGGAAGGCTGCTACGCCAGATTGTGGCAAATACAGCAAGAATTACGAAAGGAGACGGCATGATGTCGTTCAAGAAACACCTAAAAACCGTCCTCCTGGCCTGGCGTCGGGAGCGTAACGCTCCTAAAGCGATGAAACGCACCCGCGACGAGTACGAATTTCAGCCCGGCTACCTGGAGATCGTTGAACGCCCTCCCGCTCCTTGGGCAAGGCGCACAGCGATAGCATTGACCCTATTTCTGCTGGTGGTTCTACTCTGGTCCATTGGCGGTCGCCTAGATATTCATGCCAACGCCACAGGCCGGCTGCTGGTGTCCAGCCACTCTAAGGTGATCCAGTCCCTTGAACCCGGCGAGATTGTGGCGATTCATGTACGTGACGGACAAAAGGTTAAGGCCGGAGATGTACTGATCAAACTCAACCCCATAGGAGTCGAGGCCGAGCTGAAAGAGCGGCAGGAGCAACTAAACTTCAAGCGGTTGGAGCTAGCTAGATTACAGGCCCTGCTAACCGAAACCCCTACTGAGCATTTCGCCGTACAGGAAAGTATACCGCAGGCACAGGTCGAGCTAGCTAGAGAGCACTTGGTCAGCATCTGGAAAGAGATGGTCGCCAATTTAGAAAGTCTGGATGGAGAGATGAACGTCAACCAAGCGAACCAGAGTGCGCGTAACGCCGATATCACTGAGCTGGAGAAACTACTAACCAATATCAAAGTGCGTCTTGAGGCCCGTCGTACCCTGGCCGCCAGCAAGCTACTGCCAAAAGTCGAGCTACTAGAACAGGAGAAGGAAAAACTAGAGATCGAACGTATCCTTTCTCAACAGTACGCCGAGTTGGCCGTCCTCAAGGCGCAATATCAGGTACTAGAGGAGAGCCGGAACCGCTACCTGACCAAGACCCGCCGGGAATACTACGACCAGTTGAACGAAGCTCAAACCGCCGTCGCGGTCATGACACAGCAATTGATAAAGGCCGGCGAAAAACAGCGGCTCCAGAGCCTGCGGGCGCCGGTCGACGGCGTGGTGCAACAGTTAGCGATCCACACGCTGGGAGGCGTAGTGCAATCGGCCCAACAGCTAATGGTGATCGTGCCCGATGATACCCCCCTGGAGGCCGAGGTGATGGTGTTGAACAAAGATGTGGGGTTCGTGCACGCGGGCCAGCCGGTGGAGATTAAAGTCGACTCATTTCCCTATACCCGCTATGGCACTATACGGGGTAAGGTCGCCCACGTCTCCAAGGATGCGGTCAAGGATGAACAACTAGGCTTGATATTCCCCGCACAGATCCAGATGGAACGCTCCTCCATCGCAATGGACGAACATGAGGTACCGCTACAAGCAGGCATGAGTATCACCGCCGAAATCCGCACTGGTGAGCGGCGGGTGATCGACTACCTACTCAGCCCACTGCAACAGTACCAGTCTGAAGCATTGAGGGAACGATAATGTCAACCATCGAATCTATTCTGTCGAAACCGACCACCGTCGACAAATCCAAGGCTGTAACGGATGGCGGCCTACTGGCTCTGGCTCATGCCGCCCGCCATTTCAACTTGGCGGTGGAACCGGAACAACTGAGCCACCGTCTCGGACGCGCCCAAGGAGTCTCGAACAGCCAAGATCTATGCCGCTGCGCCCAGTGGATCGGCCTGAGGGCACGCCACATCACCACAGATATGAGCCGTCTCAACACTCTGCCTCTTCCTATCCTGCTGGATACGGAACAGGGCTGGCTGGTGCTAGAAAAAGTCGAGGGCGAGTTAGTTACCTTGTATCAGCCAAGCGCGAGCAAGACATGTCGCTATCCCCGGTCCGTCCTCGCCAGCCATTGGCAAGGCGGCGCCGTGCTGCTGGCGGAAGCGACCGAACCGCCGAAACGGCAGAAATTTGGCTTCGGCTGGTTCGTGCCTTCCATCCGTAAGCATGTCAGCCAGTTCAGGAACGTGATCTTAGTGTCTCTGATGCTACAAGTGATCGCCTTGGTGACTCCCATACTGTTCGAAAACGTGATCGATCGGGTGCTGGTCAGCCGTAGTCTATCTAGCCTGCAAGTGCTAGGAATCGCCATGTTAACCCTGGCTTTGTTCGAGCCAGTCTATGGATTCCTTCGTTCCTGGCTATTCGCCAACCTCGCCAGCAAGGTCAACTCCGAGCTTTCCAGCCGCCTTTATCAGCACCTAACATCCCTGCCTATGAGCTATTTCCAGCAACGTCAGACCGGAGAGATCATCGCCCGGGTGCGCGAAATGAACCAGATCCGTCAATTCCTCACCGGTTCGGCGCTGACTATGGTACTGGATCTGGCCTTTGTTGGCCTGTTTGTAGCCGTGATGTTCCTCTACGCCACCGAGCTAACCTGGCTGGTACTCGGTTCCCTGGCGCTCTACTTCCTGTTCTGGCTATGTATCGGACCCATACTGCGTACCCGGGTATTACGGGAATACGAGTTAGGGGCCGACAACACCGCCTTCCTTACCGAGTCGGTCACCGGCATCGAAACCATCAAAACCAGCGCCACCGAAGCCGGCTTCCTACACCGCTGGGAGCGGCAGCTATCCGCCTTCGTCCGCGCCTCATTCCGCGCCAAAGTGGTAGGGATTCTGGCCGGTCAGGGGATCGACCTAATCCAGAAGCTAACCTCCGCCCTGCTGCTGTGGTGGGGCGTTACTCTGGTCATGGAGGGCAAACTCAGCCCAGGGGAGCTGGTGGCTTTCAACATGCTTTCAGAACACGTGACCCAACCGATTCTGCGTCTGGCCCAGATCTGCCAGGATTTCCAGCACACCCTGATCTCAATGCGCAGGATTGGCGACATTCTTGATGAGGAGGGGGAAAGTGGCAATGGCGGCCTGGCCTCCGTACCCAAGTTACAGGGAGGAGTGAGCTTCAAGGGCGTGCGCTTTCGCTATGACAAGGATGGTCATGAGGTGTTACGCAACCTCAACATCGAAATTCATCCCGGCGAATTCGTCGGCATCACAGGTCCGTCCGGCTCAGGTAAATCCACCCTAGCCCGGTTGTTGCAGCGCCTCTATGTGCCCCAACACGGCCAAGTGTTGGTGGATGGAATCGATTTGGCGATCGCAGATCCGGCAGCGTTGCGTCGCAACATGAGCATAGTACTGCAAGAAAGCGTGCTGTTTGCCGGCACCATCGCCGAAAACATCCGCTTATGCCGACCCCAAGCCAGCGATGCGGAGGTGCATGAAGCAGCGACTCTGGCCGGAGCCGATAGTTTTATCAACGCGCTGGACCGAGGCTATGAAACCCAAGTCGGCGAGCGTGGCGGCCAGCTTTCCGGTGGGCAACGCCAACGCATCGCCCTAGCCCGAGCGTTGCTGACCAATCCGGGGATACTACTACTGGATGAGGCCACTAGCGCCCTGGACTACGAGTCGGAAGCAGCGGTGATGGCTAACCTACAGCGCATTGCTCAGGGCCGTACAGTGATCAGCGTCGCCCATCGTCTTAATACCCTGCGCCATGCCCAGCGGATTCTGGTGATCGACCAAGGTCAAGTGGTCGAACAGGGCAGCCACGAGCAACTGCTCGCTCTGGACGGACTCTATACCCGGCTGTGGACCTTACAGATGAAAGATTCTCAGCTCGCAAACGACCAACCGTGTCCACCGTAATCCAGCCATTCATGAAGCGTTGTAACCCGTAAATACCAAAGTAGGATTTTCCTAAGGAGAACCATCATGCCTAGTAACAGCTACCAGTCGCTGCTTGCATCTGCGCAGGCGACCTTTAAAGAGATGAAGAGCAAACCGAAGATCCAAATGCTGATCCAAGAGATCAAGAAGGGGTTCCGTGAAAACGGTCGCAAGTGGAGTCCTCAGCTTCTCCAGCAACAGAAAACGCTGGAACAGACGCTAGAGGGCAACGCTTATCGGCGCTACAGTAATGACAGGCCGGTCGGTATCAGTAGCCTCGATAAAAACGAGCAACAGGCATTTGTCGGTTATATCAAGGCACTGGCGACACGCGCCACGACAGTCGACATCTTGGTACAAGGCAATGAGAAAACAGCTCTGGCTTCGCAAACTGATGACGCCTTGGGCAATGCTGAAGCTTTCCGAATGCTGCCCAAGGATTTTGCGCAACGTTATGGCGCCCGCGGCAAGCTTGGCGCACGGCTGACCATCAACGTTAGCAAGGTGCATTTCAACGTGCTTGCCCGGGCATTGACCCAATTGTTCAATGATGACAATCGCGGCTGGCTGGAACAGGCCAAGATCATGGGGCCGAAAAATCTGGGCAGCCGTACCGACCAAGCCGTTATCTACCTTTCCAGAGCCGGGATCGAGCATGCCCAAACCATCGGCAAAAAGCTTAACGAACTGTTACCGGCGACAGCCTTTGTCGAACACACTCCGACTGGTATGTATCGCGTGGGCAAAGGCATTTCCTATTCTGAAACGGCCGCGGGCGGATCGAGCAGTCATGGTCAGTCCCGAGCGCAACTGATTGCGGCGGCAGGTACACACTCCTTGCTGACCGATATTCCGATCGAGAAGGCCCTGGCGCATACCTTGCAGACGCGCGGGTACGATGTACACAACCCGGCGCTGCTCTCACAAGCACTACGGGATAGTGAACTCAAAGGGGAGCTAGTGCCCATGAATGGCGGCTCTGAGCCTCGTCGGGGCAGCGCCGATATCCATCAGTTCGCCGCCAATCCTGTGTTATTCGCCAAATCCAACACCATCAACGCCGAAACACTGATCAGGTCGGGTAGCCTCCCGGCAGAAGGGAACGCCCTGCTAGTGAAAATCGGCTCAGGCTTGTACGAGCTAGACTACACCGATCGAAACGCTAATAACGATGTAGCGGCAGAAGGCGCTAACAGCATGCCAGCGTATTTTCTCGGCTACGACAGCACCGACCAAGCCAATGCGTCACCAGCCTATGTAGACATTCCTAAGCATGCGATCGCGGGAAGCTTTCTGTTTACCGGAACGCTATCGGGCGGCTCGGTGGTGGTGACCAGCCTAGATGCCAATACCTACCGGGTCTACCACGATGGCCGAGTCAACAGTTCGCTGCTATACGATAACGTGGTGATGGCAGTGGACTACAAAGATTACCAAGCAGCAGCCACCACCGAAAACCTCGCCGTGGCGTACATGCAATACGTCAATGACCAATGGCAGTTAGCGCTCCAGCGCCAGGAGTATCAGCAAGACGGCCAGACGCTTCGGCTAAAATTACGCGGCGGCGAAGAACCACTCTCGATCCAGATCGCAGACAGTCAAGTAATTGAACGCAACCAAGCTCAATTCGCCACTTACCGTGAAGAAATTCACCAACGACTAAAAAAAGTAGCTGCCCAGTTCGGGGTATCAGTCGAAGGGATCGCCGACGGTGTATACAGAGAGGGTGAGTTTTCTCTTGATCATCCCGCAATTGCCGCGTGGACCAAGCTGCGCACCGAAGTTTACGACAGGATTAACACTGATACCAAGCAGTTGACGAACAAGCGAGACAAACTTTATGAAGAGCGGCGCACTAGCTCTCGGCACGACCTGATTGACCAACAGATAAAACAGATCAATATCACTCTGGAGTACTACAAAGCGCAATACGATACGGTTCTGCGTGAAGCTAGCTTCGTCGAACAAAGCTGGTTATGGCAGCAGATCAAATCCAGGGACGGCATGGCCGCCGTGGTGCGGATCGACAATACGTCCATGCAGAACAGCGGACCGGAGCATACCAGTAGCGTGGGCGAACGTTATGCGATCGCCGAAGCTCACCAACATAATGTGCATGGTACCGCGTTTACCAATGGTCAGCGCCACTTCCGCGATATCAACATCCCCGGGCTGTACGACAGAATGTCGGCCCTGGAGATGAAGAGCCTGTTTCTCAAAGGCCAGCTCACTCCCGAGCAGCAAGGCGCTTTGAGCGTTCACATCACTGAAACCAGCCAGGCAGAGTACATCGACAAAGTATTGAAGTGGACGGCGGTGTACAGCGAGGACTTTCATCGCGCCGGAAGTAGCTTCGACCGTCTGGCGCCACAGGATTTTTACCTGTCACTGGTCGGCGACAAGTCCGGCGGCCGTTGCTACCCCTTGGTCAGGGCGATGGCGGTGGCGCTGGCTAACAACGGCGAAACAGGTATCAACAGTCTGGTGGAAAAACTCTTCCTGGCTGCCGCCGATCCCCACGCAAGCAGTTCCACGCTACTGACAAACAGTCTGATCAGACTACACTCCAATAACGTTGAGGCCGTACAAGCATCAACGGCGCGGGGGCAGGTTAAATTGTCCGAAGTAGTTTCCCTGCTAAAAGGGGCGACCAAAACCTCAATGTTCGCGCTCAATACCCCAAATCACTCAATGATGGTGGGAAATACAATCGGACTCGAAGGACGTCGTTACTATTTCTATGACCCGAATGTCGGGATTTTTGCCTTCAACGATGCAGTCAGCTTCTTCCGGGCCATGAAGAATCACTTGGTGGGGCGCAAACTGGCCGCCCACTACGGTTCGCTTGGCGACGAGTTGACCCCTATCTTCAACCTGGTGGAGATCGATACCGGCAAGATGGCAAAGGTGCCGGTGGGCAACGACCTGAACGTGGCCGACCTGACCCGCCCCGATGAACTAACCACGGTCATAGAGCAACGGCGGCAGGTTGAACAGGCGGTTAACGCCCAAGTACGGATTGCCAAGGACGCTCGGTTGCACACTGCGTTGGCGACCCTCGACGCCGAACAGTGGGGAGCGAGGTTCGCTGAGGCCAGCACACGGCTCGCCCAAGAAAACAACCTTGACCAGCGCTGGATGCCGGTGATTAGTAATACCGAAGACCAAGGCGAAGGCCGCTACCGAGTCCAGTTCATCAATCGCGACCAACCCGAGGAGACCCGTTGGGTGAGCAGCGGCGATACCACCTTTATCGAATTCCGCCGCTTCGTTGATGAACATATGCTCACCCTAAGCCAACATTTCACCTTCGAACACGGCCAGATACGGCCTAAAAGCGGTATCAGCGAAGCAGCTCCGGTTGATGGGTTAAACGCCGGGTTTGCAATACAGACGCTGATCCAATGGTTTGCCGACAAGAACCGCAACGATGCGGCACGTGGGATCGCTTCTCCTGACCTGGCCACCGCGCTCAAGGTCCACAGCTACCTCAACTTTGTCCAGATGGCTCATGGTGGCGTACAGGATGTAACCAAGATCACTGCGCTGGTGCGCACGGCGCTGCGCGGCGAAGTGATGGCCGCCGAAACCTCACTCAAGGACTTTACCTCCATCCTGGGGCACACTGTTAACGAAGGCGCAGGGGTGCTGTTTGGCGGCGCTATGGTCGGTCTGGATGCTTATGAGCTGGCCCATGCTGAGAACGATGTGCAGAAAGCGGTATTCGGTACCCAGCTAGCGTTCGACTCAGCCAGCTTCGTCACCGGTACCGCCGGAGTGGGCGCCGGGTTGATGGGCGCCTCGACAGCTGGGGCGGTACTCGGTGGGGCTGGCGTGATCCTTGGCGGGCTTGCGGTAGGCTTTACGGCACTGGCGCAAGCCTTTGGCGCGGTCGCCGAGGATGCCAAGGCGGTAGGCCGTTACTTCAACACGCTCGACGATGCCTACAAAGGCAATGGCTATCGGTATGACAACGAGAAGAAAGTGCTGGTACCCCTGCCCGGGGCTGTGATCAAAACCCTGGATCTGCGCAAGAATCAGATCGACTTCGACAGTCAATATATTTACCGCACCCATTCTGGCTCTACCGGCTCAGGGAGAATCAATTACTTCTTCTGGATCGGCGACTTTCCAAAGATGGTCCATGACCGTAGTCAGGCGATCGAGGTGCGCAGCGGCATTGGTTACAAGGATGCCTCCCGGTCTCTTGAACATGGCGACAGCAATGTTGTGATCTTGCCGGGTACACCTAAGTCCTACATCAACTACGAATACATGCAGCTCCCCGGCGCGACTACGCGTCATGATGCCGGTTTTGATGTGATCCGCAGGCTCGAAGAGGATAAACGGTTCGACTACGACTTCTACATCTTTCCGGGGGAAGTAACAATTCGTAGGATTCATCAGGAGTATGTCGCGACACCGATCGAAGTGGTGCTCGACCAACGCAACCGGCAACTGATAGTGCCCGAACTGCCCAAGGAATTACATGGCTACCTGCATTACGAGATCAAAGGCGCAGGTGGTGAGTACCTGATCGGGCTGAACGAAGGCGCCAGCGTGAAGCTCACGAGCGACGCCCCACACAATCTGGTCGGCAGTACGCCATCGCGCTGGATCATCGACAGCAGCCAGCTTGCCAGTGACAGTATCAGTGTATCGAAGAACCGACTGGTAGTTGGTGGAATGGCGGTCGAACTCGATTCAGACTGGAAAGAGCAAGTGCTGGTAGTCAACCGCAAGGGCGAAGTGCGCGAAGTCGACTTCGCCAGCCTGACAGCTCAGGTAGTCAGCGAAGATGCGAGCAAGTGGCAGGTGCCCGGCCAACAAATTGAGCAGCACCTGAATGATCTAGCCAAGGCACATCAGTTGCACGGGCAGTATGTGGTGGTAGAGAACTACAGCCACAATGGGCGTGATGTTGGTCGAGCGTTCTACGACGTGACCAACAAACGGATGCTGTTCACCGACACCACTCACGAACAGACCAAGCATGCCCAACTAGGTGCAGTGATGGGCAACCATGCCTATTTCTACGATGCCGACAACGCGGCGGCGTGGCGGGTAGACATCGCCACTGGACAGATCGACGCGCAGTTTGAGCCTTGGTTCAACCAGAGTGCGGGCCAGATCAGTCGGTTATGGCAAGAAGGGGACGCGGTTTATTTGGCTCGCCGTTATCAGCTAAAAGGGAAGGAAGCTGAACTGAGCTATCGGCTCCTCGGTGACCGAATGGAGTTGGTCAGCGCGGTGGGTGATGATGCGCTACTCCAGCTTTCGGCACGTACTGGTCGGCATGGTGATGAACTCAAAACCATACTCCAGGGCTATGAGAGCAATAGCACCCAGCGTGAAACTCCGACGTATATGTTAGGCGCACGACTAATCCAGCCGACCAGCGCGGCGCTGGTCACGGTATTCGGCGTGGATACGGCTGGCGTGGCGCATCGCTACTGGATACGCACCAGCGACGGTACGCTGATCAAGCCGAATCTGGCGCCACCGGCGGATTGGACCTTGCACTTTGAAGCGCACGAACAGACCCGCAGCGCCTGGCCGATCCCAGCCGATCTCGTGTTGGCGGGCAGCATTCCCCGCCCTGCGGGTACAGAAGTATTCTTCTTCTACAGCAAGGAACAGAAAGCCCTGTTCCGTCAAGAAGGTCCCGGCCAGACTGTTCTCGACGCCAACCATCCTAGTGCATTGCGTATCAGCACTCCAGAGTTGGCTAATCTGGTCAACCTGAACGGTAGCCTGCTCGCCATCACCGAGGATGGTCGTGTGGCCCGGCTCGATGCGCAAGGGCAACTTAACTACGAAGCGGTCAACGAACATTGGCTCAAGGGGCGTACCCACTGGTGGCGGGATCTGGCTAATATCACCGACACCACCACTCTGGCCGTGTTCGGGATCAAAGGTAGCGACGGCAAGAGCCTGTTACCGGTGTGGTACCACAACGGCCAGGTGGTGGCGGCTTCGGCAGCACTGTCAGACAAATCGTTGCAGTTCTTGGGATTCGAAATGGATGGCACCTCCGCGCGTCTCTTTGAGCCAGAAAGCGGCAAGCTGTATCGCCAACCAGCCATGACCGCGAATGCGTTGGCCGCAGCCTTTGGCGCCGACCAAGTGCTTGACGATTCGGCGCAACTTCCCGCTGCCAGTGAGTTGACGCCCGAGTTGCACCTCAAGTCAGCGCAACAAGTCGACGTCGGCATGCGCCTGATCACGGTCAAAGGCGAGATCTTGCTGCGAACCAACAACGGCGAGTTGCAGCTAGTTGGCGTTGACAAAGGCTGGCAGCAGAATAACTTGGCCCAACTGTCACAGGCACTCACCAAACTCGCCGATCAGTGGCAGGCCAAAGGGATACTGACCTTGCAGGACAACAAGGAGCCAGGCTGGTTCGATATCGGCAGCGGTCAGATATTTTCGGGTAATGGCATCCCTGTCTCGGACAATCTGCGCTTCGTAGGGATTGCCGCAGGCGAAAAGGCGGCGTATGTATACAGTCCGACGACTCAGGCGCTGTATCAGATCAAGGATGGTAACGCGCAGATGCTCAACAAGTTTACGGCAGTGGAGCGCATCGGTTCTTCCCTTCTGCTCCAAGGCGGAGGAGTTGGCGGCAGCAAAGATGATCTGACGCCGCCGATCATTGCCGGTGTCGACAGTGTGGTTCTGCATGGCGGAGCCGATGACGATACCTACCGCCTCAACAAGGCGATGTGGTCCCATTACCGTACAGTCATCATCGATAACGACGACCGAGGCCAAGCCCTAGACCGCCTGATCCTACCATTGGCTGATCCGCAGAGCATCCTAGTGAACCGCCACGATGACGACTTGGTGTTAACCGATTCCAGCAACGGAACGGCTCTGGTGGTGCGTCAGGTATTTGGCAGTCAGGCTATGGCCCATCGGCACCTGCAAATCGAGCTGGAAGGTTCCTCGTCGGTGATCAACGTGGACCACCTAGTCGAGGGCTTTACCCGACGGAGTTACACCAAGGAAGGTCTGATGGAACTGTCCTGGGCTAGCAATCAACCTGTCATCACAACCCATGCAGTTGACGCAGTACCGGGGGCGGAGAAACCGAACCTAGCCAAGCTGAGCGGGGCTATGGCCTCGTTCCCTGATACCGGCGGCGCCCGCGAGCACTTGCCGCAAATCCGTCAGGCTTCACTGTCGGTGCTGGTGTCATCGCTGTCCTAAGGTAATACCTGAAACAACAGAAGGGGCGAAATGTCCCTTCTGTCTCAGATTGCTGACAAACCTCGTTGAAAAGAGGGCGTCGCAAAAGGTTCGTGTTATCTGCGAAGATCTGCATTCTTCCTTATATAATCTGAAGTGGTGATTGAACATTTGCAGGACATTCAGTTAACCCACTTTGAAGCGCTGGCCTTAGCCCAACTGGTGAAGCGGCTGAACTGGGCGGAGATACGGGCCTGTGCCGTAAATGACGAGGAAGCGTATCAGATTAAGGATGCGATCGCTAAGCTCCAGTCGGCACTGGCATACTGTGGGTATGCGCCACGGTAGATCATAAGAAAGCCGGAAGATCTTTGTAATCTTCCGGTTTTTTTGTTTAAAGGTAATCCTGCTTCCACTTATCTCCAGAAAGCCATTCTTTCTTATCTACCCGCCATTCATTATTCTTAAAGTGCAATGTATAACGATATTTATTTTTAAATCCTGTATGTTTCTGAATTATAAAAATAGCCTTATTTTTATCCAGCTCTTTTGAGGTGATTTCATCATTATCAGGAGGAGAACTAAGCATTAATGAGACTTGCCGCCCTTGTTTTCTTTCTTTTAAGGTACAATTTTTTGAAAAAATTTCATCCAGCTCATTTTTCATTTTCTCCTTAACTATAGGGGTATTTCTTTTTCTGCTACCCTCACGGTAATAAAATACTTCCCATTTATTCATTTCTTGAATAAATGTTTCAAGAACAGATTGTGCTCTCTCAATATTGTTCATATAATCACCTAATTACTAAAGATCTTTCCAAGAATCCTCTGGCCATCTTGATAGACCAAATAAGCAACTTCTGTTGGCCTTGTACCACCATTTCCATATATAAATCTCCATTTGATGTCTACTAGGCCGTTTGTCTCAATAAATTGCCTTACTTGATCTTCAAATACCCTATACTGACCGCGATTTATTTCTGGCAATTGAGGAAATACATTCTTTTTACTGCCTTGACCGCCAAGAACGTTACCTAATATATGTCCTGCATCATCATCGTTATTACCAAGCGATCTTGCATACTTACGAGATGATGCATTTGTAACTGAGCCTGTTCCAAGAACATCTGGGGTTACAGTTGTTCTTGCTGAGCGTAACCGCCCATTTTTATCAACTTTAACTGTTGGACATTGTGCTAGACCGAACGGGTCAAATAAGCCAACTATAGCTGTATTAGGAACAACTACTTAGAGTAATTCTGCCCTAGCCTGATAATACCTTCAGTTAATATCCCATCTTATTGTTATCTGACAACGCAAGGTAAGTTTACCTGAACATTACGATCTAACATTAAAAAGCCGGAAAACTCTTATTATCTTCCGGCTGTAATTGTTTTTGATAAAAAATATTTAATTAAGGCAGTAAATTATAAATATCATTCTTTATTTTATCAAATTCTTCATTGGCTTTAATTCTCTCTTTGAAATCGTCTTTCCAAATAAAATAATCAGAAAAACTACCATTTCCTCTTAACATAGAGCCAAATGTTTGGTTAGCGCTTTCAATTGCATCTTTTGCATTTTCAAGGCTATTATAATTTGGCAGGGTCAGAGAGGTGATAATTATATTGATGCCATTTATCCAATTTCTCTCACCATTGTTATACATGGTTTCCCATAATGAAGTGAAAAGCAGTCGTAATTTTTCAGCTTGTTCAATAGAATCCATATATCACCTCAAAGGCCAATCTTGTAATACTTTGACACCATCTATTTTCCAAGGTTCTTTAACAAAAATTTGCATTTTATTCTGTCCTCCTAAATGTTTTCTATTTTTGTTCTATTGGGAAAAAGTCAAAACAATTTGGACAATTTTTCTCCATCCATTCTTTTGCTTTTGGAGTTATAAAGTACCCAATTCTTTCTATTCCCATAAAGAAATCAATATTGCTCTCATTTTTGTAACCATTTTCTATATATATATAATCTGATGGGGTAGATGTTTTTTTACTCCGATCTGAAATTAGATGTATTCTATTGTCAATTTCACCCAGCCATAAATCTGGCATATTTTTCATAGTCCAACTGTCATGAGGGTTGTTATAGATTAGATCTTCTGGTTCATGTATATCATCAACATATGATGATATATTTTCATTTTTATCCCAATTGCTCCAATCGATATTGACTATTTTTTTCTTTTCAAGTTTATAAGAGAATGAAATCCCTTTGAGTGAAGAGTGCTCTAATTTTAATTTTACTTCATTAGAAATAATTAGATTTCCATCTGCAATATAAATAGATGGGGTAAATGGACCAGTTCGTTCTATATAAACTAAATTACTATTATCATCCCAAGGGGCAAAGCCTGCCCAAAGGATTTCTCCCCAATCTCCCCATGAGTTTATCTTATTCTCTATCAAATATAGATTCATATTATCCTCCACATTTCTTATAGCGGGGTATACCATTCCTTGAGGATTTAGGGATGTTATGTTCCACCATCATTTCTTTAATATTTTTCTGTAATTCTTGTTTCGTGAAGTTAGGATTATCTTTAAACCATTGTTTAAATTGTTTGTTCCAACCAGCATCATGAACATCTATATGTTGAGTATTTGGTATCCTGGATATTTGTCGATGAATATAGTCTGTTGGATCTGAGATTCCTGCATTTTTCATTTGTATCATGAACGTTTTATCATTCATCATGGCTTGGGGTATCAGATGGTGGTCTCTCATTGTTGCTGGACCATAAAGTCTTCGCCATTCAGGGCTCACTCGGGAAAGTCCATTTTTGGTCACACCAGTAACAACCATCAATCCAAAGGGGTCTTAGGGACTGCCCCGACACGACCATACTTTTTGGCCGGGATTTTTTCTTTAATAACAACCTGTTAAAGAGCCACTTTGTCCCACTGCACTCACCCGTGCGAACCTAAAACCCCGATGTGCAC
>NZ_RCWE01000016.1 GCF_018448925.1 Photorhabdus akhurstii | reverse complement strand
AGACCCGCTATGACATGACCATCCGGCCCGATATGTGGCGCGCCACCCTGCGCCAGAATGCCCGGATTTTTCAGCAGCAGGATATCAAAACCATCATCACCACCCTGCTCAAAGAGAACGGCGTCCGGGATGTGGCGTTCAGTCTGCGCAATCCCCACCCGGAACGGGAGTTCTGCGTCCAGTACCGCGAAACCGATTTTGAATTCCTGCAACGGCTCACCGCCGAAGAAGGGATTTTTTACTGCTTTGAGTTCACCGGCAATAAAAACACCCTGGTGTTTGCCGACGATGCGGGCTCTGTCGTCAAAGGCCCGGTGCTGCCCTATCACCCCGAAGACGCCGAACAGGCCCAGCAACTGTGCATTACCCGGCTGACCCGCCAGGCGCAGGTGCGGCCGGCGGTGGTCGAGCTCAAAGATTACACCTTCAAAAACCCGGCCTGGGCGGCGGAGTTCCGTCATCAGATGCGGGAACAGGACCTCCAGCATACCGGGTACGAACACTTCGATTTTCCCGGCCGCTTCAAAGACGGGCAGCACGGCGCCGACTTCACCCGCTACCGGCTGGAAGCCCTGCGCAACAACGCCCTGACCGGCGACGGGGAAAGTAATGCCGCGACGATGCGGCCCGGCGTGCTGTTCACCCTGACTCACCATCCCCGGCCTGACCTCAACCGGCTCTGGCAGCTGGTCAGCGTCACTCATCGGGGCAGCCAGCCGCAGGCGCTGGAACAGACCGCCGGGGAGAGCGGCACCACCCTGAGCAACGACTTCACCTTCATTGCCGACAATCAGCACTGGCGCCCGGCCCCGTTACCCAAACCGGTGATGGAGGGTCCGCAGATTGCCAAAGTCGTGGGCCCGGCCGGCGAAGAAATCTATTGCGACTCCTACGGCCGTATCCGCCTGCAATTCCTCTGGGACCGCTACGGCCGGAGCAACGATAACAGCTCCTGCTGGATACGAGTCACCCAGCCCTGGGCCGGTCAGGGCTGGGGCATGCTGGCGATACCGCGTATCGGTCAGGAAGTGGTGGTGGACTTTCTTAACGGCGACCCGGACCAGCCGATTGTCACCGGACGCACCTACCATGCCAGCAATCTCCCGCCGGGGGACCTGCCGGGCAGTAAAACCCGGATGACCTTTCGTTCCAAAACCCATAAAGGGGAAGGCTACAACGAGCTGCGCTTCGAGGATGCCAAAGGCAGTGAGGAACTGGCGCTGCACGCCCAGCGGGACATGCACACCGTGGTGAAACACGACCAGACCCTGGTGGTGGAAACCGGCAACCGCCAGGTGGCGGTAAAGACCGGGGATGAACAGACCCGCGTTGAACAGGGCAGCCTCACCGAAACCATCTGCCGGCTGCGCAGCACCGAAGCCAACCAGATACAGGTGAAAGCCGCCGCGGGCAAAGCCGGCGAGGGCACCCAGTTCTATACGGCCAGCGACAACATCACCCTGACCGTCGGCGCGGGCAGCATTGAGATGACCCAAACGCATATCACGCTCACCTTTGGCGGCTCAGTCATTACCCTGAACGCCGACGGGGTGTTGATTAATGGTTCCAAAATTGGCTTAAATAACGGTAGTGGTCAAAGCAGTGTTGTTCCACCTACGACAATAACTAAATCTCCTGCTCCTGATACTGCCCCTATAATTTTACCCTCGACAAGTCAGGAAGGAAAAAAACCATCTGTACCTGTAAATAGTCCGATTACGGCAACACCTACAAGCCAATCACTTCAACCCAAAAGCAGTGCTATTTCAGCTGATAATGAAAAATCAATAAGCCAGGATGGATTGAATTTATTAAAAGAAATCGAAGTACTGCGATTGAAACCATATAATGACCAAACAGGCAAAAATATAGACAACTGGACTGAAGGGGCAACTATCGGATATGGTAAATTGATTTCAAAAAGTGAATGGGATACATATAAAAATGGCATTACGGAAGATGAAGCAGAACAGCTCTTCAAAGATACTCTTGCACCTTATGAAAAAGCGGTAAATGATGGAATAACAAAGGAAATAAAACAAAACGAGTACGACGCTTTAGTTTTGCTGTCATATAACATTGGTATCGGTGGATTCAAAAAATCATCTGTTGTCAAAATGATAAATGATGAAAATGCGAAGACAGGTTATGACAGCATTGATGATGCCTGGAAAGTATGGAATAAATCACAGGGCAAGGTCAATCAGGGCTTAATAAACCGACGAGCAGCTGAGTTAAAAATATTTAATAATGGAGTCTATGAAAAATGGTAAAAAAAATATTTTCTACTCTTATTGGGATTATTTCTATTTCCCATTCTTATACATCGTTTGCGTCTTATACTTCGTCATTGGAAACGGAAAAATTTATTATCACTATTAATGTTCTTTGCCCAGAAGGTGAAGTTACCTGTGATGACGTTGTGTATACTGGAATAAGAAAAAAAGATAGCGCCACGCTAAGACTTAAAGGAAAAACATTAAATAAAAACTGTCAGACAGGAACCTGTAACTTATATGGTTATGAATTCATTAATCGTGGTACGACATATACAATATATCTCGACGGGATATTAGAAATTACTCAAGGGAAGAAGTTGCTTTTATCAGAAGTCGGAAAGTGGCACGCCCAATAATGATTTCATATTAAATAAATTGCTTTTTTCTATCTCATTTTTTAGCAGGAAAATACGATGACGCAGGAAAATACCTTCATCCCTTTTCACTTTAACGCCGGCACCCTCAACGTGCCCCGCGACTGGCGGGATGTCAGCATGCTGGTGCTCACCAGCCCCGATGACCACAACGGCAGCAGCTTCACCGTGTCCCGCGACACCCTGCCCTGGGGCCTCGACTTCCCCCAGTTTGCCGGGCGCGAAATCAACGCCCTCAGTCAGCAGCTGAAAGACTGGCAGCTTATCGCCCAGGAACCCGGCCAGCTCAATGGCGGCGACACCCTGACCGCCGAGTTCACCTGGTCCGCCCCGCAGGGCCCCCTGCATCAGCTGATGATGATGCTCAACCTGCCACACCAGGTGCTGATTCTGACCGGCACCTGCAACGGCGCCATGACCCCGGCTCAGCGCGAGCAGATGCTGGCCATCATGACCTCGTTTCAGCCCCGCCGGGATGATAACCCACAATAGTGTCCGGGAGGAGCCATGAGCGTATTGATGATGGCCTGGCTGGGGGCCGGTGCCGCGCAGCGTACACCCCAAACAAAGACGGCCGCCGCGGATAATGCTCCGCCGCCGACCGAAGGCAGCTCTTCTGCCGATACGGTGCTGAATTATCTGGAAAGTGAGGATTTTCAGCGTCATTCGCTGGCGGCGGCAATAACGTATACCGTAGCCGTGGGCGGCGCCTCCGCCGCCCTTCCGCTGGTCGCCGGGGTGGCCGCCGGGAAGCTGGGGGCGCAGATAGGCAGTGATATCGGCGAAAGCCTCACGCATGGCGTGATGTCGCTTTGGGGCCAGCGCACCGTCGCCACCGAAGGCCAGGCCCCGGCCCGGCTCGGGGATGCGATTGCCCACCAGAATAAAAGCGCCGGATTATGGGGGGCGCTGGGCGGCGTGCTGCTCGGCGCGCTGGCGGCGGTGGCCGTCAGCGGGCTAGTTGTGGCGACCGGCGGCCTGGCGATGGCCGTGGTCGCCGGGGCGGCGGTCGGACTGGCGGGCGGTTTTGTCGGCGGACTGGTCTCGTCCGTGGGCGCGGCGCTCGGGCAGTACGGGGCGAATAAAGGCCAGATTGTCGAGGGGTCGCCGGATGTCTTTTTTGAAGGCCGGCCGGTGGCCCGTCAGGGGGACAAAATTGTGTGCAGCGACCACCCCGGCCCGGTGGTGATTGCCGAAGGCGCCAAAACCGTGTTTGCCAACGGCAGGCCGATTGCCCGGCTGGGCCACCGCACCGCCTGTGACGCCAATATCAACAGCGCCGCCGCCTCGATTGCCCTCACCACACAAACCGGTGACGCCCTGACTATCCTGACCGCCAGCAACAAAGACCTGCGCTGGCTGGTCGCCATTGCCGGCCTGCTCCCGCTGCCACGGGGCCGGAAAGACAACGGCGGCAAAGCCAAATCCGGGGCGGAACCCACCCCATCGGTGAAAAAAACCGGCTGTGACAGTCAGCTCTGTAGCAAAGCCGGCGAGCCGGTCGACGTGGCGACCGGCGACTTCCTCCAGGTCTGGCCGGTGCTGGCCCTGCCGGGGGTATTACCGCTGACCCTGAACCGGACTTACCGCTCCACCGCCGCCCTGTCCGGGCTGTTCGGCCCCAAATGGGCCGATGACTGGTCGCAGCACCTGCGCCGCGACGGCGAGGAAACCCATTTCACTGATGGCGAAGGGGTGATTTACACCTTCCATACCCCGACGGAAAACGTCTTCTCGGTCAACCTCCATGCCGGGCATTACCTGCTGTACGGCCGGCGCGACGGCGAGCTGCGTCTGTTCAACCGCCGTACTCAGCAGATACTGAGTTTTACCGAGGTGCAGGGGGATAAACGCCGCCTGTCCCTGATAGAAGACCGCAACGGCAACCAGACCGTCTTTCATTACGATAAACACCACCGCCTGACCCGCCTGGTCCATGCCGACACGGCGACCCTGGCGCTGCACTACGAACACCAGCAGCTCACGGCCATTGACTGGCTGCACGCGGAACAGCGCCAGCGGCTGGTGACCTGCCGCTATGATAACCAAGGGTATCTGGCGGAATGTGACACCTTTCAGTTTCACCATCTGTGGCACGAATACAGTCCGCAGGGGAACATGACCCGCTGGCACGACACCGATAAAACCGATGTCACCGTGCACTATGACAAAGCAAGCCGAGTAATTGCCACCACCACCCCGCAGGGGTACTGGCAGGACCGTTTTGAATACGATGACGAACACCGCGTCACCACCTATTTCGATGCCGAAGGCGGCTGTACCCGCTACCACTATAACGCCGACGGCCTGGTGACCCGCCTGGTGGACCCGCTCGGCCATGAAACCCGGACCGAATGGGATTTCAGTTGCAAAGTCGCCGAAACCGACCCGCTGGGCCGGACCACCGCGTATGAGTACAGCCCTTACGGCGAGCTGACCGGCCTGCTGTCATCCACCGGTGACCTCACCGCTTACGATTACAATGAATACGGCCAGCTTACCCAGGTCACTCAGCCGGATGGCGCACGCTGGCGACTGCATTACAACGAACAGGGCAACCTGGACAGCGTTATCGACCCCCAGGGGCGGGTGGAAGAGACCCGTTACGGGCCGCGCGGGGAAATCCTGCGCCAGGTCCTGCCCGACGGCCGCGCCTGGCGCTACGGCTATGAGCGGCAGCAGCTCAGTGAAATTCGGGCCCCGGACGGCGCCCTGACCCGGTTTGACACCGACGGACTGGGCCGGCTGCTGCGGGTCACCGACGCGTTACATCAGCAGACCGACTATCACCACAGCCCGTTTCATGCCAGCCCGGCGGGCAGCGTCAGCGAGATACAGTTACCGGATGGCATTCGTCAGACGATTGACTACGACAGCGAGCGCCGGGTCTCGGCAGTCACCGACGGGGAAGGCCGGACCACCCGCTATACCTATGACGCCTTTGACCGGCTCAGCCGCCTCACCCGCCCGGATGGCGCGGCCCTGACCTTTGGCTACGACCGACTGACCCGCCTGCAAACCGTGACCAATGAAACCGGTGAAACGTATCGCTACACCCATGACCCGGCCGGCCGGGTGATGAGCGAAACCGATTTTACCGGCCGGACGATTCATTATCAGTATGATGCCGCCGGACGCCGCCTGACTGCCCGTTACCCCAATCACCAGCTGCTGCGCTGGTGCTACACCGACGATGACCGCCTGACCCGCCAGGAAGCGTGGCAGGAAGAGGATGACCGGTGCACGTTATGCTCAGTCACCACCTACGACCACGACGCGCAGGGACGACTGGTCCGGGCCACTAACCCGGACGCGGTGGTGGCGTTTGAATACGATGAAGCCGGCCGCCTGACCCGGGAGACAATTAACGGACGCGCCGTCAGCCATCAGTGGGACCCGATGAGCGGCCTGCCCGCCGGATACCAGGCGGACACCCAGCCCGCGGTCAGTTGGTACTACGGCCTCAACGGCCGGCTGATGCAGTGGCAGCTTGACGGCCATGCCCCGTTGCAGATGCAGCATGACGGGCTGGGCCGGGAAATCGCGCGGGAAAGCGCCGCCGGCTTTATCCAGTCACACGCTTACACCCCGGTGGGACTGCTGGCCCATCAGACCGCCGGGCGCAGCTCCGACTGGTTCAAGCAGACCCTGTACGAGGCCGACCCGCATTTCCCGCCGCGGGGCAGCGCGGTGACCCGCCACTGGCATTACACCCCGGCCTACAACGTGGCCTGCATAGAAGACACCCGCTGGGACGAGACGCGCTACGGCTACAATGTGAATGACCAGGTGGTGACCGCGCAGTTTGGCGGAATGCGGGCCTGTGATGAACTGTTTGTGTACGACGCCGGCCAGCACCTGCATTACCAAAAACGGGTGCCGGAACGGCTCAGTGAAGACCTGCGCCAGAGCTACCACACCCAGCAGGCGGGGCGGGTGATTCAGCACGGCGCCTGCACGTATCGCTACGATGAAAACGGGCGGCGGACAGAGAAAACCGAACAGCGCCGGGGCTACCGGCCGCGGACCAGGCGCTACCGCTGGGACGCGCACGACCGGCTGACCGGGTTTATCAGCCCGGAAGGGGTGCGCTGGCGTTATTGCTATGATGCTTTCGGGCGACGGATTAGCAAGCGGCAGGAGACAGACGCCGCCGGACCGCCGGTGAAACCGACCGCGATAATCGGCTATGATTACCTGTGGAGCGGGGAGCAGCTGATTGAAGAGACGCCGGTCCGGGCGGACGGCACCGTTGACTATGCACACAGTATTCACTGGCTGTATGAGCCGGGCGCCCTGACCCCTTCGGCCCGGTTTGAAAAAGGCCAGCTATATTATGTCGTGAGCGACCACCAGGGGACGGTACGGGAAATTTTGACCGAGGCCGGGGAACTGATATGGGCCGGCCGGTTACTCACCTGGGGCGAGCCGGAATGCTGGCCGGTGCTGACGGTCAATGACCCGCGGAATCTGACGTGTCATCTCAGGTTCGCCGGTCAGTATGAAGACGAGGAAAGCGGGCTATACTATAATCGTTTTAGGTATTACGATAACGAGACCGGGCAATATCTCTGTGCCGACCCGATAGGATTAGCAGGTGGATTTAACCCGTACAGCTATGTCCATGATCCAGTCAATTGGATTGATCCTTTCGGGCTGACATCTTGTCCAGAAGTATTGGCTAAAAAAGATGACCGCAGAAGAAGATACCATTCTCGATCTGCTGCATATGAAAAGCACACTAAAGCTAGAACTCAAGAAAAAGCTAAATCTCTTTCTTCAAATGGAGGGACAGCACAATATTGGGGGGATAACTTACCTAACAATGCAACAGCACAACAAGTTACTGCTTTTAGAAATAAGGTAGAAAAAGATGCGTTAAGTAATGGCGCAGAAATTAACCTAGGCGATAATAAAGGTTCATCTTATTATATTCACGATGCAGGATCTCCAATTGGATATAATAATGGCAAGCCAACTCAATATTTGAGAGTGGAAGTTACCAATTCTCCTAACCCTGAATTTCATGGACACCCAATATCACAAAGTGATTACAATGCGTATATGAGATCTAAAAAATGAATATAATTCAGAAAATACATAACTTGTTTCCTTTAAAAAAAATGTATGCGCCATCAGGATGGCTTATAGCTAAAAACCACCTAATTGACGCTGATCTAAATATATTTAATAAATTAAGTAATGATGATAAATTTTTGATAAAAGATATTTTTTTCTCATCCAATATATTTTATTCATATAGTGAATGTTTTGTTGGAAATAATATATACATGAAAGGTGTTATTGATGTTGGATGCTTGTTCTACAAAGAAGATCTTGATTCAGAACAAGAAGATATATTTAATTATGGTGCAATCCGTTATCAAATAACATTATCTTTATATAAAGGAAAATCTAAAGTAAGCTTCTATTCATTTGATAAAATAGTTAATGAAAGAAATTCAATGATCGATGAAGTTAATTTTTTGATGCAGTTTTTTTCTGAAAACGTTATCGATGCAATAAATCAATATGGTTTTAAAACTGATTTGGATCACCATCTGAATATGAAAAGAGAATTATTAAATCACTTGTATGATAAAAAAATCAATTTTGA
Source organism: Photorhabdus akhurstii (assembly GCF_018448925.1). Lineage (GTDB taxonomy): Bacteria > Pseudomonadota > Gammaproteobacteria > Enterobacterales > Enterobacteriaceae > Photorhabdus > Photorhabdus akhurstii. The sequence goes on along the minus strand of NZ_RCWE01000016.1, from coordinate 97,528 downwards.
TATAAGTTAATATAAATAAAGCCGGAAAGATCCCCGCGATCTTCCGGCCTTGTTATGATCTATTTTGGCACATACCCACGGTAAGCCCGCGCCGATTGGAGCTTATCGATGATATATTTATAAGAGAATGAAATTTTCTTTTTTATATGAATAAAAAAGCATCGAACAAAATGAAATATATTACGCCTGATGTTGATCAACATAATGGTGGTGTCTGGAAGGCTGCCGATAGTGTGAAAAATCTAGGCAGTAGACGAACAAGATCGGGAACGTATGATGCTGACCTGAATAGGATAGGTGACTAATGAAATATTCATACAGAATAACAAAATATAATAATACCAATGAAAATGGCGATATTTTTTCTAGTTCTGATGAATGGACTAGTTTTTTTGATATTGGTCAAAAGGTAGAAAAAGATGAATATGAGAAGATTGAAAATCAATATATAGATTATGTTATTAACTTATGTCACTGCTTGAAAATTAATCTCCTCAGAATCAAAGAGCTAGAAGTAAATATTGACGAAGTTTCTTATCTTGACGGTGAATCTATAGATATCAGCCAATTAAGAAACATAATTCAGTCAATTTTGAGAGAAGATATATAGTGCAAACTCATATCAGATCAATGCGAATTTCATTTTGGATATGATTTTTATATGTATTTTGTATCAAAAATAGATCCACAGGAATGCATAGATAAAATAAATACTTTACTTACAGTACAAAGATATAGATCTCCATATTTAGATGAATAATATCTAATACAATATATAGGCCGGAAAGATCCCACGAGATCTTCCGGCTTTCTGATGATCTATCTTGGTATACAGCTATGTCCATGATCCGGTCAACTGGATTGACCCGCTGGGGTTAGCTGGAAAAGATTGTGGTAATGCGTTAGAGCAAGAAAGCAAACTAGCGAAGGAAGACCGAGCAAGAAGAAGCTAAGGGGCTTTCTAGCAAAGGAGGGGCAGCCCAATATTGGGATGAGAGTATTGGGCATGGGAAAATAACAGGTGATCAAGCAACTAAATTTAGAAACATAATAGAAAAAGAAGCCTTGCAAAAAGGTACATATTCTCCTCAACCAGGAGGTTCCGATTATTATATTTACGATTCTGGGAGAAATATTGGATATAACAATGGTAAACCCACCCAATATATGCGAGTTGAAGTAACAAAAAGTACAAATGAATTTCATGGGCATCCTATTTCTGCTCAGGATTATTATGGCTATTTGAAAAAGGTTAAATGATGATTAATATTTTCCAGAAATACAACCCGTTAGAATGCTTTCATATTCCGGCAGGTTGGTTTACTATGAAAAACAACATGTATGATGTATCTCCAAGTGTTTTAGCTGATATATCTAATGAGGAGGAGCATTTTTTAGTAGAAGACGCTTTCTTTCGTAATGATATATTTATCTCTAGAGCTAATTATCCATTGTCTACGACTAAAGAAATTATAGCAGTAGTGTCAATACATGGCAGGCTGTTTAACTCAGAAGATTACAGTGGAAATTATTCTTGTTTTTATGATATTGATCTTTCTATTTTTCTTGGAAAGAAAGACAATGAAGGGATATATACTGGTGAACAGGTGGCAAATAATAGATTTGATGCTGCAAAAATAGCATCAAGATATATGTTTATTTTTTCTAATCATATAGCTCCAGCATTCGAAATTGGTAAGTTAAATAAAAATAGTGATTTTGAAGAATTTATATCTATAGCTTGTTCTGATAAAAGTAAAATATAAAGTATCGTCTTAAAGTGGAGATTAATAATCCATGAAATCAGCCGGAAAAATCCCCGTGATCTTCCGGCCTTATGGAGGATTGTTCATTCAGTTAGCTAATCCACTCTCTATAATCGCTTTAGATATTACAATAACGGGACCGGGCAATATCTCTGTGCCGACCCACTAAATCTTAGCGGTGGCATTAACCCGTACGGGTATGTCCATGATCCAGTCAATTGGATTGATCCGCTGTGGTTAGCTGGATGTCCAGGGACTAAGAACAAGAAAACGACCTATGAAAGCACAAGTCGTCGTGATGCATTAAGGCAGGCCAAGAGAGATGCGGGAATCCCTAATAGTCAGCATCCATTTGAAATATCCAAAGCTAAATTGAAAGATGGTTATGGTGATTTTATTCGTGATTCCAAAGGCGTTGCGATTGAAGCACGGCAATATCATTTTAAAGATAAAAATGGTTCTACGGTAATTATTCAAGAACACAGCTTAGGGCACGCAAAAGCAGCACCTTTACATGGAGCAGAACCTCATTTTAACGTCAGGCCACCCGATAACTTGAATACAGGTGATGTCCCGGGAACTCATGGTCACTATAACTTTTAGGGAAATAACATGAACATTATTGAAGTCATAAATAACAAATTCTTAACTTCACTTTTTCCTGAAGGATTAAAAGATGACATTCTTCTTGGACAAGTTGGACTTGATATAGCAGATCAGGTATCACTAAATATCCATGTAACACAAAGACCAGAAAAAGAAGTCGCTAAATGGGGAGTGTGGGGGAAAGATTATAATGTCATTGTTATTAAAATCATTGGTCAGTTTTTGAGAAAAGTTGAAATAGTTAACTGGCAGAAGATCACTTCATCTGAATTAATTTTTTTAGAAAAAGGTGATTTTTACTCTTTCAATCTCAAAGGAGACGAGTGGAGTGTTTCTTTGGAGTTGGAAGCCTTAACGTTCCAACGATGTGATATATATAGTAAATAATGTTTAAGCCGGAAAGATCCCCGTGATCTTTCCGGCTTTGTTATTTTTATGCTTAAAATCGATAAAATATAAAATAAATAAGAATATAAATAAAGGAATAAAATAGTAATACAGGAACATTCAGCAAGGCATATATATGGCCCACCGGGGACTCCTGGAAATCAGGGGCCTCATTTTAATCCTAGAGAATATAATCCTGAGTCTGGAGATGGATTTAGAAACAAAAGTGTCGATGGATTACCAGAACATTATAATTTTCCTTGAGGCAAATAAATGTGGTTTGATCATGCTATTTTTAAAGAAAAAATTAAGTTCATATTTAATAATGAACTATCGATGGAACATATTGAATTTGAACAATTTTTATATTATGACACATCTAGATTAAAACTTTTTTTCTGTAGCAAAAATATACCAAACGTTATTCCAGAAAAATGGAGGAGGAAAAAGTTTAATTGTTTTATGATCACATTGACATGTATTGATGTTTCTGTATTGGAAATTAATGGGGGAGGAGTTGCATTTGAATGTGCTCCCATTATTGAATCAACGAAGGAAAAAACAGAAATTACAATAAAAAATGATGACTTTTACCTCCATTGTTCTACCAGAACAATGGTAATAGAGGATATTACACCGCATTGGGATGTACGATGGACTAAATAATATAAATAGCCGAAAAGATCCCACGAGATCTTCCGGCTTTCTGATGATCTATCTTGGCATACAGATATGTCCATGATCCGGTCAATTGGATGACCTACTTGGGTTACTTGGTGAAAATACTTTTATCCATTATACGGATAAAGCTGGTTTTGACAGTATAATGAAAACCGGCGTTCTTAATCCTAATAGTCAGGGAAAAGTCTATGTAACCGACATACTTATGACACCTGATAATGTTACACGAAATCTCCTCATCAATAATCCTAAGTATGTGGGACGTGGTGATTACGCGATTATATTTAAAGCTGATTCTGTACAACTGAATAATATTAATAAAGTTTCTGAGTTTGAATATATTCATTCAGGAAAATTGAAAATGAAGGAAATTTTACATGCCGGAAAAAATCCATATTCTATTGTGTCATATTTAGATTATGAAACACGTAATAAAATGACTAATAACCAACTCGATGCTAGGAGTAAATGCGGTGGTTGAATATATAGAAAGTAAAACTATAGATATTACACAGGATGAAGTTAATGCATTGAAAAAACTAATAATGTACGTTAAATTTTCTTGTGAAGAAAATGAATCACTACAATATGCAAGCAGTTATTCAATTAATAGTTTTTTTGATAAATTAATTGACATTGATTGCTTTGGAAAAGCAGCCAGAGAATTTTATAGTAAGAGGAATATTAATAACGAAAATTTTGTCATGAAAAAAATCAATGATGATCAAGAGAAAAGTATAAATAAAATGAACGAAAGTGTATTACAAGAAATATTCAAAGAAGCACTTCATCCTTTTAAGTTTAAATAAATTAAAAAAAGCCGGAAAGATCCCCATGATCTTCCGGCCTTATTTATGATCTATCTTGGCGAATACCCACGGTAAGCCAGAGCAGATTGAAGCTTAGCGATCGCATCTTTGATCGGTCGCAGTAGGAATAGCCGTTACCGGCTCCCCCGCACAGATCCGGACGTGCGCTACTAACGCATCCGGCTCCTACCTCGGGTGTTTGGCGTAAAGCGCTGCAAAGGATAAGTAACGAGACCGGGCAATATCTCTGTGCCGACCCGATTGGGCTGCTGGGTGGATTTAATCCGTATAGCTATATCCATGATCCAGTCAATTGGATTGACCCTCTGGGGTTGAATCAGTTCTTTGTAGATAAAGTTTCATGGACTTCGACTGCAAATAAAGGGACCGGCTATACATATGATGTTTATCAACAACAAATTGATTGGGATCTAAAAGTCAAAGGGAAAACTAACTTACAGCGTACAATGATGGGAGGTACACCTTATGTAATAAAGGATGGTAAACCTGCTCAACTAAATCTGCATCATTCACGTCAAGATGCCAGGGGGGCTTTGTTTGAAGTTAGTAATATCACCCATAGAGCACGTAGTGGCAAAGGAAAAGAAGCATTACACCCTTATGGAAATAAACAACACCCTGATTACCCAGTCGATAGAAAAGCATTCGATGCCGACAGGAAACAATATTGCGAAGAAAGAGCTAGACAAAAGTTAGATCGCAGGAATACTAAATGTGGAGGCTGATCATGATACCAGAAAAAGTAAGTAATTATATTAAGTCCAAAGGTTCGTATATCTTAAGAGAGGATAAAATTAATTGTATTGATACTATACATTCTCTGGATATAGACCTTTCATCAGAGTTCTCATCTTTCTATCAGGAAATATATTGCGATCTGATCAGTCCCAAACCAATAGCTGACTTATTAGATATTGATGATATAAAAGAGCAATTTTATTATGTAAAAGATAGATATGATTTACCTGATGAATATATTCCTTTAACTTCAGATGAAAGTGAGGGTATGTATTTATTTAACAAGAAGAATGGTTCAGTTTATGATTTTAATCTATCCGAATATGATACTTTTATGAAAGGCAAAATAAGCCCACGATGGTAAACGTTTAACGATTTTTTAATATGGTATTTTGACGAAAGCAACGTGGATGATATTTAAAGGTAATAGAATAATATCGATGTATAGATAAACAATCAAGGCCAGAAAGATCCTCCATGATCTTGCGGCCTTGTTATGATCTATTTTGGCACATACCCACGGTAAGCCAGCGCCGATTGGAGCTTATCGATGGTATATTTATAAGAGAATGAATCCAATGGTTTAATTCCGTCTTAAAAAAATCCAGTTTATTGTCAAGGTTATATTTCTTAGAAAATGAAATTTTCTTTATCCATGAGCAGGACAATATAATTGGAATGATTCTTAATGATGCTTTTCATCCATATGAAGAAAATATGATTTTAAAAACAATAATCAGATGGATATGAAAAATAAAATATGGTCTGGTCAAGTGTCTACAACCAAATGTGGGATATTAAATTAATGAATTATTATGTATTAATGAACGATTATAATTCTTCACTAATGCCAAGATATCTTCATGCTATAGTAGATACCGAAAAGCAAATTAATGAAAAATGGGATTATGAAGGTTCCAAGCATGATATACCTTATTATCTATTAGATAAGGAATGCCCTGACACTTTATATTTGTTATGTAATAAAAATATTGGAAAATTAGGGTTAAATTATTATCAACACAATATGGCTCATATCCTATCTGATAGATTTTTCGATATTATCAATGAGTTTAAATTAAGTGATCATGTTTTAAAAAAATTAATTGCGACATCTATTAAAGATGGAAAAATTATCAATAACTCATTAAATTATCTTTTTTTTACTGACAAGGAGTTATTTATAAATGAAAAATATTCAATATTGGAAAAAGATAAATATGGAAATTTAATTCCTCATAAATTATCTTTTCATAATGAATCATTAAATTATGATATTTTTTCAATACGGACTACTTTATTAGCAGGATTTATCTTTATGTCAGAAAAAGTCGCTAACAGACTAATTAAAGAAAATATCAAAGGAATAAAACTAATTAAATTAGATGAAGTCTTGAATCACTATTGTGTAGATTTTAAGTACGACATTAAAGTTAATTTCAAAAAAGGGAAAATAAAATTACCCTAAGCTAATAGTAAAAAGCCGGGAAGATCCCCGTGATCTTTCGGCTTTGTTATTTTTATGCTTAAAATAAATATTTTACAAGATTGATATTATATATTAAATATATAACTTAAAACCACAAAAATATAAAATAAATAAGAAGATAAAAAAAGTAATAATACAGAAAAATATAAAATTCATATTAAATATATACATAGGATATATTTTAGCTATTTTATTCTGTTTTCTTTCTGAAACAGCAAAAAGCCGGAATCACTTCCGGCGGGATTCTTTCTTACCGAGGTGAATACCCATGCCACGCCGACGGATTAGTGCAATGGCAAGGCATCAAGGTAATCACGGATATACTGATGCAATGCTCTGGATAAAATAAATCTACATCAATCAATTAATACCATATCGAAACAAGTATCTAACATCCAAAATATAGCTAAAAAAGATATGGAGAATAGCAATATTATTAAATCCAAAGATAGGTATAACACTAATATTCAGGGGGAAGACGTAAATTAAAAAGTAAGACAAAGCATCTTTGATCTCTGGAGTAAAATTTTAGGATAATTTAATCTGGGTGAGATAATAAATTTTTATATGGAACCTGTTGAATTCTTTAAAAGTTCGGATTTTTTATCCGGTTCTATTGAAGAATTTAATGAATATGAAATTATTCATAATAAAGATAGGGCATTAAAGCTTCTTTTCGATCAAGACGTACCATGTAACTTATATGGTTTGGAGTGATTTTTTCTCTGATCTGGTATCCGAGTTTTATCTTCATGAGGATTATAAAACAGCAAAAAAAGGATATCCTTGACAGAATAAAAATATCGACCCAGGATCAAGTTAAAGAAAATATGAGAAAAAGAAAACTATATCTTATAAGAAAGAAACAAGGGTTAGTTGATAACATAGAGTACGATAACTTTCTAAATGAAGTAAATGACAAATGTAATAACAGGTTAAATATAACAAGCATTTATCGATATTTATTCTCTTTTAATCAAGACTCTAAATTAGAAGAAATATTTTCTATATTTAAAAAAGGAGTTATGCCGTGCGGTATAAAAAAAGATAAAAAGACATGAGTTATTTTCAATCCTATTCTTTTGAAGAATAGCTAATGAAATTATAAATGAACTTCCCTCAAAAACTAGATTCAACATTTAATGACTAGATTTAGAAAGGAAGTTCACAATCACCAGATCTTCCGATGTTCTTATTGATCTACCGTGGCGCATACCCACAATACTAGGGCCAACTGGAGCCTTACCGATCGCATCCTTAATCTAATACACTTCCTTGTCATTCACGGCGCAGGCGCGTATCTCTAACCAGTTACCAGTTGAGCCAACGCTTCAATGTGGGTTAATTGAATGTCCTGCACATGTTCAATCGCTATCGTCATCTCATGCTCTTCCCTTTAAGATATATCGTCGGTGTAGCTAACTGTCCCGGTTCTCATTAAATTATCGGCTGACTGAAAATATAATGGCAATAGTTTATCTGCCAGTATTAACTATTTTCAGCAAAGTTTTCTCAATGCTGAGATCAATTTTTGAATTCCCAATTCAACTTTACTACAGGGGCATCCTGTATTAAAACGAAGAAATCCCTTACCAGCTTCACCATAAATTTTACCCGGCATAATGGCAATTTTCTCTTCATGGATAAGTATCTGCTGCAATTTATCATCATCAATATTCAGATTACGCAGGTCTATCCAAGCCAAATAAGTTGCCTGTGGTGGCTGCCAGTTCAATTGTGGAAATGCAGCATTCAGTTCCTGTGCCACATAATTCAAGTTATCACTCAAGTAATTGCGCAGTTCATCAAGCCAGATATGTCCCTCCCGGTAAGCTGTAATATAGGCTGATATCGCTAAAATAGCAGGAGAAGATAATCCATCACTCTGCGTTAGTTGATGAGTATATGCCGCACGGCTATGATCATCATTAATAAAACCATAAGCACCCGTAAGGGCAGGAAGGTTAAATGATTTGGATGCAGAGGTTATTAATGCCCAATGCGTCGTGGCAACTTCACTCCAGGGAATATGTTTTGTGTCTCTCAAAGTCATGTCCATATGAATTTCATCGCTGATGACGTTAACATTATAACGCTCACACAGCTCAGACATCGTTTTAAGTTCAGAGTGACTCCAGGCTTTGCCTGTTGGGTTGTGTGGGTTGCACAGTAATAATATTTTGGTTTCTGGTTGGGATAGCAAAGTTTCAAGTTGATTCATATCGCACACCCAGTTATTGCCTTGTTTCTCAAGTGAGCAAGGAAGCAACCGCCGCTTGTTCCCCTGAATAACTTTATAAAAACCATCATAAGCAGGAGTGTGAACAACGATATTTTCACCAGGTTTAGACCAAATACGGATTAATTGCGATACCATGTAAATTACAGAAGGACCATAAACCACCCAATTTGTATTAATTTCGCAATTAAAACGTTGCTGGTACCAATGATGAATAGCACTAAGAAATTCTTCATGCTGCCAACGACTGTAACCGAACACGCCATGATCCAAGCGTTTCTGCAACGCCTGAATCACACAGGGAGCGGTAGCAAAATCCATATCAGAGATGGTAAAAGGGAGAAGATCATCAACACCAAAACGATCTCCAACATAGTCCCATTGGGTACACCAAGTACCACGGCGATTAACCGAGGTGTCAAAGTCAAACATTGTTTTCTTCCTTAAATTAATACATCAAGTTCATCTTTTACTGATTGTACTTGCGGCCCGATAACGATTTGTAAGTTATGTTGATTGAGGTAAATAATCCCCAGTATCCGTAAGTTCTTCAATTGTTCATTATCAACCAAGGATATGTTTTTAACAGATAAACGTAGACGAGTAATGCAATTATCCAGTGATAACGATATTATCTTTACCCCCTATTGCCGGAATATCATAATCCGATTTATTCGTAACCGCTGGCGGTCTATTCACTTTGTGATTATTGTCAATTTCGCGTTCTGGTGTTTTGATATTAAATCGGATGATAGCAAATCGGAAAATAATGTAATAGGTAACAAACCAAATCACCACAACAACAGGTATTAAAATTAATGTCGTTATGATAGGAACAAAACGTACTCCGCCAAAAAAGGCCAATGCATCGGGCAATCGAATGGTATTACAACGCTCATGAAGTAGATAAACAATAATGCCGACTATAACTGTCCCCAAAATACCAGTATCAATGGATTGAATGCCAAGAATATTTTGGATGTTATTGGCTTTCAATATCGTGGAATCTGTCGTTGGCAAGATATTTGTGGTTGTTAAATAAAAGTTTATCCCAGATGAAATACTGTAAAACCTACGAAGCCGGTAAAAGCTGCCACACCTTTATTTTCGCGTGCCATACCTAGCGGGATTGCAATTGCGAACATAATGAGCATAATGACTCCAGCTGATACTATTAGGAATTATTTAATCAATAACACTACGGATTATCTGGTGAAATGGTTTACTATTGATAAATATTTTAGAGAAGGATTATTAGTTTGCTAGGATCACGTAAAAGCTGCTCAAAAAATCATTATTATCCTTTAAGTCATTCATATATTAAGTAAAGAACAGGCAGAACCGTAATATTACAATTCTGCCAAAGGAAAAGTGTGTTGGTTGAGCCTGATTTTATATTTTGAATAGATATCATTGTCATCTTGTCAGGAAAATATCTCCAATTCCTATTTACAATGGCACCAATAAAGATACAAAGGTAAAAAGTCAGTTTTTGTTCAAATTCTCCTAATAATCCATTTGAACAATAGGATTAATTATTGAGTTAATTTATAAGATAGAAAATATAATCATCTGATAATTACAAATTGATATTAGTTATATATAGCCAAGTAATGCAGCTTTAGCTATTGCCTGGAATTTGTTCTTACAATCCAGTTTTTTGACGATATTCATTAGGTGAAAATCAACTGTACTTTTAGTGACACAAATGGTTGATGCAATTTCAATTGATGTCATCCCATCTGCGGTATACCTTAATACTTCTAATTCTCTATGTGAAAATGAGGTATTATCGATATAGAACGATTGTAAATACTTTGTGTGTGATGTTAAGTATCTTATTATCCTAATATATACTCCTAAAATTTCTCCACTACATTTATACATTGTCTCGTTATCAATAGGCCCCTCTTTTCCCGCAACAGAAAATACTCCATAAGTTCCTGAAAATGCAGGAAGACCAAAGGTGATCCCAGAGCGAAACCCATATTTCTGATTCACATACCAAAGTTCTTGCCCATTAGATTTTGAAAAGAAATCCAAATCCCATATTTTTGAAAAAGAAGGCGGCACTGGCCGGAAATTTAGAACGGGATCAATCATCCAATACTTTTTTTCTATATAAAGGGCTCTCCAAGATTCATGATAATTATTAAAGAAATACACTTCTCGGTTAGATATAGGAAAACGCGCCTTTAATAAAAGGGAGAACAAACTAAACCCCGAAATTTTGTTAATAAGTTCACAAATTTCAGCCACAAAATGGGGATCTACGTCTAATTTATGAAAATTATAAGGTAAGGTATATGGTCGATAAATATTCATTCAATGTCCTCTTGAAAATTAAGAATATTGATAGTGAATCCTAATATTTATTATAGTAGCAGAATTTAAACTTAATAGAGAAAATAATTCTTTACTGTTATACAGAGGCATAATCTGATAAGCCACCATGTATTATTCGTAAACAAGAGAAATTATATCAATAGGATTGAAAATTTAATAATCATGAAAAATTATATATATAAAAACATATTATAGCCATATGAAGAATATTAAACCATTTTCAAGTCAACATAAGTAATTATTTAATATTTTACTCTAAAAAATTATGTTTTGTTCTTTACAACAATAAATTAATTAAAGTATTGAATCATATGAAGTAATACCTAATAAATATATGAGTAATTTTCCCGTATAAACTATGATTTATACCAGTAGCTGTTTCAACTTTAATAGTTAATTATATAAAAAGAAAGTTATTAGAATAATAATTAGTAAACAAAATAATCTTTCAATTCCTAATAAATAGTTTAAATATGTAAAGAGGTGTTATAATGAGTGAAATCATTCAGGGTAAAGATGATATTGCTATAACCAGGAACGCTGTTACAGCTGATGTGACCTTTGTTATTGATATTGATTCAATAATTGAATATCTTAGCACTAATAATCTTAAAAGTTCTCTGGACCCTAAAGAGCCAACAATTATCCGTCAGCATGTATATATAGCTAATTATACTCCAGAGTTTGGACTAAAAGTGGCGAGTTCATCTGGTGCTCGTGTAACTGTTCCTATTAATGCAAATATTAGGTGGAGGGCGACAACTGTATCCAATAATTTCGACTATACAATTATACTGTATAAATTCAAAAAGCTTAGTACAGGACAAGATGTCGTCTCTGTCCCATCACAAATATGGTCACAGAACCCTATAGGCAAAAAAGTTCCAATGGTCCCTTCAGGAGTTAATGCGAATGAGGATGAACCTAAGGTAATTTTTGTTGAATCTCAAGACAGTTATTTCCAAGCAATAGCTCATAGACCAGGTGTAGAGCAATATACCTGGTTCTTTGCTGCTTATGATGGCAAAAAACTCCTAGGCTATTATCGATATGATCCATATGTTGAAGTAACTAATAACTAATCATTTGTATATTGTCATTTTCTACTGGAAAATTATTAAAATAGTTTTCCAGTATTTTTCACTTTACTTAAATATCTGCAATAAACACTAATTTATATAATAATATCACCACCGTATAGAGAAAAGCATCTAACATCCAGGTAAGTCTATTCTTCTCCATGAGTTTAACAATCTTCCGACAATTATTCTGTTATCTATTCAAATGATTTTCTCTCTATTATTGATTCCTTTAGCTAAAATAACTTACAGGGACTATTACATCTGATATTATCGTCTATCAAGCTAAGTAACAGTGAATTAAAATTTAGCTTATTATTACTTGCTTAGATTAAGCCTTTCTTTAAAAATCTTCCTAGTAAAACCCACGCTATTATTTAAAAAAACATCACCTGTTACTTATTCCACTTAAGTTAATTCATTAATAAGCAATAAAATCATTGCTCTTATTAACTCATTATTATCCGAATAACCAACTAATTGAAATTTCTAATAGAAAATCGAGATATAAAAGAAACGCCACTCGTTAATCAGAGCAAGATATAACCAGGAGTGTGCTTTAATAACAAATAAACTAGCCAATACGCATGTCATTACTATCGGGCTATCACCCTATATTTATGTTTTATGGAATAAAATATCATCCTTATCGGTGAATGAATGATAAAAAGAATATCTATTTTAATATTGGGTTGTATTTCCTTTCAGATAATCGCTTCACCGGCAGAGGTAAATGATAATCTGCCAATGACTGAGGCTAGAAGAACGCTGCAAGATAGTTCCAGGGAAATTAACCAACTGATAGAACAACGCCGATATCAGCAATTGAAGCAGCAGGCCAATACCGCTCCTGAGTCAACTCCTGCGCCGGTATTGCCGGAATCTAAGCAATGTCTGCCGTTAACCGGTGTTTACCTTAAAGGGATTTCTCTGCTCTCGGTTCGGGATTTAAGTACGCTCAGCGCTTTGTCCCCGGAGTGTATCAGCAGTCATGATATCAACCGGCTCAGCCACGAACTGACTCACCTTTATATCAGTAAAGGCTATATCACCGCCCGTATTCAGTTTATTGCGCCTAATGCCGATGGAGAGTTAGGGCTAAACCTTATCGAAGGGTTTATTGAGAAAATTGAAGGCGGTGATCGCTGGGTGAATAGTCGTATGTTATTTCCTGGTCTGGAAAAACAACCGCTCAATATCACACAACTCGATCAAGGTTTAGATCAGGCTAACCGGCTACAGTCCAATAAAGTCACCCTGGATATTTTACCGGGAACGGTAAATGGCGGCTCAGTGATCAAACTGCATAATCAGCGCAGTAAGCCTTGGTTATTGAATATTAAAACTGATAATTATGGGCAAAAGAGTACTGGGAAATGGCTGGTCCGCACAAATATCAGTTTTGACAGTCCATTTGGTTTATCCGATTTCATCAGTCTGAATGCCAGTAGTACGTTAGATAGCCCATCAAACCGGTATAGCCGTGCTTATACTCTGCTTTATTCGGCGCCCTATGGCGCGGCAACATTCAGTGGGTTTGGTAGTTATTCCCAATATACCAGCCGCCCCCATTTACAAATGAGAACCATAAAGATTTATGGTGATACACAACAAATCGGCATGCGTTCCGATTTTGCCTTCTATCGTAATCAATCTCAGATTAATAGTGTCAGCGGGCAACTGACTTACAAAAATTACAATAATTACATCGACAATGCCAAGATTGGCGTCAGTAGCCAAACATTGAGTGTCTTTGAGCTCGGCGTTAATCATTTACATATCATTCCAACAGGATTAATCACGCTCAATCTGAGTGTTGAACAGGGTTTACCTTGGTTTGGAGCACAAACCGGCACCTCTTATCTCGATAAACAGTTCACCAAAGGCAAGTTGATGGTCAATCTGCATCAGCGTTTTATGCTGTTCAACTCGCCTTATCAGCTCAATAACCTGTTTTATGGACAATACAACCGGCGCGGTCTGCCCGGCGTCGAATGGCTAAATATCACTGATCGGAATGCAGTGCGGGGATTTAGCAAAAATACGCTATCCGGGGATAACGGCTGGTATCTGCAAAATACGCTATCCCGGACATTTCCCCTCGCCAGCAGCACATTATCAATGCGTATCGGCATTGATACTGGCCGGGTTCAGGGATATCGCAGCCCACAAGGTTGGCAAAGCAGCGCCGGTATCAGTTCCGGCGCCACGCTGAAATACCAGCGCATGGTATTCGATATAGAAACCAGCCGAGGAAAGTTGCTTTCCAATCGCCAAGCATCTGATGAGCCCATTCAGGTGCTAGTCCGTTTTTCTTACACCTTTTGATGGTTTTAAGCAGTACCCAACGCTGTACACACAGCAATATAACTAAATATATAGAGACTTAATGTATGAAAAACAAAAAATTCAGGTTATCCCCTACCGGCAAGCTCGCCGCTTCTATGGCAATCATTCTTGTCTCTTGTTCTACCAGTTTTGCCAGTGAAATCGTTGGTGGTGGCGATCCAGCACACCATCCCGATATTTTCGCGGCCGAAGGTAAAGCAACGGTTGTGAATATCGTGACACCCTCCTCTTCCGGGCTGTCACATAACCAATATCTGGATTACAACGTCGGTCAGATGGGCGTCGTCCTAAATAACGCGTTGAAGGAGGGGCAATCACAATTAGCGGGTCAGCTCGCCGCTAACCCTAATTTAAATGGTCAAGCCGCTAGTCTGATTCTGAATGAAGTTATCAGCAGGAACCCTTCCCTGTTATTAGGTCAGCAGGAGGTGTTTGGTATCGCAGCAGATTATGTACTGGCAAACCCAAACGGCATTACCTGTAATGGATGTGGCTTTATTAATACTAACCGCGCGTCTCTGGTGGTGGGTAATCCATTGGTAGAACAAGGTAATTTACAAGGTTTCAGTACATTTGATAATCAGAACAGCCTGAAAATTAAATCGGATGGTTTGATCGCCAATGCGATCCTTGATCTTATCGCACCGAAAATTGATAACCGAGGCTCAGTCACCGCTCAGAAAGAGATTAATGCAATCAGCGGCGAAAATAAAACCTCAGCCACAGGGGAAATCATTGATTCTCAACAAGAGTTAACCAATGTGCTGGATAGCTATTATCTCGGCAGTATGCAAGCCGGACGTATCCGGCTACTTAATACGGCAAAAGGCAGTGGAGTTAATTTGCAAGGTTCTCTCACTGCCAGTGATGAGATTACGGTTAATGCCCACGGTAATCTCAATTTAGAAGCGGCACACCTGCAAGGCGGAAATGTTGCGCTCACAGGTAATAATATTGAAGTAAAAGGTAAAGTTAGCGAATCATCATATAGCCGTGATGGTAGCAATAATTACCAAAGCTATTTCAGCGGTTCTTATGTCAATAATAGTAAAAGTAGCCAGTCACTTGCCCGTACTAAACTTGAAGGCAAAAATATCTCATTGGTCGCCAACAGTAATAACCGAATTACAGCCACTGATATCGTGGGTGATGATGTTAATCTGAGTGGCGCTAATCTGACTTTAGATGGGCAGCAGTTAAAGCAATCCACTAAAAATATTGATAACCAATGGAGTTATTCCCGGCGCCATGAGGTGACTAAGGAAAGTGAAAAACTGCATCAGGCAGGGAATACGATAACCGCCCGGCAGAATGTGAATTTAAATGCCGTTGCAGGCGATGTTAAGATCCGTGGCAGCCAAATAAATGCCAACGATAAGCTGGCCGTTACAGCGAAAAAAGATGTACAGATTGCCGGTTTAACTGAAATAGAAACATCATCAGAAAAAGGCTATAAAAAAAATCACACGGCTAAATTGCAGACCGGAAGTTGGGAAGAGAGTAAACAGACCGAGCGCTTGATTGCCAGTGAATTACAAGCAGGTAGTCATCTTGATATTAAAGCAGGAAATCAAGCCGAGATTTTTGGGGCGAAAGTCCATGCAGGTCAAAACCTGACTCTGGAAGCCGGTAAACAACTGCAAATCGATGTTCAGAAAACGGCTAACAACGGTGCGGTACGTGATGATAAAAGATATTGGGGCGGTATCGGCGGCGGTGGGAATAAAGACAATAGTGAGTTGAAAGAAACCAGCCATGCATCTGAATTAACGGCGAATGGGCGTTTATTGCTGTCAGGCTATGAGGGTATTGCCATTACCGGCAGCAAAGTGAAAGCGACCCAAGGTGCTTTTGTAAATGCTAATAGTGGCAAATTAACCATCGATAATGCAGTCAGTTATATCGACCAGAAAGTTGATGAGCGAACAGGCACCGTACTCAACATCACTAATAGTTCAAAAAGAGCCAATAGCCAGCAACAGAAATCTCATGGCAGCGAGTTGGTTTCTGAAGCGGATCTCAAATTACTCAGTGATGAAGATATCAATATTATCGGCAGTCAAGTGCAAAGTAGCGGCGCGCTTAGCTTGAACACATCCGGTAATGTCAACGTGCTCTCTTATGGCGAACAGAAACAGGTTGATAAACAAAGCACCTCTCTGGAGCCGCAAATCCACTTCCAACCAAAGGGGGATAAACAGTATCGTGCCGGAATAGGCATTGAACATACCAGTAACAGTCAAAAAAATCAGACGATAACACAGCAAGCTTCCACGTTAAGTGGAGGTAGCATCACTCTCGATGCTGATAAAGATGTCACCCTACGTGGTTCCAATCTGGTGACGACTACAGGTGATGCTAAGATCACCGGTGCGAATGTTCATCTGTTAGCCGCGGATAATAAAAAATCCGAAGAGAAATCTCAGAGTAAAAAGTATGTTGGCACCTATCTCACTGGAGGAATCGATAAAGTCGGTTCCGGTATTCATGGTAGTTATGAAGGCAACAACAGCAATCATATCAGTACGACTGCCATTGTTTCCGGTTCTCAGATCGCAGGTAATTTGAACATTAAAGCCAACGGTGAATTGGTTCAGGAAGGGACGAAGCATGAAGTCAATGGCGCTTATACCGCTGAGGCAGGCAAAGTCAGCAATCTGGCCGTATCGAATACGACAGCAAATACCAACCACAAACTACAAGTTGGCACAGATATTGGTGTCAATGTCGATTATAGCGCGGTCACTCGCCCAATGGAGAAAGTGGTCAAAGAACCCGCTAAATCTGCGCTGGATGGCACTTTAACCAAAAAAGGCATACCCAATTTCGGCGCGGATATTGCCGCTAACGGCAGTAGCATCGTAACCGCGAACAAAAAATCCGAAGCGGTTGTGACTTCTGTTCAGGCTAGCGATATCGTCATTAAAACCAACGGCGAACTGTATGACCAAGGTACTCAATATCGTGCTGATAAGGGTAACGTTACACTGACTGCCGGTAGCCATAACAGTGAAGCAGCACAGAATCATCACCAAAGCAGCCACAGTGAAACCCGCGGCAATGCTGACTTACGTGTTTACACCACCACCGGTGAAGATATCTCCGGTAATGGTAAAGGCAAAGGCGGCACACAAAGCAGCCATACTGTGACAACCGAAGCAGTAACCAGTCGGATTACCGCAACGGATGACATTAATATTCGTGTCGAAAGGGATGCCGAATATCAAGGCACATCTCTGAATGCTGGCGCCGGTAAAGTCAATATCGATGCTAAAGGTGATATCCGTTTTGATAACGCCACCAATAGCGTAACGAAAACAACGACCGGTTATAACGGCGAAGCTTCTGCTAAAGGGGGGAATTCGCCGGAGGGCAAGAATGTTCATCTCGGTCTTGGCGGCGGCTACAACACGGATAGCAAGAATAGTACCACAGCTCAGGTCAGTGAGATTGGCGGTAAACAAGGCATCAATCTAAATGCAGGCAATAACTTGACGCTGAAAGGCGCTGAAGTGACCGGTAAGCAAATCGACCTGAATGCTAAACAAGGTAATGTTGAACTGGTATCTGCTCAGGATCGCATTAATAACGATGGTTGGGAGTTTAACCTGAAAGGCAATGGGGGGAATGCAAATTCGATCAAGAAAGCTGAGGATGACACTACCACCACGACCACAAAACAGAACTTCGGCGGGGAAGTCAAAGCAGGTATTGATCGCCTGCAAGCAACAACCCAACGTAATAGCCATATCAAAGGTGAAAATGTCGTGATCAATAGCGGCGGTGATACAACAGTTGCCGGAGCACGGATAGAGGCTGATCAGGTAAAAGGCAATATTGGTGGTGATTTACGAGTTGAAAGCCGTAAAGATACTGAACATGGGTTAAATGTCGGTGTTGATGCTGGCATTAATTACACCAAAGAATCCAAAGTAAAAAGTGACGATATTCCTAAAGACGAGGCAACTAAGGATGATTCGTCTAAAGACGATGTATCGAAAGATGAGGTATTGAAAGATGATCCAGCTAAAAACCCAACCGAAGATCCACAACCGAAAGGGTGGCAGGAAAGATTAACCTCCGCGTTTGATAGTCTTAATAATATTAAAGGTATTAATGGGGTTACAGGTAAACTTAAAAGCAATGTCGATATTAAAGATCGAGAAAATGTCGGCGAACAATCGGCTATTTCCGGTAATCAAGGGGTTAATTTAGATGTAAAAGGAAATACTCATCTAATTGGCGGACAGATTGGTAGCGAGAAAGGTAATGTCATTCTTAATACCCAAAATGTGGAGCAACAATCTGTTACCGGCTATGACAATAGTAAAGGCGGCAATGTTGCATTACCTGATTCTGTTAGCGGAATTGTTAAGGCAGTTCAGGAAGGTGTATTGTCCGGCAAAATACCTTTGGTGAAAACGTATAGTAATGAAACCGAAGCTAGTACAACTAATGGCGAAATAATTAATCGTAAATCTGATTAATTTGTTCTTTTATAAAAGATCCTTCAAATGAGGGATCTTTTTATTGCTACGTATATTGAATATTTCAATAATTCCAATTGAAAATAAACAACTTTTCAAAATAGTAAATTGCAGGTTATATATTTTTCCACTTTCATACCATAGTAGAGCCAACATGCCTTTTAAACCATCATAAAATGCCCGCTAACTGTAAAGCAAAACCATAGCGTCTTACACTTCCAACAATATTTTCTATAAAAATAAGCAACTATTCCTTATATAGGTTATTTTTTTCGGATTGATTTTCATTTGAGGGAGATATCTCATAGAACATATTACGCTTACGTTTGCTCGATGTGCCATGATATCTTTTGATAAACAGTTGACTGTTTTCTTTTGTTAAAAAGTAATATTCAGGGAAATTACTCTCTGGATATAGTAAACTGGCAAAATTAGGTACAATTTGATTTTTGTCACGATAATCAGGATAAGGGAAGTATTCTTCAAAATAAACGATTTCTTTGTTTTTGATAAAAATAAATTTCACCCCAACATCAATAAATTGATAATGCATACCAATCGCCTTTTCTATAGATTTAGGACGAGTTCCTGTAGGGAATATATAGGCACGATCCCAATGAAATGGTGTTATTTTACTTAAATCAATTAAGCATTCCTGATTTATTTGGCAATGTTCATTGGTATAATCGGCAATGGCCTCTCTAACATCCCATTTTTTGAAAAAAATAAAATAAACAGAGACAAAAATAGAAAATATGATTAAAACAATAGATAAATTTTTATTCATTAATTTCATCTTCAATTTTCTCCTTATACATAACTAATTTTTATTCATACTTCTTTCTTATATTATAATAAAATGTCACTTATTAGTAATTATTTTTTGAGGATTTTGAATGTCTTTTATATCAGGATAGATATAGTATAAGTTATACATAGTAACCATATGCCATAATTTTTTCTGCTTTTAACACAAAACCTCAGATCTTCATCTGAGGTTTTGTATTAGCTATTATTTTTCAATAAGTTATACTGTTTTATTTGCCGTTTTCATCAAGGCTTTCAAATACAGACTTCATATAAGCGTATTGTACATCGGAAATTTTTTCTTTAACAACTTCATAACCATGAGCATTCTTAACGGCAACATATAACCCTTCTTTATGAAATTTTTCTAATGCGATGAGCGCTAACATTTTCATTGATGTTGTATTTGAGCTCAACCCAATATGGCGGCCTATTTGGTTATTAAGTAAATCAATAGTCTGATCAGCATCATTGAGAACTACAAATTGCCGGATATTCAGATCAACCCGAGGGTCAACTTCATGTGCATCACCTGCATGTTTAGCAATTTTTTCCCCATATCTGGCTGACAGAGTAGCCTGCCAAATAGTATGTCGAAAAGCATTCACCTGCGTTCCTTCACCCTGCATGTCCTTGAGTTGAGTGAATCCCCCTTTTTTCTCATCACCTTGGGTTGCAAAGCGCACTGCATTGGTGGTGATATTTGTCGAACCCTGACTAAAAAGGCCAATTTCGAACGCTTCTTTCGGGTACAACTTGGCAAAAATTAATTGCTTCACCGAAGGCGGAATTGCTGTGTTTTGACCGTCATGAATAGCTTCATTAATTTCTATTCTTGATTTTTCAAGATCTTCTTTAATTCTTTTTAATCGAGCGACTTCTGTAGTGAGCGCTCTACTTAATTTAGCTTTCATTTCCTTATAATACAAAAACAAATTTCTAACAGCTCTTCGATATTTATTTCCAATCTCATTCCAAAAATCATCAGACTTTTTAATCTCACTATTTAAAAAATCATCTAAATTCTTCTGGGAATTAATCACTACCCTAGATGTCAATTTAATTATGCCCACATTTGTCGTATGTTTCTTATCGTAAGGGTACTTATTAGCATCAATTAACGTTAATCCTTCAGGTGTATTGTTAATAATATTAAGTGCTTTATTCACTGATTCAATTGCTTTTTCAGATTTGGATTTTTGAAATTCTGAGATGTAACGTTGATATAAAACTAGTTCTTCAAGCGTCATACCCGCTAAATTTTTTGTCGCTTCTTGAGGGGTCTTATTAGTTAATGCTTTCTGTTCAGTAATAATGCTTTCTAATTTAGCCTTTTGTTCATGCGTAAAACCAGGAATAGCATTGATAATATTGTCAGCTCTTATCGAATCGACTTTAATATTAAAATCGCCAAAATTGATGAAAGGAATATCAAAGTTTCTTTCAGCACCAGAAATGGCACCTGCCCCCCAATTAATCGGCACATCTATAAAATCTGCCAATCCTGAGGCAGTTATGTGGCCCTGAGTAATTGAAGTTACACGCCCTTCAAAGTGAAATTTATAACCATCACTGCCAGGGATAGTAACGTTAATAGGCGGAAAGTTCAGAGGAGAAATTTTCATAATATGTTCCTTATAGAATATAATTGCAAAAATAATTATCTAGATTACACCTAGCGTTTCACGTAATCGTGTCGAGTGAGTTATTATATTATTTTTGCAAAAATGGTTATTCCGACACAGTGCTATTATAGATTTTATTATCTATTTTAATAGCAAGTTTTTTTGTATTACTACTGTTACAAAACTAGGAGAATCGTATGAATAATTAAATATTATCCACACGCAAAAACCCCGCTTATAATACTTACTCCAAAAGTTGAGTTTCCATCCAAATTCGTTTATGTTTCATCCTCATATTTAATTTTTTTTGGTTTATTTTTTCAGCTTATTTAGATGTGATTGTACTTTATGATCCCATATATATTAGTAATTTTTGTCTTGAGTTGTCTGAATAATTTTTTATATTAAGCTTCGCTCATTTTGGGATATGGGTACTATAATTGGCGTAACTCAGTCCTTTTAGTGATTTTTGGCGATTGATCAGAACGCCAAAATTGGACTAAGCTCCCTTCAAGGAATCTATTATTTTGAAAAATTATTTAAATTTCTTGATATAATGTTACATAATACATTTGCCTATAAATCGGCTGAGATAAATAAACATCATCAAACTCATGTTTATCATGCAGTACTTTGTCCCTTTCAGCCTTAGCTATTTCATGTTGTAGAATAATAGCTACTTCACTTTTATTTAATTTCTCAGAAAGAATTAATGGAAGATTAAATTTCACCCAAGACTATCGCCTGGAAAATCTTTCCTCGTTGGGCTGGTGGCCTATCACTTTGACAAGTGACCTGGATTTGACAACGGAATCATCTCGTAGAAACATGGCATGATGAGATTACTCATATTCAAGCAAGGTAACTATTTGAGGCTATACATGCCAAAGCGCACAGAAAAACAGGAAACAGCCCAATATCAGCCGAAAAGGTTATCCAGAACACCTTTAGAGAAGGGCATTCATCACGGTAAAAAAGCGATTTCCCTGACAGTCAGAGTAGGAAATTATATCCGCAATATTCCTATTATTGCCCACTTTATCCGGGCAACGCTGCGTTTTAATGATCGGATGGGTAATCAGTTTGGCGCCGCAATAACGTATTTTTCCTTCTTATCACTTATTCCCATTCTGATGCTCTCTTTTGCCATTGCCGGTTTTATTCTAGCCTCTAATCCCGATTTGCTGGCAAAACTGATTAATGGTATCGCCAACAGTATTAGTGATCCGACTCTTGCCAATACGCTGAAAAATAGTGTCGATACAGCAATTAAACAACGTACTACCGTGGGATTAACCGGTTTGGCAATTGCGCTGTATTCGGGTGTGAATTGGGTCAGTAATTTACGTCAGGCTATTCTTGCCCAGTTCCATCCTGTCTGGGTGAGAAATCAGGAAGATAATGAGAAAATCTATTTTAAATATCTTCGTGATTCTATTTCTCTGATCGGGCTATTATTAGCGCTGGTCATCACGCTATCACTGACCTCTATCGCAGGCTCCGCCCAAGCAACCATTGTCAAGATGTTAGGGTTAGATGGCATTGAATGGCTTCGTCCATCCTGGTTCTTGATTGGATTAGCCATTTCTATTTCAGCTAATTATCTGCTTTTCCTATGGCTATTCTGGGTGTTGCCTCGCCACCAGCCAGAACGCAAGGCTCTATTAAAAGGGACATTGATGGCAGCAATAGGCTTTGAAGCGCTCAAATATATTATGACCATGACGTTACCACGCCTCGCCAATTCCCCTTCTGGCGCCGCATTTGGTTCTGTTATCGGCTTGATGACATTTTTCTATCTCTTTGCCCGTTTAACGCTATTCTGCGCTGCCTGGATAGCTACTGCGGATAATAATCATAAAAATACCGAATAAATATGCCCTGGCAGAGCTATCTGCCAATAATAACCGATGAAAAGGAGCTGTTTATGCCATTTGTTAATATCAGAATTACTCGTGAAGGTGCTACAGCAGAACAAAAGAAGCAATTAATTGAAGGAGCCACTCAGTTATTGGTTGATGTATTAGGAAAAAATTCGGCGACAACTTTTGTCATTATTGATGAAGTCGATACTGATAATTGGGGCATCGGCGGTAAGAATGTGACTGAACTTAGAGCTGAGGCTAAAAAGTAGTCTCCAATGATGAAGGGCGGTATTGCCCGCCCTTTTACCACTTTAAGACGCTTTTGCATCAGGTTTAGGTATCGGTGGTTGTGCCGGAATATCAACTTTATCCTGATGTGGTGTCAACGACATAATCTGATTAAAGCTGTTTCTTAACTGATCGACATCCATCTCCGCTTCCCCTTTCGGTTGAATCAGAATAAATGCAACTTCTTGTGAAAGGATCTGCTTCAACTCACGATTAAGCATTTCAGGGGTCAAGGAAGCTAAAAATGCTTGTCTCAAACGCTGATACTGCTCAGGAGCGATATCCACCACATTGCTCTGTTGGGACAAAAGACGCTGATTAATCAGAATATCCGTGCTGGTATGACCATACATGGCAAACAACTGGCTGAGTTGTGCTTGTTTTTGCGCATATAGCTCATCAAATTGTCCCTTCGGCAATCCTTTATCCCGTAGTGTGACCAATTCAGCCGCCAGATACTCCATTGCGGGTTTTAGATTACCTGCCGCCGTGTTGAGATTCAGGGCGCAACTCGCACGATGATACTGGACTTTGCAATCCAACCCCAGTTTCAACGCTTTATCATTTTTTCTTTCCAGCCCAAGTTGCAGATAACGATAAAGTGCCTCGCGGGTAATATCACTGATCCAATAGTGATTAAGCACATGTGAATCATTAATCGGCTGCCAATTGAGATCCCAAATCAAGGATAAAGTATCTTCCTTCTTTTTATCGCTGATAATCCCTATGGTCTCCGGTTTCATTGGTGACAACGCTGCAATGGTGGCCGGAGTATGGCGTTTACCTTTCAATGATGAAAACGCTTGGCTGATATTTTCCGGCAGAGTACGGCTATCCACATGGCCCGCAACGTATAACGTCATCATGTCAGGGGTATACCACTGCCGGTAAAACTGCTTAAGTTTCTCCAAATCAATAGGTTGAGGCGCATTTTGCGCCGGATCGTGCCCTAACAACGTTGAACCTTTCAAACGTCTACGCCACACGGGATCTTGTATATCCGGTGGATAGGTTGCGACGGATGTATTAGCCATTTTCATGGCATGTTGTAGAGTCTCAGGTGTAAATACCGCCTTGCCCGCTGCATCAGCCAACCAGTTCAACGCGTCTTTTAGTAGTTCAGGCTGATTATGTGGCAAGCTCAAGCTATAAAGTGTGAAATCATATGAAACAATAGCTGGAGGCAGTGGGTATTTTGGATCAATAGCGCTGTTCCATAACTGGTCTAATTTGGTGGAAGATAAACTTTTGCTACTAAAGAGCACGACTTTCGGAATCAACCAGGTATAACCCGCCTGTTGGGTTTTCTCCGCCAGTGACCCTGTTTTCACAACAAGGCGCAACTGTATTCTGTCGTTAGGACGTTGCGGCGTCTGCAAGATTTGCCAGTTAAAACCATTTTCCAGTTTACCCTGTTTCCAGGCAGGGTCAGGCTGCAAGGCTTCCGCCTGCGTCTGGCCCGCAATTGCCAGCATTATCCCACCAATAAAATAACGAATTTTCGAACCCTGCATGTGAACCCCTATAGATGTCTATCCTTGGTTTTAGCCTTCGAAGGTTTCACCATTGATGACAGAATATGTTCCCTTCGACCAATAATAACGGTAGAAAAAGCAAAAACCTGAATTTTAACAGGCAAAATCCTGTCAGGATTATAACTGAGGATTAGACCTCAGATCGCCACGGATGGTTTCATGATGACGGAGGTTTATGCTTATCAAATTGACGATTATATCCCCTGATCAGCATACCCAATTCATCATCCTGATGATATTTAGGGCAAGCCATTGGCTCTGATGGTTGATCGTTATTAAGATCCCGAGCAATGTCACGTAATGGGTGCACAATAATCCGGTTGATACACCAGCTTATCGACACCGTAAGGATAAGGGCCAGTAATAAATAAGTTGTCAGCATCAGCGCCAACGTATTAATAGCAAAACGATATACTCGATTGGAATCCACTTGCAAAATCAGATGCCCTAGCGGTTTAGCTCCTGTCGATACTGAACCATAAACATGAAGAGGAATACTCACTTCCACAGGGATACCAAAAACTCGTTTAGCCAGTCCGGGAATTGGGCGATGGGTAGCAAAGCTCAATCGTATCACCCGGATATCCTCCGGCAACACCACATCTGCCCGTCCTAAGATACCTACAGTACGCAGCCCTATCAGCAACTCTTTTGCTTTACTGAGATCGGAATTAAGTAGTGCTTCCGTTAAAGGCACCTGTACCTGAACTGCCGCATTATTAAGCTGGCTGATATAATCATCTTTACGTTGCTGTATAAAATGACACAATTGAATCGTAATAAAAATAGCAATGGTCACCAGCGTGACGCCGGTCACTGCGGCCATCTGTTTAATGGTTAACGAACGTTTGACGCGCAATTTCATTTTCACTTAAACCAATGCCTGTGGATATCGCAGTTATAACACGTGATCTATGGAATTGAGTATACTTGATTTTATCGCCAACGATCCTGTTTCACTTATCCAAGTCGTTATTTTCCTGAAATAATTGCCTTTGGTGGTTATCTGTAACTATTAGAAAAACATATAAATATTCAATTTTCCTATTTAAAAGCGTCTGATTTAACCACAATGTGTAACATTGATGAAACCAAGCCGCCAATCAGAAACTTAAATTAGTCACTCTTTTAGCATTATACGAAGAAAAGTATCAAGCCAAGCTACTTGTTTTTTCCTGGCGATCCACCTTTACTTATTCTGCCCAAGACACGTTCCTAATAGTTATGTTGTCGTGATTTAACTCACTGTATACACGACATCATTAAGCAAAACGTAATGAAAGTTTAAATTTATACTATATTCTATTGTATGCGCCTGTTTCGGAGAAGTATATATTAACCACAGTAATTCACTGTATGTCCTGACTCCTCAACATGACACTATTAACCTTGTGTGAAAGGATGGTGTGTATGAGTGATCTTGAAGATTTATACCCCTATCGTTTTTCAGCACTCTCCTATTCTAAAGCTGAACGGTTTGATGCTTGGCGTGAAAAGCACCAGCATCATAATATTTCGCTAAAAATGCGTGAAATTATTATCTTAGATGCTAATTTCTGCGGGATGCATATAGGGGAGCTGATGCTTGGACGTTGGCGTTTCCTTAGCAAGCGCGAGAATACAATCAATAACTTTGCTCATCGTTCATTAGACAAGATTCGCAAGGATAATCTTGACCACTATTATTTTCGCCTTAGCCTTTCTGATATGTGGATTTATAATGATGCTAGCCACCAAACTAAGGTAAGACCTTCGCAATTGGCTGTTATCGATTTAGGTCAACCCTATAATTTGAGCATCGCCGAAGGTGAGGTCATCATGTTGATGGTTCCTCGAGATCTTCTCCCGACAACAACGGCTAATTTCCACGGGGCAGTCTTAGATCACAGCCTGGGACAGCTTTTTGCTGAACATATTAGAGCACTATTTCTGCATGCTCCCCACTTGCCTAAGAACGATATGCCACAGGTTATGCAAGCTACTTTGGGCTTCCTGAATGCGACGCTTTCTGCGACCCCAGATAATATTATTCAGGCACAAACTGCTATTGACACGACTTTGTTCAACAGGATCAGACACTATATTGATCAAAATCTTAATTCAAATACACTAAACGTTAACCAGATTTGTGAACAAATCGGTATTTCCAGGAGTCATTTATATCGGCTCTTCGAAACGGTAGGCGGTGTAGCAAGTTACATTTGTTCACGACGTTTATCTAAAGTTCATTCAATTCTGAGTTCCCAAATCACCCCACGTCAACGTATTGCTGACTTGGCTTATCAGTATGGGTTCAGTAGCCCGGTTCAATTTGCGCGCGCCTATAAGAGGAAATTTAGCTATTCTCCAAGCGAAACGAAAAGAATCGTTCTCCCTACCGATGAAGATTCATCTGTCTTGCAGTCTAGTAGCGATTTTTGGCTACGGTCTCGTTGATTAATGTTCGTTTGCGCTCTGCCCTACTGTGGGTGAATGAGTGCTTAACATTATGCTACAAAGAGCATCTCCTGCAATCATCCCGCCCGCGAAAGACTCCAGTCCGTGGGAAGGGTGGTTGCGATACTTGCGTTTTACCCATAAACGACAAATCAACCCAAGGAGAACCATCCAGCCAACAGTAGGTTTAGCTATCAATAGTCCTGTTGCAAGCATGATACCTAATTGGCCTCGAGTGCCGCCAATAACTTGTAGTAGCGCGCCCAGTATTACCCAGCTGGTGAAATTCATTAAGTTGCTTTGATCTATACTTGTTTTAATAGCCGCGGCATAAGCCAAATTGACTGGGGCAAACAGGTTATGAGCGAACAAATCCCGCCAGGTCAGTAGAACAGCGATAATCGCTACGCCAAAACCTAACATGCCTGCGATCATTTGTTCTCGCCGCCCTCTTTGCTCAAATATGGGATCACGATTATCACCTCTCAATATGTATCCTGCTTTAAGGTCGTAGCCCATATCAGCAAATGCAGGCCCAGTTGCCGATGTAAACGCTGTTAATACGACCAAGGCTTTTACTGGAAAACCGATCCAGATACCAATTACCAATGATAGTAGCGCTACGCCAAACGCAGGCATCCACCCGGTGTTCATGGCTGCGATTCCCACGATGAGTTCGTGAAGTAGCGCTGAGATCGTGCCAAATACAACAAATCCAATCAACATAGGTAAACTGAGTTGTTCAAACAGACCCGTCCCTAGAGCAAGTATCATCGCCAAAAGCAGATAACCCAAACTACCGATACCGAGTAAAGCCCGAAAAGATGAGGCACCAGGCTGATCAATCTGATGTTGATGACAGCCCGCGGGAATAGTGATGTGTGCCTTTTTCCGCTTGTACATGGAAAGACCAATTTGCAAAGCTGCCACCATACCAGCACCAACCAAAATCCCTTCAGGCATTCTCAGGGTACTGATATCCAATGCAAACACAATATAGAGACAGGGAGCCAATAGCAGTCCAGCCGCGAATGACAGCATAGCCGCAAAGCCCCCGATAAAAGCAATACCGGCAGCCGACATTGGCAAACCTAAAAGACTGCCGATAAACCCACTTATCACCCCACAAATTAATGTGATCGTTCGATAACCTCCTCGATCAGTGGTTTTGATCACCTCAGCGGTAGCCATCCCAAGAGGCCAAGCACCTGATGCTGGAAATACCGGGGAGTCAAACATACGATATAGCAGGAAAGCATCCCACAACATAGCCAAACTTACCCCTACCAGTATCGGCATAATGAGTTCAGGCATCTCCATGACGTACGCGATACCAAGCGGGGCGAGAAGGCTGATAGCTGCCCCAAAAGTGGCAGAGGACATACTGGTTTGCACTAAATTTTGTGCATGAACAGAACGGAAAAGCGTGAATTGATAGATTGGGAGCCGTGCTATCGCCATAGCAACCAGAGCACCAATTATAGATGTGCTTGGTGTGACACCCAGAGTGACAAGTGTTTGGATACCAATGATTGATCCGAGAGAACTTACCAGAATCAATACAACTAACATTAATGGAGAAAACGCCCGTGGGTGAGGTGATGAGATATTCGTCATACGCTGGTGGCTTGATTCTTTCCCCACGGTGCTCTCCCCTAATTTTCAAAGTTGGTAATAGTCACTGTCTCTCTGTTGTTTCATCATCTATTTTCAATTTAAACCGATTTTTAAATCTATTGCAGATAGCCGCCGAACAACGTGGCATCTTCCTGTAATGCCTATTGTTTCGACTGTTGTCGTTTCAATGTCATCCAAAGGATACATAAAACTGAAAGAGAGATAGCTAACAACAACCCCATTGCCGCACGGTATCCCTCAATAAAGAACGTATGAAAAACATTCAGCGCATCTGCAAGGTCAAGACCAGCATGTTGATGTAAAGCTGAAAGCGCCCCTTCTGGTTCAGCGATAACTTTCTCCACCCATTGACCAGGCGCCACGCCAAACGCGCCTAATTTGAGTAATAAGCTGCTGGTAGCAACTTGCTGATAAAGTAACAGGCCAAAAGCAAGCCCTACGGCCCCACCAATATTATGCACCGTCCACGATGATCCCATAGCAACCGCCCCCATACGTTCCGGTACAGATGACAGCGCAGCCACTGTGGATGGCCCCAGTACACAAGCCCAACCAATACCCATAAGCGTAAACGCAATCGCAATACTGAATAGACTGCTGTATTCGGAAAAGAGTGTTTGAAGAAATGCTGAAATAGCAAAAAATAAAAAGCCGCTGACAAGTATTATTTTGACTCCCATTCGGTCAGTAAGCCGACCAACAATCGGTGAAAGAAGAGCAACCATCGCCGTAGTAGGAAGCAACATCATACCTATCTGATATCCCTCAAGATCTTTTATCGTATGTAGGTACAGAGGCATCAGGAAAAAAGCCAGACAGTAAAAAAAGGCCAGTGCCGCATTGGCTATAGCCGCACCAATGAAAGTCCGGTTTTTAAACAGATGGAGTTGAAGGATCGGCGCAGAGACCCGTTGTTCAATATGATAAAATATGACCAACGCGACGACCGATATGATTAAAAGACCTAGCGTAGAGAATGACAGCCATCCCCACTCACTACCTAAGCTGAGTACAACAATGCAGGCCGACAGACCGGTGATCAGAAAAATCAATCCCCCCCAATCTAACGTCGTCCCTTGTTCCTTATTCCTAGATTCTTTGACGCTAACCGTACAGATTAATAGGCTTAAGACAATCAATGGAACGTTTATTAGGAAAATCCAACGCCAACCTAGAGTGCTAACGATGATTCCTCCTATTACCGGGCCAATTGCCAGTCCGAGTCCATTAACCCCAAAGAGCAAACCGATACCTTTTCCACGCTCCTCCTCAGGGAAGGCATTGGAAACTATGGCACCAGAGGCTGTGTATAAGACTGCGCAGGATACTCCCTGAGCAAAGCGAAAAGCGATAAGCCAGTTTATATTTGTAACGAGCCCAGCACCAAGTGATGCAAGTCCGAAGCATATGGCGCCAAGGTAGAGTACGCGCCGACGACCATAGATATCAGCCATACGCCCCATCACAACCATGAAAGCTGATAGTGCCAAGAGAAAAATATTGATAATCCACTGGAGTTCAGCCACTGTAGCATGAAGATCAGCTCTTATTGCGGGCAAAGCCGTGTTGACGATAGTAAAGTCAATACAACCAAGAAAGCTCGCAATACTCACGCCAGTCAAAACCCACCACTTTCTGTGATTCTCTGAGAAAAAAATCATCAAATAGCCTCCTCTGTGTTCAGTAGTTCATCTAAAAAATTCCCGGAACCTCGCTGAAACAGGCTTGAGTATCGGCTTAGCATGTGCCGGGAATTTCCTGGAAGGACAGACTATAACCTTATCTTCTTTAGTTATTTCATATCTATCAGATTACTGATGTTTCATGTCTTTTTGATTTATTCCACCATACAATGAATCGCATCTTCCTGAAGGAATGCATTATTAAGAAAATTTGGTATAGACCGCTTCTTAAAGCGTAGAGATAACCAGCGTTCTTTTCCAGGATATTTTTCAACAACGAAACGCTCGCGTGTAGCATCCATTGCCGCAGTCATTGGTTGTGGATAGATGACGAAATCGTAACCTTTAGCTGCCCAAATCGGCATGATTATGGGACATTCTTCCATAAGATAATTTAAACAACGTATGAACGCCTGAACGGTATCAATACTTGGGTCCCGCTTTACCATTCGATCAATAAATATGCCTATGGTTTCGTTAATTGCCTCTTTATAAGCAGGATCATTGACATATAATCCTTCTATATCTTCTCGAAATGCCAAATATGATATATCGTTTAAGGCTTCATCCCAGCGGAGAATATTATTGGGAATTGAAAGTGCAGCGAGAACTTCGGAATTTCGAGCGATCCAAGAAGTACCCAATTCATATGTAAAACGATAGGCTGCTTCATAACTCATTCCCAGATAATTATGCCGCTGTAAGGTATCAGCTACCGCGATTGTGCATGAAGAAAATCCACTCTTATTAATCAGATCAATGGTTGCTGCGAGTTTATCGCCTTCATGATATTTTTGGCCGACACTGATAAGTAAGATGACCTTACTACCCGACAAGGCCGTTTTTTCTTTATCAAAATTGAATGCGGCTTTTGAAAAGAATGTGTAACTAGCCATATTCTTGCCCCCAAATTGAAGCTTTATTATCCCCTAAGCACCAATACTGTAATTTGACTTTATTCTCGTCATAAGATGATCTGCATACTCAATACGAGGATATCTTGCCGGATTATCCGCATCCTTAAATATATCTAATGGAGCTATTTGAGCATGCATGCTTGGCTCAAAAAAGAAAGGGATAGCGTATCGTTTCTTTCCAGAGCGATTTATTACCCGATGGGGAGTAGAAATAAAGTTATCGTTAGTCATCCATTTGATCATATCTCCGCTATTTAAGATAAAAGAACCCGGTTCAGGTGGAACATCAATCCATTCTCCCTCTTGATTTTTGACTTGCAGTCCCCCAATGGTATCTTGTGCTAATAAGGTCAAAAATCCATAATCCGTATGCGGGGCAATGCCATACTGGTCTTCAGGAATGATGTCTGGCTGTTCCGGGTAATATTGAAGCCTCAAGAAAATAGTCGGTTCCCTGAAATAATTATCTAATGCATCGGGGCTCAGGCCGAACGCCATTGCAAAAACTTGTACCATCCGTTTAGCCAAAGCCTGCATAGATTTATAGTATGTTGTGATCGTCTCCTTGAATTCCGGCATATCTTCCGGCCATTGATTTGGGCCTGCTAAGTTTTGTTCTAGTTTAAAGTCTTCACTTTCCTCCGATACTTCATTAGCAATAATAAAAGCCTCACTTTGATTAGGCTTATTCGCTTTTTCCAAAGTAGATAATTCAAATCGAGATGTGCTCCTCGGCATATAACCCCGAAAGAACTTATTTTGACGAATTTTTAATTTCTTATTCAGTGGTAGATTGTGGAAATCTTTTGCTGCCTGAAAAGTGGCTTGCACTAAATCTTCTGATATGCCGTGATTAATAAGGTAAGCAAACCCCACATTCGTATATATTTGGCGAACTTGATCAGCAACTGACAATAATCCCGTATCTGTATGGGTAAATATTGGCGCAAGGTCAATATGAGGTATTTTCTCAAAACTTTTCATACATGACTCTCCCTGACGACTCAATGTCAAATAATGATGAATTCTCTCCTTTAGAATATAAATCATAAGAATATTTACAGGGTAAGCATTCCGTCCCAGAAAACGGATATTTCATCCCATAAGGGATTTTTATACGTATAATGAATGAGTTGCTGAATGGCATTTGTAGCAACAAGCCTATCATTGTCAAAGAGTCGATTTTTCTAATCTCTTTTAACTAACTCTTTTTAGGTAAATTGCCGTAGCTTATGTTTGAAAGGGGAAATCAGAAAGAAAAATAGCGTTTATACAAACGCTATTATGGGAAATTAAGGATGGTTCAACCTCACCATCCTTAAAATTTATTAACTTAACCAATTATTCCACTGCAACATTTTCATCCTGATCAACCGCAAAACAGGCGATCAATTGATTACCATATTGATTCAGTTTTGGCTGACGCTGAGTACAAATGCTAAGTGCCCGGCGGCAACGCGCTGCAAACGCACAACCGGGTGGTGGGTTCATTGGGCTTGGCAATTCGCCTGTCAATTTTATCCGTTCACGGCGTAATTCAGGATTTAGCCTTGGCGTTGCTGATAATAACGCCTGTGTATAGGGGTGACGTGGATGACTGAAAATCATCTCTTTACTGCCTTTTTCCACACAACGACCGAGGTACATCACCATCACTTCATCAGCGATATGTTCAACCACCGATAAATCATGGGAAATAAAGACATAAGAGAGTCCCAGCTCTTGCTGCAAATCCATCATCAGGTTTAACACCTGCGCCCGCACCGAGACATCCAACGCGGAAACCGGTTCATCCGCAATCACCACATCCGGGTCCAACATTAAGCCGCGGGCAATCGCAATCCGTTGGCGTTGACCACCAGAGAACATGTGCGGATAACGGCTGTAGTGTTCAGTTTTTAGCCCCACTTTATCCATCATCTGCAACACTTTCTCTTTACGTTCCTGTGCGCTCAACTTGGTATTGATCCGCAGAGGTTCCTCCAGGATCTGACCAACTTTCTTACGCGGATTAAGTGAACCATAAGGATTTTGAAACACAATCTGGATTTTCTGACGACGTAGCTTTTCAGCGTCTTTATTTGGCACCAGCAGATCTTGTCCCTGATAATAAAGCTCCCCGTCAGTTGGCTTTTCAATCATCGTCAGCAATCGCCCCAGCGTGGATTTACCACACCCCGATTCCCCCACAACTGCCAGCGTTTTTCCTTTTTCCAGTTCGAAAGAGATGCCATCCAACGCTTTTACCGTTCTAGCAGGCGAAAAGAGCCCTCCTTTAATCGGATAATATTTTTTCAGATCTGTCGCTTTTAATAACGGCACAGTGGATATTTGCTGCGCCGGATAAAGATACTCACTCATACTGTCGGCCTCCCCACATCATCCAACGGTATATGGCATTTCACCTGACGTTCCCCTACCGTTCTTAATTCCGGTTCCACCTGACGACAATGGTCATTTGCATATGGACAACGTGGATTCAGTAAGCAACCAACAGGCCGGTCATATTTTCCCGGCACAACTCCCGGTAGAGAAGCAAGACGGGATTTATCCGTGGCAAATTCAGGTAATGCCCGGAGCAATGCCTGAGTATAGGGATGACGTGGCGCCCGGAAGATCTCCGATGCCTTGGCGGATTCCACCACCTGCCCAGCATACATCACGATAATGTGATGAGCGGCTTCCGCCACTAATGCTAAGTCATGAGTGATTAATATCAGCGCCATATTTTCCCGTTGTTGCAACTCCAACAACAGTTCAATAACCTGCGCCTGAATGGTGACATCCAAAGCCGTTGTTGGTTCATCAGCAATCAGTAATTTGGGCCGACAGGCAATCGCCATTGCGATCATCACCCGTTGACTCATACCACCGGATAATTGGTGCGGGTACACATCCAAACGTGATGCAGGATCAGGAATACCCACCAAGGTCAACAGATCAATCGCTCGCTGGCGACGAGTACGACGATTGCCGCCTTGATGCACTTTCAGCGCTTCCATAATCTGAAACCCAACGGTATAGCAGGGATTCAAGCTGGTCATCGGATCTTGGAAGATCATTGCCACTTCCGCACCAACCAGTTGGCGACGCTCTTGTTCGGAAATTTTGGTCAAATCACGCTGGTTAAATTCCAGTTTGTCAGCCATTACCTTGCCCGGATAATCAATCAATCCCATCACCGCCAATGAACTGACCGATTTACCAGAACCAGACTCTCCGACAATCCCGACAACCTGCCCTTGCTCAACTCGGTAACTGATGCGGTCAACGGCGCGGAACGGTGCCTCTTCGTCACCGAAGTGAACCGATAATTTTTCTACATTTAACAGTGCCATTTCACTACCTCACTACTGCTTGAGTTTAGGATCAAGTGCATCACGCAAACCGTCACCCATCAGGTTAAACGCCAACACTGTCAACAAAATTGCTATCCCGGGGAACGTCACTACCCACCAAGCACTTTGTGCAAATTGCAATACATCAGACAGCATTGTTCCCCATTCCGGTGTGGGTGGCTGCGCCCCCATCCCCAGAAAACCCAAAGCAGCCATATCAAGAATGGCATTAGAAAAACCCAGAGAAGCCTGCACAATCAGCGGCGCCAGACAGTTAGGCAGAATATTGATAAACATCTGACGCATGGAACCCGCTCCCGCCACCTGTGAAGCCGTCACATAGTCACGGTTGACTTCAACTAATACCGCAGCACGAGTTAAGCGGATGTAATGTGGCAGAGAGACAAAGGTCAACGCCAACGAAGCATTGACAATCGATGGCCCAAAGATCGCCACGAGCACCAAAGCCAGCAACAGGCTTGGCAACGCCAGCATAATATCAACGATACGCATGATGATAATATCCACCACACCACCGAAATAACCCGCCAGCACACCCAGAACCACCCCCATCAACAGGGATAGCACCACCACCAGACAACCTACCAGCAATGAAAGCCGAGCGCCGTACATCAGACGTGAAAGTAAATCGCGTCCAACATCATCAGTACCCAGAATAAATTGCCAACTTCCTCCGTCCTGCCATACCGGTGGTGTCAGCAAAGCATCACGGAACTGTTCAGACGCACTGTGTGGGGCAAGCACCCCCGCCAACAGAGCGACTAATAACATCAGCACAATATAAACCAGACCAACAACGGCCCCTTTATTGCGCTTAAAGTAATACCAGAACTCCTGCATCGGCGTCATAATCTTAGGCGCACTGATTGCAGGCTCAGTTACTTGAGACATAATGTGCTCCCTATTTTTTATGCCGGATACGCGGGTTAACGATGCCGTATAGCAAGTCAACTATCAGGTTAACCAAGATGATCATGATCGCCACCAGTAATACGCCTCCCTGCACCACCGGATAATCCCGGCGTTGAAGGGCGTCGATCAGCCAGCGTCCCAGGCCCGGCCAAGAGAAGATAGTTTCAGTCAGGATCGCCCCCGCCAGCATAATGCCCACCTGCAAACCGATAACAGTTACAACCGGCAGCAATGCATTGCGAAGCGCATGGACCACAATCACACGAATACGACTCAAGCCTTTAGCGCGTGCAGTACGGATATAATCTTCACCGAGTACTTCCAACATGGAAGAGCGGGTCATACGGACAATCACCGCCAGTGGAATCGTCCCCAAGACAACGGCAGGCAAAATGATGTGCATCACCGCATCTTTAAAATCACCGGCTTCACCCCAGAATAGGGTGTCGATTAGCATAAAACCCGTCAGCGGATAACTGTCATCAAGGAAAACACTGTCGCTTATTCGCCCGGATACCGGCGTCAGATCCAACTGGACAGAAACCAGCATGATCAACATGATCCCCCACCAGAAGATCGGCATGGAGTATCCAGTGAGAGAAAGTCCTATCGCAGTATGATCAAAAACAGAACCACGCTTTACCGCCGCCAGGACGCCAACGGGAATACCTACAGCAATAGCGAACAACATAGCGCATATCCCCAGTTC
Organism: Photorhabdus akhurstii; assembly: GCF_018448925.1. Classification (GTDB taxonomy): domain Bacteria; phylum Pseudomonadota; class Gammaproteobacteria; order Enterobacterales; family Enterobacteriaceae; genus Photorhabdus; species Photorhabdus akhurstii. The sequence continues at coordinate 60,758 of NZ_RCWE01000016.1, read as the reverse complement.
AAGCGTTGCCTTGAAACGGGGAACAAACTCCTCCCACACCGAGATACGACTTTTCATGGAGATACCCAGATCGCCATGTAACACATTACTGACATAATGAAAGTATTGCTGCCAAAGTGGTTTATCCAACCCCATTTCGGCCATTAGCTGAGCATAGCGCTCAGCAGATATTCCACGTTCCCCGGCCATAATGGTCACCGGATCGCCGGGGATCATATGGACAAAAGCAAAAGTCAGTAAAGTAATGCCAATAAACGTTGGGATTACCAACCCCAGACGTCGGAGTATGAACTGCAACATATCCCAAACTCTCTTTTTTAAATGCCGGTTACAGCTCTCAGGCCGTTTGGCTTGATAAGGGGGAGGACTTTCCCCCTTTGGCTCACAATCTTTTGGCTCACAACGTAATAAACATCTTGCCTCTACTTTTCTTGTTAGTTTTCCACCAGTTATGATCGCTTGGAGAAAACCGCCATCTTCGGTTAGAAATCAGGAAGATGGCGTATCACAACAAAGTAAGAATAGGATTATTCGAGGGACACGGTATCGAAACGGTGTTTATTACCCAATGGCTCAACAACATAGCCTTTAACTTCTTTACGAATGGGCTCATAAACAACGGAATGAGCGATAATCAGCGCTGGAACCTGTTCGTGCATCACAACCTGTGCCTGTTTATAAAGCTCGACACGTTTGGCGTGATCAGAAGCTACGCGCGCGGGCTGAATGATGTCCTCAAATGGTTTGTAGCACCATTTAGAGTAGTTAGAACCCCGCTCTTTGGCCGCACAGCTAAATAGGGTTGCGAAGAAGTTATCCGGATCACCATTGTCCCCGGTCCACCCCATCATCACAATTTGATGCTCGCCGTCTTTAGCTCGTTTCAGATATTCGCCCCATTCATAGCTGACAATTTTGGCTTTCACACCAATTTTCGCCCAGTCAGCCTGGATCATTTCCGCCATACGACGAGCATTTGGGTTATACGGACGCTGTACCGGCATTGCCCACAGATCGATAGTAAAACCATCTCCTAAACCCGCTTCTTTGAGTAACTGTTTCGCTTTTTGCGGATCATATGGATAATCTTTAATGTTATCGTTGTAACCCCATATTGTCGGTGGAATCAGGTTTTTCGCTTTTTGACCTGCTCCTTGATAAACCGCCTCAACGATAGCGTCTTTATTGACCGCCATCGTCAACGCCTGACGGACTTTAAGATTATCCAATGGTTTTTTGGTGACATTGAACGAAACATAACCCACGTTCAAGCCCGGTTGTTCTAACAAGACAATATCTTTATCTTTCTTCATACGGGCAATATCCGCTGGATTTGGATATGGCATGATCTGACATTCATTTTTCTGTAGTTTTGCATAACGAACAGATGCATCAGGAGTAATAGAGAAGACCAACCGATCTACTTTCGCTTTATCACCCCAGTAGGATTTGAACGCTTTATACAGGATACGAGAATCTTTCTGATATTGAACCAACTGGAATGGGCCAGTACCGATTGGATTCAGATCGACATTTTCCGGCGTACCGGCTTTCATCATTTTATCTGCATATTCCGCGGACATAATAGAGGCGAAATCCATCCCTATGTCAGCCAGGAACGGGGCTTCTGGACGGGTCAGTTCAAACCGGACAGTATAATCGTCAACTTTTACAATCTTATCGATCATCTCACTCATGCCCATGCCAATGAAATACTCATAGCTACCACCAGAGACTTTATGGTATGGGTGATTTTCATCTTTTTGACGCATGAAAGAGTAGATCACATCATCAGCATTAAAATCACGAGTGGGTTTGAACTCTTTATTCTCATGCCATTTAACGCCTTTGCGCAGATGGAAAGTATATGTCTTGCCATCATCACTGATATCCCATCTCTCCGCCAGCCCAGGTATGATTTCGGTGGTACCGGCTTTGAACTCAACCAAACGGTTATACAGCGGTACAGAGCTGGCGTCATAGCTTGTACCGGCAGTGAATAATTGTGGACTAAAGCCTTCCGGTGAGCCTTCGGAACAGTAAACCAATGTTTTTGCCTGAACGCTGGCGGTTACTGCCAATGCAACTAAGCTGACCCCTAGCTTCAATAACTTCGCTCTTTTAGAGAAAGTAGTCATTTCTTGCACTCCATTTGTGATGTTGTTGTGTACAGCCAGAATCTGCACTTCCTGTCCGAAACTGCGCTGTTTAGGTTTTGTTTATTATTTTCAGCTTATCAATTAAACAACTGTTGTCTCTTGCGTCAATAAGATCTCAACAGATGTCACAAACAACAGGAAAACACAAAGGAAACTAATAATTAACATAGTTAGCACAAAAATATGACAAAGAACACATTTTATAGACAAAAAGACCATAAAAAGCACATAGCGATAGTACTAATCACTATTAACCTGGGCGCAAAATTTGTGGTTGTTTGATTAATTAGTAAACGATTATTTCACGAGAAAAGATGATAACTGGTATAAAATGCTGTGCTCCGAATAAAATCGGTACCTGAAAAGTTAATCCAATAAGTATAACATCAGTTATATAAATAAATACAAAAACCTGTTACTAGTTTATCTATTTCTACTTTCCATCACCTTGGGTTTCATTAACGGTTTACCGGTAAATTTAGATAATATCTAAACGACTAAATCTAGTCTTATCCATTGATAGTTTATAGCCGCCAGAGCCAGAAATTTACTGGAAAATATAACGCCTCTCTGGTTAGCGACCATTATTATTATCTGACATATAATTCTAAATAGGTTTCAAATACCCACCCAGTTCTTCCATTCTCCTAATTTTTTCGTAATCTTGCTGGATAACATTCTTATCATGATGAACTAAGTAAACTGTCCCAGGTTGGCTAAAAACATCTTTAGTTATTTCGATTTCATCACCTTCATCAACATAAAAAATAGCTTCACAAAAAGAGGGCAATTTCTTTAGTTCTGCCATAAAATCATTAGCCGTAAATACGCCAGGACGATGATTAATCAAGCATACATTATAGGAATGATTAATCAGAGTATAAGCTTCTCTTTGTATAGCCTTATAGAAATTTTCTGGTTCAACAACAGACATGGCAGCAGCCCTAATTTGTCCTAAACCTGTTGTTAATTTTGCTATCGTCGGTCGTAATATTCCGTCTATTCTCGCGGCAATTTCAACAAGTTTTGGACCATCAGGTGTTAACATCACTTCCGCATGACTGGGGCCATTAAATATACCTAAAGCAATGACAACTTTTCTCGTATATTCTACTAAAACATTATATTCTGGATAAGAGGAATCGATAATGTCATCAATATCATAAATTATACTACCAGTATCAAGTTTGCGTTTCTTATATTTTACTACTTCGGTAATTAATTGGTGACGATTAAGCGACACCATATTAACGACATATTCAGTTCCGTTAAGAAATTCTTGTATTAAAACCTGATGATTACAGAGATTAAGTTTATTAGATTTTCCCAGTATTTTATGAAAAGCTTCCTTAGCAGAGTGCACATCTTTACAAATATAAACACCATCAGAGCCTGCACTCTCTAATGGCTTAAGTACCACAGGAAAATTATTAAAGGCTTTAATCCATTGTTCCGCAGCAGGCCAATCTGAAAATCTGCCTTGCTCAGCCGCAGGAATTCCACATTTTTTCAGTGTATCAATCATCTCATATTTATTGCGCCTTGCAGATGTCTTAGCAAAATCATTTCTATAATTCAATTCAAAATGATTATTAAGCTCATCAGCAAGCGAAACACCACTTTCACTCCCGGCAATAATAAATTCAACTTCCTGTTTTTTAAGGAAGTTGACTGTATCTTCTATCGTGTCGTGAACATGGCGCTCTTGGTAGATTGAATAATCAAATCCTTTATAATAATAACTATGTAAATCCGGTTTCGAAGCTATATGCAAGAGATAACACCCTTTCTCATACAACGCTTTAGCCATAAATTTACCGGAAGAAAAACCATCTACAATAGCAACCTTTTTCATTTTATACCTCGTTATACCCTATTTGTCTTTTTTATCTTACTCACACCAAGAATAGTTAATAAAGAAACTATAACCGAAACTGCGATCAGACTTTCAACAGAAAACGCTATACGTGAGTCAAGATATTGAAAAAGAATCGTAAATACAGGTATTAACAAAAATAACAAAGAGACATGAAGCGGGGTAATGGCATTAATTGTTTTCTGTACGAGATAGATTGGAAGTAAGTGTCCGACTATAACCAGAATTAACATCGGAAGAATCATCTCAATATCCAAGCTAAGAGAAACATCGGATATTGAAATATAACAAAATGAAATTACTACCATTAAAATATTTCTAACAGACAATATCTCATATGTTTGCCATTTTTCCTTGAATAATTTCTTAGAAAAAATAGTGTATAATACTGTTCCTACAGCACTAAGTATCACACTAACAATACCAATAATCCTGTCCTGAATTGAGGTTGATGATAATCCACTATTTCCTAAGAATGAATTTACCAGCATCACACCTACCCCAATGAGAACTAACCAGGATATGACAACTTCCAATTTTTCTGTTTTTGCCTCGCTTTTATCGATAAAAGATGAGAGGAGGATAGTGATTGCAGGGCCGCAAGCCACTGAAGCAACACCTACTATTGCAGGCTCAAGAAAGCGTAGCGCAATGATTAATCCTCCCCAATTTAGTAAAATTGAGACATTAACAATTAACACCAATAAGGTGTTATTGCGGATCTTCACGATTAATTGATTAATCCCTTTGCAAATACTTATCATCACAAACAACAAAGTAGATGATACGAAGCAATAAAAGATAACAATAGCTGAATTTATCGATTGCGTTAGATACGCAACAAACACATCAAATGCTGCACTGATGAGGCAAAAAACAACCCCATATACTACGCCATTATACGAATACATATATCACCTATCGTTCTTTTATTCTAAAAAGTAAATTTCCGACATTAGAGCCCTCTTATTATTGCAAATTCATCTTTAATCGTTATTGTCTTCATATTTGTTATTAATCAATAACCTTAACACTTTTATGATCAAGATAAATTTTCATAATCGTTTTCACCTCTATGCCCGTTTTATCTTTCACCTTATTTTTACCATTATTCTGGATTTTCTCTACCGCACAGATAACATCTTTAATCTCACCCCCTCTCTTTTGTACCGCTTCTATAAGGGATATCACTGCCCCTCCAGTACTTAACGTATCATCAATAATAGAGACGCGATCACCTGGCTCTATTCCATTGAGATACATTTTTCCCTCAAAATATTCAGAGCTGATCTGTACAACAGTATTATTCATCTCGTCCAAACAATAGGGATACCACCTAGCCATTGCTAATGGTATTCCTGTAAGGAGGGAGATAGCTGTTGCCAGTGGAGCGCCTTTATCTTCTTCTGTAACAATTTTATCTACTTTAAGATCCATTAATTGGATTATTCTATGAGCAACCTCGATCAAAACCTGGGGCCTCAATGCAGGTAATTGATCTGTAAATTCATTAACTGTTGTAAGTGCTCTCCCCGAATTAACAACCCTTGCGTTTTCATAAACATCTTCTAATAACATTTTCAATCTGCCTTATATTCAGGATAAATACCATCCCAACGACTTTTATATTTCCATGCACTATCAAAGAATAACGTAATGAATACTTTATTATGCACTTTTTGCAGCATCCTCTCACATACTAGTAAATTAGCACCACAGGTAGGACCTATACCAAGATCATCGCTTAATATAAATTCTTTCATTCTTTTCCATGCATCATCCCCCTCTACTGTATATACCTCATCAATTAATTCTTGGACAGTATTGACCGAAAGAACACCCGCGCCAAGCCCCATCAAATTATGATTATGATGTTCAAAATGAAGGCCGTTTCTCAGTGCATATAATGGCGCAGAACTATTTACTTCAATACCAATTGTTTTTATATTGCTATATTCTCTTTTTAATATTTCGGCAATTCCTGAGAAAGTTCCACCTGTACCTATCGAGCAAATAAAATAATCTGGAATAAGATTATTTTCTTTTAATTCTTTGACGATCTCCTCTCCACATATATTCCAAGCTTCCTTATTTAAGGTTGTACCTGATTGGTCAAGAAAAAAGACATCATCTCCGCTTTCAGCACAATCTTTTGCTGCCGAAACAGCCCCATTCAGAAACAGTTCCTTTGGTGTCTCATAAATTTCCGCACCATAAGATCTTATTTGCTCTTTACGCTCATCTGTCATGCCTTCCGGCATAAATATCTTGACCTTATACCCTTTCTCTCTTCCTATCCATGCTAGTGCCGCCCCGCCATTGCCAGTCGAACAGTCGATCAATGTCATGCCTGGCCGTATCTTACCTTCTTTTTCTAATGTATTAACGATATGCAAAAATGTCCTATCTTTATGGCTGCCAGTAGGATTTCGATATTCACACTTCGAAAATACTCGATTACCGTTTATTCTAAACTTATCAAGTTCGAGTAAAATCGTGTTACCTATGTTATTTAATTTCACATTTACATTCCATTTGATGTTCATAGAAGATAATATTCATACACCATTCTTATGTTTTTTCAATCAAGTCATTTAATGAATGAGAGATATTTCTCAGATGGATAAATTAAGCCTTATTTATCATGAAATTAATAAAATAGAGGGATAAGAATAAATACATTAAATATCATTAATAATAATTAATTGTTATTTTTTTACTATGATATTATTAGTATATACGTAATTTACATATGGACTTTCTTGATTAATTGAGTAAGTTTATATAATAAAAACAACATGTTTACTCTAGAAGTAAACATGTCCATATTCCTTTAAATAATTACTTATTTTCATCAGCACAAAAAGCAGCCTCATAGAAAAAGGGGCATCTTTGTAATTACACTATAAAATCATTAACCATAACCTTACCAAAAGAAAAATCATCTACAATAGCAGTCTTTTTCATTCTATACCCTATTTGTCTTTTTTATCTTACTCACCCCAAGAATGATTAATAAAGAAACTATAACCGAAGCTGCAATCAAACTTTCAACAGAAAACGCTATACGTGAATCAAGATATTGAAAAATGATCGTAAATACAGGTATTAGCAGAAATAACAAAGAGACATGAAGAGGGGTAATGGCATTAATTGTCTTTAATACTAGATAGATTGGAAGTAAATGTCCAACGATAACAAGAATCGACATCGGAAGAATCATATCGATATCTAAACTAAGAGAAACACTGGATACTGAAACATAAAAAAATGAAAGTACTACCATTAAAATACTTCTAACAGACAATATCTCATACGTTTGCCATTTCTCCTTGAATAATTTCTTAGAAAAAATAGTGTATAATACTGTTCCTATGGCGCCAAATATCACACTAACAATACCAATAATCCTGTCCTGAATTGAAGTTGATGAAAACCCACTATTTCCCAAAAATGAATTTACCAGCATCACACCTACCCCAATGAGAACTAACCAGGATATGACAACTTCCAATTTTTCTGTTTTTGCTTCGTCTTTATCGATAAAAGATGAGAGAAGGATAGTTATCGCAGGGCCGCAAGCTACTGAAGCGACACCCACTATTGCAGGTTCAAGAAAACGTAGCGCAATGATTAATCCTCCCCAATTTAGTAAAATTGAGACATTAATAATCACCACCAATAAAAAATTTTTGCGGATCTTTTCAATTAATTGATCAATCCCTTTGAAAATGCTTATCATCATAAATAATAAAGTAGATGATGTGAAACAATAGAATATGACAATAGCTGAGTTTATCGATTGTGTTAAATACGCAACAAACACATCAAATGCTGCACTGATAAGGCAAAAAATAACCCCATATACTACACCACTATGTGAAGACATATATCACCTATTATTCTCTTATTCCAAAAAGTAAATTTCCGACATTGGATTCCTTTTGTTATTGCGGATTCATATTTAATCTCACCTGTCTCAATATTTCCTGTCGAACAGTCAATCAATGTCATGTTTGGCCGTATCTTAACTTCTTTTCCTAACGTATTAACGATATGCAAAAATATCCTATCTTTATGTCTACTGATAGAATTTTGATATTCACACTTTGAAAATACTCGATTGCCGTTTATTCTAAACTTATTAATTTCAAGTAAAACTGTGTTACCTATATCATTTAATTCCACATTTACATTCCATTTGATGTTCATAGAAGATAATATTCATACACCATTCTTACGTTTTTTCAATCAAGTCATTTAATGAATGAGAGATATTTCTCAGATGGATAAATTAAATATCACGGATAGTAATTAAATGTTATTTTTTACTATGATATTATTAGTATATACGTAATTTTTCTACAGGATTACTGACACAAGAGATTAAATAAAACTCAAGTTAAATAGCATAATTTATATATGGATTTTTAAATTTATCAATAAAATCCGATAAATTTACCAAAGAAAAATAGTTATATCTTCTTGCCATTATTCTAGCCATATAAACAGAATATCTTTCAATATACTCAGATAAAGTCGCCACATGACTAATATGGCGAAGCATGTTGACATAAAGTTAAAAATACAGCATTAGGTGTTGTTATCTGAACAACCTCCTTATTAGAGAATGCTATCTTGTCTCCAAGGATGACGATGCATTTTTGTACCCGATTTTCGTATCACTTTCTCAACAGCAACCTGAATCGGTAAAAACTCATTTAACATCAATTCGTTGATCGATTCGAAATGGGGTTTATCTAACTCTGACTTTCGATAATTTTTGACATTTTTACGAGATTAAGTTAGATCAAATTTCTGTATAAATATCTTAATGGAGATGTAATGAACCTATATAAAAATTAAAAAATTCATACCAGGATTATGCGGGATCACATTAAAAAAATGGAAAGTCAATGGAAATGTTATCTACTGAAAAAAAATTCTTAAAAGAAACGAACAATCAGATATTACCACTCCATTCAACATTGCTGCACGAGAATTCACCATCATTTATTGTCCAAGGTGAAACCCCTCGTTGTGGCCAAATTATTCAAAAAGGCGACCACGCGCTAATAGGGATAAGCCCCTTTAACTCGCGTTTTTCAAAGGACTATGTAGTGGACCTTATTCAGTGGTCAAGTCATTACTTCCAGCAAGTCGACATATTGTTACCTTGTGAACGTGAAGCTTCACGCCTTTTAGTCGCTGGTGGAACTGAGAATGCTAAGGCAATCAAGAAAACACAACGAGAAATTAGACGTCATTTATGTAACCTTGATTATGCGATGTCCATAGCAATGCTAAAAAGTAAGCAAATCAGAGTCATTCAATTTAGTGACTTCGCACTAAACCATGACTATCAATCTCTTAAAACACAAGTTGAAAACGCGTTTAATGAATCAGAATCTTTTAAAAAAATTTGTATTGATATGTCCTTTCAAGCCATAAAAGGGCGACTAAAAGGTACCGGGCAATACTTTGGTCTAATTGACCTACAATTAGTATATAAAGCGTTACCATATATTTTCGCTGAAATTCCCTTCTACCTCGATACCCCTCGATTACTTGGGGTAAAATATTCTACGTTACTTTATCATCGTCCTTGGCCAATCGGAAAAGGGTTGTTTAACGGTAGTTATCCTATACAAGTAGGAGATAAACAAAGTTACGGAATCGTTACTCAATTATAAAATCCAAACAGTCTGATGAAATAGTAATTGTATTTAAAGTTAATAAGCTCTTAGTACCAAATATCTTTAGAAAGGAAGCGCAATAATGGCTAAATTAAGTTCTTTTAGTATTCACGAACCAACATTCATAAAAAATCCTTATGATTTTTACGACATCTTGCATAAACAAGATTTAGTTTATTTTGAACAATCCCAAAACAGCTATTTTATTGGCAAATATGAGGATGTTGACGCTATTTTAAAATCCTCAATTTTCAATACTAAGCCATTAACTGCACTTGCCGAACCGGTTATGGGGGATCGCGTTCTTGCTCAAATGGAAGGTGAAGAGCATGCGTGTAAACGAAAACTCATAATGCAAGGACTTTCAAAAGATTATTTTAATCGCTACTACGAACCCATGATTCGAAAGATTACTGAAGATCTCTTACAACCTTATATGGAAAAAGGAAATATAGATATTGTTAATGACTTTGGCCGCGACTATGCCGTATTAGTAACATTAGGTATTCTCGGACTGCCAAGTGATAACTATCGTGATATAGCTGAATGGCACAAGGGTATCGCCAGTTTTATTACCCAGTTTGACCAAACAGAACCAGAAAAAATGCACAGTCTTGAATGTAGTCAGAAATTAATTCGCTTACTAAACCCTATAATAGATCAGAGACGGCGTAATCCTAGCGGGGACATTATATCTATATTCTGTCAAGATACAGGGATGTCCATGAGTGAAATTACAGCACTGTGTTTAAACATTCTATTAGCTGCGATAGAACCTGCTGACAAGATATTAGCAATGATGCTTAATCACTTAATATCTAATCCCAGTATGCTTGATGCAGTGCTCAAAGATCGCAGTCTGGTTCGAGATGCATTTGAAGAAACTTTACGTCTGACATCACCTGTACAACTAATTCCAAGAGAAGCGAGTGAAGACGTCACTATTTCTGGTATCGATATACCTAAAGGCGCTGTAATATTTTGTATGATTGGCGCAGCTAATCGCGATCCATCGGTTTTTCACAAACCAAATGAATTTGATCTATATCGAAGAAAAAATACAACTTCTCAACAGAAAGCAAATCGAAAAAGACATTTAGCTTTTGGAGCAGGTACTCATGCCTGTGCTGCGGCTGCGTTTTCACTCAGTCAGTTGGAAGTCTCATCCAATATTATTTTGGATCGCCTGCACAATTTACGTTTTGCTGATAACTATCATTATCAAGAAACAGGTGTGTATACACGAGGACCTTCTAAACTCCTTTTGAGTTTTGATCCAAAAATATCTTCCATTCCAAAACATGGTAGCCTGATCTGAAAATGACTATGGGAACGATGGAATAAGAACATAAAGTTCATACTGTGGTGTAACAAGGAACACTATCACCTATATGGGACAGCGACATAATGGTAAGTATGTGGCAATTCTGGAAAAATATCAGACTTGTGTGAAATAGTTCAGAAGATCCATCTGAAATACTGATCAAAGGGATGCCGGAAGTAGGCATCCCTTGAAACCAGCCAGGAGATACCTACATTTTATTATCGAAAAGAGGTGACTCATGATGATGAATACAGTCAATAATTAAACAGATTACCTGATACATTGACACCTCGATGCTCAATGTATACTATGCCGTTATGAACAAGTCGAAGAAAACACTTAACACTGTTGGACGAACCACAGTGGACTACACTGATAGAATGTACTGGAATGGCATCATTAAGATGAGCTTATCCAAGTTTTTCATTCTCAGTGTCTTACAACAACGGCCTATGCACGGTTACGAAATTGCCCGTGAGGTTGAACATTCTACCCAAGGGTGTTGTTCACCTACTGAAGGTACGATTTATCCGGTACTGCGTGAGTTTGAGCAGGGTGGATATGTCACGGTACACAACGAAACCGTTGCAGGTCGTGGACGCAAAGTATACACATTAACAGATAAAGGACGTAAAGCTTTTACTGTCGCGGTAGAAGCTTGGATGGAAGTCGCCGCACATATCAATCGTCAGCAATGACGATTTTTTTTGATTTTATACATTGATCATCTATGCATTGATCAGGAATATGAGAACCCATTGTAAATCTGGCGCCAAATTACCGAAACGTAATATCGGCCTATTAATGATTTAATTTGAAGGAAATAGATATGAACGAACAATCGATTAAACAGCGAATCGAAGACATACAACACTATTATGGCAAAACCCTATCTAGTAGAGAGGATCTTGCTATAAATGTATGCGCGGTGGACAACACCACTTCAGACAGAATCAGAGAAATTCTTAAACTTATCCATCCTGATGTACAGAGCCGTTTTTATGGTTGTGGTACGCCTTTTCCTCCCTTGTTAGAAGGAACAACAGTATTAGACTTGGGATGTGGGAGTGGGCGTGATTGTTTTATTCTGTCTCACCTCGTAGGTACTGAGGGTAAAGTTATTGGTATTGACGCAACGGCAGAACAAATCGAATTTGCCCAGCGTTTTGTGGATTATCATCGTCAAATCTTTAACTATTCATCCACCAATGTGCATTTTCAGCAAGGCTATATCGAGTCGCTAGAACAACTTAATTTACCACCTGAAAGTATCGACGTTATCGTCTCAAACTGTGTCATCAATCTATCTGTATCTAAAGCAAGTGTGTTGGCTGGTATGGCCCGTTTACTTAAATCGGGTGGTGAAATCTATTTTTCTGACATTTTTTTGGATAGAAGGCTGGACCAATCACTGAAAAATGACCAACAAGTTGTTTGTGAGTGTATTGGTGATGCATTGTATTTTGAAGATTTCATACGGCTGGCAAAAGCAGCCGGTTTTAATGATGTTCGTGTCGTTAATAGCAGTTTGAAATCCATAAATAATAAGGAGATCGAAGCAAAACTGGGCGGTGCAAAACTGTATTCAATGACGCTGAGGCTGTTAAAATTAGATTTGGAAGACCGTTGTGAGGATTATGGTCAAGTTGCCATTTACAAAGGCAATTTATCGGATGCCCCGGATCAGTTTGTGCTTGATCGAGAACATATTTTTGAAACAGGTAGAGCGGTCCCAGTATGCCGGAATACTGCCGATATGATCAGCAAAAGTCGTTACCATACACTTTTTGATTTAATTGGTGATGGGAAAAAACATTATGGCCTTTTCAACGGTGGAAGGCCGAAGCATTTTGATGCTGATAGCAAAGTTATGCAAGCTTATGCACCAAACGGCTGTGGCTGTTAGAGTAAACAGCCAGATGACAAAAAGCCTTACAGCAATCACTGTAAGGCTTCTCTATTTCTTCAAGCCTGCGGCTTATTTGACAGCCCCAAACTCTAAATTGGTCGGCGAGAGAGGATTCGAACCTCCGACCCACTGGTCCCAAACCAGTTGCGCTACCAAGCTGCGCTACTCGCCGAAAACGAGCCGAATCTTACTGCGCTCGCTACAGGCCGTCAATACCTTTTTGATAATCATGGGTTAGTTGCTGATAAAAACAGCGTGAACGTCGCTATGCCGCACTTTCACACAGTTTTTATAAAAAATTTTATCTGTAGAGGAAAAACTACGGTTCCGGCGACTGTTTTCACTACCGCCGAAACCGATTATTTCAGGTCATTATTGCAGTAACGAAATATCAGCAACTCTCAGGAACAGGTCACGCAATTCACTTAACAGGGTTAAGCGATTTACTCGCACCTGTAAGTCTTCATCCATCACCATCACATTGACAAAGAAAACATCGACAGCTTCACGCAAAGATGCCAACTCAATCAGCGCTTCCTGATAGCATCCTTGAGCAAATAAAGGTGCCAGCTTATCCTGCAAAGCCACCAGATGTGTTGCCAGTTTCACCTCTTCCGGCGCTTTCAACGCAGAAACATCTACCTTCTCGTTCAATGTCTCTTCTGATTTCGCCAGAATGTTAGAAACACGCTTATTCGCTGCGGCTAACGCTGCGGCTTCATCCAGTGTACGGAAGTGAGTCACCGCTTTAACACGAGCATCGAAATCAGCAGGCTGCGTCGGACGACGTGCTAATACTGCCTGAATGGTATCAATGCTGTAGCCCTGCTCCTGATACCAGGCGCGGAAACGGCCAAGCATAAACTCCACCACATCATCCGTAACCTTGGTATTTGTCAGCTTGTCGCCATACAAACGAACCGCTTCTTCTGTCAATGTCTGCAAATCCAGAGGCAGTTTTTTCTCAACGATAATACGCAGAGCGCCCAACGCAGCACGACGCAACGCAAACGGATCTTTATCACCTTTCGGATGCTGACCGATACCAAAAATACCCGCCAGAGTATCCATTTTGTCAGCGATCGCTAACGCACAAGAAACGCCGGTAGAAGGCAGTTCATCTCCGGCAAAACGCGGTTGATACTGTTCATTCAATGCCAGAGCAACATCCTCTGCTTCACCGTCATGACGGGCGTAATGCATCCCCATCACACCTTGTGTATCGGTGAACTCAAATACCATGTTGGTCATCAAGTCACATTTGGACAGCAAACCAGCACGGGTAGCATGATTCACATCAGCGCCGATTTTCTCTGCAATCCAACCGGCCAACGCCTGAATACGAGCGGTTTTATCACGCAAAGTACCAAGCTGTTTCTGGAACAGCACTGTTTCCAGACGAGGTAGATTGTCTTCCAGACGCTGTTTACGATCCGTCTTAAAGAAGAATTCAGCGTCAGCTAAGCGTGGGCGGACTACCTTTTCATTACCGTCAATGATTTGTTGTGGATCAGAAGATTCAATGTTGGCAACAAAAATAAAATTCGCCATCAACTTGCCGGCATTGTCGTAAACCGGGAAGTATTTTTGGTCACCTTTCATGGTGTAAACCAACGCTTCTGACGGCACAGCAAGGAATTTCTCTTCAAATTTCGCCGTCAGCACAACCGGCCATTCAACCAGTGAAGTGACTTCTTCCAGCAGGCTGTCACTGATGTCAGCAATACCGCCCAGCTTAATCGCCGCCTGTTCTACATCTTGTTTAATGAACGCCTTACGGATTGTATAATCTGCAATCACTTTACCGCGTTGCTGCAAAATCGCGGGATACTGTTCTGCATTATCAATCGTAAATTCAGAGTCACCCATAAAGCGGTGGCCACGAATGACACGCGCGGATTTAATACCCAGAATTTCGCCTTCAATCAGTTCATCACCAAACAACATGGTAACGGTATGAACTGGACGAACAAACTGAGTCTCTTTATCGCTCCAACGCATCAGTTTAGGGATGGGCAACTTACTCAGAGCGTGATTGACCATACCCGACAATAGCTCTGTTGCACGGCGGCCTTTTACCAGCGCGCGATACAATAGCCATTCGCCTTTATCTGTCACTAAACGTTCAGCCTGAGCCGCCGTGATACCACAACCGCGAGCCCAACCTTCTGCCGCTTTTGTCGGTTTACCCTCAGCATCAAATGCCTGAGCAATCGCCGGACCGCGTTTTTCTACTTCACGATCAGCTTGCGCCTCATCCAGATTAGCAACTTTCAGCGCCAGACGGCGCGGCGTTGCAAACCAGCTTACTTCACCATACGCCAAATTCGCGTTATCCAACTCTGCCGCAAAATTAGCAGCAAATGATTCAGCCAATGAACGAAGAGCCTTCGGCGGCAACTCTTCTGTGCCGATTTCCACCAGGAAAGTCTGTTGAGTCATGACAGCCTCTTAGTTCTGATTCTTGTTACACATAGGGAAGCCTAGCGCCTCGCGGGAGGCATAATAAGCTTCGGCAACAGCTTTGGTCAGGGTGCGGATACGCAGGATATAACGCTGACGTTCAGTCACCGAGATAGCTTTACGGGCATCCAACAAGTTGAATGTATGACCCGCTTTGAGAATACGTTCATAAGCTGGCAACGGTAGCGGCGTTTCTAACGCCAGCAGGTCCTGAGCCTCTTTTTCATATTGCTCGAAGCAGGTAAACAGAAAATCGATATCAGCATGCTCAAAGTTATAGGTGGATTGTTCTACTTCATTTTGGTGATAAATATCGCCATAAGTAGTTTTACCCAGCGGACCATCACACCAAACCAGATCATAAACGCTGTCTACGCCTTGGATATACATTGCCAGACGCTCAAGACCGTAGGTAATCTC
Source organism: Photorhabdus akhurstii (assembly GCF_018448925.1). GTDB lineage: Bacteria > Pseudomonadota > Gammaproteobacteria > Enterobacterales > Enterobacteriaceae > Photorhabdus > Photorhabdus akhurstii. The sequence goes on along the minus strand of NZ_RCWE01000016.1, from coordinate 44,911 downwards.
ACCGGTGACAGGTTTACACTCAAGGCCGCCTACCTGTTGGAAGTAAGTAAACTGAGTCACTTCCATCCCGTTAAGCCACACTTCCCAGCCTAATCCCCAAGCGCCTAACGTTGGGTTTTCCCAGTTATCTTCAACAAAACGGATGTCATGAACTGTTGGGTCTAATCCTAGTTCCTTTAGAGAACCTAGATATAACTCCTGAATATTGTCCGGGGATGGTTTAATAATGACCTGAAACTGATAGTAATGTTGTAAACGGTTAGGGTTTTCACCATAACGGCCATCTGTCGGACGACGGGAAGGTTGCACATAAGCCGCGGCAATTGGCTCCGGGCCAAGCGCACGCAAGCAAGTTATTGGATGAGAAGTACCCGCACCGACTTCCATGTCCAGTGGTTGGACAATGGTACAGCCCTGGCGCGCCCAATAATCCTGTAATGTCAGGATCAGCCCCTGAAAGGTCTTGGTATCAAACTTTTGCATGTTAGATCCGCACGCGATACATATGAATTTGAAAGGAAGTTGGTCAGTATACCCTTTGACCTTAAGATATACAGCCCTGAATTCGCTCTTAATTTCACCTTGAAATAAAAAAATCTTAATCGAGTTATTTTACTTGTATATTTATACAGTTAAGGTACTGTCAATTATCAACCACTCATATTGGAAATCTCAACTATGGAATTAACACGCTGCCATTGGGTTACTTCTGACCCGGAATATTTGGCTTACCATGACAATGAATGGGGAAAGCCGCTAAAAGATAGCCAAAAGTTGTTTGAAATGATTTGTCTGGAAGGACAACAATCTGGGCTATCATGGTTGACTATTCTGAAAAAACGCGAAGGTTATCGTAAATGTTTTCATCAGTTTGATCCGGCAAAAATTGCCGTCATGGATGAAAACGATGTAGAACGGCTGATGCTTGATCCCTCGATTGTCCGTAACCGCGCCAAAATTAACGCGATTATCAGCAATGCGCGAGCCTATCTTAAGATGCAGCAACAAGGAGAAGAATTCAGCGCTTTTATCTGGCGCTTCGTTGATAACAAACCCATTATTAATCGGTGGGAAACCATTACAGAGGTACCGGTAAAGACCGAGATTTCAGAGGCGTTATCGCAAGCGCTGAAAAAGAGAGGATTCAAATTCATCGGCAGCACCACCTGCTACGCATTCATGCAAGCTACCGGTTTGGTCAATGACCATATAATAAACTGTTTATGTAGAAAATAAATTCAGTGAATTACTATCGCACTTAAGATTAAAATGAATAATAAAGCTGGATATTAACCAAACATTCAGTTCTTTATTTTAAATGCTAAATTAAACGCAATATTAAATAACTAATAGTCATAATTTTCCAGATTGCACCCCAATAGTGCGCGGAGTATGGTGTTATGTCTCTTAATCCCAATAACACACCGACAACGAACGCGGCTATGATTTTTTCTCAATTTGGTAACAAGTTCACACAAGATGCAGGCATCACCCGCCTGATGAATGACCTTAATCAAGGGTTGAGGACGCCCGGAGCAATTATGCTAGGCGGCGGCAACCCGGCGCACATTCCAGAAATGGATGACTATTTTCAGCAACTACTGACAGAGATGGTCGCCAACGGCCAACTCACTGACACGCTATGCAACTATGATGGGCCTCAAGGAAAGGATACATTGATTCAAGCATTGGCAGAGATGTTGCGCGAAAAATTGGGTTGGGAGATTGGCACACAAAATATTGCCCTGACCAATGGCAGCCAAAGTGCATTCTTCTATCTATTTAATCTGCTGGCTGGGCGCGGAGAAGATGGCACTGTCCGCAAGGTACTGTTTCCACTAGCACCGGAATATATTGGTTATTCTGACTCAGGGCTGGACGAAGGCTTATTTGTTGCCAATAAACCCAATATTGAGTTATTGCCAGAAGGCCAATTCAAATATCATGTTGATTTTGACCATCTCAATATTACCGAAGATATCGGCCTGATCTGTGTTTCTCGCCCAACCAACCCAACGGGTAACGTCATCACTGATGAAGAGTTACAACGGCTAGATTGTCTGGCTCAACAACACCAGATTCCATTACTCATTGATAATGCTTATGGCGTGCCATTCCCAGGTATTATTTTTAGCGAAGCTACGCCATTGTGGAATCCCAATATTATTCTGTGCATGAGTTTATCCAAATTAGGGTTGCCGGGTTCACGCTGCGGAATCATTATCGCTAACGAGAAAATCATCAATGCCGTCAGTAATATGAATGGCATCATCAGCCTTGCGCCGGGCGGTGTAGGCCCCGCAATGGCATTGGAAATGATCCGACGCAATGACTTGCTTCGTTTGTCACAGGAAGTTATCCGCCCGTTCTATCAACAACGGGTTCAAGACGTGATCCAAATTATCCGTCGTTATCTGCCGGCAGAACTTTGCCTTATCCATAAACCAGAAGGCGCTATTTTTCTGTGGCTTTGGTTTAAAAATTTGCCGATAACCACAGAAATGCTTTATCACAGATTGAAAAAACGGGGTGTGTTAATGGTTCCAGGTCACTATTTCTTCCCCGGACTGGAACAAGATTGGCCGCATACTCATGAATGCATGCGTATGAATTATGTTCCTGATCCGGAAAGTATTGCCAAAGGGATTGCGATTCTGGCGGAAGAAATTAAATTAGCGCATCAGCAAGCCGCCTGAAATCAATATAATCAAATCAATAATGTAATCATCAATCGTAATAAATATAGTAAAAAAGCTCCTGCTCGGAAATGCAGGAGCTAAATGACAACGAGGACTTTACATAATTATTCTCAGAATTTGTAGAATGCTTTGTGCATAAGAAGAGAAAGAAACACTCCTTGCTTGCCTGCTCTCCTTAAGCAACCTCTATTCAATCAGAAATTTCTAAATCCAATGCCCTGAATAGGCGGGTTTTTGTGCGTTTAATGGCAGTCAAAGTAAAAACGTACTTCTATACCCGTTATCTTTCAAGTTGCCTCTTTGTTGGCGATACTCACTCGCCATCGCGATGCATCTTGAAATCCATTGGGCATATACTTAAGAAATATTTAATCTATAGACTATTCAGATCATTATGATGACTTACATTACTTTTTATTAATTAAAATACAGAAAAAAATCCTGTTACATAAAAAATTCACGACTTTTTGATCTCAACACTATGGTCAACGTTGCGTGACGTGATTATAGTGATTGATGTCAAAACCCTTCATTAAGGGATTTGGATAAATTTGGGGAAATAAAGATCACCCAACAAACTTACTCAAGGGCGAACTATTTCAGCGGCTTAGCTATACGAGATCGATAGAACCGATGAAGAGTAATAAACTAATTCTATTTTGCGTCACATTAGGATGGCTGTTAATCAGCGGGTGTACCAGCATCATGACACATTCCGGGCCTAGCCGCGGTTATTATCCCGGCGCTAAAACTGACATTGAAATGTTAAAAGACCAAGATACAGGCTGGGTAATGAAACCACTACTCGCGATCGATCTGCCCTTTTCCGCGCTATTAGATACTCTGTTATTACCTTATGACTATATAAAATCTGACGAAGATCAATCAGCCAGTTCACCAAAAGAGCGAATTGAAAAAATAGAAAAAGCACAACATCAAACCAAAAACAATTAATTGATAATCCGTTCCGGTTTATTTATTGCCACCAGCAGCAAGTGAACTGGCGGCAAATATATTTATTTCAGTCCTGTTTCCACCAGGAAAATTTGCATATAGCCATCAATTTCACGCATAAAGGCAACATGATGGTTATCCGGTGAAATCACAACGGCATCCGCGGCAGGCGCTTTTTCTGTACGCTCTGTCAGACGCTGCATTTGACCATTGTTGACATCACACAACATCACACTGTTATCACAAATGAAAGCAACATATTGACCGCTTCGATCCCAACTGAAAGCAGATTGAATACCATAATGACTCTGAGTTATCTGACGCGGTTCGCCGCCATTTGGCGATATTGTCCACAGTTGCACAATGCCATTATCATCTTTCATCAGAAAACCAATCTGCCCACCATCCGGTGAAGCCCGCAACCAGTGGCGTGGATTATTCGCTACCCCCGGCCAACGCCTATGATTGGTCAATGTCAGACGACGCTGCATGATATTAGCAGGCGGTGCAGGTAATGTTGTTTCCGTCCCTTGCAGTGGTTTTTCCCCTGCTACGGCATAATCAGCATCCTGTTCTGGTAAATCAACGATATAAACTTCCGGTACTTTTTCCCCTGTTGCAGAAATAGTATCGCCAATAAATGCCAACGCCCAACGCTGCCAATTTCCATCCGCTTTACGATATCCAGATTGGCCGACCCAACACTCTTCATAAGCACGGTTAATCTCATCACTACCCGGCTCCGGCTGAAAAGTGGTACGACTGACTACAACGGAGAAATAGCTACCATCATATTCACGGGGATGATGTTTAGGTGGCTCAACTGATTTGAGAGGCACAGCCACGGCGATATTGCGTAAATCCAGCGCTGGATCAAGTTCATGCATAACATGATCGTTATAAGTAAAACTCAGACGGCTACTATCCGGGCTGAATACATGAACGTGGCTGCCTCCGCGCAACGCTCCCGGCGTATAAGGAGCAGTAACATCCATCGCATCCAGAGTGACCGCTTTTCCCGGTAAATCTTCGCTGACAATCACCCCTCGCCGATGATGAAAATCGTAATGCCATTGCTCATCTGGGAATTCTGGCCCGTGAATAAACGCATAACGGACAGGTTCTGTTGGACTGACTGTCACCACGCCAACATGAGCCCCCTCTTTAGCCTGATAGATAATTTCTGTTTTGCCGCTATGTACATGAATTTTTTCTATCGTTAAACCGGTAAAAGAAGCGCCATGAGGGCGAACATCATAAGCTAACCACTGGCTGTCTGGCGTCCAGACATTAATATTGGTAAGCTGGTGGCTGCGATTATCAAACGTGATTTGCCGTTCCTGAAAGGCCATTTTATTATCCTTACATCAGGTTTTTTCGGATAAATAATATTAATCCGAAATGGATGGAACTAAAAAATTTCAGTCGAGACTTTACCACTTCGACATTACTCTTACCTTTTTACGTTATGCACATCGAATAACCTATGTTACTAAGTGTTCTTTATATCATTGGTATTACTGCCGAAGCGATGACCGGCGCTTTAGCTGCGGGCCGCCGTAAAATGGACATGTTCGGCGTGATTATTATTGCTTCTGTCACCGCCATTGGCGGCGGCTCCGTTCGGGATATACTTCTGGGGCACTACCCTCTAGGTTGGGTTAAACACCCTGAATATATCGTCACCGTCGCCTGTGCCGCTGTAATAACCACTTGGGTTGCCCCCATGATGAAGCATTTGCGCCGCTTGTTTCTGATCCTTGATGCCATTGGCTTGATTGTTTTCTCCATTCTCGGCGCACAGATTGCACTGGATATGAACTATAGCCCAATCATCGCCTCCATCGCGGCGGTTATCACCGGTGTTTTCGGTGGCGTGTTACGCGATATGCTGTGTAACACCATCCCGTTGGTTTTCCAGAAAGAGATTTATGCCGGTGTCTCTTTTGCCGCCGCTTGGTTATACATCGGGTTACAGCATACGCCATTACCGCAGGATGGCATTGTACTGATTACCTTAATCGCAGGTTTGACAGCAAGATTGGTTGCTATTCGCTATCGCCTTGGATTACCTGTTTTTAATTATGAACATTCTGATCACTGAGCTATAGCTATACCTACGGGGTTAACCACAGCCCCGTTTTCCCGATCAAACCCCTTGATACCAGCCACTGACAGTTTCTCTGCAATTGCTTTAACCTGCGTGTCATTGACAAAATCAGACAACTTTTTCAATTGCCCGCTAGTGAATTGCTGTTTTAACTGTGATCCGGCTAATTTCTGCTCCAGTTGCCGCCAGTGATCAACATCGTCTGACAGCTTATCCATATAAGGCACTCCAATCCCTTTCATCCAATAGGAAAAAGGCTGATTTTTTGCCTTGCTGAATTGTGAATAAATAGCCTGTGCTCGTTTATCTCCAATTCCCGGTAAGGCCGCAATTTGTTGAACTGAAAGCGCCAACCAACCGGTTAAATCAGTGACTAATTTCTGTTCGGTCAACATTGCCCAGCTACCGCTACTGACGCCTGTCATTTGCAAACTTTCACCAAGCCATTTCAATCGTGCATTAAACTGTTGTTCGCAGCCCGCCGTTAACGTCAGGCAACTCAGCGCATGATAACGCTGCTTATCTGGCGGCTGAATATTCTGACGCTCTTTAATCCTCCACACCACTTGAGCTAATTTCGGGATACCATGACCGGCCAGCGTGAGAGTCACCTGATCCCCCGGCAACACATCCAACTGTTGCCAACGACGGACTGAGCCAATATTGACTCGGCTGACTTGTCGGTCATCCAATTTCACCTTATCCAGCCCAAGCACAACTGAGATTTTGCCCGTTCTGCCAATAGTAAAACTCACTTCCCTGACTTGTGTTACCTGATGGCGTAAAGGGTGTTTCCATGCCACAGCCCAACTGTTAGATCCAGACCGCCACTGATTCCCTTTAGGTTCAATTTCCTGTTTCAGCACGATACCGTCTGTGGCAAAAGGCATGGATTGTTCAAAATAGTGCATCCGTAGTTTCTGTACCTGTTCTGGCCTCTCTATTTTATGGCTGTGGCGAAGCGCTAATGGAAAACCCATACTTGCCAACTTCTGTAATTTACTTTCCATATCAACAGGACCATCCGGCCAGCTCCAGATAAACACACCGACTTGCTTTAATTCCGGCGAATGCTCCTTACGCATCATTAAACCGGCAACACGATTACGAGCGCCATCACTGCCAGAATATTGCTGTATATGCCCGTCCTTATGCAGAAAAAGCTCCCCTTGTAATACCATATAAGGCGGTACCATATAAGGCGGTGCATTTTCTATCTCTTGGGGAATATCGGGAATCTGTCGGCTTTTTGCTGTCCAGTTTACCCCTTCGGCACCATTGCCCCGGCTGATCAATGAAACCAGTTTCCCGTTCTGATAAACCAGTGTTACCGCCACGCCATCAATCTTTGGCTGTAACCAGACAGGTAATCTGCCGTGCAACCATCGGTTAATTTCCCGTTCGTCTTTCAGTTTACTTAATCCGGTATGAGCAACCGGATGAACCAGCTTATTATCCGCAACAACTTCTACCGGAAAGTTCGAATCAGGTGATTGTTTCAAACAAAGCTGCCAATGAATTAGCTCCGCCATTAATTGATCATAAACTTCATCATCGATCTCGCTGATCCCTTTCTGACGATAAAGTTGATCCCATTGAGCCATCTGTTGCATCAGACTTTTTGTTTCATATTGCAATTTATCCTGCGACCATGCCGGGCAATCTTTCTCTATATTCAATGTCTCAGCCGCAACTATCGGTGTACTGAAAACAATAAACAGAATCAATATCAATAAATTAAGCATCCGTTGCTCCCTGGCTATCCATGCATAACGGCAAAATAGAGGATAAAGGGATGCTGTCCAAGGCAAAGATAATAATTTTGCGAAGCGGTTCGAAGGAATAACTTCCTGAAATCCCAAGATAACGAACTTTTTCATATACTGCACAAAACCGATAATTATGGTGAGAACCTGACTCATTTAACTATTTATTGCATTGCAATTAATAATTAAATTCTAAGTCTTTCAAGAAGTAGGATACTTGATTGTTTTTCCGTTACCCATCATACCTTTGCGCATAGGAGTAAACACCATGAATACCGTTACCTCTCCCCGTAACAGTACCAAAAGAAGCACCAACGTGTACCTGACGGCTTCACTGGTCGATAAAGCCCACAGTATGGACATGAATCTCTCAGCAACACTAGATATCCTTCTGGCGCAGGCTATAAAAGCTAAACAGGATGAGAAAGAGAAAGAAGATATGCAGGCTATGAACATATTCATGGCGAAAGCTGGAATGCTCACAGACGATGAATTTTTCGGGAGCCTGTAATGCCACAGCAATTTGATGTGTATCGTAATCCATCGGCCAAAACAAACAGGCTTTGGCCGTTTTACCTTATTATCCAGAATGATTATTTTGATGATTTAACAACAAGGATTATTGTTCCTCTGGTATCTAAAAATGACATTGCCTCAACCAGAAAAGAATCACCCCTCAGGTGGTCATTAATAATAATAGTTATTATATATTTACACCGGCAATAACGTTTCTGGATGCAAAAAAAATCAACAAATCAGATTTTGTATGCAACGTAGCCTCATCCAGAAATGAAATTATCTCAGCCCTCGATGCCATCATAACGAACACCTGAACCCGCAAAGAGAAGAAAGACAACTAGAACCGTCAGACCCCTTCGTGCGGAGAATGTAAAAAATACCGGCTCAATCAGGACAATTATTCTCTGTATCTGATATCTCAGCCGCAACTATCGGTGTACTGAAAACAATAAACAGAATCAATATCAATAAATTAAGCATCCGCTGCTCCTTGGCTATCCATGCATAACGGCAAAATAGAGGATAAAGAGATGCTGTCCAAGGCAAAGATAATAATTTTGCGAAGCGGTTCGAAGGAATAACTGCCTGAAATCCCAAGGTAACGGACTTTTTTATATACTGTATAGAGCGGATATTATGGTGAAAAGCTGACTCATTTAACTATTTATCGCATTGCAATTAATAGTTAAATGCATATGCTACTGTGACTGCTCCCCGCCGTAAAAACGGCGAGGCTTCCCACTTCTCAGGCCGCCACCGTCTTTATGACGGATTGACGCTGGCCTCCGTGGGCAGAGACGACGAGTCCCGCCGCCTGTAATTCTGTTATGCCCTTGCGCTGGATGTTGAGCACCGCATTGATATCGCGGTCATGTTCGACTCGACAGAAAGGGCATTGCCAGAGCCGCTTACGCAGCGGCATTTCCAGCATTTTGTGACCGCAACAGTGACAGGTTTTCGAACTGGCGAACCACTGATCCAGTTTGACCAGATGGACGCCTAAACCATTCAGGTAAATAACTGGCCAATTGCTTCACTCTGTCACGGTCCCGAGCCAACAATAGCTGCCTGCGCTTATTGCTATTATCAAAAATCCAGACCCTATCTGATATATTCATAGCCAGCGGTAGGTTAATTATAGAACGATCATAGCGCCTGAATATATCGACAACTGGCACATTATGCCCTCCCGCTCTTACACGAAGCGCCACTCGTGCGGCAGACAAACCCACATCATGAACACCGACGAAAATAAAGTTAACCTTGTAACCGGCACTAACAGCCAGCTCCATCAGCTTAATTTCTCCTTTACCCGTGAGAGTCGTCTCGACAGCAAATGAGCGGCATTCTTGGAGAAAAACCGCTCGTTGTTTGATAGCTAACCGACCCGCTTCCGCATTTTTCAGTGATGGATTATGCGGGCTGAGTTCTCGTGCTATATCATCGGGATTTACTACAGGAACCTTGCCAGTTAGATGACGTCGAACCAGTGTCGATTTGCCAGCTCCATTAGGTCCTGCAATAACCCATAGCTGAGGCCGATGCGTCACTCTTCCAAAACCTCAACTACCTCCTCGGTACCACTCATAAAACTAACCAGCTCCCTACGGCCGCCTAGATATTCCTTAATCACCATCCCTGCTGGAGTGTCAAACTCCGCATAATAAATTGGCTCACCAGAATTAAGGTGAGCACGCGCCTCTGAACCATCGTCATTTGCCAGTTGAGCATCAAAGATAGCCATAAAAGCGCGCTCTTGCGCCGGTGACATTTCATCCAAATTTTGCAGTTCAAGCCTCATCGCTGTAACCCCTGTAATTTGCGCCACAAACTTATGACAAATAAAATTAACTAATGAATATAAAGGTAACAACTGTAGATAAATTACACACCATAGTATGCAGTGTAAATTCCATTCCCACCCAGGACAACTCTTTTCTGATACATCCATGTGACTACATCAATAAATTAAGCATCCGCTGCTCCTTGGCTATCCATGCATAACGGCACAATAGAGGATAAAGAGATACTGTCCAAGGCAGAAATAATAACTTTGCGAAGCGGTTCGAAGGAATAACTGCCTGAAATCCCAAGGTAATGGACTTTTTTATATACTGCATAGAGCGGATATTATGGTGAAAAGCTGATGCATTTAATATTTAGTTCAGGGTTGCCATAACAACTCCCACCCCTGTGGTTTTCATCGAAAACAGAGGTTTGGCAACTCACAAGCTTATCATATAAGATAAGCTTTAGGGCAATATTGAATATGAACTGGAACGTTGAACTCTATGATGGTCTCGAGGATGCGATCCTCAATATGCCACCCAGAATTCAAGCTCGTATGCTGAAACTACTTGAACTCATTGAAGAATATGGCGCTAATCTTGGAGAGCCACACACTAAGTCAATGGGAAAAGGTCTATTCGAGATTCGAGCCAAAGCGCAAGAAGGTATTGGACGCGGATTGTTTTGTTACCTACAAGGCCCAAATATCATCGTCCTTCATGCGTTTATTAAGAAAAACCAGAAGATATCTAAAAAGGATCTTGATCTCGCTTATAAACGAATGAAAGAGGTTACAAAATGAGTAGTTTAAAGTCGCTAAAATCCAAAGCATTATCTAACCCAGATGTAAAAGCTGAGTATGATGCGCTAAAACCAGAATTCGAGCTAATTAATACTCTATTACGCATGCGGCATGCTGCTGGTTTAACTCAAAACCAAGTTGCCCAGCGTATGGGAACAAAAGAAGCGAATATTTCCAGGCTTGAAAAAGGAAATGGAAACCCAACACTTAAGACATTATTGAACTACGCCAAAGCTTGCAATTGTGAACTACATTTTGGCTTCAAAACAACTTAATCCAAACGACATAGAAAAGCATCTTCGGGTGTTTTTCATATTTGTTTTCTCTTGTAACAGTCAGCTACATCCGCATTTTTCAACGATAGATAATGATCAGGACTACATCTCGTTGACCGATATGGTCAAGAACTTTGGGGACGAGAGTATCCTCTATAATTGGCTGCGTAACCGAAATACTATTGAGTTTCTGGGGATATGGGAGCAGCTCTACAATTCAGCCAATTTTAAACCTGTCGAATTCGAGAGGTTTAAAAGCCAGGCGGGTTTGAACAGTTTTCACTACTCAGATGCGTTCCCTGATTGGTCAGCCAGGTGTCAAACAGTTGGCAGGGAGACCACAACAATTACCTGATCCCTCATCAACACAGTAACGGATCTTTAAAGCCCTGCGGGCTTTTCGCCTTATATCACCGCCCGCATTGGGCGAGGGTTTACGGCGGATTTCGCTAAGGCTCACGGCGAATATAATTAGTTAATCCATTAAGTGAACCATTAACCAATGGCTGAGACAGATATAATAACTCAGCCTATCAAGCATTCATTTTAAATCTTAGTTCTCCCTCCCTCTTTTATCACCAATATCAATTTTCAAATAAAGATCAAAAACCAAAAAATAACTGACACTTTTATAAACAGGAAAAATAGAATATTAAGATAACCACCCTGGTGTTTTTATTCTTTATTTTACAATTAATACTTAGTAGATTAAGTTACATATTCATGTATTAATCAATAGCCATAAAGATGTACATTTCCTCTAAATTCTGTCGTTCAAGCCTCATAATTTTAACCTTCATCACTTATCGATAAAAAATAATCCAAAACCAACTACCAAAAAATCAATTTAGTATTAACCTATAGTTATTAGCCGATAACCTCTCTCTATTATCTTACTCATCAAAGAATGGCTAGTATTAAATCAGCTTAACCCGCAAAGGATAAGTTTTATGGCGTAGATTCCCCTGTGGGTAATGTAGGTAAAAAGGTCAATCCGATATCACCATCATTAGGAGAATAATATGAATCAAAATAACGATCCCTCACCCAACATAGATACCGGCGGTAATCCTATAAAACAATATTGGCAACCAAACAGGAGTAGTCACGCTGATAATAATATGCCTATCGCTTCTACCAGAGGGGCAACCGCCATGTTATTGCCAAATGGCAGGGTGATCACCTGGGGAAATGACCCCAGTAGTCAAATCCCACCCGACATTGCCCAATTACGGGATATCGTTAGCCTAAGCGCGACAGATGATGCTTTCGCGGCTCTGCGGAAAAACCGGAGCGTCGTCGCTTGGGGAAACGAAGGTAACGGCGGTCAACTCCCGCCAGAAATTGCTCAATTACAAGATATCGTCAGTCTGTACACAACATCGAAGGCTTTCGCGGCCCTACGGGCAGATCGCAGTGTCGTCGTCTGGGGAGGTAATGATATCAAAACCCCACCCGACATTGCCGCATTGCAAGATATTGTCAGTATCAGCGCAACAGAAACCGCATTTGCCGCCCTACGGGTAAACGGTAGCGTCGTTGCCTGGGGATATGGCAATTATCAAGGCAATCAAGTCCCACTCGGGATAGCTCAGTTACAAGATATCGTTAGCCTAAATGCATCAAGAAACTCATTTACCGTACTGCGGGCCGATGGTCAGAGAGTTGGCTGGGGTTCAGCTAATGATAATAAATTACATTATGAATACGACTATTAATTAATCCATTAAGCAGAGGTTTTACGGTACAGACTCCCTGAGAGTAAGGTCAATCCGATATAACCTTATTAGGAGAATAATATGAACCCAAATAACGAGTTCTCACCAAACAAACTATACCAGCAATCTGGAGGTGGGATATGTAGTCACTTTGACAACAAATCCTCCATCGCCTCAACTTACACTGCGAGCGCCATGTTATTAACCAATGGCAAAATAGTCGCTTGGGGAGAAGAGAGCTGTGGAGGCTCTATACCGCCAGAAATTGCCCAATTACAGGATATTGTCAGCCTGAGTTCAACAGGTTACGCATTCGCAGCCCTGCGGGCAGACCGTAGCGTGGTCGCTTGGGGAGATGAGCAGTATGGCGGCAATCTCCCAGAAGAAATTGCTAAATTACAGGATATCGTCAGCCTGAGTTCAACAAATTGCGCATTCGCGGCCTTACGGGCAAACGGTAGTGTAGTCGCTTGGGGAGGTCATACAGGTTACGCATATGGCGGCAAATTACCAGCAGAAATCGCTGAATTAAGGGACATTATAAGCATAAGTTCAATACATAGCATTTCGGATAGTGTCTGTGCAGCCTGGTGGCCAGACCGTAATCAATTCGATTGCGGAGATGACGACCACCCTGGCTGGCACAAGACCATTGTAAAATATAACTTCACAAATGATACCTTTACCGCCCTTAGGGCAAACGGTAGGGTGGTCGCTTGGGGAAAAGTCCCGGTCCCGCCAGACATTAAAAAGTTAGAGGATATTATTAGTCTAAGTTCAATAAATAATATTTTTATCGCCCGGCGAGCAGACCTCAGCGTAGTCACCTGGCCCGGGTATCCCATACCTCCTGAAATTGCAAAATGGCAGGATATTATCCACCTAGATGTAACAACCTATGCTGTAGCCGCCCTGCGGGCAAACGGTAGCGTGGTCGCTTGGGGGCATCAAAACTATGGCGGCCAAGTCCCACCAGAAATTGCCGCATTACGGGATATTGTCAGCTTAAGTGCAACAAATGGCGCTTGCGCCGCTTTGCGTACCGATCGCAGTGTCGTCGCCTGGGGGGACCCGGACTCTGGTGGTCAGGTTCCACCCGAAATTGCCGTATTAAAGGATATCGTCAGCCTATACTCATCAAGGACCACATTTATAGCTCTACGGGCAGACCGCAGTGTGGTCTCCTGGGGTACTATCAGTGTCCCACCCGAGATTGCCAAATTAAAGGATATCGTCAGCTTGAAAACTACTGATATTGATGATTCAGCGGATCGAGGTAATTACGCTTTCGCGGCTCTACGGGCAAACGGCAGCGTGGTCGCTTGGGGGTTCACAGAGCTTAATATCCAGATACCACCTGGAATAGCCCAACTACAAGATATCATCAGCCTAAGTTCATCAAGCAGCGCATTCGCCGTCTTACGGGCGAATGGCCAAAGATTAGCCTGGGATCTTTTGGATAGGGGGAATAATATAGTGCATAGCGAATATGATGATTAGCCGATTGGTATTATGAATGACTAAAAAACAATAAAACCAAGGCTGAGCCACAATACCTCGGTTCAGCCTATCGCTTATTCCATTTTAAAGATCATCTCACCCACCCGCTGCTATTAGAAAAATCAGCTTGCAAATAAAGATTAAAAAACAATAACTTTACGAAATAGTTCGAAAAATAAATATCAAAGAACCCCAAATAACTGATTTTTCATAAACCACACAAAAATATAATTACGACAAAAACTTAACAACGCCTTATTTTACGACTTACAATAAATCATTAGTAAATTAAGTTACTCGTACACGTAATAAATAATAGTCATAAGACGCATATCCCCGACAAATTCTCCCGCCTAAATCTCATTATCGTCATTTACCTGTAGAAAATAATCTTAAAAACCATCATTCACAATCGGATTTAGCGTTAACCTACAGTTATCATATTCTTTTAATCTTTTTATATTTCTATTATCTTTTTCTTAAAGAGTTGCTAAACTTATTTATGTCTTGTTATTCGCAATAGAAAATCAGCGTAATCCGCAAGGGGTTCAGTTTTGCGGTATAGCTCCCCTGTGGGTAAAAAAGGTCAATCCAATACAACCTTAAATTTAGGAGGGTAATATGCATCAAGACGATTTCTCCTCAAACATGAGTTCCAGCAATACTCTTATATAAATGCAACCTGTAATGAGGGACTGCACGGGTAACCCGATGCAGAAAATAATCATTTAAAGAAGGAGTGCCCTTAAAAGGCCAATGTAATCTGGCCGGGACAGGGTTATCACAAAGAATGAAAATTTTTAACATGGCAATCGGGGAACAATCCCCGCCAGAGTATCCGATGAATACTGAAAAAACGTTCATCAATAGAGTGAAGCAGAATGTTGGCCGAAATCGCCGGTGGTCGGCATGGGTAATGTGCGTATCTATAGGAGCGCTTTTTTTCACTTCGGTATTGGCTGCTACTGAATACCCCAGTAAACCAACACCAGACCTAGGGGACGCAGAATACATATTCAAATCTCTCGGGCAACCAATAATCAATGGGAAAGACAACAAGGTCTCCATCACCTCCACTTACACCGCAACCGCCATGTTATTAACAAATGGCAGAATGGTCGCCTGGGGAGATGAGAGCGGTGGCGGCTCTATACCGTCAGAAATTGCCAAATTACAAGATATCGTCAGCCTGAGTTCAACAGGCTATGCATTCGCGGCCCTGCGGGCAGACCGTAGCGTGGTCGCTTGGGGAGATGAGAAGTATGGCGGCTCTATACCGCCAGAAATTGCCAAATTACAGGATATTGTCAGCCTGAGTTCAACAAATTATGCTTTCTCAGCCTTGCGGGCAGACGGTAGTGTAGTCGCTTGGGGAGATCAGGAATATGGCGGCAAATTACCAGCAGAAATTGCTGAATTAAAGGACATTATAAGCATAAGTTCAATACATAACATTTCGGATAGTGTCTGTGCAGCCTGGTGGCCAGGCCGTAATCGAGCCCATTGCGAAAATAAGAGCATTGGCAAGTACAAATTCATTGTACAATATAGCTTTACAAATGATACCTTTACCGCCCTTAGAGCAAACGGTAGCGTGGTCGCTTGGGGAAAAGTCCGAGTTCCGCCCGATATTGCCAAATCACAGGATATTATCAGTCTCAGTTCAATAAATAACATTTTCATCGCCCGGCGAGCAGACCTCAGCGTGGTCACCTGGCCCGGATATCCCATACCTCCTGAAATTGTAAAATGGCAAGATATTGTCAACCTAAGTATAACAACTTATGCTTTAGCCGCCCTGCGGGCAAACCGCAGCGTAGTCGCTTGGGGGCATCAAGACTATGGCGGCCAAGTCCCACCAGAAATCGCCTCATTACGGGATATTATCAGTCTAAGTGCAACAAATGGTGCTTTCGCCGCTTTGCGTACAGATCGCAGTGTCGTCGCCTGGGGGGATCCGGACTCTGGTGGTCAGGTTCCACCCGCAATTGCCGCATTAAAGGATATCGTCAGCCTATACTCATCAAGGAACACATTTGTAGCCCTACGGGCAGACCGCAGTGTGGTCTCCTGGGGTCTTATTAGTGTTCCACCCGAGATTGCCAAATTAAAGGATATCGTCAGCCTGAGTACAACCGATCTTGATGATTCCTCGCGAGGTCATTATGCTTTCGCGGCTCTACGGGCAAACCGTAGCGTGGTCGCTTGGGGGTCCAAAGAACTTAATATCCAGATACCACCTGGAATAGCCCAACTACAAGATATCATCAGCCTAAGTGCATCCAGCAGCGCATTCACCATTTTACGGGCGAATGGCCAAAGATTAGCCTGGGACCTTTTGGATCTGGGTGACAATATAGTACATAGCGAATATGATGATTAGCCGATTGGTATTATGAATGACTAAAAAACAGTAAAACCAAGGCTGAACCACAATACCTCGGTTCAGCCTATCGCTTATTCTACTTTAAATATCATCTCACCCACCCACTGTTATTAGCAAAATTAGCTTACAAATAAAGATTGAAAAAACAATAATTTTACGAAACAGTTCTCAAAACAAATATCAAAAATCCCAAAATAACTAATTTTTCATAAACCACACAGAACGAGAGTTACGGCAACAACTTAACAACGACTTATTTTCCGTCTTGCGATCAGTTGTTAGTAAATTAAGTTACTCACACACGTAATAAATAATATCCATAAAGATGTACATCCCCGATAAATTATTCCGCCCAAATCTCATTATTGTCATTTACCTGTGAAAAACAATCTTGAAAACCACCACCAACAATCAACTTTAGCGTTAATCTATAGTTATTGGCTGATAATTTTTCGTTATCACATTCTTTTCGTTTTTTGCCTTTTCTATTATCTTTTTTTTAAAGAGTTGCTAAACTTATTTATGTCTTATTAGTCGCGATAGAAAATCAGCTTAACCCAAAAAGGATTAAGTTTTTGTTAACGGACTCCCCTGTAGGTAAAAAAATCAATTCAATACAAGCTTAAATTTCGGAGGGTAATATGCATCAAGACGATTTCTCCTCAAACATAAGTGCCAGCAATACCCTTATATAAATGCAACCTGTAACGTTGGCGCTGGCCTGCACGGATAACCCGATGCAGAAAATAATCATTTAAAGAAGGAGTACCCTTAAAAGGCCAATGCAATCTGGCCGGGACAGGGTTATCACAAAAAATGAAAATTTTTAATATACCAACCGGGGAACAATCCCCGTCAGAATATCCGATTAATACTGAAAAAAAACTCATCAACAGAGTCAAGCCGGATGTTGGCCGAATACGCCGGTGGCCGACATGGGTGATGGGTGTGTCTATAGGAGTGCTTTTTTCCACCTCGGTATTGGCCGCTGCAAAATGCCCCAGTGCACCAACACCAGACCCAATATACCCTGCCACTCCTGCCTGGAGAGCAGAATACATATTCAAAGCTCTCGGGCAGCCAATAATCAATGGGAAAGACAACAAAGGTCAGCCGGTTCATTACCCGGCAAGGAGGTACACTAACTTACCGAATGTCTTTCCGCCAGTAATCGATCATGAGTTTCCAACGCCGACAGGAGATTTGAAGCTGAAAGAGGGCCTGTTTTGGGTTAGAGCGCCAAACGGAATCTTCAAGGTGCCACATGTGGTAACAGGTAAATATACCTGTAAGATGGTTGCCAAACGTAAAGATTGGGCGCCTGGCGAAGCCACAGCAACCCTTGAGACGGATGCTGTCGTTGCAAATCAGATCATCCACAGATTCCAGGGAGACAAAAACGTTCTGGAATCTAATGTGACAGACCTGGTTTACACAGCAAGCTGCAAAGGGACCGGATTTTCATGGGAGCGTAAACCCGAAGAGAAATTTGAATGGGAAAGTGATTGGGACAACCCAGCACTGTTAATTAGAATGCAAGACCTGTGCAATTGGGCTCATGATGTTGCTTTCTGGACGCCACCAGAAGACAACCCGAATGATCGGTTTAAAGATCCGGCCGTTATGAGACCGACTAGTACGGATAGCAGCAATAAATAAAAATCGTCAACAAAACAGCCGGGGAGCAATCCCCGGTTGAGCACGCAATAATTGTTACTAAAACCAAGGCTGAGCCATAACACTCGGCTCTGCCTATCATTATCTCATTTAAAATATCATCCCCCCGCCCGCTGTTATTAGCAAAATCACCTTCTAAATAAAGTTCAAAAGACAATAACTTTACGAAAAAGTGTGAAAAACAAACATCAAAAACCCCAAAATAACTAATATTTTATAAATCATATAGAACGTAAATTACGAAAACAACTTAGCAACACCTTATTTCCAGCCCGACAATAGGTTATTAGTTAATTAAGTTACTCGTTCACGTAATAATAGCCATAAAGATGTAAATCCCGATTAAATTCTTCTATTTAAATCTCATTATTATCACTCTTATCATTTATTTGTGAAAAACAATCTTAGCAACCATCATTAACAATCCACTTTAGCGATAACCTATAGTTATCGATTGATAACTTTTCGTTATCACATTTTTCTAATCTTTTGCTTTTTCTATTATCTTTTTTTTAAAGAGTTGCTAAACTTATTTATGTCTTGTTAGTCGCAATAGAAAATCAGCGTAATCCGCAAGGGGTTTAGTTTTACGGTACAGGCTCCCCTGTGGGTAAAAAGGTTAATCCACTACAACCTTAAATTTAGGAGGGTAATATGAATCCAGACGATTTCTCCTCAAACATAAGTTCCTGCAATACCCTTATATGAATGCAATCTGTAATGTTGGCCTGCACGGATAACCCGATGCAGAAAATAATCATTTAAAGAAGGAGTGCCCTTAAAAGGCCAATGCAATCTGGCCGGGACAGGGTTATCACAGAGAATGAAAATTTTTAATATACCAACCGGGGAACAATCCCCGTCAGAATATCCGATGAATACTGAAAAAACGTTCATCAACAGCGTCAAGCAGAATGTTGGCCGAAATCGACGCTGGCCGGTATGGGTAATGTGCGTGTCTATCGGGGCGCTTTTTTCTACCTCAGTATTGGCCGCTACTAATAACTGCCCCAAGAAACCAACACCAGACCCAATATACCCTGCTACTCCCCCCTGGAACGCAGAAGTCATATTCAAAGCTCTCGGGCAGCCAATCATCAATGGGAAAGACAACCAAGGTAAACCGGTTCATTACCCAGCAAGGGGGTCCACTAACTTACCGAATGTCTTTCCGCCAGTAATCGATCAGGAGTTTCCAACGCCGACCGGAGATTTGATGTTAAAAGACGGCATGTTTTGGGTTAGAGCACAAAACAGAATCTTCAAGGTTCCGCATGTGATCACAGGTAAGTATTACTGTAAGATGACTGCCAAGCGTAAAGATGGCGCGCCCGGCAAAGCCACAGTAGACCTTTATACGGATGCTGCCGTTGTAAATCATAAGATCCACTGGTTCCAGGGGGACCAAAATGTTATGGAATCCAGCATAACAGACCTGGTTTACACAGCAACCTGCAAAGGGGCCGGATTTTCATGGGAACGTAAACCCGACGAGAAATTTGAGTGGGAAAGTGAGTGGGCAAACGGGGTGCCGTCAATTGAGATGCAAGACAACTGCCATTGGATTCATAATGTCGCTTTCTGGACGCCACCAGACGATAATCCAAATGATAAGTTTAAAGACCCGGCCGTCATGAGGCCGACTAGTGCGGAAAGTGCTAACCAGAAGCAGTCAGCCCCCCATGATAACCCAGATAATCTCCCCTGGAAGAGAAAAGCGGATAGCAATAATCAATAAAGATCATTAATAAAACAGCCGGGGAGCAATCCCCGGTTGAATATCCAAGCAATACAGATAATAGACCGAGTTATAATTCATCTTATTTGCTATTAATCTGAAATATCAGAATATTTAATTCCAGTTATTATACTGATTTTCTAATTCATTCACACTTAATCATATTATCCGCTTACTTGTTCATGTTACTCTTTCAATTACTTTCATTCGCAAAATATCTCAATTTATGTGATATTTTATTTAATGATGTAATGTAGTATTAACCGCTATATCTAACTTTCTATTTAACTGATGCAAAGCCAATTCAACAACTTCAACCCTTGATGAATGTTCAACATCAAGAAGCCGATCAATCTGTGGCCCCTTTTGCCCTAATCGTCGAGCAAGATCGACTTTGCGTGTTCCTGTCTCTATCATTGCATTATGCAATGCCGCTTTCATTGCGACGAGAATAGGGAGACTGATAACATATTCACCTGCCTCCAACAGGGATGCTTCAGGTATAGGCCGACGTTTGTCAATTTCTATAGCAATAGCCGTAACCAACCCATCAATAGATTCGAGAAGAGCTTCATCAACTGAGTCACCTACTGAGTTGAATAAGGGAAGATCACGACAACTAGCCACATAACTTCCTGTCTCTTCGTCATATTCTAGTTTTATCGGATAATTAAACATAATACCTCTCTTTAAGATAGATAACCGGAACTTAAAGCCCCAGATCCTTCATTATTTTCTTCCTCAATGGTTCAGGGATCTCTTTGGAGCCATGATCGGGGAAAACCGACGATTTACCATTTATAGATACCTTTCGGTGGCTTCCTCCACCCCTAGCCTTTTCTATCAGCACTCCTTGAGAAGTCCCCCCTAACGATACAAAATACCCATTAGCAATCCTTCGCCAGCAAAATTTCGGCAGAAATGCATCGGCAACGCGACACATATAAGCAGGTACGTGTATACTGTAAAAGAATTTTATTCTGCTTCATTGTTATTGTTACCCAATCAACCAAGACACCATCATGATCCAAGGCACGTTATATATTGTCTCTGCGCCAAGCGGAGCGGGTAAATCAAGTCTGATTCAGGCTTTGTTAAAAACTCAACCTTTGTATGATACTCAGGTTTCTGTCTCTCATACCACGCGTGCAATGCGCCCCGGTGAGAATCATGGTGAACACTATTTTTTTATCACCGAAGAAGCCTTTCGCCAGATGATCGATAATAATGAATTTCTGGAACACGCCCGTGTTTTTGATAATTATTACGGTACATCCCGGAAAGTGATTGAAGAGATCCTTGCCAGTGGGGTGGATGTTTTTCTTGATATCGACTGGCAAGGAGCACAGCAGATCCGCAAACAGATGCCATCTGCCCGCAGCATTTTTATCCTGCCGCCGTCAAAAGAGGAGCTTTGTCGCCGTCTGCGTGGCCGGGGGCAGGACAGTGAAGACGTTATTGAAAAACGTATGGAGCAAGCCGTTGCAGAAATGGCTCACTATAACGAGTATGATTATTTAATCGTTAATGATGATTTCAATACTGCATTGGCCGATCTGCACACCATCATCCGTTCAGAACGCCTGCATCGGGAGCGCCAGGCGCAACGGCATGATGCTTTAATCAGCAAATTATTGGCAGACTGAACCCAATTTCAGTATGATGCCCAGTCATTTCTTTACCTGTGGAGTCGCACACATATGGCACGCGTAACTGTTCAAGACGCTGTAGAAAAAATTGGTAACCGTTTTGACCTGGTGTTGGTCGCCGCTCGTCGAGCGCGTCAACTGCAAACAGGCGGTAAAGACCCGCTGGTGGCGGAAGAGAACGATAAAGTGACGGTTATCGCTCTGCGTGAAGTGGAAGAGGGGCTGATTAACGGTAAGATCCTGGATGTCCGTGAGCGCCAGGAACAACAAGAGCAGGAAGCCGCGGAAATGCAGGCGGTTTCCGCTATCGCGGAAAGTCGTCGTTAATCTACGGTAGGTCTGCCTTGTATCTGTTCGAAAGCCTGAATCTGCTTATCCAAAAATATCTGCCTGGGAGTCAAATTGAACTCCTCAAGCAGGCTTACACTGTCGCGCGGGATGCCCATGACGGGCAAACCCGCACCAGTGGCGAACCCTACATTACGCACCCTGTCGCGGTCGCCTGTATTCTGGCCGAAATGCGTCTCGACCATGAAACACTGATGGCCGCTTTATTGCATGATGTTATTGAAGACACGCCCGCCACCTTTCAAGATATCGCCCAACCTTTCGGCCCGGTGGTCGCCGGGTTAGTCGAGGGGGTTTCCAAGCTTGATAAGCTCAATTTCCGCGATAAAAAAGAGGCGCAGGCGGAGAACTTCCGCAAAATGATCATGGCGATGGTGCAGGATATCCGCGTCATTTTGATCAAACTGGCAGACCGTACCCATAATATGCGTACTCTCGGGGCGTTACGTCCAGATAAACGCCGTCGTATCGCCCGGGAAACGTTAGAGATTTACAGCCCCTTGGCTCATCGTCTGGGTATTCACCATCTGAAAACCGAGTTAGAAGAGCTTGGATTTGAGGCCCTTCACCCTAACCGTTACCGGGTTATCAAAGAGGTGGTAAAAGCGGCCCGTGGCAACCGTAAAGAGATGATCCAGAAAATTCTGTCTGAAATCGCAGGCAGACTGGCCGAAGCCAATATTGAGTGCAAAGTCAGCGGGCGGGAAAAACATCTCTACTCTATCTACCAGAAAATGCACCTCAAAGAGCAGCGTTTCCATTCCATTATGGATATCTATGCCTTTCGGGTCATCGTCAACAATGTTGATATCTGCTATCGCGTTTTGGGGCAGATGCACAGCCTGTATAAACCCCGTCCAGGCAGAATAAAAGATTATATCGCCATCCCTAAAGCCAACGGCTATCAATCCTTGCACACTTCTCTGATTGGCCCTCACGGCGTACCGGTTGAAATCCAGATTCGCACCGAAGATATGGATCAAATGGCTGAAATGGGCGTCGCGGCACACTGGGCCTACAAGGAACAGAAAGAGTCGAGCACCGCCGCGCAAGTTCGCGCACAACGCTGGATGCAGAGCCTGCTGGAATTACAACAAAGCGCCGGCAACTCTTTTGAATTTATTGAAAGCGTTAAATCTGATCTGTTTCCTGATGAGATTTACGTTTTTACCCCGAAAGGGCGCATTGTGGAATTACCCGCGGGCGCTACCCCGGTTGACTTCGCTTACGCCGTACACACCGATATTGGTCATGCCTGTGTCGGTTCGCGAGTTGATCGCCAGCCATATCCATTATCGCAATCGCTGACCAACGGCCAGACAGTTGAGATTATTACCGCGCCGGGCGCTCGGCCAAACGCCGCCTGGCTAAACTTTGTCGTCAGCTCAAAAGCGCGCGCCAAAATTCGTCAATTGCTAAAAAACCTTAAGCGGGAAGATTCGATTGGGCTAGGTCGCCGCCTGCTAAATCACGCGTTGGGCAATGGGAAAAAGCTGGTTGATATTCCACAGGAAAATATCAATAAAGAGTTGACGAGAATGAGACTCGCGACAATAGAGGATCTGCTGGCTGAAATCGGGCTTGGCAATACCATGAGTATCGTCGTCGCCCGCAACCTGCTAGGCGCGCAGGAGAGCAGCGCAAGCACCAGTAGCAATAACAACGGAGCACGTAAATTACCGATCAAAGGCGCTGACGGTGTGCTGATTACTTTTGCCAAATGTTGTCGGCCGATCCCCGGCGACCCGATTATCGCCCACATCAGCCCCGGCAAAGGGTTGGTTATCCACCATGAATCCTGTCGTAATATTCGCGGCTATCAGAAAGAGCCGGAGAAATTTATGGCGGTAGAGTGGGATAAAGATGTTAGCAGTGATTTTATTGCTGAAATAAAAGTGGATATGTTTAACCATCAAGGGGCGCTGGCAAATCTGACCGCCGCGATTAACGCGGCAAACTCCAATATTCAGAGCATGAACACAGAAGAGAAAGATGGCCGTGTTTACTGCGCGTTTATCCGGCTGACCACCAAGGACCGCATCCAGTTAGCCAACATTATGCGCAAAATCCGCATTATGCCGGATGTGATGCGAGTCAGCCGTAACAGAAACTAAACCGGCCAGACTCCCCTCGTCGCTCAGGGGATCTGGTTTTAATTATTCTTTTCAACTCCGGGCAACCCGTGCGGATCAGCCGGTGAATAGCCAACAGCGCTATCCACCGCCGCCCCACAAGAGACCACTGTCGATGACTGCGCCGGATACAGAGCCGACGGCGCGTCATTCCGATGCTCAAGGAATAGGCCCATCAATACGGAATCAACCTCATCCAGTATGCGACCTAACCACCCCTCACCCTCCACGCCAAACATTAACACCAACCCAATTGCAATAAACAATAGCGGCAAAATCCATGCCCGGCACCAATACGCTAGCAGCATACGGGGATACCGGGAGTGGCGAACTTTGTTACCCAATAACAGCCCACAGACAGTGAACAATACGATGCTGATAACCAATACCACTCGGCTTATCAGCATCCATAAGGCATCACCCATAGAATCGATAAAAACTCATCCTCCACCATATCCCGCCAGACAGCCACCTGTGTCATACCCCTGAAATAAAACGAACCGTTAAGAAATAAACGGACCGCAAGCGCGTTGCAAAAACCAACTACGCATATGATTAATCTGTGATGATGTCCGGGAATGCGCCGACTTCACCGTTTTTGTCGCCAGTGTCTGGCTCCTCTGAGGCATAGGTTTAGCGACCGCCGTAACAATCAGCATCAGACGCCGACTCCCATGTTTTTCACGAAAAAAGACTTTTTCACAGGAAATCACATCACTCCGCTCATTGTAGATATAATTCATCACATCCCTTGCCCGGCGTTCCGACACCCGAAACACCTGACTGATTTCACTTTTGGTAAATCCTCGCCCCTTCAATAACCCCCAATACGCGACCGCCATGTACAACGGTGTATCATTCAAATGAGACAAGCAGACAGGCAGACGAAAAGTCCCATGATTACTCTGCTTGCCAGTAATAGTCTGATTTCCGGGCAAATCAGCCTGACTGCCGCTCATTTGAAGCGCCATTGAATCATTAACATTGATTGTCATTTTACTCTCCCCTGGTGACTAACTGGTCGATCGGTTACCACATGAGAAATGAAATAGTGTGATTTATTGAGATGAAGCACTTAGGCGGCTAAGCCACCATGCCATATTTAAATACCCTGCCATCGTAGGCGTTATCGTACGACTAACGTTGCGTTCATAGTGGCCTGAAATTCACCAAAAGTACCAGGGTCTAACGCCTTTGCTTGCCAAAGTTGCACAAAGAATTGGTTTTCAGATAAATAGGTGTTTGGCGTATCACCCACAGTAAAGTACAGAACATCAGCCGGGTTAGTTGGAGGACCAAATTTTACTGGCCTACCCATCGCGTTTGACGCCGCCAGCTTAGTATTCCCACCTATCTTGTTCGGAGTCACTTTTATCCTCAACGCGTCATCGAAGCCAGGCACTACGATACTTTCATTATTATCAGCTAGCTGTGGGGCGGAAAACTGCAAAGTGGCCACTCCGCCGGCACTATTCTTATCGCTTACAGTGCATGTAATGTTCATAGGAAGAGATCCCTCAATCCCGCTGAATGCACCTGTTGGGAGCTGTGCCGGATATGGCCCGGGCGACCGGAGAACCTCTCCCATCAGTACTAGCCCCCCATGAGAGGTAGAGGGACCTGCATCTAAACCACAAACCGGCGGGTCCAGTACTGTTACCGGGTCTTTGATGGGTGGAAGACTTGGTTTGGACCACGACATAAGCTCCTCGCCATTAATTAAGACACTCAAAATTGGTGAGTTATCGTCACTATCAAATTCGACTTTTTCATCAGGGCTTCGCTGCCATGAAAAATTTACCCCACGACAAGACACGTCAAAATAGAGGTCACTTATTCTTGTATGTACAAGATCATCATCAGCTTCACTATTAGGATTTTCCGGCTTGATCTGTACTGAGTCGGAAAGATTTTCATTAGGGTATGGCTTATCAAGATTTACCGTAAGGTGTTGAATGCCTGTTCCCTGTATATGTGGATCATTATCTTTAATCCATCTAGAATATTTAGTTTTGGCTATAATTGTACATTCGTAACTGCCTGAGACCACTTTCGGGACTTTAAAAATTTCCCCACGTGCTCTGAGCTGGAACCGGACCTGATTCAGATTTCTCTGATCATATGAAGTGGTACCATGCTCCATATCCCTCATACTATGAATTTGAAACAGATCTAAGGTCGCTTTACCCGCTGCCGGGTAATTGATGACTCCATCACTCCGTTTTACCATCCGCTCAGGCCCCAAAGCTTTCAAAGCTACATCAGCATTCCAATTTCGGGACTGATCGGCAAACACTGAGGGAGAAGAAAAAATACCCACGAATAGGCATATCATTGCCATCCATATCGGCCATTCACGGCAACGAACCACCATCCGACCAATATCCTGTTTTATCTTGTTAATAAACGTCTTCTTCGTATTCATCGGCTGCCCAACCGGGAGTAACTTCCCAGTTGCCATATTAGAAATTTTCATTCGTTGATCTCCCCCCATCCCGGCCAGATTACATCCACCTTTCAGCGGTTCCTCTTCCTCTAATAACGATGGTTATTCACATCAGGTTCTGTGCACCACCTCATGTTAACCTTGCCATCTTAACGGCAGGTTTCGTTCAATTGCCTCATGGGACTCCAGCTCTTATCTTGCTTCGCTTTTACCGGCGGCGGCCCCAGGTTAAACACCACCTCGCACTGACTGTCCGGCGCACTGCCCCACTTCACTTTGAGTACCCCACTAGGGGGCATACCACTCAGGTACACTTGTCCTCCTTCCCCGACGATCGCCGCCAGATTTGTTGCTGTATCCCCTTTAAGCCCCGCCATTGCCCCAAACGGTACCGGCTTACCGTGATAGAGCAAATTCATCAGCAATTGCTGCCCGATACGTACAGGGTAATCCACCATCACAACCGCCCCTTTGGTCGGGAATACGTTCTTGCTGCCTTGTGCCATGTCAGCCCCTTCCGGCAGCGATGACGGATCTAAACTGATACTATTTCGGCTGTACGTCTGGGCATAAGGCACCACCGCATATCCCCAGTGATTAGTCGTAATCGAGTTGGAGTTCATCACACGAATACCGCCAACCCCCGATGTCCGCACTAATACCGCGGCATCACCAATACGCGACGCCAACGTGACGCCATGCTGATGGGCGATCAATCCACCACTAACCCCGTAGTTCACACCCCGCCCGCCCGATGAATCGTAGTTGTATCCCAAGCTGGCCTGCCCAAGGGAACCACTGTATCCCATTGATACTGACCCGCTGTTTCCCTGCCCTTTATTCGCCTGACTTTGCGAGACACTCCAGGACAGACTATTGTCATCCAGCAATGAACCGCCCATACCTAGCTGGTTACTGCCGCGCCCCGTGCTATCGTGGAATAAGCTATAGTTGGCATACGCATTGTTCAGCGCCGCATAGGAGCCAAACAGACTCAGAGGAATGTTGACGTTCAACGAAACTTGCCGGTTCTCAGGCCAATCGCCATTGCCGCGTATGCGATCGATGCTGTAATTAAGCCCCCAGCCCACACGGTAGAAAGAACCATTCAATCCCATCGACAGGGTGGTGTTAGTTTTAGAACTGCCCCAGTAGTTATCCCGCTGACCACTGAGCCACAGGGAGTAGTTACCCGGCAATGACTGGCTCAATCTCATTTGCCAGCTGCTACGACGTCGCTGAGACATCCAAGAGGGAAGCTCCCCCCAAACACTGTAACCTTGGGTATTGACATCGGAAAAACTGAGGTAATTACGGGTTGAATAGCGGTACGCGGTTAAATCCACCGTCGTGCCAGAGGTCAGCATACTTTTCGAATACTTCGCCCGGTAAGATTCTCCGCGCTGAATGTCAGCCATATTCTTCAACCGCGCCCGAGAAGTGGTGATATCCGCAGATAACGCCCCCATCATACCAAGGGAAAGCCCGGTCCCCAGCGCCGCGGACTGGTACGATTGCGCTACCAACCCCCCACCATATAATGTGACGTTGGCGGGCAGACCATAAATCATTGAAACCATGCCAAACACCGGCTTACGCCCGCCGCTACTATACCCACTGGTGTGATAGCGCCCTACCGCCGCTTCGTACTTGAATTGCCCCTGCCGCAACATCATCGGCAGGCTAGAATAAGCTTGACTGAAACCATGATGGGTACCATCAGCCTCGGTGATCGTCACCTGTAAATCCCCGCCGGTACTGCTACCCACCAAATCTGTGATCCGAAATGGACCTGGCGCGACATTGGTTTGATAAATCACACTACCGTTCTGTGTCACCGTCACCTGCGCGTTAGATTTAGCTATCCCACTGATAATCGGAGCAAAACCACTCTGCCTACCCGGTATCATCGAATCGCTGGTGGCCAGCCCAATCCCACGATAGGGGAAACCATCAAATACCTGCCCCGCCACACTGCCGGTCGAAGTATCCCCTATCGTCAGATCACTGCGTAACGCCACCACATCCCGCTGCAAATAGGTTTGCAGGAAGTTCCACCGTTGCCGGGATTGGGTGGTTTTTTTCATGGCGTCATTGAGTGAGTCATACCGGTTATAAGTTTGGGTACTATAAGAATAGGTCGCCGTGTTACGAAGACGCCAGGCCCCGAGATTCAATCCAGAATTGAAGCTACCGAACAGGCTCTGATTAGTCTGTTTATTACCAAATTGCGAGCGCTGATTCTGACTGCCATTAACGCTGTAGTTCAATATAAAAGCCGGGATACCCTCTTGCCATAATTTCGGGTCAACCTGACCATTGGTTGAAGGCTTCATCGCTATTTGGGGTATACTCAAATTTAACCGCATCTGGGAAAAGTTCAGGCGGGCCGTAGCCTGAGGAATCAATTTACCTAACGGACTCCCTATCGGCTTATCCACCGGCAAGGTTTTCAGTGCCGGTGTGTCGCTGATATTGACACCGGCCATATCTAACAAATCTGGCGTCAATACCGGGACCAGCTCGCTGTCGCCATGACGCTGGAACGTAATATCCCGTGAATCAAAAAAAGTGCCATTCACGTAAATGTCAACACGATAAGTCCCAGGCGCCTGACCTCCGGCGGTTTCAAACTGTGATAAATCCACCGTTTGCCCTGAATTCGAACCAAAGTCCAATAAGGCCGGGTCAAAATAGTCGCGTCCTATCGCCTGAGCACTCCATCCAGTCACAAACGCCAGCACCATCCGACAGAAAACCAGAGAAAGGCGCAATTTCACCGGACACTTTGATAGCACCAGAGAAATAGAAATATTTTGATTTACACGATGATAAATAGGCGGTCGCTCTAAACGGCAGCTTATCACCGGAATTAACATTTTCATTGTTAAAATCGCCATCTCTTATTTAAATATATTCAACTTAATATCTACTCTGTCGGTATCTGCAATATTGTTATTAACCACGACATCGTTATTAACCACGGCATTGTTATTAATCACAACATTGTTATTAACCACGACATTGCTATTAACCACTGCCAGACACAGCAATAGATCGACTCTCTTCATCGGTGCTTAACCCAAACTCACCAATAGCACGCCACGATACCGTGACATTATTACCCAGGGACATTTTGCCCACCGGCAGTGACCAGCTCTGCTGACCAAATGGCGGCACCATCCTAAATAAATCCTGATCCGGTACGGCAAACGAATTCACCTGTAAAGCCTGCAACGTTATCCAAAACGGCGACGGATTAGTCAGCGTCACAACACTCTCTTTTACTGACGCGCTTAATTGTCTCACCGCACCGGCCACTCCCTCTTTTGGCAACCCCTCAGGACGATAGAACACCTTCACCGCCAGAGCCGCCGTCATTTTCACCTTGCCGGAGAAACCCTTAGATGCCGATGACGGTTTCTCAGAAGGCAACATACGCACATTCAGAAAGAACAGAGATTCTCGATCCTTCGGAAAATCTCCGCCGGTACGCAGGATTTTCAGCACCTGCCGTTCATGAGCATCCACCTTGGCAATAGGCGGAATCACGATAAATGGCGCCTTAGCATCCAATGGTAAACCGGTGGCAGGGTCCAATTCCCGTACCGTTGACTGAATTAGATAGTTGCTGTCGCTGTTATTAATGAATGTCGAAGGGACGCCATTGTTAAATGATTCAAGGTAAATCACCCGGGCGTCATTGATATATAACACCCCGTCCAGACTCTCTTCCGCCCTCAGTGGCAAAACCGGTGATATCATTGCCAGAGCGCATAACACAGACGTCACTCTCTGCTTGATTGAAACCTTACGCTCCGCCATGTGATGCTCTTCCAATCTCAAAATATAGTTAGCCAGCCTGTAACGTACCGCTCTGTAGCTTACTCACCCCGCCAATATCGGTGATCATCGACCATTCCACCTTACCGCCAACCTTGCCAGCCAAGGGAAAAGTCGTCTGACCGAAAGGCGCCAATATTGACGGGGCTTTATCAAAATCTACCGCCTTGCCGTCGAGTTTCAGTTGGGCAAAGGTTTGGTAATACGGTGTTGGATTGGTCACTACGACACTATTGCCCGTTCGTGTAAACGTCAGCCGACCACGGGCCTGTTCCGGCGTCATCGGCAGCTTATCCGGGCGGTAGATAAGTTTAATATTCATACCTAGCGAGATAGATAGCGACGCGCCAATCTCATCTTGTTTGCCGTTGCTATTTTCCTTGCTCTCATCAGTTGTTTTCTTCGCCGGAATCGCATTAATCCGAAAACGAAACAGAGACTCACGATCAGCTGGGAAATCACCACCGGTACGTACAAGGCGCATCACATTCAAGCTATTGCCCTCCATACGGAACAACGGGGGCAGCACCGTAAACTCCGATGAGCGGGTATTTGAGTTATCCCACGGCGTCACGGCAGCTTGTACCAGATAGACCTCTTCACCTGAATTTTGCAGTGAGATGCTTTGCACCTTGTCACCCTGCTGATAAATAATGCGTGTCTTCCTCAACATAAGGCCCGCATGGGCTGACGACGACGCCATAACCGCCCATATCCCCAGCATCCCCATAACTATCAGCTTTTTCATATATCCCACTTCATTTCAGACACTATTCCTCAAATACACCCGGCTGATAACGTTATCTACTTCAAGTGTTCATACGAAAACTCAAAATGTATCCGCACATTCGCAGTTCCTCCGCATAACATATTGATATTGGCCTCGTTACTCTCAGTTTTGCACGTTACTGGATTATTTTTGTCGCCCCTCCCCCCCACATAAGCCCTGAATGTCCTCGTTACTCCATCTTTTACCAACGGTAACGACACCTGAAACGGCTTATTGCTAGGTTTCACCTCTACAAACTGCTGGTTGCCAAGATCCTGTAACCTAATCCCCACTCCCTTGGTAGTACCACCATCTGCTGGCATGAACAGTTCCGAATCACCTGAGTTGTTATCATTCATACTCCATATATACAAAGCTGGCGATTGGCCTGGACTACAGTGACTGAGTTGAAATTCCAAATCTAAGGCTGAACTTTCCACATATTTGCTATTTCTAAGTTGACTCGCATAGACCTGAGGCATGAGACCGGCATAAATACCAGCATCGCCGCCATACTTGCCGTTTACACTCAACGCACAGGTCGGACGTAACAGATTGCCTTTAATTGTGATCTCAATATTATTCTTACCATCCGCCTGAACCGACAAAGCCACGCAACCGATGATCCATCCAATCAGCACCATGATGAGTAACGAATATTTCGTTCTGCTGTGACATGTTATTAACTCACGCTTTATAAGAGTGTTATTTTTCGCTTTCATCTAACTCTCTTCCCCTCATTGGTTCCCATTTTTATCATCTGTGATCAACCGCATCTCAGGGATAAGAGTAGGTAAACGCGACTCGCGCAATTAATGAGCCAGGTCGAATAACCTTAATATCTTTTCCACGCGCAACCGCTGCCGTCACCTGAAGCTGTGCACGACCATCCTCAAATAACAAATTGAGAGGATTCTCACGATTATTTACTACCAAATTACCCCAACCTATTTTCCCTTCATCTCCTAAATGAACAATAAACCCCAACCCCTCAGAGGCGTTATCATCGGAACCAGAGACAGGATCACGGAATATTGAACCTTGTTCAGCGTCGATGGTGTTTCCTGACACGGTGATAGCGGGTCCGTACGGTGCAGCATCCGGATCACCACAATGGGTTAATTCCAGATTAAATCTTCTGGGGCTTGATATATGCCCTGCCTGACTGAACTCCGCCGCTGGCAGCGAGCCGAAATTCAACTCCGAACCATTGATATCACTACCACTGATCCCTACGTCACAAGGTTCAGGCACAACAGTTATGAGCAGATCTACGTTTATCCCACTCGATTTCGTCGGTGGAGGGGCTTTAGAATCTTCAGATTCAGCCATGACGCCGCCTGCCAGACACAACAAAACTAACATCCCGCAACAAAGGCGGAGTATCACCATACGCAACATCGAACAGCCGCCATTATTCAGAAAAGCGGGTTGGTCACTCACTCTGTTTTTTTCTCGCCTTGTCACTTTGGTTCACCTTAAAACTCTCTCGTTTACAGCTATTCTGTTTAATGAATCGCGCAGCAAACTTAACGATAATCAAATGTAAAATTCACGTTGGCATAGATTTTTCCTGGCTTTTTACAGACCATTACCGTCTCCCCTGTTGCCGGGGCGCATACCAGTGAAAACCTCACCGGCACAGAAGGAGTTTGAGCATTTATGACTGTGCCTTTATCCGCCAGATAAAATGGTTCACTATCCGCTATATTTGAGGACCATTCCGTTCCATTAAGCTTCTTCAAGCGCACCGTGACGCCCACCGCCTTTGAAACTGGAGCCTCGGTGTTTTGACTACGAAACAGCGTCTTATCATTTGTACCAAAATGCTCTCCGGTAATGGTAATCGCAGGAGCAACCCTGTTTGCATCGATCACATCTGAGCAATTCCTCAGAGTGAGATTGGTTTCCCCGTAGGCGCTCCCTGATACCAGGCTGGCAAATTGCACTTTGCCCAGATCGATATTGTTGTTATCCACAGCGATATCACACGTCCCGTAGGCAATATCGGCCTTAAATGTGACGATGGCGGAATTCTCCGCCCACAAGGGGCCAGAAGAGAGCCACAGAACTCCACCCACGCCGATGTAATTTAGGTACCTGCGTAGACGCTGAACCCTTGAGATACCGGCTTTACTGAATTTCACCATTGAAGTTCTCTCCACCGCCGAGATCGCTGATCACCGCCCATTCCACTTTCTTTTTATTCTGATTATTTTGAGCGGGATAAACATGGCTACTGAAAGGCGCCAGCATTTGTGGATGGCTTTCAGAAAACTTCACCGGCACGCCATCAACTTTGATCTGGGTAAAGCTGATGTGATAAGGCGAATTGTTGCTAACTTGAACGCCCCCGGAAGCATGGGTAAAGCGCAGGGCTTTGTATGCCTGCTCTGGCGTACCCACCAATCCCGTTGGCCGATAAAATAGTTTGATGGTATTGCCGATGGCATAAGTTATCCCGCCGCCAATTTGTGCGCTTTCAGAACGCTGGCCCGGAGGATTATTACTACCGGGAATAGCAGAGGCATTAAAATAAAAGACGCTCTCCCGATCAGTCGGCAGCTTACTGGTATCGCCTAAGATGCGCAGAACATTGGTTCCTTTAGGGTCCAAACGGAATAAAGGAGGAGAGACGTAAAAAGGCGCTTTACCCTTGCCGTCAACGGTGCGAGTAATCTTAGTTGTCACCAAGTAAGGGATATTGGTTGTTGTATTGCGTACTGAGACTGTTGTTGCAGCTTTATCCTGTAAGAAAATAATGCGTGTAGCATCGATGCCAAACCCGCCTTCGGCCTGACTTTGTGACGCGAACAAAAATGCGCCCAATACAAGGCTTTTTACTATGATGTTGGGAAGTCGGAGTTTATTGATCATCATTTTTCTCTTTTCACTCAGCCAATAGCGGTTTATAAAGCACCGTTTCAATCATCCAGAATTTGCAATCAAAGAAGCCTGAAGAAAGGCTCCTCAGGCTGGTTATTGAATCAATAATCATTCATACGCTATGGAAAAAGTAAGAGGGGCATGAATGTGCTGAGGAGATGGTTTATCAGTCGTTGACGCCATATAAGCTTTAAAGACCACAGACTTGTTATTAAAATCTGCCGCTTTAGGAGTTTTATCACTTGATGAAGCTAATACGATACGGCTGTCTTTCTTAAAAAGCTCTTCCGTTCCATCAGCAGAACCATCAACCTTATAGGTTAATGCAACACCCGCATTTGGAGTTTGCCCTTCCGCATTACCCTGACCATCATTAAATATGTCAGTGCTTGCTCCTATCGTAGTCCCTGACACCAACAGCTTAAGCGATTTTTTTGCCGTAACAGTACCATCACAGCCACTGACACCAACAGTAAAAGTTTCATATCCATTAACAACATGCATGCCCACAAATTTACCCTCACCAGGCTTGAATTCACCTGGCTTATGGTTACCCAAACTCACATCACCGTTTTTTACACCACTGGTAATGTCACATGTCACATCTGAGACAGTACCAGTAACAGTTACTGTGGCATTATGCCCCCCTTTATTTTCCTCCCCATCTGCCAAAGCTGCCGAAGCTGCCCCCATAACCAACGCCGCCACGACGCTTATCTTTAATATCTTTTTCATTTCATTAATCTCTTTTAACTACCTAACTAAAGTCTGATTCAAGCTCGCGCATCATGTTTTGATAAACAGAGGCATCTAGCTGTACAAAAATTTGTCAATTAGGACCATTTTGACTATCGAAACATAGCTATTTTTCTGTATAAAAACAGCACCATACAGAGTTAATATGCGATTATTTCGCAAATTTTAAGGATATCATCTTTACCTATCCTAAAATTAAAAACAAAAATTTTGCTAAAGTGACAACAAAAGGGCAATGTTTTTGCATGTTGTAATAAAAAGAGTGGATTATTGGAATGTTTCTGTGGTAGGGTTATTGAGTTTTACAAATATATACAAATCTATCTCTTTTTTTATTAGAAAACTTTTAGTACAATTTCTAGGCGATCGTGTTTCGATAGTCAAAATGGTCCTAACTGTCGTACCTTAACGCCTACCTTTTACACCCCAAACTCCTTGAAAACGCTCAACATTACTCGCGGTATAACGTACCGTATGGCGAATGTTTTTATGTCCAAGATAGTCTTGTATTAGCCGGGTATCGATTCCTCGATCTGCAAGGGCAAAACCGCAGGCATGACGCAACATATGTGGATGAGGCTCTACCGCGATATTCGCCCGTTGCCCTAACTGGTTGATAATCTGATAGATGCGCTGGCGAGTCAGTGGTTTCCCACAACGCGATAGAAATAACCAATCACTATCAGCGCCCTGAAAAGTTTTGCGCACTTTAAGCCATGCCTTAATCGCCTTAACTTCACGCTGCAAAAGGGGATGATTAGTACAAAATCCGCCTTTTAATCGCCTGATATATAGGCATTTTTCTTTTAACTCCATGTCAGATAACCGCAAATGCCTGGCTTCGCTAACACGAAAACCGTGGATATAGCTCATATAAACCAGACAGTAATTTCGTTCTGGATTAGGCCCCACTTTCGCCATTTCCAACATGCTTTCTACTTCTGATTGAGTCAGATATTTTCTTTGGCCCATGATTATTTCTCCAAAATATATTGATAGCACAACCCGGCGATATCCCGCTTAGAGCAGATATAAGCTAGGATAAAATAGACACCGCTACCCAAAACGATGGCCTATTGTTCACCGAGGCTACAAGAGGTTATACAGATATGGGGCAAAATTTAAACACCTTTTTTGATTATTTTTTCACCTCGCAAGCACGTTAGTTTACATTTGACCGACAGGACAGATTATTCAAAACAGGCTACAAGAACCTGTCGTTACAAATCGTCTTTTTCGTTATAGCGGCTTACTCTTAAAGGTATTGATATGGTTTTCAACCAGTTACCGAGGAAAATATTCCATTGATTACATTAAACTCGCCTGTATTATTATGGCTGGTAAACAGGATCAGGCCGTGACCTGTAAAACCTGATGGAATGCCATGCAATTAACGGAGATAAAAGAAACCTTATGAGAGGCCCATTGCTTGATGCCATCCCTCTGACTTCCCTGCGTGGCGTCGGGGCAAGTCAGGCCGCCAAATTAGCAAAAATAGGGCTGGTTAATTTGCAGGATCTTCTGCTGCATTTCCCGCTGCGTTATGAAGACCAGACACGCCTTTATACTATTAATGATCTTTTGCCGGGTATTTCCGCCACCGTCGCAGGTGAAATCCTGCGTACCGATGTTACTGTTAGTCGTCGCCGAACCCTGATCTGCAAAATGAGTGATGGCACCGGCGTGCTCACGCTGCGCTTTTTTAACTTTTCGGCGGCAATGAGAAACAATCTGGCGAAAGGGAAACAGGTTGTTGTCTATGGTGAAATCAGAAGAGGCAGTCAGGGCGCCGAAATTATTCATCCTGAGTATAAGATTCAAAATCGTACTGGAAATGTACAGCTTCAAGAGACATTAACCCCCATTTACCCGACAACAGAAGGTGTTCGTCAGGCGACGCTGCGTAATCTCATTGATCAAGCGCTGAAATTGCTGGACACCTGTGCAATCAATGAACTCCTGCCGGAAGAACTTAGCCGCTCCATGATTAGTCTGCCGCAAGCACTGCATACTTTGCACCGCCCGACACCGGATATTGCTCTGGCGGATCTGGAAACCGGCAAACATCCCGCTTATCGCCGTCTGGTTCTGGAAGAACTTTTAGCTCACCATTTGAGTATGCTAGCCGTCAGAGCCGGCGTACAACGCTATCACGCTCAGTCGCTGCCGACTGAGGACAAGTTAAAACCGCAATTCCTTAATCGCCTGCCATTTTCTCCAACTCATGCGCAACAACGGGTTGTCTCGGAAATTGAACAGGATCTGGCAAAAGATGTTCCCATGATGCGACTGATTCAGGGCGATGTAGGTTCAGGAAAAACGCTGGTTGCCGCATTGGCTGCGTTGCGTGCCATTGCGCATGGTAAACAGGTCGCCTTGATGGCGCCGACTGAACTACTGGCAGAACAACACGCTAATACCTTTCGGCAATGGCTGGAACCGTTGGGTATTCAGGTCGGCTGGCTGGCGGGTAAGCAAAAGGGGAAAGCGCGTCAGAAGCAACAAGAAGCCATTGCCAACGGCCAAGTCGCCATGATTGTCGGTACCCATGCCATGTTTCAGGAACAGGTGAAGTTTTCCGGTCTGGCGCTGGTGATTATTGATGAGCAACATCGGTTTGGCGTTCATCAACGTCTGGCTTTGTGGGAAAAAGGACGTGAGCAGGGTTTTCATCCTCACCAATTGATTATGACGGCCACCCCGATTCCCCGCACCTTAGCCATGACCGCTTATGCGGATCTCGATACTTCTATTATTGATGAATTACCACCGGGGAGAACGCCGGTGACGACCGTTGCTATCCCGGATACACGCCGCGAAGAGATTATCAAACGGATCAGAAACGCCTGCCTTGATGAAAATAGACAAGTCTATTGGGTCTGTACGCTAATTGAAGATTCCGATGTGCTGGAAGCTCAAGCCGCGCAAGCCACCAGTGAAGAACTTACTCTTGCTTTACCGGAACTGAAAGTCGGGCTGGTGCATGGCCGCATGAAAGCCGCAGAAAAGCAGGCAGTGATGGAGGCTTTCAAGCGTGGAGAACTACAGCTTTTGGTTGCAACAACGGTTATTGAAGTGGGCGTGGATGTGCCAAATGCCAGTTTGATGGTTATTGATAACCCGGAACGGCTCGGCTTGGCGCAACTTCATCAATTACGTGGACGAGTTGGCCGTGGGGCTATCGCTTCTCATTGTGTTTTACTTTACAAAACGCCGCTGAGTAGTACTGCCAGAATACGTCTGCAAGTGCTTAGAGACAGTAATGATGGTTTTGTTATCGCGCAGAAAGATCTGGAAATTCGTGGTCCGGGGGAGCTATTAGGAACACGCCAAACTGGGAATGCGGAATTTAAGGTGGCTGATTTGCTAAGAGATCAGGGAATGTTGCCGGAAGTTCAGCGTATTGCCCGCCATCTCCACCAGCATTATCCTGAACATGCCCGTGCCTTGATTGAACGCTGGCTACCAGAACGGACACATTATGGTAATGCGTGATTGAGGATATATTGGAGCGTTTTTTTGTTTCTCAACGCTGTCAAAAATACAGATATCTGGTTTTATCCAATAATTAAGATGCTCTGCTATAGAGCTTTCTTTTAATTATTCCGTTTAATTGTTAATGTATTATTTCCAAAGGAATGCAAAATAGAACTACGATTATTTCTAAATTGGCACCAGCGTTACAACATATCCCCACAAAATATAAATGGTTTTTTATTATTTTCTTAAAAAATCGAATCTAATACCTCGGGTTAATTGATACGACGTGTCACCATCCGAAGCCTTTTACCAGCTAACTGGGGTAACAGGCGGTTTCGCCATTTTTTATCAAATTCAGTTGATGGTGTGTGCGGTATCAGCGCAACGTTATGCTCAAAGGTTAAAATGGGAATAGATATAAATCTATGATAGGAAATTTTAATTAATGTAACATTGAATTACTAAGTTTAAATAGTAAATATTCCTATTAACTCAATGAATTTAATTTTAAATATTTTCTTTTCGAAGTATAAAACCTTGATGGAGGTCACGCAAATAATAGTAGTTTTATTGGTTTTCTTATCTATACTTATATTTCGTTATGGTACATATTAGGATGTTTTTAAATTAGAACTAAATAAATCTACGTTGATATAATGGAGAGTTTAATATGATTTATGTCAAAAGTCTTTCAGATAATATGGTTAAAGTCGCAATTAGCAAATGGAGTAGTGACGAAGGTAATGACGAATATATTGAAATTAATAAAGGAGAGGTGGCTCAATGGAATAGATCAGATCAGCGCGGTTTTTTAATGTCAGTAGCACGAAAAGATAGTGTTACATTGTTATATTCAGTAAGATTAAACGGCTACATAATTATTTATGATAACTCAGTTGTAAATAACGGTAGCCGGATAGACTCTTTATATTCGATACCATCTGCCTAAAAAATTTATTATCGCACTAGTTTTTTTAATTTAATTTTTGTTCGCATGCCTTTTAATTTAATGGAAAATATTCATTATTGATATAGTGGAGGATTTATGATTTATGTTAAAAACCTCTCAACTGAACCGGTTAAAGTTTCGGTTAATAAATGTGGAGAGGAAAGTAGAGAGGAATATTTAGCCCTTGATTGTGAAGATGTAAATGTGTGGGATCTATCCGATACGCATGGTTTTATATTGTCAGTCATACAGAGAGGTATTGAGAAATCATATTCTGCTTCTCATAACAGTTTTATTATTATTTTTGATGATTATGTACAAGATAGCGGCACCAATATATCTCATCAAGAGAAATAAATAAGAACTTGTCATCCGATTTAATTGAATGTTAGACAAAATTAAATCACCATAATCAGGAATGGAACCTCCATTCCTGAACTATTTATACTCAACGGTTTGCTACTTTTGCCCCTAATGCTTCTTTTATGCTTGATTGATAAAGATATTTCCAGACTAGGTGCTTAGTCCCAATATTTGATGAATAAGATAATAGAAAAAATTATCGCCTGATACCTATAGGTTAATATTAAATTGTTTTTTGGTGGTTGGTTTTAGATTATTTTTATCGATAATGAGTAAAAGTTAAAATTATGAGATTTGAGCAACAGAATTTAGGGGGGATGTACATCTTTATTGCTACTCTTATTAATACGCAAACATGTAACTTAATTTACTAAGCATTAACCATAAAGCAAAAAATAAAAATCATCAAGAGAATCGTAATATATTTTCTGTTTATAAAAAAGTGAGTTATTTTGGTAATAACAGGATGGGAGAACTAATATTTCAAATGGAATAAACGATAGGCTGAACTGAGGTATTATAGCTCAGCCTTGGTTTTAGGTTTTTTAGTCATTTATAATGACAGTGGATTAATCATCATATTCACTGTGTACTATATTATCGTTATTAGTATT
The DNA here is from genome assembly GCF_018448925.1 of Photorhabdus akhurstii. Taxonomy (GTDB): domain Bacteria; phylum Pseudomonadota; class Gammaproteobacteria; order Enterobacterales; family Enterobacteriaceae; genus Photorhabdus; species Photorhabdus akhurstii. The sequence continues at coordinate 4,744 of NZ_RCWE01000016.1, read as the reverse complement.
CCAGGCCACCATCTGACCATTCCTCCGTAAAGCTGCGAATACATTTTTTGATGCACTTAGGCTAACGATATCTTGTAATCGGGCTATTCCGGGAGGAACCTGGACGTTAGAGCCAGGGATTTTTTCATTATAATCACCCATTTGGTATCCCCAAGTAACCACGCTACCGTTCGCCCGTAGGGCAGCGAAAGCATCCTTTGCTGCACTCAGGCTAACAATATCCTTTAATTTGGCGATTTCGGGTGGAACACTGATATTACCCCAGGAGACCACGCTGCGGTCTGCCCGTAGAGCTGTGAATGAGCTTCCTATATTATATGAGCCTATTGCTGAATGTAGGCTGATGATATCCTTTAATGCGGCAATTTCGGGTGGAATTACACCTCCTGAGCTACTATCCCCCCAGGCAACTACGCTACGGTCTGCTCGCAAGGCAGCAAATGCCCTCTTTCCTGCACTTATATTGACAATATCCCGTAATGTGGCAATCTCTGGAGGAACTTGGCGGCCATAGCCGCCATAGCCGCCATAACGTTCATCTCCCCAAGCAACCACGCTACCGTTCGCACGCAGAGCTGCGGACGCGAGATTGTTTGCACTTATGCTGACAATATCTTGCCATTTTGCAATTTCAGGGGGCATAGGATAGCTACCCCATGTGACTACACGGAAGTTTGCTCGCCGGGCAATGAAAGTATTACCTATTGAACTCAGACTGATAATATCCTGTAATTGGGCAATTTTAGATGGGACTTGGCCGCCATAGTCCTGATTTCCCCAAACAACCACGCTACCGTTCGCCCGTAGAGCAGCGAAAGCACCATCTGTTGCGCTTAGGCTGACTACATCCTGTAATCGGACAATATCATCCGGAACTTGGCCGCCATAAGCGACCACGCTACGGTTTGCCCGTAGAGCAGCGAAAGTACTATTTGTTGCACTTAGGCTGACGATATCCTGTAATCGGGCAATATTATCCGGAACTTGGCCGCCATACCACGAATTTCCCCAAGCGACCACGCTACGGTCTGCCCGCAGGCCAGAGAATGCATAATTTGTTGCACTCAGGTTGACGATATCCCGTAATTTGGCAATTTCTGGCGGTACACGGCGTCTCCCCCAAGCGATCACACTGCCATTTTGTAATAACATAGCAGTTGAGTCGTAAGTAGAAGCGATGGAGATCTTGTTGTCAGAGTTACTATGTATTCCAATCCCAGATTGCGGGAATAGGTTGTTTGATGAGAACTCGTTATTTTGTTTCATATTATTATCCTAATAAGGTTATATCGGATTTACCTTACTCACAGGGAGTCTGTACCGTAAAACCTCTGCTTAATGGATTAATTAATTGTCATATTCATTATGCAATTTATTATCATTAGCCGATCCCCAACCAACTCTCTGACCATCAGCTCTCAATACTGTAAATGAGTTTCTTGATGCGCTTAGGCTAACGATATCTCGTAACCGAGCTATCCCAAGTGGGACTTGATTGCCTTGATTACCGTGATCATTGTCTGAATAATTGCCATATCCCCAAGCGACTACACTGCCGTCCATCCGTAGAGCTGCAAATGCGGTTTCTGTCGCGCTGATACTGACAATATCCTGCAATGCGGCAATTTCTGGTGGGGTTTTGATATCATCACCTCCCCAGACGACCACACTACGGTTTGCCCGCAGGGCCGCGAAAGCGCTCGATGTTGTACACAGACTGACGATATCCTGTAATTGGGCAATTTCCGGCGGAATACTGCCACCCGAAGATTGGTCGCCCCAAGCAACAACACTGTGATTTGCCCGTAGGGCTGCAAAAGCAAAATTTGTGGCGCTTAGACTGACAATATCCCGCAATTGAGCTATTTCTGGCGGGATTTGAGTACCTGAGTTCTTGAACCCCCAAGCGACAACACTGCGGTTCGACCGTAGAGCTGCGAAAGCAGAAACTATTGCACTGATACTGACAATATCCTGCAATTTAGCTATTTCTGGCGGAACTTGACCGCCCCAATTTTTAATTCCCCAAGCGACCACGCTGCGATTTGCCCGCAGGGCAGTAAATGCGCTTATTGTTGAACTCAGGCTGGTAATATCCTGCAATTGGGCAATTTCATCAGGTATTTTACCGCCATAAAATTCATCTCCCCAGGCAACTATGCTACCGTTTGCCCGAAGGGCCACGAAAGCAGAACCTGTTGCCTTTAAACTGATAATATCCTGTAATTGGGCAATTTCTGGCGGAATTTCACCACCATTACCTTCGTTTTCATTTCCCCAGGCAACCACACTACGGTTTTTCCGCAGAGCAGCGAAAGCGTCATCGGTTGCACTTAGACTAACGATATCCTGCAATTCGGCAATATCGGGCGGGATTTGACTACTAGGGTCATTTCCCCAAGCTATCACTCTGCCACTTGGTAATAACATGGCGGTTGCCCCTCTGGTAGAAGCGATAGAAGTATTATTCTCAGAGGCGCTACTCCTGTCCGGTTGCCAATATTGCTTGATAGGATTACCTTCGGCATCCATGCTTGGTGATGGCTCGTTATTTTGATTCATATTATTCTCCTAATGATGGTGATATCGGATTAACCTTCTTACCCACAGGGGAATCTATGCCATAAAACCTATCCCTTGCGGGTTAAGCTGAATTTCTACTGCAATTTAGTACTAACTATTCTTTGATGAAGAAGATAATAGAAAAAAATTATCGACTGACAATTATAGGTTAATACTAAATTGATTTTTTGGTAGTTGGTTTTAGATTATTTTTTATCGATAAAGCGTAAAAATTAAAATTATGAGACTTGGGCAACAGAATTTAGGGGGAATGTACATCCTTATTGCTACTTTTATTAATACGCATACATGTAACTTAATCTACTAAGTATTATCTGTAAAAGCAAAGAATAAAAATCACCAAAAGGGGCGCAATATATTTTCTATTTATAAAGAAATGAATTACTTTTTTTCTTTAGGATTTACATTAAAAACTATTTCGTAGAGAGCGGGAGTGATAAAATTTAAAGTGAATATTCCATAGGTTGAATTATTATATTTTTCTCAGCCATTGGTTAATGGTCTGCAATAACAAAATAATACTTAATAGATTAACTAAATCGAGAGAGCAATACCCATTCATTATCGACATTCAGAATGATCTATTAGACGATTATGATTCACGGACAATATTACAAAGTCAGTGACAACGGTAGCAAAGAGCAAGTTAAAAGCTGCGGATATCGTCTGTGTGACGAAATGTCGCTGGTCATCTTAAAGCATTAAGCAATAGTAAATGCGGGGCTACGCCAGCCCTGCATTTGTTGGCAGTTATCGCAGCTACCCGGCCACTACCCCTTTTAATTGAGAGCATAAAAAAGTCTGGGGCGCTTTTTTACGCTCTCCATCTCCTGCTGGGAGATCCGCTGTCACCATGTCACGGCGTTTGCTGCGTCGCGTGTTTCACTCGCAAAATTTCGACGGTGCGCGCCTCGTCCAGCACGCGATAAAAAATAATGTAGTTCCGATGCGCGACCAGCTCGCGCACATAATCCGGCAGGCCGGGCCGCCCGGTGCGGCCAAGCTCCGGGTGCTGCGCAAGCGGCAAAGTCTTGTCGCGTAGCTCCTGACCGAAGCTGCGCGCCCTGGTCGGGTTGTCTTTGCCTATGTATCGAACAATGGCGCGCAAATCCTCGCGGGCCTTCGGTCGCCACTCGATGCGGTAAGGGGTCTTTGCTTTCGCCATAAATCAGCCAGCCGCGCTCAAGCGCGCTTCCTTTTGGCAGGCTTGTGTTCGGCGGCCAAGGCGGCAATATCAGCGTCCATCTCGGCCATAACCTCATCGTGTGAAAGATTCGGGCGCGGGTCGTCGATAGCATCCTGAATCTCGGCGGCCAGCCACTCCGAGTAGGCGGCGGCTTGGTGGGCCTTACGCATTGCCTCGGCCCGGCCACGATTGCCAGCGGTTTCTTCTTTCTCGTCCGGGTTCCACTCACTGGCGTCGAACTGGCCGATGGTGATGCCTACGTCGCGCAACACGTTCAGGGCGGCAATGGGGTTGCCGAAACGGCGCGGCTCCTGGCTGCGGGCCTTCGCCAGCAAAGCGGCGACACCGCTGCGGGTTGCGATCTGCACAAGGAAGGTTCCGCCCTGCCCTTTCAGGGTCACACCTTCCACGCCGCCGGAATCGCTTGCGGCGCGTAGCTGCTCAATGGTCATGCTTTTCATGATTCACTCCTTATAGGGTGATGAAAGTAACAGGGTTGATTGTGCATGTTTCCTAGTAAATGCGCAATCACCTAGACAAAAAAGGTTGGACAACATTTAATGGACATTAAGCTCCGTTCACCAAACGGAGCAGAACACCACCTCCCCAGACTTTCCCGCCAGAAATGCTCTCACTTGACGAGCGGGGTCCAAAAATCATCTTGGTTGGCGGTTGGCTATTTTGATTACTGGTAGCTCCATGCATTTTTAACCATAATAGCTATTCGAGCCATTTTAGCAAAATCCGCCGTAAACCCTCGCCCAATGCGGGAGGTGATATAAGGCGAAAAGCCCGCAGGGCTTTCAGGTTATTAACCATCACGTTCACTGGCAGCTTGGGGGGGACATGGCCAAAAAAAGCGGTTAAAATACATAAACTATCCCGATGAGCGCTGATGATGTTAAGAGCCACCAAAGTCCGCATTTACCCGACACCCGAACAGGCTGATTATCTCAATGCTCAGTTCGGTGCGGT
>NZ_RCWE01000015.1:21055-110615 GCF_018448925.1 Photorhabdus akhurstii | reverse complement strand
ATTATCAACCGGGCAACTAAAATAGGGGGTTGGTTAAGATAGCAGCAAAAACAAGAGGTTATATGACAAAGCAAAAAACAGGCCAATGTGATTATTTTGTAACAGTATTGTATAAAAAATAGATTAATATTAATCATTTAATAACCAGCATTAATAATTTCAAATTAATTTTATTGTTTTATTTTAATTATGTGATTTTTATCACATTTATGATGATTGATTTCGGTATGAAATTACTTTTAATGCGACGGTTATCGTTAATTTGTGATGAGGTATTACCTTTTCTGACTTATTGTGAGGATTTATCCATGCCAATCTTGCTTTTTAGCTGCCGCTTGATTTGCCAGAAGATCACTTAACCTAAATCCTTTCTAATTATGTGGGATAAATAGCATGATTTGTTGGCGTCATTGTTCACCTTGAGAAGGGGGAAACAATGAAAATATCAATAGGTTAATCAGGCAATACTTTCCAAAGGAATTAAATTTTGTGGTAAACCGATTAAGTAATCGTTCTTGAAAAACTAGGGGTGGTAAAACACCCAATGAATTATCTAAAGGACTACGGATATGTTGACTTCCAGAGTAACGATGTTGCGCTTATTATGTGAATCTACCAATTATTTTTAAATATATTAATTCTATATTTTACATAAAATAATATATTTTTGTTGTCGTATTAATAACGGTGTTAATAATGGTTGGATATAAGTTAATAGATTATGTTTATAACGACAGATGATGTTTGTATATAACGATAATTATTAACTATTCTATTTAAATGTTTTTATGTAATGTAAAGTCAAATTATATCTGGTAAATATATTATATTTTTATCTTATAATATAGATAAAATGAGTGCGGTCATGTAAGTCAATTACTGGCTTTATAGTGATATTTCAAATTAAGCATTGTCAACTACACTAGGTATTAGTATAGTGAATTGGATTAAATGGTTTGAATAACCTATCGTTGAGTTCTATTTTTAATAATATATTTGTCTCTACCTTTAAAAATATGTTGTACAGTAAGGTATAATATTTGTGTGTTAATATTGCAAGACAATAAATATGATAGAGAGATAATCATTTTATGTTGAAAAATTAACAGTTAGCAGAGGAGGGGTAATTTGTGATCTGCTTATAAAAATGTGACGATATAATGGCTTTTCATTATTTTATTGATGTACGTCAATGCTATTGTTACCCGTATCGTTTAATAGATTAATTACTTCAACAAAACTAATGGATATGCTATGTCATTAAAAATAACTGTACTCTTGGAAAATAAAACATCTGATTCATATTTGATAGCTAAGCCTGGTCTGAGTCTTTTACTTGAGGATGGTGAAGAGAAGATAATTTTTGATACCGGTCCAGATGGTAGCTATATTGAGAATGCAAATAGGATGGGAATATCTATTGATGATATATCCAAAATTGTTATCTCTCATGGGCATTCTGACCATATAGGTGGTGTTAACTATTTTCCTCATAATGCTAAATTAATATGTCACCCTGATGCATTAAGCGAGAAATATTATGGTGTGATGTTCAATAAAAAGAGTGTCTTAAAATTCAAAAAAATATCGGGTAAAATTAATAAAAGAGTTAAGAAGAGAGTTTTATTTCGTTTGACGAAATCGCATATGAAAATAAGTGAGCGATTTATTTTTTCAGGAGAAATAGCAAACAGTCATCGTAAATCCTATGGATTAATTAGAAAGAGCTGTTGGGCTAATGATTATATATTGGATGATAGTGCATTAATTTGGAAAAGTGATAATGGACTGGTGATTATCATTGGCTGTGGTCATTCTGGTATTTGTGAAATCATTAACCACGCCAAAATGATTACCGGTGTGGATAAAGTATTCGCAGTAATAGGAGGATTGCATTTAAGGAGAGCGTTACCGACAGAGTTATTGAAGATCAGAGAATTTTTCATAAAAGAAAATATAAAAGAAGTTTATGGATGTCATTGTACGGGTAGCTGGGGAAGACTTTGGTTGCCAAATGTCAAACAGTTGAAAACAGGGCAGGTATTATTAGTAGAGTAACATAATGAAATTTATTGAGAAAATGGATGTTCATCAGGTTATTACCCCATTTGCGACAGCGTTGGGGTTAGTATTTTTTTCTGTTTTAAATAATTGGGATTATAATAACGATAGGTTAATATTTTTATTGCTGAATTTATTCGCATTTTTTATTATATTTTTTCATCATAGAGGATTTTATTCACATTTTATAGAAAATAATTTGTATAATCGGTGTTTCACGCAAGTTATTATTGCCACTTTTGATAAAAAAGTGGCAACCTATTCACAGATTACAGATTACAGATTACAGATTACAGATTACAGATTACAGATTACAGATTACAGATTAATGGTAATTTTTGCATCAGAAGTTAAATGTGTTTTATTTACATGGTTTTTTATTTGTTATAAGTATTCTATTGAGATAATGATTAGTCTTAATAAATGGTTAGTAATGTATTAAATAAAACGTTAAATATATATTTATTAAAATTATTTATTGCTTGAGATAATTAATTTATTAAATAATGGTATGTTGAAATAGAGTATATTTAATCCGGTAGTGATATTTATAACCAGTACGATAATGATCATTTCTTGTTTGTTTAATCTTGTTTTAATGGTCGATTTTATATTGTTTTATTTCTTGTGAATTATCGGGCAGGTGGTGCAGTAAAGGGCTATCTTCGGTCGCTGAGGGAAATAACGAAAATTTTTTTTACTAGATACATAGAGTTCTTAATGGAAAATTGAATCGATAAATTTAGATTTATTTATCGTCTCCGTGATGTTTAATTCGTTAAAATAACAGGCTATTATATGAACTTAATGTTTGTACGTTGCCTAATATAAATAGGCGGTATATACCCTATGGATTTCAAGATGCATCGCGACGGCAAGGGAGTGAATCCCCCGGGAGCATAGCGAACTATGTGATCGGGGTGAGTGTCGCCAATAAAGAGGAAACTTGAAAGATAACGGGTATATAAAGTTATTCATTAAATCCTGCCATCAGTTGGTTGGAGTTAAGACAGGGGTTATGGTTATGAATCAAGGTCAATTCTGGCAACGACCAGGAAAAAACAAACGTTATTTGGCGGTGATTTTGGCTTCTTTGCTGATGCTTTCTGGTTGTGACCAATCTGATAGTACTGATAATAAGCACGTGGCTCAGCCACAGTCCACAGAAGTTCAAAGCGAAAAAACACCTCAGCAATCAAGTATTCCACCAAAATCCGTAAGACAGAAAGATGCAGCATCACTGGTTGAATTAGCAAAACGTTATGCCGGTAAACCAGTGAAGATTCTGGATGCTTCCGAAGTTCAGCTTGATGGCGCTAGTGCAATGGTGGTGACGTTTTCTGTTCCTTTAGATCCAAATCAGGATTTTGCTCAGAATGTTCGTTTGGTCGATGTTAAAGAGGGCAAACTTGATGGTGCCTGGGAACTATCAGATAACATGATGGAGCTTCGCTTGCGCCATTTACCGCCCTCCCGTGAGTTGCAATTGACCGTAGATAAAGGTGTTAAAGGTATCAATGATCGTCAACTCGAAACGGTTTATGAGAAAACGCTGACAACCGCGACGATTTCTCCGTCTGTCGGTTTTGCCAGCAAAGGCTCCTTGTTACCCAGTAAAGTCGCTGAAGGTTTGCCGGTATTAGCCCTGAATGTAAATCGTATTGATGTTAATTTTTTCAGGATCAAAGAGACAGCATTGCCCGCTTTTATTGCACAGTGGCAATATCGCAACAATATGAGTTCTTGGGAATCTGAAGAGATGCTCAAAGGCGCGGAACTGGTTTATACCGGCCGTTTCGATCTGAATCCAACACTGAATACCCGCGAAAAATTACTGTTGCCATTAAGTAATATCAAAGAGTTACAGAAAGATGGCGTTTATCTGGCGGTGATGCAACAAGCAGGTAAATACACTGACACTAATCCAGCAACAATGTTTACCTTAAGTGATATTGGTGTTTCTATGCACAGCTATCTGGGTAGGATGGATGTGTTTACCCAATCTTTAGCGCAAGGTAGCAGCCTGAAAGGGGTGGAAATACGTTTGTTGGATGAGAAAGGGCAATTATTGTCAAAAGCAACGACGGACGATGATGGACACGTCAGTCTGGAGAAAAATGCGAAAGCGAAACTATTGCTCGCTACTCGTGACCACCAGACCAGTATGATTGATTTGGTATCACCGGCGCTGGATCTGTCTGAGTTCGATATTTCTGGCTCACAAGGGTATAGCAAACAGTTTTTTGTTTTTGGGCCTCGTGATCTTTATCGTCCGGGTGAAACGTTGATTGTCAATGGCCTGTTGCGTGATGGCGATGGCCGCGCAGTGAAAAGTCAGCCGGTTAAAGTGGATGTACTGAAAACCGATGGTCAGGTAGTCCATAGTTTTGTCTGGCAACCTGAAAATGGATTGTATCAATATCGTTATGTGATCCCTCCCTCAGCGGCTACCGGCCTCTGGTCGCTACGTTTTGATTTGGGTGATAACAAACCTCGTTATTACAAGTTTAATGTCGAAGATTTTCTGCCGGAGCGTATGGCGCTGGAAATTAGCAGTGAGTCTCCCCCGGTGATGAAAGACCACGATGTGGATTTCGTGATTAACGGCCGTTATCTATATGGTGCGCCTGCTGCATATAATCGTCTGCAAGGGCAATTATTCCTGCGTCCAGCTCGTGATGCGGTAGCAAAATTGCCCGGCTATGAGTTTGGTGCGGTTACAGAGGACAATCTTAGTCGCACATTGGATGAGTTTGATCTGGTTTTAGGGAATGATGGTAAAGCCGTAATTAATGTCAGTGCCGATAACTGGAGTTCGGTCTCTTCGCCGGTAAACGTCATTGTACAGGCAAGTTTGCTTGAATCGGGTGGCCGCCCGGTAACTCGGCGGGTTGAACAGGCCGTTTGGCCGACAGAAAAGCTGGTGGGTATCCGTCCGCTGTTCAATCAGAAAGAGATTTATGACTATCGCGTAGGTCGTTATCAAAGCCGTTACAATGTGGATGAAAATTCACTGGCGCAATTTGCGCTGGTATATGCCGATGCCAATGGAAAAAAATATGCTGCGAAAGATTTAACCGCTCGTCTGATTTATGAGCGCCGTGACTATTATTGGCGCTGGTCGGATGGTGAAGGTTGGCAATCAGGCTATGACCAGAAAGATTTGATGATGGCGGATGAACATATCCAAATTGCTCAAGATGGTACCGCAAAGATAAGTTTTCCGGTTGATTGGGGTTCGTACCGTATTGAAGTGGTTAATCCAGAAAATCAATTAGTGACCAGTGTTAATTTCTGGGCCGGTTATTCATGGCAGGACAATACGGGTGGCACAGGGGCTGTTCGTCCTGATCAGGTGAAATTGTCTTTGGATAAACCTGCTTATCAGGTAGGTGAAAAGATAAAACTGCACATGGTCGCACCACAGGCCGGTAAAGGTTATCTGTTGGTGGAGTCCAGCGAAGGGCCGCTTTGGTGGCAAAAAATTGATGTGCCAGAGCAAGGTTTGGATGTGGAAGTGCCGGTGAATAAAGAGTGGCGTCGTCATGACCTTTATTTAACCGCGGTGGTGGTGCGTCCAGATGATAAATCTCGTCAGGCGACGCCGAAACGGGCCATTGGCGTGTTGCACCTGCCGTTGGCTGATGAAAATCGTAAACTGGATTTAACGCTATCCGCACCGGAAAAAATGCGTCCGAATCAAAATTTGACCGTTAAAGTCAAGGCGACGCCACAGCAAGGGCGGAAATTACCCAAGCAGGTTAATGTGCTGCTTTCTGCTGTCGATACAGGGGTGTTGAATGTCACGAATTTTAAAACCCCGGACCCCTATGAGGCTTTCTTTGGTCGTAAGCGTTACAGCGTCGATCAATATGATGTCTATGGTCAGTTGATTGAAGGTGAAGGTCGTCTGGCGAATCTGCGTTTTGGCGGTGATGGCGATGATAGTGCCCTTGAACGTGGCGGTAGGAAACCATTAACCGAAATTAAGATTATCGCTGAACAGGCACAGCCGGTGACATTGGATGAAAACGGCGAAGGGCAGATCGTTTTGCCAATCCCTGATTTCAACGGTGAATTGAGGCTGATGGCTCAAGCGTGGAGTGAAGATGAGTTCGGCCACGGTGAAAGTAAAGTTGTCGTTGCGGCGCCGGTGGTTGCACAGATGGCCCTCCCTCGTTTTATGGCCGGTGGTGATAGCGCATTGTTGTCGTTGGATTTAACTAACTTAACTGAACAGACGCAAAACTTGACCTTGAACTTTGCTGCTGATGACCTGATTAGGCTAGAAGGGGATGCTAGCAAAGAGATAGTACTGGAAAAAGGCAAACGTACCACCGTGGAGATCCCGGTCACAGCGCAGTACGGTTCTGGTCAAGGAGGGGTTTCCCTGACGATTAATGGTCTGAATTTGCCGGGTGAAAATGTGAAACCGTACCAAAATAGTTGGAAGATTGGCGTGCGTCCGGCGCAGCCAGCGGAAACTGTTCTGTTCGCTAATGTTATTCATCCGGGAGAGGAGTGGCAGATGCCGTCGGATGCCTTGTCGGGTTTATCACCAGCAGGAGCCGAGGGGCAGTTGTTACTGAGCAGCCGCCCGCCGTTACAGATTTCACGCTATATTCGTGAATTGTACGCTTATCCGTATGGCTGCCTTGAGCAGACAATCAGCGGGCTTTACCCGTCACTCTATTCGAACAAGGCAGAGCTGAATAGCTTGGGCATCATGACGGAAGATGATGATAAACGCCGGGCAAGTATTGATGAGGGAATTATTCATCTACTGAGTATGCAGCGCCATGACGGTAGCTTTGCTTTATGGGATAAAACCGGTGATGAGGAGTATTGGTTAACGGCCTATGCTACCGATTTTCTATTCCGTGCAAGTCAACGCGGTTACAGCGTACCTAAAGAGGTGTTGACTTCTGCCAATAATCGTCTGTTACGTTATTTACAGGATAAGAGTGTTATTAACTATCCCTACAGCCAGAATCAGGAGGCAATGCGATTCTCGGTTCAGGCTTATGCCGGTCTGGTGCTTGCCAATCAACAGAAAGCGCCATTGGGTGCTTTGAGACAAGTTTATGAACGCCGTCAGCAAGCAGGTAATGGCTTGTCACTGGTACAACTGGGCATTGCACTGAAACTGATGGGGGATAATACCCGAGCGGATGAAGCGGTTCATTTGGGGATCAGCAAAAACCGTAATGATGATTTAGATTTAGGTGATTACGGTAGTGCCATCCGCGACAACGCAATGATTGTTGCTCTGTTGACTGAAAATAATATGCAGATAAAAGAGCGTGATGAGAAATTGCTGGCGTTGTCTGATGAATTGACATCCCGCAATTATTTTTCAACTCAGGAGAGTAATTCACTCTATCTGGCGGGACGTTTCTTTATTGATACATCGGCGCAACCGTGGAAAGCTCTGTTTAGTCAGTGGAATTCACCAATAAGTAGAAATAAACCCTATAGTGAGATGCTGTATCCACAGGATATTCTGCAAGGTATGAGTATCAGTAACCTTGGTGACAGCACGCTCTATTCGCGAGTGAATGTGGTGGCTTACCCACTGCGCTCTCCTAAACCTTACGCTAATGTGCTGAAAATTGAGCGTAGCTATCTGGATATGAAGGGTAATCCAGTTGCTATTGACCGTCTAAAAAGCGGTGAAATGGTGGTTGTGAAATTGGTGGTTAGTTCAGATAAACCCGTATTGGATGCTTTGGTAGTTGATTTATTGCCTGCCGGTTTGGAACTGGAGAATCAAAATTTGGCTAACAGTAGCGCTAAGTTGAGCGAGAGTGCCGCTAATCTGCAAGAGTTGATTGGCGATATGCAGCAGGCGACGATTCGCCATATGGAATATCGTGATGATCGATATGTGGCGGCAGTCGCAGTTGATCCTTCTCAGCCAGTGACGTTGCTCTATTTGGCTCGTGCTGTTACTCCGGGTGTTTACACCATTCCTGCGCCACAGGTTGAATCTATGTATGTGCCTTACTGGCGTGCGGTCGGTTCTACACCAGAAAAACTGGAAGTTGTTCGCTAAAGTCTATCCGCCCTTACGCTTTGGTGTAGGGGCTGATTTTTCACTAGGTATCCATTGATGAAGAAAACGCATCGCCTTATATGGCTGATCGTGCTGTTGTTGTTTCTGATCCCGGCGGGTTTATGGCTGGCAGATAAAATTTGGCCTCTGCCACTGCGTGAAGTCAAAATGGCGCGTATTGTCGTGAGTGAGGATGGTACGCCGCTTTGGCGTTTTGCCGATGATGAAGGTGTTTGGCGTTATCCGGTGACGTTGGATCAAGTATCACCGGAATATATTCAGGCATTGCTGACTTATGAAGATCGCTGGTTCTATAGACACCCGGGTATTAACCCGATTGCTCTGGCGAGGGCTGCCTGGCAGGATATTCGGGCAGGTAAAATTTTATCCGGCGGCAGTACTCTGTCAATGCAGGTCGCCCGGTTGATTGATCCCCATTCACGTACTTTTGGCGGCAAGTTGAAACAGATCTGGCGTACTTTGCAGCTTGAATGGCACTATTCTAAAAACGAAATTCTTGAGATGTATCTGAACCGTGCGCCGTTTGGAGGGACGTTACAAGGCGTCGGTGCGGCGAGTTGGGCGTATTTAGCGAAACCGCCGTCTGAACTCTCTGCGGGAGAGGCGGCTTTACTGGCTGTTTTGCCACAGGCTCCCAGTCGTTTAAGGCCAGATCGCTATCCTGAACGGGCACAGGCTGCTCGTGATAAGGTGTTGCAACGGTTGGCGCGGTATAAAATCTGGCCGGAAGAGAAGGTTGCTGATATTCGCCAAGAGACGTTGTGGCTGGCTCCTCGTCAGGCGCCACAGCTTGCCCCGCTTCTTGCCAGACGAATGGCGAAAGGCTCTCGTCAGGAGATCATTAAAACAACCCTTGATGTGGGATTACAGCGCCAGCTTGAAGATATGGCGGTGAATTGGAAGTACCAGTTACCAGAAAAAACGTCGATTGGCGTGTTAGTGGTTGATCATACAGACATGGCGGTGAAAGCTTATATCGGTTCGTTGGATCTGCGGGATGATAGCCGTTTTGGTCATGTCGATATGATAAGTTCATGGCGTTCGCCGGGATCAACCTTGAAACCATTTCTGTATGCAATGGCGCTGGATGATGGGTTAATTCATGGGGAATCACTGTTACAGGATGTGCCTCGCCGCTTTGATTATTATCGCCCGGGAAATTTTGACAGTGGCTTTCATGGGCCGGTCAGTGCCAGTGAGGCGTTGATTCGTTCATTGAATTTACCCGCCGTGCAACTGCTTGAAGCCTATGGCGCTAAGCGGTTTACCGCCAATATGCGTAATGTGGGAACGGTATTGCGTTTTCCGCCCGGCAGTGAACCCAATTTATCATTGATTCTTGGTGGCACGGCAGTTCGGATGGATCAACTGGTGGCGGCTTACGCGGCGTTTGCCCGTCAAGGGAAGGTTGCCCCTTTGAGATTCACTCCTCAGCAGAAATTGCGTGATCGGCGACTTTTTTCACCCGGCGCGGCATGGATAGTGAGACGGATTATGGCTGGAGAGGCTCTGCCGCAACCTGATGATGTGTTACCGGCACAGGTGCCGCTAGCCTGGAAAACCGGTACCAGCTATGGCTACCGTGATGCTTGGGCTGTCGGTTTAAACGCGCGTTATACCATCGGTGTTTGGGTTGGCAGGCCGGACGGTACGCCGGTTGTCGGGCAGTTCGGCTACGCTACGGCGATTCCTATCATAAATCAGATCAATAACCTGTTACTCGCCAATATGCGAAATGGGGCTAAACGAACCCCCGTTGATCCTCGTCCAGCAACGGTTAGTCAGGCCGTTATCTGTTGGCCGGGAGGGAAGAGTTTGCCGAAAGGAGATAATAATTGCCGTCAGCGTCGTCTGAGCTGGATATTGAATAATACCATTCCGCCTACGTTGCCTGCGGTAGGGCAAGAGGCCATTTCGGGTATTAATGAACAGGTATGGTTGGATAAAAACGGTTTGCGTGTTGCCCCCGATTGTCCCGATGCTCAGCCTAAAAATATCGCTTTATGGCCGATTACCCTTGAATCATGGTTACCCGAGCAAGAGCGACGAGCGCAGCGTCTGCCGCCGATTAATCCCGAATGTCCACCGTTGAAATCAGATGAAGCGCCCTTGTTGATCGTGGGTATTCATAATGGAGATGTATTGAAACGGCTCCCCGGTTTTAACAGCCTTGATTTACGTATGACAACTCAAGGCGGTAGTGGTGGGCAGCAATGGTGGTTTCTAAATGGAGAGCAGGTAATGATCACAGAAAAAAATCAGGGATTTGTTCAGACCTTGACTCAACCGGGTAAATATCAGCTTAGTGTTTTGGATTTGGGCGGGCAAATTGATTCTGTCAATTTTACTTTGAAGTAAACGATTCAGGTAAAAGTGTGATTTGTACGAAAAAATGGTAATTTTCGCTAAGGAAAATTTAATGGAATGTTATGTTTTCTGTAGGCAACTGCTATTCGTGCCCCTATAATCAACGCCGCTTTTACCTCCGCTAAGGTTGCGGAATGAGTATTAACCGATTAATTTATCGGGAATGAAAAATTAAAATTATCAGTTGCTGAACGAAGAGCCAAGAGGTTATCCATGACGGTTGAACGTACTTTTTCTATTATTAAGCCTAACGCTGTGAAGAAAAATGCCATCGGGGCGATTTATGCTCGTTTTGAAAGCGCCGGGTTTAAAATTATTGCCGCCAAAATGCTTCACCTGACCCGTGAACAGGCTGAGGGCTTCTATGCGGAGCACAAAGGCCGTCCTTTCTTTGATGGTCTGGTGGAATTTATGACTTCTGGCCCAATTATGGTTCAGGTGTTGGAAGGCGAGAATGCAGTACAGCGTCATCGTGACCTGATGGGAGCAACTAATCCTGACAACGCATTAGCAGGTACTCTGCGTGCTGATTACGCAGACAGCTTTACTGAAAACGCGGTTCACGGCTCTGATGCGATTGAATCTGCAAACCGTGAAATTGCCTATTTCTTCACAGAAGATGAAATTTGCCCGCGTTAATTGATTTGCCGTTACCCGTAGCATCATTGCATTAAAGTTTGTACAATGCGGCGCCCCGTTGTTAATTCAATGGGGCGTTTGTTATTTGTCACTATGCTAAACTGATAGTGATATCCGAATTGAAACTTCGCGTTGAATTCATCAACGCAGAGCCGAAAGTGTCACAACGAGGCAATATAAAAAAATGTCCCAACCAAATACTGCGGCACAATTTGCTGCTCCTGTCGTGTCTGAAACTCCAGAAAAGAAAGGCGGTAAAATTAACCTGCTTGATCTGAATCGTAAGCAAATGCGTCAGTTTTTCATTGATATGGGAGAAAAACCCTTCCGAGCTGATCAGGTGATGAAGTGGATGTATCACTACTGTTATGACGATTTTGAGCAGATGACAGATATTAATAAAATTCTGCGAGCAAAATTGCAACAGGTTGCAGAGATCCGTGCGCCGGAAGTCGCAGAAGAGCAACGTTCTGCCGATGGAACGATTAAATGGGCGATCACTGTTGGCGATCAGCAAGTTGAAACGGTTTATATCCCGGAAGATGATCGAGCGACTTTGTGTGTCTCTTCTCAGGTAGGTTGTGCACTGGAATGTAAATTCTGTTCTACCGCTCAGCAAGGATTTAACCGTAATTTGCGAGTTTCGGAAATTATTGGTCAGGTTTGGCGAGCGGCAAAAATTATTGGTTCATTGAAATCCAGTGGTCGCCGTCCGATCACCAATGTGGTGATGATGGGCATGGGAGAGCCTTTGCTTAACCTGAATAATGTGGTGCCTGCGATGGAAATCATGATGGATGATTTTGGTTTTGGTCTGTCAAAACGCCGCGTGACATTATCCACCTCCGGTGTGGTGCCGGCACTGGATAAACTTGGCGATATGATCGATGTTGCTTTGGCGATTTCCCTGCATGCGCCGACAGATGATGTGCGGGATGATATCGTTCCTATCAATCGTAAATATAATATCAAGCAATTCCTTGCCGGTGTGCGCCGCTATTTGACTAAATCCAATGCGAACCAGGGGCGTGTGACGGTGGAATATGTCATGCTGGATCATATTAATGACAGCGTGGAACAGGCGCATCAATTAGCTGAATGTTTGAAAGAGACACCGAGTAAAATCAATTTGATCCCGTGGAACCCGTTTCCGGGGGCGCCATATGGTCGTAGTTCCAACAGCCGGATTGATCGCTTTGCCAAGGTGTTGATGGAATATGGTTTCACCACTATTGTCCGCAAGACTCGTGGTGATGATATCGATGCCGCATGTGGTCAGCTTGCCGGTGATGTAATTGATCGTACCAAACGTACATTGAAAAAACGTCAGGCAGGTGAACCTATTCAGATAAGAACAGTCTGAATGGGAATGTGGGTATGTCGCTTCATGCAGTCACTGAAATGCATAAGTGAAATGCATAAGTAAAATGCATAAGTAAAATGATAGTTGCAATTGCGTATCTTTGGTCGGTGGGGATGGAATGATAAGGAAATCGTTATCGGGAATGATGGTGGTTGCTATGTTGTTGGCAGGATGTTCCAATCAACCAACAAACGGCGATCAACAGCGAAAAGTCGCAACAGAAACCCGAATTCAGCTGGGAATGGCTTATCTGGCTAAAGGTAATTTGCCCGCCGCAAGATATCACTTTGATAAGGTTTTACTGGCAAAGCCAGACCATTATCAGGCTCAATTAGGCATGGCGTTGTATGAGCAATATTCTGGTCAGCCGGAAGCTGCCCGCCAACGTTACAAAATGGCGATGCAGTACGCGCCAGGAAATGATACGGTATTGTATCATTACAGCGTTTTTCTCTGTGAGCAGGGGCAGTATGAAGAAGTTAAAACTCTGTTTACCGGGAGCCATGCTAACAGGCGTGTTTGTTATCAGTGATTTGCCGCTAGTAAAATAGCAAATCTATTTCGCCGCGCAGGCTATTGTGTAATTTAAAGATTATAGCAGGAGCCGGCGCGAAGTTTTTCACAACCTGAACAGTACCGCGTCTTCTTGCTAATGAATACTGAAACGACTCCAGAACAAGCTCATTTAACCGCAGGTCAGCTCCTGCGTCAGGCTCGTGAACAGCACGGGCTAACCCAGCAGACTGTAGCTGATCGCTTGTGTTTAAAACTTTCTACTATCCGTGATATTGAAGAGGACAATATTCCAACCACTATGGTGCCGACTTTCCTGCGTGGTTATGTTCGCTCTTATGCTAAGTTGGTCCAAATTCCAGAAGCAGAAATTTTGGCAATTCTGGATAAGCATACTCCGGCAAAAACAGCGAAAGTTTCACCAATGCAGAGTTTTTCATTGGGTAAAAAACGTAAAAAACGCGAAAGTTGGTTGATGTGGATTACGTGGTTGATTATTTTAATCGTAATTAGTTTGACGGGAGCGTGGTGGTGGCAAAACCACATAGCTCAACAGAAGGAATTGATTTCGATGGCTGATCATTCGGCGGCTCAGATTGCTCAGAAAAAAGCTAAAGTGAATGAAAGTCACAAGTCGGCGACACAGTTGCCGGCCAGCGAACAGGCAACAAGTGAGTCGTCAGTGTCTGCGGCCGAAAATGCAGCGGCAGCGAATATTCATAGTCCGAATACTCATAGTCATAATAGTGAGGAAGTGACTCAATCTGTGCCATCAACTCAAAACCAAGTGGTGAAAACACCTGAAACTCAACTAGCAGGTAACGGGCCACAAACTCAGACTGCGCCGTTGCCAGCTAATCAAGGGGCCACGCAAGTACCTAATGTGGCTGAAAATAATTCAACGGCAGTGGTTGACAGTAATAAATTGGTGATGAATTTTAAAGCATCCTGTTGGTTGCAAGTTGTGGATGCAAATGGAAAAACGCTGTTTAGTGGAACTAAACATAAGGGCGACCACCTGAGTCTTTCTGGCTCGTTGCCCTATAATTTAACTATCGGCGCTCCGGCTGTAGTGGATGTACAGTTCCGGGGGCAAGTTGTCGATTTAAGCCGCTTTGCTAAAGCAGGCCGTATCGCGCGTTTTAAAGTACCAACAGCACAATAAAATGCCTGTTGCAGTAGGGCATGGTTGTAGTTTTATCAGTAAACACATGGAAGTATGGGAGAAACACCTATATGCATAATGAATCGCCGATAAAAAGACGCAAATCTACGCGTATTTATGTAGGCAATGTGCCAGTCGGGGATGGTGCGCCTATTGCGGTGCAGTCAATGACAAACACACGTACTACGGATGTGGAAGCGACTGTTAAACAGATTAAATCGCTTGAGCGTGTTGGCGTTGATATTGTTCGCGTATCAATACCAACGATGGACGCCGCAGAAGCATTTAAGTTGATTAAGCAGCAAGCGAGTGTTCCTTTGGTTGCAGATATTCATTTTGATTACCGTATTGCGCTTAAAGTTGCAGAGTATGGTGTCGATTGTCTGCGTATTAATCCTGGCAATATCGGTAATGAAGCGCGTATCCGTGAGGTTGTGGCTTCTGCCCGTGATAAAAATATCCCAATCCGCATTGGTGTAAATGGTGGATCATTGGAAAAGGACATTCAGGAAAAATATGGTGAGCCAACCCCAGAAGCGCTGGTGGAATCGGCTATGCGCCATGTGGATATTCTCGACAGACTTAATTTTGATCAGTTTAAAATCAGTGTAAAAGCGTCGGATGTTTTTCTGGCGGTTGGTGCTTATCGCCTGTTAGCTCAGAAGATTAATCAGCCGTTGCACCTTGGTATTACCGAGGCGGGTGGCGCACGTGCCGGCTCTGTAAAATCAGCCATTGGCTTAGGTATCCTCCTGTCAGAAGGTATCGGTGATACTTTACGTATTTCTCTGGCCGCTGATCCTGTCGAAGAAGTTAAAGTGGGCTTCGACATTCTGAAAGCATTACGTATTCGTTCCCGTGGTATAAACTTTATCGCTTGTCCAACCTGTTCCCGTCAGGAATTTGATGTTATTGGCACAGTTAATGCCTTGGAGCAGCGCTTAGAGGATTTACTCACACCGATGGATGTTTCCATTATTGGCTGTGTGGTTAACGGGCCAGGTGAGGCGGAGGTTTCTACTTTAGGCGTCACTGGCGCCAGAACGAAAAGTGGTTTTTATGAAGATGGCGTTCGGCAGAAAGAGCGCCTCGATAATACTGATATGATTGATCAGCTTGAGGCTAAAATCCGTGCTAAAGCATCAATGCTGGATGAAAATAAGCGCATTGGCATAAGTCAACTGGACAAATAATGTATCTGATACTGGCTCATCGTTATGATGAGCCAGCGTTGTTTTGTTTGTTAATTGAAGCTCGTCGGTATTCGCTTCTATAATCAATCAACATCATTTTTGAATCATTAACTAGAGATAAAACGTGGCAAAAAATATCCAAGCTATTCGAGGCATGAATGACTACTTGCCGACAGATACGGTTATCTGGCAGCGTATCGAAACTATTTTGAAACGGGTACTGGCGGGTTATGGTTATAGTGAGATCCGTACACCGATTGTAGAGCAGACCCCGTTATTTAAACGAGCTATTGGGGAAGTCACTGATGTGGTTGAAAAGGAGATGTATACCTTTGATGATCGCAATGGTGAAAGTATAACCCTACGCCCTGAAAATACCGCAGGTTGTGTGCGTGCCGGTATTGAACATGGTCTGCTGTACAATCAGGAACAGCGCGTATGGTATTTAGGGCCGATGTTCCGTTATGAGCGTCCGCAAAAAGGCCGTTACCGCCAATTCTACCAGTTAGGGGCGGAAGTTTTTGGTCTTCAAGGGCCTGATATTGATGCCGAACTTATTTTATTGACTGCCCGCTGGTGGCGTGAGCTCGGTATTTTTGAGCATGTGACGCTTGAACTGAATTCCATTGGTTCGTTGGCGGCTCGCGCTAATTATCGCGAAGCGTTGGTGGCTTTTCTTGAGCAGCACAAAGATAAGCTGGATGAAGATTGCAAACGCCGTATGTACAGCAATCCATTACGTGTTCTGGATTCAAAAAATCCAGAGGTTCAGCAACTTCTTAATGATGCGCCGGAACTGTTTGATTATCTTGATGCCGAATCAAAGGAACATTTTGATAGCCTGTGTGCGCTTCTTGATGGGGCGGGTATCAAATATCGGATTAATCAGCGTTTGGTTCGTGGTCTGGATTATTATAACCGCACAGTATTTGAATGGGTAACGACGGCACTCGGGGCTCAAGGGACGGTTTGTGCCGGCGGTCGGTACGATGGGCTGGTTGAACAACTGGGAGGCAGGCCAACGCCAGCTGTGGGTTTTGCTATGGGGATGGAACGTCTGGTTTTGCTGGTACAAGAAATTAATCCAGCATTTGCTGCGGAGCGGTCAGTCGCAGATGTTTATCTCGCTTCTTTTGGTGAAGGTAGTCAGCAAGCAGCATTGATTTTGGCTGAACAGGTACGTGATAGGTTGCCCGAATTGCGTTTAATGATGAACCACGGTGGTGGTAACTTTAAGAAGCAACTGGGACGTGCGGATAAACAAGGCGCTAAAATTGCGCTGATCCTCGGTGAGGATGAAGTTCGTTCTGGTCAGGTAGCCATTAAAGATTTACGTACAGGCGAACAACAAACGTCGCCGCAAAGCGAAATTGTAGCTCGTTTGGCTGAACTGTTAGGTTAAGGAGAGACTCTGTGGAAGTCTATACCAATGAAAACGAACAAGTAGACGCGATCCGTCGCTTTTTTGCCAATAATGGTAAAGCCTTGGTTTTGGGACTGGTGCTGGGTGCCGGGGCGCTGATTGGCTGGCGTTATTGGCAATCTCATCAGACAAATCAGTTGCAGGAAAGCGCAGAAGCTTTTGAACGGGTAGATCGAGGATTAATTGCCAGTACAAAAGAGGGTCATGCTGCTGCTGAAAAATTTGCCAGTGAAACGAATAACAGTTATGGCGTGATGACGCACATGCATTTGGCTCAACTTGCTGTTGAAAAAAGTGAGTTAACTAAAGCAGATCAGTTTTTATCTGCGGCTGCTGGTCAGGCAAAAAATGAGGATTTGCAGGCTCTGGTGAATATTCGCTTAGCCAGGGTTCAATTGGCAGAAGATAAAACGGATGCTGCGTTGAAAACGTTGGAACTGGTCAAAGGTTCCGGTTGGGTTGCCGTCGCAGAGGATATCCGCGGTGATGCACTGTTGAAAAAAGGTGATATTGCCGGCGCCCGCGCAGCGTACACCAAAGGTTTGAGTTCAGATTCGCCACAGGCGATCAAATCGATGTTAAATCTTAAATTGAATAACTTATCCAGCTAAGGGGAATTCTTTCAATGCAACTGCGTAAAACACTCTTGGTTGGTTTGGTCGCTTCTGTTCTGCTAGCTGGTTGTTCAAGTGAGCAAGACACGGTAACGATGTCACCGTTGCCAAAGGTCGAAAATCAATTTAACCCAAACGAGGTTTGGGATAAATCTGTAGGTGATGGTGTAGGCCGTTATTATTCTCACTTGACGCCAACCTGGCAAGGCTCCGCTGTTTATGTTGCTGATCGTCATGGCATCGTTAAGGCGTTGGACATTGATAGTGGTAAAGAGATATGGTCGGTGAATCTGGCTGAAAAAGCGGGTCTCCTCTCTTCCCGTATACCTGCATTGCTCTCTGGTGGTCTGACCGTCGCAGGGGATCATTTATATGTAGGCACTGAACGTGCCAAAGTTATTGCATTGGATACCAAAGACGGCCAAGTTGCCTGGCAATCTGACGTCGCCGGTGAAGCGTTGTCGCGTCCTGTGGTGAGCGATGGTTTGGTATTGATTCATACTAGCAATGGGATGTTGCAGGCATTAAGTGAGTCTGATGGTAAAGTGCGATGGTCTGTTAATTTGGATTCGCCATCATTATCATTGCGTGGTGAATCGGCGCCTGCCGCGGCTTACGGTGCTGCTATCGTCGGTGGGGATAATGGTCGTGTCAACGCCGTCTTGATTTCTCAGGGGCAGTTGATTTGGCAACAACGTATTTCTCAGGTAACTAGCTCTACAGAAATCGGTCGTCTTAATGATGTTGATACGACACCGGTTATTTCTGAGGGCGTGATATATGCAATAGCTTATAACGGTAATCTGGTGGCGCTTGATATGCGTTCAGGTCAGATCCTCTGGAAGCGCGATTTGGGTTCAGTGAACGAGATGGTTGTTTCTGGTGATAATATCTATATTGTTGACCAAAACGATCGGGTTATGGGGCTGCGTCAAAGTGATGGCGTAACTTTGTGGACTCAGACAAAATTGCAACACCGTAATTTAACCGCGCCTGAAATGTATAATGGCTATCTGGTTGTCGGTGACAGTGAAGGTTATCTGCATTGGCTGAATATGGATGACGGTAAGTTTGTTGCTCAACATAAAGTTGATAGTTCTGGTTTAATGAGCCGTCCGGTTGTAGCCAGTGATAAATTAATGGTACAGGCGAAAGACGGTACGGTTTATCTGTTTACCCGTTGAGTATTGCTTACTGCCTGTTTACCGGAAATAAAGTAAAGCGTTAGCTATAGTCCTACGGCTCCTGGAGAGAACAGGAGCCGTTTCGTCTTTTTAGTGTTCTGTTGTGATGAACAGCAGAATACTAATTTCAAATTAAGTCATGAGGCATCAACAAATGATACCTGTCGTCGCTCTGGTAGGGCGCCCAAATGTGGGTAAGTCCACATTATTTAACCGTTTAACCCGTACAAGAGATGCGCTGGTAGCGGATTTTCCAGGTTTGACTCGCGACCGTAAATATGGTCGAGCTGAGGTTGAAGGGCAGGAGTTTATCATCATTGATACCGGTGGTATCGATGGCACTGAAGAGGGTGTAGAAACCCATATGGCAGCTCAATCTTTGATGGCGATTGAAGAGGCCGATATTGTTCTGTTTATGGTAGATGCTCGCGCCGGACTGATGCCAGCAGACCACGCGATAGCAAAACATCTACGTAGCCGCGAAAGAGCCACTTTTTTGGTCGCGAATAAGACCGACGGTGTGGATATTGATACCGCTATTGCTGAATTTTATTCCCTCGGATTGGGGGATATCTACTCTATCGCTGCTTCTCATGGTCGTGGCGTCACCCAGCTTATTGAACGAGTACTGTTACCTTTCTCTGGTAAAGGTGAAGAAGAAGAGGTTGAGCTGACTGAGGAAGAAGCCAACGCGGCTTATTGGGCAGAGCAGGAACAGAATGAAATTGAGATGGTAGAAGAGGAGGAGGATTTTGATCCATCAACTCTGCCATTGAAATTAGCTATTGTCGGTAGGCCAAATGTGGGTAAATCTACGTTGACTAACCGTATCTTGGGTGAAGAAAGGGTTGTGGTTTACGACATGCCTGGCACTACTCGTGACAGTATTTATATTCCAATGGAGCGCAATGGCCGCGAATATATCCTTATTGATACCGCAGGGGTACGTAAGCGCGGTAAGATCACTGAAACGGTTGAAAAATTTTCAGTCATCAAAACCCTTCAAGCGATTGAAGATGCTAATGTTGTATTGCTGGTGATCGATGCGCGAGAAGGCATTTCCGATCAAGATTTGTCATTATTGGGTTTTATTCTTAATAGTGGACGCTCATTGGTCATTGCGGTCAATAAGTGGGATGGCATGTCGCAAGAAGATAAAGAGCGTGTGAAGGAGATGCTGGATTATCGCCTTGGTTTTGTTGACTTTGCCAGAGTACATTTTATCTCCGCTCTACATGGCAGTGGAGTGGGGAATCTGTTTGACTCGATTCTTGAAGCTTATGATTGCGCCACTCGCCGTGTCAATACTTCACTGCTAACCCGTATCATGCATATGGCCGAAGAAGATCATCAACCGCCGATGATCCGTGGTCGCAGGGTGAAAATGAAATATGCTCATGCCGGTGGTTATAATCCACCAATTGTTGTGATCCACGGTAATCAGGTAACTGATTTGCCTGATTCTTATAAGCGTTATCTGATGAACTATTTTCGCCGATCCCTAAAGGTGATGGGGACGCCCATTCGGATTCAGTTTAAAGAAGGGGCAAATCCCTATGCTGACAAACGTAATACGTTGACACCTAATCAAATGCGTAAACGTAAACGTCTGATGGCGCATCTGAAAAAGCGTTAATGCTAATAGGAAAAGGGGTGGTGATTAACCACCCTTTTTGTCGGCGTCCCATATCTGGTTAATGATTTCTGGTGCATCTGACTCAGGAAGGGTGAAATGGTGTTCTTCATTTCCATTGACGATACTAAGCAGATAATAATCTTGATCAGGATATGGCGCTGATGGCATAGAATCGGAAAAGTCTTGTTCTATAGCTTGAAGAAATAACTGTTGTTGGTGTGAAGACAATGATTCTAAATTCACTGTTTTATCTTGGTTAAGGCCAGGCGTAGCGGCAAATCCTCCTTGTAGGGAAATTGTAATTTTACTATCAGTTGTGAGTTTGAGAGTTTTATTATTCATAATATACCAAATTTTTACGGTTATTTTTCAGGTCTGTTTAGTATAGCGTGAAATTCGTCTTTAACAATTTTGGCATCTTCTATTAGATATATTTTTTACAAGTCAGGTATTACAAATAATAAAATATCGCTGGCGTTAAGCCAGCGATATGTTTATAGATTACTCTTCAGTTTTATCTTTAGTTTTGTCTTTATCGCCGCCTTTATCGTCCTTGTCGCCGCCTTTATCGCCTTTGTCACCGCCCTTATCGTCTTTATTTTTATCTTCCTTCACTTTAACGCCCACTTCTGTCCAGCTATCAATTGCTGCTTTTTCAACATCCTCATCAAATAACTCACGAGCATGTTTAATTGTTAACTTGGCGAAGGCTACGAAATTAGCATCCCGGGCAAGCTCTTTATCCAACAAAGTGTTGTACCATATTTTTCCTGCTTTTTCCCAGGCATATCCACCTAATTTTATCGCCAGATTATAGAAGGCTTTATTAGGAATACCCGAATTAATATGAACACCACCATTGTCTCTGTAAATCGGCAAGTCTTTATAATCATCCATATGACCAGGCTGTGGATCTTTACCGAGAGTTTCATCATCATATGCGCTGCCAGGTTTTTTCAGTGAACGAATCCCTACACCTTTAATATCTTTGCCCAGCAATTCACTTCCCATAACCCAATCTGCTTCATCAGCTTTTTGTTTCAGGTAATGTTGTTTTACTAATGAGCCAAAAACATCCGCTATTGATTCATTCAACGCGCCAGACTGGAAGAAATAGACCAAATCTGCGGTTTTTTCAATAACACCATGTGATAATTCATGGCCGATCACATCGACAGAGGTTGTGAAATCATTAAAGGTTTTACCATCTCCGTCGCCAAATACCATTTGTCCGTTGCCCCAGAATGCATTCATATATTCTTCGCCATAATGCACGGTGGCAATCAATTTCATTCCTTTATCATCTAATGAGTTGCGATTAAAAACTTCTTTATAGAAATTGTAAGTTGCTTCTAAATATCTATATGCGTTATCAACTGATTTATCTCCGTTATCTGGATCTCCTTCATCTCGTACTAATTTTCCCGGCAACTTGCGTTTATTTTCTGCATCGTGAATAGAACGATGTATAGTTGTATTAGTAACTTTATCGTCATCGCCGGAATCATCGGAAGATTCTTTAATAACATTATCCAACATTAAACTCTGAGTGTGATTTAATGTCATTAATACTTTCTTCTTTTCATTGTCATTATTATAGATATTTTGAAGAATGTACGGCGGTATTACGCCTCTGTAGTTATTGTTTTGTATTTGCATAAAATATCTCCTGGAATAAATTTTTAGTTATTAATTAGAGGTACTCTTTAGGTACGGGTTCATATTAAACACGTTTCCAGCAGATAGTCATCAGGTCCAGCCTGCTTCTTTTGTGTTAAGGGGTTGTTAATAAATTGTTAAGTTTTTTTATGTGAGGGATTCTTACATTGGCTGTAATAAAAATATAAATAGTTAGGAATAGTTTTTTATAATATTCCTAACATGATAAAAAATCATATCCAGTTTTTTGCTGGTAGAAAGTCGATATATAAAGCGGCTTCCGCAGATCCTGGTTCAGGGTGATAATCATATTCCCAGCGAACTAATGGTGGCATGGACATTAAGATAGATTCTGTTCGTCCTCCGCTTTGTAATCCAAATAAGGTTCCTCTGTCCCAAACGAGGTTAAATTCTACATAGCGACTACGGCGATATAATTGAAATTGTCGTTCACGTTCACCCCACGATATGTCTTTCCTTTTTTCTACAATCGGCAAATAGGCAGAAAGAAAACCTTTACCTACATCTTGAGTGAAATTGAAACAATGTTCAAAGTCAGGCGTATTTAAGTCGTCATAAAATAAGCCACCAATTCCACGGGCTTCATCACGATGTTTAATATAAAAATAATTGTCACACCATTTTTTATATTTTGGATAAACATCTTCTCCATAAGGTTGACATATATTTTTGGCGGTGGTGTGCCAGTGAATAGCATCTTCCTTAAAACCATAATAAGGTGTTAAATCAAAGCCGCCACCGAACCACCATACTGGCGCTTCACCCTCTTTTTCTGCAATAAAGAACCGAACATTAGCATGACTGGTTGGTATATAGGGATTCAAAGGATGAATAACCAGAGAGACGCCCATTGCTTGATAATGTCGACCGGCCAGTTCAGGACGGAGAGCTGTTGCTGATGAGGGAAGTATGTCTCCTGATACATGAGAAAAATTAGCGCCTGCTTGTTCGAATATCGCGCCTTCTTTCATAATTCGACTACGGCCTCCGCCGCCTTTTTCTCGTTGCCAGCATTGCTCAGTAAATTTTGCTTTGCCGTCTGCCTGTTCTAGTTGTCGGCAAATTTCATCCTGTAATGAAAGGAAAAAAGATTTAATCTGATTAATGTTTGGTGTATTCATGATTCTTTCCCTATTATGATATGGTGAACGTTATATTATAGCTGTTAGTGGAAAAGAATAGTGGAAGAGAACGCATTTTCGTATTGATTCCGGTGTTAAAGCGGAGATAATGAGAAAATAGTTATTTCGATAAAAACAGGTTGGTTAGGGATGGAAATTCGGGTATTTCGACAAGATGATTTTGAAGAAGTGATCACCTTATGGGAACGCTGCGATTTACTTAATCCTGGTGTTGATCCTGAAGTGGATATTGAGCGTAAATTGACTCATGATCCTGACCTGTTTTTAGTCGCGGAAGTGGCTGGTGAAGTAGTTGGGACGATTATGGGTGGTTATGATGGTCATCGTGGCTCTGCTTATTATTTGGGAGTTCATCCTGAATTTCGCGGTAGGGGAATTGCGAATGCATTAATTGCCCGATTAGAAAAGAAATTGATTGCCCGTGGTTGTCCAAAAATAGTTCTTATTGTTCCTGAAGATAATGATGCCACTATCTATATGTGTGAAAAACTGGAATATGAAGATCGTTATCAAGAGAGCGTTATTTTCAGTAAGCGTTTGATTGGTGATCAGGAATATTGAGTTTAGAATATGGCTGAGTGAAAGCATTCCACTCAGCCACAAGCCATTAGTTCAATTATTAGTTTAATTTAGTGACTTTTTTCACATCAACAGTCATACCATTCCACTCTTTATCGACTTCACCTTCAAGACGGACTCTATCTTGAGGTGTTATCGTTTGGCCATTCCAGTATTTATGATCAACTTCCACTTCAACAATTCCTGCATTATCGCGGAATATGAAGTGATCACTGTGGATACGGGATTCAATATGCCCTTCCAGTACGACCCAACTGTCATCTCTCATATTTTTAACTTGTTGGGTGGTGGAAACTCTTGCATTGTGATCGACAAAACCACCTTGTGGTGCTGCTTGGACGGGGGGTTGTGTTGAATCGGGACCGGAAAAACCACCAAATTGCGTCTGTGAGGTTTGAGCTATTGACGGCATACTGAACAAAGTAATCAAGGCGGTGGTTATAAATATTTTTTTCATCATATTGACCTTACTAATAGTGATGATTTTTAGGGGGAGGTAATAATACCGCTAAGTTGTATTTTATCAATAAAATATTAATCTAAAGTAATTAATTTAAATATTCTCTGAAACTAACAATCAGATGTGATGTCTCAGTGCCTATCGCTGTATTGAGCTATAAGGGAATCAGTTATGCAGAAGTATACTTTAACTAACATGTTGACAGGATTGCGTTTTATCACAATAAGTGGTGCATTGTTACTGGCCGGTTGTACGGGTTCATCGGGTTTTTCATGGTCGAATTTGTCTCCTTTTAGCTGGTTTGGCAGTTCCTTAAAAATCTCAGATCAGGGTGTAGGAGAAATAAATAGTCTGACAGCAATGAATAAAGAGGCAATAGAGAAGGGATTGGATGGAAAGTACCACTTACGTAGCGGTATGGAAACAAAAAATGGCCAATTGGTGACACTCTTTCAAGCAATGGACGGTGATCAATTGAAGATAGCGCTATTTGGTCAAGCCGATGGAAAAATCGGTCGTATTGAAGTGCTGGATGAAAATATTGAAACCGTCTGGGGAACAAAGGTTGGTATGCCATTTTCGGCACTTTATAGCAGGGCATTTGGCGCTTGCCAAAACACGGTAGGTGAATCAGAGAAAAGCGCTATTGTCTGTACATCTCCACAGAGCAGACATGTTAGTTATCTGTTTACAGGTCATTGGAGTGGTCCTGAAGGTTTGATTCCTTCTGATGATGTGCTGAAAAATTGGAAAGTGGAACGTATCATTTGGAAGCGATAAGCGTTCCTAATTAAAGCACCAACTGAGTCGGTTTAGGTTCCTCTTGCGGAGCCGTAACAGGCCCGCATTCTTTAATTCAAAAACCTTGCTATTCCTGTCAGCTTATTGCGTTTCATGCTTTCTAATTGCAATTTAGTATATTAAACGGTGATAGTTATCTACCCTGTTATAAATAAACTGGATACATTAGTCACTGGCGCGTTATTTGATGAAATAACGGATAAGGTGAGAAATGAAAAAGTATTCAGTAAAAAATACAATACTAAACGGACTGGTAGTAGTAACTTTATTAGGCAGCAGTCATGTCTTTGCTGTAGAGCTGTTAAACAGCTCTTATGATGTTGCGCGTGAGTTATTTTCTGTACTGAATCCTGAATTTGAAAAACAGTGGAATGAACAGTATCCACAAGACAAATTGATAATCAAACAATCCCACGCCGGCTCCTCCAAACAAGCACTGGCGATTCTTCAAGGATTGCGGGCTGATGTGGTGACTTACAATCAGGTAACGGATGTGCAAATTTTGCATGATCGCGGCAAGCTGATATCGGCTGATTGGCAGAACCGTCTGCCAAATAGCAGTTCACCTTACTATTCCACGATGGCGTTTCTTGTACGTAAAGGCAACCCCAAAAATATTCGTAATTGGGATGACTTGGTGCGTCAGGATGTCAAATTAGTCTTCCCAAACCCTAAAACCTCCGGTAATGGCCGTTATGCTTATTTGGCCGCCTGGGGAGCTATTCAGCAGGAAAATGGTGGAGATCAAGGAAAAACTCGTGAGTGGATGAAGCATTTCCTGAAAAATGTCGCCGTGTTTGATACTGGCGGTCGAGGGGCGACAACTTCATTTATTGAACGTGGTTTGGGTGATGTACTGATCAGTTTCGAATCTGAAGTGAACAACATTCGCAAGCAGTATGGTGATGATAAATATGAAGTGATCGTTCCACCGGTAGGTATTCTGGCAGAATTCCCAGTGGCTTGGGTTGATAAGCATATTGCGAAAAACGGTACAGAGAAAGTGGCCAAAGCTTATCTAAATTATCTTTATAGCCCACAGGCACAGCAGATCATTACCAGCTTTAATTATCGTGTCAGTGATAAAGACGTGATGGCTCAGCAGAAAGCCCGTTTTCCAGCAACCAAGCTGTTTCGATTGGAGGATCAATTTGGTGGTTGGCCGCAAGTGATGAAAACCCATTTCAATACTGGCGGCATACTGGATCAATTGCTGGCCGAGGGGCATAAGTAATGTTTTCGAGATCCAGTAAGCGAGTATTGCCTGGTTTCGGGTTAAGCTTAGGCAGTAGCCTGTTCTATACCTGCTTGATCTTATTGTTACCTCTGAGCGCATTAGTTGTGCAGCTTTCCAGTATGACTTGGGAACAGTATTGGCAGGTCATTGCTAATCCCCAAGTTGTGGCGGCTTATAAAGTGACATTGTTGGCAGCCGCGGTTGCCAGCTTGTTTAATGCGGTGTTTGGTATGCTGATGGCATGGATTTTAACTCGCTATCGTTTCCCAGGCCGTAGCTTATTAGATGGTTTGATGGATCTCCCTTTTGCGTTACCTACTGCGGTAGCGGGATTGACATTGGCAACGCTATTCTCTGTTAGTGGTTGGTATGGCTCTTTGCTTGGGCACTTTGATGTGAAAGTAGTCAATACTTGGTTAGGTATTGCGGTGGCGATGGCGTTTACAAGCCTGCCATTTGTAGTGCGAACTATTCAGCCGGTACTTGAAGAGCTAGGGCCAGAATATGAAGAAGCAGCTCAAACATTAGGCGCTAATCGTTGGCAAACTTTTTGGCGGGTTGTGTTGCCAGAATTGTCTCCCGCTTTAATTGCCGGCACAGCACTCTCTTTTACCCGCAGTTTGGGGGAATTTGGTGCCGTGATCTTTATTGCCGGTAACATTGCATGGCAAACAGAAGTAGTATCGCTGATGATTTTCATCCGCTTACAGGAGTTTGATTACCCAGCGGCCAGTGCTATTGCATCGGTTATATTGGCAATATCCCTGATCTTACTGTTTAGCATTAATACTCTGCAAAGCCGCTTTGGTAAACGGATTGGAGGGCATTAATGGTTGAATTATCTGAATCTCATGTAGCGCAACGACTACCTATAAATTGGGGTAAATGGACGTTGATCATAACAGGCGTATTGTTTTCAATCTTACTGTTAGTGATCCCCATTGTCTGGATATTTATGACCGCCTTTTCTAAAGGAGTTGAGGTAGTCACTGAGAATCTTTTAGATCCTGATATGTTGCATGCCATCTGGTTAACGATACTGATCGCATTAATTACTGTTCCGGTGAATCTAATTTTTGGCGTCATGCTCGCTTGGCTGGTGACGCGTTTTCAATTTCCGGGGCGGCAATGTTTATTGACATTGATCGACATTCCGTTTGCTGTTTCGCCGGTCGTAGCTGGACTGCTCTACTTATTATTTTATGGTTCGAATGGTTGGGCAGGGAGTTTGCTGGAACCCTATGATATCCAATTGATGTTTTCCTGGCCGGGGATGGTCTTGGTAACGATATTTGTGACTTGTCCGTTTGTTGTTCGAGAACTGGTGCCGATGATGCTTAGTCAAGGGAGCCAAGAGGATGAAGCTGCAATTTTATTGGGGGCGTCTGGCTGGAAAATGTTTTGGCGGGTGACGTTACCTAATATTCGTTGGGCGTTGTTATACGGTGTGGTTTTAACCAATGCCCGGGCGATTGGTGAATTTGGCGCTGTTTCAGTGGTATCCGGCGCTATTCGTGGTGAAACTTACACATTGCCGTTGCAGGTTGAACTACTGCATCAAGATTACAACACAGTAGGGGCATTTACCGCGGCGGCATTGTTGGCATTGATGGCAATTATCACTTTGATAGTTAAAAGTGCTTTGCAGTGGCGGTTAAGTCGCCAACATGGTTAAGGTAGGAGCAGAATATGAGTATTGAAATTAACAATATCAGTAAATATTTTGGTCGGACTCAGGTTCTGAGCGATGTCACTCTGAATATTTTTTCTGGAGAAATGATTGCTCTGCTTGGTCCGTCAGGCTCCGGTAAAACAACCTTGTTGAGGATTATTGCTGGTCTGGAACAACAAACCGAGGGGAAACTGAGTTTCCACGGGCAAGATGTTAGCCGTATGCATGCTAAAGATCGGCAAGTTGGGTTCGTATTTCAGCATTATGCACTGTTTCGGCATATGACCGTGTTTGATAACGTTGCTTTTGGGTTGACAGTACTGCCACGACGTAAGCGTCCGAATATGGCGGCTATCCGCCGTAAGGTTATGGAGTTGCTGGAGATGGTGCAATTAACGCATCTTGCTGAACGCTATCCATCGCAACTTTCTGGTGGGCAAAAGCAGCGGGTAGCATTGGCAAGAGCATTGGCTGTTGAACCACAAATTCTATTACTTGATGAACCGTTTGGCGCACTGGATGCGCAGGTAAGAATGGAATTACGCCGTTGGCTACGCCAGCTCCATGAAGAACTTAAATTTACCAGTGTCTTTGTCACTCACGATCAGGAAGAAGCGATGGAAGTGGCTGACCGGGTTGTTGTCATGAGACAAGGGAATATTGAACAGGTCGCTACGCCACAAGAGGTATGGCGTTATCCGGCAAGCCGTTTTGTGATGGAGTTTCTAGGGGAGGTCAATCATTTTGATGGTGAGATTAAAGGCTCGCAGCTATTGATTGGCGGACAGCACTTACCTCTCAATGTGACGCCAATCCATCAGGGGAATGTCGATGTATTCCTACGTCCGTGGGATATCATGATGAACTCGCAACCGACACCTTCCAGCCCGTTGCCGGTACAAGTGACTGAGGTCAGTCCTAGAGGGCATTTCTGGCAGCTTTCGGTCCAGCCTCTAGGTTGGCATCATGAGTCGGTTGCTGTTATTTGGTTTGATGAAACTTCAGTACCTACAAGAGGAAGCCGTTATTTTATTGGTGGCACTGAAGCACGTTTATATGCGGGCGATAAACAATTGCAAACACTGAGTTTAGCCCAAACTGCTTGATAATTACTTAAGATTTGGTTGGTACCATTTTGCTCATCTCCTTACCGCCAGGGATGGGCATTTTTTATTTAAGGTCTTGCGATATGTGTCTGAATATGGTTATTTCGCTGTTCTATTAAATAAAATTTGGGTAATAGCTGTGGCAAGCTTGGAACATTTTATAGGTAATACCCCGCTGATAAAATTACAACGAATCACCGATAAGCTAGGGGTGGAAATATGGGTAAAACTTGAGGGTAATAATCCGGCCGGCTCGATAAAAGACAGAACAGCGCTATCAATGATTCAGCAGGCTGAATTGCGCGGTGAAATTTCTCCCGGTGACGTGTTGATTGAAGCCACTAGCGGAAATACGGGTATTGCGTTGGCAATGATTGCCGCAGTAAAAGGTTATCATCTTAAATTATTGATGCCTGATAATATGAGCCTTGAGCGTCAGGCTTCTATGCGAGCTTATGGTGCAGAACTGATTTTGGTGAGTAGAGCAATGGGCATGGAAGGCGCACGTGATTTAGCTCAGCAAATGGAGCGTAATGGCGAAGGCAAAGTTCTTGATCAATTCAATAACCCGGATAATCCTTTAGCGCATTTTACGACGACAGGACCTGAAATTTGGCAACAGACGCAAGGGCGTATTACGCATTTTGTTTCCAGTATGGGAACGACGGGAACCATTACCGGTGTTAGCCGCTATTTAAAAAGCCAATCTAATAGTGTACAGATTATTGGCTTACAGCCGGCGGCGGATAGCCATATTCCAGGTATTCGCCGTTGGTCGCCGGCTTATTTGCCTGGCATTTTCCGCAAGGAGTTAGTTGATCAAGTGCTGGATATCACTCAGCAGGAAGCTGAAGATACCATGCGTTTATTAGCTCAGAAAGAAGGAATTTTCTGTGGGGTCAGTTCCGGCGGTGCTGTTGCTGGAGCATTAAGTGTTGCAGCACAAAATCCAGGTTCTGTCATTGTTGCCATTATCTGCGACCGTGGCGATAGATATCTTTCTACCGGAGTATTTAATTAATTCGGTTATACATTCAGCGTGAGTAGAGTAAAAGAGGCGGCAAGCTCTGCTCACATTAGCCAATTTTCACTGGAAAATGGTGTAAATCGAAGATAAGAGATAAAAAAACAGCCGTGATTGTCGGCCGTTTTTTAAGATGAAAATGGTATTGTGACAGTTTAGTGTCGCTACTTTTTAATCCGCATAATGGGGGTTTCACCAACAGTGACAG
Organism: Photorhabdus akhurstii; assembly: GCF_018448925.1. Lineage (GTDB taxonomy): Bacteria > Pseudomonadota > Gammaproteobacteria > Enterobacterales > Enterobacteriaceae > Photorhabdus > Photorhabdus akhurstii. The sequence goes on along the minus strand of NZ_RCWE01000015.1, from coordinate 80,472 downwards.
AACCACTCAACTTGGATAACTCTTTAATCTCATCCATGTTGGAAATAACAACAGGTGTCAGGGTCGATTTTGCTCTTTCTTCAAGGAGTTTAAGATCGAACTCCAAAACTAAATCACCTTTTTGTACACGCTGACCTTCTTCAGCAATACGCTTAAAGCCTTCGCCTTTAAGTTCAACCGTATCAATACCAAAATGGACAAATAGCTCAATACCGCTGTCCGATTCGATAGAAAACGCATGGTTGGTTTCAAATATTTTACCGATTGTTCCATCAACTGGTGCGACTATTTTATTGCCGGCGGGTTTTATAGCGATACCGTCGCCTACAATTTTCTCGGCGAAAACAACATCTGGAACATCTTCAATATTGACAATCTCACCAGATAAAGGTGCGATAATTTCAATAGTGCCGCTGTTTTTTTTATCATCTGAAACTAGAGATTTCAGTTTATCAAACAGACCCATGAATCTTCTCCTAATTGTTTATACTGGACCGCGTTAACCGATATTGTTAGCAAAGTGTTTTTTCTTTGATGAAGGTATCAACCAATTCTATCAACCCCTGAGCGGTAGACTGAGACAGGGCTTGCTCAGCTAGCGCTTTTGCATCTTCGTAACGCGTATTACGAATGATTTTCTTGATGCGGGGAATAGAAATCGCACTCATACTAAACTCATCCAGTCCCATACCTAATAGCAACAATGTAGCACGTTCATCACCTGCAAGCTCGCCACACATCCCCGTCCATTTACCTTCAGCGTGTGAAGCATCGATGGTTTGCTTAATCAGGCTCAATACTGCTGGTAGCATCGGGTTATAAAGATGAGAAATCAACTCGTTACCGCGGTCTACAGCAAGAGTATACTGAGTTAGATCGTTTGTCCCAATACTGAAAAAGTCAACTTCTTTTGCCAGGTGATGAGCAATAACTGCGGAAGCTGGTGTTTCTACCATCACCCCCACTTCGATCGCTTCATCGAATTTTTTACCTTCTTCGCGAAGCTGACCTTTCAGCAATTCAAGTTCTGCTTTCAGTGCCTGTACTTCTTCTACAGAAATAATCATTGGAAACATAATGCGTAGTTTACCGAAAGCAGATGCACGTAAGATAGCACGTAACTGAGAATGTAAGATCTCTTTTCGATCAAGGCAAATACGAATTGCACGCCAACCAAGGAATGGATTCTCTTCTTTCGGCAGATTCATGTAGGGTAGATTTTTATCACCACCGATATCCATCGTACGTATAATAACCGCCTGACTGCCCATTGCTTCGGCAACAGCTTTATAAGCTTGGAATTGTTCTTCTTCTGTTGGCAGCGCATCACGATCCATAAACAGAAATTCTGTACGGTATAAACCGACGCCTTCGGCGCCATTGCGTTCAGCGCCAATCACATCACGGACGGTACCGATATTGGCACAGACTTCAACCTGATGACCATCAAGAGTCATCGCCGGGAGATCTTTCAACTTTGCAAGTTCAGTTTTTTCCGCCAGATATTCGTTTTTGGCCTTTTTTAGCTGTTCAATTTCCGCATCAGATGGATTGATATAAATGTGATTATTTACCGCGTCCAGGATGAGATAATCGCCATTCTGGATGGTTGTTGTCGCTTGGGTGGTACCGACGATCGCTGGCAGTTCAAGAGAGCGGGCCATGATTGACGTGTGGGAAGTTCGGCCACCTAAATCGGTAATAAAACCGAGTACTTTTTCCAGATTAAGTTGTGCGGTTTCCGATGGAGTCAGGTCGTTGGCAACCAGAATGACTTCCTCTGAAATTGAGCCAAGATCAACAATGGGCATACCCAGAATGTTTTTCAATAAGCGTTTACCGATATCACGCACGTCTGTGGCACGTTCTTTCAGGTATTCATCATCCAATTCTTCAAGGGCTTGGGCCTGAGTTTCAATAACGGAATAGACCGCGGCATCCGCAGTTCTGAAATCGTTTTTGATTAACGAAATAATTTCTTGCTCAAGTTCTTCATCTTCCAATAGCATGATATGTCCTTCGAAGATTTCAGCTTTTTCTTCTCCGAGGTTTTTTGCGGCTATATTCTTGATGATTTCTAGCTGGGATGAAGCTTTTTCACGGCCTTGCTTGAAATGGAAAATTTCTTGTTCGACTTGTTCTTGGCTGATTTTTTTCTGATTGACAATGATTGGGTCTTCTTTCAGTAATAGTGCTTTACCGAAAGCGATGCCTGGTGATACTAATATGCCTGAAATCATGATGTTACCTAACTACTAATAATTATTCTTTAAAGAGCCAGCCCGCAGATGGTTTGCTGTTTTAGGACATGCATTTAAACTGACATCCCCAGATAAAAGTTTATCCGGGGATGAGGAACGGCTAAGTGAATACCTGTTTATACCCCGTCATCTTTCAAGTTGCCTCTTTGTTGGCTGCGCTCGCTCACCCCGGTCACATAGTTTGCTATGCTCCCAGGGATTCACTCCCTGGCCGTCGCGATGCATCTTGAAATCCATAGGGTATATTCACAATCTCTGGATCTTGACTGGCTTTGCGGTCAATGGAAAATTATTCCAGTTCTGCCATCAACTTAACCAGATGCTCGATTGCTCTTTGCTCATCTTCGCCTTCAGCAGAAATAGTCACTACAGTGCCTTGAGTAAGCCCCAAAGTTTGTAGTTTAAACAGGCTCTTGGCACTGGCGGTTTTACCACCGGAAGTCAGTGTAATGTCGGAGGAGAAACTTTTGGCTTCTTTAACAAACTGTGCCGCGGGACGGGTGTGTAGGCCATTTGGCGCAGTAATAGTGACTTCTTGCTGGAACATAACGTTTCCTCAATAACTTAGATTTTTGCTATGTAAGTTAAGAACTTGTAATGGACAAATTTTAACTTGAGTGTTTATTCACTGCCTATCCCATGTAAGACGATTTTATTTACCTAAAGAGCGAACTGAGTAATGTTCTGGCAAAAGCGCTAAATAGCCTCTGAACGCTCTTTAGTACGACCCATAACTTCCGGGCCATGTGTGCTGTCTGTATTTACTTTTACTGGTAAGAATAAACAGCACTAACGACGTCTACTGAGATAGACTCTCAGGTTGATAATGTAATAAAAATTTTTATTCATTATCAAAAAAATTGTTCTTTCCGATGCTTCTGATTGATAGTTTGAAGTAAAGATAGATCGCGGAACTACTTAACTGAAACTACTACTCCTGTTAATTAATTTCGAGCATCGAAATAATTATTATTGGTTAAATACTAGACCCATTGTAAGAAATCATCTGGCAAAGTGAAAAAGTTTGATCTACCACACAGAAAAAGCACCATTTAGGTGCTTTTTTATCAATAAATCTAAGTAACTTACTTAAAAACTTTTATTCATCAGACAAGTCAGTAAACAGTGGGCTGCTTAAATAGCGTTCACCTGATGAAGCCAGAATGACGACGATATTTTTGTCTTTATATTCCGGTTCCTGAGAAAGTTTTACCGCTGCCGCAACGGCGGCACCAGAGGAAATACCTACCAGAATGCCCTCTTTCACCATGATTTCACGTGCGGTTTTAATCGCTTCCTCGCTGCTGATTTTGAAAACGCGATCAACTAGTTTCAAATCAAGGTTATCTGGAATAAAACCCGCGCCAATACCTTGAATCTTATGAGGGCCAGGTTTCACTTCTTCACCGGCCAGAGTCTGGCTGATGACGGGTGATTCTTCGGGTTCTACGGCAACCGCGGTGACATTTTTACCTTTGGTGTTTTTCAGGTAACGGGTAACGCCTGTTAGTGTACCGCCGGTCCCTACACCGGTAACAAATGCATCCACTTCACCGTCTGTGTCTTCCCAGATTTCCGGGCCTGTGGTTTTTTCATGGATTTCCGGGTTTGCCGGATTACTGAACTGTTGCAGGATAATGTAGCGGTCGGGATCGCTAGCTTTAATCTCGTTAGCTTTCTCAATGGCGCCTTTCATACCTTTAGCGCCTTCCGTCAGTATCAACTGAGCACCCAATGCTTTCAAGAGCTTGCGGCGTTCAATACTCATGGTTTCTGGCATTGTCAGCGTTAATTTATAGTCCCGAGCGGCGGCGACATACGCAAGCGCTATTCCAGTGTTACCACTGGTGGGTTCTATTAATTCTTGTCCCGGTTTTAGGATACCGCGTTTTTCAGCATCCCAAATCATGTTGGAACCAATGCGACATTTTACACTAAAACTTGGGTTACGGGATTCCACTTTTGCCAGAATACGCCCATTGCCAAAGTGTTTTAGGCGAATTAACGGGGTACGACCAATAGTCAAAGAATTATCTTCGTAAATTTTACTCATACTCGTCTTTCAACTCCTTTTAGTGATATCCGGTCAACAATACGCCAACAACCGGTTAATGGAAATATAACTTAAATATATTTTTATTGTCTAAAAGAATAACTTAAATGAATATCATGGCATAATACGAAGGGCATGTTGATCTCGATAGCGATCGACCCACATTGCTGTCGCCGCGCATACAGCAATAGGCATAATCACCAAATTGACAATGGGTATCATGGTTAAAATACTCACTGTTGCTCCAAATTGCAGATTAATTATTTTGTTTTGGCGAAGGGCGCTACGCATTGTTGGAAAACTGACTTTGTGGTTATCAAAGGGATAATCACAATACTGAATTGATAGCATCCAGGCACTGAAAATAAACCAGAGCACAGGCGCGACAGTTTGCCCGATAACAGGGATAAAATAGAGTAACAATAAGACCAGAGCGCGTGGAATATAGTAGCACAGCTTGGTTAATTCCCGTTTTAGGATACGTGGAACATCTTTGAAGAGTGCTAAAACGCCGGTATCCGGTGCGGGGATTCCTGTTAAATCCGCTTCCAGTTTCTCTGCTAGCAGACCATTGAATGGCGCTGCGATAAAATTCGCTATTGTGCTGAAGAAGTAAGTAAAAATCATCAAAACAGAGAGCACGGCCATCGGCCATAAAATATAACTGAGCCATTGCATCCAATCTGGTACTTTGCTTACTATCCAAGGGATCCAGTTCTCCAGTTTCTGATAGAGCCACCAAAATGAACCGCCGAGAAACAAAATATTTGCCAACAAAGGCAATAGGACAAATCTTTTAATGCCTGAGCGAGTAATTAATTTGCAACCTTGCATCAAATACTGAAAGCCGCTCAAATTTTTGGGCAATTTTGTCAAATTCAGCATACTTCCTATTCTCTCCTGTGTGATTGAAACGCTATCATATAGGTAGGATTTTCGACTGACTAGTATTGTTCTGTATAAAAAGAACGCAAAAGGGGCTTATTAGGCATCTTTCTGATAAGAAAAGTGTGTATAAGCTTGCACTTGTGTTATTTGACAAATACAGTTAATACAGAAAATATTCCGCCGTGGTGGCATACTTAATTAAACAACAGAGATCGCAATGATGCAGGATTTGCGTCTGATATTAATCATTGTTGGTGCGATAGCAATAATAGCTTTGCTGTTACATGGGTTGTGGACCAGCCGTAAAGAGCGTTCTTCGCTTTTTCGTGATCGCCCAGTCAAACGTCATAAACATGATCGTCAGAACAGTTTCGTCGATGACAGTGACGATGAAGCGTTCGGCAATCAGCAAAAGCCTTATGCCCATAAACAGGTGAAATCTCATCAGGAGTATAAAGCTGAGCCAGCTATCGAGCGCCGTCAGCAAAAGTTGACTGAAATTGATGCTGCAACGCTTGAAGAAAGCGATGATCCGTTGCTGACGGGTCATCAGCCTGAGACGACAGCGAGAAAAGCAGTCATAGAAGAGCAGGAACCCCAACTCGGTCTGTTTGAATTCGAAGAGCAGAACGAGCCTGAAAAAAACAGATCTGCGATTGAAGAAAAGTCTCAAGAGGCGGTTGGCGAAAAAGAAACTCAGCCCAAGGTGAAAGAAATCGTTTTGGTTCTTCACGTAGCAGCACACCACGGCCAGGAATTGAATGGTGAACCCTTGCTGCAAAGTATTCTGCAATCTGGCTTCCAGTTTGGGGAAATGCAGATTTTTCACCGTCACGTGAACCCATCAGGTAGTGGCCCGGTACTGTTTAGTTTGGCAAATATGGTGAAACCGGGTTCATTTAATCCTGAAATAATGGCTGATTTTACAACTCCGGGGATTTCCATGTTTATGGTAGTCCCTTCTTACGGAGAATCTAATCAGAATTTTAAACTGATGTTACAGGCAGCTCAGCGTATTGCCTCTGATGTTGGGGGCGTGGTGCTTGATGATGAGCGAAAAATGCTGACACCGCAAAAAATCGAATTGTATAAAGCGCGTATTCGCAGCACACTTGGTGTTCAGGTATAATCAATTATCGAATGTTCAAGCCTCCGCCAGCCGGGGGCTTTTTATCGCTGGTTATAAATCATGAAATCAACGGCTCAACAAATAGAAAAGCTCAGAACAACACTGCGTCATCATGAATATCTGTATCACGTCATGGATGCGCCAGAGATCCCTGATGCGGAATATGATCGGTTAATGCAGGAATTGAAGGATCTTGAAGAACAGTACCCTGAGTTGATTACATCAGATTCACCAACGCAGCGGGTTGGGGCTGCTCCTCTGACGGCTTTTGAACAAGTCCGCCATGAAATTCCGATGTTGTCACTGGATAACGTATTTGATGAAGAGAGTTATCTGGCGTTTGATAAGCGGGTGCGTGACCGTCTGAAAGAGACTCAGGATTTAGTGGTGTGCTGTGAGCTGAAACTGGATGGTTTGGCGGTCAGCCTGTTGTATGAACATGGTGAGTTGGTACGGGCTGCAACCCGCGGTGATGGTACAACCGGGGAAAATATTACATCAAATATACGGACTATCTGTGCAATTCCCCTGCGTCTATTCGGCGAAAATATTCCAGCGCGTATTGAGATTCGCGGTGAAGTTTTCATGCCGCAAAAAGGGTTTGAGAAACTGAATGAGGAGGCGCGTCGCACGGGGGCAAAAGTATTTGCTAACCCACGCAATGCGGCGGCTGGCTCGTTGCGTCAGCTCGATCCCCGTATTACGGCTAAACGCCCATTGGCTTTCTTCTGTTATGGTGTTGGCGTATTGGAGGGGGGAGAATTACCAGCCAGTCACTACGAGCGATTGATACAGTTTAAGAAATGGGGATTGCCGGTCAGCGATAAAGTTAAAGTTTGTACCGATAGTCAACAGGTTATTGATTTTTATCATGATATCGTAAACCAGCGTTCCGCATTGGGGTTTGATATCGATGGTGTCGTTGTCAAAGTTAACTCGCTGGAATTACAGGAAACATTAGGCTTTGTCGCTCGTGCGCCACGTTGGGCAACGGCGTTCAAGTTTCCCGCTCAAGAGCAAATGACGATTGTTCGTGATGTTGAGTTTCAGGTTGGTCGTACTGGCGCGATCACACCGGTAGCACGTCTGGAGCCAGTATTGGTCTCTGGAGTGACTGTCAGTAATGCAACATTGCACAATGCGGATGAGATTGAGCGTTTAGGTTTGCGGATTGGCGATACGGTTATTATCCGCCGTGCTGGAGATGTGATTCCACAAGTTGTCGGTGTTTTGGAAGAGAGAAGGCCGCAGGACAGTAATGAAGTTATTTTCCCTGAACATTGCCCGGTATGTGGGGCAGATATTGAAAGGATTGAAGGGGAGGCTGTAGCGCGTTGTACGGGGGGATTGGTGTGTGGCGCTCAGCGTAAAGAGGCACTTAGGCATTTTGTTTCCCGTCGGGCGATGGATGTTGACGGCATGGGAGAAAAGATTATCGATCAGCTGGTGGATAAAGAGTATGTCGAAACCCCGGCCGATCTTTTCAGGCTGACGGCAGGCAAGTTGACTGGGCTTGATCGCATGGGGCCGAAATCTGCCCAGAATGTGGTGGATGCGTTGGAAAAAGCGAAAAAAACCACCTTTGCCCGTTTCCTTTATGCGTTGGGTATCCGTGAAGTTGGGGAAGCGACTGCTGCTAATTTGGCTGCTCACTTTGGCGAACTGGATAAATTACGTTCTGCTCATGAGGAAGCATTGAAAGAGGTTCAAGATGTTGGCGAAGTGGTGGCAAAACATGTTGTTAACTTCTTCAATGAACCCCATAACCAAACAGTCATTAACGATCTGATTGATAATATCGGTATCAACTGGGAACCGGTTGTCGTAACAAAAGCTGAGAAAATTGACAGCCCATTTTCGGGTAAAACAGTTGTGCTCACAGGGTCATTGCATCAGTTATCCAGGGATGAAGCCAAAGCTAAACTTGTTGCACTTGGGGCAAAAGTGACGGGCAGCGTTTCTAAGAAAACGGATTTGGTGATTGCGGGTGAAGCTGCCGGTTCAAAATTAGCTAAAGCTAATGAGTTGAATATTCCGGTTATTGATGAAGAAGAAATGATCCGTTTATTGGGTGAATAATTTTTTGTTTACATACTGATTATTGAGAGTTTTTCTCAATAATCAGTCATGCGCGATAAGATGTTTTTAAAGCTTATCTTATACGATTCAGCTAAAAATGTGATCAGACACATTAAGTAAAGATTTACAGTAAGAATTATTTCAGTCTAATGTGATATCTATACCCTATGGATTTCAAGATGCATCGCGACGGCAAGGGAGTGAATCCCCCAAACTATGTGACCGGGGTGAGCGAGTGCAGCCAACAAAGAGGCGACTTGAAAGATAACGGGTATATCCTTATTTGATCGCCTTTTATTGCATAGAATGCGTTTATAAAAACTCGCTTTCTATCGTGTTTGGAGTGTGATATGTCTCAGATCCTGCATTTCTTCTTAGCTTTGATTGTCATTGGCGGCCTTGCTATTTTGGCAAGTAATGACCGTAAAAGTATTCGTCCTCGCTATATTATTCAATTGCTTGTTATTGAGCTTATCTTGGCTTGGTTTTTCCTGAATTCTGGTGTTGGTCAGGAATTTGTCATGGGATTTGCCGGTTTGTTTGAGCATTTACTGAAATATGCGGGTGAAGGGACTGAATTCATTTTTGGCGGCATGATGGATGCAAAACTAGCATTTTTCTTTCTGAATGTATTGTGTCCGATTATCTTTATTTCTGCGCTGATTGGTATTTTGCAGCATATCAAACTATTGCCAATCATCATCCGGTTTATTGGTACTCTGCTGTCTAAAGTCAACGGCATGGGTAAACTGGAATCATTTAACGCGGTCAGTTCTCTGATACTTGGGCAGTCTGAAAACTTTATTGCTTATAAAGACGTACTGGGAAAAATGTCTGAGCGTCGCATGTACACGATGGCTGCGACTGCAATGTCAACGGTTTCTATGTCGATCGTTGGGGCTTACATGCAAATTTTAGCGCCTAAATATGTTGTAGCGGCATTGGTGCTTAATATGTTCAGTACCTTTATCATCCTATCGCTGATTAATCCGTATGCTGTTGACAGTGAAGAAGATATTCAGATGAGCAATCTTCACGAAGGCCAAAGTTTTTTCGAAATGCTAGGTGAATATATTTTGGCGGGTTTTAAAGTGGCTCTCATTGTTGCTGCTATGTTGATTGGTTTCATTGCCCTGATTGCGGCTATTAATGCTTTGTTCAGCATGGTGTTTGAAAAGAGTTTTCAGGAGATGCTCGGCTACGTGTTTTATCCATTTGCTTGGGTAATTGGAATTCCCACAGATGAAGCATTACGGGTTGGTAGCGTCATGGCAACCAAATTGGTTGCTAACGAATTTGTGGCAATGCACAGCTTACAATCCGTTGCGACAGAACTTTCTCCTCGTTCACAGGGTATTTTGTCGGTATTCCTGGTTTCTTTTGCTAACTTCTCTTCCATTGGGATTGTGGCTGGTGCGATTAAAGGCTTGAATGAGAAACAGGGTAATGTCGTTTCCCGCTTTGGTTTGAAACTACTATTTGGTTCAACGCTTGTCAGTTTCTTGTCTGCGGCTATTGCCGGTTTAGTACTGTAAAAGATCATGTTTTATCGTGGAATATTGCATCATGAATGGTGCAGATTCCCTTTCACCTATTTCTCCTTATAGATGTGTAAATTATGGAAAAAGAGAACCTGATAGAAATTGCTAATACTGCAATGCCGTTTGGTAAATACAAAGGGCGTATGCTCATTGACTTACCGGAAGAGTATTTATTGTGGTTCGCTCGTAAGGGGGAATTTCCACAAGGTAAATTGGGTGCGCTGATGGAGATGACTTTAGCAATAAAACTAGAAGGACTGGATTCGTTGGTGAAACCATTGAAAAAAGGCTAGCCAAGGTTGGCGTTTGTTTTTTAATCGATGATGGTGGTTATGAATGGGAATAACCAAAGCCCTGAAAGCATGGCTTTCAGGGCCTGATAATTTTGGTGGAGCTAAGCGGGATCGAACCGCTGACCTCTTGCATGCCATGCAAGCGCTCTCCCAGCTGAGCTATAGCCCCACGAGCGTGGTATTTCCTAATTTTAGTACCAAATACCTTATCTCAATATAAAGGATTTGGTGGAGCTAAGCGGGATCGAACCGCTGACCTCTTGCATGCCATGCAAGCGCTCTCCCAGCTGAGCTATAGCCCCAATCAAAATTAATGGAACGGGGCGCATAATATGAAACCCTGCAAATACTGTCAACGGCTAACTTATCATTCTCACAACGAGCGTTGAAAAAGCCATCAATTTTATGATCAATTAACAAAACAGAGGTTGAGCAATGGATTGAAGTGAAATAGAAGGTGTTTGGGAAAGTGATAAAGAGGTAGCAATTAAATAGGATTTTTGGAAAACAGAAAGGCATCACCTGTAGTAAGTGATGCCTTTGATGCATTAATTAAGATTGAGTTTCGCGTTGAGCAATGAACTCCAGCGCTTGATTAATACGGGATAAAGTACGAGTTTGCCCGATAGCGTGAATAGTGACATCCACACCTGGGGATTGACCTGCACCGGTAGCCGCAACCCGCAATGGCATACCGATTTTACCCATACCGACTTCCAGCTCATCAGCGGTGGATTGAATGGCATGATGAACATTTTCTGGCGTCCAGTCAGTAATTGAAGTCAGCTTCGCACGGACAACTTCAAGAGGTTGACGGGCGACTGGGCGCAAATGTTTCTTCGCTGCATCGGCATCAAATTCAGCAAAATCTTCATAGAAGTAGCGGCAAGATTCGGCTATCTCTTTCAGAGTCTTACAGCGTTCGCCCAGTAATTTAATCAGATCAACCAACTGTGGACCATTACGGGTATCAATACCTTGTTGCTCCATGTGCCATGCTAGATGAACGGCAACTTTCTCTGGAGGCAGGGTATTAATATAGTGATGGTTCAGCCATTGCAGTTTTTCTGTATTGAATGCGCTGGCGGATTTATTGATAGCATCCAGGCTGAACAACTCAGTCATTTCTTCAATGCTGAAAATTTCTTGATCACCATGCGACCAACCCAGACGAACCAGATAATTCAGCAGTGCTTCTGGCAGGTAGCCATCATCACGGTATTGCATCACGCTCACTGCGCCGTGACGTTTGGACAATTTTTTACCATCATCACCGAGGATCATAGAAACGTGCGCATATTCTGGTACGGGAGCGCCGAGTGCTTTCAGAATATTAATTTGACGAGGTGTATTATTAATATGGTCTTCACCGCGGATGACATGAGTGATCTCCATATCCCAGTCATCGATAACAACACAGAAATTATACGTTGGTGAGCCATCGGTACGACGGATAATCAGATCATCAAGCTCCTGATTGCTGAACTCAATGGGGCCGCGGATACGATCATTAAAAACAACAGAACCTTCCTGTGGATTGCGGAAACGGACAACATGGGGCTGATCTGGGTTATGTTGACATGAATTATCACGGCAACGGCCGTCATAACGTGGTTTCTCGCCATTTGCCATTTGAGTCTCACGCAATTCTTCCAGATGCTCTTTAGAACAATAGCAGCGATAAGCGCTTCCTTGTTCCAGCATTTGATCGATCGCCTGATTATAGCGATCAAAACGTTTCGTCTGATAATAAGGGCCTTCATCCCAATTCAGATTTAACCAGTTCATACCGTCCATAATGGCATTGATAGCTTCCTGAGTTGAGCGTTCAAGGTCAGTATCTTCGATACGCAATACAAATTCGCCTTTGTTATGGCGGCTATATAACCAGGAATACAGTGCGGTACGAGCACCGCCAACATGGAGATAGCCGGTTGGGCTTGGTGCGAAACGGGTTTTGATTTTACTCATTGGGGATTGCCTTAATTACGTTTCACTTTTCAATGAACGTTATCGGTGATTTAAGTAATAAAAGAGGGGGGTTATTTTATCACTGCACCTTAATTCCTCAATGCTGTTAACGGGGAGTTGTTGAGAAAAGTCAGTGTATTTGTCTAAACTGTACCCTATAGTGACGATAATTATCTCACCCTTGTTTAATTTTGAGACGAACGATATTTTTCTCTAGAAAAAGCGTTGACTCATTCTGAACTATCCCTATAATGCGACCCCATCACGACGGGCGATTAGCTCAGTTGGTAGAGCATCTCCCTTACAAGGAGGGGGTCATCAGTTCGAATCTGGTATCGCCCACCATCTCGTTGTGATGAAAAAGATTTTATGGTTGGGCGATTAGCTCAGTTGGTAGAGCACCTCCCTTACAAGGAGGGGGTCATCAGTTCGAATCTGGTATCGCCCACCAATCATAAATTCAGTGGTATAGAAGCAGCAATAGTTATTGAAGTGGGCGATTAGCTCAGTTGGTAGAGCATCTCCCTTACAAGGAGGGGGTCATCAGTTCGAATCTGGTATCGCCCACCACTTCATTAAGATTGTTTCAGGCGATATCACATCTATTTGGTATGGGTCGTTAGCTCAGTCGGTAGAGCAGTTGACTTTTAATCAATTGGTCGCAGGTTCGAATCCTGCACGACCCACCATTCCAAAAGACGCAATTAGAGTAGTTTTCCTACAGATGGGTCGTTAGCTCAGTCGGTAGAGCAGTTGACTTTTAATCAATTGGTCGCAGGTTCGAATCCTGCACGACCCACCATTCCAAAAGACGCAATTAGAGTAGTTTTCCTATAGATGGGTCGTTAGCTCAGTCGGTAGAGCAGTTGACTTTTAATCAATTGGTCGCAGGTTTGAGCCGAGCGAAGCGAGACAACAGCGCGTGAGCGCTGGCCCGAAGGGCGAGGCCGCAGGCCGAGTCATCCTGCACGACCCACCATCTCAAAAGACGCAATTAGAATATTTTTCCTACAGTCAGGTTGTTAGCTCAGTCGGTAGAGCAGTTGACTTTTAATCAATTGGTCACAGGTTCGAGCCGAGCGAAGCGAGACAACAGCGCGTGAGCGCTGGCCCGAAGGGCGAGGCCGTAGGCCGAGTCATCCTGCACGACCCACCATCTCAAAAGACGCAATTAGAATAATTTTCCTACAGTCAGGTTGTTAGTTCAGTCGGTAGAGCAGTTGACTTTTAATCAATGGGTCACAGGTTCGAGACGAGCGAAGCGAGACAACAGCGCGTGAGCGCTGGCCCGAAGGGCGAGGCCGTAGGCCGAGTCATCCTGCACGACCCACCATCTCAAAAGACGCAATCAGAATAATTTTCCTACAGTCAGGTTGTTAGCTCAGTCGGTAGAGCAGTTGACTTTTAATCAATGGGTCGCAGGTTTGAGCCGAGCGAAGCGAGACAACCGCGCGTGAGCGCAGGCCCGCAGTAAAAAAAGTCACGAGTAATGTGAACACTCAAACTATGGCCTCTTGGAAACAGGTAGAACCAAGATGTGGTAAGTAATTTTAGTACTTGTACGGCACACCGGCTAAATGGACGATATTATCAGATAGTTAAACGATCTATACCAATAATGCCAGATGGGATAAGCTTTACCTAATTGTTGTACTGGCAAATTATTAGGATATAAAAATGAATTTCTACGGACTTGTTGCTGATATCGGTGGTACTAATGCCAGATTAGCACTTTGCAATTTGGAAAATGGGGCGATTGAGCGGATCGAAACATATAGCGCAAAACAACACATCGGATTAGAGTCTATTATCAGTCACTATTTGGCGGAGCAAAAAACAGTAGTGACTTATGCATGTATCGCTATTGCTTGCCCGATAAATGGTGATTGGATAGAAATGACCAATCACCAATGGGCATTTTCGATTAGTGAGCTGAAACAGACGCTTGGGCTAGAAAAATTAGATGTGATCAATGACTTCACGGCTGTATCTATGGCGATTCCAATGCTGACAGAAGAACATAAGGTTCAATTAGGCGGAGGAGAAGCGGTTAAAGACAAACCGATAGCGGTTTACGGGGCAGGGACTGGCCTTGGCGTAGCTCATTTGATCAAGGTAGACAAACAATGGGTAAGTTTGCCTGGTGAAGGTGGTCACGTAGATTTTGCAGCGAATAGTGAAGAACAGGATGCGATATTGGCCGTTTTACGGCGTAAATTTGGGCATGTTTCGGTAGAAAGAATCTTGTCCGGTAGTGGGTTGGTAAACCTTTATCAGGCGATTGCTATCTTGGATCATCGTCAGCCGGAAGATTTAGAACCAGAAACCGTGACGCAACGAGCATTGGATGAAAGTTGTCAATATTGCCATCGTGCCTTGACACTATTTTGTGAAATTATGGGGCGATTTGGCGGAAATTTGGCGTTAAATATGGGGACTTTTGGTGGTGTGTATATCGCTGGTGGTATAGTGCCGCGATTCCTTGAGTTCTTTAAGCAATCGAACTTTCTTCATGGATTTGAAGATAAAGGGCGTTTTAAACCGTTAATACAACAGATTCCTGTTTATTTGATTACTCATCCACAACCAGGATTATTAGGTTCAGGTACCTATTTACGGCAACAACTTTCACTTATTGATTAAATTATAAAGGCAGATATATACATTTCAAAATTAATGACTGTATATATCTGACTGAAATTTTATAAAATATAACCATTTCAACTGTATATTAATGTTGAAAGACATGGAAATCTATTTTATTTTCGAGTATTCATATGAAATTTTGGTTTAATAATGTTGTTGTGAATTTATAAGAATAAATTTAAAGAATAGATATTATGATTTATATAATTAATTGTGAGATTATTTTATCTATAATTAACATTGAAAACAGAATATAAAGTTTTAGTTTAAAATCTTAATGCTATAAAATGTAATAATAATAACATTGACAATTTTTTCATATAATTTATATGGTTACGATTTATTTTTTGCAAGTGGTAAATATTATATGTAAATAAAAGGCGTGTAATTTACTAAAATGCATTTTATGTCAAGATTTAATGGGGATAGACATACATCTCCATGAATTTAAACTGTTTTACCGTCTATAATCAATTTTCCCCTTCGCTGCTTAATCTTCCTTGATTAAATTTATTGTCAGAAATGTTGCAACCAGGTTTTATTATTATCTGGGTGTAATGTCAGAATAAATCATTATGTGATTATCAACGCTTAAATAGGTGGTATTAAAAGATTGATATGACACTTTACAATGAATAAATAGGTTTTGTGACGTTCTTTACTATCATCATAAAAACTTTCTGCAATATAGCGATGATTTATTCCCCGGCTTGTGGGAAGTCTTTAACATGATAATGAGATTTATATTCACAATATTTATGTAACTGATTGATTTATTTTAAATGAAAAGTGGATATTTTATTATGCTGTTTTTCATGTTTAAATACTTTTAAGTTATTGAAATTTTAATTGTTTTGTTTTCTCTTTTTATACTTTATAATCTGTCAAAATTTTTTATTTAGAACAGTACTGGATAGAAATGAAAACGATAGAAGTTGATGAAGACCTTTACCGCTATATTGCCAGCCACACACAACATATTGGTGAAAGTGCATCTGATATTTTACGGCGAATGTTGAAATTTAACGCCGAGCAGCCAGTACAAAATGCACAGCCTATCAGTGCTGTGGAGAAAGCGCCGGTAGTCCGCCAGCGTGATTCTGTCCGTGTGATGCGTGAATTGTTACTTTCAGATGACTATTCTGATAAGAAAAAATCTGTTGAGCGTTTTATGTTGATCTTATCTACATTATATAGTTTGAACAGCGAAAGTTTTTCCCAGACGACTGATGCTATGCATGGTCGTACCCGCGTTTATTTTGCTGGTGATCAACAGACATTACTCGCCAGTGGTAAACAAACTAAACCTCGTCACATTCCGGGCACACCTTTTTGGGTGATTACTAACACCAATACTGATCGTAAGCGTAATATGGTTGAGCAAATTATGCAGGATATGAAATTCTCAGCCAATTTTATCGACAAGGTATGTGGCACGATTTAACTGATTAAGGCTGTGCTGACACAAAGTGCAGCGCAGCTCTTGTCCAGGGGAGATTTAAAGTGGTAAATCATCCGCGTGCGGGACAGATTGCCCGCCAAAGTGATCTGATAAATGTAGCGCAGCTTACATCACAGTATTACACCTTACATCCTCAGCCGGAGAACTCTGAGCATAAGGTTAAATTTGGTACATCCGGTCATCGTGGCAGTTCTCAGCGTCACAGTTTTAATGAGGCGCATATTCTGGCAATTACTCAGGCTGTTGCAGAAGTTCGCAAGCAACGGGGAATTAATGGCCCTTGTTATGTGGGTAAAGATACTCATGCTTTATCAGAATCGGCATTTATTTCCGTATTGGAAGTCCTAACGGCTAACAGCGTGAACGTGATTGTGCAGGAAAATAATGGATTTACTCCAACACCTGCGATTTCTCATGCCATCCTTTGTTATAACCGCTTGGGGAAAGCGTTGGCTGACGGGATTGTTATTACCCCTTCCCATAATCCACCAGAAGACGGAGGGATTAAATATAACCCACCTGATGGCGGCCCGGCAGATACGGATTTGACAGCAATTATAGAACGTCGTGCTAATGAGTTGCTTGCAGAAGGTCTGAAAGGCATTAAACGCTTGCCATTTGTTCAGGTATTGAGCAGTGAATATTTGCATCAGCAGGATTTAGTTGAGCCGTATGTTAGCGCGTTGGGCGATGTGGTTGATATGGCTGCTATCCAACAGGCCGGGCTGAAAATTGGTATTGATCCTTTAGGGGGTTCTGGCATTGCATTTTGGCAGCGTATCGGTGAGCGCTACAATTTAGATCTGACGTTGGTTAACGATCAAGTCGATCAGACATTCCGTTTTATGCACTTGGATCATGATGGCGTCATTCGTATGGATTGCTCGTCCCCTTGGGCAATGGCGGGTTTGTTAGCCATGCGCGATAAGTTTGATTTGGCTTTTGCAAACGATCCTGATTACGACCGCCACGGTATTGTCACTCCCGCCGGTTTGATGAATCCGAACCACTATCTGGCAACTGCGATAGATTACCTATTCCGCCATCGTCCGCAATGGTCAGAAAGTGTTGCGGTAGGTAAAACATTGGTATCTAGTGCCATGATTGATCGGGTTGTCGCCGATCTTGGTCGTAAATTGGTGGAAGTACCCGTAGGTTTTAAGTGGTTTGTTGACGGTCTATATAAAGGTGAGTTGGGCTTTGGCGGAGAGGAGAGCGCAGGAGCTTCTTTCCTGCGTTTTGATGGTACGCCGTGGTCTACAGATAAAGATGGGATTATCTTGTGTTTACTGGCGGCAGAGATGACTGCGGTAACGGGGGAAAATCCGCAGCAGCATTACAATAAGTTGGCGGTTCGCTTCGGTACGCCAAGTTATAGCCGTATTCAGGCGTCGGCAACTTATCAGCAGAAGGCATTATTAGCCAAGTTATCACCAGAAATGGTGAAAGCGGATAAGCTTGCTGGTGATCCAATCACAGCCCGGTTGACAAAAGCTTCTGGTAACGGAGCGTCAATAGGCGGCTTAAAAGTGATAACAGAAAACGGCTGGTTTGCCGCTCGCCCATCGGGGACAGAAGAAGCCTACAAAATTTATTGTGAAAGCCTCCTTGGTCCTGAGCACCGGCAGAAAATTGAGCAGGAAGCACTGGATATTGTTAACCAGGTTTTTGCCGCAGGTTGATCTTTTATTCGATTAAAAAGAATCCGCAATGGTGAAATGGCTTTTGCGGATTTTTTATTTTTCAGCCCAAGGCAACCATTAATGCGCCGGCAGTGATCAGTGCAACACCACCTGCGGCCATAAATGATATCTTTTCACCAAATAAGATAACGGCCAAGATAACAGCAAACACGACACTGAGTTTATCAATCGGGGCAACCTGAGAAACATTGCCGTTTCTGATTGCCAGAAAGTAGAACAGCCATGACAATGCCCCCGCCACACCGCTTAAAACGATAAAAAGCAACGCCTTGCGGTTTGCCAGCACTTCACTAACCAGATTTAATTTTCCCTGTACTACAACGACGCCGACAAGAAACAACGCCATAATGACTGCGCGTATTGCTGTTGCTGTATTGGCATCAAGATTTTGCAAACCGATTTTTCCGAAGATAGCGACCAAAGCGGCAGTAAACGCTGATAATAAGGCATAGATAAGCCAGGTACCCATCGCGAGTAATCCTTCATAGTTAGTATCAAATGAGTTGAGATGATAAGACAGTTCTCTTGGTTTGAATATACCATTACTCTCATTAAGGAAATTAAAGAATAAACTCATTACTAATCCCAATTTTAGTTATTGAATATTTTGGGCCTGTGAAATAGTTTCCAGTTTTAATCTCAGATGGCTTCATATAAATCTATAAATAATAATTATCCCCACCAGAGTTTAGCTATTAAACTAAAATACAATTTTATTTATCTATTTCACTTTGAATATAATATTACAGTTTATTTTGGGATTAGATTAAGCTGAGTTTTGATTGCTATTTGAATAGATAAAGATTGAACTGAAAGGTATCTATCTGAGATTAAAGGCCCTTTTTACCTGCGTTTTTGCCTGTTAAAGTGCAAAGTACTTATGTCATTATGTTGCTTACTAACATCACCAGCATTTGATCTACGTTTAACATGTAACAAAAGTGTCATATTTCGTTTGCAATTAACATCTGTTTTGATAATATATTAAGAATAAATCATATATCATTGGATTTGCTTTATCGTACAGATCATCCTAGTGATTTCCTCTACATTTTATTTTTTGTAGGGGAGAGTGGATTTTATGTGCTTTCATAAGTATTTTAAATGATTGGCTTAAAAGATATCAAGATAAATAATATAAGAACATAGCAATGAAAAATTTTTCTCTTAATAATTATACATCCATACCGGCATGTATATGGGGTCTATTTCTGGGGACTTTTGTAACAAGATCAACATCAATGATGGTATGGCCTTTTATATCCATCATATTATATACAAAGTTTAATTTTACTGCATCGATGATTGGATTAGTTCTCTCTTTATCCATTGCGATTTCATCAATATTAAGTTTTTATGCAGGTTACTTCTCTGATAAAGTTGGCCGGGCTAAGATAATTATCATTGGATGTCTTATATCTTCATTGGCATATTTAATATTATGGTTGTCTGAACATCAGTCTGGTTTTATTATTGGCACTTTATTAGCGAATATTTCTTGGGCGCTGGTGAATAATCCTATAAAAGCCGTTATCGGTGATATTATTGAGGAAAAGCAGGTAAGAGAGAATGCCATGTACTTAAGGTATTTATTTCTAAATGCGGGAGCGGTAGTCGGGCCTTATTTAGGAATAAAATTAAGCCTGGATATTAATTCTATTTCTTTTTTGATTGTTTCGGTATCCTATGTGATTTTTATGATCCCTGTTTATCTATTTGGCAAGAAAATAAAAATCAACTTAACAAATAATGAAGACTTTAAAGGAACGATAAAGGTTTTATTGAATGACCGTGTGTTTTTAATGTTGGTTATCAATAATATTCTCATGATGTTTATTTTTGGCCATTTTGATTCAACTTTGCCACAGTTAATTACCTCATTAGGGTTTAATGGGTATGCTGAGTTTATTGCTTCGCTTATTATGTTACATGCGATAACCATTGTCGTTATGCAGTTACCGTTTTCCATGTTAACGCAAAAAATGGCGTTGGAAACGAAAATAAATATAGGGTCTGTATTACTCATTTTATCTGAATTTATGTTCTTTATTTCATTCAAGTATTATGATGTTTATTTATTGTGGTATATAGCTGCTTTTACCATGAGTATCAGTCAAACTATTTTGTTTCCGTGTGTGAATGTTTTCATTGATCGTTTGGCGCCAAATGATTTACGTGGCGCATATTTTGGTGCAGCGTCACTTTATAGTATTGGTTTTTCTATATCGCCGTTGGTTGGTGGTGCTATTATTCAATTATTTGATGGTGGAGTGTTATTTCAATTATTAGCGATATTAAGTGTGTTGATGTTGGTAATTTTCTATCGGATGTTTAAACTAAGGGATAAACATGAAATTAATATTAGAAGAAGTCTCAAATCTTAGACCAACTGAATTACATTGCCCTGATCGTGTCCAGCAGTTAATCGAAAAAGTTAAATTTGAAGGTTTTTGGACTCAACCAATCTGGATTGATGAAGCAACGAATGTGGTTATTGATGGTCATCATAGGCTTGAATTAGCCAAAACACTAAAATTAAGTTGCATTCCTTGTCTGGCATTTGATTATGAGAAGGAGCTGTTAGTTTATTCCCGCAATGAGAATAAAACAATTAGTCATAGTGATGTTATTAAGGCGGGTTTGGCTGGGCAACCGCTTGGTTATAAGCAGACTCGTCATGAGTTTGCCGGAAATGTTATTGAAACACAAATTTCGTTAAAAATGTTAGGGTTTGTCAATGAATAAGCAGTTTTATGATGTGGTAATGTGTGGCGCGGGGCCTGCAAATATTTCATTAATCCCGGATTTATTAAAAGATGAAGCCATAAAAAATTGTCTGATTTTAGAAAAAACAGAGATGGTGGGTTCTGGTTCATTAAAGAAATATAAAATTACTGCGAACTCCTTAGGTAGTGTATTTTTAGAGAAGTTTGATGGTTGTGATGATGAACTTAGTCAATATATAAGATCAACACCGGAGTGGGAACATTTTAGTGCCAATAGAGATAAGCCAGTTGAATTGAGGTTTGTCGGTCAATATTTGGAGAGAATTGCACGTTTTATTCAGGAAAATAAATATGGTGATCGGTTTAATATTTTGACTGATGCGGAAGTGAAAAAGATTAAGCAGAATGAAGATGGTAACTATGATATAACTTATCATAAAAATAATGAAGATTATATTGTATCAGCGAGAAAAGTGCTGTTTAATATAGGTGGAGCTCCAAACGAATCCAGATTATTGCATAATAGCAACAATATTACCTCAGGTGATTTCATTAAAGGTTTCTATGATGAGGTTATAAATAAAGGTGATGTAAGAAGTATATCAATATTGGGTTCGTCACATAGTTCTGTTTCTTGTTTAATTCGGCTGATAGAGCAATTAAAATTTACCGGTAAGATAAATGTTCTGGTTAATAAAGATTTCAAATTGTTCTTTGATTCACCTGCAAGTGCAGAATCTTATGGCTATGCTTTCACTCAGGAAGATGTCTGTCCTTTAAGTGGACGGGTTAACCGATATTCAGGTTTGAGATATGATTCTTTTGTGTTTGCTCAAGAATTGAAAGAAAGAAGACATAAAAATATTTCTATTTTAAATATCTCAGAAATATCGAGTGACGAAGTTATGAAACGTATTAATTGTGATGATTTATTGATTCACTGTACGGGATATCACTCAAAACTTGTTGAAATTATTGATAAAAATAATATTACCCTTGAATTTAAAAGTGATAAATATGGTTTGTTGATCAACGAAAAATTAAATCCTGTATCAACTTCAGGTGAAACGCTCAATAATTTTCATACATTTGGTCTGGGGTCTGGTGTAAAGACGGGTGGTGAAAATGGTGGAGAGGAAAATTTTCATGGAAGAATTGACGGGGTTTGGGTATATCAGCATGTTATATATGACCTCGTATTTAATTAATATTTAATTCAATATTAATTTTATATCATTATTAACGGATTATATTTTAGGTTAATTATTATTTAAGAATAGAATAACCTTTTAACATCAATTTAAAATAATTTATTAAGACTATGAATAAAAAAACAGCAATCCTTCTCTGTGCCGGAAGAGGCAGTAGATTATCAACTAGAACATCAAATAAACCAAAACCTTTGGTAGAAACAAATCAGATATCATTTATCGATAATGCGCTGAGGAATATCGAATCTGTCGGTATTAAAAAAGTTATTATTGTGGTGGGTTATAAGAGCGATATTTTAATATCTCATATTAAACAAAAGACATATAATCTGGATATTGAATTTGTTAATAGTGAAAAGTGGGAATCAACCAATAATATCTATTCTTTATATCTTGCCAGGAATTGGATTAAGCAAGATACGCTGATCCTTGAAGGGGATATCTTCTTCACAAAGAAATGTTTGGAAACAGTGATGTTAAAAGCAGGCGATCTCAATGTCCTTGTTTCTCCTCTTAGTGGTAATATGGAAGGGACTTATGCAAAAATAGATAAAGATAATATTATTGCATTAAATTCTACTAAGGATAGTCATTATCAGGTTGAAGAAGGTCAATATAAGACGGTAAATATTTATAATATTTGCACCGCTAATTTTGCTGAATATGTGACTAAAGAGCTAGAAAGTTACGTTAATAGCGGATCAACTGGGTTATATTATGAGGATATATTTAAACACTCTTTGCTGAATAATATGGCTGAATTTAAAGCAAGTATTGTTGATCATTCTCAATGGTATGAGGTAGATAATACTTATGATCTTACTATTTGTGACTTTATCTCAAGTAATAATAAATTAGATCTTATTCAAAATAGGCACGGTGGTTACTGGCGTTATCCTATTATTGACTTTGGATTAATTTATAATTTCAACTTTCCACCTAAGAAATTGAAAGATGAAATAAAGAATAATTTTGATGAAATATTTTTAAATTATCCTGGCGGGAATCGTTTAGTCGAACATGCTTTATCTGAATTTATTGGGATAGAGAGAACGCAATTATGTATTTCGAATGGCGCTGCTGAGATAATTAAACGGCTTCCTGATGTTTATACAGGTAAAGTATTAGTCACGGTACCTTCATTTAATGAATATGCTAATTGCTTTGGTAAAGACAGAACAATATTTAGCTATAGTAAAGAGAGCAGAGATTTTGAGATAGATATTGATGAACTATTAACGTTGGCGAAAGAAGAACAGCCAAATGTGGTAGTGATTGAATCACCAAATAATCCGACAGGTAAACTGACGCCTATTGATAGTCTGTTATATTTGGCTGGCGAATTGTTAGCATTAAATATCGATTTAATTATTGATGAATCTTTCTTAGATTTCTCTAAAATGCGTGATGACACAATGTTAATGCATTTAGATAACTATAAGAATTTATCTGTCATTCGCAGTATGAGTAAAACCTTTGGCATTGGTGGTATTCGTATCGGGTATATTGCCACTGCAAATCAGGAATTACTTGGTAAAATAAGAGCAGTGTTACCTATTTGGAATATTAATGGTTTTGCTGAAGAGTTTTTATTGAGATTACCTCAATATAGAGAGAGTTATAAATTAAGTTGTGAACAAGTGATTATGGATACGTTAAAATTACAGCAAGAATTAAATTCAATCGAAGGTATTACTGCCTATGAAACGGATTCTAATTTTGTTTACTGTAAATTGCATGTTTCTGATGCAAAAACGATATCACAGTTACTTTTAGATATTCATGGGTTATATGTAAAAGAGTGTTCTGGCAAAGGAAATATAGATTCTGATAGGTATTTGCGTATTTCTTGCCGAACACCAAGCGATAATGAAATTTTAATACGTTCATTGCGTATGGTGATGCAGGGGCTAATTAGTATTAGTGATATTAGTGTGGTTAAGGAAATTAACGAGGTTTGCGAATGAGCCATCCAAAAACAGTGGTAATTTGTGGTAAAGGAGAATTGGCAATTTTCATTTGTCAGTATTTCTTAAATCATAAAGAGTATAAAATATCGCACGTGGTGGCAGATAAATTCGAACCTGTGAGTACTGATCAGACATTAATCGAATTCTGTTATCAAAATAATATTTCTGTTATTGAGGATAATAAAGTTGAGAATCTGCCCGGCTATGAAAGCGGTGATTTCACTTGCGATTTATGCTTTGTCGTGTTTCATAAGCGGATATTACCGTTAAAATTCGTTAATTCTTGTAAGAGAATCTTGAATATTCATTTGTCCTATTTGCCTAAATATCGCGGCGTAAGGCCGGTAAACTGGGCTTTAAAAAATGGAGAACAGTCCCACGGTGTGACGATCCATGAAATTAATGAAGGTATTGACGCGGGGCCAATTGTCAATCAGATCTCATTTTCTATTTACCCTGAATTTGAAGAGGTTATTGATACTTATACAAGGGCTATTAACTATTCCAGAAAATTATTCCTTGACACGATGCCAATATTGGAAAAAATAACTCCAAGACCTCAGGTTAATGCAGAGGCAACAATTTATTATGAAAAGGATAATCATAGTCTGGAAGAAAGGATGACATTTACCAAGCAGGCATCGCTCGAATTGCTTAATAAAGCTTAGATGATAACTGCTCTTAATGTACCGGGAAGCGCTTATGTATAATCTTATTGCTACAGATCTTGATGGAACTCTATTACTTCACGGGGATACGATAGGTAGATTTACCCATCAGGTGTTGACTAATTTGTCAAATAAAGGTAAGCAGATCGTATTTGCCACCGGCAGGCATCATGCTGATGTTAATGCTATTATTGGTGACTTTGGTATACCTGTACATCTGATTACGTCTAATGGCGCCAGATTGACCAGTGCCTGTAAGAAATTGGATATCAAACAATATCTACCGGGTGATGTAGTAAAAAGAGTGATTGAGGAAACTCAGGCGGATCAGGATTTAGTGATTAATATGTATTGTGGTTCCCAATGGTTAACCAGTGAGCTACACCATAGTTTCAGTGATTTTAATCAGAATGATAATTTTAATCCTGTAGTTAGACAGGCTGATGAAATGCCTTGTGATGCGGTTGAGAAAATCTTTTTCATTCACAAGAAGAGAGATCATGATGCGTTGGTTAAATTAGAACGTCATTTAATTGATCTCTTTTCTGATAATGTCAGTGTCGCTTTCTCATTTCCTTGGTGTCTGGAGGTAATGGGTAGTGGTGTTTCGAAGGGGCAGGCTTTAATTCAGTTAGCTGAGTTTCTTAGAGTCCCAATCAATCAAACTATTGCGTTTGGCGATGGTATGAATGATGTAGAAATGCTTTCAACCGCCGCTAAAGGGGTCATCATGGGCACGGCACAGGATAGGGTTAAACAAGCGCTTCCGGGTGCCGATATTATTGGTTCTTGTTGCGAAGAGTCTGTCGCTTATTATTTATCTGAACATGTGTGTCAGGTGAAATAAGCTAAGTTTTGCTGAGAGATGTTAATTGCCTGAGACATGAAGAGATTCGATTTGTGTTTCAGGCATTAAGGCATAAACCGATAGCCAATGCCGGTTTCAGTTAATAAATGTTTTGGTCTGGTTGGGTCGGTTTCTAATTTTTGTCGTAAATGCCCCATATAAATCCGTAAATAATGGTTGTGTTCAACATAATTAGGGCCCCAGACCTGGTTGAGTAATTGGCGTTGGGTGAGTACTTTGCCGCTATTTGCCAATAATTCACCTAACAATCGGAATTCAATTGGAGTGAGATGTAGTTCTTCATCGTTTTTGGTGATTCGGCGGTTAACCAGATCGACAACGACATCAGAAAAATGAACGATCGATTCTTCTTTATTGGTTCTGGCAAAACGACGTAAAGCAACCCGGACTCTTGCCAATAGTTCACTGATGCCAAAGGGTTTACTCAGATAGTCATCAGCGCCGACATCCAAGGCCGCAACTTTATCCGCTTCTTTATCACGGGCAGAGAGAACAATAACGGGTATTGAGCTCCATTGGCGCAGATCACGGATCAAATTAATACCGTCACCATCCGGCAAGCCCAAATCAAGAATAATTAAGTCAGGTTTACGGGTTCCCGCTTCAATCAGGCCCCATTTCAGGGTATCACTGTCAAATACGCGATAGCCTTCACCTTCCAACGCTAACCGGACAAAGCGTCGGATCTCTTTCTCATCTTCAATAATCAAAATGGTGTTATTACTGGTAATAATTACATCTCCTCAGTGATAATTTCAGGTGGCTTCTCTAACGGTAGAACAAAGTGAAAACTTGCTCCACCTTTTTCGTTATTGGTCGCCCAAATCTTTCCTTGGTGGATTTCAATAATTGCCCGGCAAATTGCCAATCCAAGGCCCACTCCGGGAATAGCAGACTCTTTACGAGCGCGGGAGAATTTATCGAAAATTAATTGTTCTTGTTCCGGGGGAATGCCTTTACCTTCATCCCAAACTTCAATATGAATCTGATTTTTTTCTGTTGTCGCTTTGATGCCCAGTGGTGTTTGATCATCGGTATATTTGATTGCGTTTTCCAACAGGTTGATAAATACCCGCTCCAGTAAACTGGCATCACAATGCAACAGCAAATCAGATGGCAGGGAAACCGCGACTGGGTGACGGTTGAGCGCATATTCCAAAGAACGTAAGGTACTGCCGACGATCTCTTCCAGCGATTGCCATTCCAGATTGAGCTGAATTCCTCCCGATTGGATACGCGCCATGTCCAGTAAGTTATTAACCAGACGGGAAGTGCTGAGAATTTGTTGGCGGATCTGATTTACCTGTTTGGTGTGTGGAGATCCTTCGGCAGATAAATCTAACATCAGGATTTCCGCTTGTCCGAACAGGACTGTCAGTGGCGTGCGTAAATCATGAGACAGAGCCGCCAGAAGCGAGTTACGTAACTGTTCCCGCTCTGTATCCAGCTTCGCGGATTCTGCCCGGCGTGAGAGTTGCAATCTTTCCAAGGCATTGGCGATGAGGCCGGTAAATGTTTGCAGCAATCGCTGTTGTTCAGGGATCAGTAACTGGCGCAAATAAGATGGCTCAATAGCCAATACAGCCAGTGTCTGAGAAGGTGTAGCAATAGGCTGTAGTTGGTAAGGTACGCTAGGTAGCGTATCGGTTCCCGCTCCGGCCGGCAGATTTTTATCAAAGCTCCATTTTGCAATGGCATCATCAATCAGCATATGACCGCCATTATTTGTCGTCAATTGATATAAGTTGCCATCGTCGTTGGGTAAAAAGAGGCCGGTTTTAGCCTGAAAACTATTGGTAAGAAAATGGTAGCTGGTGCGGGCAATATCTTCTTCATTCAGCGCTCGGCTCAGTTCACGGGTCATTTCATAGAGATTGCGGGTTCGCTGTTCGCGGTAACGGGCAATTCGCGCCTGATATCTCATTCCCGCAGTGAGGTTTCCAACGACGACGCCCACTATCAGCATGACACTAAAAGTCAGCAGGTACTGCATATCGGTAACAGCAAGAGACCAATGAGGCTGTACAAAGAAGATATCGAAACTAATGACATTAATAAAAGCGGCAAAGATTGATGGTCGGCGTCCGTAAAATAGCGCAATGATGACGACGCCAAGCAGATAAAGTGTGACAAGATTGGCTTTATCAAGGGTCAGCAAGAATGTTCGGGAGAACAGGGTGATAAGTGTACAGAGCGCAATAGCGATTAAGCAGCCCTGAATCTGTACTCGCCATTTTTCACTCACAGGGCGGTTGTCATGCTCTTTATCCCATTGGCTGCGTTCTTCTAATGCGACAATGACCAGATCCAAATCTGGCCCTAGTTTTCCCAGTCGGTCAGCAAAACCTGGACGCCATTGCCAGCCAAATAGCTTCTGTTTGGAGGTACAGCGACGGCCTATCAGAATCTTGCCGAGGTTATGTTCTCTGGCATAACGTAATACCGCTTTTTCTTTGTTTGAATCGGAAAGTGTCGCGGTTTCAGCCCCTAATTCATGCGCTAATCTAAGTGCTTTTAAAATGGTACGCCGTTTACCTTCGGGTAGTTGGTACAGTTTTGGAGTTTCAACATAGATGGCATGCCAGATACAGCCTAATCGGGCCGCAAGGCGAGCGGCAGTGCGGATAAGCTTCTCATTACCTGAGTTGTTACCAATGCACAGTAGGAGGTTATCACGGGTATGCCAGACCGGTTCAGGCCCTTGTGTGTCGCGGAAAGCACGCATTTGATCATCAACGCGATCAGCCGTCCGGCGTAAAGCGAGCTCCCGCAATGCAATCAAATTACCTTTGCGAAAAAAATTTTCGATGGCACGTTCTGCTTGGCTAGGAATATATACCTTACCTTCATGGAGCCGCTGGCGCAGATCATCTGGAGGCAGATCAACTAAGACAATTTCATTCGCCTGATCAAAGATGTGATCCGGGATAGTTTCCCTGACCCGGATACCCGTAATATCACCCACAACGTCATTAAGGCTTTCCAGATGCTGAACGTTGATGGTGGTCAGTACATCTATGCCAGCCTCAAGCAATTCTTCAACGTCCTGCCAGCGTTTGGGATGACGGCTGGTGTGGGGATTACTGAATGCCAACTCATCCATCAAAATGATGGCCGGGTGACGGGCAATGGCGGCATCAAGATCAAAGGCGGTGGTTCTGCGCCGTCGGTAGTGGATCTGTTTAAGTGGCAGTTGTGGCAGACCATTAAGTAAAGCGGCAGTTCCTTGCCGCTCATGGGTTTCGACTACGCCGATAACCACATCCAGCCCCTGAGAACGCAATCTTTGCGCTTCCTGCAACATGGCGTAGGTTTTTCCCACACCGGCGCAGGCCCCGAAAAATATTTTTAATTTACCGCGCTGTTTCTCGTTAACCAGTGTCAGTAATTCATCCGGGTTAGGGCGCTGTGGTTCGTGTTGATCCATATTCAGCCTTTCTGTTTTTTCTTGTGCAAATTATCAAGGGCAAGATTAAGTTTTAACACATTAATCACTGGCTCACCGAGGAATTCCGATGGAGGCGGCTCAATATTATCCCTGATTAATTGTTTTACTACTTTAACCGGTAAATGGCGGGCATCAGCGACTCTCTGTGCTTGGAAGTCAGCGGCGGCGGGTGAAATGTGAGGATCGAGGCCGCTACTGGATGCGGTGACCAGATCAACCGGTACAGGAATGTCTGGTTGGCGGTTAAATTGACGCAGTTGCTTAACTCTGCGTTTAATTTCATCATCTAATATCGGGTTGGAGGGCGCTAAATTGCTGCCGCCAGAGGCCAGAGCGTTATAGGGATAATCTACGGTAGCAGAAGGACGTCCCTGAAAATAGGTCGCTTTAGTGAAGGGTTGACCAATCAGTTCAGAGCCAACGGTTCGACCCTCTTGTTTTACCATAGAGCCTTGTGCTTGATAAGGGAACATCAGTTCTGACAAACCTGTTGCCAGCAATGGATAAGCTACGCCGGTAATCAGTGTCAGAAATATCAACAACACAACAGAAGAACGTAACCAAATCATTTTCATCACCTTTATTTAAGTATCAGCAAAGTGAGCAACATATCTATTAGTTTGATGCCGATGAAAGGCGCTATCAGACCACCCAGACCATAAATCCACAAGTTGCGACGTAAAAGCGACAAGGCATTCATTGGTCGGTAGCTCACGCCTTTGAGAGCCAATGGGATCAGGAAAACAATAATCAGTGCGTTAAAGATAACTGTCGATAAAACCGCCGAAGTGGGCGAATGCAGGTGCATGATATTCAAGATATTTAATTGTGGATAAGTGACGGCAAACGCCGCCGGGATAATGGCGAAATATTTGGCGATATCATTGGCGATACTGAATGTGGTCAGAGAGCCACGTGTCATCAACATCTGTTTACCAATATGGACAACTTCAATCAGTTTGGTTGGGTTGGAATCCAGATCCACCATATTGCCGGCTTCTTTAGCTGCCTGAGTGCCTGAATTCATAGCAACGGCAACATCGGCCTGAGCAAGTGCAGGGGCATCATTAGTGCCATCACCGGTCATGGCGACCAGACGGCCTTCGGATTGATATTGGCGGATTAGGGCTAGTTTGGCTTCGGGGGTGGCTTCCGCCAGAAAGTCATCGACTCCGGCTTCTGCGGCAATCGCAGCCGCGGTCAGACGGTTATCGCCGGTAATCATAACGGTCTTGATTCCCATACGGCGCATTTCACTGAATCGCTCTTTAATACCGCCTTTTATGATATCTTTTAGCGCGACGACTCCCAGTACCTGTTGATTTTCTGCGACAACCAGCGGGGTGCCTCCTTTACGTGCCACTGTCTGTACCAAAATTTCCACGGCTTCTGGGAATTTTCCGTGATTGACTTCGATATGGCGGCGGATCGCATCGACAGCGCCTTTGCGGATCATGCGGTTTTCCACATTAACGCCACTCATTCGCGTCATGGCGGAGAACGGCACGAAAGTTGCGTTCAGGGAGCGCAGATCACGTTCACGCAAATTGAATCGCTGTTTTGCCAGAATAACAATGCTGCGGCCTTCTGGTGTTTCATCGGCTAAAGAAGAGAGTTGGGCGGCATCCGCCAACTGCTGTTCTGTTATGCCGGGCACGGGCAGAAACTGAGAGGCTTGGCGATTTCCCAAGGTGATGGTACCGGTTTTATCCAGTAGTAATACATCCACATCACCCGCGGCTTCAACGGCTCGTCCGCTGGTGGCGATAACATTCGCGCCTAGCATGCGGCTCATGCCTGCGACACCAATTGCAGAAAGTAAACCACCAATGGTGGTAGGAATAAGACAGACTAATAACGCTATCAATACCGTGACAGTGATAGGTTGACCAGATTGGTTAGCTTCCACGCTGAATATTGAAAAGGGCAGCAGAGTGACACACACCAATAGAAAGATGATTGTCAGAGCCGTCAACAGGATAGTCAGTGCGATCTCGTTTGGGGTTTTACGACGTTTAGCCCCTTCTACCATTGAAATCATGCGGTCAAGAAAAGTTTCACCGGGATTAACCGAACATTCGACCACCAGCCAGTCAGATAGCACATGCGTGCCGCCGGTTACAGAGGAAAAATCACCGCCAGATTCGCGGATAACTGGGGCAGATTCTCCGGTGATTGCGCTTTCGTCAACAGAAGCGCCACCTTCGATAACTTCACCATCGCAAGGGATAGTTTCACCGGCTTCAATAATGACGATATCCCCTTTACGAAGGCTGTCAGAAGGGACTTTCTCTCTGGCTGCATGACGATTGGATGAGGTGAGTTTGGTTGCCCAACTGGTTTTTCTTACTCCTTTGAGACTGGCGGCTTGAGCTTTGCTTCTCCCTTCTGCCAGTGCTTCGGCAAAGTTGGCGAATAGCACAGTAAACCACAGCCATAAGGCGATGCTACCGGTGAACAACGTATTTCCCTTGAATTGACCTGCTAACATGGCAATCCATAAAATGGTGGTTAACCCACTGCCTAGATAGACGACAAACATCACTGGGTTACGCCATTGTGCGGCCGGATGACATTTTTTGACTGAATCAATCAGGGCATTACGAATCAAAGCAGGCTCGAATAATGTCTGTTGCTTGTTGGTCATGGTATTCCTCTCTTTAGGCTCTTATCGGGCCATTAGCCAAGTTTGTAAATGTTCAATTACCGGGCCAAGGATCAGAGCCGGAATAAAAGTCAAGGCACCGATTAGCATGATGGTCAAAATCAATAGACTGATAAACAGTGTGCTGTAGGTGGGAAGTGTACCGTTGCTGGCAGGCTGGCGTTTTTTTACGACCAAAGAACCGGCAATAGCAAGTACTGGCAGGATCATGCCAAAGCGGCCCAAAAACAGGATGATGGTTAGCAATAGGTTATAAAACATACTGTTGGCATTGAGGCCGGCGAAAGCACTGCCATTATTGTTGGCAGCGGAGGAGAGGGCATAGAGCGCTTCACTGAAACCATGAGCGCCAGGGTTCAAAATACCGGCACGTCCACTGGCGGTGGAGATGGCAAGCGCTGTACCTAAAAGAGCCAGTGTAGGAGTAACCAAAATCGCCAGCGCCACCATTTTTATCTCGAATACTTCGATTTTTTTACCGAGATATTCAGGGGCGCGGCCTATCATTAAACCGGCGATAAAAACGGTCAGCAGAACGAACAGTAACATACCGTATAAACCAGAACCGACACCGCCAAACACAACTTCGCCAATTTGTATCAACCACATTGGGATCATGCCGCCAAGCGCAGTGAAAGAGTCATGCATAGCATTGACTGCCCCACAGGAAGCGGCGGTTGTGACTACGGCATAGATTGAGGTTGCGAGGATGCCAAAGCGATTCTCTTTACCTTCCATATTGATATTACTGTTGGCGCCTAACAGGCTGAAATGGGGATTCCCTTTCAGTTCGGCATACATGACTCCTACGGTGGCAATGACAAAGATGATACTCATTGCCCACAATAGAGCGTGCCCTTGACGGTTATCGCCAACCACTTGCCCAAAAGCAAAGCAGAGTGCGCAAGGGATCAAGAAGATAGAGAGTATCTGAACGAAATTGCTGATAGCGGTTGGATTTTCAAAGGGGTGTGATGAATTAGCATCAAAGAATCCACCACCATTGGTTCCCAATAATTTGATGGCTTCCTGCGAGGCGACGGGACCCATCGGAATTAATTGCTGTTGGCCTTCAATGGTATGAGCTAATTGATACGGTTCGAAATTCTGAATCACTCCCTGACTGACAAAAACGAGCGTGATAACTATAGACAGCGGTAATAGCAGATAAAGTGTGATACGTGTGATATCAACCCAGGCGTTGCCTACGGTTTTGACGCCATGACGGGAAAATGCGCGTATCAGCGCAAATGCCACGGCAATACCGGTCGCCGCAGAAAGAAAGTTCTGCACCGTTAGACCTGTCATCTGGCTAAAGTAGCTGAGGGTGTTTTCTCCACTGTATGACTGCCAATCGGTATTGGTGATAAAGCTGACTGCTGTATTCAGCGCCAGATCCCATTTGAGTCCGGGGAAATGTTCAGGATTAAGGGGAAGGGCGTGTTGTGTGATTAAAAGCGTGAATAGCAGCAGTAGTCCGGTCAGATTAAAGATAATGATAGCTAATGCGTATTGCCACCAGTTCATCTCTTTGACGGTACCGCCAGGTTTTTGTAAGCCACAGCAACGCCAAAGGCTTGACTCTGCTTTAGTCAGCCCGCGCGGAATATTACCGTCGATCATATTGGCGATAACATTTCCGAGTGGCTTTGCCAGTAACATCAAAATCAATAAGAAACTGGTGATCAATAAAAAAGCGGATGCTGCCATTTAAAAATCCTCCGCATGAAGTAGCGCATAAATCAGATAAACTAGTAACAGGGCTACTAATAACACGCCGGAAATGCAGGATATGCTCATTGCTTATCTCCTGAAAACTTGGATGGATAAAGATTAGGGAAGGGGATGCAAAGATGCTGATAAAAGAGTGAGTGGATGTGTAAAAAAAGTGTAAAAATGACTAATAAAAGAAGACTTAAATAGAAACCTATCTTGTTTAGAACTATAAAAATAATTCCCTTTTTCAGCAGAAGATACACTTATGAGAAAGTGAATGGTTAGGAGCATTAGGTGATTTTAAATTAATCCACAACCCTATTCATGAATGTTTTGATTATTTATACAATATTGATAAAATAATCGAAATATTAAAAATTGGTGTGTGATTTTCTTATTTTTTAATTATATGTTTTTGTGTTGATAATTAAATTAATTGCGATTTTATAATATGGGTTAAATTATTTTAGCCTATTATGAGAATGCAGGGTTAAGTGTTAATATGATTATTAATGATTAACAAAAAATACTCCGTATATGAATTTTATAAAATATTTAATAAATGGTTTTTTATATTAAAAAGCCATTTATTTCAATGAATTAAATATTTTTCTATTTCTTCAAATGTTACATTTGAATCTATTGCCTGATAGAAGCCATTTTCGACATGTATTGGCGTAATTATATTAGTGTTTTTTAAAATTGGTTTATCGTTGAAGAAAACAGATAGTTTTTTTCCTACGTTTTGCTTTATAAGAAGATTAAATGGTTTACTGCAATGAGAGTTGTTTTTTACTTTGATGAAAATGGAATAGTAATTATCCCCTTTTTTCGGGGTAATTTCCTCTATACATAATGGAGTTAAATGAAAAGTTTCACCATTTGCTTTATAGTCAATAGAAAAAGCGTGTTTTTTGGAGACACAACCTGAAACATTTATTACTAATATTAATAATATAACAGTTAATACCTTCATCTTTCCTCCTATTATCTGTCATAGTTAATCCACAATCATTCTGGAAAATAGCATGGCGCAAAGAATAAT
Organism: Photorhabdus akhurstii; assembly: GCF_018448925.1. Taxonomy (GTDB): domain Bacteria; phylum Pseudomonadota; class Gammaproteobacteria; order Enterobacterales; family Enterobacteriaceae; genus Photorhabdus; species Photorhabdus akhurstii. Next base: position 46,129 of record NZ_RCWE01000015.1, on the reverse strand, counting down.
ATCGTTTTTCTCTGCTTTATAATGATTATCAATCAAAGTTTTCATATTGGCAATCCTTGCTTTTATTGCTAGCGTCAAACGGATATTTTCAAATGCCTGTATCGTTAATCTCATTTTCACTGACTGTTAATAAAATGTTTGTAATATTACATTTTTATCATATTTTATGTAATAAAATTACATAAAATAGAAAATATAGCGACAATAACGGCTTAAAAGTGATCTGATAAGTGGTAAATTTTCATTTTTTACGATAAAATTTTAAACAATTTACAGATTGATTATTTTTAAGATTCTGCGGAAAAGTGGGATCATTTTAAGGAGGACAAATATGTCTTCATATCGTGAATATCCTTGGTATCAGGTTCTTTTACGTCGTATTGGCGCTGTCACTTTCGGTATCCTGGCGTTTCCGGTTATGTTGTTTCGTCGTGATCGCGTTCGTTTTTACAGTTATTTGTATCGTGTATGGGTAAAAACCAGCGATAAACCCGTATGGTTAAAACAATCAGAACAGGTTTTGGCCGTCAAAAACGGTTAACAACTGACAATTGGAGACTGGTAACGGTATATTACTGTCATACAACTAATACACAGGACGAATATGATGCGTAATATTGAGCTGGAAAATGTGATTAACCAAGAGCTGAATGTTGGTGAGTTTCAGGATTACGCCCCCAATGGTTTACAAGTTGAAGGGCGTACTCATATTCAGCGAGTCGTTACCGGTGTGACCGCTTGTCAGGCTTTATTAGATGAAGCGGTTCGTCATCAGGCTGATGCTATTATCGTTCATCATGGCTATTTTTGGAAAAATGAGCCAGCGGTGATTCGTGGTATGAAACGTAATCGTCTGAAAACTCTACTCGGTAATGATATCAATTTATACGGCTATCATCTGCCGCTTGATGCTCATCCATCACTGGGAAATAACGCGCAATTGGCCCGTCTGATTAATGCGAAAGTTGTTGGGTTGATTGAACCATTCGTACCGCATGGGGAATTTGATCAGCCGATATCACCGGTGGAGTTAGCTTCACGTATTGAACAGGCGCTTGGTCGCAAGGTGTTGCATGTGAGCGATAACGCACCTGCGGAGATTCGCACGCTTGCCTGGTGCACCGGTGGTGGGCAAGGTTTTATTCAACAGGCGGCTGAATTTGGTGTTGATGCTTTCATTACCGGTGAAGTGTCAGAGCAGACGATTCATATCGCCCGTGAAATGGGGCTGCATTTTTATGCTGCGGGCCACCATGCCACCGAGCGTTATGGTATTAAGGCTTTAGGGGAGTGGTTGGTTGATAATTATGGTCTGGATGTCACTTTTATCGATATTCCAAATCCGGCGTAATCACGTTTTTCTAATGCTGACATTGAAATAAGCGAAGCCCACCACCGGTGGGCTTCAAAGCTTTTGATAAGCTTTTCATAATTAACGTTTTTTGATCAATAACGTTATTCTATCCGATTCATAGAACTGTGAATTTTGATCTTGGTGATCTCGCTACACACGCAAGTAGAGGCTACGTTTGATAATTTAGAGAGTAAGTCGCTTGTACCCACTCTTGGATAACGAGCATACACAAGGAAGGTGATGAGATCAATTTTTACGGTGCTTTAAGCTGTACTGGTATGGCATCAAATTTCACTGAATAATCTTTCCAATTGAATAAAGCCCTAGCTATTAAGCTAGCAAAAACTGCGGTAAACCCTTGTATCTTGAAAATTGATTACAACGTCAACATGATTAGATTTGGCACGGTGTGTGCAGACCGATAAACCCTTTCACATCCCAGCTTTGCCACCGCTGAACTGAATGCCTCACGTAACGGGTGTATCATCCGTCCATCAAAGCGCTTTCGACGGGATTTTGTCGTGAATATCAAATGCACAACCCGTTGATATCTTCCTGTCACAGGCTAAAATGAAGGCACTTTCTCAATGAGCGCTGAATATGTTAAGAGCGACCAAAGTCCGCCTCTACCCCACACCCGAACAGGCCGCGTATCTTAACGGCCAGTTCGGTGCGGTCCGTTTTGCGTACAATAAGGCGCTGCACATCAAAAAGCATGCTTATAGACGTCACGGTGTGAGTTTAAATCCGCGCAAAGATCTTAAACCGCTACTGGCGGTCGCGAAGAAATCACGCAAGTACGCCTGGCTCAAGGCATATGACGCCATCGCGTTACAGCAGGCGGTGATCAATCTGAATACCGCGTTTGATAATTTTTTCAATCCGAAGTTGCAAGCCAAATTTCCCACGTTCAAACGCAAACACGGCCGGCAATCCAGCTATCACTGTATTGGGGTGAAAGTGCTGGATGGCGCCGTGAAGATCCCGAAATTGTCACCGATAAAGGCGCACATACACCGAGAAATTGAAGGGCAAGTGAAGAGCATTACGCTCTCCCGAACAGCTACGGGAAAATATTTCGCCGCTATCCTGTGTGACGATGGTTGGGATGTACCGGAAAAGCCGGGCGTTATCACCCGCGTGACAGGGTGTGATATGGGTTTATCCCACTATCTTATCCAGTCGGACGGGGAGAAGGTGAATAACCCTCGTCACCTTATCAACGCCGCCCGTAACCTGCGTCGCAAGCAGAAAGCCCTGTCCCGAAAACAGAAAGGCAGCGCCAACCGTCGAAAGGCACGTTTACAGGTCGCCGCGGTACACGAACGGGTAGCCAATGCCCGTGCCGATTTTCAACACAAACTCTCCCGGACAATGGTTGACGAAAACCAAGCGGTCATTGTCGAGACGCTGAAATCGGCCAATATGATGAAGAATCACCACCTTGCTCGGGCTATCGGGGATGCTGGCTGGCATGGCTTCATCAAGAAACTGGAATACAAAGCCGCGGCGGCGGGCGTTCATCTGGTCAAACTGGATCAGTGGTTCGCCAGCTCGAAAACTTGCCATTGCTGCGGCCACAAAGTGCCGGAAATGCCGCTGCATAAGCGGATCTGGCTATGCCCTTGCTGTGGTGTCGAACATGACCGCGATATCAATGCGGCGCTCAACATCCAGTGCAAGGGCACAACAGAATTACAGGCGGCGGGACTCGTCGTTTCTGCCCACGGAGGCCCGCGTAAATCCGTTATATCGACGGTGGCGGCCTGAGAAGTGGGAAGCCTCGCCGTTTGCGGCGTGGAGCAGTCACAGCTTGGCCCTTATCGTAATCGGATTTTATTATTATTTTTCAAGCTGGCTTTTGAAATCACGTTTTGTGTAGCCGGTATAGAGTTGACGTGGGCGAGCAATTTTCACGCCATCATCATGCATTTCATTCCAGTGAGCGATCCAGCCGATAGTACGGGCAATGGCGAAAATAACAGTGAACATGGTGGATGGAATCCCCATTGCTTTCAGGATAATGCCTGAGTAGAAATCCACGTTCGGATACAGTTTCTTCTCAATAAAATAGGGGTCGTGTAGAGCAATACGTTCAAGCTCCATAGCAACTTCCAGCAGGCTGTCATTCAGGCCGAGTTCATCTAGCACTTCATGGCAGGTTTCACGCATGACGGTTGCGCGAGGATCATAGTTTTTGTAAACACGATGACCAAATCCCATCAGACGGAAAGCATCATTCTTATCTTTGGCCCGGTTAATAAATTCAGGAATATGTTCAACTGACTGGATTTCTTCCAGCATACGTAGACAAGCTTCGTTTGCGCCGCCATGAGCAGGTCCCCAGAGAGAAGCGATACCTGCGGCAATACAGGCAAATGGGTTGGCGCCGGAAGAACCTGCGGTACGTACTGTTGAGGTAGACGCGTTTTGTTCATGGTCCGCATGTAGGATTAAAATGCGATCCATAGCACGCTCCAGTACAGGGTTCACTTTATATTCTTCGCATGGTGTAGCGAACATCATGTGTAGGAAGTTGCCTGCGTAGGAGAGGTCATTGCGTGGATAAACGAATGGCTGACCAATAGAGTATTTGTAGCACATGGCGGCCACTGTCGGCATTTTTGACAGCAGACGGTAGGCGGTAATGTCTCGGTGACGTGGATTGTTCACATCCAGAGCATCATGATAGAAAGCAGCCAGAGCGCCGGTAACACCACACAGCACCGCCATTGGGTGCGAATCACGGCGGAAGCCGTTGAACAGGCGATGGATCTGTTCATGGATCATAGTGTGACGGGTAATAGTTTTTTTGAATTTATCAAACTGTTCTTGTGTTGGTGTCTCACCATACAGCAGGATATAACAGACTTCCAGATAAGTAGATTTTGTCGCTAGCTGGTCGATAGGGAAACCACGGTGCAGCAATACACCTTCGTTACCATCAATGTAGGTGATCTTGGATTCGCAAGATGCTGTAGAAGTAAAACCAGGGTCGTAGGTATAGAAACCTTGGGAGCCGAGAGTACGAACGTCGATGACTTTAGACCCAAGGGTCGGTGTTAGCACGTCCAATTCAATAGCAACTGAACCGTCTGGGGTTAGAGTTGCTTTGTTATCTGCCATTACAGTCTCCTTAGCGCTTTCATTTTTATAACTCTTAACAACCACGGCGGAAAGACACTATATAGAGTCTATCTTATCAGGCTATTTTATCGACCATTCTTTGTCATCAAGAACAGGCTTGGACGGTGCTCTGACAAAAGCGATCACTTTTGAATGCACTTTGGTGTGGCCCGCGCCGGTGAGCGATTTATGAGTGAATCGCCTCTTACAGACTGTGCGCATACTCCGGTTGCGGTGCAATCTGTGTTCCCAATTTATTGACAAGATGGCCTACACTCATAATGCCTGGTGGAATAGGTTCTTATACTGTGTCCCCTGACACTGTACTACCGGGGAAAAGCTGAAATCAGGCCAATATCACATTTAAGGCTGAAATTTCACCCCGGACGACAATGGTTTTCGGGTTGTTAGCGAATTTTTGAGAGTTATGTTTTATGCATTGACTACAAAAATGATTATGATTCGTGCGGACTACACAGTTACATAACTTTAGCTTTTCTTGAGGTCTTTCCTCTTACCAAAAATCAATCTCAAAAGTGTTTTCAACCATATATGTAAGATAAATGTTTAAAGTTTGTCAAACAAGATAATTAATTTTGTGCAATATGTTTGAATCGTGATCTTAATCACTGTTCAGTGGAAATGTAGCTAATCATATTGTGTTGGAATTGTAATAATAATGTGAAGCACATATACTGCCGCCAGGTCTCCGGATTACCCTGCTGTAGGAGCACCCAGCGTAACTAAATCACAACATTCCTTAACATCAAGGATCTATCGTTTGATTAAATGTTGTGTCTTTGTATCCTCTTATCGCTGTCTGATTTCCGCCCAGGTCCGGAGGAAGGAAAATAATAAAAGAGCTGTGTGGGCAAAATTGTGAAAAAACAAAGACCTGTCAACCTTGATTTGCAGACGATACACTTTCCAGTCTCTGCAATAGCCTCGATCTTGCACCGTGTCTCTGGCGTCATTACTTTCATAGCAGTAGGAATTCTCCTCTGGTTGTTAGGAATGTCTCTCTCCTCGCAAGAAGGGTTTCAGCAAGCCGCCGATATTATGACGGGATTTTTCGCTAAGTTTATTGTGTGGGGCATTCTGACCGCACTGGCTTACCATATCTGTGGTGGTATCCGTCATATGCTGATGGATTTCGGCTACTTGGAAGAAAACTTAGCGGTCGGTAGTCTCTCTGCCAAAGTGGCAATCGGGATTGCTGTTATTCTGTCGATTCTGGCTGGAGTACTGGTATGGTAAGTAACGCATCTGCATTGGGTCGCACGGGTATCCATGATTGGCTATTATTGCGCGCGTCCGCAATGATTATTGTTTTATATGTTCTTTATATGCTGGGCTTTGTCGTTACAACGTCGGATATCACTTATGAAGTCTGGCGGGGTTTCTTCGCCTCATCCATCACTAAAGTCTTCACTGTGCTGGCCCTGTTTTCCATTCTGGCTCACGCCTGGATTGGTATGTGGCAAGTACTAACTGACTATGTAAAGCCGCTGGCACTGCGTTTAATGCTGCAATTGGCGATTATCGTTGCGCTGATGGCTTACTTGATTTATGGAACAATTGTGGTGTGGGGTGTATAGATGAAACTGCCAGTAAGAGAGTTTGATGCAGTCGTTATTGGTGCGGGTGGCGCTGGCATGCGCGCTGCGCTACAAATTTCACAAATGGGATTATCCTGTGCTTTGATTTCCAAAGTATTCCCAACCCGTTCTCATACTGTATCCGCGCAGGGGGGGATCACCGTTGCGTTGGGTAACTCCCATGACGATAACTGGGAATGGCACATGTATGACACGGTGAAAGGCTCCGACTATATCGGTGACCAGGATGCGATTGAGTACATGTGTAAGACCGGGCCGGAGGCGATTCTGGAGCTGGAGCACATGGGGTTGCCATTTTCGCGTTTGGATGACGGTCGCATTTATCAACGTCCATTCGGCGGCCAGTCAAAAAACTTTGGTGGTGAGCAGGCGGCACGTACAGCCGCGGCGGCAGACCGTACCGGTCATGCCCTGTTGCATACGCTGTATCAGCAGAACTTAAAAAATCACACTACTATTTTTTCTGAATGGTATTCGTTGGATCTGGTTAAAAATCAGGATGGCAGCATTGTTGGTTGTACTGCGATCTCTATTGAAACCGGTGAAGTGGTTTATTTCAAAGCGAAGGCGACTATTCTGGCAACGGGTGGCGCCGGTCGCATCTATCAATCAACAACTAACGCTCACATTAACACCGGTGATGGTGTAGGTATGGCGCTGCGTGCGGGTGTGCCTGTACAGGATATGGAAATGTGGCAATTCCACCCAACCGGTATCGCCGGGGCGGGTGTTCTGGTGACGGAAGGCTGCCGCGGTGAAGGTGGTTATTTGTTGAATAAAGATGGTGAGCGCTTTATGGAGCGTTATGCACCAAATGCTAAAGATCTGGCTGGTCGTGATGTCGTGGCGCGTTCCATCATGATCGAAATCCGCGAAGGCCGTGGCTGTGATGGTCCTTGGGGGCCTCATGCTAAGCTGAAACTGGATCATTTGGGTAAAGAGGTGTTGGAATCTCGTCTGCCGGGTATTCTTGAATTATCCCGTACTTTCGCCCACGTTGATCCGGTAAAAGAACCGATCCCGGTTATTCCGACTTGCCACTATATGATGGGAGGCATCCCAACTAAAGTTACCGGTCAGGCACTGATGGTTAATGAAAAAGGTGAAGATGTGGTTATTCCGGGCCTGTTTGCTGTCGGTGAAATTGCCTGTGTATCTGTTCATGGCGCAAACCGTCTGGGGGGGAACTCTCTGTTGGATTTGGTGGTGTTTGGCCGTTCTGCCGGTTTGCACCTGAAAGAATCGCTGATGGAGCAAGGCACTAGCCGCGAAGCTAGCGAATCTGACATCGAAGTGTCCCTGCAACGTCTGAACCGTTGGAATAGCACCCGTACTGGTGAAGACCCGGTTAAAATTCGTAAAGATTTGCAAGCGTGTATGCAGAATAACTTCTCGGTATTCCGTGAAGGCGATGCAATGGCGAAAGGGCTGGAAGAGCTTAAAGTTATCCGTGAACGCCTGAAAAGTGCCCGTTTGGATGATACTTCCTCAGAGTTTAATACCCAACGTATTGAGTGTCTGGAGCTTGATAACCTGATGGAAACGGCATTTTCTACGGCGGTTGCTGCTAACTTCCGTACTGAAAGCCGCGGTGCTCATAGCCGTTTCGATTATCCGGATCGTGATGATGCGAACTGGTTATGCCATACCCTCTATCTACCGCAAACTGAAACTATGACTCGTCGTAATGTCAACATGCAGCCAAAACTGCGTGAAGCATTTCCGCCGAAAGCGCGTACTTACTAATGAGTTGCTGATAATCCAGTTGCGGAGGAATAGATTATGAAACTTGAATTTTCGATTTATCGTTACAACCCGGATGTTGACAGCGCTCCTCGTATGCAGGATTACACGCTGGAAGCAGAAGAAGGGCGTGACATGATGTTGCTGGATGCGTTAATCCAGCTTAAAGAGCAGGACCCAACACTTTCTTTCCGCCGTTCTTGCCGTGAAGGGGTTTGTGGTTCTGATGGCCTCAACATGAATGGTAAAAATGGCTTGGCCTGTATTACGCCTGTTTCGGCTTTGCGGCGTGGCAGCAAGAAAATTGTTATCCGTCCGTTGCCTGGTTTGCCGGTTATCCGTGACTTGGTTGTAGATATGGGGCAATTCTATGCGCAATATGAGAAGATTCGCCCATATTTGCTGAATGACGGTAAAAATCCACCGGCGCGTGAACATTTACAATCACCGGCACAAAGGGAAAAACTCGATGGTCTGTACGAATGTATCCTGTGTGCATGTTGCTCAACTTCCTGTCCGTCATTCTGGTGGAACCCTGATAAATTTATCGGGCCTGCGGGTTTACTGGCTGCATATCGCTTCCTGATTGACAGCCGTGATACTGAAACGGCTTCACGATTAGATAAGCTGAATGATGCTTTTAGTGTTTTCCGTTGCCATAGCATCATGAATTGTGTCAGTGTGTGCCCTAAGGGGTTGAATCCAACAAAAGCTATTGGCCATATTAAGTCTATGTTACTGAAACATAGTGCATAATAGGTCCGCCCTCCGCGAAATTTTTTTGTGGAGGGCACAAAGAATTGAAGAGTATGAGTTGCCAACTGCTAATGATGACAAAAGCTTGAGGAGAGGAACCTTTAAAAACGGTTGGGCGTTTTTTAAAGGTTCCTTGAAGGGTTCCGAAACCCAAAAGAGAACATGCATAAAGCACGTCCAAATGAACCTTTTATCGATACCGTATTTAAACGGTAATAGTTAACCACGGCGAAAACTAAAGCTTTTAAAGCTTAAGGGATCACAATGCAGAACGGCGCAATGAAGGACTGGCTGGATTCAAGCTTCCTGGCTGGTTCAAACCAGTCTTACATAGAGCAGATCTATGAAGACTATATAACCGATCCAAACTCCGTTGATGCAAGTTGGAGAGAGATTTTCCAACAATTGCCGAATGCGGGACTCAACGGTGAACAACTCCACTCGCAGACGCGTGATTACTTCCGCCGTCTTGCGAAAGATACTACGCGTTATCACTCCTCTGTCAGCGATCCAGCAATGGATGCAAAACAAGTTAAAGTTTTGCAGCTCATCAACGCATTTCGCTTTCGCGGTCATCAAAATGCGAACCTTGACCCGTTGGGATTATGGAAACAGGATAGCGTCCCTGATTTAGATCCTGCTTTCCATAATCTGACGGAAGCTGATTTTGCAGAGACATTTAACGTAGGCTCTTTTGCAATCGGCAAAGAGACGATGAAATTGGCTGATTTGTATGAAGCGCTGAAACGCACTTATTGCGGTTCTATTGGCGCTGAATACATGCACATCACCAATACGGAAGAAAAACGTTGGATTCAGCAGCGTCTGGAGTCTGTGACTGTCAGCTCTCAGTTTAGCGTAGAGGAAAAGCGGCGTTTTCTGGCGGAACTGACGGCGGCGGAAGGTTTGGAGCGTTATCTGGGAGCTAAGTTTCCGGGAGCGAAACGTTTCTCTCTTGAAGGTGGTGATGCGCTGATCCCCATGTTGAAGGATCTTATCCGTCATGCGGGTAAACATGACACACGAGAAGTTGTGCTAGGAATGGCTCACCGTGGTCGCCTCAACGTCTTGGTTAATATTTTAGGTAAAAAACCGGCTGATCTGTTTGATGAATTTGCCGGTAAACATAAAGAGCACCTTGGTACCGGTGACGTGAAATATCATCAAGGTTTCTCGTCTGATTTTGCCACCGAGGGCGCTCAGGTTCATTTGGCATTAGCATTTAACCCATCTCATCTTGAGATTGTCAGCCCTGTCGTTATTGGTTCAGTACGCGCCCGCCGTGATCGTCTGGATGAAGGTCTCAGTAATATGGTGTTGCCAATCACTATCCACGGTGATGCGGCTGTTACCGGTCAGGGAGTGGTGCAAGAGACTCTGAACATGTCTCAGGCTCGTGGTTATGAGGTAGGCGGTACAATTCGTATTGTCATCAATAACCAGATCGGTTTCACAACGTCTAACCCGAAAGATGCCCGTTCAACACAATACTGTACCGATATTATTAAAATGGTACAGGCACCGATTTTCCACGTTAATGCAGACGATCCGGAAGCGGTGGCATTTGTCACCCGTTTAGCACTGGATTTCCGTAATACCTTCAAACGTGATGTGATGATCGATCTGGTCTGTTACCGCCGTCATGGTCATAACGAAGCTGATGAGCCCAGTGCAACTCAGCCAATGATGTATCAGAAAATCAAGAAACACCCAACGCCACGTAAAATCTATGGTGACAAGCTGGCGGCTGAGAACTTGATATCAGTCGATGATGTGACCGAGATGGTTAATCTGTATCGTGATGCCCTCGACCGTGGTGATTGTGTCGTTGATGAGTGGCGCTCAATGGGGCTGCACTCATTTACTTGGGAACCTTATCTAAATCACGAATGGGATGAAGAGTATCCACATAAAGTTGATATCAAGCGCTTGCAAGATCTGGGTAGACGCATCAGTTCTGTCCCGGAAGCAGTGACAATGCACTCCCGTGTAGTGAAGATTTATAACGACCGTGCCGAGATGGCAAACGGCGATAAATTGTTCGATTGGGGCGCCGCGGAAACATTGGCCTACGCAACTTTAGTGGATGAAGGGGTTTCGGTGCGTTTGTCTGGTGAAGATGCTGGTCGTGGTACCTTCTTCCATCGTCATGCTGTTATCCATAATCAGTCTGATGGTTCTGTTTATGTTCCTTTGGCGAACGTTCATAACGGTCAGGGAGCATTCGATGTTTGGGATTCTGTTCTGTCCGAAGAAGCGGTGTTGGCATTTGAGTATGGCTACGCAACAACAGAACCTCGTGCTCTGACAATCTGGGAAGCTCAGTTTGGTGATTTTGCCAACGGCGCACAGGTTGTTATTGACCAATTCATCAGCTCTGGTGAGCAGAAATGGGGCCGTATGTGCGGCTTGGTTATGCTGCTGCCTCATGGTTATGAAGGGCAGGGGCCTGAACACTCCTCCGCTCGTTTGGAGCGTTATCTGCAACTGTGTGCAGAACAGAACATGCAGGTTTGTGTACCATCAACGCCAGCCCAGGTCTACCATATGCTTCGCCGTCAGGCTTTGCGCGGTATGCGCCGTCCGTTGATCGTGATGTCGCCAAAATCACTGTTGCGCCATCCATTAGCTGTTTCTGGTTTGGATGAACTGGCTAACGGTAAATTCCAGACAGTGATTGGTGAAACTGACGCTCTTGATCCGAAAGGCGTTAAACGAGTTGTACTTTGTTCAGGTAAAGTCTACTACGACCTGTTGGAACAACGTCGTAAAAATGAACAAACTGATGTCGCTATCGTGCGTATTGAGCAACTATATCCATTCCCTCATCAGGATGTTCAGTCAACACTGGAACAGTATGCTCATGTACATGATTTTGTCTGGTGCCAGGAAGAGCCGTTAAATCAGGGGGCCTGGTATTGCAGTCAGCACAACTTCCGTGAAGTGATCCCGTTCGGGGCTTCTTTACGTTATGCAGGTCGTCCTGCGTCTGCTTCCCCGGCAGTTGGATATACGTCAGTTCACCAGCAACAACAACAAGAGCTGGTTAATGACGCACTGAACGTTGAATAAATAAAGGATATAAAATGAGTAGCGTAGATATTCTGGTTCCGGATTTGCCTGAGTCTGTTGCTGATGCCACTGTGGCAGTTTGGCACAAAAAAGAGGGTGACCGTGTTGAACGTGATGAAGTGCTGGTTGAAATCGAAACAGATAAAGTTGTGCTGGAAGTGCCTGCCAGCGAGGCCGGTGTTTTAGAAGCCATTTTAGAACAGAAAGACGCCACTGTTCTGTCCCGTCAGCTTCTTGGTCGTATCCGTCTGGGCGATAGCACCGGCAAGCCAGCGGAAATAAAAGAGAAAACAGAAGCGACTTTGGCGAAACGCCAGACGGCGGGTTTAGAAGAAGAGAGCAATGATGCGCTCAGCCCGGCGGTTCGCCGTTTGATTGCAGAGCATGATCTTGATGCTAAAGCGATTAAAGGCAGTGGTGTTGGTGGACGTATTGTCCGTGAAGACGTGGAAAAATACATGGCTGATAACGAAAAAGTGGCTAGCAAGTCCGCAGAAGCCCCTGTTTCTGCCCAGGATTCTCTGTTGCCGCACCGCAGTGAAAAACGTGTTCCAATGACTCGCCTGCGTAAGCGCGTAGCTGAACGTCTGCTGGAAGCGAAAAACAACACTGCGATGTTGACAACATTTAACGAAGTTAACATGAAGCCCATTCAAGACATGCGTAAACAGTACGGCGAGGCGTTTGAAAAACGTCACGGTGTGCGTCTGGGTTTTATGTCTTTCTATGTGAAAGCCGTGGTTGAAGCACTGAAACGCTATCCAGAAGTGAATGCTTCTATTGATGGCACTGATGTGGTTTACCACAACTATTTCGATATCAGTATTGCGGTATCAACACCGCGTGGTCTGGTAACGCCAGTACTGCGTGATGCCGATGCACTGAGCATGGCTGATCTCGAAAAACGCATTAAAGAGCTGGCTATCAAAGGCCGCGACGGCAAATTGACCGTTGAAGAGCTGACGGGTGGTAACTTTACCATTACTAATGGCGGTGTATTCGGCTCCTTAATGTCTACGCCAATCATTAACCCACCACAGAGTGCGATTCTTGGCATGCATGCCATCAAAGATCGCCCAATGGCGGTTAATGGTCAGGTGGAGATCCTTCCAATGATGTACCTGGCACTGTCTTATGACCACCGTCTGATCGATGGACGTGAGTCTGTAGGCTTCCTGGTGACCATCAAAGAAATGCTGGAAGATCCTGCACGTTTGCTGCTGGACGTATAGCAACATAATCAGGGCAGATACGCGCTAATATCTGCCCAGTCTGAAGTAAACAAATGTATATGTACAGCCAGTCTTTTCTTTGGACTGGCTATATCCAAAGCAACAAAAAAATCAGAGAGCAACCTACTTATTTTTGCTCTCCTCAGACTTAATTATGGATAGAACATCATGAATTTACACGAGTATCAGGCAAAACAGCTTTTTGCACGGTATGGTTTACCCGCTCCGGCTGGTTACGCCTGCACAACACCGCGTGAAGCAGAAGAAGCTGCATCTAAAATCGGCTCTGGCCCTTGGGTGGTGAAGTGCCAGGTTCATGCCGGCGGTCGCGGTAAAGCGGGCGGCGTGAAAGTGGTTAACAGTAAAGAAGAAATTCGCGCTTTCGCTGAACAATGGCTGGGCAAACGTCTGGTTACTTACCAGACAGATGCGCAAGGTCAGCCTGTTCGTCAGATTTTAGTGGAAGGGGCAACTGATATTGCGAAGGAGCTGTATCTCGGTGCTGTGGTTGATCGTGGTACACGTCGTGTAGTGTTCATGGCTTCTACTGAAGGTGGTGTTGAAATTGAAAAAGTTGCGGAAGAGACCCCGGAACTGATTCATAAAGCGATTATTGACCCACTGATTGGTCCTATGCCTTATCAGGGGCGTGAACTGGCATTTAAATTAGGTTTAACCGGTAAACAAGTCAGCCAGTTCACTAAAATTTTCTTAGGGTTGGCAAATCTGTTCCTGGAGCGCGATCTGGCTCTGGTTGAAATTAACCCATTGGTTATTACCACTCAAGGTGATTTGATTTGTCTGGATGGCAAACTGGGCGCTGACGGCAACGCACTGTTCCGTCAGGCTGAATTGCGTGAAATGCATGACCCATCTCAGGAAGATCCCCGTGAAGCTCAGGCGGCACAGTGGGAACTGAACTATGTCGCGCTGGATGGCAATATTGGTTGCATGGTAAACGGTGCGGGCTTGGCTATGGGGACGATGGATATCGTTAAATTGCATGGCGGGGCGCCAGCTAACTTCCTTGATGTCGGTGGTGGCGCAACCAAAGAGCGTGTTACAGAAGCGTTTAAGATCATCCTGTCAGATGAAAATGTAAAAGCGGTATTGGTTAATATCTTTGGTGGTATTGTTCGTTGTGACCTGATTGCTGACGGTATTATTGGCGCGGTGGAAGAAGTTGGAGTTCACGTACCGGTTGTTGTTCGTTTGGAAGGAAACAATGCTGATCTGGGCGCGAAAAAACTGGCTGACAGTGGTTTAAATATCATTGCCGCAACCAGCTTGACAGATGCAGCTAAGCAAGCAGTAGCAGCAGTGGGGGCAAAATAAATAATGTCTATTTTAATTGATAAAAACACCAAAGTTATCTGTCAGGGTTTCACTGGCAGCCAAGGTACTTTCCACTCAGAACAAGCGATTGCTTACGGCACCCAAATGGTTGGCGGGGTGACTCCGGGTAAGGGTGGCACTGAGCATCTGGGATTACCTGTTTTCAATACCGTTCGTGAAGCGGTAGAAGCAACAGGGGCAACGGCTTCTGTTATCTATGTTCCTGCGCCATTCTGTAAAGACTCTATTCTGGAAGCGATTGACGCAGGTATTAAACTGATTATCACTATTACCGAAGGTATTCCGACACTGGATATGCTGGCGGTTAAAGTGAAATTGGATGAAGCGGGTGTGCGTATGATCGGCCCTAACTGTCCGGGAGTCATTACACCAGATGAATGTAAGATCGGTATTATGCCGGGCCACATTCATCGGGCGGGTAAGGTTGGTATCGTTTCCCGTTCAGGCACGCTGACTTATGAAGCAGTAAAACAGACCACTGATGCAGGTTTAGGGCAATCTACCTGCGTTGGTATCGGCGGGGATCCAATTCCAGGTTCTAACTTCATCGATATTTTGAAATTGTTCCAGCAAGATCCGCAAACAGAAGCCATCGTAATGATTGGTGAAATTGGTGGTACAGCGGAAGAAGAAGCGGCGGCTTATATTAAAGAGCATGTCACTAAGCCGGTTGTCGCCTACATCGCGGGTGTGACTGCGCCAAAAGGTAAGCGTATGGGCCATGCCGGCGCCATTATCGCAGGTGGCAAAGGAACGGCGGACGAAAAATTTGCTGCTCTGGAAGCGGCAGGCGTGAAAACTGTTCGTAGCTTGGCTGACATCGGTGATGCGGTAAAAGATTTACTCGCTAGCAAGTAAATTATGATAAAAAACTCTTATCTATTAGGCCGCTGTAAAGTGGCCTTTTTATTTGTATAGACGGTATTCACTGCTACTAGATTCATTAAATCTTTATTTTCACTTTGTTATTCTCCAATTAAATTAAACTGAATTTCATTAATGCTATTTATTAAAATGAAATTTAATAAAGATGAAGTTAATAATAATATTTTCTTAAGGATGAAAATAAGAAGTTAATTTTAAAAGTCATTTCACAGCAATATAGAAATCAATATTTATCTAAATGAACAAATAATTAACAAGATATCAACCAAAATGAAATAATAGACAAAGTAATTAACACTAACCAGAAAAAGATAACTAAAATCAAGTTATTACTATAGCATTATTGCTTTAGTTTGCTTAAATTGACTCTGATCAAATTAATTCCTATTAAACATGGCTGCAATTCTTGACCTATATTCAGAATTCTAATCTGAATCACGTAAAACCTATTTATTGTATGGGAATATAAGCGTACTATACTATTAGTCTAATTAGTTTTTAATTTACTTAGTAATGAGTTGTTATTTTAAAGGCATTTATTGCTGGTAGTTACGGGGCTTTTGCATGAGTTCTTTGAGAAAAGGGCTTATATGAAGTCAGGTTGCCGCAAGTCGGTGTCTTCCTGCTAGGAGCAAGGAGTCAAGATGTTTGATATTGTCGAACTGTCACGATTACAGTTTGCCTTAACTGCGATGTATCACTTCCTATTCGTTCCGCTAACGCTTGGTATGGCGTTTTTGCTGGCGATCATGGAAACGGTATATGTGCTTTCCGGTAAACAAATTTATAAAGATATGACGAAGTTCTGGGGCAAGTTATTTGGTATTAACTTTGCTCTGGGGGTCGCAACAGGGTTGACTATGGAGTTCCAGTTTGGGACTAACTGGTCATACTTTTCTCACTACGTTGGTGACATTTTCGGTGCGCCTCTGGCGATTGAAGGCTTGATGGCGTTCTTCCTGGAGTCTACATTCGTAGGCTTGTTCTTCTTCGGTTGGGATCGTCTCAGTAAGACGCAACATCTGGCGGTAACTTGGTTGGTCGCACTAGGATCTAACTTCTCTGCGCTTTGGATTCTGATTGCTAACGGTTGGATGCAAAACCCGATTGCTTCTGATTTCAACTTTGAAACTATGCGTATGGAGATGGTCAGTTTTGCTGAACTGGTACTAAACCCGGTTGCTCAGGTGAAATTTGTTCATACCGTTGCAGCGGGTTATGTGACAGGGGCGATCTTTGTTCTCGGTATCAGCTCTTACTACCTGCTTAAAGGCCGTGATATTCCATTTGCTAAACGTTCATTTGCGATTGCTTCAAGCTTTGGTATCGCGGCTGTGTTGTCTGTTATTGTGTTGGGTGATGAATCTGGCTACGAAATGGGCGACGTACAGAAGACTAAGCTGGCATCAATCGAAGCTGAATGGGAAACTCAGGCACCGCCGGCCGCTTTTACACTGATAGGTATTCCGGATCAGGATAAAATGGAAAATAAATATGCCATCCAGATCCCTTATCTTATGGGATTGATTGCTACCCGTTCCGTTGATACCCCGGTCATTGGTCTGCGTGATCTGATGGAGCAGCATGAGGTGCGTATTCGTAACGGTATAAAGGCTTATGGACTGTTAGAAGAATTGCGTGCCGGTAACACAGACCCGACTGTTCGTACTGCATTCAATGAGAGTAAACAAGATCTGGGTTATGGCATGTTGCTGAAACGTTATACCAGCAAAGTGACTGATGCCAGTGAAGAACAGATCAAAGCAGCCGCGAAAGATTCTATTCCTCGTGTTGCGCCGCTCTATTTTGCATTCCGTATCATGGTTGCAGCCGGCTTCCTGATGTTATTGTTGATTGGTTTGGCGTTTTGGAGTGTTATCCGTGGCCGTATTGGTAAACAAAAATGGTTACTTCGCGCCGCACTGTACAGCATTCCATTGCCGTGGATTGCCATAGAATCAGGCTGGTTTGTGGCGGAATATGGTCGTCAACCGTGGGCAATCGGTGAAGTTCTGCCAACTGCGGTGGCGAGTTCCAATTTAACAGCCGGCGATATCTTGTTCTCTATGGCGCTAATTTGTGGCCTTTATACCTTATTCCTGATTGCGGAAATGTTTTTGATGTTCAAATTTGCCCGCCTTGGCCCAAGTAGCCTAAAAACCGGGCGTTACCATTTTGAACAGAAAACAACTTCAGCACCCGATGCTCAGTAAACAGGAGTCCACTTATGTTTGATTATGAAGTACTACGATTTATCTGGTGGCTACTGATTGGCGTGCTGCTAATCGGTTTTGCGGTAACTGATGGTTTTGATATGGGAGTTGGTATCCTGTTACGTATCATCGGGAAAAACGATACTGAGCGTCGCATCATGATTAACTCAGTGGCGCCGCATTGGGATGGTAACCAAGTTTGGCTGATTACCGCCGGTGGAGCGCTGTTCGCCGCATGGCCGATGGTCTATGCCGCGGCGTTCTCTGGCTTCTATGTTGCTATGATCCTAGTGTTATCTGCATTGTTCTTCCGTCCGGTTGGTTTTGATTACCGCTCCAAACTGGAAGACCGCAAGTGGCGTAACATGTGGGATTGGGGAATCGTTGTCGGTAGTTTTGTTCCGCCATTAGTTATCGGCGTGGCATTCGGTAATCTATTACAGGGAGTGCCGTTTAACGTTGACTCTCAACTCCGCTTGTTCTACTCCGGCTCCTTCTTTGGATTGCTCAACCCATACGGTTTATTGGCGGGAGTGATCAGCTTGATGATGATTGTGACGCAGGGGGCGACTTATCTGCAAATGCGTACTACGGGTGAGTTGCGTCTGCGTTCTCGTACCGCAACTTACCTCTGTGCGCTGGTGACAATGGTGGCTTTTCTGCTGGCAGGTGTATGGCTGATTTATGGTATTGATGGTTATGTTGTGACTGGCGGCTTGGATACGATGGCTCAATCTAACCCATTACATAAAGAAGTCGCTCATCAGGCTGGTGCTTGGCTGACTAACTTTAACAACTATCCGTGGTTGTGGGTGCTACCGGCACTGGGCGTGGCTTCGCCTTTGCTGACGATGCTGATGACGCGTATGAATAAAGCTGGATGGGCATTCCTGTTCTCTTCACTGACAATAGCTGGCATCATTTTGGCCTGCGGTGTAACGATGTTCCCATTTGTGATGCCTTCAATCACTAATCCTAATGTCAGCTTGACGATGTGGGATGCGACTTCAAGCTTGATGACGCTGCGTGTCATGTTTGTGGTTGCATTGATTTTTGTCCCAATTGTTCTGGGATATACCATTTGGTGTTATTACAAAATGTTTGGACGTTTGGATAAAAGCTTTATTGAAGATAACAAACATTCACTGTACTAAGGAGCATAAAGCATGTGGTATTTTGCTTGGATTCTCGGAACGCTCTTGGCTTGTAGTTTCGCTATAATCGCTGCCTTAGCTTTTGAGCATAATGAAGAAGAAAAAGCCGCTAAAAATAGCGAGAAATCGTGTTGATAGATAAATACTATCGGCTAATGGATAAAGCCCCCATTCGGGGCCTTATCCTTATTGCGGCATTAATGTTTGCCGCTTGTGTATTCTGGGACCCGGCTCGTTTTGCGGCTAACACCAGTTCATTGCAGATATGGCAAGGTATTTTGCTAATATGGGCTGTATGTACAGGTGTGATTTTCGGGGTGGGTTTTCAGCCAAGAAATATCGTCTGGCGCGTTTTTTTCTCTCCTTTGCCGGCATTCTTGATTTTGATTTGGGGTTTGTATCGTTTCTTTATGAGTTAATTCTGTATGTTATGGGGCTTCTGACCCATAAATTTTTTATTTGCACATTATTCCAAAGCCGCATTGTCTTGAGTATAGTGGCAGCGTTAATTCGCCTTATGTAGGATTGAAAGTGAGTAATACGTTGTTCCGGTGGCCCATTCGTATTTATTACGAAGATACAGATGTGAGTGGGATAGTTTATAATGGCCGTTATGTGGTCTTTTATGAAAGAGCACGTACTGAGATGTTACGTCAGCATGGAATTCATCAACAGCGTTTACTTGATGAACAAATTGCATTTGTTGTTCGGCGTATGGTGGTTGATTATCGTGCCCCGGCCCGGCTTGATGATATGTTAGAGGTGCAGAGCGAAATTACGGATATTCGTAGAGCGTCTTTGACATTTATTCAACGCATTGTTGATGGTAATGGGACAATTCTTAACAGCGCAGAAGTTTTAATCGCCTGCGTGAATACATCTCAAATGAAGCCGATTGCGCTTCCAAAGTCTATTGTCGCGGAGTTTAAGCAGTGACTGACATGAACATTCTAGATTTATTCCTGAAAGCGGGCCTTTTGGTGCAGCTGATCATGCTTATTTTGATCTGCTTTTCCGTTGCTTCATGGGCGATCATTATTCAAAGGACCAAAATTCTCAATGCGGCGACTCGTGAAGCGGAAGCGTTTGAAGATAAATTCTGGTCGGGTATTGAATTATCACGCTTATATAAGGAAAGTCAGTCGCGTCGAGATTCTTTAGGTGGAACAGAACAAATTTTTTATTCTGGGTTCAAAGAATTTGCCCGTCTGCGTCATGCAAATAATCATGCTCCAGAAGCGGTAGTAACAGGAGCTTCGCGTGCAATGCGTATCTCAATGAATCGTGAATTGGAATCGTTAGAAAGCCATATTCCATTCTTGGGTACCGTTGGCTCAATTAGCCCGTATATCGGTTTGTTTGGTACTGTTTGGGGGATCATGCATGCGTTTATCGCGTTAGGTGCGGTAAAACAGGCCACTCTCCAGATGGTGGCGCCGGGTATTGCAGAAGCGTTGATTGCAACGGCGATTGGTCTGTTTGCAGCGATTCCGGCAGTTATGGCATACAACCGCCTGAATCAGCGTGTTAATAAGCTGGAGCAAAATTACGATAACTTTATGGAAGAGTTTCTGGCTATTTTGCATCGTCAGGCTTTCGCTGCTGAAAATAAAGCAGAGAACAAATAGTAAGGGGAGAAGCTATGGCACGCACCCGTAGTCGCAAGCGTGAGCTGAAATCCGAAATCAATATCGTTCCCTTACTGGACGTGTTGCTGGTTCTGTTGCTTATCTTTATGGCGACAGCGCCGATTATCACTCAAAGCGTAGAAGTTGATCTGCCGGATGCGGTAGATTCTAAAACGGTTTCCAACTCTGATAATCCACCGGTAATCGTGGAGGTTTCTGGTGTTGGTCAGTACACCATGATAGTTAACCATGAACGATTGGAGTTATTGCCTGAGCCGCAGATTATTGCGGAAGCGCAGGCGCGAATAAAAGAGAATCCAAAAACCATTTTCTTAATCGGTGGTTCGAAGGAAGTGCCTTACGATGAGATTATTAAGGCACTCAACATGCTGCATCGGGCAGGTGTGAAATCCGTTGGTTTAATGACTCAGCCTATCTGAGTTTAGCCGGCAGTTGCTGTTATTTGAAGATCTTGGATATCGAGCGTGGGAAAGACAAACGGGCAAAACAATAAATTAAATCGCGCTGTTATCGTTTCGGTTGTGTTGCATATTATTTTGATTGGGTTACTTATTTGGGGTTCCCTGACACGAAAAACTGAAATGGGTGGCGGTGGTCAGGATGGTTCTGTTATTGATGCTGTGATGGTCGATCCGAATGCGGTAGTACAGCAGTACAACCAACAGCAACAACAACAGGCCGATGCTAAACGTGCAGAGCAGTTACGAAAGAAGAAAGCCGAACAGCAGGCCGCTGAATTAAGGGAAAAACAGGTCGAAGAGCAGGAGCGTTTAAAGGCGGTAGAAGAAGAACGAATTAAGGCGCAACAAGCAGCGGAAGAACAGAAAAAGCAAGCTTTAGAAGCCGCAAACAAAGCCCGTGAAGAGCAAAAACAGGCAGAAGAAGCTGCGGCAAAGGCTAAGGCTGAAAAAGAGAAACTGATTAAAGAGCAGGCTGAGGCGCAGAAGAAAGCCGAAGCTGAAGCTAAGAAAGAGGCTGAAGCCGCTGCTGCTAAACAAAAAGCCGCGGAAGAAGCGAAAGCCAAAGCAGAAGCTGAGGTTAAAGCAAAAGCCAAGGCTGAAGCGGATGCAAAGGCTAAAGCCAAGGCTGACGCTGACGCCAAGAAAAAAGCTGCGGCGCAAGCTGCTAAACAGGAAAGTGAAGTTGATGACTTACTGGGTGGCTTAACTTCCAATGCACCGAAACAGCAGGGAGGGGCTTCTGCCGCCGGTAAAGGTGGCGGCAAGAAAAGTGGAGCTTCAAATGCCGACATTAATAACTATCTGGGGCAGATCCAGATAGCGATA
The DNA here is from genome assembly GCF_018448925.1 of Photorhabdus akhurstii. GTDB lineage: Bacteria > Pseudomonadota > Gammaproteobacteria > Enterobacterales > Enterobacteriaceae > Photorhabdus > Photorhabdus akhurstii. The sequence goes on along the minus strand of NZ_RCWE01000015.1, from coordinate 24,684 downwards.
CAGAATAAGTTTTACGATCCAAGCATGTATCGTGGTCGTACCTGTGCATTACGGATTAAACTTGCTCCTGATGGCTTGTTGATTGATGTAAAGTCAGAGGGGGGAGACCCGGCGTTGTGCCAAGCGGCGGTAGCGGCGGCTAAACAAGCGAAACTTCCGAAACCGCCAAGCAAAGAGGTTTACGAAGTGTTTAAAAACGCGCCGCTTGATTTTAAACCTCAATGAAGCTGTTATTTAGAAGTTATTAAGCTATCTGGTTTTGTTTGTTGACGTTTGTTAATATTCTGCGAATTATTGCGACTATTCCATCGTGATAAGGGAGAGATTAATGAGGCAGGCTTTTAAAGTAGTACTAGGCATTTTAATGTTGTGGGCCACGGTTGCTTACGCAGAAGTTCGTATTGAGATCACCCAAGGTGTCGATTCTGCGCGTCCTATTGGCGTTGTACCTTTTAAATGGACTGGAGCGGGGAATGCACCGGAAGATATTGGGGCGATCGTTGGGGCCGATCTTCGCAACAGCGGGAAATTTAACCCTATTGATGTCAGCCGTATGCCGCAGCAACCAACAACGGCATCTGAGGTGACACCTGCTGCGTGGTCGGCGTTAGGGATTGATGCTGTTGTTGTTGGGCAGATCCAACCAAGTGCGGATGGTGGTTTTTTAATCTCTTATCAATTGGTTGATACTGCGAGCGCTCCGGGCACGGTGCTTGCTCAGGATCAATTTAAAGTGACCAAACAGTGGTTGCGTTATGCTGCGCATACAGCCAGTGATCAAGTATTTGAAAAACTGACGGGTATCAAAGGCGCATTCCGTACCCGTTTGGCATATATTGTAAAAACGAATGGCGGTAAATATCCGTATGAACTGCGTGTATCTGATTACGATGGTTACAACCAGTTCACTGTCCACCGTTCGCCGGAACCGTTGATGTCGCCGGCATGGTCTCCTGATGGAGCCAAACTGGCTTATGTGACATTTGAAAGCGGCCGTTCTGCCTTGGTGATCCAGACCTTGGCGAGTGGTGAGGTGCGTCAGGTTGCCTCCTTCCCGCGTCATAACGGTGCGCCTGCATTTTCCCCTGATGGCAGTAAATTGGCATTTGCTCTATCTAAATCGGGTAGTTTGAATCTTTACGTGATGGATTTGGGTTCAGCTCAGATTCGTCAGGTTACAGATGGCCGCAGTAACAACACTGAGCCAAGTTGGATGCCGGATAACCAGACTTTGGTTTACACCTCTGATCAGGGTGGTCGTCCACAGTTATATAAAACCGATATTAATGGCGGTGCTCCGCAACGTCTCACTTGGGAAGGCACACAAAACCAGGATGCTGATGTAAGCGCAGATGGTAGTTTTGTGGTGATGGTCAGCTCAGAGAGTGGTAAGCAGCACATAGCTAAACAAGATCTGGCAACGGGAGCCGTTCAAATTTTGACGGATACGTTCCTGGATGAAACGCCGAGTATCGCACCTAACGGCACTATGGTGATTTATAGCTCCACCCAAGGGTTGGGGACTGTATTGCAGCTAGTTTCGACTGACGGGCGTTTCAAAGCGCGTCTTCCGGCAACCGATGGACAGGTAAAATTCCCTGCCTGGTCGCCGTATCTGTGATGCATAATAATATGTATGGCAAATTTTAAAAGGATCAAAGAGATGCAACTGAACAAAGTGCTAAAAGGGCTGATGTTAGCTTTACCAGTTATGGCCGTAGCAGCGTGTAGTTCTAACAAGAATGCTGATAACGATCAGACTGGTGTCGGCACTGTTAACGAAACTAATGCGGGTCTGTCAGCAGAGGAATTAGCTCGTCAGCAAATGCAAGAGCTACAAAACAACAACATCGTATATTTTGGTTTTGACAAATACGACGTTGGCTCAGATTTTACTCAGCTGTTAGACGCTCACGCGGCATTCCTGCGCAGCAACCCATCTTATAAAGTTGTTGTAGAAGGTCATGCTGACGAACGTGGTACTCCTGAGTACAACATCGCATTAGGTGAACGCCGTGCTAATGCAGTGAAAATGTACCTGCAAGGCAAAGGTGTTTCCGGTGAGCAAATCTCTATCGTCTCTTACGGTAAAGAGAAACCTGCTGTACTGGGTCACGACGAAGCAGCCTATGCTAAGAACCGTCGCGCAGTACTGGCATACTAAGAGTAGTTCATGAACAGTAACTTCAGACATCATGTTTTGGGTCTGTCGTTACTGGTTGGCGTAGCGGTTCCTTGGGCCGCTATTGCCCAAGCGCCAATCAGTAATGTCGGATCGGGTTCTACCGATGAGCGCCTTACCCAATTAGAGCGGATTTCCAACGCTCACAGTCAGCTATTAACGCAACTCCAGCAACAACTTGCTGATTCTCAACGTGATATTGACATGCTTCGAGGGCAGATTCAGGAGAATCAGTATCAGCTCAATCAGATTATAGAGCGGCAGAAGGACATTTATCAGCAACTGGAAGGGGCTGCCAGTTCTGAGGGGAGCAAACCTGCTGCAAATACAGCTTCTTCAACGGCAAGCCATAGTGGCAATCAGGCATCATCATCTGTCGGCACGGGCAGTGAGAAAGGTGATTATGACGCTGCTGTTCATTTGGCGGTGAATACCAAAGAGTATGATAAAGCGATTGTAGCCTTTCAAAGTTTCGTGAAGAGTTACCCAAAGTCGAGCTATATGCCTAATGCCAATTACTGGTTAGGGCAGCTTAATTACAACAAGGGTAAAAAAGACGAAGCCGCGTATTACTTTGCTACGGTAGTCAAAGAGTACCCAAAGTCGCAGAAGAGTGGTGAATCGCTTTATAAAGTTGGTTTAATCATGCAGGACAAGGGGCAGAAGGATAAAGCGAGATCGGTTTATCAACAGGTCATGAAACAATACCCTGGTTCGAATGCAGCTAAACTGGCGGAGAAAAAGCTTTCTACTCTATAATTATTGGCCCCGGAAGGGTGTAGTAATACATTTTCGGGGTTAATTGAGTGTTTAATAAGCATTTAAACGTAATTTGAAAAAATAATCATTGCGTAGCGCGGAGAAATCAGTAATATATGCCGCCGTTGCCGAGAGAAGTCACAAGATGGGTCGTTAGCTCAGTCGGTAGAGCAGTTGACTTTTAATCAATTGGTCACAGGTTCGAATCCTGTACGACCCACCATCTTAAAGCTTCATTCAAAACCAATTCCCTAGATGGGTCGTTAGCTCAGTCGGTAGAGCAGTTGACTTTTAATCAATTGGTCGCAGGTTCGAATCCTGCACGACCCACCATCTTGAAACTTCATTCAAAAACAAATCCTTCAGATAAGTCGTTAGCTCAGTCGGTAGAACAGTTGGCTTTTAATCAATGGGTCGCAGGTTCGAGCCGAGCGAAGCGAGACAACAGCGCGTAAGCGCTGGCCCGAAGGGCGAGGCCACAGGCCGAGTCATCCTGCACGACCCACCATCTTAAAGCTTCATTCAAAACCAATTCCCTAGATGGGTCGTTAGCTCAGTCGGTAGAACAGTTGGCTTTTAATCAATGGGTCGCAGGTTCGAGCCGAGCGAAGCGAGACAACAGCGCGTAAGCGCTGGCCCGAAGGGCGAGGCCACAGGCCGAGTCATCCTGCACGACCCACCATCTTGA
>NZ_RCWE01000015.1:0-21049 GCF_018448925.1 Photorhabdus akhurstii | reverse complement strand
CCGGTAGAACAGTTGGCTTTTAATCAATGGGTTGCAGGTTCGAGCCGAGCGAAGCGAGACAACAGCGCGTAAGCGCTGGCCCGAAGGGCGAGGCCACAGGCCGAGTCATCCTGCACGACCCACCATCTTGAAACTTCATTCAAAACCAATTCCCTTAGATAAGTCGTTAGCTCAGCCGGTAGCGCAGTTGACTTTTAATTAATGAGTCGCACAGGTTCGAGCCGAGCGAAGCGAGGCAACAGCGCGAGAGCGCTGGCCCGAAGGGCGAGGCCACAGGCCGAGTCATCCTGCACGACCCACCATCTTAAAGCTTCATTTAAAACTCAGTTCCCTAGATAAATCGTTAGCTCAGTCGGTAGAGCAGTTGACTTTTAATCAATTGGTCGCAGGTTCGAGCCGAGCGAAGCGAGACAACAGCGCGTAAGCGCTGGCCCGAAGGGCGAGGCCACAGGCCGAGTCATCCTGCACGACCCACCATCTTGAAACTTCATTCAAAAACAAATCCCTCAGATAAGTCGTTAGCTCAGTCGGTAGAACAGTTGGCTTTTAATCAATGGGTCGCAGGTTCGAGCCGAGCGAAGCGAGACAACAGCGCGTAAGCGCTGGCCCGAAGGGCGAGTCATCCTGTACGACCCACCATCTTAAAGCTTCATTCAAAACAAATTCCCTAGATGGGTCGTTAGCTCAGTCGGTAGAGCAGTTGACTTTTAATCAATGGGTCGCAGGTTCGAGCCGAGCGAAGCGAGACAACAGCGCGTAAGCGCTGGCCCGAAGGGCGAGGCCACAGGCCGAGTCATCCTGCACGACCCACCATCTTAAAGCTTCATTTAAAACCCATTTCCCTAGATAGATCGTTAGCTCAGTTGGTAGAACAGTTGGCTTTTAATCAATGGGTCGCAGGTTCGAGCCGAGCGAAGCGAGACAACAGCGCGTAAGCGCTGGCCCGAAGGGCGAGGCCACAGGCCGAGTCATCCTGCACGACCCACCGTCTTGAAACTTCATTCAAAAACAAATCCCTCAGATGGGTCGTTAGCTCAGTCGGTAGAGCAGTTGACTTTTAATCAATGGGTCGCAGGTTCGAGCCGAGCGAAGCGAGACAACAGCGCGTAAGCGCTGGCCCGAAGGGCGAGGCTCCAGGCCGAGTCATCCTGCACGACCCACCATCTTAAAGCTTCATTCAAAACCAATTCCCTAGATGGGTCGTTAGCTCAGTCGGTAGAACAGTTGACTTTTAATCAATGGGTCGCAGGTTCGAGCCGAGCGAAGCGGGATAACAACATGTAATTGCAAAGCCCACAATAAATTGTTTAAAAGAATGCGAACTTATTTACTTGTAGGGTAATTATGTTGCACTTACTATTCGAAACTATCATATTATTCTATAAATAATATATTTATTACTGTAGAAAACCTCTGACAATTCATTAAAAACATAGTCTAATTTTGATAAATAACAATGAAATATTCTTACATCTCAAATGATTAACCATTACATGTAATTAATAGTAATAAATAACCCAAAATTTTGAAATTACAAACATATCTATTACTTTAAAATTAAACGTCTAAACGACATTCATCATTATTTCATTTCTAGAAGTATACCAATGTATAGCTCATAATTAACCTGGCTGATTTTAATACTGATATTTAATATGCTCCAGAAAACATTCTGCTTACTAATCATTTAATACTGATATGACAATGAGGTTATCTTATTATTTTTACGTCACTGATAAAGTTCAATATTTAACTACTCGGAGTAAATGCTAATTTAAATTTCACCGATAAGGTCACATGCTATATAAACAGTCAAATAACCGTAATAATAAGGAAACAATAAAATGGCACGAGTATATATAAACCCCAATCAGACTCTTGATATTTATAAGAACGGCAGTATATTAGTCCCCGCTCATCAACCTCATATAACTATAAAAAACGTTAGTTTAGCGCTAGTTAAAGTGAGTGGTTACTGGGCGTCCTTAGTCGGAGATTATACTCTGTATAATTCTATAGAGATCTATCCCGGCAGAAGTGAAATACTTATACCGCCTCCTAATCTTATTTACTACTATAAAGTTACAGCTACTAATCTCGCCAGTTATTTAAACGCAGAAATTGAAGTGGAGGTTGGATCGAATAATAATCCTCTCCTTTAATCTGAGTGGGCCCCGGTAGAAAATGTCCAAGGCTGGTCAACATCATGATACACCTCTGATCAGCACTACAGTGGCATTAGTCAGGGCATTCTGTCGATATTTGTGAAATGGTGCTAAGGCGTACGGGGAAAAAGTTCTGTCATACATTAAGAACAGGCATAGAGGAGATCTCATTGAATTGGTTGAGCAATCGGTGGACACAAACACTCTATGCCTGTCTCATGTCCTGGCGACTTCTCAGTGTTCTCGATTTGTTTTACCAATTGCCGGCTTTAAATCTTTGGCCGTCAATCCAGATTGTTCCATTCTGAATTTGATAGTTTCGATTGGGTCTGGTGGGTCGATGGGATAGTGTTCTGCTTCGTAGGCTTCAATCAATAGAACCATAACTTCCATATAATTGAATTCAGGTGTGCCGATTTCAGGTTGATTATCAAACAGAGAAGCGACAGTTTTTAATGCTTCTTGATAATCTTGTTTTGTTCTAATGGGTTTAATATTCATTGTTCACTCTGGCTCTACTTTGTCGATAACCGCGTTAACCCGGTAGATCCATCATATTATTGAAATCTTCCAGTGTCATCACTTTCATTTACCGATTAGATATTTTTTTCCAAATGCTAGAACATTCAGTTTGGAGTTTAAAATAGAAAAAATTACAGGATGAAATAGAAAGAATAAAATAAAAATAATTTCCAGATGTTAAATATAAATTTATAGGGTATATTTTGATTTAGAAATGTTGAACCACATTCTTTTTTTGGACTAGACTTTAATTAGTGTGAATTGAAAGGGAGACTATTTTTACAATAATTTAATATATTGATTATAAGATAACATTGTTTAAATTAAGGAGAAAGTGCATGAGTCACAAGAATGATTTTAAGGCTTTTTCTATTAGTAATAATGCGAATATAATTAGTCAAGAAATATATGAAGAAAGTGAGGGTTTACTGACTGGATTTCCACCAAATACTATTTCTATTGATTTATTAAATAAAGTTCTTCGCCAGTCATCAATTATATCATCTGTGGTAGCTGATTTTATCGCTACACAATCTAGCGATAATATTCTAGATGATGGTGATATAATTAAACTCACAGCCCAATTAAACAGAGCGCTAGAACAAAAAATCACAGCAGAAGTTCCAAATGCCTCATTAACACAGAAAGGTATTGTTCAGCTTACAGATGTAGTGGGCAATAGTGATACATTGGTTGTCACTCAAAAGCTAGCCCAGGAAATAATAGGTTCATTGCGTGAAAATATTAATGACAGAGTGCCCAATAGCCGAAAGGTGAATGGGAAAACATTGTCTACTGACATTAGTTTAGAGGCTGAGGATATAGGTGCATATACCAAGGCAGAAGTTAATAATCTAGTCAATGCAGTTAATAATATTCCTGTGGGTGTTCCTATTCCCTGGCCTACAGTTATACCACCAGCTGGGTGGCTGCAATGTAACGGAGCAGAGTTCGATAAAACAGCTTACCCACAATTAGCGGCGGCGTACCCTACAGGGAAATTACCTGACCTGCGTGGAGAATTTATTCGTGGTTGGGATGATAGTCGAGGTGTTGATAGTGGTCGTATTATTTTAAGCGCACAGACTGACAACACAAAAAGAATACAACTTTCTCAAGGGAATGAGAGAAGAAAATACCTTTCTAATTATCAAGGACCTGTAGATGGATACCAATACCCGCTCGGTAGGGATGTTACAGGTGACGCAACTGTTACATCAATTGCTAACAATACCGGCGGTCACGAAACCCGTCCCCGCAATATTGCATTTAATTACATAGTGAGAGCAGCATAATCGCCGAATAAAAATACTCTTTAAAAGCCAAAAATATAAGAAGCCGTTTTGCTTGAATGGAAAAAATATCGGGTATTACTGAGCATAACAGATATTTTACAAGCTTCCTATATTGAATGGCTGGATAAACTGAGGTAATAACAAAGCCGGTTAGCCCGGCTTTATTTTTTATTCTGAAAACTAAATCTGTCACTGGTGAGCTATTTCTTTTCTGGCTAACTCAGCTAGAAAAGCAGAGCGGTTTTTGTAGTGTCCGTTTTTTTCAATGTAGCGATCTATGGCAGTTAATAGATTGCCAGGCATAGTTAAATTGAACTTTATGGCTTTTGACTCATATTTCGCTGGATCTAACTCGATGAGGGCAATAACCCCTCCATCTTCAGACAAGCGAGGATCACCGATGTAATCAGAAGAGTTTTTAGGGGCGGGGACATAGCCGCCGTGTTCGATTAAAACTTCCATGTGCTGCGCGAACGCTTTTTCAGCATCCCGAATAGCATCTTCTAAGGTATTGCCAGCAAAGAAACAGCTTTCAACATCGGGGAAGTAACCGTCAAACCCATCTTCTGTTTTAAATATAAAGAGTGGATAAATCATAGTATTACCTCTTAATTTGATCATGAGCTTTGCATAGAAAGGGCGGCATAACTGTGCCCGTTATCATAGTAATTTCAGCCCTGAAATATTTTGTGCCTGCCGGATAACACCTTTTGATGAGCCTTTTCTTGGGTGCGGTATTGTGATTATTTTTGCAACACCGGGTTTAGTTAGAGTGATGTGACTACCGTCTTGTCTGGCCTTAACCCATCAGTCAGCTATTAGGAGTTTTATTAGCTCTGCACTACCCATAAATCCTCCGTTTGGTTAATGTATGAGTATAATACCTATACATTAATTCTATTATCAATATATTTGTGGGTGTTATGCCTACTTTTTATGGGTGTGAAACATGATCAATGTAACAATCAGAGGCCGAAAAGGTGATAACGGACATCCAATTACACTAATTGAAGCTTCAAATATCATTGATAATTGGTTATCAGAAATATATAAAAAGGAGGAAAGGTGTGGTTAGTAAATAACGTCGGTTAGCCCGGCTTTATTTTTTTAGATTCTGAGGTGTACTGGCTAGGGAAACCTGTTAGGATTACGATAGGCTAAGACCCTCACATAAAATCATTAGAGCAATTCGCAAAAGAGGCACTCAGAATTAGATGCCTGTTGCCATTTCAAAAAAGTTCAACTTTTCGGTTTAATACCCCGTTTCCGTAGTTTCTTACGCTAATTGCTTACGAAGTTTTTCTATGAAATGACAGGAATAAGAGAAAAATAATTTTCAGATATTAAATATAAATTGGCTGTATGTTTTAGATTCTAAAATGTTGAACTACTTATTGCTGCCAATGATACAAAAACGGTTAACCTTATAAGTAATAAGAACACAGTATTATATTTTTCCTGAACTAGACTTTTATTATCCTGAATTATAGGGGGTTGTTTTTACAATAATTTAAGGTGTTGATTATAAAATAACATGATTTAATTTAAGGAAAGTATATGAGTCAAAAGAATGATTTTAAGGCTTTTTCTATTAGTAATAATGCAAATGTAATTAGTCAAGAAAAATATGAGCAAAGCCAGGGGTTGCAGACAGGGTTTTCTCCAGATAATGTTCCCACTCACTTATTAAATAAGGCGTTGCGTCAGTCATCAACCATATCATCTGTCGTCGCTGATTTTATCGCGACACAATCTGGCAATGATGTTCTTGATGATGGAAATGTAGCCAAACTCACCGCTCAATTAAATAAAGCGATAGAACAAAAAATTACGACAGACATTCCCAGTGCCTCATTAACACAAAAAGGCGTTGTTCAGCTGACAAATGTGATTGGCAATAGTGATACATTGGCAGTGACGCAAAAGTTTGTTAAGGAAGAAATAAATTCATTACGTGAGTATACTTATACTCGTGAAGAGATAGATAACCGGATTAAAGCTGCCAGTGAAATTCCTGCTGGTTCTCCTATTCCGTGGCCGTTGCCTTATCCACCTGTTGGCTATCTCACTTGTAACGGCTCATCTTTTAATAAATTGCAGTATCCGAAGTTGGCGGAAGCTTATCCTGACGGTAAATTACCTGATTTAAGAGGCGAATTTATCCGGGGATGGGATGATGGCCGTGGTGTTGATCCCGGTCGCATGTGCGGTACGTGGCAAACAGATACAATGCAGAAATTAGGTGGGGCACTTGAAGGCGGTAATAACATCGGCATGATGACGCGACCGCATGACAGCACGAGCGGCGTGTTTTCGGAAGGACCGGCTCGTACAATCGTTTATCAGCAAGTTGCAGGTACCGGGTATGTAATCTATTTTGATAATTCAAATGTTGCGAGAACATCACATGAAAATAGACCCCGTAACATTGCATTTAACTACGTTGTAAGGGCTGCATGATTATAGTGGCCGAAGCAGTTTGAAGTAAGAATAAAGCCGGTTAGTCTGGCTTTATTTTTTTATTCTGAAAATAGAGAAAGGATAATGTGTCGTATTTATGCTATGAAATTGTAGAATAGTATCAATATCCTTAGATACTTGTGTCTAGATGCCAGAAGATTCAGTCTGGAATTTAAAATAGAAAGAGTCACAGGACGATATAGAAAGAATAAGAGAAAAATAATTTCCAGATGTTAAATATAAATTTGAGGAGTATATTTTCGAGTTAAAAATGTTGAACTACATTCTTTTTATGAACTAGACTTTAATTGGATTAAATTGCAGGAGGATTATTTTTACAATAATTCAATATATTGATTATAAAATAACATGATTTAATTTAAGGAGAAAGTACATGAGTCATAAGAATGATTTTAAAGCTTTTTCTATTAGTGATAATGCAAATGTAGTTAGTCAAGAAGGATATGAAGAAGATAAGGATTTGCTGACTGGGTTTACATCATGTGATGTTCCCACTCACTTGTTAAATAAGGTATTACGTCAATCATCAACAATATCATCAGTCATTGCTGATTTTATCGCGACACAATCTGGTGATGATGTTCTGGATGATGGTGATATAGCCAAACTTACCGCTCAACTAAATAAAGCGTTAGAACGAAAATTTACAACAGAAATTCCTGGTGCTTCATTAATACAAAAAGGTGTTGTTCAATTGACTGATCAGGTCGGTAACAGTGATACATTGGCAGTGACGCAAAAATTGGTTCAGGAAATAGTAAACTCACTGTATGAAAATATTAATAGCAGAGTGCTTAATAGTCGAAAAGTGAATGGTAAAGTGTTAGATGAGGATATTAATTTGAATGCGGCGGATGTGGGAGCGTATTCGAGAGAAGAAATAGATAAGCAAAATAAAGAAGCTAATAATATTCCTGTTGGTGTTCCAATTCCTTGGCCATTGCCTTATCCACCTATCGGCTATCTCACTTGTAACGGCGCATTTTTCAATAAATTACAGTACCCAAAGTTAGCAGAAGCTTATCCTGATGGCAGATTACCTGATTTAAGAGGAGAGTTTATTCGTGGTTGGGATGATAGTCGAGGTGCTGATAGTGGACGTGGCATTTTGTCTTGGCAAGAAGGGTCTTATTTAGTACAAGAAATTAATAATCCGCCTAATTGTGTTGTTAACTTCTCGCTAAATAATAGAGCAGAACTGAATTGGGATGTTCCAGCCGGGAATGTTAAAGTAAATGGACGAGGAGTAGGAGGAGCAGGAAATTGGATTACAGATACAAATTTTTTTGGTGTCACCCGTCCCCGTAATATAGCATTTAATTACGTAGTGAGAGCAGCATGCGGCATAATGGCTGAACAAAAAAATTCTTTAGAACCTGAAACGGCAGTATTAGGTAAAGATGGGTTAGCAAAAAAAGCCGGCTGGCTGACAATTTATCATGCAGCACCGTATTCCCGTGAGTTTATTTTTACTCGCCCGGAATATTTAATGGAAGGAGTAGGGCTACCAGCTAGTTCCTATACTGATGCGCCAGAACTTCCAGATTCTGATAACAAAGCGGTCTGTCGTAGTGAAGATGGTAAATATTGGGAAATTGTACCCGATTATAGGGGGAAAATAGCTTACAGCACGCAAACTCATTTGCCGATTAAGATAACAGAAATCGGTGAGTTATCAGATACGCTAACATTCAAGAAACCTGCTACTCATTTTGATAAGTGGACCGGAAAAGAGTGGGTCACTGATGAGGCCGCAGTAAAAGCCAGTCAGATTGAACAAGCAGAGCAACAGCGAGATACATTGCGTCAACATGCAAATGAAGTAGTTACATTACTGCAACATACCGTTGATGTTGAAATGGCGACGGAAGCAGAGAAAATAGTATTGATGGCTTGGAAAAAGTATTTTGTATTATTGAGTCGTGTTGATGTTCTGCAAGCTCCTGATATTGAGTGGCCGGAGCAGCCAAGTAATTGAAGCCGGGTAACCGGCTTTATTTTTTACTCTGAAAACAGAGAAAGAGTAATGTGTCGTATTTGTGCAATGAAATTGCAGAATAGTGTCAATATTCTTAGCATGGCAAGATGTACTGGCAACAAATGCGTATATCTGCGTATCATAGAAGCACTTTCCCAACTCCCCCATTTCTTGTGTAATGCTGAAAGTGATTCTGGATTGTATCAACCAGCTTGCCCACATATACCGCAGAGTGTGGAAACAAAAATCTTCAATACCAGATACTTGTGTCTAGATGCCAGAAGATTCAGTTTGGAACCGGAGGCAAAAAAAGTTACAGGAAGGTATGGAGAATAAATGCAGTTATTTTAGGAATGTATAAGAACTATCCAGATATGCTATTGTCTAATTGATGAACTATATGAGTTTCACTTGATTTGTAGAAATGAAACTTTGTTATTAATATTCAAGTAGAACTACTCACTATGACATGGATTTATCAACAGTACAGCGGTGAAATTTATCACGATACAAAGCTTATTGGCCACGGTTGGAGTGGTCAGGGTATACATAAGAATAATCCTGCATCAGAAGGTATAAAAAGCTTAGGTCCTATACCCAGAGGTTATTATAAAATAACCGGTGAAAATAACTCAAAAGGCCCCATGACTATTATCCTTGCCCCATGTAGTTGTAATGATATGCATGGACGTAGTGCTTTTAGAATTCACAGTGCTAGCAGAAAAGATCCCCAACATTCATCAGAAGGTTGTATAATTCTTAATAGAGATATACGACGTGAGATATTGCTCTCGCACAATACGGATTTGGTTGTCGAATGAAAAGATTAATATTGATATTAACTGCGATGCTTTTTACTGCTAACGCTGTGGCGGGAACAAGATCTGATGATTGTGCAGATATTAACGGTTGGAATGTTCAACAAGTAATACAGAAAGCTGAACAAAAAGGTATTATTAAGTCTGATAACGTTGATATCTCAAAGAGTGCTAGCATTCTGTTAAATGAACTTCCTCTGAAACACAATGGTAGGATAATTACGTTAAATGATGGAGTGGAAGGGGAAAAACTCTCTACTGAGGTGATAAAGGTTTCTTTGTTTGATAAATCAAGAAATTCGACAGTAAATATTATTGCTGTCACCTTAGTATCAAACATCGAATGTTCGTTAACAGATCCTAGTATTATAGTCATTCCATAAACCAATTCTATCAAGCAACGGAATAGATAAGGAAATAAAAGCCGGTTAGCCCGGCTTTATTTTTATTCTGAAAACTGAAATAGAGAGGATAATGTGTCGTATTTGTGCGGTGAAATTTCAGAGTAACATCGATATTCTTGCATGGGGTTTTACAGGATGAAATAGAAGAAATAATAAAGAAATAATTTCCAAATATTAAATATAAATTGGCGGGATATTTTAGATTCTAAAATGTTGAACTACTTATTACTGCCAATGATACAAAAACGATTAACCTTATAAGTAATAAGAACACAGTATTATATTTTTCCTGAACTAGACTTTGATTAGCCTGAATTGCAGGAGACTATTTCTACAATAATTCAAAATGTTGATTATAAAGTCACATTATTTAATTTAAGGAAAATATATGAATTCTAAAAATGATTTTAAAGCTTTTTCTATTAGTGATAATGCGAATGTCATTAGTCAAGAAAAATATGAACAAAGCCAGGGGTTGCAGACAGGATTCTCTCCGGATAATGTTCCCACCCACTTGTTAAATAAGGTATTACGTCAGTCATCAACCATATCATCTGTCGTCGCTGATTTTATTGCGACACGATCTGGCAATGATGTTCTGGATGATGGAAATGTAGCCAAACTTACTGCTCAGTTAAATAAGGCGATAGAACAAAAAATTACAACAGATATTCCCAGTGCTTCATTAACACAAAAAGGTGTGGTTCAGCTGACAAATGTGATTGGCAATAGTGACACATTGGCGGTTACACAAAAGCTTGTTCAGGACGTAATAAATTCATTACGTGAAGAGATTAATATACCTGTGGGTTCTCCTATTCCCTGGCCGCTAATCTATCCACCTTTCGGTTATTTCATTTGTAATGGTTCACCTTTTAATAAATTACAGTATCCGAAGTTGGCGGAGGCTTATCCTAGCGGTAGATTACCTGATTTAAGAGGAGAATTTATCCGCGGATGGGATGATAATCGAGGTGTTGATGGTGGTCGTGGGCTTTTGTCTTGGCAGGGAGATGCAATCAGAAATATTACGGGATCGACTCAAGTTATACATGCCCAGATGGGCGGTGCTCCTCAGACGCCTGTTGTGATTGGGGTCATGGCATCGTCACGATATGCTACGGCAGAAACACGTTCAGCAAATGGCGGCGCTAGTTCTGATCTTACCTATTTTGACATTGATGCATCAAGACAAGTCCCAACCGCTAACGAAAATAGACCTCGTAACGTGGCATTTAACTATATTGTAAGGGCAGCGTAATTTTAGTGGGCGGTACAGCTTAAAGTAAGAATAAAGCCGGTTAGTTTGGCTTTATTTTTTTATTATTTTTATATCCAGATGGCCTTAATTCAGAAATACAAAAAGTGTCACCGTTTCCAGCGGATATTGACACTAGCGATGCTGGTTTATGCACTAATTAGTTATCACTATATAATAAAAGTAAATTTTTTAGTTATTTCAATTGAATCTAAGAAATCACCAACTTTACTTGAATTAGAATGCGTTCTATGGCTTCCAGAAATAATTCCAAATTTCATTAGGTTTCTTCACGTGATATATTTTGAATACCTTTTAACACCAATATCAAAAACCAATTTCGCTATAAAAATTAAAATCAATGTTACCAAAGTTTGAATAAAAAACCATTTCATACTCATTATTCCACTTGCTACTGAAGCTGGAACACCCGTTATAAATAGACACGGAAGTATGAACATTAAAATAAAACGAACTACACCATGAAAAGATTGTTCAGGTCTCACCAATACTTTAAAACAAGGATTTGAGTTTTTAATACTAATTAATGAATTTGTCCAAAATATTGTTGTTCTTATGATCCATGTAATTGAAGTAAGTATTAAGACTCCCTCTAATGCCATTATAAAATGTAAAAAAACCAACAAAATATTAGTGCCAAGGTAAATATGTACAGTAAAAAATAATACTAAAGATAGGAATGACAACAAAAAATGCTCAAATGCAATATTTGTAGCGACATATAAGAATTGAGTATTTATAGGTAACGTTAAATGAGGTTCTAATTTTAATGATTTGACTTTTTTAACCAGCAAGAGGCTTCCTTTACCAAATAAAAAAAGATAAAAATTATCGACTAAACATACCGTAGTAAAAAATATAATAATAAAATCATCAGATAAAATATAACCTGAAGATTGTGAATTTAAAATAGCATACCAAAAGAAAGCTTGTGCTATATAGTAACTAAAATTAACAAAAGCGGATAACCAAAAATTTAATGGGCTTTTTTTTGCTTCTGACAATCCACTTTTAAAACCAATAAATATAATTTTAAGCATTGCCATTATACCCTTGATTGTATTTTAACATATAATTCCAGATAAAATTAAAAATCATCATTAAGAGCATCATGATTAAAAATCCATTAAATATAAAATAAATAGATGTTGAATTTGTCGCAATTTTAACTGGAATATAGGTAATGTATTGAAATGGAATATAGTTAAATATTGATTTTAAAGAATCACCAAACACATCTAATGGTATTAACGCACCTGAAAGGACCCATGATAAAGTATCCTTAATAATTATAAAAGAATACGAGCCTCTAAATTTGAATGCCATACATGACAATATCATTGTTAAGTACAAGTTGATAAACAACCCTATACATAAAGAAATAAATAGATATATAAAATTAGGAATGTCCTTTTGGTATATAATTATGAATAAAATTAATGGTGACATTATAAATAATCTAGCTAATATCTGCCCCAAAGCATATTCCGAATAATATAATAGTATTGATTTTGGCATTGTAATTAGTCTATCTATACTACCATCTTCAATATGGAACGATAAATTTTCTGGAAACCCGGTAATACTTGTTAATTGAAATATAATAACAGACCATAATATATAAACTATTATCTCATCATGCGTATAGTTAACAAAACCATTTGATTTTGTCATGGTGTCCCAAAAAGATAGTTCAACCGCATATAATGTTATAATTATAAATAAGTAACCAAATATTATATTCTTCGCCCTAATGGTTTCAATAAAAGAAAATTTAATTATCACAGAAAAGTCCCTCTAGATATAGTGCATTCTTTTCTTTCGAATTATTCTTATCTAGATTTATTTTTGATATTTCACCATCCTTCAAGAAGATAATATCCTTGCAAACATCTGCAATATCTATCATATTATGTGAGGTAATTAGTATTTTACTTTCATTATTTTGAGCATAATCTTTTAATATATTGCGTAATAGAATTTGTGATTCTATATCTAATCCGATAGTTGGTTCATCCAATATCAGTAATTTTGGCCTATTAAGAAAGTGTATTAATAAGTTGGATTTCACAGATTGACCTAAAGAACACGTTTTTGCAGGTTTTTCTGCTATACTTCTAAGGTTCAACATTTCTATCATATTATCAACACTATTCTTATCATAATTACGTTTATATATCTTAGAAAAAAGCTCAATATTTTCATAGAGGGATAGCTCCTCCCAAAGCATTGGTTTATTGCCAAAAACGATACCAAGATTAGATAAAAGATTAAGAGGTCTTCCTCTTGAATTAATGCCAAAAACGGTAATATTTCCAGAATTTGGAGTTAAAATACCGGAAATCAGTTTTATTAAAGTTGTTTTTCCTGCGCCATTCTTCCCCAGTAATCCTATAATCTTGCTATCGTTAAATATTTCAATATTTATATTTTCAAATAAAACCACTTCGACTTCATTTAATGAAAATATATTTTTAAAAATATTTTTCTTAATTTCTCTACTTTTATAACTAAAGCATAAATCAGTGATTTTTATCATTTTAATTTACTATTTTTGTAAGTAATATGTCATTATTATGCATGATATATTCTTTTACTTTACTATTTCTACCATAAACAATAAATTTCTCTTTATCTATATTCATTATTCCTTTCGCATAATCTTGATCCAAAAATAACTTATCTAATATTTCACTAGTTTATAAATGCCAACTTAAAATATAGCGGCTTTAACTGAATTTATATTAAAATTAATATTTGTTGTCAAATTAGAAAACAAGTTTGTTAACAAAAATGCTGAACCACATCACAGAGCGGACTCTTTATTAGATGTTGTACTTACTCTTTTATGTAAAAATTTAAAACCACCGGTTTTAACTGGTGGTTTTATGGTGGATGGGTTTTAAGCGATTGTTAAAAGTCATAGTTTTAACTCCAGGGTTTAATCGGTATCAGGTTTTAACAGTTGTTTTACCACTTTTTACGTCTGCTTTTTATCAATTTTAATCATCATGGTATATCTGGTTTTATGTTTAAAAACATTAATCATACTCGCTTTCTATCTTTACTGACAATCTTAAGTGGTTTTCATCAGTCGCTACCCTTTATGTTTTTTCGGATAATCAAGTTCTCTCAGAACTTAAATCCTGCCATATTAACCGTTTTCACCGCTTTTTTATTTTGCTATCTTTTATGGTTTACTTCATAAAATAACGGAGAGAAAACACTTAAATACCAGTCTATTAGGATAATGTTTTTGTGTTCTAATTTTTTTAACTCACTGTTAATGGTTAATGGATTTCTACTGAATTCAATTAACTCTCTTTCTAGAAAACATATTTATTATTAATTTTAATTCGCTGTTAAAAAGATGATAAACCGGTAAAATGATTCTCATGCCGAAAATCTTCTTACTTTTTAATTAAAAAATAATTTAATAAATGACTTTAACAAAACAGCATTTAAAAATATAATAATGTTTTCTGTTTTCTGTTTTCTGTTTTCTGTTTTCTGTTTTCTGTTTTCTGTTTTCTGTTTTCTGTTTTCTGTTTTCTGTTTTCTGTTTTCTGTTTTCTGTTTTCTGTTTTCTGTTTTCTGTTTTCTGTTTAGCCTTCACCACAGACGAAAATATCTCGCGATAAATTACTATAAATCGATCATTTTGTTTAGTATATTAAACAAAACTAGGCGGATTTTCGGACTAAAAACCAAAGTTTTCGCTTTTTAAAACCATATACTAAACAGTGAGTCAGCGTAATGAACCAGTATATTGATTTTAATTCAACTATTTATCCATTCCCTCCTAAACCTGCTTTTCTCAGTAAGGATGAAAAAAAACATTGCCGTGAAAAAATTAAACGCCTTCTGAAACAGCAGGATGCTGTTATGGTTGCACATTATTACACCGATCCTGAGATCCAGGCTTTAGCAGAAGAGACCGGAGGATGTGTTGCAGATTCACTGGAAATGGCTCGTTTTGGTAATAAGCATCCCGCCTCTACTTTATTAGTTGCCGGTGTGCGATTTATGGGAGAAACCGCCAAAATTCTCAACCCTGAGAAGCGCGTTTTAATGCCAACGTTGGAAGCTGAGTGTTCTCTAGATCTTGGTTGCCCTGAAAAAGAGTTTACCCAGTTTTGTGATGACAATCCTGATCGTACCGTCGTGGTTTATGCAAATACATCAGCAGCCGTTAAAGCACGAGCGGATTGGGTTGTGACTTCAAGTATTGCTGTTGAGCTGATCGATTATCTGGATAGTCAGGGGAAGAAGATAATTTGGGCGCCTGATCGCCACTTGGGGAATTATGTCCGTAAACAAACAGGAGCCGATATTCTTTGTTGGCAAGGGGCTTGTATTGTTCATGATGAATTTAAAACTCAGGCTTTGATCAGGGTAAAAGGTCTGTATCCCGATGCCGCGGTATTGGTTCATCCTGAATCACCGCAAGCTGTTATTGATCTGGCTGATGCTGTTGGCTCGACCAGTCAATTAATCAAAGCCGCCCAATCTTTGCCGCATCAGAAACTGATTGTGGCAACAGATAAAGGTATCTTTTATAAAATGCAGCAAGTATGTCCTGAGAAGCAGTTATTTGCAGCGCCTACGGCTGGGGAGGGGGCGAGTTGCCGTAGTTGTGCTCACTGTCCGTGGATGGCAATGAATGGCTTACAAGCCATCGTTCAGGGACTGGAACGGGGAGGGGATCAGCATGAAATATTGGTTGAAAAAGAATTGCGGGAAAAGGCATTGCTTCCTTTAAATAGGATGCTTGATTTTGCAACTCAGTTAAAATAGGAAATTGAATAGTGAGAGTAATATTTTATTGTAGATAATAATAGGATATAACAGATGGATTTTTTCAGTATTAACAACATATTAGTCAATATACCTCTGGGAAAGGGAGGATATGATTTATCGTGGATTGAAGCAGTAGGTACGATCGCCGGTTTGTTATGTATTTGGTTTGCCAGTCAGGAGAAGATAATTAACTATTTGTTTGGACTCATTAATGTCACATTATTTGCTGTGATTTTCTTTCAAATTCAACTTTATGCCAGTTTATTGCTGCAATTATTCTTCTTTGCGGCAAATATTTATGGTTGGTATGCCTGGAGCAGGGTTAATGAGCAGCAGCAGATTGAACTTAAAATACGTTGGTTAAGTTTGAATAAGGCGGCAATAATTGGTCTAATTTCTGTGCTATTAATTGCCATGATGACTTTTAATATTGATCGGGTCTTTGGCTATCTGACTCAGATTGCCGTTATGATGATGCAAAAATTTGGCTTTAATGTTCAGATGCCGATGTTGGAGCCTGATGCGTTCCCATTCTGGGATTCGACAATGACGGTGCTATCCATTGTGGCAATGGTTCTGATGACCCGCAAATATGTTGAAAACTGGTTGGTGTGGATAGTTATCAATGTGATAAGCGTTGTTATCTATTTCCATCAAGGCGTGCTGGCAATGTCGTTGCAGTATGTGATTCTGTTGGGCATTGCATTTAATGGCTCCCGTTTGTGGATTCAGGCAGCTAAGGAAAACCATTCTTTGCCATTATCCCATAGGAAATAGTTTCCTAACTATGCCAGAGAATTGTTTTGTCGATTTCTGGCATATTTTTAGGTATTTACTTTGATAATTCTCATTTCTAAAGATATTTCAACCATAAGAATAGAGCTAACCACATTTAACTATATCTTGCTATGTCTTGAGTTAAGCATTGATTTATTTATTCTCTACAAAGAATATTTACAGTTTGGCTTCTAACAGTTAGATTAAAATCACAAGATTGCTTTAATTAAATATACAAAGATGTTAGATGAGAGAGGGCTATGAATTATCAGAATGATGATATAAGAATTAAAGAGATAAAAGAATTATTACCTCCTGTGGCACTACTTGAAAAATTTCCAGCAACTGAAAAGGCTGCATTTACAGTACGTAAGGCTCGCAAAACGATTCATCAAATTCTGACGGGGGAAGATGATCGTCTGTTGGTTGTGATTGGGCCATGTTCTATTCATGATCCTAAAGCAGCAATGGAATATGCCGGGCGGCTGAATGAATTGCGTGAGGAGCTGAAAGAGGATCTGGAAGTTGTCATGCGAGTTTATTTTGAGAAACCGCGCACAACCATTGGCTGGAAAGGGTTAATTAATGACCCTCATATGAATCACAGTTTTGATATTAATGACGGTTTGCGTTTAGCTCGTCAGTTGTTGCGGGATATTAATGACATGGGGCTACCGGCTGCGGGTGAGTATCTGGATATGATTTCTCCACAGTATTTAGCCGATTTGATGAGTTGGGGGGCAATTGGCGCTCGTACAACGGAATCTCAGGTCCATCGTGAGTTGGCTTCTGGTCTTTCCTGTCCGGTTGGTTTTAAAAATGGCACCGATGGTGCGATAAAAGTTGCCATTGATGCGATTAATGCGGCAGGTTCCCCCCACAGTTTTCTTTCTGTCACTAAGTGGGGACATTCCGCGATTGTGAATACCAGCGGAAACAACGATTGTCATATTATCCTGCGTGGTGGTAAAGAGCCGAATTATAGTGCCGAACATGTTGCTGCCGTGAAACAAGAGCTGGAAAAAGCGGGTTTGCCGGCAAGGATTATGATTGATTTCAGTCATGCCAATAGTTGTAAACAATTTAAAAAACAAATGGATGTGTGTTCAGATGTGAGTCGGCAGCTTATCGCTGGGGAGAAAGCGATTATTGGTGTCATGGTAGAAAGTCATTTGGAAGAGGGAAATCAGAATCCGGATAGCGGTCTGCCATTGGTATACGGTAAAAGTATTACTGATGCTTGCATTGGTTGGGCTGACACTGAAATTTTGTTACGTCAATTGTCGTCGGCAATAAAAGCGCGTCGTGGCTGATAACATTTTTCCAATGTGAAAAAACCGGAATCGACAACTCCGGTTTTTTATGTTTGCTGGAAAATACGCTGTCAGCAATTTTTTATAGCAAGGAAATTACTTTGCCTTACCTTGGTTGGCTACTGCCGCGGCTTTTGCTGCAATTTCATCAGCGTTACCCAGATAGTAATGTTTGATTGGTTGCATGTTTTCGTCGAATTCATAAACCAAAGGTACTGCTGTTGGGATATTTAGCTCAAGAATGGCTTCTTCGCTCATATTGTCCAGATATTTAACCAAAGCGCGTAAAGAATTACCGTGCGCTGCGATAATCACTTTCTCGCCTTGAGCGACACGCGGTTTGATAACTTCTTCCCAGTAAGGGATCACGCGTTCAATAGTCGTTGCCAGACTTTCAGTCACGGGTAACTCTTCTGGTTTTAAATTCGCATAACGTGGATCGTGGCCTGGGAAACGTTCATCATCTTTAGTTAAATCTGGTGGGGTGATAGCAAAACCACGACGCCACAGTTTAACCTGATCATCGCCGTATTTAGCTGCGGTTTCTGATTTGTCCAGACCTTGCAGAGCGCCATAATGACGCTCATTCAGTTTCCAGCTTTTTTCAACCGGCAACCACTGTTGATCAACTTGATCCAGAATGTTCCACAGCGTATGGATAGCGCGTTTTAGCACCGAGGTGTAGGCAAAATCAAAAACAAAACCTTCTTCTTTCAACAGTTGCCCTGCTTGTTGAGCCTCGGCGCGACCTTTTTCAGATAATGCGACATCAGTCCAGCCAGTGAAACGGTTCTCTTTGTTCCACTCGCTTTCGCCATGTCTTACCAGAACCAGTTTAGTGACAGCCATAGCTTAAACTCCTTAAAAATCAAACTTAATGATAATTGAACGCATTATATTGCCCTATGCACCAGAACAGCAATCAATAGTCTTGTTTCAAGCTTTATTTGCTTGGAAAGCTGAATTTCTTGCAGATTGCTGAATAGATACCGGGCAAATTTGACACGTTTATAGTGCGCTCACCAACTTGATTGGGTAAGTAAAGAACAGCAAATGAACCAAATTGAGTGAGAAATGGAACCCAACAGCGACCCACAGACGGCCGCTCCACATCCACGCTAGTCCATATATTAATCCTGCAAGCGTAGCAAAAATCATCAGTAATGGGCCGCCGACGAAGTGTGCGCCGCCAAAAATCAAAGCGGTGATGATCAGGGCAAAATAGGGGTTAATCCACTGACTTAACCTCTGTTGGATATAGCCACGGAATAGCGCTTCTTCTGCCAGAGAAACGAAAAAAATATTTGCCAGCATAAACATTGGCAACCATTGTGGCGTATGCAGCTCAACCGCTAGTCCTCCCAAGGCTGTTGCAATACCGAGTAGTGCAGGAATGGCAACAGTCAAGATTATCCACGCATAAGGGCGAACCTTTGCCAGTGGTTTTGTTGTAAATAGGCCGGGCATGCAGCATAACAGCAGGAAAGGAATGAGTGCTTTGTCAAAGTTGAAATACATTGAGAATGGGGCGCTATGAGGGCCTATTTGAACTTTATCGAGATATTTCAGGTTATTAAAACCGGGGAGCAGATGTAGGAATAATGCCGCTGCAAAGGCGAGTAATAGCAGCTCAGTGGTTATTTTAATGGTGTTATTTTGCTGAAAATAGATACGTAGCGCACCTAACAAAAAAATAATCGCAATAGTGGCGATTGCCGGATAAATCATAGTTTGCGTGACGAATCCGGTAATAATCGCAGCCAGTAGAACAATAAGTGCAGTTGTGCGGTGTATCGCTAATAACGCTAGTGATGTAGCAAGTAAACCCCAAATCATATAATTTCCCTTTATTTTTAACAAATTAAAAAACGATCTGAAAAGCAGATCAAAAATCGATGATGAATGTTATTTAGTGAGCAAAAAATAATAATGCATAATAACTAAATTGCGATGCTTTTTTAACTGGTCGGAGAAGAAACCCATCGGTGATAATTATTTTTTGGTCAAAATTCGGTTAATGGGAAAGCTGTGTTATTAGTAAGGTTTATTTCTGATATATTGGACAGAGCAGCCACTTGTATAAACAATCGGTGGCTGTCAGGTTGGGTTTGATCGAGTACAAATCCGTTTATTTTCGTGTACTGATTTTAACCTCCAGCTCACCTTTATTATCTGTCAATCCGGCGCCATAACGTCCTTTTAAATCATCATTGATACAAAGCTGTAATTCACCAGATAACCCACTCGGGACACTAGCTTCACGGCCAATCAAAAAAACGGTTTCACCGACACGGCCTACCAGTGCTCCTACTGGCTGGCCTGGCAATGTGTAGTCTTCCTGGGCAATATGAGCCTTATCTCCTTCGGCCTGACAATTGTTATACCGTGGGTTAAAAGACCATGTGCCGCTGAGATAGGTAATTGTGGTTGTCAGATTTGTATTAACTGTCACATTGCTATTCTGCCAAGGTTTATCCGCAGATACAGATATGGTTACTGGATACAAAATATTGGCCGCTAATTCAGCTTCTTGGGCTTGAAAGCCAGCTCCACCCAAGGCTGCGATTAACTCCGGGCGAGTTGTTGCTGGATACACTTTAGGATCAAGCAACATTTGACCAACGTCTAGCGGATCAAGCGTTGGGAAGTGCTTGTGCAGTGCAATTGCAATCTCGCTAATAGGGAAGTCAAGCTGGCGTAAAATAGCGGCGATATCAATGGGGTAAAGTGGGGTCAGAGAGACTTCACGTAGAGCATTAGCAATAGTGTTGTTATCCCTTTTAGCAAAATCCGCCGTAAACCCTCGCCCAATGCGGGCGGTGATATAAGGCGAAAAGCCCGTAGGGCTTTCAGGTTATTAACCATCACGCTCATTGCCAGCCCGGGGGGGGGACACGGCCAAAAAAAGCGGTTAAAATACATCAACTATACCGATGAGCGCTGATGATGTTAAGAGCCACCAAAGTCCGCATTTACCCGACACCCGAACAGGCTGATTATCTCAATGCTCAGTTCGGTGCGGTTCGTTTCGCGTACAACAAGGCGCTCCACATCAAGAAGCACGCTTATCAACGCCACGGGGTGAACCTCAGCCCGCGTAAAGACCTCAAGCCCTTACTGTCAGTGGCGAAAAAATCCCGCCGGTATGCCTGGCTCAAAGCGTATGACGCCATCGCCTTGCAGCAGGCGGTGATTAACCTCGATATGGCGTTTTCCC
>NZ_RCWE01000014.1 GCF_018448925.1 Photorhabdus akhurstii | reverse complement strand
ATACCCGTCCACAGGGCACCGATATCACGATTACAGACCGACAGACCGGTCAGATACATTCTGCCCCCACGACGGTCACGCCGGTGAACGGTATCAAAAATCAGCCACTGGTATTGCCCCCGGAGACGGTGAAAGGGCAAACAGTCGACCCGGTGATACGCGTGGTGACCCCCGATACCCGCCTGCCGGATAACAGCCTGTATACCGTGCAACCGGGCAGTGACAGCCACTATCTGGTCGAGACCGACCCGAAATTTACCCAGTATAAACAGTGGCTCGGCTCGGACTACATGCGGCAACAGTTAACGCACGACCCGGCGCTGGTTCACAAACGCCTGGGCGATGGGTTCTACGAACAGCGTTTGGTGCGTGACCAAATCACCCAACTGACCGGCCAGCGCTATCTGCCCGGCTACAATAACGACGAAGCCCAGTTTAAAGCGCTGATGGATGCGGGTATCGCCTTTGGCAAACAGCAGCAATTAACGCCGGGCGTGGCGCTGAGTCCGGCGCAGATGGCGTTGCTGACCTCGGACATTATCTGGCTGACTAACCAAACCGTGACCCTGCCGGATGGCACTACCGAGGTGGTGACTGTGCCGCAGGTTTACGCGCGTGTCCGTCAGGGCGATCTGAGCAGTGACGGCGCTTTGCTGGCCGGGAATACCGTGGCGCTTAACAATCAGGGCGATATCACCAACAGCGGCTCGATAAGCGGGCGTGACGTCACCCAACTGACCGCCAACAATCTGACCAATAGCGGCTTTATTCGCGGCGGCAAAGTGGATGTGACGACCCAACAGACGCTCACCAACCGGGGCGGCCGGATTCAGGGGGATGACCGAGTGACCCTGAAAGGCCGGGATATCACCAGCGCATCGACGGTACGCGGGGATGACGCTAACCGCTGGCTGGACCGTCCGGCGGGTATCTATGTGCAGAACGATAAGGGCGCCTTATCGCTGAGCGCCATTAACAATGTGCAATTAACCGCCAGTGACGTCAAGAATGCCGGTAAAGACGGTCACACCGAGATAACCGCAGGTCATGACCTGACGCTGGACGCCTTAAGCACGCGCCGCACAGAACAAGGCAACTGGGGGAAAGAGAACTACCGTCATCTGACCCAACAACAAGATATCGGCAGCCAGATAACCGGCGCCGGTGAGGTGACCCTGCAAGCCGGGCAGGATTTGAACGCCACCGCCGCCCACGTCAACGCCGGTCAACAACTGACGGCGCAGGCCGGCAATAACCTGACGCTGACCACCGGTACCGCGTCCTCAGACTTAGTGGAACACAGTAAACAGACCAGCAAAGGCTGGCTGTCGAAATCGTCAGTGGAAACCCACGACGAAGTGCATGACCGGCAGACCCTGAGCACCACATTCAGTGGCGATAAGGTCAATCTCCAGGCCGGTAAAGACTTAAATATCAGCGGCAGTAATGTCGCCGGTACGCAGGATGTCAGCCTGAGCGCCGGTCATCAGCTCACCGTCACCACCGCCGCGGAAGCGCACGATGAAACCCATTTGCGGCAGGAGAAAAAATCGGGCCTGATGGGCACCGGGGGGATTGGCTTCACCTTAGGCAAAGCCAGCCAGAAAGTCACCACCGACAGTGACAGCCAGCTGAGTAAAGGCAGCACGGTCGGCAGCAGCCAGGGCAACGTCACCCTCAACGCCGGTGAACAGCTCCGGGTTCACGGCAGCGAGGTGATTGCCGGTAAAGACCTGACGCTGACCGGTCAACAGGTCGATATCACCAGCGCGGAAAACCGCCATCACACCTCGACAAAAACCGAACAAAAACAGAGCGGCTTAACTGTGGCGCTGAGTGGCACCGCCGGAGGGGCCGTTAACAGCGCGGCGCAAACCGCCAGAACCGCTCGCACTGAAAGTGACCCGCGAGTGAAAGCGCTGCAAAATACTCAAGCCGCGCTGAGCGGTGTACAGGCCGTGCAGGCTGGCCGACTGGCGGCGGCTCAGGGCAGTGACGACAAAGGCAATAACAATCTGGCCGGGGTGAGCCTGTCCTACGGGCGTCAATCTTCCCGTTCAGAACAGCAGCACCGTCAGACCACCCAACAGGGCAGCCATCTCGCTGCCGGGGATAACCTCACGATAACGGCTCACGGGGATAACAAAGGTCCATCGAATCAAAGCGGCGATATCCGCATTCAGGGCAGCCAGTTACAGGCGGGTAAAGACCTGCAACTCAATGCTAACCGGGATATTCAGCTCTCCTCCAGCCAGAGCACTGAACAGACCACCGGCAAAAACAGCAGCCACGGCAGCTCGCTGGGCGTGGGCCTGACTGTCGGGCCGGGGGGCGCCGGCCTGAACGTCTCAGCCAATGTCAGTCGGGGCAACGGCCATGAAAACGGCAACGGCGTCAGCCACACTAACACCACATTACAGGCGGGACAGGCCGTCGGGCTGAACAGTGGCCGGGATACGACGCTGAAAGGGGCTCAGGTCAGCGGCGAGCAGATTACTGCCGAGGTAAAACGCCATTTGACATTAAGCAGCGAGCAGGACAGCCAGCGCTATGACAGCCAGCAACACAACGCCAGCGCGGGCGTCAGCGTCACCGTGGGCCCCCTCACCCACGGCACAGCGAGCCTCAATGCCAGCCGCAATAAACTGCACAGCAACTATGACAGCGTGCAGGAGCAGACCGGGTTGTTTGCCGGCAAAGGCGGCTATCAGGTTAACGTCGGCGACCACACCCAACTGGACGGCGCGGTGATAGCCAGTCAAGCCGACAAAACTAACAACACCCTGAACACTGGGACGCTGGGCTTTAAAGATATTAAAAATCAAGCGGACTTTACTGTCGAACAGCAGAGTGCAGGCGTCAGCCTCGGCCAACCGACCGCCGGTCAGGTCCTGAATAATCTGGCGGTCAATGGGCTGAGCGGTTCCAATAACCAGGGCCATGACAGCAGCACCACGCACGCCGCCGTCAGTGACGGCAACCTGATTATCCGGGATAAAGCGCACCAGACGCAGGATATCGCGACCCTCAGCCGCGATACCGATAATGCCGCCAATGTCCTGAGTCCAATATTTGACAAGGAAAAAGAGCAGCAACGGCTGAAACAGGCGCGACTGATTGGCGAACTCAGCGCCCAGATGACCGAGATAGCCAGTACCGAAGGGAAAATTATCGCCACCAAAGCGGCGAAAGCGAAGCTGGACCATATCAGTGAACCGGACAAAGCCGCAGCCAGAAAAAAACTGGTCGACAGTGGCAATCCACACCCGACTTCGGCGGATATCAATAAGCAAGTTTATGACACCGCTTACACACAGGCGCTGAATGACTCGGGCTTTGGGACCGGCGGAACCTATCAGAAAGCCCTACAGGCGGCTACGGCAGCGATTCAGGGCTTAGCGGGGAACAACCTTGGTCAGGCGCTGGCCGGGGGCGCTTCACCGTATCTGGCAGGAGTGATTAAGGACTTGACTACTGACCCGCAAACCCATCAGGTGGATATCGCCACCAATACGCTGGCCCATGCGATTTTAGGCGCGGTGGCGGCGGAAGTGAGCGGTAACAATGCCCTGTCAGGGGCAGCCGGTGCCGCATCCGGTGAACTGGCGGCTCAGGTCCTGATTAAGCAACTTTACGGCGACGGGGCCAAAGTCAGTGAGTTAACGGAAGAGCAAAAACAAACTATCAGCACCCTTTCCACCCTGGCGGCAGGACTGGCAGGCGGCATTGCTGGTGACTCCAGCGCCAGTGCCCTCACTGGGGCGCAGGCAGGGAAGAATGCAGCGGATAATAATGCTCTAGCTGTACCAATGCCACCACCACCGATAGCGGGTTCAAACACGGGTGAAGCCGTAAATGAAGCAAATCAGACGATAGCTTCAGCTGTGGACAAAAAATTGAAGGAAATGGGAGAATCTATAGATAAGGCGACTCAATGTTCCTTTGGCCGGACATGTTCGTCAGATTATGTGGATAATGAAAATCAACCAAATGTGGGAAAGAATCTAACAAATGAAGAAAAGGCTAAGTATGGTGGAACCGGTTCTGGATCACCAGATGGTTGGGAACCGCAAGATGAGGAAAATGCACGTAACAATAGTGTGCTTCCATCCAGGGATAATCTTAATCAAGCTGCTTCAACCCCCAATCGTAATGGCTTGACGGATGCTGGACGTGCATTACAAAAGCACGGAGGAAGGGAAGGTTCTGTGTATTCATATTCTAGCCAGAAAGCATCTGTTTTAAATAAGGAAGCTCAAACTATAGTTAGTGAAATACTAAGTAATCCAAATACAAAAATAGAATCTAGGTTTGTTTTTGAAAATAAACAGAGGATTACTGTAGTTGAAGCAATTGCTCCTGATGGACGTGCGTTGCGATTTAATGCTGATGGTACAAAATTGATTGGATTTCGTGAGCCACCCAGTAAATGACAGAGAGGAAGAGTATGTTGGAATATAGTGTAGGTAGTTCCGCTGGCCGAGATGATCTTTATGCTGAACTATCTTTTAATAGGGTTCAGTGGGGGGAAATATCATTATCTGAGGACAAAAAATCAGTGAATATTATTATTTATCCTGACAATAATATTCTAGAGTTCAGGTATGATGAATTTTTGCACATTATAGAAAAGGCAAAAGCTCACCTACTTAGTTTGGAACCATTATCTGAGTGACAAAAATTCCAGCCATTGGGCTGGAATTTTCTTCTCTGTTAGCTTGTTGTTGAGAATAACTCGTTATCAGGTGATAAGGCTAGAAAAGCGGTTAAGGAAAGTGCTGAATACTGGAAAGATCAGGTTCGTAACAAACTGGGTGAAAATACGGCTTCTCAGTTGGTTAATGGTGTACTGACTTTTGCTTCTGAAACGGGTGATTTTGTGATGGCAGGCGGGGATACGGCGTTTGATGCAACCGCGGCTTTAGTGACCTGTGCAACAGGCGGTAACTATTGTGAACAGGCAAAAAGTGATCTGAGTAAGAAAGATCAGGCTGTTGCCAATGCCTTTAATTCCCTTGTGAACGGTGAAGCATGGAATGGTATTAAGGATACGGCCATTAAAGCCTCACAAGGTGATCAAAAAGCACTTGAGAATCTGGCAGGCGTAATGACCGGTTTGTTTTCCCCGGTGAAAGAGTTACCTGCTGGAGGCGGTAAACCGTTGGGTGCTGCTTCTGTGGAAAAAAATGGGTCAGCTTTATCCTATGTTGAAGAGCCTCCTTTTAATCCTTCTGGAACTATTGGCTCATCGCAATCTTGGTCAACAAAGGCAAGAGTTAAGTATGTTGAACTTCCTACGGAAGGTAAAATTCGCTATGTTCCGCCAGAAAATTATTCTCCCTCTCAGCCATTACCAAGAGGACCTAATAATGGTTATATTGATAAATTCGGAAATGAATGGGTTAAGGGGGCTTCACGTACTACGGGGCAATCATTCGAGTGGGATGTGCAGCTATCTCGTACCGGTAAGTCCCAACTAAGTTGGGCTACTCGTGATGGCTCTCATCTGAACGTATCGCTTGATGGAAAAATTACATATAAGTGATAAATATGAAAATAGATTTTTATCAAGAAGTTGAAGTTATATCTAGTGCTAAGAATAAGGAATATATCGGCTTGAAGGGGGTAGTTTTAGGTATTAGTGAAGAAGACGGGATTATATATGGTTATTCAGTAATCCTTCACGAAAAAGAGTGCACTGTTTATTTTGAAAAAGATGATCTTATTCCTACAGGGATCAGATTTAAAAGAGAGGATTTTTATTGACAAATATCCTACTAAAGGAACGATACCCCAAATATTGGACAGCCATCTAGCTCTAAAGGTGAAGTTCATTACGCTGGGACAAAATGGCTTATCGAGCTGAAAAGTCGCGTCGGGGCGTTGTGGGCCAAGCATTAAACCACACAGGGAAAAATTGGTTGTAACTGACTGAGTGCATTGGGAAAATCGGTGTTCGATAATCAACTTCGCAATGGAATGCGTTGTTGCTGAGAATAACTATCTGAGCAGTGAGCAGATAGATGACTGGTCTACGGAAATGAAGTCCTGCCAGGCTGGCGGCGGTGACTGTGGAGGTATCATTAAAAAATATGAGGAGTTGAGTACCGCACAACAGAAACAGCTAATAAGTGACTGTGCCGCTAACCCGGCGAGCTGCCAGCAGAAGTACGGTGATGTGCTGACCGATAGTCTGACAGTGAAACAGGCGATAGATCGTGCCTTGGGTGAAGATATCCCGATCAAAATGGTCTACGATCTGACTGCGACCTTTGCGCAGCAAATGCAAGCAGAAGGCGTTGTTGCTACAAACAAAGTCTCTGAGGCTCTCCAGAAGGAATACGGTCTGGATGAGGTACAAGCGGGTATTGTAGCGAGTGCAGCGGCGTCGGCGTTTGGTGGGATTAGTAAGGCTGGTAATAGACTTCCATCCATTAATTCCAGCGCAAAAATTGCGACGGGACAAAGCGTAGGCAGTTTCGAAAAAAGTTTAGTGGGACTTCCTTCTGGAGAACGTGTTGCTATCGTAAAACAAACTGCTGCAAAAGTTATTGTCGAGCAAGGTATGGTTAAAGATAGCAAATTGACCCAAATGAACGGTGGACGAGATGTGTACAAGGGTAAAGATGGAAATTTGTATGCTCTCGATACACAGCATGGCCGATTTGAAGTTGTTTCTCCAAAAGGTAAGCACTTAGGTGAAGTTGACTTCTCTATGCAAATGAGAAAATCGGCTGATACATCCGGCAGTCATAATTTGAAGGTAAAATAATGAAACTCATCGATCGTATAGAAAAATATATATCCAGAGGAACCGTATTCAGGTTGCCGGCAGCATGGCCCTATGAAGAACAAGTTGATTTTATGGTTTTTGAAACTCAGGATGATGAGCGCCCATATGGACTAATTATCTCCTCTGGATATAAGGCTGGCCTATTTTTAGTGAAATTACCCATTGAAAGTATTTCGGATGAAGGGCATGGGCTAAATACGGAATGGGTTATTAAAAATTGGTCTAAATGGATTTATCCAGAATGTGATGTGAAAGATGTATGTTTAATAGAACGATATACAGCAATAGCTATTGATTGAATGAGTAAAATCCCAATCCTCGCGGCTGGGATTTTTCTTTAATCGTTACTTGCTATCTACCAGCCGGGTAATCAACTGCTTTAGTTTAGTGTTACCTCTTTATGCAATCACTAAATCCAAACGGTAATTGTAGAAGAAGCTGTTGCTGCTATGATGCGGATGTACAGATCGCAGGTCACGGTATAGCGGTAGCATGTTCCGGGTTGGAAAGGCGCGTCGGGGGAAAAAGTTGCGGTACCGAAAACGCCACAGCAAAAAACGGCTGTAACTGACGGAAAGGACAGTGAAAAAGCAGGTTCTCTGCCGGATTCCGTGACAGAGAGAGTTGTTGTAGACAACAATCACCTCAGTGTGGAGAAGAATCAATCACGCAGTGAGGAACTGGTTAATTGTCAGGGTGATACCAGTTGCCGTGCGACTGTCAGGGATAAATATCGGCAGGAATATGACAAGGTTCAGGAGCGGATAGCAACGTGTTCAGGGGCTGACCAATGCGTTGCTGTTGCCAAAGAGCTGCGGGCATTGCAAGGTGATTACAGTGCCCGGATAGGCGAAATTCAGGAAAAAGCCAGAATGCAGGGGCTGGATTCCCTTACGCCGGCAGAAGTGCGGGAATGGGCAGATTTACGCGGTGCGATGTCAAATATTGACGCATCACGGAATTTGGTGCTCCATCGTGCCCAAGTCACCGGCGGCTCAGAAGAAACGACCCAGGAAATCGTGAAGATTAGATTATGGGGCAGACGGGGATTGCGGCGTCTGCGGGGGTGGCCAGAGGGATCTGTAAGGCTGGAGCAAAAGGCGGTGGAGATGTTGGAAAAGGCAAGCAATCGTATCAACCGAATCAGGGGGCTATTGGTAATATGAAAGAATTTCTTACTCAACCCGGTTTTGGTACTCAAATAAAAAATAGTACACAAAAAATCAGCCAAATATATCAGGGGCAGAGTGTTTATAAAGCCGATAACAATATTGGAAAGGTGATCAGCTATATCTTGATGGTCAACATAAAAACCATTTTCAGGTTTTTGATAACAAAGGGAAATTTAAGGCTGTCTTAAACTTGGATGGTACGGTAAACCAGACCAAAACTGATGCTGCTAAAGGAAGGAAATTATAAATGTCTATGCGTAGAATAGCGTTGAGCAATAAAAAATTGCGTGGTATACCACGTAGACTACGTTCATTGAAAATATGGTCCGAGTCATATAGAACCTATTTTCCTGTTATCACTGAAAATGATTATTCTTATGGTTACTGGAATGTGAAAATTCCGGTACATTCAGCATTGGTACAAGGAAAACAGACAAATAAAAACATTCAATCTACTTGTGCTCAAGATTTGATAGATGCAGCTTATAACATTTATAAGGCGAAGCCAGACAACATAAATAATATAAGAATTACTTGTTCCATTGTATTGCCTGATATGTTTTCAAGTGAATTATGTATATTCACATCTGAGGAATACTTCAATGAACATACACGTAATGGGTATAGTCGGTTTGGTAAAATAACTTTATTGAGTGAACGAAGTTTATGCAAAGAATGGAATTTACGATTACCCGATGGTTTTTCAGAGCTAGGTGTTCTTAGAATAAGTGAAGATGACGAAGGAAAGCCTTATTATTCTGAACACTGGTATATTGGTGAAGTTAACTAAAGCTAAGAGTTTATGTTTTAAATATAAATCTCGGCCAACAACGCCGAGATTTTACTTTATATACCAGCTAATTATCCTTTATTAGCCAGTCGGATAATCAACTGCCCCCGTTCAACGGTGATGTTCACCACCTGTCCGGTGGCAAATCCGGCTTCTTACAGCCAGTTGCCTTAAGGTGCAAGCTGGGATGCTGGCTGTAATAGTGGGTCATACCATGCGTTCAATATAGAGCATCCAGATATAGCCTGCTTTAAATAGCGTTTCATAATTCTGCTACACATAGCCTTATCCAACCCGTTGTTATACATGGAATTATGAGTGGTATAAGGTGTAGCGCTATTTTGGAATCTTATTTAATACCAGTACCGTATGTGAAGATAAAGAACTGAGTGGCATTGGCGGATTTATTTATTTACCCGCAATAAATGTTATCTTTGCAATATTTAGCTCTTTATTTAGTTCATATAAAACGATGACAATCTTAACCTCCAGTTATGATTTTCTAGGTGAATTATATATCCTTATAGGATTTGAGTTTATCTGTTTTACAATTATTTTTGGAGTTGCACTTTATACATCTATTCTCTTCTTTAGAAAAAAGAAGAGAACACCTTTATTTTACATTATCCTGTTAGTTTTTAATTTATTATTTGTCATCGCCGATTTAGCATTAACTCATTATGTATATGAAATAAAACTGGATTATAATTATCTTTTCTTGTTTTTTAGAACTGTATTTTATGCATGTATATGGATACCTTACTTTATTATATCCATTCGAGTTAAAAGAACATTTATAAAGTAATGATTAAAATCAAACTATTTTGCAAATAACATTCAATAAGAGTAGGTGCATTTTTTGTAACTCATATTTATTCGAAAAATATGACCGTCAAAATTCTTAAGCGTGGACGAATGGACGATTACGATGGCCCACCTATTCAGGTGAGCCATTTTTACTGTTATTAATTAGCGTTATAGCAAGTTAATCAGGCAAATTTCCCCTTGCCAATTGTGGTATCTGCCCAGGCCGTCGTAATAGCCATTTTCTCCCTGCTGTCCAGCCCTTCGATAAAACCGTTATCACCGGCTGTTGGGGCAAAATTGCTCATTGCCTGAATCAAGGTGTCAACCGCATGGTCTGAAAGTGCCGTAAATTCACGCTCTCCTGACGCATCCTTACGTCCCATCTGCGTCACTAATTTGGCTCGGTTGCCATTAAAGTAATGACTAAAGGTGACTGAACCCACTGATTCAAACAGGCTCTGAGCGGTTTTATCCTGAGTACGGCGATTCACGGATAACACGAGATCGTATCCACTGCGTTGGAACCACAGGTTTTGCCAGTCAATATCGTTAAAGACAATCATATCTTCTGCATTGATATCATTAACCTGATTGTCAATCACCTTGCTACTGACCACAAAGCTGTCTACCCCCGCACCACCCTGGAAGTGGTTCTGATATCCCCCCAAAACCAGTAGATCTTGACCATCACCGCCGTCAAACTGGCTGAATTTCGAAATTGCGGCCGCTATTAAGTGGTCATCACCTTCCCCACCATTAATTACCGCATGGTAGCCCAACAGTTTAATTACATCGTCACCCGTGTTGCCATCGATTCGGTTGTCATTACCAAATACCCTGCCAAAGTCATTGCCTTCACCTAGCTCAATCCGGTTGTTATTACCGATAGTTACGGCATAATCCTGACCTTCCCCGGTATCCACCTGGTTGTAGTTGCCAGAAGTGACTACGTAGTCTTGTCCGTTACCGGCATCAATCAAGCCACCTTCACCAAAAACAAACGTCTGATCATTCCCTTCCCCCATGAACACATGGTTAATGCGTCCGGCTACCACTGCGGTATCATCGCCATTACCGCCAAACATCCAGTTTTCACGTCCCATCAGTACGCCAAGGTCATCACCTTCTCCACCGGTAAAGATGTTGGAGGTGCCGATTGAGTAATAAACATCGTCACCACGCCCACCCCAGAAGTTGTTGTTATCGCCCAAATAAGCACCGAGATCTTTACCGTCTCCGCCCCAGTTGAAGTTGTAGTTCCCCAACGATATATGGATATCGCTATCCCCTTGCAAATGACCGCTGTTACGCAAGAAATCAAACGTTTTTTGCTCCATATTGAGCAGATCTGCGGTTAGATTCTCTTTCAGATTGGTCACTAACGATTTCATCTCTTGTTGTTTATCTTTGCTGAATATCGTCGCAAACAGGTTAGGTAAGTTCAGCGAATTAAAGCCCAATGCACGCTCAGGTTCGTTATTAGCCTGAATATTCCCACTGTTGATGGCGCCCGGTACGATTTTTTCCCGATTTTCATCAGGCGCTTTCTCTTTCAGTCCATGACTGACAAGAAATGATTCAATACCATCGGCACTCATATCAGCACGCTGTTTCAAACCATCAATCAATTTATCCGGATCAGTGAAGACATGTAGTTGCTCACCACCAAACTTGTGAATGACTTCCAGCATCTCTCGCAAAATAGCCTTGCCATCAACCGGCTTACCAGTACGAGCAACAATCTGTCCGTCCTGAGTGTAATCCACACCAAAAATATCCGCTAAAGTGGTATCTGCATTCACGCTGGATAACCGACCAAGCAGTTTGTTTTTAAGCTGACGCGGTAAGTCCTGTAGATTGTAAGTAAATGTTGTCTTCGCCAGACCCGTCGTTGAGTATTGCTGCGTCATCAGGCCAAACAGAGAACCTAAGTTGGTATCCAAAATCGATTGAATATGGTCGCCGAACATAAAGTTCCAGCTACCAGTCGTAACCTGAATGTCCGCCCCCTGACCACCTACCGCAAAATTGAAGGCTAATTTTTCATTGGCCTGACGAAATTTATCCGCACGGCTCATTTTACTGGTATCAATATTGCTGCCGTGACCACTTAACCATTGGTAGTATTTTTTGTTCAATGCCGCTTCTGTGTCACTTTTCAAACCACGGCTGCTGCGCTCAAGCTGCGAATCCAGATCAACCAAAGTCTTGTAATCCACACTGCTGGTTTGGTCTAAACCAGACATGTCCAGCACAAATTTTTTCGCGCCAGATAGCGTCCACTGTTGATTCTGCGCCGCCAACCAATCCCACTCTTCGCCGGAATGAGCAATAGATTTCAGTACACCGGTAATACGAGCAGCGCCATCAAATGGATTAACTAACGGTGGCGTAGGGATAGATTTATCCATCATGACAATCAAGTCATTACTGCGACCTTGGTTGAAGCTGACGTTACGGTTGCCAATAAACATCTGCGCCCCTTCAAATGCTTGATAACCACCCAGATTAACGCTGTGCTTACTGTCACCATCCCCAATGTGAACCATCACATTGTTGTCGCCAAAGGCCAGTGACTTAAAGCCGCCGGTACCTACTTTGATACTTACGTTCGATGTTCCCCAGTTGATCGCGGTAAATTCACCGTCGCCCACGTTTACCTGTATATTCCCGGCGTAATTCAGCGATTGATCCGATTGAGGATTTGAACCGAGCGCTATCCTGTTTTTGCGCTTCCCTGGCGCGGTGAAAATATCATGGTTATTCGCAATTGCCCCTTTGGTTACTGAATCAGCTTCTGTGTACCCCACTTTGGCAAGGTTGATATCGCTTTCAGCCACGCCACGACGCAATTTTTCTGTTGTAGTCGTTAGCTCACCCTGTTCATTCCAGCGTAACACCAGTTTGTTATCGTTCAACTTGTTAACCCACTGATTATTTTTATCACGGGTAAATTTACGACCTGTTGCATCAACTGCCACTT
This sequence comes from Photorhabdus akhurstii, assembly GCF_018448925.1. Classification (GTDB taxonomy): domain Bacteria; phylum Pseudomonadota; class Gammaproteobacteria; order Enterobacterales; family Enterobacteriaceae; genus Photorhabdus; species Photorhabdus akhurstii. The sequence goes on along the minus strand of NZ_RCWE01000014.1, from coordinate 100,601 downwards.
CACTACGACGCGCTGAAACATCACTACGGATGCCCTGTTTATCTAAAGCGGCAATAAAACGATAGGCAAAACCATTCCGTTTATCATCACTAATCAGTGAACAACCCACGATGCTGATACGATCAGGTTTACCTGCCTGATTAAAGTTCTGACTGAACTGTTTTAGTTTTATTGCCAATTCATCAGCACTATAACCACTCAAGCGAGTGTTATTTTGTGCCGATTCGTTACGGCCGTGACCAACAATCTGCCAACGTAATTTGCCTGATAATCTGGCAGGATCACCATAAATGACATGATATTTGCCATCAGCATCAAGTTTAACCACTACGCTGGATTCTGGGTGTTTACCCGCCAGATTGATCGCTGCTTTTGCTACAATCGGGTCATTTTCCATTTGAATAATGATCTGACTACCAAAACGTGTCCCACGATTGTCACTCTTTTGCAGCGAGTTATTCACCACATCTCGATTTTTATTTTGAAAATCGGAGAGCGTCGATACAATCCTATCAGCATATTGGCTCATTAAAGCACCGCTCTCGACATGACCATAAAAGGTTTGTTCACCCGATACGCGATAACCAGAAGCGGTCAATCTTGTACGCAGCTTTTCCCCTTCATGCCCTAAACCTTGATTGTCGGTTAACAACATGATCGGCGTATTGATCGGCAAGCCTTTGAGGTTTTTTTCCACTGAAAATTGTCCATTCATCGCTTTTGCCAATGCCCCAATTATGCCGCCAGGGTTTGGTATGTCATGGGCGGTTATGGTTTTAGTCATACTCGATATTGGCCTGTCGAGTAACAGCCCTGACACCGCTTGATTATTTTGCGCCGCATATCGGGCAAGATCAGCCGCCACCGGCCCACCGACGGAATAACCATGAATGATAATATTACCCGGCTTAATACTGCGATCTTGCACCAAATAGCGAAACATCGTCCGGGCATCCTGATAGAATCCTTGTTCACCGGGGCTACCATCACTACCACCATAACCCCGCATGTTGATAGCCAGCATATCAATGCCCTGATTTTGATAGTGGCTTTGGATATCATAAGCTTGCTCTTCCGCAGATAAACCTGAGCCATGAAGGAAAAGTACGACTTTTTTCTCTGCTGTTGTCGAAGCATCACCTGATTCTATGTCACCCTGATGATAATATCCCGTTAAACGCCCTTCCTCGCCTTTCAGGGTGATTTTGCTTGATTTGTCGTTAGCAACCGCATCATTAAGCATAGCCTGTGTTTCATCGCTGATATGGCGACGATCTTCTTTAAAACCATGCAGTTCGTTGTTAAAGAATCGGGTCACTGGGTTTAAAGAGTCTTTATCCTGTGGTGAAGTACCATCATTCTCAATTAATACCGACTCTGGCGCTCCATTTTTGCCCGATAACGCCTGTAATACTTCCACCGGAGAGTCGTTCTGTTCTCTCTCTGGGGTATTTTCTCGATAAAGGTGTTGGGTTTTCTCAAATGCACTATTTAATGCCTGATTTATCCATAGTTTTCCTTTATCCCCGGCAATATCCATCAGATCCCTATAACTCGCGGTGTAGTTTTGCAGTACCTGCCTACGATTATCACCGGTCTCCTGCAATGCTTTGTAAACCACCAAACTTTCATTAACCGAATGACCACCATCAAATACTAGGAACACCAAAGTATTAAGATATGCCTGCTCCTGCGAGAAAGTGGGATCTTGACTAGCAATATAGTTATTAAGATGAACCATGATATTGGTCGATCCTGATGCTCCCGTCACCACGGAATGCCCTTGTGCCAAGGCATTACGCTCAAGCGTTGTTTCCCGTCCAGGCGTTAGTACTCTGCCTGCCGCCACCTTTCTGCCATACAGAAAATCTTCATATTGATCACCGGATGGCTGGTAAGGCAGTGCAATACCATAATCGTTGGTTTTCTGTTCAGTTAACTTCACTTTATAGGTAACATCCGCCATATTCGTTAACTTACTACTGGTGGAACGCGCCTTATAGATCTGATCCCGATAGAAAATGTCCGCTTCCGCTTTCCATTGAGATAAATGTAATCCCATGCCATCAGTGAGCGACATTTTTACTGCCAGAAACGGAATTTTGATCATTTCAAAGCCGTTATCCACCTTGGTCATCATGATTTTAAAGTTATCAAAGGTCGGTTTTTGCAGGAATGCGGTCAGTTCAGGCACTCGACTGAACCAAGGGCGGATATCCTTTTTAATTTTTTCGGCGAACGCTTGCATCCTGATAGCAATCTGTCCGTCGCTCACAGTTGGGCCAGAAGTACTTTGCATATATAGCTCAAACTCCTGTACCAGAAACTGACCTATCCGCCTGGAGGTAGCTATCGCATCCGGTGACGCGGTTTTCACTAACGTATGCGCCAACTCAGAATCAAAGCGACGGCCAAATAAGTTGTCAATATATTGGGTGGTCGACTTTTCTCTGTGAGCGTCAGCCTGTAATGACAGTGCCAAAGCATGTAATTTAGGATATGCCTGTAATTGGTTGACAGCATCATCAAACAACCGGATGGTTTCTTGCGATGTGACTTGCCCGGTGAGCCAAAGTTCCCTAGCCCGTTTGATCAAAGGCCCCGCTTCCGGGATATTCTCGGCGTCTAATCGGCTCATGAAAACAATAAGGCTTTCACTTTCAGTCTTAGGCGCCTCCCGTTCAGCCGTTGAGTTCTTTCGAGTTAAAGGTGTAATTTTCCATTTAATAAGTTGATTAATTTCGTCTGGGGTGACGCTACCTTTCAAGCCGACAATACGTCCGGTTCCATCAAATATGACTCGCTGCTTAAGATGTTCAGCATGTTGAGGCGCCACGGTGATCCCAAGGACGCCAGCGGATTCGGCTCGCTGGGCCTGCAAGTGCTCCATCATCCGGCCCATCTTAAAACGGATTAAGTTCACTTGACTGACACGCAGAGCAAATTCTTTTGGGTTACGCTGTTGCCAATGTGAAAGTGCCTGCTCAAACTGCAACACATGCTCTTCATCAAAATGGCTCATCGTTTTATAGAAAATATCACGTACAGCAACCAGCGCTTTACTAAGCTGCCTTTTCCTCCCCAATGTTCGCACATTAGGATTGATAAATAACTTATTCCCCTCTTTCAATAAATTAAATTTTGCACTTTCAAATATTGCGGAATCTTTCTGCTCTATCTTGACATCATTCCCCAACGATTCCAGATTAATGCCTGAAATCCGTGGTATTTTTCTGACAAACTTATCTGAACTGTTCGACGTTGGCACCACCATATCGTCAGATTGTATTTTGTTGTCAGATCGTGCTTTGGCCAACTTTGAAGTAGTTAAAACGCCGGTATTTTCCGCGCGGATACCGGCATTTATCTGTAGACGATCAACCACTAGTTTGGCGCCATCCAGCGCTTGTAACTCTCCTTCGGTCAATCCCTTGTAGAATCTTTTTTCAGCTTTCAGTATTAATTCGGGATCAACATAGCTACCGGTTTCCCCTGCTCCTGTCGATTCGTAGGCATTGCCAGACAAACCACTACCACCGGCACCGGTACGATCAGGTTTGGAATCGCTCTGTTTTGCCCTTCTGGCATCTTCTTGTACCTGAGCAATCTTATTTTCAGCCGCTGCAATATCACGTTTACCCCGATATTTCGCCCCCTGATAGGCGATATTTGCGTCATTTTCCGCTTCTTCGGCCCGTTGTTGCTGCAATAATGCCTCTTCTTTCCTTAACGCGGCTTTTTCCTGAGCCTCTGCAATGTCTTGTTTTGCACTGGCATGGTGCTGTTCACTTTGTGCTACGCCGACTTCGGATTTCGCAACCGCTTCTTTTACTTGTTGCTGATTATCCGTAATAGACCGTTGAGCATTAGCTAATTTTTTCTGAGTAATAAATTTGGTGTAATTCAACTCATCCTGGGCACGGCTCAAAAATTGGGAAGCAAACTGATTGCGCCACTGGTCGCCTGATTGGCCGCTGTAATTGGCACCGCTGTAGTTGGAATAGTCATTAAGCACCTTCAAACCTTGTGTCATGGAAACCAGTTTGTCAGTCTCCGCCTGCGCTTCTGCTTCTATCGCGTTACGTTGTGTCAGCCCATTTCGGCTAAGTGCTTCCTGATCCGTTAATTCCAATTGGGATTGAGATTTTGCAATCGCTGCCAGTTGTTTCTCTTTCTCCTGCTCCAACAGTTGGCGATCTTTTTCTGCTTTTTCTTTATCGTTTAACGCATTTTGCGCCGCTTTATCCTGTTTCACACGTTCGGTAATAATATTGGCTTGTGGTGAGCTTTCAGATTTTGCAATAACGTTATCCAGAATATAACCTACGCCGTCACTCAAACCAGTCCCTTTAAACTCAATTCGATTACTGCCCGCTTTCGCTATCAGTTCTAGTGTCTTATTTTGCCATTTCGCTGCATCGCCAAAAGTCGAGAATACAAGTTTGCCATTCCAGAAAACATCCATGCCATTGTCGGCTGAATAAGCATCGGGACGATTGGCAAAATCAAAGCTCAACGAAATGATTTCTCCCTCAGAACGATTTTGCAGATCCTGATAAATAGTGGTGTTTTTATCAACATCAAGTTCACTCACTCGTTCGCCATAACGGGTATTATTAGGTCCATCAGTACTCAATGGGCTATATGCCGCAATATCATTGGTTGATTGCCAATCTAATTTACTTTGCTTAAAGTCATTATTGACAATCAGTGACGTCTCAGATTTCACAACGATATTGTCTAAGATGTAACTAAATCCATCATCCTGACCTGTACCTTTAAATTCAATCCGGTTAGTGCCTGCTTTTGCCATTAAATTGAGTTTTTGGGTGCGCTGTATAGCTCGCGGTCCAGAAGCTGAGAATACGGATTTACCATTCCACAATACCACTATTCCGCTGTCACTCAGATCACGCTCCACCATCTCTAAATGACTCATAAAATCAAAAGTCAGTGAAACCACTTCTCCTTCAGACAAATTTTGCAATTCCTGCCAAATTACGGTGTTTTTATCAACATTAAATTTACTGACTCGTTCACCATTACCGGTATTATCAAGACCATAAACACTTGCCGGGTTATATGCCTCCATATCATTGGTTGACTGCCAACCTTGATTACCTTGTTCAAAATCACCATTGACGATCAGATTTTCATTCTGATCCGACTCCGATCGCGTTTTTTGACTCAAAGCACCTTCTATTGAACTGACGTCAGGCGTCTCCACGGCTGTTATAGCGCCATTGAGACGATGGTTTAAATCTGAACTTACCGGCGCAATTTCATCCATCTGAAAGCCATCAATGGCAGAAACTTCCGCTACATTAATCGCGCCTCTGCCTTTATGGGCGCCAGACGTGTTAGCTTCCTCCCCGTGAACCAGGTAATTGATCGCCTGACTGCCTCCCACACCTAATGTTGTCTGTTTGATATGCTCAAAGAGGGAAGAGAGTTTGCCGTTTTCTGTAGCAGAGAAGCTGTAGAAATCACCATTACCAATCTTAACCACCGCGTTATTACGTGCATAACAAGCATTGATACCCAAACCATCACCAACATGAATATTGGCATTACCCTGGCCTTTCATCACCGCAACATTGAGACCATTGCCAACTTTGGTATTGACGTTATATTTCCCCCACGCCACGTTAACCGAAACACCATTACCTACGTGAGTGTTAATGTTAGCGTCACCATGAGCAGCAGTGACATTTAAGCCATTGCCTACTGTCGTGGTCACGTTAGCTTTCCCTTTCGCCGCCGTCACCTGCATACCGTCACCCACTTTGGTGATGACATTGCCTTCGCTCCATAAGGCGTTAAAGCTGTCGCCCTTACCTACTTGAGTGACAATGTTAGCCTTGCCTTTAGCAAGCACCACATTGCGTCCATCTCCCACCTTAGTAATAACGTTGGCTTTGCCCCAGGCGCCGGTGTAATCATCGCCGTTACCCACATGGGTGATAATGTTGGCATCCCCCTGAACCACCGTAACTTCTTGTCCATTCCCCACTTTGGTAATGAGATTAGCTTTACCTTTCGCGAAGTTGTAACGGTCGCCATTTCCCACTTGAGTCAGGATATTGGCGTCCCCCCAAGCCGCATTCACTCCGGCGCCATCGCCGATTTTGGTGATGATATTGGCTTTACCTTTGGCAAAACCCACCGTCGTCCCCTCGCCGACATGGGTCATCACATTACCCACATCAGAAATAAGCAGACCGACCGTGGGACCGTTTCCTACTTTGGTCAGAATATTGCCTTTGCCAAGCAGGATACCGGCGGTCGTCGCGTCGCCGACATGTGTAATAACATTCGCTTTCGCCGCCGCAACCACTCCCATAAAATCATTACCCACTTTGGTAACGATATTAGCCTCACCCAGTGCTAACACGCCGGTTAAGCCATCTCCCACATGGGTCATCATATTGGCTTTACCAAACATCGCCGCCAGGGTGGTGCCCGCACCGACTTTGGTCATCACATTCAATTCACCGGCAAACAAACCGATACTGGCGCCATCACCCACATGCGAATAGATATTGGCTTTCCCGATCATTAAAGCGGCGGTCAGGTCATTGCCGACTTTGGTCAGCACATTGGCGCCTCCAATCATGGCCGCGAAGGTATTGCCATCCCCGACATGGGTAAAGATATTGGCTTTGCCGATCATCGCCGCCAGAGTCATGCCATTACCCACTTTCGTGGCGATATTGCCCTTCGCCAGCATCAGCGCAACAGTTGTGCCATCCCCAATATGAGTAAACACATTGCCTACGGCTACCATTAATGCCAGCGCATTACCGTCACCCACTTTGGTAAAGACGTTCACTGCGCCGCCCATTAACGCCCATGCATCCCCTTTGCCGACATGAGTAAACAGGTTGCCCGCGCCAATCATGGCGGCAATCGATGTACCATTCCCGACTTTGGTGAAGATATTGCCTGCCACAGCCATCACGCCCAGTGTCAAACCGTCGCCAACATGAGTCAACACGTTGCCGATGCCGAACATGATGCCGGTCGTGTCACCCTTGCCGATTTTGGTTAAGACATTAGCGCCACCGAGCATAACGCCCGTGGTATTGCCATCACCGATATGCGTGAGAACATTCGCGCCACCGCCCATTACCGCCAATGCATTGCCTTTCCCTTTCTTGGTCAAGATGTTGGCGCCGCCCAACGCAATAGCGGTGGTATCGGCAGTTTCACTCTCATCACTGAGATGGGTGATAATATTGGCGCCGCCGAACATACCGGCAACCAGATCTCCCGCACCGAGTTTAGTCAGTACGTTAGCACCGCCCAAAAGTACGGAGGAAATATCCCCGGTTCCCGCCTGAGTTATAACGTTAAAACCACCCGCACCGAACCAGTTGCCATTGCCATTACCGATTTGGGTATGGGTGTTGTACCCGCCCAACATCAGCACCCGGCTGTTACCGTTGCCTTTGTGGATTGAGATATTGCCATAAGCCAGAAGATGAGCCAGATATTGTCCGTCCCCGACACGTACAAGAACATTTGCTGCGCCGCCGGCATAAATATCCATTTCTCCATCTTGGCTTTGGTGAACCAAGACATTAGCTAACCCCGCACCACGGAACGATAGCTTGCCCTCTTCACCGTTTTTCACAATGACATTAGCACCACCGCCCCCGTCAAAATAGGTATTACCGAATGTTGAACTGTGCAAAATAATGTTAGCTGCCCCCGCTCCGGTAAAATTAATATTACCGTGCGTCACATTGGATGTAATAACGTTTCCACCACCTGCACCGATGAAATAAATATTACCGGAGCTATTACCGCCATTTCTTGATGATTTAATAAGATCTTGCTCAGAATAACCTTCAAGATCAGTTAAACTATCAGCAATATCATCTATTACATTTAAATCATAGTGAAGCTGACTTAACGTATAACCAGCCCCTATTGATTGATAACCACCAGGATAGGAAAAACTTTCATCTGCTAAACGATCAGTATGGTCACCTGTTTTATACCAAGATTTTGCAATATATTTCAGCTTCCCTGTTTCATAATCATTCGCCAACTTAACCTCAACCACTTTGGTATAAGGAGCCAGAAATGTTGCATATACATAAGTATTCGGTTGTTCGTTTGATTTTACCGGCGAGACATCAATTTTCAGCCCATTAGAAGAGATCGCATATCCTCCTATTTTTGCACTGCCCAGTGTGACATCTTCCGCCTTAATGTTGGCGCCGCCAGCATAATTTACCCATTTATCGGTTAATAATGCCTCCTCAACACCTTGTATCGTGGTTTCTTGTCGATATATAAGATTAATATTGCCAAGCGTAATAGCGCCCTCCCCTTTAACAGGGATAAATCCATTATTTATATTGATATTTTCTTTGGCAATATCCTTAAGATGATTACCTTCCTTATACCAAGAAGTGGCATAATAACGGAGCTTACCAGTATCAGGATCATTTTGCAGCCGTACAGCGACAATTTTAGTATTAACATTATTGGCAAAAGCAAAGAGATAAGTATCAGGCTCTACTGCGGATTTAATTGCTTTAACTTGTTGAGATTGTTGAATCCAGCTTCCCTCCATTGTTGCTGATGTCAGAACAATATCTTTAGCCTGAGCAAATTCTATTTCATTTTCCGTACCTGCTCGGGTAATTTCATTATAAACCCCTGCGCCTGTAAAATGAATATTACCGTGGGCGACATCAGAATAGAGTTTGTTATAACCCCCCGCGCCTTCAAAAGTAATATCGCCCTGTGTCTGTCCATACCCATCTTCACTGTGGCGTATACGTTCAATACGATTCGCGGCCCCCGCTCCGTGCAAGGTAATATCCCCTTCTCTACCTCTACGTACAACATGATTATCAGCACCAACACCATTCAAAATGATGTCACCGCTTTCTATCCGCGAATCGATACTATTTGCAGCGCCTGCGCCGTTAAATGTCACATCTCCTTGAGTGCCTTCATAATGATTATACCAAGTACGGTCAATTTTATTAGCCGCTCCCGCACCGGCAAAATAGACATTTCCCTGATCAGTTTCATGCCATAATTTATTGTATCCGCCAGCGCCTTTAAAACTTATATCTCCAGATAAACCTTTACGAGTCAGTTTGTTATAACCAGCAGCACCCGAATAATATAAATTTCCTGTTTCGCCCGTGTGATCAATAAAAGCCGCACCTGATGCGCCGGCAAATGACAGACCGCCATTTCCCGTTTTGCTAATACCGGTATAACCTGATGCTCCCTTTACTGAAAGTTTACCAGTTGTATGGTATACATCTACTTTTAATGAACCAACCGTAACATCATCATCTCCGCCATAAGCATAAACTTCACCACCGACACCAATAGCAGTAATACTGTTGCCGTCATTATCGTCGTAATATTTTCCAGTAAAGAAGTACTCGGTACTTCTATTTGATGATTTTCCCATAAATAGCCCTTTAATTTATTATTGAGGTTAAGCAGAAAACCACTGCACCTAACGGATAGGTCAGTTATTTTGAATATTCAAGTTCTCATCTTCTGAATTTTTAATAGCAGAAAATTAAATAAAGGATAAAACCGCCATTAAAATCAACATCAGATATTGTTTACACGAATTTATCAGACATACTTTTTCCCAAAAGTAATTTATTAATAAAACGGATATAACAAGAAGAACACCTATTTCAGAAAAGTTTCAATTTGATGCATTTACAAACACCTTAAAACAAATCCATTGAATGAGATAAATAAAAAATTCAAAAAAATCGTTAACGCAGATATTTTTTCTGCGATAATATTGAAAATACAGACAAGATAATAAAGCAATGACTAAACTAAAACATAAAATTTTATCAATTACGATCAATTATTTTATTCCATTTCCATAAATAACCACACAGATTATAACGATTAAAAAAATATAAGTAAATGAGATAATAATATCCTACTTTTTTAGTCAGGAAATAATAATGATAAATAAAATTTACCAATAAATATAACCATTAATCAACAAACAGCCAATAATATAATGAACATTTGTTATTCAGCCGTAAAAATAGCTCACCAATTGTGTGAGCCATTTTTATTACTCATTTTACTTTTATTCTAGAGAATTAATTATGCAAACCGCGCCTTACCAATAGTAATATCTGACCACGCCGTTGTAATGGCAATTGTCGCCTTATTGTCCAGATTTTCAATAAAACCATTATCGCCTGCTGTCGGGGCAAAACTGCTCATTGATTGGATCAAAGTATCAACCGCATTATCCGATAGCGCCGTAAACTCACGCTCTCCCGATGCACTCTTATCCCCCATCTGCGCCACCAATTTGGCACGATTACCATTAAAATAATTACTAAAAGTGACTGAACCTATTGATTCAAATGCCCCCTGAGCGGTTTTATCCTCAGTATGGCGGTTTACTGATAACACCAGATCATATCCGCTACGTTGGAACCACAGGTTTTGCCAGTCAATACCATCAAAGACAATCATATCTTCCGCATTGATATCATCAATCTGGTTGTCAATCACCTTACCGCTGACTACAAAGCTGTCTACACCCGTCCCACCCTGAAAGCGGTTCTGATAACCCCCTAATACCAGCAGATCCTGACCATCACCACCATTAAACTGGCTGAACTTAGCAATAGTGGCCGCTATCAGGTGGTCATCGCCTTCTCCACCATTAATCATCGCATGGTAACCCAACAGTTTAATTACGTCGTTACCGGCGTTACCGCCAATTTGGTTGTCATTTCCAAATACTCTGGCAAAGTCATGGCCTTCACCTAACTCAACCCGGTTGTTATTACCAATGGTCACGGCATAATCTTGATCTTCCCCGGTATCTACCCGGTTGTAGTTGCCTGAGGTGACAACATAATCTTGACCCTTATCGGTATTAATTAATCCACCTTCGCCAAAGACAAACGTCTGGTCATTACCTTCACCCATGAACACATGGTTAATGCGTCCGGCGACCACTGCGGTATCATCGCCATTACCGCCAAACATCCAGTTCTCACGTCCCATCAGGACGCCCAGATCATTACCTGTACCGCCCGCAAAGATGTTGGAAGTACCGATTGAGTAATAAACATCATCTCCGCGACCACCCCAGAAGTTGTTGTTATCGCCCAGATAAGCGCCAAGATCTTTACCATCACCGCCCCAGTTGAAGTTGTAGTTCCCCAACGATACATAGATATCGCTATCCCCTTGCAGATGGCCGCTGTTACGCAAGAAATCAAACGTTTTTTGCTCCATATTGAGCAAATCTGTGGTTAGATTTTCTTTCAGATTGGTCACTAATGACTTCATCTCTTGTTGTTTATCTTTACTGAACATCGTCGCAAACAAGTTAGGCAAATTCAGCGAATGAAAACCAAATGCATGTTCTGGTTTAGTACTCTCCGTCTCCACAGTCGCTGGCGTGCCGCTCTGCCTTTCCTCATTTTCATCAGCATCTTTCTGTTTCAGGCCATGACTCTCAGCAAAGGATTTAATGCCATCCGTCCCCATATTAAGGTGAGATTTCAGGCCATCGAGCAATTTATCTGGATCAGTGAAGGCTTTCAGTTGTTCACCACTAAATTCCCCTATGACTTCAATCATCTCTTTTAGAATAGCCACACCATCCACAGGTTCGTCTCCACGGGAGACAATACGACCATCCGCAGTGTAATCTACACCAAAGATATCCGCCAAAGTGGTATCTGCATTCACACCGGCTAACCGACCAAGCAATTTGTTCTTAAGCTGACGTGGCAAATCCTGCGGATTATAGGTAAACGTTGTTTTCGCTATACCAGTTGTCGAGTATTGCTGAGTCATTAAACTAAACAACGACCCTAGGTTAGTGTCGAGAAGCGACTGGATATTGTCACCGAACATAAAGTTCCAGTTACCCGTAGTTACCTGAATATCCGCCCCTTGGCCCCCTACTGCCAAGTTGAATGCCAGTTTTTCATTAGCCTGACGAAATTTATCCGCACGGCTCATATTGCTCATATCAACGCTGTTGCCATTCTTGCTTAGCCACTGGTTGAATTTCTTATTCAGCGCTGCTTCCGTATCACTTCTCAAACCACGGCTACTACGTTCATGTTGAGAACCCAAGTCAACCAGAGTTTTATAGTCAACGCTGCTGGTTTGGTCCAAACCAGACATATCCTGAACAAATTTTTTCGCGCCAGCGATTGTCCATTGCTGATCTTGCGCCGTTAGCCACTCCTGCCCTTCACCAGAATGGGCTATGCTTTGCAATACACCGGAAATACGGGCTGCGCCATCAAATGGATTAACCAACGGCGGCGTTGGCAGGGATTTATCCATCATCACAATCAGATCATTACTACGGCCCTTGTTGAAACTGACGTTACGATTGCCAATAAACATTTGCGCCCCTTCAAGCGCCTGATAACCGGCAATATCGACGCTGTGTTTACTGTCGCCATTGCCGATGTGCACCATCACATTGTTATCACCAAAGGCCAGTGATTTAAAACCTCCAGTACCTGCTTTGATGCCAACGTTCGACGTCCCCCAATTAAGCGCAGTAAATTCACCATTCCCCACATCCACTTGAATATTACCTGAGTAACTTATCTGGTTATTCGATATATGGCTTGAGTCGGTTTCAATTTTATTTTTGCGCTTCTCTGGCGCAGTGAAAATATCTGCATTATCCACAATCGCACCTTTGGCTGGCATATCTGCATTCGCTATACCGACACGAGAAAGATTGATATCGCTTTCAGCAATATTGCCACGCACTCGCTCTGAGTGCGTTTCAAGTTCACCTTTTTCATTCCAACTCAAGACAACTTTGTTATCAGTCAGGTTATTGACCCATTGATTATTTTTATTCTGGGTAAATTTACGGCCAGTGATATCAATGGCAACCTCACTACGACGCGCCGAAACAGTCGTGTGAATATCTTGCTCTTTTAAGGCGGTGATAAAGCGATGAGCAAAACCATCTCGTTTGTCATCACTAATCAGCGAACAACCCACGATGCTAATGTGGTCTGGTTTACCGACCTGACTAAAGCTCTGAGTAAATTGTTTGAGTTTTATTGCCAGCTCATCGGCACTGTAACCACTCAGACGAGTATTATTCTGCTCTGATTCGCTACGACCATGCCCGACAATCTGCCAACGCAACTTGTCCGATGGTTTAAATTGAGATGAATCACCATAGACAACACGGTATTTACCCTCAGAATCGAACTGAACCACTACGCTGGAATCTGGATGTTTACCCGCCAGATTTGCTGCTGCTTTGGCAGCTACAGGATCATCCTCCATCTGGATAATGATTTGACCATCAAAGCGGGTTTCTCGGCCATCGGTTTGTGGTGTGACTGAAATGCGTTCCCAAGATTCGACATCTCTGTTTTTTAGAACAGTGTCCGACGATAATTTTTCCAGCACAGATACCGTAGCATCACCATTCTTCGAGCCTTTCAGTGTCAATTTACTGACGGTTGGGTCAGCAAATATCTTACCAATATTCAACTGTACGAAACTGGCTGCTTGCTTAAAGTTGTTGCTTTCAACTTCAACAGAAACCCTTTGGCCTTTCTCATCCATAACGTCCAAAGTGACGACATCTTTACGGTAATCCGCGATCCACCCTTCAACACCTGAACCCAGCGAAAACATTATTCCCCGCTCTTTCAGTGCGTGTAATACATGACGTTGTTCACCCTCACGTGCCTGTTTCCAAGTATTGTCATAACCCGTAATAGCGCTATCTTCAAATGTATTATAGTTAATATAGAAGCTCGATTTTGCACTGTCCTCAGGGCTGGCAGAAGCATATTTATAACCTATAGGAGATCGGTAACCCGTGATCAGGCCCTTATGGAAAGAATCCATAAAACGGTGAAAATCATCATAGTTATCAAACGATTTAGCACCAAAATTAGGATCAAAGAATGACCAGATTGTTTGAGCTTCACTCTTATGTACAACAACCGACATGGCGTGATCTTCAGACATAAACATCATATAAGTCGATTGCTTCACATTGCGCAGTTGTTCCATAACAGACTCATAGCCATCAACCTCATAATTCAGTGGATCACCAATCCTCGCCCCTGTTAACCCATTCGCTTTTAGCCTTGCACTATAATCAATATTCCCCTTCGCTTTCTCGATCAAACTGCCAGCATCAAGCTGTTGAAAATGTTGTATTGACAACAACTCTTCTATAGCCGGGCCGACTTTCTGACGGCGATATCGGTTAAGCAAAGAGGATTCAATAGAGTTGATATCTGTTTTCTTATTCACGGAGTTGTCATTGTAGGCTTTAACTACATCCTGCAACCACTCTATATAAGCTTTTCCCCCTCCCACGCCATTCACACGTTCTTCCATCATATAGCGGGAAGACAGAGCAAAGCATATTCCTTCCAGAAACTCTTTGGACTGAACGTCATTACCATTAGTCACGAGCACATTACTAATTTCTGGAATAAGCTTCTTAAGCTCCCCCAACAAATCCTCATTCTGACTAAAGTGGAATGAATAATCAGCCAATTGTTTTCCATCTGCTTTAAGGTCAAAAATGGTATAACCCACTTCCTGGAATAAACTTTTCTTTTCCACATTATGATCTTCGCTCTGAGATCCAGAAGGGGTCGATATATTCTCAATCGCCTGATGGATCTTTCTTAAACCAGAGATATCAATACCTTTACCATCGTTCGATAAATCACCGGCTTTCAGATTCGAGAAAACGGCATCTGAGACATCTTGACCATACTCTTTAATAACCGCTGCTTTGACTTGCTCAACCGCTTTATCAGAACTTTCCGCTTTCTGATTAATATAAATATTTGTCTTACCGCGAGTGACAAAATCACCATTTTCATCAATATAAAGGTGTTTTGAATCCTTAAGATTGGCATTGACAAGCTTATCGTACAAGCTACTGAAATCGCCTTGTTCTGCGATCCTCACTGTAGACTCAGCAAATATCATCGACTCTTCAAAGCGTGTGTTAATTTGAGACAACAACGCCTTCATTGCCGGTACACGATCTGAGTCAGGATGACCTAAGAGATAACCTTCAACCTGTTGACGCAAATTGGATAATTTTTCAATCACATCCAATTCATCGTCTTTCCTTCCTTGTCGGGTATTCTGATAACTCTCTAGTGCATTAATGACTTTTTGGTAACTGTCACCACGCATTTTACCCAAAACAGATGCGGCTTGCTGGAACTCACTCACCGACATCAATTTTGGCACGAGCTTCCAGATGCCATTCACTTTCTCAGTAAGAATTCGGGTATGTCCCTGATGACGGGATATAATCCGATCTGCGATAAAATATAACTCGTCAGGTAATTGTGCATAATTGTCATAATTAGCAAGAATAAAACGTTCAACTGCTTTAAGCAGATTATTACTGGCCGTATTTTTTACAATAATCTTCTTAAATTCATTGCCATTACCCGGCCATGAACGCACTTCAAATCCTTCATCGCTCTTTTGCACTAATAAGTTACGTTCTGTACGTAATCCATAAAATGGCAATGCCTGATTCAGCATAGTGTCGACAGCACTGAGCTTAATATCGAGATCAACAATGGTATCGGCTTTATAGCCGCCGGGGTTAACCGCCAGCCGTTTTTTCTGCTCTTCAATAGTCAAAGCATCAAAGCGCGCCTGCACGGTAATACCCGCCTCGGTTAAGCTGCGGCCAATAGATTTTACAGGCAATCCTTTATATTCGATTGCCGGCTTATCCAGCAATCGAATTTCACCCACTAATCCTTCACGTTGCAATTTACGCAATACAGGTAATTCAACATTCCAGAAATAGTTACCAAGACGTAAGCCACCCTCAGAGATCAAATAAACATCACCACGTGATCCTGCGGCATAGACCGAACTCCAGAAACCAGTATTGCTATACGTAGCAGCATCAATTGCCGCTCTTAGCGCTCTATGTTCATTATTTTCAGGATCGGCAAGATACATAATTCCCCAGCGCATAAGTTGCTGGTTAAGTTGAATCGCAAAAGCGTTTCCTTGCACATCAAGATCGTAAACAATTTTCTGACCATCCGGTTGTGCTGCCTCAAGAACATCTCGATGCCTTCTAAAAGTCTTCCCGGACCAGAATGAAACAATATTCTTATCACCGCGAGCAGGTTCAAAGCTATAGCCATAGCTGTCTATTTTGGCAATAAACTCAACTCGTTTATCCCAGTCATAATTCAGAGTCGCGTCAACAAACAGCTTCGCTAAAGATGAAGCTTCATTCTCTGGTACATTGTTTTTAGCATTCTTGATATGTCTTTCAACAAAAGCCACTATCCGTTGTCTGGTTTTATCAGAAATATCTGCGTTAACACGCTTAAATCCGGGAACAGGAATATATCTGTCCGATACATTATCGTTGCCATTATCAAGCCAACGGTAGATGTGAGCGACTTTTTGTGCGCGACTAAGTACGGAAGAATCGATCGCCCTCTTTTTACTTCCCCCCAATCCTTCCAGATTAATACCAGAAATTGTCGGCGTTTTTCTGATGAGTTCACGCGTCTCATGCGAAGGAGGTACCAGAATGCTGTCAGATTGTGTTTCAACAGACCGAGGAATAAGCGAAGCACCGGTATTTTTTGTACGAATTCCCGCGTTGATCTGCAACCGGTTAACAGCTTGTTTAGCACTCTCCAACGCTTGCAATTCTTCTTCGGTCAGCCCTTGATAATATCTGTTTCTCGCTTCTAGCGTCGATTCAGGATCAATATGGCTGCCGGTTTCTCCCGCTCCTGTTGACTCATAGGCTTTTTCTCCTGACAAGCCGCTGCCGCTTGCACCAATGCGAGCCGGTTTGGAATCGCTTAATTTCGCTCCCTTGGCATCCGCTTGAGTCTGAGCCGCTTTACTTTCCGCCGCTGCGGTATCACGCTTACCACGGCTTTCTGCATTTTGATACGCAATATTGGCGTTATTCTTCGCCTTTTCTGCCTGCTGTTGTTGTGAAAGAGCTTCTTCTTTTCTCTGATCCGCTTTGAATTGCGCATCTACACCATCAAGAATCGCCTTGTCACGATTTTGTTTACCTTTTTCCGCGCCCGCTTCTGACAGCGCCACGGCATCTTTTACTTTTTGCTGTGTATCAATCGTATCCCGATGTATATCTGTCAGCCGTTTTTCTAATGCCGGCTTGAGGTTATCCAACCGTTTCTGGATCTCCTCAGAGATTCCACCCGCATAGTCGAGATAATGGCTATCTAACTCACGACTATCATCGGTTTCATCTTTAAGTTGCTTAAAGTTGTCAGCTATTAAAGTCAGCTCTTTAGTCACTGCCTGAGCTTCCTCTTTTATCGCCTCACTCTGCTCTTGCCCATTCCAGCTAAGCGCTTCCTGATCCGTTGATTCCAATTGAGATTTTGATTTTTCAATCGCTGCCAGTTGTTTCTCTTTTTCTTGTTCCAGGAGCTGACGATCTTTTTCGGCTTTTTCTTTATCGCTTAACGCATTTTTGGCCGCCTGGTCTTGCCTGGCATGTTCAATAACACTATTGGCTGGCAATCTACCTACAGACTTTGCAACAACGTTATCCAAGATATAGCCAATACCATTATTATCGCCGATACCTTTAAATTCGATGCGGTTAGTACCTGCTTTGGCGATTAATTCCAGTGTTTCACTTTGCCATCCAGTATCACCATTAGTAATGGTAAATTTGCTTTCACCATTCCAAAGAACTTCCATGCCTTCATTATACGTAGTGCTATTTGCACGCTTTGCAAAATCAAAGCTTAATGAAATGACTTCACCTTCAAACCGGTTTTTCAGATCCTGGTAAATAGTGGTACTGACATCCACATCAAGTTCACTGACCCGTGAGCCATGACCTGCGTTATCAAGGCCGTAAGCACTTGCTTCATGATAGGCTTCAACGCCGTTGGTTGACTGCCAGCTGTGATCGCCTCGTTCAAAGTCACCATTCAAAATCAATGACATTTCAGATTTTACAACGACATTATCTAAGATATAGCCTAGCCCATCATTCTGGCCCGTACCTTTAAATTCAATTCGGTTAGTACCTTCTTGCGCAGTTAATTGCAGCGCCCTGTTTTGCCATTCAACTTCGTTGCCAGAGGTTGCGAAGATACTTTTACCATTCCATAGCACGTCCATACCTTCACCTGAGGCAAGACCGGAACGTTTAGCAAAGTCAAAGCTCAGTGAAACAACTTCGCCCTCAGACAGATTTTGCAACTCCTGCGAAAGCGTGGTGTTAACATCCACATCAAGTTCACTGACTCGCTTTCCATGACCCGCATTATTAAGGCCGTAAGCATTCGCCGGATTATATGCCTCAACACCATTAGTTGACTGCCAACCTTGATTACCTTGTTCAAAGTCACCATTGACGATCAAGTTTTCGTTCCGATCCGATACCGATCGCGTTTTTCGATTTAGCGAACCGGCTAAAGAACTTTCTATTGAGTTAATATCAGGCACTTCTACCGCTGTTACAGAACGACTCAGACGACCGCTTAAGTCCGAACCAACTTGATCAATTTCCTCCATCTTAAAACCATCAATGGCAGAAACTTCGGTTAAGTTAATTGCACCTCTGCCCTTGTGAGTGCCTGACGTATTAGCCTCATCCCCATGAACCAGATAGTTGATCGCCTGACTGCCTCCCACTCCGAGTACAGTTTGTTTGATATTGTCGAAGAAAGAAGCAAGTTTGTTGCTTTCTGTATTACTCGATGCAACAGCCAAGCTGTAAAAATCACCATCACCAATCTTAATCGCCACGTTGTTGCGTGCGTAAGAAGCATTAACATACAAGCCGTGACCAACCTGAATATTGGCATTACCCTGGCCTTTCATCACCGCAACATTGAGACCATTGCCAACTTTGGTATTGACGTTATATTTCCCCCACGCCACGTTAACCGAAACACCATTACCTACGTGAGTGTTAATGTTAGCGTCACCATGAGCAGCAGTGACATTTAAGCCATTGCCTACTGTCGTCGTGACGTTAGCTTTCCCTTTTGCCGCCGTAATCTGCATACCGTCACCCACTTTAGTGACGACATTGCCTTCACTCCATAAGGCGTTAAAGCTGTCTCCCTTACCCACCTGGGTGACAATGTTAGCCCTGCCTTTAGCAAGCACTACATTGCGTCCATCTCCTACTCTGGTGATAATGTTGGCTTCGCCCCAGGCGCCGGTGTAATCATCACCGTTACCCACATGGGTAATGGTATTGGCATCCCCCTGAACCACCGTGACTTCTTGTCCATTCCCCACTTTGGTAATGAGATTGGCTTTACCTTTCGCGAAGTTGTAACGGTCGCCATTTCCCACTTGAGTCAGGATATTCGCTTCCCCCCAAGCCGCATTCACTCCGGCGCCATCGCCGATTTTGGTGATGATATTAGCTTTACCTTTGGCAAACCCCACCGTCGTGCCATCGCCGACATGAGTCATCACATTACCCACATCGGAAATAAGCAGACCGACTGTGGGACCGTTTCCTACTTTGGTCAGAATATTGCCTTTGCCAAGCAGGATACCGGCGGTCGTCGCGTCGCCGACATGCGTAATAACATTCGCTTTCGCCGCCGCAACCACCCCCATAAAATCATCACCCACTTTGGTAACGATATTAGCCTCACCCAGCGCTAACACGCCGGTTAAACCATCTCCCACATGGGTCATCATATTGGCTTTACCAAACATGGCCGCCAGGGTGGTGCCCGCACCGACTTTGGTCATCACGTTCAGTTCACCGGCAAACAAACCGATACTGGAGCCATTTCCCACATGCGAATAGATATTGGCTTTCCCGATCATTAAGGCGGCGGTCAGGTCATTGCCGACTTTGGTCAGCACATTGGCGCCGCCAATCATGGCCGCGAAGGTATTGCCATCCCCGACATGGGTAAAGATATTGGCTTTGCCGATCATCGCCGCCAACGTCATGCCATTACCCACTTTCGTGGCGATATTGCCCTTTGCCAGCATCAGCGCAACAGTTGTGCCATCCCCAATATGAGTAAACACATTGCCTGCGGCTATCATCAATACCAGCGCATTACCGTCACCTACTTTAGTAAAGACGTTCACCGCGCCACCCATTAACGCCCATGCATCCCCTTTGCCGATATGGGTGAACAGGTTGCCCGCGCCAATCATGGCGGCAATCGATATCCCCTCTCCAACTTTGGTGAAGATATTGCCTGCCGCAGCCATCACGCCCAGTGTCAAACCGTTGCCGACATGAGTCAACACGTTGCCGATGCCGAACATGATGCCGGTCGTGTCACCCTTGCCGACTTTGGTCAAGATATTAGCGCCACCGAGCATAACGCCCGTGGTATTGCCATCGCCGATATGCGTGAGAACATTCGCGCCACCGCCCATTACCGCCAATGCATTGCCTTTCCCTTTCTTGGTCAAGATGTTGGCGCCGCCCAACGCAATAGCGGTGGTATCGGCAGTTTCACTCTCATCACTGAGATGGGTGATAATATTGGCGCCACCGAACATACCGGCAACCAGATCTCCCGCACCAAGCTTAGTGAGCACGTTAGCACCACCCAAAAGTACGGAGGAGATATCCCCGGTTCCCGCCTGAGTGATGACGTTAAAACCGCCCGCACCGGACCAGTTGCCATTGCCATTACCGATTTGGCTATGAGTGTTGTACCCGCCCAACATCAGCACCCGGCTGTTACCGTTGCCTTTGTGGATTGAGATATTGCCATAAGCCAGAAGATGAGCCAGATATTGTCCATCCCCGACACGCACAAGAACATTTACCGCGCCACCAGCGTAAACATCCATTTTCCCGCTCTGGCCTTGGTGAACCAGAACATTGGCTAAACCCGCACCATGAAATGTCAGATCGCCCTTTTCACCATTTTTTACAACGACATTAGCGGCACCAGCACCATCAAAATTGGTATCACCGAATTTTGAGCCGTGCAAAATGACGTTCGCCGCCCCTGCGCCCTTAAAATTAACATTTCCCCGCGTGACATTAGATTTAATAACGTTTCCACCACCCACACCGTTAAAATTAACGTAACCACTGCTTGTGGGTGACTTTACAAGATCTTGCTGACTATATTCTTCACTATGTACTAATCGATGGGAGGTACGGCGCACTGTATTAACGTTATATTGAAGCTGGCTTAACATGTAACCGGGACCAATAGAGGTATATCCGTTAGCATAGGAAAGCTCTTCATTAGCCAAATTACCCGTATGATCGCCTGCTTTGTACCAGGCTTCTGCTCTGTATTTCAGTTGCTTGGTATCAGGATCGTTTTTCAACTGAACTTTAACGATTTTGGTATATGACCCCATGACCTTGGCATACACATAAGTATTGGGCTGCCGGTTCGATTTGACTGCGGAAACATCGACTTTGCGACCATCAGAGAAGATCGCATATCCCCCCATTTTGGCATCACCGAGCGAGATATCCTCGGCTTTAACCACTATGCCACCCGCATAAGTTACCCACTTATCTATCAGCAGGCTTTCCTCAATAGCATGAATCTCAATGGGCTGTTGATGCTCAAAAACCAAACTGGAGAGGCGGTAAGCGCCATTAGCGTTTACCGCAACAAATCCATTGCCTGACGAAATTTCTTTCGCGGCAAGATCTTTAAGGTGATTACCTGCTTTATACCAAGAAGTGGCATAATAACCGAGTCTACCGGTAGTAGGATTATTTTGAAGTTGGACTTTGCTGATTTTAGTGTACATTTTGTCAGCAAACGCAAAAAGATAGGTATTCGGTTCGACGGTTGATTTAATACCTGTAACTTGCTGAGACTCCTGAATCCAGCTTCCTCCCATAGTTGCCGTCATCAATACGATTTCTTCGGCTTTGGCAAATTCCAATGCTTCACCATCGAAATCGCTATCCGCACCTATTCTGGTGATTTCATTGTAAGCACCCGCGCCGGAGAAATTAATATTGCCATGTGCGACATCAGAATAGAGTTTGTTATAACCACCCGCGCCTTCAAAAGTAATATCACCGCGGGTCTGTTCATACCCATCTTTATTTTGGCGTACACGCTCAATGCGATTCGATGCCCCCGCACCACGTAAGATAATATTACCTTCTTTACCTTTACGTACGATGTGATTATCAGCACCCGCCCCATTAAATGTAACGTTACCGCTCTCTACTCGTGAGTTGATGCTGTTTGCAGCGCCTGCGCCATTAAAAGTCACACTTCCCTGTGAATCTTGGTAACGATTAAACCAAGTATGGTCAATGTCATTGTATGCCCCTGCACCGGCAAAATCTAAATTTCCCCGGTTGGTTTCATGCCATAACTTATTGTATCCACCGGCCCCTTTAAAATTTGTATCACCAGACAAACCCTTACGAACCAGTTTGTTGTAACCGGCAGCACCCGAATAATTTAAATTTCCCGTTTTACCGGTGTGATGAATAAAAGCCGCGCCGGCGGCGCCCGCAAATGACAGACCGCCATTTCCCGTTTTACTAACGCCGGCGTAACCTGAAGCTCCCTTTACCGCAAGGTCACCATCTGTATGGTATACATCGACTTTAAGTGAACCAACAGTAACATCATCATTTCCGCCATAAGCATAAACTTCACCACCAACACCAATAGCAGTAATACTATTACCATCATTATCGTCGTAGTATTTTCCAGTAAAGAAGTACTCGGTACTTCTATTTGATGATTTCCCCATCAAAAAATCCCTTTAAATTAAACAAAAAACCACTGCACTTGACGAATACAACGGTTGTTTTGGACATCAAGTTTCCCGCGGACAGTACACGCTTTTTGACCTTTCCACGGCAAAAAGACACGACGGCGCAAATCCCTGGCAACTTCACGCCCATGACCAAAAGGCGCAATCATTTCGGGAAAAAAGATATGTGGACCTGAGCGCCAGTCTGTGTGGGTAAGCTCTCTTTCTCCTGAAAGAAGCTCATCTCGATTCTGCTCAGATAAAAAAGCCCAATTACAAAAGGCGATCGGATGCCCGTGTTCATCTTCGTAATAGCAAAACTGATTCAGCTCAAATGCAGGCAAGATACGCTGTTGCCACTCGGACACCAGATATCTCCGATGCAGAGGAGAATGCTGACTCAGCAACATGACTCCTCCAATCATCGTTTGAATTTCTGCGTTATTCAGTTTCACTGGTTGATGTATAATCGCCATGCGCTAATCAACCATGAGATCTTATTTTGTATTTTTAGATGGGCGTTTTTTAGCATTATCAGACTCTTCCGCTACAGATTCTGATGCAATTTGTTCTTCGGCTACTTGTGGAACTGGTAAAAATCCTGCTGCAACCAACTTGTCAAATTCAGCCGCCATCCGTGGATCTTCCAACATATTTTTAACCATCGAAACCATATACATAAATCCCGATGCTGGCATATGGATAACTTGCTTTAATTCAAGTTCATTATCATTTTCTGCCATTATCCCATTCGCCATACGATTTGGCTCTTGACCAACGAAATAAAGAGAAAAAACACCTTTGTTATAATTAACGCTAGAGATAGTTTGTACAAATTTTTCAGACATATTTTTATTTACCAAAAATAAACAATTTTTTAATGAGACTATGCAATGTTCACAACAAGAAAAGCATTCAATTCAGGGATATCCTGAGTTTGTATATCTATAAATACATTAAGCGTAAATGAATCAACAAATAATATAGAGACAAAACTCAAAATCAATATTTATATACAAAAAGTCCTTTTACCCCCCATATATAGTCCCATTTACCCACACTGGTACTGGCAATAAATATAAGATAATAATGCAATACTCAAATACTACACAAATCAACATAATATTTTGTTTTAATTAATATTTTTTGTGAATTTTAAAGATGTTTTTTTCATGAATGAAATTGAGAAATCGACCATAGCATCATTAAGATTAATATTGATGATATGTAATGGAAAAGAAAATATTACTGATATTGATAACTTAAAAAGCTCTGGTTGTTACCATTCCTATATAAAGGATATAGAGAAAAAATTTAACTTATCTCTTTCAAATAAAAATTCCGTAAGCAAAAAGCATCATAACATACCTTTACCCGCAATCTTGTTTGATAATAATGGGCGACCTTTTGTTTTAGCCAAGTCGAATAAAGACAACTCATTAATACAGAGGGTTGATAAAGAAAATCCCGAAATATGGTCCGAAGAAAGGCTAATAAAAGAGTGGAATGGAAAATGGATTAAAATTAAACAGAAACAAGCCAAATTTAACATTAGTTGGTTTATTCCAGAATTCCTGGCACAAAAGAAAAATTTGGGTGAAATACTGCTATTTTCCTTTGTGTTACAGATTCTTGCGTTAATTTCACCTTTAGTTATTCAGGTGGTTATGGATAAGGTCTTAATCCATCAAGCGTTATCGACACTTGATGTATTAGTCTTTGGCTTAATTATTGCCGGCATTATTGAGGTGATTTTACGCGGATTGCGCGAATATCAATACGCACACACTGCCAACCGTATTGATATCAGATTGGGATTAAAATTGGTCCAGCATCTGTTCGGGCTGCCTTTACTCTTTTTTAAATCCCGTCAGGTAGGGGCAATCGTCACACGAGTGCGTGAACTGAATACCGTCAGAGAATTTCTGACTGGTTCAATGTTCACCTTATCTGTCGATCTGTTGTTTATGTTTATTTTCATCTATGTGATGACGCTGTTATCCAGCACACTGACCTGGGTTTTTCTCGCTACTTTCCCTTTTTATGCCATTTTGGCATGGTGGCTGACTCCGCGCATGGAAAAAGCGGTTGAACAACAGTTCACCCATGCAGCAATAAATACCTCTTTTCTGACTGAAACGGTTTCCGGTTCTGAAACCCTAAAAAGTCTGGCTGTAGAGCCAAGATTCGTTCGTCGTTGGGATCGCCAGACTGAGAAGATGGTGGATACCAGTTATGCGGTACAGCAACTGAGTAACCGTTCAAACCATATTGTGATGCTACTACAAAAAGTCACCAATGCTGCGATTCTCTGGTTAGGCGCGTCAGAAGTTTTATCACTGCAAATGACCATTGGTCAGTTGATCGCCTTCAACATGATGGTAAATCACACTTCCCAACCCTTAACCCGACTAGTGGAGCTATGGGGACAATTTATTAGAACGCGAGTCGCCGTCGATAAATTAGGAGATATGTTAAACCTGCCAACCGAACAGCAATCCGGTCAACAACAAATCACGCCGCAAGGAGCGATCTCGTTTAACCATGTTGTCTTTCGCTACCAACCTGATATTCCACCAACGATTAAGGGATTGACTCTCCATATAAGAGCCGGAGAAACCATCGGAATTGTAGGTGCTTCCGGTTCCGGGAAAAGTACGTTGGCGCATTTATTACTCCGCCTTTATACCCCAGAAACAGGCGCGATCACCTTAGATGGGATTCCATTGCAAAATATAAATATTGCAACACTCAGGCAGCAAATTGGCGTGGTTCTGCAAGAAAATTTCTTATTTAACAAAACAGTATATGAGAATATTGCCCAATCAAAACCCGATGCCAATCTGGAAGCCGTCATTAAAGCGGCCAAACTAGCGGGCGCTCATGAATTTATTCTCAAGCTCCCAATGGGATATGACACAACTATCGCAGAAGGCGGGCAATCTTTATCCGGCGGTCAGCGTCAGCGGCTTGCCATTGCCCGGACTATCCTGGCTAACCCCAAAATTCTCATTCTTGATGAAGCCACCAGCGCCCTTGACGATGAATCTCAATCACTCATTCAATCCAATATGGCGGAAATTGCTCAAGGCAGGACGGTTATTACCATCGCACACCGCCTTTCAACTGTACGTCATTGTGATCGCATTATTGTTCTTAAGCAGGGAGAAATTATCGAACAAGGCTCTCACGCTCAATTGCTTAGCCTCGGCAAGCAATATCGAAAGCTCTGGCAATTACAACAGGAATTGAAGCAGGAAGCGCCTCACCATGATTAAGGTTATTCAGAACAAAATTAAAACACGGCGGCGCTCTTGCCCGCGACACTATGAATTTTTACCGACACACCTGGCGTTATCACAGCGTCCGCCCTCGCCGTTCGCTCGTTATACCGCAATCACACTCAGCATCGGTGTCATCATAGCCTTGCTCTGGGCCTATCTGGGCAAGTTGGATGTTCAGGCGACGGCAACCGGCCGTCTGATCGTCTCAGGTCGTTCTCAGATAATTCAAGCTTATGAACAGAGTCGGGTGACAGCTATCCATGTTCAGAATGGACAGCAAGTAACAAAAGACGCCCCACTGCTGACATTGGACACACTCGGTGTTAATCAAGATATCGCTCGGTTACTCAAGCAGATCGAATATCAAGTCCATGAAAAAATTCGTTATCAGGCTTTAACTGCGGAACAGGCGCCAGAAGAACAAGCACTATTTCAAACATTGCCGGTATCTCAACAAGCACAAGTTGTTGAAAATTACTCCCGTGAGAAAAGAGAGTATGAAGCGAACGTAACAAATCTGAAAGCAGAGATGAACGTCAATCTCTCTTCTCAACAATCACGGAAAAGCGATATCAACGCGCTCACTAAACTCCGGCAAAATATTAGCCAGCGTTTAAAAGCGCGCCAGACTCTAAGTCAAAAACAGGTGATCAGCAAAGTTGAATACCTTGAACAGGAAAAAGAGTTTCTGGAAACAGAACGTCTGATTACTCAACAAAATGCAGAACTTAATGTGCTGCAATCGCAATATATCAGCCTGGAAGAGCGCTTAAATAGCCTGAAAACTCAAAAAGAGCGTGAATGGTTTGATAAAAGAAAACAGGCCGAAGTTCAATTGGTTGTCTTAGAGCAAGAGCTGGCAAAAGCTCAAGTGCGAGAACAACTTGAAGTTATTCGTTCTCCCGTAACAGGGACCGTTCAACAACTCAGTGTGCATACACTAGGCGCAGTTTTGCAACCAGCGCAAAACTTAATGGTGATCGTCCCTGATGACAATGTGCAACTGGCAGAGGTGCAAATTCTCAATAAAGATGCCGGATTTGTGCATCCGGGACAACAAGTCACCGTCAAGGTAGACGCTTTCCCCTATACGCGTTACGGCACGATTGATGGCGAACTGTTGAGTATATCCCGAGACTCAACCACCGATGAACAGTTGGGATTAGTCTTCCCGGCTCAAGTAAGCCTCAAAAGCAATAATATCGTCATAGACAATACGCATGTTGACATTACCCCCGGTATGTCAATTGTCGCTGAAATCAAAACTGATCAACGCCGCGTTATCGATTATCTCCTTAGCCCGATCAGAGAGTATCAATCTGAAGCCTTGAGGGAGAAATAATCGTGAACATATTACCGTCTTCTGCTGCCGATTCCGGTAACAACCCCCATAATCAGGCACTGGATTGCATTGTCTATGTGGGGAAACAATTTCATAAATCGGCCACTATCGATCAACTTCAACACAGCTTGGGTTTTGATTCTTTATATCTGAATGACTTACAACTACGCGAAGCCGCCGATGCCATTGGTCTACACAGTAAAATTGAGCAATTAACTGCCAATACAGGGCCAACGTTACCCTTACCGGCACTGATTGAATTGGAACAGCAATGGTGGGTACTGATTGAAGTCAGCCACACTCATGTTACTGTTCTCGATCCTACGACTAAACAAACGCAGTCACTCTCTTTATTTACTGATAATAAAGAGCACGCCTATAAGATTCTGTTGATCGCCGATCAGGAATTAACTAAAAAACATGTCAAATTCGGCCTGGGCTGGTTTTACCCCTCTATTTTTCGCCAAAAAAGTCAGATAAGAGATCTCTTTTTATTTGCCATTGTTCTGCAATTATTTGCGCTGGTCAGCCCGATCCTGTTTGAAAACATCATCGATAAGGTATTGGTAGGACGAAGTTTATCCAGCCTGCATGTATTAGGTATGGCTATGCTCGCTATCGCCCTTGCCGAACCCTTGTATAGCTTTATGCGCAACACCGTGTTTGGGCATATGGCAAGCCAGATAAACTCTGAACTCTCCGGGCGACTGTATCGCCATCTGACAAGCTTGCCACTGCAATATTTTAAGCAACGGCAAACCGGGCAGATTATTGCCAGAGTCAGAGAAATGTCTCAAATCCGCCAGTTTTTGACGGGTTCTACCCTGATGCTGCTGTTAGATCTGATTTTCGTTATCATGTTCATTGGCGTTATGTTTTACTATGCCAAGATATTGACCTGGATCGTTATTGGCTCACTCTTTGTTTATTTCGTATTCTGGCTTATTGCCGGGCCAATTATTCGCCGCAAAGTGGAGGCAGAATATGAAACCGATGCGAATGCAACGAGCTTTCTGACCGAAGCTGTAACAGGCATTGAAACCATCAAAACCACCGCGACTGAAAATCGTTTTTTACATCAGTGGCAACGCATTCTCAGCCAACAATTAACTAAAAGCTTTGCGGCACGGAAAAGCGGTTTAATTGCCGGGCAAGGCATCGATTTTGTCCAAAAATTTACCGCCGCAATCCTTTTATGGTGGGGAGTGACAGAAGTTTTACGTGGTGAACTGACGCCGGGACAACTTATCGCTTTTAATATGCTGGCCGGACATGTCACCCAACCTATCCTCCGGCTGGCACAGGTTTGGCAAGATTTTCAGCATACGTTAATCGCTCTGAAACGTGTGGGGGATATTCTTGATGAACCAATGGAGAACAGTAAGCAAGGATTAGCTTCTGTACCTGAGCTGGCAGGTCAAATTGAATTCAGAAACATTCGTTTCCGCTATCATGACGACACACCGGAGGTTCTGGCAAATTTATCGTTGTCAATAAAATCTGGTCAATTTATTGGTATAACCGGACCATCGGGTTCAGGTAAAAGTACGCTCGCCCGTTTACTACAAAGGCTATATGTACCTCAACATGGACAAGTGCTAATTGATGGGATGGATCTGGCTATTGCCGATCCGGTCTCTTTACGCCGCAATATGAGTGTTGTGCTCCAGGAAAGTATCCTCTTTTCCGGCAGCATCATCGATAACATCCGACTATGTAAACCCAACGCCACTGATGCAGAAGTCTATCGCGCGGCTGAGTTATCTGGCGCCATTGAATTTATCCAATCGCTTCCTCACGGTTTTGCTCATCCGGTCGGGGAGAAAGGGGCAAATCTCTCTGGTGGTCAAAGGCAGCGCATCGCATTAGCAAGAGCCCTCTTGGTCAACCCGACTATTCTGATCCTCGATGAAGCCACCTCAGCATTAGATTATGAATCTGAAGCCGCAATCATGGCAAATATGGATGAAATATGCCGTAACAGAACGGTTATTAGCATTGCTCACCGGCTCAACACAATTCGCCATGCCGACAAAATTTGTGTGTTAGATCAAGGGCAAATCGTCGAATTTGACTCACATGATCAACTACTTCAACAAGGCGGTTTATACGCCCATTTATGGCACCAACAAATTGGTGAAAGTTGAATTGACATTCAGCTTAATTTCTTAAGAAGAGGAAGCATAAATTTTGACTCGAAATGTGTCTATTTTTGTTTATTTGATTAATAAATTAACAAAATGTAAATAAATTATTTAAATTGTAACGTTCAGTTATTAATATGTTAGATAAATTAAATATCTTTATACATCTTAACTTTTAAGTTGGAGAACTCTTATGGATAGGAATCCAGTTTCGTTAAGCGCTTTGGCATTTTCAGGAGGATCTCTAACTTCGATTACCGGCCCGATAGAAATTTTAACCACCGCCGCTCACTTAGCCGGAGCACCGGAACCAGAAATCAATATCATTACCCAAGATAATCAAGATGTTATCGGGCTAGGCGGTGTTCGGCTAAAGCCCAATAAACTCATAGGAGAAATTAAACAAACAGATATTGTCTTGGTGGGGGCAATCGGACTCCCCTATAACGATCTCAACTCTTGCACGCAAGAAACCTTAGATTGGCTGCAAATGATGGAACAAAAAAATATCCCTATCGTCTCTATTTGCTCCGGTTCATTTATCCTGGCTAAAGCTAATTTACTCAATAACCGTAAAGCCACCACCCACTGGCTGTTTACCAACTTATTTAAGGATATGTTTCCACAAGTACAGTTACACTCGGAAATAAAAGTCACCAGAGATAACAATATCTTTTGTACTTCTGGCACCTATGAATACAACGATGTCATGATGCACATTGTTGAGCAGATATATGGTCAAAATACCCGGGAAACCTGTAGTCAGCTTATATTTGGCGATATGGAAGGTCTCCCTTCGCACACTCTGGCAAGTTTTGTCCCCTATCGCCAACATTCAGATACATTAATCCACAAACTACAAGACTGGATGCATTCTGCCCCATCGGACCGATTATCAGTTGGTAATTTGGCCGATAAAATTCATCTGTGTGAAAGACAGATGAAGCGGCGTTTTAAGACTGCAACCGGCCAGACGCCTATTCAATATATCCAACAGATTCGATTATCTCTGGCGAAATGCCGGTTAGAAAAATCGAATAAGACCATAGAAGAGATCAGCCATGAAGTTGGCTATGAAGATACTCGTTATTTCAGAGAGTTATTCAAGAAACTTAATGGGTTAACACCAGTAGAGTACCGTAGAAAATACCAGCACCGCTAAAACGGAAACTCAATCACAATCCTTTACGGATAAGCAATGACGCCGCTTTTATCTTTGTCAGGCAGTAGCGATACACTAGAAGCTGGGGTATCATGGCGTGCTATATTTTATGGTATACGCCCTTTATTAATTGAATTTATGGCAAAAGAACAAATGGATCGCACCACTCTGGATTTGTTCGCAAATGAACGCAGACCGGGGCGCCCAAAAACCAACCCACTTTCCAGGGATGAACAACTCAGAGTCAACAAACGTAACCAACTTCGCCGTGATAAGGTGCGCGGTCTGCGTCGTGTGGAACTGAAAATAAATGCTGATGCAGTAGATGCGCTTAACTTTCTTGCACAGCAACGCAACATCAGCCGCAGTGAACTCATCGAGCAAATTTTGCTGGCCCAGTTAGCAGAAAGCAACATCGCGACTTGATAGCATTGAAGGCACGAAATCACACAAACTTGACAGAATTGTCCTGACTGTTTAGTCAAAATAGGATTTTGTTTTTTTATTAATACAATCAGTACCTTTTTCACTGATTTTTAACATTTTATACGTATATCTCATACAGAAATACACAAATAAAACAAGAGGTTATATTATCCTATGGCAATTATAGGTATATTTTTCGGCAGCGATACCGGCAACACAGAAAATATTGCCAAAAAGATCCAAAAAATTCTGGGTTCCGACATTGCAGAAGTCCATGATATTGCCAAAAGCAGCAAAGAAGATATCGAACAGTTCGATATTCTGCTATTCGGCATTCCTACCTGGTACTACGGCGAAGCGCAGTGCGACTGGGATGATTTCTTCCCTACTCTGGAAGAGATCGATTTTGAAGGGAAGTTGGTCGCTCTTTTTGGTTGTGGCGATCAGGAAGATTACGCGGAATATTTCTGTGATGCTATGGGAACTATCCGTGACATCATTGAACCCCGCGGCGCCATTATTGTTGGTCATTGGCCAACTGAGGGCTATCACTTCGAAGAATCAAAAGGTCTGGCTGATGATAACCATTTTATCGGGCTTGCTATTGATGAAGACCGCCAACCAGAATTAACAGAAGAGCGTGTTAATGCCTGGACCAAGCAGATCTACGAAGAGCTGAGTTTGTCAGAAATTCTTGCAGGATAGCGGCCTATCCCATTAAGCGCAATTGGTGCAGGCTATTTCTTATCAATAGTGAACCCACGGTAGGTGAGAAGTGACTCGCTTCACTCGCCCTGTGGGATCGCGTTCAAAGGCTATTGCTTTTATTAGAACACTGCTTAAATCCGCTTTTTATTACGAAGAATGGCAAAAAATATCCTAAACACGATAAATAGTAAGGTTATTCCTGCCTTTTATAAATGATTATTCTGGCAAAATGTGTAATGAAAGTTCAGGTTAACGTGGTTTTCATTTTCACTAGCCATGCCTATAATCATAATCTGATAACTAACTGGTACTTTTTGAAGTATCGCTAAGTTCACTTTACTGAGTAACAGGACTGAATCCGCATGACCGACAACAACAAAGCATTAAAAGATGCTGGACTTAAAGTTACACTTCCTCGATTGAAAATACTGGAAGTGTTACAGGAGCCTGAATACCACCATGTCAGTGCGGAAGATCTCTACAAAAAACTGATTGATAACGGTGAAGAGATTGGACTTGCTACTGTCTACCGCGTGTTGAATCAGTTTGATGATGCCGGAATTGTCACCCGTCACAACTTTGAGGGCGGCAAATCGGTTTTTGAACTCACTCAACAACACCACCACGACCATTTAATCTGCCTGGACTGTGGTAAAGTCATTGAATTCAGTGACAAATATATTGAAAGACGCCAGAAGAACATTGCTGAGCGTTATGGGATTAAACTTTCAAACCACAGCCTTTATTTATATGGTCACTGCTCCGCCGGTAATTGCCGCGAAGATAGTAGCGCACATGACGAGAAGTGATTCACGCCTGAACCGCTAATTTTTTATCTACCTAGAGGGGAACCCGCCAGGGTTCCCCAAAAGGGGCTATATTTCAAGCTGATTCAGGTCTGTCAAAGATGAGCTATAAGCCAAGCTCTGAGTGAGAGCCAAGACGGACAAGGCACAATGTGTCCGCATCGGGTTTCTGATAAATCAGTATCAAGTCAGGCTTGATATGACAATCTCGAAAATCCTTCCAATCACCAGAAAGAGCATGATCGCAATATTTCGGCTCTAGCAAACTATCAGAAGCCAATAATTCAGTCACCAGCATCAGTACGTCATCAAGAACTTCACGATGCCGACCTTTCTTTTCTCTCTTGTAATCTCGCTTAAATTGGCTTGCGTAGTCAATCGTCCGCATTAAGATCGGCCATTAAATCTTTTACAGTGGAAAATGATTTACCGCAACCTTTGCGAGCTTCTTTCATTGCAGCTATTGTTGTCTCATTTGGTACCAACGGCTCAAAAGGTAACACTTTTTCTCTTGCTACCCGCGTTAACATCATGCGAACGGCATCTGATACAGTCAAACCCATAGCAGCCAGAACGGCAGCCGCCTCTGTCTTAATCTCTCCATCTATACGGGTTTGTACTAATTGGTTTGTAGCCATATAAGATCTCTCATTGAATTACATTGTAATGCAACTGTAATTCAATGAGTGTCTATAATCAACTTTCGCTCAATACATGAAGAGGTAATTGAGTTTCATCTATTGAAAAATTTTTACATAACTAACGTCATAGATATAACTGTAGTTTATCCAATTTACCCATTTTCCTCTGAATCTGTAGATTGAGGAACCCATCAGGGTTCCCCTCTTGCTACAACATTATCATGCCTTTACGTTATCAATTCGGCTGTAACGTTTACCATCCGGGCTGACAGAACGGATTAACACATCACCTCTCACTCTTGGGCGTTTATGGTTGTTATAAACTTCCCAGTTACGACCGCCATCAGTCGAATACTGAATGACCAATCCAGGCAGAGCAACATTAGCCCGCAAAATGCCACGTTTTACCTTAGCCCCCGGAACCGGTAGACGGTAAGCAATACCTGCTTTATCCAGTTTACTCAGTTCACGTTGCCCTATCAGATTAGCGAACCTGGCCCAGTCACGATTAAGCGCATCTATATCGACTTTATACGTTTCTCCCCGCTTATATGTCTGACCCGGAACATAATCCAGCTCCCAACCGGCCCGGTGCCATGCTCGTTCTGCCAGCGGCAACAAGCGCGGATAAATCATATATTCCATCTGCTCATCAGTACGAACCGTTTCACTCCATCCTTGACCTGAAAGCCCATAAGCGCCCGGCCACGGTTTATCACTTTTCGCACGGAATGCATTACCATCACGGTCAACGGAAGTTTCAGCATTTTGTGGCATGTTATTAGGCGCAAAACTAAAGATCTTAGCTTCATCGTTAAAACGGGCCGCCCAATAATAGCCACGCTCCTGTGGATGAACTTCATATGGCATATCCAGATAAATATAATCTGGATTAGATATCACCACTTCATAGCCCTTATTTGCCCAATCATTGACTGAATCAAAACCGCCATCGTAGAGAGTATCCCAGAAATTCACTCCAACACGTTTAGTGGCAAACTCTTTAGCACTGCCGGCATGTTTTAAACCATCCTGCCACGCCTGCATCCTCTCGATACCATTAGCGTTCACAATTTTGCTTACTTCAATTGCGAAATAACTGGCAATATGATCAATATCTTTCACAACACCCTGTTCTATCAACTTCTGACAAACCTGAGATTTAGACCACGGTTTATCTTCCGCACTTTTATCGATGATGCCCTTACCCGGTACGATAGGACCATTTTTATCCTGGAATCCGTCTCCCAAACGGATATTCTTCGCCTCATCTCCGCCGAAATGCCAGGTCTCCAATGGTGAGCCAGCAGCTTTATGCATAGCGGCAATTTCACCTATGACTTTCTCAACAAACCGTTTTGAAGAATCCATACACGGATTTAAATAACTGCGACGATCATAGAGCTGAACAGAGGTTGCTCTGGTGGTATCCGCTGGGTCCAGCAAACGATACTCATTCGCTCCTTTCACATTCCCCTGAGCGATCAATTTCTTATAACGGGCTTCCATAGAAACAACGGCGGCACGAGCATGGGCTGGCATATCAATTTCAGGAATAACATCGATATAACGCGCTTTGGCATATTTCAGAATATCAATATAGTCTTGACGACTGAAATACCCGCTGCCCATGTTGTTGTTATCAGGACCTGAACCCAGTTGTGGCAACAAACATTGAGTTTCACTTAAATCATGACACCGCTGGCTGCCGACTTCCGTCAACTCAGGTAATCCAGGAATTTCCAAACGCCAACCTTCATCATCAGTCAGATGAATATGGAATTTATTCAACTTGTAACTTGCCATTTGGTCAAGCAAACGCAGAACAGCCTGTTTACTGTGAAAATTACGCCCTACATCAAGGAGAACCCCACGATATTCAAAGCGGGGGGCATCTTTTGCCGCCAAAGTAGCAATCTTCCTATCGCCATCAACAGGAATTAATGACAACAGAGATTGAAGGCCGTAAAACACCCCAGATTGGTCAAAAGCAACAATTTGAGCCCCATTCTGGGTAATATTCAGACGGTAAGCCCCTTTAACCTGCCAATCACCAGTAAAATCTGAAGAGACAATTTGGGTCGCAACGGGATAACCACTATTCTCTAATTTAATTCCTTGATCAGTAAAACGTTTTCTGACAAGAATAACTGCCTCGTCATTTAAACCACCTAATTCCAGTCTCACTCCGCCAGATAAATCAACATCCTCGGTAAAAATCTGAACCTCTTTTGGTGTCGGGATAATTTGCCCACGCAATTTTTCTGATCCAACCTTTTTGACCTGCAAGTTTTTCATATAACGATTTTCAGGCGTCATCAGAATATTGTTATCTGTCTGCGTGCGTTTCCACTGATCGCCGGTAAAAGCAGATAAAAATTGGCTCAGATCTTCTGTATCCGTATTAACAAGTACTTTAGGTTTCGCGTCACCCGACGTTGCATACCAGCGGGGCAGAAAATCAGTACTGTAAATCTGCCAGTATTCTCCAATAAGCGGCAGTTTTACCTGCTCATTAACTTTAATGCCGGTGAATTTTTCGGTTGGCTCCAGTCTATGTAAATCGCCCGTGATACGTGTGATTTTGAACTGTTCATTATCCACACTCAGAACCTGGCGGATACTGTGGAAATAAATCGCCCAGTCAGAAGAGTCAATCGCCTGACTACCATTGGTTAAAGTAATATCCACTCGATTACATTTAGCCCAATCTGCCCCCAGTACCGCACAGTTAACGCCGTGATCTCCCGCCTGATTATCAACAACCTTATAATTAACTTTTAATTGACTCAGTGCATCAACCACTTGTTGAGCTGTTTGGGAAGCATATACAGAGCCTATAAGTCCAACTGTTGCAGTCAGTGCTGCTAATGTATGCAATTTAAATTTCTTCATTATTACCTCTTTCAAACACAAAAGTTATGTAAGGTAAGCCGCTGCTCAGAAACACTAAGAGCAACAACAACGAGCCATGAGAAGACAATAAATGACTTGATGACGTTGAATTTAATCTCTTTCTCACTTTGGAAAAATAAATGCCAATCTTGCACATATGTAACCATAAAATTACTGCTAAAAATGTAAATCGATTTATAAAATAAAAAACCTTACATTAAGAAAGAAAATTAAAATCACTTAATCAACATCTATAAAGACTATTTTTCACATCATGAATTATCAATGAAAAAAAAGAAATTTTTTGTAAAACATGACAGAGAACACATTACAAAGAAACACGAGGTAAGTTATATACATCATTGATATAAAAATAAAAAATAATACAAAATCGAAAGATTAACAATATGAAAAACGTACTAAAAAATAGATTGATTAATACATCTATTTTCCAACTAAAATAGATGTAAAATTATTTATCAATGATAATATTTAAAAAAATAAACTATCAGTTGTGATTTTTTATATTATAGACAATAGTTAAACAATCCGGATTCAATTTAATAAAAACTCAGTAATTGAGGTGAAATCCCTATTTTTCTCAGAATTAAATTAGAGAAAATTAATACATATAAAATACCGGGATATTGCTAATAAGCTTTTATCCCGGTTAAATCATTATCTGTTTTTAAGTACAATCTATACAACCTATATTTACTTGAATTTAAAGCTCTTCACGAACAGCAAGACCTAAGTTTTGCAACATTGGCGCATTTTCACATGCAATATAGAATACTTCATCAATAGCACTACTGTTAACATGTTGATGCCATGCCCACACAGGCACATATATCGCATCACCGGCTTTCCATGAAACATGTTGTTCACCAATGAGTGAATACCCTTCACCATCAACAATATATATTATGGTTTCATAACTGTGTCTATGTTTACGGGTTGATTGTCCAGGTTGTAATCCTCCCAGAGTCATACTGAGAACTTTACTGGGTAAATTAACCATAGCCACTTTATGGCGCCTTTCATTTGAGAAACTCAAATCTTGACTCAATTCAGAATTCAATACATCTTCATGAATCAATTTAGCAGGCTTATCTTCAATTAATTCTCCGGGAACTTTGCCAAAGTCTCCAGATGAGAAAAACGTTTCTTTCACTATAATTACCTCCAATATTGTAGTTTATTGTAAAATTTGCATTCTGAAATAACACCCAAAATATTTCATCTTACAAATATCTTAGGCACCATTTCTGCCTATGCTCCCTAATTATCCTGGCAATACCATGTTATATATCCGTTATCTTTCAAGTTGCCTCTTTGTTGGCTGCACTCGCTCACCCCAGTCACATAGTTATCTATGCTCCCGGGGATTCACTCCCTTGCCGTCGCGATGCATCTTGAAATCTTTAGGGTATATATCTATTAGTTCTGACAAAAGTGCAAGAGATTCCATCAAAATTACCGATAAATATTTTTAATAAAATTAACTATATTATTCTGCGTAATAACAGTGATGGTTGAACTATATTATCGTTCTATACACCCAACCACCCGTTCCACAGGCGCACCTCTCTTAATACGCTAACACCAAACCCCAATGATATTTCGATTGTTCGCTAATTTTTTATATGCACACCAAATAACCATCAATGCTTTGCTATGACAATTATATTAGTCCTATCGACATTACCAGAAGATCCGTTACCTGCCGACAATTTTATCCAATATTGAACCTATATTGTCAGGAACCTTATCACCTCTCCAAGCAATATATTGGTCAGGGCGCACTAATAGGAGCCTGGTTTGATATAATTGCCAAGCATCATGACCGGGAAGATCAACAATCTTGACCGGAATCTTACGTTGATATGCTTGAGCTAATAATTCAGATATATCTGGAAAATGAGATCCTATCCGCAGCAAACTAAATCCGGTACCTAAAATATCGAACAGAGATACCCTGACGCCAGGAATAGGTGTAAGCCATAAGTGCGGCAATCTCCCTCCAGGTACACTACTTGGTTTATAATTAAGCCAATCATCATCCGGTACTGGATCGCTATTAATAATATGAGGAGAACTATCATATCGGGCGCCAAGTTCAACACCGATAGAAGTAAATTGACAGCGAAAATTACTCAGCTCAATACCAATTTTTTCACGCGCCAAATCACCCGCAGAATCCGCATCTTCCAGATTCTCAGGCACATATAGTGATGCTGTCTGCCGGGTATAAGAGCGTGCAGCGGCAGTATTTCTCAATGCAATTGGGCGACGCTCGCTTTCATAAGAATCCATTAGCGCATTGCCCGCCCAACCATTTATAGACGCAACAATTTTCCAGGCTAAATTGCTAGCATCGTCGATCCCCGTATGCATGCCAAAACCACCAGTAGGCGAAAATAAGTGAATAGAATCGCCTGCTAAATATACCCTACCCTCAGAATATTTATTAGCAACGAGAGCAACACCACCTTTCCATATCGTATTGCCAAGGACTAATATCTCAACATCTGAACCGATTCCTGCCTGCGCTATGCGAATAACTTCCGAATCATCGATAACTTTCCCATCTTTACTTTGGGTCACAAATAAAAAATCATCTTCACCGTCTAAGCAGATAAATAACATATGCTTCCCAGGTGAGATAATATGGTACATCAAGGATTTTTTGTCTCGTAATAATCCTTGATGAATTCCTGGAACACGGATATAGCTGGAAACCATTCCACCTGTTAGAAAACCTGCCTTAGCTTCAACTGTTCCTTCGTATGCGATACCAAGCTTAGATCGAACAAAGCTCTGCCCGCCATCGCACCCAACCATATATGCCGCCTGCCAGACTTCATTAGCATATTTTCCATCAACATGCTCCGCATAAAGTTTTACTTTGTCTTGATACTGGATAAAATCTTTAACACGCCAACCATATCTTATTGTAATATTCGGACAACTCCTTGCATGTTGTAACAAAAACCGTTCAGCATACATTTGATTTACACGTAATATGGGCTCTGGTACCTGATCTGTCGAAGCCGCATTGTCGCGCATAGCCATTTTCTGCATTTCCGACGGTAAGGAGATCCGTGCAAGTTCCCACCCATTAAACTTGGTAAAATATGACGAATCCAAAGGGAACTCTTTTGGCAATCCTAATGACCGAATAGACTGAGATATACCTACACGACGATAATGCTCCATAATACGGGCACTATGGGTAGTGCCTTTAGGTTGCCATCGAGTTTCTTCCTCCAAATTAAAGATAACGGAACGAACACCATATAAATCTAGGAATAAAGCCAACATCAGGCCAACGGGACCACCACCAACAATGGCAACAGGTGATACAGAAATATTTTCCGAAGTCAAAATATATTCTCCTTAATAAGGATTTATAGCAATAAACATTTCAGGCCAAAGATATCAATTAAAAATTTTTGTATGTTTTTGAATTATCGTCTTTTCTTCTCTCTTCATATAGAAAAATAGTTATAATCATGCTTTATGAATTATTCATTAAACATTATTTTATTTCCCTAACAGCTAGCCCCCACAAGCCTCTTTCCCTATCAATTGAGATACTTACTTTGTTACTTTCTTAAGAAAACATTTATATGTTATATCTTCTGGATTGTTAAGCGTATAATCAGTTTCCTCTCGAAAAAAGTCACTTTCAAGAATAAACGGAAGATTATAATTCAAAAAAATAGCATCAAAGTTTTCACTATTTTCTAATATTTCATATATATTGCCATTTCTCACAGAAACGAATTATGTCGCATTATACTAAACAAGGTATAGTTCATCGTTTCTTCAATATCATAAGCAACAAATGGACAATATTCCTCTAATGCTATCATGGCAACAATAACTCTTACGCTGTAACCTAATTCCAAAAAAGAGGCAGCTTAAATTCTTAGTAAAAATACCGGTGGGCTGAAAATGAGTTGGTGGGAACACATCTTTGTGAATGTTAAAGAACCGCTCCATACGTTCAAACTCAGAAACATCGGGAGATTCAACAAGAATCAATTTTTCTTACAACTTTGATAATAGCATTCTCATGAAAAACTCAATTCATAATATATTACCTTACTTATAATCAATTCTAATTACTAGATATGTAATTAGCGGTTTTTAGAATCCTATATGAAACTTTTTTATTTCTTTAATATTTATCAAGAATTTTAGCAGAAATACTCCTTAACTTATGTTTCAGAACTTTACTTATCGTCCTCGTAGGAATTTTGATCAAAGCTATTCACAACAACCACACATTCTCTAATATAGTATTTCTTCTCAGACTTTTCCAATATTAGTTACATAATTTGTTGTCCAACAATATTTACATTTAAAGTTAACTTTCCATTCAATAGAATAGTCAATGATTAATTTCTTTTTTTATTTTTGATATCATATGAATTCAACCCAATAATTATTACGTTATATATGATCGCAAACGTTTGTATTGTTTCTTTCACCATAAATATATCTATCAACACTTTATGCTGATATTTCACCACTAGAAACCATATCAAGTACTTTTGCTGCACATGTCATTATGACGCAAAGTATCTCAATCACATTCGGATAAAAGCGTTACATCTGTATTTACCCCAATATTGCTTTGATATAGTTCATTAAGCATCGCAATGCGAAAACGCACCATTTCTTCACCCACTGCAATAACATCCACCCTCCGGTAAGGTTTCTCCTCAATCATCCGATCAATAATTTTCCTCATCGCAATGGCATGATCTTCATCTTCTTCAACATGGATTCTAAAGAAATGCAATGCATCATCAGGTGCCTTTATGAATTGCAAAGCATCCAAAATTGGGCCATAAACCAAAGGTACAATCGCCTCAGCTCCTAAACACAGTGCCGCAAGCCCTCTTAGAGAATCATCACTGCGGCAGTGGCGAAACATAGCATCAATCAGTTGCTGAGTGCTGTTAAGAATCGGATCACTTTTAGGAACAGCGTTAATAGCTGCCATCGCCTTTTTATATAACTCTGCATGAGATATCTTTGCAGCATCGGTTCCTGTTAGCTCTTCCAACAAATTGTGAGAAAGCAACACAAAATCTTTTTGGTCTGCTAAACCTCCCATCAATGAACAGAGATAGCGGGTAAAATATTGTGAATAATGATGGTGCTGGATCATAAATTTTCTTAATAAATTCTGCTCCACCTGTCCAGAGCGGCAAGCGACCAGAAATATATTTGAATTAAGCTCCTCCAATAACTCTTTAGAGAAAACGTCTTCCCATAGTGGAGATAAAAAATAACCGGTTTCTTTTCTAAGTTTGTTTTGAGTGTTGATAGCGAGTTCCATAATAAACCCTTTTAGTAACATTCAACCGATGAAATAGATGATATATAGGCTCTTCTCAAGCCAAAAATAGTCGTTCTATGTTTATGCAATCCTATCAGTCTGTTAGCACAGATTGCCGCAATACCGTAGGTAAGAATATAGATGTTAATGGCCAAACTCAGCTCTACTGTGCTCCCATTACGCACGGTATTCAAAGGAATGACCACGGTCATAAGACAAGACGAGTGAAATTTTATTTACACTCGATCCCGTATCTATTTTGGTTTTCATGACCATTTCGATTTTCGCCCTTAAATATGTACTGTGCATCGCTATATGGCAGCGAAAGCAAAATGAATTTTATTTCATACTACAGATTCGCTAATAGTGGATAAATAGACCTAAAATCACTTCTGAAGTGACTTTCTTGTCACCAATAGTGACCTAAAAAAATCCCAGGAGGCCAAATGAATAATTTGAGTGGATTTATAATCTTCATCCATGTAGCCGAAGCTCGTAGCTTCGCGACAGCAGCCCGGCAACTCGGACTCTCTCCTTCGTCCGTTAGCAAAAGCATATCCCGCTTAGAAGAGAAATTAGGTGTCCGCCTGCTCCAACGTAGCACACGTAGTGTCAGTTTGACGGCTGAAGGCACACTGTTCCTTGAGCGCTGCAAACGTATCCTGGACGAGATTTCCACTGCGGAACATGAACTATTAAGCTCCATCTCTGCCCCTCAAGGCCGCCTGCGAGTAAGTTTGCCATCGCTCAGTAACCTGATGTTGCCCGTATTATCCGCTTTTGCCACCTGTTACCCACAGATAGAGCTAGAA
The DNA here is from genome assembly GCF_018448925.1 of Photorhabdus akhurstii. Lineage (GTDB taxonomy): Bacteria > Pseudomonadota > Gammaproteobacteria > Enterobacterales > Enterobacteriaceae > Photorhabdus > Photorhabdus akhurstii. Next base: position 58,273 of record NZ_RCWE01000014.1, on the reverse strand, counting down.
CTGGATTTTAGTGATCGATTAGTTGATGTTATCGATGAAGGGTTCGATGCTGTGGTTCGCACTGGAGAACTCAACGATTCACGACTAATGAATAAACGTATAGGGTCTAGCCGTCTTGTCTATGTTGGCGCTCCAAGCTATTTTGCACAACACGGTAAACCATCACATCCCGGAGAGTTATTACACCACGCCTGTTTGATGCACCGTTTTCCCACTACCGGCCTGTTGGAGAAATGGCCTTTGCGCTCAGGAACATCCGAAGTAGACATTCATCTCCAAGCAAAGATAACCAGCAATCACGTCGAAACATTGCTGCACATGGCGATCCAAGGTCACGGCATCGCCTGTTTGCCTGATTTTACCGTTAAACAAGCCTTGGTTAGCGGTGAATTGTTAACCATTCTGGATAAGTGGGCGGGTACTTCAAGCACTTTCCGTGTTCTCTGGCCATCTAACCGTTGGGTATTACCTAAAGTCAGAGCTTTTGTCGATTTCATGGCAGATAATTTATTCCCAAAAGATAAATAAAATATTTATCAACAACTTATAGAGGTGTTTACGTATGAATTGATACTTTTGATTTTATCCTGTAATCCTGATAACCCGTTTACCCATAGCTTAGCTTTCTCTAGTAATGACAAATTTAGCCATAAAAAAACTGCACCTCATGCTGGATTAAATGTCCAACTTGTGAGGTACAGTTCATTATCTTAATTAATCCTGAGAAATTTTTGCCCAGGTATCACGCAGACCAACGGTACGGTTAAATACCAAATTTTCGGCGCTGGAATGACAACTATCAGCACAGAAATAACCTTCACGCTCAAACTGATAAGTTTGTTCTGGTTTAGCATCAGCTAAACTTGGCTCCACAAAGCCCTGACGAATCACTAGCGACTCTGGGTTAATTGTCGCCAGAAAATCATCTTCCGCCCCTGGGTTTGGTACGCTGAACAGACGATCATACAGACGGAATTCCGCAGGAACCGCATGAGCCGCGCTAACCCAATGAATCACACCTTTCACTTTCCGACCATCCGCTGGATCTTTATTCAACGTTTGATCATCGTAGCTGCAATAGATCGTCGTGATATTATCGTCAGCATCTTTCTCAACGCGCTCCGCTTTGATGATATAAGCGTTACGCAGACGGACTTCTTTACCCAATACCAGACGCTTATATTGACGGTTCGCTTCTTCACGGAAATCTGCCCGGTCAATGTAGATCTCACGGCTAAATGGCACTTCACGGCTGCCCATCTCAGGTTTGTTCGGATGATTAGGCATACTCAAAATCTGCTCCCCTTCCGGCATGTTTTCGATCACTAATCTGACCGGATCGAGAACAGCCATTGCGCGGGGGGCATTTTCGTTCAGATCATCACGGATACAAGATTCCAATGCTGCCATTTCCACATTGTTGTCCTGCTTGGTGACACCAATACGACGACAGAATTCACGAATAGACGCGGCAGTATAACCACGACGACGCAAGCCCGAGATCGTTGGCATACGGGGATCATCCCAACCTTCAACAATCTTATCTGTCACCAACAGATTTAGCTTACGCTTAGACATAACTGTGTATTCAAGATTCAAGCGCGAGAATTCATACTGACGCGGGTGACAATCAATAGTGATGTTTTCCAGCACCCAATCGTACAGGCGGCGGTTATCCTGGAACTCCAGCGTACACAGCGAATGTGTAATACCTTCAAGAGCATCAGAGATACAGTGGGTAAAATCGTACATTGGGTAGATGCACCATTTTTCACCGCACTGATGATGTTCTGCAAATTTAATACGGTACAAAACTGGATCACGCATCACAATGAAAGGTGATGCCATATCAATTTTAGCGCGCAGACAAGCTTTACCTTCGTCAAATTCACCGGCACGCATTTTTTCGAACAACACCAAGTTTTCTTCAATACTGCGGTCACGATATGGGCTGTTTTTACCCGGTTCTTTCAACGTGCCGCGATATTCACGGATCTCTTCGGGACTCAATTGATCAACATAAGCCAGACCTTTGTTGATCAATTCAATAGCATATTGATACAGCGTATCGAAATAATTAGAAGAGTAGCGAATATCGCCGCTCCACTCAAAACCTAACCACTGAACGTCATTTTTAATAGAATCGACGTATTCAACATCTTCCTTAACTGGGTTGGTATCATCAAAACGCAGGTTACACTGGCCGTGATAATCTTTTGCAACACCAAAGTTCAGGCAGATAGATTTCGCATGACCAATATGCAGATAGCCATTGGGTTCAGGCGGAAAGCGAGTATGTACCGATGTATGTTTACCAGTTGCCAAATCTTCGTCAATTATCTGACGAATAAAGTTTGTCGGGCGGGCGTCTGCCTCACTCATTTCTTATACCTCAATAATGCAAAAATGCGTCACATAACCGCCTATAATCCAACAAGCAGTGCTGAGAAACAACCGTTTGTTCATGTAAAATGGCGATTCAGTACAAAGTTGGAGCGAAAAAACAACTCTCCGCCAAAAAAGGAACTGCTTTTATAATTTTTTACTGAAAAATAAGCATGATACTTAGCAATCCAAACCCATTTATCCATGCTTCCACAATCTCATATATAACAAATAGTTACGAACAAACCTTTATTAAGATCGAAAAAGCACTCAACAGTGGCATAGTCAACAATACAGCATGCTTTATTTATAATTATCCGTAAAAATGAAGGAGCATTGAGTAATTTGCAATATGAAATAACTCATGAAACTATTTTCAATCAATATTTCATTCAACCATAAAAAACATTATCGAATAATAACCATCCAATTTTAAAGAATAAATAATTGACACTATGTTTGTCATAAATAACCACTTGATAAAATGAACATAAATCTATAATTTAAATTTCTAGATTACCTATTAATCGATGCTTTCACTCTGTAAATATAAAAAATAATTATACATATCAAATTTACGATTGAAACACCATTAATGACATTATAAATTAAATTTTTATATATAAAAAACCAAGAATAACAATAAATTAATCTCATAATCAATTCTGATAATTCAGTATTTCACCATCATGATTTTATCTCTATTACACCACTATTCTCTAACGGGTATTTGTTTGAAAATAAATTTATAACCAAGCCAATAAAATAAACTAAAGAATAATAAAGAGTTACGTTACATACACGCATTTTAATGTTTAAACCATCGTAAATAAACAATAAAATACTTTGCAATTTATTATTAAGGTAATAATATTATCAGGTATCTTATGTGTAATAAAACTATCCAAGTATAGTATGATACACTTAATCAATCCTAATCATTCTGAATATTAAACTAGAAAATTAACACATGAAAACAATGCTCAATAATTTCATTTATTTAATAAAACACCCTAAGGGAAATAAGAATGCCAAATATAATATCAAGCAAGAAAGTAGCAGCAGCTCCAGCAGTAATAGTCATTAATGGCAACTACATATCAAATGATTATTATTCTGGTTTTAAAGTTGGAGCGACATCCTTCGCACTAAAAGTTGCTGATTATTTTACAAAAAGAAACTTACTTTCTGGTTTTATACTCTACAAAAGAGATGAATCATTAATTTCACCTAAAATAACCGAGGGTATAATTAAAGATATAAAATGTATAAATATCTTTTTTAATTTCTCTATGAAAATTTCAGACATAAGAAATATGCTGGAAAAATGTATCTCTATATTATCAATAGAAAATGATCAGACAGTTCCTGCAATAGTTTATTATCAAACAGATACATTATTATCCTATCACCCTCCCCATATACCTTGTTGTATAACGCATCATGGCCCTTTCGTAGAAGACTTTCATCAACACTATTCTCTGGAAAAGACATATGATGCTTTTGAAAATAAAAATAAGGCTCAACATCTTAATATTCAACAAATGAAAGGGATTGAGACATTAATTGATAAAAAATATTTTGTTTTCCAACATTCAAAATTACAAGGTAATTTTTTACTCAAAAAAGGAATAAACCCAGACAATATAAAAAACATTAGCCCACCTATTTTCTTTGAAGAAAATACTGAATTGAACATAGAAAATAAATATATTAATGATTTTATTAAAATTAATAAAAATGAATTATTATTGTTTACTGCGGCAGCCAGATTAGATTATTTTAAAAATATAGAACTATTAATCAATTCAGCAATTGATTTACTGGGTAAAGGTATTCCCGTTAAAGTTTTCATTGCAGGTGATGAAGAGAGCAAAAATACCAGAAGGAATAAATTGATATCTATGGTTCCCCCCAGATATCAGTCACAGTTTTTTATATCACATAAGTTATCCCAAACAGAGTTATTCAGCGTTTTCAATAGCATAAAAAACAAATCTATTTTTGTATGTACATCACGCTATGAAACTCTTGGCATTACACCATTAGAAGCGGCATTAAATGGCGTATGCACAATCTTACCCAATTTAAATTTAATTGAAGCAGCTTCTTATTTTTCTTCAGAGTATAAATTTACATATAATATAGATTCTCTTACTGAGAAGATAATATCAATATACGAAAAAAATCTATTTACCACTAGTCAACAGTTACAATACATAAGTTCTTTAATTTCAAAAGCATACTTCGAAGATAGTATGGAAAAAGCATGGGAAGAAATCTCAATAAGTTATATATCAAACCAAAACTCTGTCTCTTAATGTCTAATCATAACACTTAGACTATCCACTAAATCAATGGGCACATACAGATGCCCATTCCTAAGACTCTTATTAATTTATCCGTTTTTCATTATCAAGTTTTATGTCACTCAATCTATTTCGATAGCTAAAAATCAAATAAATCACTATGTTAATTCAATTGAAAATCTGCATCCGTTTACTACACATGACTTAATTTATGCAATTTTAAACAATATCGCTACAGTGATCACAATTACTCATTTATGTGTAGCTTTTTATTATTTTTCAACTAAAAATAAGTTGTATTGCTGTTGTTCATAGCGAGCTATTTTTTCAATAAAACATCCTACAACTAAGGTAAGCATTATGGGTATATTCAACTACTTGCAGCGATTGGGAAAAGCATTGATGCTTCCCATTGCCACGCTTCCCGTAGCCGCGCTTTTGCTACGTTTCGGCCAACCCGATGTATTTAATATTCCTTTCATCGCCAGCGCTGGCGGTGGTATTTTCGAAAACCTGCCACTGCTATTTGCATTAGGTATCGCAGTAGGCTTAGCAAAAGATAATGCCGGCGCTGCCGCACTGGCAGGTGTAGTTGGCTTTTTAGTACTCACTAAAGCCACGTCAGTCATAGACTCGACTATCAATATGTCTTTTTTCGCCGGTATTATCGCGGGTATTGTCGCCGGTCATTGTTATAACCGTTTTTCAGATACACGCTTGCCAGAGTTTCTTGCTTTCTTCGCAGGCAAGCGATTAGTCCCTATCATGACAGGCATTATTTGTCTGTTCATTGCATGGATATGCGGCTATGTCTGGCCGTATGTCCAGCACGGTATTGATTCTTTCAGTTTGTTAGTATCAAAGAGCGGCATGGTCGGATGGTTTACTTATGGTGTACTTAACCGCTCTCTCATTCCATTTGGTTTGCACTATATTCTGCACTCTGTTTTCTGGTTTAGTCTGGGTGACTGCCTGAAAATTACTTATGATTTAGCCAGCTCTGTACATAATATCTGCCTGGCGCCGGATGTTGTCCGTTCTCTGACCATCGGCGCAGCGGTTCCAGGTATTGATGGCTCAACCATTACCCAAATCGCCACCGATATGAGCCGCGGCGACTTGAACCGTTTCTTTGCCGGTGATCCACATGCCGGAGTTTACATGGCCTGGGCTTATCCCATCTTTATGGGCGGTTTGCCCGGCGCGGCGCTGGCAATGTATTTCGCAGCGCCAAAGGAACGTCGTCCTCAGATTGGCGGAATGTTATTATCCGTTGCGTTGACAGCATTCTTAACCGGTATAACTGAACCAATAGAATTCTCATTCTTATTCCTGGCGCCAGCTTTATATGTTCTGCATGCAATATTGGCTGGTGTTAGCATGGTTATCGTCAATTCATTGGGTATTCTGCATGGTTTTGGATTCTCCGCCGGATTAATTGACCTTGTATTGAGCTGGGGTCTGGCAACCAAGCCGTGGTTGTTAATCCCATTAATCGCCTTGTTCTTTGTGCTGTATTTTGTTTGTTTCACCCTCATGATTCGTATTTTCAACTTACGTACCCCAGGCCGTGAAATTGGAGAGACAACTCAAGCGATCTCTGCCGCCCAAGATAACGAAACAATCCAACATTACATTACCGCTCTTGGTGGCGCACAAAATATTCATACGGTAGACGCCTGCATTACCCGTCTTCGCTTAACCGTTGGAGACAACACTCAATTGGATGAACACCGGTTAAAACAATTAGGTGCAAAAGGCGTCCTGAAAATAGGTAAACAGAGCGTTCAAGTTGTATTAGGTCCCCAGGCAGAAAGCATTGCCGGGCAGATACGCACTCAACTACATTCAGAGAAACCACACAAAAGGTCATAGCTAAAAACACCTTGAATTTAAAAGGGAACTCATCTCTCGTTCCCTTTTATTTTCCTTGCGAAATAAGATGACTTAATAAGTGACAAAAACCGTAAAATTCATAACTTTTTTATTAATTTTCTAGCTATTCTTTACATCTTATTTTAAGATAAAAAATATCTTTGAGGTACAGCATATCTCTGCTCATACCAATGATTTAGTATTCGCACGATAAGAAGATTAGTTAATCAGCTAATTTATCCAACCGCTATAATTTCTTGTTTTAAGAGGCAATTATGAGGCTGATCCCCCTAACGAATGCAAGTGACGTTGGTAAATGGTCCGCACACTATATCGTTAGCAAAATCAATGCATTTAACCCCACCGCCGAGCACCCTTTTATTTTGGGGTTGCCAACCGGCAGTACACCACTGACAACTTATAAAGAGTTAATTGTTCTGCATAAAGCAGGGAAAGTCAGTTTTAAACATATTGTGACATTCAATATGGACGAATATGTCGGTATCGCCGAGAATCATCCACAAAGCTACCATAGATTTATGCACCAGAATTTCTTTGATCACATTGATATTCCAAAAGAAAACATCAATCTGCTCAATGGTAATGCCTCTGATGTCGAAGCGGAATGTCAACGTTATGAAGACAAAATTAAATCTTACGGTCAAATACATCTATTTATGGGGGGTGTCGGTAACGACGGTCATATTGCCTTCAATGAACCGGCATCATCTCTGACTTCCCGTACACGCATTAAAACACTTACCGTAGAAACCCGCACAGCTAACTCCCGCTTCTTCGATAATGATATTAATCAGGTGCCTAAATACGCCCTGACCGTCGGCGTAGGCACGTTAATGGATGCAGAAGAAATTATGATCCTTGCAACAGGTCTCAATAAGGCTCAAGCCATTCAGGCGGCAATCGAGGGCAATGTCAACCATATGTGGACGATAAGCTGTCTGCAAATGCATCCTAAATCCATCATTGTTTGTGACGAACCGGCAACAATGGAATTGAAGGTAAAAACAGTCAAATATTTCCACCAACTGGAAGCAGATATTATCGGCGAATTCGCCAGCAAAAATTAACAATCTACACAGCCTGATGCCTCTCTCGCAGGCTGATTACCGTCATTATCTTCAATCATCATCTCCCGATCCCATAGGAGGCTAAGATGTATGCTTTAACCAACTGCATTATATATACCGGTCACAACAGACTAGATGAGCATGCCGTTATCATTGCAGACGGCTTAATTAAACGAATTTGCCTAATACAAGAGTTACCCGAACAGATTGAAAAACGTGATCTAAATGGCGCAATTCTTTCTCCCGGCTTTATTGATCTGCAAGTTAACGGCTGTGGTGGTGTTCAGTTCAACGATCAGTTGGAAAATATTTCAGAAAAAACACTGGATATCATGCAAAGAACCAATGAACGCTCCGGCTGTACCAGTTACTTACCCACTCTGATTACTAGCACAGACGAATTGATGATGGCCTCTGTTGAAGTCATGCGCACTTATCTTAAGCATCATCAGCATCAGGCTTTGGGCCTGCATCTGGAAGGCCCTTATCTCAATCCGGTAAAGAAAGGCACTCATAATCCAGAGCTTATCCGTAAGCCTACATCTGAAATGATAAATTTCCTGTGCGATAACGCTGATGTCATCACTAAGTTGACCCTCGCACCGGAAATGGTTGAACAAAAATATATTCAGCAGTTAGTAGAAGCCGGTATTGTCATTTCCGCCGGTCATTCAAATGCCAGTTATGAAGAGGCCCGACAGGGATTCCAAAACGGAATTACTATCTCAACCCATCTTTATAATGCCATGCCAGCTATTTCAGGCCGCCAACCCGGCTTGATTGGCGCTATCTTTGATACACCTGAAATTTATGCTGGAATCATCGCTGATGGTTTGCACGTTTCATGGCCAAATATTCGTAATACCAAGCGTTTGAAAAACGATAAGTTAATTTTAGTAACAGATGCGACGGCCCCAGCCGGACTCGATCCGACCTCCTGTAAAATGGAGCATTTCACCTTCGCAGGTAAGACCATATACTATCGCAACGGATTATGTGTTGATCAAAACGGCGTTCTAAGTGGCTCTTCTCTCACTATGATAGATGCCGTTAAAAATAGCGTTGAACATGTTGGTATTGCACTAGATGAAGCACTGAGGATGGCAACTCTCTACCCTGCTCGCGCAATTGGCGTTGATAAATATCTTGGCGCCGTTGAAACCGGGAAAATCGCTAACCTCACTGTTTTCAGTCACGACTTTAAAATCTGCAAGACCATCGTTAACGGAAAAGAAACTGAACTTTGACGGACTAAATAGCTGATGAGTTATAACAACACACAAAAACAAATTGGTAATATTGACCTTGTAAAGCAACTTAACGGAGCCGTGGTATATCGGCTGATTGATCAACAAGGGCCAATCTCTCGCATTCAAATTGCTGAACAAAGTCAACTTGCGCCGGCCAGTGTGACTAAAATTACTCGTCAGCTACTCGAACGGGGCTTGATTAAAGAAGTCGATCAACAAGCCTCTACCGGAGGCCGCCGCGCCATTTCCATCGTTACTGAAAATCGTCACTTCCATACTATCGGTGTCCGCCTTGGCCGCCATGATGCTACTCTCGCTCTTTATGACATGAGCGGCAGGGCCTTGGTTGAAGAACATTATCCACTGCCTGAAGCGACTCAGCAAAAAGTTGAAAACCAGCTCATCAACGCAATAGAAAACTTTATTCAACAAAATCAACGCAGGATACGTGAGCTCATCGCCATTTCAGTTATCCTGCCCGGATTAGTTGACCCCGATACCGGCATCGTCCGTTATATGCCTCATATTAAAGTGACTCACTGGACTCTGGTCGATAATTTGAAAAAGCATTTCAACATTACCTGTTTTGTGGGTCATGATATTCGCAGTTTGGCATTGGCTGAACACTATTTCGGCGCTACCCGTGATTGTGAAGATTCAATATTGGTACGTATCCATCGAGGTACCGGCGCCGGGGTGATTATCAATAACCAGATACTTCTCAATAATAGAGGAAACTTAGGTGAAATTGGCCATATTCAAATTGATCCACTCGGTGAACGTTGTCACTGCGGCAATTTTGGCTGCCTGGAAACTATCGCCGCTAACTCAGCAATAGAAGCGCGAGTTCAGCATCAATTAAAGCAAGGTTTTCCAAGCCAGCTAACATTGAATAATTGCAATATCAGAGCTATCTGCCAAGCCGCTAATCAAAATGATCCATTAGCCTCTGAAGTGATAAAAAGCGTCGGCCATCACCTCGGCAAAGCCATCTCTATCGCGATTAATTTATTTAACCCACAGAAGGTTGTGCTGGCGGGAGAAATTACTGAAGCTCAAGAAGTGCTCTTACCCGCTATTCAAAGTTGTATCAACTCTCAGGTTTTGAAAGAATTTCGTCAAGATCTGCCAATCGTGGTTTCTGAATTAGTCCACTGTTCTGCTATTGGCGCCTTCGCTCTGACTAAACGTGCTATGCTTAATGGTGTCCTGTTACAACACTTGCTTGAAGGGTAATGTTATTTTTTGTTGCTTTTGACAGCAAAATGCTTATATGCCAATCAAACAAGCGACTTTAAGCAGATTTCGAGAAAAAAGCAGTTGACGCATTTAGCTGATATACGCATAATGCGCCCCGCAACGCCGATGAAGGTAATGCAAAAAAGATGGCTACGTAGCTCAGCTGGTTAGAGCACAGCACTCATAATGCTGGGGTCACAGGTTCGATTCCCGTCGTAGCCACCATCTTTGCGGGAGTGGCGAAATTGGTAGACGCACCAGATTTAGGTTCTGGCGCCGCAAGGTGTGCGAGTTCAAGTCTCGCCTCCCGCACCATTCATTCATCGAGTTGTCGTTATTCAGATGGGGTATCGCCAAGCGGTAAGGCACCAGGTTTTGATCCTGGCATTCCCAGGTTCGAATCCTGGTACCCCAGCCATAATCCTGATAACACAATTCTGACAACATGTTGTGCATGTGAATACTTTCAGTTGGGGTATCGCCAAGCGGTAAGGCACCAGGTTTTGATCCTGGCATCCCCAGGTTCGAATCCTGGTACCCCAGCCATTAACTGGATGTCGCTCACTGATATTTTGTAGTAAATTTCTCGCATCAAAAATAAGGCTACGTAGCTCAGCTGGTTAGAGCACAGCACTCATAATGCTGGGGTCACAGGTTCGATTCCCGTCGTAGCCACCATTTTATTGGGGTATCGCCAAGCGGTAAGGCACCGGATTCTGATTCCGGCATTCCCAGGTTCGAATCCTGGTACCCCAGCCATATTCAGGAAGCCCGCTTACAACAAGCGGGTTTTCGCTTTCCAAGTCCCTTCTGCTTTTCTCCGCTCGTAAGTGCATATATTTATTGCATATATAGAAGAAAAGTAAATTATCCACGCCATAAACAAATTTACGACGTGCTTGTGATCTTCACTACCAATCTATACGGTTACAATCCTAACGCATACTTAAGCACCGTTTTTTTCATTACACCAGCCCGTTGAGCTGCCATTAGCGCCAGATTACGAACAACTTTCAGCCCTGGCTGCTCATTACTGAACACGGTGTAAAATAGATCCATTCCAGCTTGCATCATCAGGTTATCCGGCATTCTACGACGCTGATAACGCATCAACACTTCCAATGAATCCCACTGCTCTGTTAATTCTTTCGCCTTCACCAAAACATCAAGCAGAGTATTCACATCCCGATAACCAAGATTTACTCCCTGCCCGGCCAGAGGATTAATGGTATGAGCTGCATCACCCAACAATACTAATCCTTCACGTACATAACTGTTAGCATGATGACGAGCCAAAGGAAATGAACCGGCAGCAACGGGGGTCACTTTACCTAACCGCACAGGAAATGCCTGAAAAATTTCCTGCTCAAGTTGAGCCATCGACATTGCCTGTAATTGTCGTATGCGTGCCGGTTTGTCGTACCACACCAGCGAAGCCCATTGATCAAACAGTGGAAGAAACGCTCTCGGGCCAGAAGGAAAAAACTGCTGCCAGGTAATATCCTGTTGTGGCTGTTCTGTTTTTACCGTGATCAACATACAAGACTGTCTGTACTGCCAGCCACGGCTGCCAATTCCCGCCATTTGCCGAACCTGAGAACGAGCACCATCAGCCCCGACAATTAAGCGAGCCGTCATTTCTGTTCCGTCAGCCAGAGTCACTAACCACCCCACTTTCTGCCACTGCATTGATTGCAATACTGCCGGGCATAGCAAAGTCAAATTGGGATATTTTTCAAACTGTTGCCACAAAGCCAGTTGCAAGATATGGTTTTCAACCATATAGCCCAACTCAGGCAACCCTAGGCTTTGTGCATCAAACACCAAATTAGAATCATTCTGTTCCCAGGTCTCTAATGTACGATACGGCGCGCTACGCATCTGCAATACCGTATCCCATGCGCCAAGTTGTTTGAACAAATCGACAGAAGCACAACTGATTGCTGATACACGTACATCAGGATGACTCTGTGCATCATAAGATTGTGGTGGTTGATGATCCAATAAAGCAACTGTCCAACCTTCCTGTGCCAGCCCCAATGCTGTTGCAGCGCCGATCATGCCAGCACCAACCACCACTACATCAAAAATCTGTTGTGAATTATTCATCTCAGTCATGCTATTAACCCATTGATTAGTACAGTGTACCGAATTTTTAATTCTCCGGTAGAGAATATCCTGTTTAACAGTCTGGTCACTGCTCCTGCAAATGACTACAATACCCGACAACTTTATGCCTAATACACAATTGCTTTTGCCGTGTAATAACACATTTCAGCGCGGTAAAAAGCTCGGATGCACAAGAAAATGTCGACGATAAAAAAACTGTATATTAAAACTTGGGGCTGTCAGATGAATGAATATGATTCATCTAAAATGGCCGACCTGCTGGAAAGTACTCACGGTTATCAGTTAACCGATGTCGCCGAAGAAGCAGACATTTTGCTATTAAATACCTGTTCAATCCGCGAAAAAGCACAGGAAAAGGTTTTCCATCAATTAGGCCGCTGGAAAAACCTAAAAGATACTAATCCAGATATCATCATTGGAGTCGGTGGCTGTGTCGCCTCTCAGGAAGGGGATTTCATCCGTCAACGCGCTCAATGTGTAGATATTATTTTCGGGCCGCAAACATTGCACCGTTTACCTGAGATGATCAACCAGGTGAAAGGCACCCGCAGCCCGGTTGTTGATATCAGCTTCCCGGAAATCGAGAAATTTGACCGTCTGCCTGAACCGCGTGCTGAAGGTCCGTCTGCTTTTGTTTCTATTATGGAAGGCTGCAACAAATACTGTACTTTCTGTGTCGTCCCTTATACCCGCGGAGAAGAAGTTAGCCGCCCATGTGATGATGTTCTGTTTGAAATCGCGCAACTTGCCGCGCAAGGCGTACGTGAAGTCAACCTTCTCGGTCAGAACGTGAACGCTTATCGTGGCGCCACTTATGATGGTGATATCTGCTCTTTCGCTGAGTTAATTCGTTTGGTAGCGGCTATAGATGGTATTGACCGTATTCGCTTTACGACTAGCCACCCAATTGAGTTTACAGACGATATTATCGCGGTTTACGAAGACACGCCGGAATTGGTTAGTTTCCTGCATCTACCGGTGCAAAGTGGCTCGGACCGTATTCTAACGTTGATGAAACGCGCCCACACAGCCCTCGAGTATAAAAGCATTATCCGCAAACTGCGTAAAGCACGTCCTGATATCTTGATAAGCTCTGACTTCATTATCGGATTCCCAGGTGAAACCCAAGATGACTTCGAGAAAACCATGAAACTGATCGCTGATGTCAATTTCGATATGAGCTACAGCTTCATCTATTCTGCTCGTCCGGGAACGCCGGCAGCCGATCTGCCTGATGATGTCAGCGAAGAAGAGAAGAAACAGCGTCTTTACCTGTTACAACAACGTATCAACCAACAAGCAATGAGCTACAGCCGTGCTATGTTGGGCAGTGTACAACGTATTCTGGTTGAAGGAACTTCCCGTAAGAATGTGATGGAACTTTCTGGCCGTACCGAAAACAATCGGGTTGTCAACTTTGAAGGCCAGCCTGATATGATTGGCAAATTCGTTGATGTTGAAATTGTTGATGTCTACGCCAACTCACTACGCGGTAAAGTTATCCGTACCGAAGATCAAATGGATCTTCGTACACACGAATCACCTGAGTCCGTTATAGCCCGTACCCGTAAAGAAGATGAAATCGGGGTCGGCACTTATCAGCCCTAAATATAGAGATAATCAGTGATTCAACAAATTCATTCACAAATAGCAACTCAGGAAATTTTCCTCGAACCAGCCGATAATCAGCGCCTAATGAGTCTGTGTGGTCCGTTTGATGACAATTTGAAGCAGCTTGAACGCCGGTTAGGTATTGAAATCAGCCGTCGTGATAACCGTTTCAAACTGATGGGCAAACCGCTGTGCGTTAGCGCAGCCACTAATATCCTACGCCATTTATATGCGGAAACTTCCCCTGTCCGTGGGGTGATCCCTGACATCAAACCAGAACAGATCCATCTGGCAATCACCGAAAGCCGGGTTCTGGAGCAAACCGCAGAGAGCATACCCGAATACGGTAAAGCTGTTAACATTCGTACCAAACGCGGCATGGTGAAACCACGCACGCCCAATCAGGCACAATATATTGCTAATATTCTTAGCCATGATATTACGTTTGGGATTGGTCCTGCCGGTACGGGAAAAACTTACCTGGCCGTTGCCGCTGCGGTTGATGCACTGGAACGGCAGGAAATCCGCCGTATCCTGCTAACCCGTCCGGCAGTAGAAGCGGGCGAAAAATTAGGTTTTCTACCTGGCGACCTGAGCCAAAAAGTTGATCCGTACCTGCGCCCACTCTACGACGCCTTGTTTGAAATGCTAGGTTTTGAAAAAGTGGAGAAGCTGATCGAGCGTAACGTTATTGAAGTTGCTCCATTAGCTTATATGCGTGGACGAACCCTAAACGACGCTTTTATTATTCTGGATGAGAGCCAGAACACGACCATCGAACAAATGAAGATGTTCCTGACCCGTATCGGCTTCAACTCCAAAGCGGTTGTTACCGGCGACGTTACGCAGATCGACCTGCCTCGTGGGCAGAAATCCGGCCTGCGCCATGCCATTGAAGTTCTATCAGGCGTCGGCGAGCTGAGTTTCAACTTTTTCCACAGTGATGATGTTGTCCGCCACCCGGTTGTTGCTAAAGTTGTCATTGCCTATGAAGAGTGGGAAGCAACCGAGCAAAAACGCAAACAGACACTCAGCGAGCAACGCAAGCAGGAAGCACAATGAGTTCAGTCATACTTGATTTACAAATTGCCTGTGAGCATTTACAAGGTCTTCCTGAAGAAACCCTGTTCCAGCGCTGGCTGGATGGGGTTTTACCTCAATTTCAACCTGAAAGTGAAGTCACTATCCGCATTGTTGATGAGGCAGAAAGCCACGATTTAAATCTGACTTACCGTGGTAAAGATAAGCCAACAAATGTGTTATCTTTCCCATTTGAAGCACCACCAGAGGTTGATTTACCCCTGCTTGGCGATCTCATTATCTGTCGTCAGGTTGTTGAAAAAGAAGCGGAGGAGCAACAAAAAACAGTAGAAGAACATTGGGCGCATATGGTTGTGCACGGCTGCCTACATTTGCTGGGTTATGACCATATAGAAGATGATGAAGCAGAAGAAATGGAATCTTTGGAAACAGAAATTATGCAAGCGTTAGGTTATGCTGACCCCTACCTTGCAGAAAAAAAGTAACCATTCGTACCATTTTTATGCTAAAAAATACCGACAATAACTTATTTAATGGGAAATTTTCATTAAAACGCCATGAGCGACGACCATCCTTCAAGTAACGATAACCCTAGCCCTAAGAAAGGGTTTTTCACTCTTCTTCTTAACCAGCTTTTTCACGGTGAGCCAAAAAGCCGTGATGAACTGGTGGAACTGATCCGTGACTCTGAACAAAACGATCTGATTGATCCTGATACCCGCGATATGCTCGAAGGGGTAATGGATATTTCCGATCAGCGTGTCCGGGATATCATGATCCCCCGTTCTCAAATCGTTACCTTAAAACGTAATCAAACCCTGGACGAATGTCTGGATGTAATTATCGATTCGGCTCATTCTCGCTTCCCTGTGATCAGTGAAGACAAAGATCACATTGAAGGAATTTTAATGGCAAAAGACCTATTGCCATTTATGCGTACCGATGCGCCGCCATTCAGCATAGATAAGGTTCTGCGTCAGGCTGTCGTTGTACCTGAAAGTAAACGGGTTGACCGCATGCTGAAAGAGTTCCGTTCTCAACGTTATCATATGGCAATCGTCATTGATGAGTTTGGTGGTGTATCGGGCCTGGTCACTATCGAAGATATTCTTGAACTGATCGTCGGTGAAATTGAAGACGAATACGATGAAGAAGAAGATGTCGATATTCGTGCCTTGAGCCGTCATACCTATACGGTACGAGCGCTAACTCAGATTGAAGACTTTAATGAAGCCTTTAGCACCCAATTCAGTGATGAAGAAGTGGATACTATTGGCGGTCTGGTTATGCAAGCATTCGGTCATTTGCCAGCCAGAGGAGAATCTGTTGATATCAACGGTTATCTCTTTAAAGTCGCTATGGCCGATAGCCGAAGAATTATTCAAGTTTACGTTACGATACCGGACGATGCGCCAATACCTAACCTTGAAGAAGAATAAAATCTGAATGAACAAAGCTTCATTATTAAATTGCCAACGGCTGCGCGCCCTGCTGGCACTGTTTTTCGGAGCCAGTGGAACACTGGCTTTTTCGCCTTTTGACTTCTGGCCTGCCGCTATTATCTCCCTGTTTGGACTACAACTTCTGACTTTGAACAGAACACCCCGACAAGCGGCATTTATTGCTTTTTGTTGGGGATTCGGCCTGTTTGGCAGTGGTACAAACTGGGTGTATGTCAGCATTGCCAATTTCGGTGGCATGCCGACCGCGGTCAATATTTTGCTGGTCATATTACTTGCCGCCTATCTCTCTCTCTATCCTGCTTTATTCGCTGGCTTACTCAACCGTTTCTTCGCAAAAACGAACGGGGTAAGGCTGGCTGTGGCAGCACCTGCATTATGGCAACTTACCGAATTCCTGCGCGGCTGGATTCTAACCGGTTTTCCCTGGCTACAATTCGGCTACAGCCAATTAGATGGTCCAATGAAAGCCATTGCACCAATTTTGGGTGTTGAGGCCATCACTTTCTTGTTAATGGCTCTCAGCGGGTTATTCGTTCTGGCCATCGTACATCGGAAAATAGTCGCTGGTGTTATCGCTGTCGCCATTTTGCTATTACCGTGGCCAATACGCCATTATCAGTGGTACAACCTACTGCCTGAAAAAGCTGTTGATGTCGCGCTGGTTCAGGGAAATATTCCACAATCCCTGAAATGGGCACCCAATATGCTCAACGAAACTATGGACATCTACATGGATAATAGCCTGCCATATATCGGCAAAATACCGATAATCATCTGGCCGGAGTCTGCTATTCCTTCATTGGAAAGTTATCAACGCCACTTTCTAGCAAAATTAGATGAGCTGTTACGCAATCAACATACCAGCCTTATTACCGGTATTGTCGATGAAAGAGCCGTTGGCGACAGCGATAAGATCTATAACAGCGTGATTGTCCTCGGCGATAAAATACCTTATCAATATCCGGCAGCTATTCGCTACGATAAATACCATCTGGTACCATTCGGCGAATTTGTTCCTCTGGAGTCTCTACTCCGTCCTCTGGCACCATTCTTCAACTTACCCATGTCTTCATTCAGCCGTGGCAACTACATTCAACCACAGCTTTCTGTTGCAGGATATAATTTAACCACCGCTATTTGTTATGAAATTATACTGGGCGAACAGGTTCGTGCGAATTTCAAACCGGATACCGAATTCTTACTCACTGTTTCCAATGATGCTTGGTTTGGTGGTTCAATTGGCCCTTGGCAACATTTCCAAATGGCACGCATGCGTTCCCTCGAATTAGGACGCCCATTACTACGTAGTACCAATAACGGCATTACAGCCGTTATCAGCCCGGACGGAGAAGTACAGGCAGCACTCCCACAATTTACCCGTAATGTTCTGGCAGCTAAAGTGACGCCCGCAACCGGAATAACACCCTATGCTCGCTGGGGTAACTGGCCGGTATGGATAATTACCGTATTGTTTGCCCTGTTTGCCTTAACATATAACCGCCGTAAATCTTAATCCATATAGCCAAAAGGGAGCGAAATTGCTCCCTTGCACTATTCCTTTGCACTATGCAGGAACCGATTAACTTTTAATCCATTTTCCATCCAATTGATAGAAAAACAAAGGAGTAACAAGTTATGCAAGCAAAACGTCTGCAACCATCAGAAATTTCACCAGAGCTTTATAATGCGGTCGTAAAAGTCGATGAATTAACTTACCAATCCACTCTCGGTAAGGCGCTCATCGAACTCATCAAAGTCAGAGTTTCCCAAATCAATGGCTGTGCCTTTTGTCTTAATATGCATTCCAAAGCTGCCCGCAAGGCAGGAAATAGCGAACAAAAACTCTATCTCCTAAGCGCCTGGAAAGAAGCGACTATTTTTACATCACGGGAGCGTGCGGCTTTAGGCTGGGCAGAGGCTTTATCTCGGATTGTCGAAACTGGAGCAGAAGATGAACATTACACTCCACTATTGGCGGAGTTTGATGAAAAAGAGATTGTCGATTTAACATTGTTAATCGGCCTTATCAACCTATGGAATCGTCTGGCAATTGGTATGAAATATACCTTACCCACTTCTACCACTGACCTACCCTAAGAAATTCAGCAAGGTTAATTACTAGCGATAATTAACCCTGCTAACCCTCAACAACTGATATCACTCTATGTTATGCAAATAACCTACTTAAACAACTTATTGGTGCTAATTTTACCCCCCTTTACTATTTTGGCACGCTAATTGCTGCTATATCTATGAATAGAAAGGGAAATAGCTGTTTCAATAACCAAAAATGGGAAAATGCACTAAAAAAATGATAATCACGCACCTTTATTGTGCAAGATAAACAACATTGTTCATTTATAGTGCGAGACAGCTCCCGAAATAGAAACAATTCATTTTCATTGACTAACCCTTTTGTACTATTTTTTAACACTATATATACATATGACAGCAAATGATCCTCGATTAAAAACAAATCACAGAGAGACTTTTGCAAACACAACATCGCAAACGATAGCCACATTAAAGGAGTTGTATATGCGTATGCGTAACCTAGTATTAACCATGATGTTACTTGGCATGGCGGGGGCTGTTCAGGCCGAAGAATTAACGGGAACACTGAAAAAGATCAAAGATGATGGCGTGATCATTGTGGGACATCGTGAGTCTTCCGTACCTTTTGCTTACTACGATAATCAGCAAAAAGTCGTCGGCTACTCTCAGGATTATTCTAATCTGATTGTTGAAGCGGTGAAAAAGAAACTGGACATGCCAAATCTGCAAGTAAAATTGATACCCATAACTTCTCAAAATCGCATCCCATTGCTACAAAATGGCACTTACGATTTCGAATGCGGTTCCACTTCCAATAACCTTGAACGCCAAAAACAAGTCACTTTCTCAAACTCTATCTTTATTGTTAGTACACGTTTGCTGACTAAAAAAGGTTCCGGTATAAAAGATTTCCCTGATTTAGCCGGCAAAAATGTCGTTGTTTCAGCAGGTACGACTTCTGAAATATTGCTGAATAAACTCAACGATGAAAAAAACATGAAAATGCGCATCATCAGTGCAAAAGATCATGGTGACTCATTCCGTACTCTGGAATCCGGCCGTGCAATCGCCTTTATGGTGGACGATGCTCTGCTAGCAGGCGAACGCGCTAAAGCGAAAAAACCTGATCAATGGGAAATTGTTGGCACGCCTCAGTCTAGAGAAGCCTATGGTTGTATATCGCGCAAAGACGATCTTCAATTCAAGAAGCTGATCGATGAGACCATTGTTCAGGCGCAAACCTCAGGAGAGGCAGAGAAATCATTTGAGCGCTGGTTCAAACACCCGATTCCACCCAAGAATCTGAACCTGAACTTCTCTTTGTCTGATGAAATGAAAGCACTATTTAAATCGCCAAATGATAAGGCGCTTGACTAGAAATATAATTAAAAAATGACTATTTGATTGGCATCACAGGGTGCGAGGTGGCCGTTCCCTACCTCGCTTTTTTTTCTCAGCCAATCAGTCGCTTTCAGGGGATCAAACTACCCCCCTCGCAGGGAGTATTATTATGTCAATCGATTGGAACTGGGGCATCTTTTTGCAAGCTGCCCCTTTCGGCAATACAACTTATCTAGGCTGGTTGATAGCTGGATTTCAGGTGACGATTGCCTTGTCTATCTGCGCTTGGATTCTCGCTTTCATTGTCGGCTCGCTGTTCGGCATCTTGCGCACTGTTCCCAATAAAATATTATCTGGGATGGGGACCTGTTATGTTGAGCTTTTTCGTAACGTACCGCTGATAGTTCAATTTTTTATCTGGTATCTGGTTGTACCTGAACTACTGCCAGAAAAAATTAGTCTGTGGTTTAAAACTGAATTGGACCCTAATATTCAATTTTTTCTCTCATCCACTGTCTGTTTAGGTCTTTTCACTGCGGCACGTGTGTGTGAGCAGGTTCGTGCCGCCATACAATCACTACCACGCGGGCAAAAATCGGCAGGGCTGGCAATGGGGCTAACCTTGCCACAAACCTATCGTTATGTCCTATTACCCAACGCCTATCGAGTGATCATTCCACCCATGACATCAGAAATGATGAATCTGGTAAAAAACTCCGCCATCGCCTCCACTATTGGTCTGGTAGATATGGCAGCACAGGCAGGTAAGTTACTTGATTACTCAGCACATGCTTATGAAACATTTACCGCCATTACGTTGGCCTATGTCGGAATCAATCTGGTGATTATGCTCGCCATGCACTTGCTTGAGAAAAAGGTACGTTTACCGGGTAATATTGGAGGTCAATAAATGTACGAGTTTGACTGGAGTTCGATTATCCCCAGTATCCCATTTCTGCTACAAGGCTTAGTCATTACAGCAAAAATAACGATTATTGCTGTTGTTGTCGGTATTCTCTGGGGAACCGTGCTGGCCGTTATGCGGCTCTCTTCGATAAAAGTACTGAGCTGGTTTGCCACTTTATATGTCAATCTGTTCCGCTCTGTACCACTAGTTATGGTACTGTTATGGTTCTACCTAATTGTGCCTAGCCTAGTACAGAATGTTCTGGGGATTTCTCCGAAAACAGATATTCGTTTAATTTCAGCTATGGTTGCATTCGCCTTTTTCGAAGCAGCTTACTATTCAGAAATTATCCGGGCAGGAATTCAGAGTATCTCCCGCGGGCAATCTTCGGCAGCACTGGCATTAGGTATGACACCAATGCAAAGTATGAGGCTGGTTATCCTGCCTCAAGCATTCCGTGCGATGACTCCGCTGTTATTGACACAGGGGATCGTACTGTTTCAAGACACCTCATTGGTGTATGTGCTCAGTCTCGCGGACTTTTTCCGTACTGCGGCAAATATCGGTGAGCGTGATGGCACTCAGGTCGAAATGATCCTATTTGCTGGTTTGGTTTATTTTATTATTAGTATTGCCGCATCTATGCTGGTTAACTATTTGAAGAAAAGGACTGTTTGATGATCTCCCTGAAAAATGTATCCAAGTGGTATGGCCAATTTCAGGTTCTCTCCGACTGCTCAACTGAAGTTAAAAAAGGTGAAGTCGTTGTAGTCTGTGGCCCATCTGGCTCAGGCAAATCCACCCTGATAAAAACGGTTAATGGTCTGGAATCCATCCAACAGGGTGAAATTCTGGTTAATGACATTAAAGTCAATGACAAAAACACCAATCTGGCACAACTACGTTCTAAAGTCGGCATGGTGTTCCAGCATTTTGAGCTGTTCCCCCATCTCTCCATCATTGAGAATTTAACTCTGGCGCAGATTAAAGTGCTCAATCGTGATAAAAAAACGGCAGAAGAAAAAGGATTGAAATTACTTGAACGCGTCGGGCTTGCCAGTCAGGCGAATAAATTCCCATCGCAACTTTCCGGTGGTCAGCAGCAACGTGTAGCAATCGCCCGTGCCCTTTGTATGGACCCGATTGCCATGCTATTTGACGAACCCACCTCCGCACTCGACCCTGAAATGATCAATGAAGTGCTTGATGTCATGGTTAAACTGGCAGACGAAGGGATGACCATGATGGTTGTTACTCACGAAATGGGCTTCGCCCGTAAAGTAGCCAGCCGAGTTATCTTTATGGATGAAGGCAAAATTGTTGAAGATAGCAAGAAAGAAGATTTCTTTGCGAATCCAAAATCAGATCGCGCCAAAGAATTTCTCGCTAAAATTCTTCACTAACCTCATTTCATTTCCGGTGGTGACACCCGTCGCCATCGGATTTTCCCTCAGAACCACTGTTTCTTATATATCAAATCAGATATGCTATGCCGATCTCATATTTTACCAACTAAATGATTGCTACAAGCGTAGCTTTTTACTCACCATAGGATTATCGGTGCCATGCAAGAACAATACCGTCCAGAAGATATAGAGCCGCAAGTTCAGCTTCATTGGCAAGAGAAGCAAACTTTTAAAGTGACAGAAGATAACAGTAAAGAAAAATATTACTGCCTGTCCATGCTACCTTACCCTTCTGGCCGACTACACATGGGCCATGTACGCAACTACACTATCGGCGACGTTATCTCCCGCTACCAGCGTATGCTGGGTAAAAATGTCCTACAACCTATCGGTTGGGATGCGTTTGGACTGCCTGCGGAAGGCGCCGCGGTCAAAAACAATACCGCGCCTGCTCCGTGGACCTATGCCAACATCGAATATATGAAAGGTCAGTTGAAAACACTGGGCTTCGGTTACGATTGGGATCGTGAAGTCACAACCTGTACCCCGGAATATTACCGTTGGGAACAGTGGTTCTTCACTAAATTGTATGAAAAGGGTCTGGTTTATAAAAAGACCTCCGCAGTTAACTGGTGCCCTCACGATCTGACCGTTCTAGCTAATGAACAAGTGGTCGATGGCTGTTGTTGGCGTTGTGACACTAAAGTTGAACGTAAAGAAATTCCGCAATGGTTTATCAAGATCACTGATTATGCCGAAGAGTTGTTAAATGATCTGGATACGCTGGAAGAGTGGCCTGAACAGGTCAAAACCATGCAGCGCAACTGGATTGGTCGCTCCGAAGGGGTAGAAATCACTTTTGATGTGGCTGATAGTCAGGAGAAGCTGACCGTCTATACTACCCGTCCTGATACGTTCCTCGGCGCCACTTATGTTGCGGTTGCCGCAGGCCATCCTCTGGCAAAACAAGCAGCAGAAAATAACCCTGAACTGGTTGCTTTCATTGATGAGTGCCGTAATACCAAAGTTGCAGAAGCAGATATGGCAACAATGGAGAAGAAAGGCATGGCAACCGGTATGTTTGCTATTCATCCATTGACCAAAGAGAAAGTGGCAATCTGGGTTGCAAACTTTGTCCTGATGGAATACGGCACCGGTGCTGTCATGGCAGTTCCCGGCCACGATCAACGCGATTGGGAATTTGCGACAAAATATAACCTGCCAATGAAAGCCGTTATTCTGGACAGTGAAGGTAATGAACCAAATGTTCATGAAGCCCCGGTAACGGATAAGAATGTTCTGTTTAATTCCGGTGAATTTAGCGGTCTGAATCACGAAGCCGGTTTTAATGCCATCGCTAATAAATTGGTGGAAATGGGCGTAGGTAAGCGTAAAGTCAACTATCGTCTGCGTGACTGGGGTGTTTCCCGTCAACGTTACTGGGGCGCTCCTATTCCAATGGCAACACTGGAAGATGGCACGGTTGTTTCAGTTCCAGCAGATCAACTGCCTGTTATTCTGCCGGAAGATGTCAAAATGGATGGCATCACCAGCCCAATTAAAGCTGATCTTGAATGGGCAAAAACCACTATCAACGGCCAGCCGGCACTACGTGAGACAGATACCTTCGATACCTTTATGGAATCTTCCTGGTACTACGCTCGCTATACCTGTCCAGATTATGACAAAGGCTTGCTCGATCCAGCGGCTGCTAACTATTGGCTGCCAGTTGACCAATACATCGGTGGTATCGAACATGCCATCATGCATCTGATGTATTTCCGTTTCTTCCATAAACTGATGCGTGATGCAGGCTTGGTCAATTCCAATGAACCCGCTAAGCGCCTGTTATGTCAGGGCATGGTTCTAGCCGATGCTTTTTATTACATCGGCAAAAATGGTGAAAAAATCTGGGTTTCCCCAGCTGATACTATTGTTGAGCGTGATGATAAAGGCCGTATCGTTAAAGCGACGGATAAAGAAGGCCATGAGCTGATTTATACCGGCATGAGCAAAATGTCTAAATCCAAAAACAACGGCATTGACCCTCAATTGATGGTAGAAAAATATGGTGCTGATACCGTTCGCCTGTTTATGATGTTCGCGGCTCCACCAGAGCTGACATTAGAATGGCAAGAATCCAGCGTTGAAGGAGCAAATCGCTTCCTGAAACGTGTATGGCGCCTGGTTTATGAACATAGCAGCAAAGGGGCAACTCAACCGCTGGACATCACAAACCTGACAGTGGAACAAAAAGATCTATTCCGAGATCTGCACAAAACCATCGCTAAAGTCACAGATGATGTTGGTCGCCGTCAGGCATTCAATACTGCTATCGCTGCGGTAATGGAATTAATGAATAAACTGACCCGCGCACCACAAGAAACTAAGCAGGATCGCGCTCTGATGCAAGAGGCGCTGTTGGCGGTTGTCCGTATGTTGTCACCAATAACACCTCATGCTTGCTTTATTATGTGGCAAGCTCTGGGTGGTGAAGGTGATATTGATACGGCTGATTGGCCGCAAGCTGATGAACAAGCAATGGTTGACGATACCAAGCTAGTCATCATTCAAGTTAACGGTAAAGTGCGTGGTCGTGTTACTGTGCCAGTCGATGCGACTAAAGAATATGTTCATGATCTGGCAGCACAAGAGTATGGCGTGGCGAAATATCTTGAAGGCGTCACTATTCGCAAAGTCATTTATGTACCAGGCAAACTGCTGAATCTGGTCGTCGGCTGATAAAGGAGGCAATGTGCGACATCGTATTTTAACGTTGTTGCTGGGGTTGGCGGTGCTGGTCACTGCTGGCTGCGGTTTTCATCTGCGCGGCACCACTCAGGTGCCACCGGAGCTCAAAAAGCTGCAATTAACAAGCAGTGACCCATATGGGCCACTGGCCCGTTCTGTTCGTCAACAGCTTCGTCTGAATAACGTCACTATCCTTGAAGATGGCAGCGCTGATATTCCTATTTTGAAGTTAATCGGCTCTTCTGAAAATAAAGATACTGTCTCTGTTTTCCAAGATGGTAAGGCTGCTGAACGCCAATTGACACTGTACGTTGATGCACAAGTCATTATGCCAGACGGCAGCGTATACCCACTGCGCTCCAGGGTTGACCGCTCTTTTTTCGACAACCCATTAGAAGCTCTGGCGAAAGATGCTGAAAACGAGATAATCAGTCAGGAAATGCGTGAACAAGCCGCTCGCGGGTTAGTTCGCCAGTTATTGACTGTTCACAACGCAGAAAAGCAGAAAGCCAGAGAAAAACAGGTGGGACAGCAAGCTGCGCAAGCACAATGATCAAACTCTATCCCGAACAACTGATTTCGCAGCTCAATGAAGGGCTGCGAAACTGTTATCTGATATGGGGTAATGAACCCCTGCTATTACAGGAAAGCCAGGATCACATCCGCAAGGCTGCTGAAAAACACGCTTTCACTGAACACTTCACCTATGCACTGGATAATCACACCGAATGGGATGAGATATTCGGTATCTGTCAGTCATTAAGTCTATTTGCTAGCCGTCAAACACTCACTTTGCTTCTGCCTGAAAGTGGCCCTAACGCAGCAATGGCTGAACAACTGGTAAAACTGGCAGGGCTTCTTCATCCAGATATACTGTTAATACTACGTGGTCTGAAATTGACCAAGGCTCAGGAGAACAGTAACTGGTTCAAAGCACTAGGAAAAAACGGTGTTTATGTCAGTTGTCAGCCCCCCGAACAGCACCGTCTGCCGCAATGGGTTGCACAACGGGCCAAAGCCATGAAATTGACGCTGGAAGAGCAGGCCAATCAACTACTGTGTTACTGCTATGAAGGAAATTTACTGGCGTTGGCTCAGGCACTTGAGCGACTCTCCCTGCTATACCCAGATGGTAAACTGACCTTACATCGTATTGAAAATGCAGTGAATGATGCGGCTCACTTTACACCTTATCACTGGGTAGACGCGTTATTAGCGGGTAAAGCAAAACGAGCCTGGCATATTCTGAAACAGTTAAAACAAGAAGATTGCGAAGCTGTTATTCTATTACGTACCGTACAGCGGGAATTGCTGCTGCTACTCACTCTGAAACGCCAAAGTACCACAACTCCGATGAAAACGCTGTTAGATCAGCATCGGGTATGGCAAAACCGTCGCCCATTACTGACAAGTGCTCTGCAACGTCTCACTCAACATGATTTGCAGCAAGCACTTCATTTACTTGTACAGATGGAACGCCAAATCAAGCAGGATTACGGCCAGCCTATTTGGTCAAATTTAGAAACTCTTTCCATGCTGTTATGTGGCAAAACCTTACCTGAGAGCTTGCTTAATGCCTCATACCACTAATTCTACTGGCCCGAAACAACCCGTTATTCAAGCATTATTTGGTGGAACATTCGATCCCATCCATTACGGGCATTTACAACCAGTTGAGACCCTGGCATATCAAACTGGCCTGAAACAAGTGATTTTACTACCAAATCACGTCCCGCCACACCGCCCACAACCAGAAGCCTCCGCACAACAGCGGCTTGAAATGGTACAACTGGCTGTACAAGATAACCCTCTGTTTACCATCGATAGGCGTGAACTGGAGCGCACCACGCCCTCCTACACAATTGATACCCTAGAGTCATTCCGTCAGGAACTTGGCAACAAACAACCACTGGCATTTATAATCGGCCAAGATGCTTTATTATCACTGCATACTTGGCATCGTTGGCAAGAACTGCTGAGTCTCTGTCATTTATTGGTTTGCGCTCGTCCAGGTTATCAGACCCAGTTTTCCACAACTGAAATGCAACAATGGTTTACAGAACATCAAATCCGCGATCCAAACCAGCTTAGTAGTCAACCTAACGGTTATATCTATCTGGCGGATACACCGCTGCTGCCTATCTCAGCAACAGATATCCGTCAACGCCACCAGCAAGGGTTAAGTTGTGACGATTTACTCCCCCTTTCAGTACAAAAGTATATAGATTCACAGGGGTTATATCGCCAATAGCGAAATCTACCTCGATTAGTCGCTTAGTTGGCTTACCCTTAAGTGACCTGACATGCTATTATTCCGCACTATTTAATCAATTGTGATAAAAAATAAGGATGAGCCTTTTGCAAGGTAAAGAACTCCAACAGTTTGTTATTGATAAGCTTGAAAACTCCAAAGCACAGGATATCGTTTCCCTTGATGTTCAAGGGAAATCCAGTATTACCGATTGCATGATTATCTGCACCGGAACCTCCAATCGCCACCTGATGTCTGTCGCAGACAATCTGGTTGATGACTGTCGTGCGAGCGGCCTGATCCCACTTGGCGTTGAAGGGCAAGGCGTGTCTGACTGGATCGTCGTAGACCTCGGTGAAGTTATCGTACATGTCATGCAAGAAGAGAGCCGCCGCATGTATGAACTTGAAAAGCTCTGGAGCTGAGTTTGAAGCTGCAATTAATCGCTGTAGGTACAAAAATGCCGGACTGGATACAGGCCGGCTTTATCGATTATTTGCGCCGTTTTCCCAAAGATATGCCATTTGAATTGGTAGAAATTCCGGCTGGCAAACGGGGCAAAAATGCAGATATTAAGCGCATTCTGGAAAAAGAAGGCGAACAGATGCTGGCCGCTATTGGCAAAGGCAACCGTATTGTTACCCTGGATATTCCGGGTTCCCGTTGGGAAACACCTCAACTGGCGCAACAACTTGAACATTGGAAACAAGATGGTAGAGATGTCAGTTTATTGATAGGCGGGCCAGAAGGTCTCGCTCCAGCATGTAAAGCTGCCGCAGAACAAAGCTGGTCACTGTCACCGCTGACCTTACCCCATCCTCTGGTCCGGGTTTTGGTTGCGGAAAGCCTGTACCGGGCATGGAGCATTACCACCAATCATCCCTATCATCGGGAATAATTTGGTTATCAACGGATAAAAGCGAATTCTGGCAATGGGATGAAAAATAAACGTACCCCTTTTCGTGATTATACGGCTGAATCAGCCCTATTTGCTCGCCGCGCATTGGTGGCGTTTATTATCATCTTGGTACTGACTGGTATCCTGATTGCCAATCTTTACCATTTACAAATTACTCGCCACGAAGACTATCAAACCCGTTCAAACGAAAACCGTATTAAACTGGTTCCAATTGCGCCAAGCCGCGGTATCATCTATGACCGTAACGGCACCCCATTGGCGCTTAATCGAACCATCTACCAGTTGGAAATCATCCCCGAAAAGGTAGAAAACCTTGAGCAAACGCTGAATGATTTACGTAATGTTATCGATCTGACTGACGAAGACATTGCCAACTTTGAAAAAGAGCGTAAGCGTTCGCGCCGCTTTACTTCTATTCCATTGAAAACGTCGCTTGATCATATTCAAGTCGCACGCTTTGCCGTTAACCAATATCGTTTCCCCGGTTTTGAAATAAAAGGTTACCAACGCCGCTTCTATCCTTATGGCTCAGCACTGACACATATCATCGGCTATGTGGCTAAAATTAATGATAAAGATGTAGAACGATTGGATAAAGAAGGTATTTTACCTAATTACGCCGCTACCCATGACATCGGCAAATTAGGTATTGAACGCTACTATGAAGCTGTTTTACACGGCAAAACAGGTTACGAAGAAGTCGAAGTGAATAACCGTGGCCGAGTGATACGCCAATTACATGAACAACCACCGCAGGCCGGACAAGATATTTACCTCACTATCGATCTCGAATTGCAGATCTACATTGAGAAACTCCTCACAACCAGCCGTGCTGCGGTCGTTGTCAGTGATCCACGTAATGGGGAAATTCTGGCGCTGGTATCTAACCCAAGCTATGATCCAAACCTATTCGTAAACGGCATCTCCAATAAAAACTACCAGGAATTATTAAACAACCCTGATAGACCGCTTATTAATCGTGCTACTCAAGGGATCTACCCTCCAGCTTCGACAGTGAAACCTTTCATTACTGTTGCAGCACTAAGCACAGGCGTGATCAATAAAAATACCACCATTTTTGATCCGGGTTGGTGGCAATTACCGGGTTCAGAAAAACGCTACCGTGACTGGAAACGTTGGGGACATGGTAGTCTCAATCCGCATAGAGCCATTGTAGAATCAGCGGATACTTTCTTTTATCAAGTTGCCTATGATATGGGAATTGATCGTCTATCTGAATGGATGACCAAGTTCGGCTATGGCGAATACACTGGCATCGACCTGGCCGAAGAACGCACCGGTATCATGCCTACTCGCGAATGGAAACAAAGGAAATATAAAAAACCTTGGTACCAAGGAGATACCATTCCTGTTGGCATCGGCCAAGGATATTGGACAGCAACCCCCATTCAAATGGTGAAAGCGCTGATAACTTTAATTAACGATGGTAATGTAAAAACACCACATCTGCTGCTAAGCAAGAAGCTGAAAGGTGAGATGATCCCTTATCAACAAACAGAAAATATCCAGATTGGCGATATCCATTCAGGATATTGGGAATTAGCAAAAAGTGGCATGTACGGTGTTGCCAACTTGCCAAACGGTACCGGCCACAAGAGTTTTACCGGCACGCCTTATAAAGCAGCGGCCAAATCGGGAACAGCACAGGTCTACAGTTATGAAACCTACAATGCCAGTAAAATTGCAGAGCATTTACGGGATCATAAGCTGATGATTGCTTTCGCGCCTTATGAAAATCCGACCGTAGCTCTTTCCATTATTTTAGAGAATGGTGGCGCAGGTCCAGCAGTAGGAACCCTTGTTCGCCAAATCCTCGACCATGTACTATTAGGGGATAACAACACAACATTGCCGAATGCGGTCCCGACTCCCCCCGGAACAGAAAGTGACTGATTAACACCATGACAGAAAACCAAAAAAGGGTTCCTCTCTGGACCAGATTACATATCGACCTACCGTTACTCCTGTGCATTTTGGCATTGCTGATATACAGCGCTTTTGTTATGTGGAGTGCCAGCGGTCAAGATATGGGTATGATGGAGCGCAAAGTTGGTCAAATTGGCGCCGGACTGGTTGTCATGCTCATCATGGCGCAGATTCCGCCAAGAGTTTATGAAAGCTGGGCACCCCATCTCTATATTGTTTGTGTCATTTTACTGATTTTTGTCGACGCTTTCGGGCAAATAAGTAAAGGCGCACAACGCTGGCTGGATTTAGGCATCATCCGCTTCCAACCTTCTGAGATCGCCAAAATCGCAGTACCACTGATGATCGCACGCTTTATGAACCGCGATTTATGCCCGCCCTCGCTGAAAAATACCACCATTGCTCTGATGCTCATTTTTCTGCCTACTCTACTGGTTGCCGCTCAACCAGATCTGGGGACTTCAATTCTGATCGCGGCTTCCGGTCTGTTTGTCTTATTTCTTTCTGGCATGAGTTGGCGATTGATCGGTATTGCAGCTCTACTATTAGCCTGCTTTATCCCCATTTTGTGGTTCTTCCTGATGCATGGCTATCAGCGTGATCGCGTCATGATGCTACTTGATCCAGAAAGCGATCCGCTAGGTAAGGGTTACCACATTATTCAATCAAAAATCGCAATTGGCTCCGGTGGCTTATCAGGTAAAGGCTGGCTATTAGGAACACAATCTCAACTGGAATTTCTGCCGGAACGTCATACAGATTTCATATTTGCCGTACTGTCGGAAGAACTTGGTTTAATTGGCGTACTACTGTTATTAACATTATATATGTTATTAATTCTGCGTGGACTGGTCATCGCAACCAAGGCACAGAACACTTTTGGCCGGGTTATGGTTGGCGGCCTGGTGTTAATCCTGTTTGTTTATATCTTCGTCAATATCGGCATGGTGAGTGGTATTCTGCCTGTAGTAGGCGTTCCTTTGCCATTTGTCAGTTATGGCGGCTCAGCGTTAATCGTCTTAATGGCTGGTTTCGGCATTATCATGTCGATTCACACACACCGAAAATTGTTGTCTAAAAGTTTATAGAGAAGAGGTTTCAATGCGTCAACACTGGCTTATACTTGGCATGATTGCAGCCCTGCTATCCGGCTGTACTACTCCTGACAAACAAAAACCTTCCCCGTTACCAGCAGCAGTACCAACGCAGGATGTTCTGGGAGCAGAACCTCGCTACGAGCCTTATCACCCTAGCGCCAATAATGATTATCAGATGAACGGACATACTTATCATATTGTGCAAAATCCGTCTCAATTCAGTGAAACTGGCTACGCGAGTTGGTACGGTGAAGAATCTAGCGGCAAAATGACCGCAATTGGCGAGCGTTTCAATCCTTATGCGCTGACAGCCGCCCATCCTACCCTGCCAATTCCAAGTTATGTCCGTGTGACCAACTTGAGCAATGGCCGTATGATGATTGTTAGAGTCAATGACCGTGGTCCTTATAAACCAGGGAGAATTATCGAGCTATCGAAGGCTTCCTCTGAACGCTTAAACCTGACTCAAAGTACCAAAGTTAAGGTTGATTTTATTGAGGTGGCCCAAGACGGTTCTGTATCTGGCCCCGGTACCATTGGCAGCCAGATAGTTAAACAGAGTTACGCTCTACCGGGTAGACCCACGCTGACAAGCAGCCCACTAGGAACACCAACAATGGAGAATGTCCCTGATCAGACCGGCAGCCAGCCTTTAACAAATCAGCCGGTGGAACAAACTCAATCATTGATGGCACAACCGGAAACTACCGAGCAACTACCCGCAATGAAGCTGCAACCCCCTAAACCTGTTACAAACAGTACTTCGATAGTAACAGCACCGACAGCCGCCTCAGCGAACGGTTTTATGGTTCAGGTTGGCGCTGTTAGCAGTGAGCAACGAGCAAAAGAGTGGCAACAAACACTGGCGCAACGCTTTAATGTTCAAGGACGCGTAACTCAACATAGTAACGTTTATCGTGTACAGTTGGGGCCATTCAACAATCGCCAGCAAGCTGCCGATTTACAACAAAAACTGGCTGACCAGATACAACAGTCTTCTTTTATCGTCAGCCCTTAATCGTTCTCTTACTGATATCTCACTTTGATTCAGATATCAGTAAGAGGAGTAAAAAAATGTAAACCCGAGTCTTGTCAAAATTTGGCAATGTCAGTATTTTTTTCATTTGCTATGATGTGATTCGATATCAACCTTTTCTCACGGATGCTGTCCAACCGACCATGAAATATACAACCACTTTTCATTTTATAAAAAGCGCCACCTTGGGTGTCGCGCTGGCAATAAGTGCTTCTGCCTTTGCCGATGGAAATGATATCAACCTGAAAACGATGATCCCAGGCGTGCCTCAGATCGATGCGGAAGCTTATATCCTTATCGATTACAATTCAGGCAAAGTGCTAGCCGAAATGAATGCAGATGCACACCGTGACCCTGCCAGTCTGACAAAAATGATGACCAGTTATGTCATTGGTCAAGCAATTAAATCAGGCAAAATCCACCCAAATGATATGGTCACTGTCGGTACTGACGCATGGGCAACAGGTAATCCGGTATTTAAAGGTTCTTCCCTGATGTTCCTCAAGCCAGGCGATCAGGTCTCGGTTTCCATGTTATCCCGCGGTATAAACTTGCAATCCGGTAACGATGCCTGTGTTGCAATGGCAGATTATGTTGCCGGTAGCCAAGAGTCTTTCGTTAATTTAATGAATGGTTATGTGAAATCTCTCGGATTAAAGAATACGAATTTCAAAACCGTTCATGGTCTGGATGCAGAAGGCCAATATAGCTCTGCCCGTGATATGGCGCTGATTGGTCAAGCGCTGATCCGTGATGTTCCCGAAGAGTACGCCATCTATAAAGAAAAAGAGTTTACCTACAACAATATCCGTCAAACAAACCGTAACGGCTTGTTGTGGGATAAAAGCTTGAATGTCGATGGTATCAAAACCGGTCACACTAGCGCAGCGGGTTATAACCTGGTCGCTTCTGCAACGGAAGGCGATATGCGTCTGATTTCTGCGGTATTAGGCGGCCACACTTACAAAGGCCGAGAAACAGAAAGTAAGAAACTACTGACCTGGGGTTTTCGTTTCTTCGAAACTGTTGCTCCTCTGCAAGCAAACAAAGAGTTCGCTTCTGAACCAGTCTGGTTTGGCGATAACGATAGGGTTCAGTTAGGTGTTGATAAAGATGTTTATCTGACTATTCCCCGTGGTCGTCTGAAAGATCTGAAAGCCAGCTATGTCATGAATAATAGTGAATTACATGCACCACTGGCGAAAGATCAAGTCGTGGGTACTATCAACTTTCAACTTGATGGTAAGACTATTGAACAGCGGCCTTTAGTCGTCATGAATGAAGTAAAAGAAGGCGGCATCTTTAGCCGCTTTATCGATTACATCAAGCTACTATTTCATCATTGGTTTGGCTAATTCTTGAGATAATTAAGCGATAAACCCCACCAAAGCGAATCGGGCTACCGCCCAATCGCAGTAAGTCCCCCGCGTTTTAAGGCGGGGGAAAGTATCAAATTTTACAGAAGAAACTGACCGTACGATCGCGGAAAGCAAAAACAGGAGCGCCCATGAAAACGAAATTAAATGAACTACTTGAGTTCCCTTGTTCATTCACTTACAAAGTGATGGGCCTGGCGGAGCCTGAGCTAGTCAATCAGGTCGTTGAGGTAGTTCAACGCCATGCACCGGGCGATTACTCTCCACAAGTGAAACCAAGCAGCAAAGGCAACTACCATTCAGTATCCATTACCATCAATGCGACTCATATTGAACAGGTAGAAACGCTGTATGAAGAGTTAGGTAACCTTGAACTGGTACGGGTCGTGCTGTAATAGAAGCAGAGAAATCCCCTATAATTTCACAGGGGATTCTTTATCTATCAGAAATACCACTATTTCAAGCGCACTAAACTGGAGAGAACCTCTTCCGAGGGTTATACTGACCAAATCTTATAGCTATCAAATGAAGTTTCAATTGCAACATAAAACGATTTTCTTACGTCAATTAGGAATACAACCCTACGGGCCGATTTCTGATGCAATGCACTTATTCACTGAGCAGCGAGATATTAATACACCTGATGAAATCTGGCTGGTACAGCATCCAAAAGTCTTTACTCAAGGACAAGCAGGTAAAGCTGAACATTTGCTATCCCTCGGTGATATTCCGATTATTCAATCCGATCGTGGTGGACAAGTCACCTATCATGGCCCTGGTCAACAGGTTATGTATGTCATGATTGACATCAAACGCGCCAAAATTGGTGTACGGCAATTGGTTACGGCGATAGAGGATACTGTCATTAAAACCCTTGCTCACTTTGGTGTGGAAGCCTATGCCCGCCCGGATGCCCCCGGTGTCTACGTCAATGAAGCCAAGATTTGCTCCCTCGGATTACGGATACGCAAAGGTTGTTCTTTCCACGGGTTAGCCCTCAATATCGCAATGGATTTAGAACCCTTTTTGCGTATTAATCCTTGTGGCTATGCCGGCATGAAAATGATTCAACTCAGTGAGTTAGTTCCCGGAATTACTGTTGAGCAAGTACAGCCTATTCTGGTGGAGAAATTTTGCCAGCAGTTAGGATTTAAATTGAACAATTAAAGATGCTATAATTTTTTAACATTTTTCAAAAATTTTTTAATGGTTTGTCATACAGTAGACTGAATGATAAATCTCAACCTGATGAATTTAACACTGGAACCAGCACGATTATGAGTAAACCAATTCAGATGGAACGCGGCATTAAGTACCGCGACGCAGACAAAATGGCGCTGATCCCGGTCAAAACAGTGATGACCGAACGTACAGAAATCTTGCGTAAACCTGAGTGGATGAAAATCAAACTTCCTGCGGATTCCAGCCGCATTCAGGGCATCAAATCCGCCATGCGCAAAAATGGTCTGCATTCCGTCTGTGAAGAAGCGTCCTGCCCTAACCTGGCTGAATGTTTCAATCACGGTACAGCAACCTTCATGATCCTTGGCGCAATTTGCACCCGCCGTTGCCCTTTCTGTGATGTTGCACACGGCCGCCCAATGGCGCCTGACACCAACGAACCGGTAAAACTGGCACAAACCATTAAAGATATGGCTCTGCGCTACGTTGTCATCACCTCCGTTGACCGTGATGATCTACGTGACGGTGGCGCTCAACACTTTGCTGATTGCATCTCTGCTATTCGTGAAAAAAATCCATCCATCAAAATTGAAACCTTAGTGCCTGATTTCCGTGGACGTATGGATCGCGCACTTGAAATACTGACAGCAACACCACCCGACGTCTTTAACCATAATCTGGAAAACGTACCTCGGGTTTACCGTCAAGTGCGCCCTGGAGCAAACTATGAGTGGTCACTAAAATTACTTGAAAAGTTTAAAGAAGCCCACCCTGATATTCCAACTAAATCAGGTCTGATGGTCGGCCTCGGTGAAACCAACGAAGAAATTCTTGACGTTATGCGCGATCTGCGCCGCCACGGTGTTACCATGCTGACCTTGGGCCAATATCTACAGCCTAGTCGTCATCATTTGCCAGTACAGCGCTACGTCAGCCCACAGGAATTTGATGAGATGAAAGAAGAAGCGTTAGCTATGGGATTCACCCATGCCGCCTGCGGTCCATTTGTTCGTTCTTCTTATCATGCTGACTTGCAAGCCAGAGGTGAAGAGGTCAAATAACCCAGTTTCTTATACCCTATGGATTTCAAGCTGCATCGCGACGGCAAGGGAGTGAATCCCCGGGAGCATAGCAAACTATGTGACCGGGGTGAGCGAGTGCAGCCAACAAAGAGGCAGCTTGAAAGATGACGGGTATATTATGACTAATATTATTCTGGCGGTATTTATCGGAGGCGGCTTAGGCAGCGTATTACGCTGGTTTATCAGCCTCCGCCTTAATAATATTTCTTCTAATATCGCGGTTGGCACCCTTACTGTTAACTGTATCGGTGCATTAATTATCGGACTAGGATTGGCCTATTTTAATAAATCTACCCATCTCGATCCGGCCTGGAAATTGATGTTGACCACCGGTTTTTGTGGAGGTTTAACAACCTTTTCCACCTTTTCTGTTGAAGTGGTTTATTTGTTACAGGAAGGAAAACTAGGATGGGCGCTGGGAACAGTTTTGCTTAATCTTTTTGGCTCATTATTAATGACCGTGTTAGCTTTTGTATTGATGCGTGAACTTTAAATTAAAATTATCTGCATATCACACAAGCCAAAAAAAACCCGTTGAAATAACGGGTTTTCGAAATACGGAGTTAAAATCAGATAGCGACAACGTTTACAGCAGATGGACCTTTAGCGCCGTCAGTGATTTCAAACTCTACTTTTTGACCTTCTGCCAAAGTTTTAAATCCGTTACTCTGAATAGCAGAGAAATGCACAAATACGTCTTTGCTACCATCTTCTGGAGTGATAAACCCGAATCCTTTAGATTCATTAAACCACTTAACGTTACCTTTAATTTTTGACATCAAACTTACCTTTAACGTGAAAATTAAGACACAAAATCTGTGTCGCATACAGTACAGCAAATAAGTTGGTTCACTGTCTACAACCAAGATCACGAAAAGCATAATAAAATACGATAGATGTTATCTTTAATTTAGTTTTACCACTAAATAATACACATATATAAATATCTATAACCCTCCCTGGTCTTTTATCACACAATTTACCTAACAAACAAATGACTAGGTTTTTTCATGTTCCAATAGCCAGCTTTTAATATTCAAGCCTCCGGTATATCCCACCAATTTACCATCATGTCCAATAACACGATGGCAAGGCACAATTAATGAGATCGGATTACGAGAATTAGCCATTCCTACCGCGCGGCAATAATTAACTGAACCTAATGCTAATGAAAGTTGCTTATAACTCCACACTTCTCCAAATGGGATCTTACATAGCTGTAACCATACACGCTGCTGGAATTCAGTTCCTGCCGGGTTAAGTGGAACAGAAAACTCAGTACGCTTACCCGCAAAATATCCCCGTAACTCTTTCACGCACTGCTTGGTAATATCATTTTTTACTTCGGGCGCTGTTTTTTCATCAACAAAATATAGACTGGTCACCCCCTTATCATCCGCAGTGATATGAATATACGGTTTAGGGAATCCTTTGGGTGTATCAAAATAGTGATGATACATAACCACCTCCATTGAAAAAAATATCAATCATTATAGGGATTAGAGTAAATCGTCTTTTCGACAAATTGCAATGATGAATTCAGTTGCTCCCTTACCACCGACTAGAAAACTTAAACTTGTCTAAAGGCGAAAAGCCGGCCAACAAACAGAGAATAACTCACATTGTAATTTTAATGATAGTCACTCGATGTAAAATTAACACCATATATAGTATGGTTGAAATAAAATTTCACTATATATAGTATAGCTCAAGTTCTGGCCTTTAGTAAAATTATTACTCATGAACCAAATTTTGCCATTGCATGCCCACAAACTGACAAAGGAGTCGTTAATGAGCATTACCATTTATAGCAAACCAGACTGTGTACAATGCAACGCAACCTATCAAGCGCTAAGCCGAAGAAACATTCCTTATCAGATTGTCGATTTGACCGAAAACCCGCAGGCTTTAGCGACTATCCGTGCTATGGGCTATCAGCAAGTTCCTGTGGTTGTCACGGACACACAGCATTGGTCAGGATTTCGTCCAGATAAAATCAACGCATTAACTGAGAATTTGTAGGTTTATTATGAATATAAATCCGCTGATCTATTTCTCCAGTTCGTCCAGTAATAGCCATAGATTTGTTCAGAAACTGGAGATACCAGCCCTTCGTATTCCGATCAATCAATCGGGTAACCTATTAAATGTAACTTCTCCTTACATTTTACTGACACCCAGTTATGGCGGTGGTAGTGCTAAAGGCGCCGTTCCACTACAAGTGATTCGATTTCTAAATATCGCCGAAAACCGGGTGCTAATCCGGGGAGTCATCGCGGCCGGGAATACAAACTTTGGCGAAGCTTACGGCATAGCTGGACGGATAATTTCAGAGAAATGTCAAATCCCCCTCCTATACCGTTTTGAACTGTTGGGTACTGAAGAAGATGTACAACGGGTACGCCAAGGTATTCAAAGATTCTGGCAACTGATTCATTAGAGAATAGGTAATTATGACTTTTCAAATTAATGCACAACAGGATTATCATGCTTTAAATGCCTTGCTCAATCTGTACGATAGTGAAGGAAAGATGCAATTTGATAAAGACAAACTGGCTACTCATTACTATTTTCGCCAGCATGTAAATCCAAACACACTATTTTTTAATAGCTTAAAAGAAAAGCTGGATTTCCTCCAACAAGAGGGATATTACGAAACAAACGTGCTGGAGCAATACGATTTTGCTTTTATTAAAGAGCTCTTTCAGCAAGCCTATAGCAAAAAATTCCGCTTTCAAACCTTTCTGGGCGCATTCAAATATTACACCGGCTATACTCTGAAAACCTTCGATAATAAACGCTATCTGGAACGCTATGAAGATC
Source organism: Photorhabdus akhurstii (assembly GCF_018448925.1). Classification (GTDB taxonomy): domain Bacteria; phylum Pseudomonadota; class Gammaproteobacteria; order Enterobacterales; family Enterobacteriaceae; genus Photorhabdus; species Photorhabdus akhurstii. Next base: position 19,709 of record NZ_RCWE01000014.1, on the reverse strand, counting down.
GGGTATGCATGGTAGCACTGACCCTGGCCCAAGGCGATCAGATGCTGGCTTGTCGTCTGGTGGACGAGATGATCAGCGGCCGTTTTCAACCAGCAACGCCAACCTTTCTTAATTGTGGTAAGAAACAACGAGGAGAATTGGTTTCCTGTTTCCTGCTGCGCATTGAAGACAATATGGAATCCATCGGACGTTCGGTGAATTCAGCATTACAGCTTTCAAAACGTGGCGGTGGTGTCGCATGTTTACTCAGTAACCTACGGGAAACGGGCGCCCCGATAAAAATGATTGAAAACCAATCATCAGGTGTTATCCCAGTGATGAAAATGCTGGAAGATGCATTCTCATATGCCAATCAACTCGGTGCACGCCAAGGTGCAGGCGCTGTTTATCTCCATGCTCATCACCCCGATATTCTCCGTTTTCTGGATACAAAACGGGAAAATGCCGACGAAAAAATCCGTATCAAAACACTCTCTATTGGCGTCGTTATTCCTGATATCACTTTTAAGCTGGCTAAACATAATGAAGATATGTATCTATTCTCACCTTATGATATTCAACGGGTTTATGGTGTTCCAATGTCCGAAATTAGCATTACAGAAAAATATGCTGAAATGGTGAATAACCAACAAATTCGGAAATCAAAAATAAATGCCCGTGAATTTTTCATGACGTTAGCTGAGATCCAATTCGAATCTGGCTATCCCTATATTATGTATGAAGACACTGTGAATAATGCTAACCCAATTAAAGGTCGGATTAATATGAGTAATTTATGTTCCGAAATTTTACAGGTTAACAGTGCCAGCGAATATGAAGATGATTTAAGTTACCGCCATATTGGGAAAGATATTAGTTGTAATCTGGGATCAATGAATATAGCTCATACAATGGATTCACCTGATTTTGCCCTCTCTATTGAAACGGCTGTCCGCGCTTTAACCGCGGTATCAGATATGAGCCATATCCGTTCAGTTCCTTCTATTGAAAAAGGAAATCAGGATTCTCATGCCATTGGTTTGGGGCAAATGAATCTTCACGGCTATTTGGCAAGGGAAAAAATTCATTATGGTTCCGAAGAAGGAATAGATTTCACCAATATCTATTTCTATATTGTCACTTACCACGCTCTGCGTACTTCCAATCAGATCGCCATTGAACGCAATAGCTACTTTAAAGGTTTTAAAGATTCTCGTTATGCCAGTGGTGAATTTTTCAATAAATATACAGAAAGCGCATGGCAACCTCAGACAAAAAAAGTCTCTCAATTGTTTGAACAAGCAGGAATAACCATTCCTAATCAACAAGACTGGCTTGCATTAAAAGCCTCAATTATGACTCACGGTATTTACAATCAAAATCTCCAAGCCATTGCTCCTACAGGTTCTATTTCATATATCAACAATTCAACCTCAAGCATTCACCCGATTGTATCCCGTATTGAGATCCGTAAAGATGGTAAAACAGGACGAGTATATTACCCAGCGCCATTTATGACGAATAATAATCTTGAATATTACCAAGATGCTTACGAAATAGGACCGGAAAAAATTATTGATACTTATGCTATAGCCACTCAACACATCGATCAAGGATTATCACTGACACTCTTCTTCAAAGAAGATGCCACTACACGTGATATTAACAAAGCCCAAATTTATGCCTGGCGTAAAGGAATTAAAACACTTTATTACATCCGTCTGAAACAGACTGCTCTGGAAGGCACGGAAGTACAAGATTGTGTTTCATGCTCACTGTAAAATGATTCTGGAAATTTATTATGATTAGTAATCCTATACGCGCAATTAACTGGAACCGAATTGAAGATGACAAAGATCTAGAAGTTTGGAACCGACTGACAACTAATTTTTGGTTACCGGAAAAAATTCCATTATCCAATGATATTCCTTCATGGAATACACTGACGACAGAAGAAAAAGAGCTGACTATTCGAGTATTCACCGGGCTGACACTACTGGACACAATTCAGAACACCGTTGGTGCTCCAGCGTTAATGGAAGATGCTCTAACACCTCACGAAGAAGCGGTTATGTCCAATATTAGCTTTATGGAAGCTGTTCACGCGCGTTCTTATAGTTCGATTTTTTCAACATTATGCCTAACAACTGATGTGGATGATGCTTATCGCTGGAGTGAAGGGAATATTTCATTACAGAATAAAGCTAAAATTATATTAAATCATTATAGTTATCATCATCCATTAAAGAAAAAGGTTGCCAGTGTTTTTCTAGAATCATTTTTATTCTATTCAGGCTTCTATTTACCTATGTATTGGTCAAGCCGAGGAATATTAACAAATACAGCGGATTTAATCCGACTTATTATCCGAGATGAAGCCATTCATGGTTATTATATTGGATATAAATTTCAACAATCATTAAATAAATGTTCAACATTAGAGCAAAAAGAAATTAAAGAGTTCACTTTTTCATTATTATTAGAATTATACGAAAATGAAATTAAATATACAGAAGAACTTTATGATATTGTTGGCTGGAGCGAAGATGTTAAAAAATTCTTGCATTACAATGCCAATAAAGCGTTAATGAATCTTGGCTATGAAACCTTATTTCCTCCAGAAATGACAGATGTCAGCCCTGCAATCCTCGCTGCATTATCACCAAATGCCAATGAAAACCATGACTTCTTTTCTGGCTCAGGTTCATCATATGTTATCGGTAAAGCAGTTAATACTGAGGATGAAGATTGGAATTTCTAAAGATAATGATTTGATTTGATTTGATTTGATTTGATTTGATTTTATATAGGATAATTCAAAATAACCATAATACTCTAATATTTTAATGCCCATATTATTGAGCCTGTTTTTTAAACGATAAAACGCCATAAAATCTTTATATTTTTATGGCATTTTTTCATGATTGTTGCCATTTCTATGGATATTTTTTGCCATTACTGCCTCCTATTATCATCAGAAACAACAAAAAACATTAATATAGCTAATTAATTTTAAATTAAATTTCATTCCAATTAGATATAATCAACACTATAAACTAATAATCGATTCCATTTACAACATAGCAAATAATTCATTTGGCAATAAAATGTAAAAATATATTAATAACAGCAACATAGAATGAAATTATCCTTTCAACAACCACATTGACTTATATGAAATAAATTGCCAATAACAATGAAATTACTACAAATATATCTAATTTAAATCATTTAATATTACCATTTTTTACATTAATTATCATTAACATAGGGTTGTCAGGCTCTCTCAGTATGTTAGGGTATATATATTCAAAATCATGCAGAGATGAATAATGCATAACACCATCACATAACCATTGAAAGGAAAGTAACTATTTCATGGCAATTAAACTTGAAGTTAAAAACCTCTATAAGATATTTGGCGATCACCCAGAACATGCTTTCAAATTATTGAATTCAGGCTTAAGCAAAGATCAGATATTTGAAAAGACAGGCATGACTGTTGGTATACAAAATGCCAATCTGGCCATTGAAGAAGGCGAAATATTTGTCATCATGGGATTATCAGGCTCCGGCAAATCCACAATGGTACGCCTTCTCAATCGTCTGATAAAACCGACTCGCGGCCAGGTATTAATTGACGGTGAAGATATTTCTGAAATTTCAGAAACAGCGTTAAGAGAAATTCGCCGTAACAAAATCAGTATGGTTTTCCAATCATTTGCACTGATGCCACATCTAAACGTACTGGAAAACAGCGCCTTTGGTATGGAACTTGCTGGTATCGCCAAACAAGAGCGCGATCAAAAAGCACTGGACGCATTGAAGCAAGTAAACCTGGAAAATTATGCGCAATCCTATCCGGATGAGCTCTCAGGCGGCATGCGCCAACGCGTCGGGCTTGCCAGAGCACTCGCTAATAACCCAGATATTTTGCTAATGGATGAAGCGTTTTCTGCCCTCGACCCATTAATTCGTACAGAAATGCAAGATGAACTGCTAAGTCTGCAAGGCAATCAGCCACGGACTATCGTCTTTATTTCTCATGATTTAGATGAAGCAATGCGCATCGGCGATCGGATTGCCATTATGCAAGACGGTGTTGTTGTACAAGTCGGCACACCTGATGAAATCCTGAATAATCCAGCAAATGACTATGTGAAGACTTTCTTTCGTGGCGTAGATATCAGCCATGTGTTTAGCGCTAAAGACATTGCCCGTCGCCGTCCAGACTCTTTGCTGCATATTGCACCCGGTTTTGGTCCTCTTTCTGCATTGAAAGTCCTCGATGACGAAAACAGAAACTATGGTTACTTAATCGAACATGGACAAAAATTCGCCGGTATAGTTTCCACAAATTCATTGGAAAAAGCATTACGGGAAAAAAAACCTATCGAACACGCCATATTAGCGGAACCGACCGCCGTTGCCGCAGATATGCCCCTCAATGAGCTGATTGCTGTTGTAGCACAATCACCTTGTGCGGTTCCGGTTGTTGGAAATAACGACAAATACATCGGCGTTATTTCCAAAGGGATGCTGTTGCAGGCATTAGATAAGGAGACACCAAATGAGTAACCAAAACGAACATCAAACTCAGCCTGGACAGAATACACAGGATACCCCTTCCTCCACTGTGGATAATACAGATCCCTGGAGTAACGGAACCAGTGCTGACAATGCAACAGGTTCTGACTGGCTGGATGCTCCCACAACTACGGTACAGCCTGAACATTTCAATATCATGGACCCATTCCAACACCCACTTATCCCCTTAGATTCATGGGTAACACATGCTATTGATTGGATTGTGCTAAATTTTCGTCCCGCATTTCAGGGAATACGCGTCCCCATTGACATTGTTCTCAGTGGCTTTGAACAATGTCTGACTTCAATACCGGCCCCTATTGCCATCCTATTTTTCGCCTTGATTGCCTGGCAGTTATCAGGAATTGGTATGGGTATTACCGCGCTGATTTCTCTGGTAATTATTGGTGCAATAGGCGCATGGTCTGAAGCGATGGTTACGCTATCACTAGCTCTGACATCTCTGTTGTTCTGCACTATCGTTGGCTTACCACTCGGTATATGGCTGGCACACAGCAAAAGAGCTGCAAAAATCATTCAACCTCTGCTTGATGCTATGCAAACCACACCGGCATTCGTCTATCTGGTCCCGATTGTCATGTTGTTTGGCATCGGTAACGTGCCTGGGGTTATCGTCACCATTATCTTTGCTCTCCCCCCGATTGTCCGTCTGACAATTTTAGGCATCAAACAAGTTCCGACAGATCTGATAGAAGCAGCCGAATCTTTTGGCGCCAGCCCTCGCCAGATGCTGTTTAAAGTTCAATTACCACTGGCTATGCCAACCATTATGGCCGGTGTCAACCAAACCTTGATGCTAGCCCTATCAATGGTTGTTATTGCATCAATGATTGCAGTTGGTGGTTTAGGCCAAATGGTTTTGCGAGGTATTGGCCGTCTCGATATGGGACTTGCCGCAGTAGGCGGCGTCGGGATTGTTATTCTGGCGATTCTCCTTGACCGCCTAACACAGTCCCTTGGCCGCGATAACCGAACGAAAGGGGTAAATCGCTGGTATGCCACTGGGCCAATTGGGTTAATTACCCGTTTATTCAGCCAAAAAGCATAACCTTCAAAAACACCGATCAAACCACAAGAGTTTGGTAAACACATGATGACCGCAACAGGAGAAAAAACCATGCGCAAAATAGTTATCTGGGCGATATCCCTGTCATCACTGATAAGCTCTCAATTATTCGCTGTCGAACTACCAGGTAAAGGTATCAGCGTACAACCCGTACAAAGCACCCTTAGCGAAGAAACATTCCAGACGTTGATCGTCAGTAAAGCATTGGAAAAACTTGGCTATGATGTCAAACCCATCAAAGAAGTAGACTACAACGTCGCCTATTCCTCTATCGCTTCCGGTGACGCAACCTTTATGGCTGTAAGTTGGGAACCTCTGCACAACACCCAATATCAGGCAACAGGCGGCAACGCAAAATTCTACCGTGTTGGCAACTATGTAGAAAATGCCGCTCAGGGGTACTTAATCGACAAAAAAACAGCGGAAAAATACAACATCACGAATATTGCCCAACTGAAAGATCCGAAAATAGCCAAATTATTCGATATTAACGGTAATGGCAAAGCCGATTTGACTGGCTGTAATCCCGGCTGGGGCTGTGAAATCGCCATTAACCATCATCTTAAAGCTTATGGTTTAAACAATAGCGTTGAACATAATCAAGGGAACTATGCGGCCATGATGGCAGACACCATTACCCGCTATAAAGAAGGCAAACCCATCTTATATTACACATGGACACCTTATTGGGTCAGTGATGTGCTGAAACCGGGCAAAGATGTTGTCTGGCTGCAAGTTCCTTTCTCCGCTATGCCTAACGATGAAAGGATAGATACAAAACTGCCAAATGGTGCTAACTATGGTTTCCCGCCAAGTATTATGCACATTGCCGCCAATAAAAAGTGGGCAGAAGTCAACCCGTCCGCCGCCAAACTATTTTCTATCATGAAAATGCCCCTCGCTGATATCAACGCCCAAAATTTGCGGATGCATAATGGTGAAGCATCACAAGCGGAGATTGAACGTCACGCCAATGGTTGGATTAGGGCTCATCAGAAATTGTTTGATGGTTGGATCGAAACCGCCGCCAAGGCTGCCGAAAATAATTAACATTCTGGATATTACAGTGAATTGGTCTATACCAATTCACTATTTTTCACTTTCATTTTCTTTTATACCAAACTTATCGACTCAATTAGTGTTTTTAAGTTTAACCCCTCGATTCCCTCTGTTTTAACATTGAATCTGATAATAAAAAATCATTACAATGTGAAAAATTTATCACGTGACTACTTACTGTTTTTAATAAATTAAATATCTATCTCCCTCACTTAACCTGCTGTTTAAATATAAGAAAACCTATCTATGGAAGAAAATATTTCCCGTACATCATTAAGCCCTGCTTTAGTAGCTCTGATGGCGATCGCCACAGGTCTGGTTGTCGCCAGCAACTACTATGCGCAACCACTGCTCGATACTATCGCACTACAATTTAATCTGACCGCCAATGAAGCGGGATTTATTGTGACCACAGCTCAATTGAGCTATGCCGTCGGCTTGATATTCCTTGTGCCACTAGGTGATATATTTGAGCGACGCGGCCTGATTGTCTCCATGACAATATTAGCCGCCGTTGGATTATTGATTACCGCTACATCGCAAAACATCTGGCAAATGCTATTAGGAACGGCACTGACGGGCTTATTTTCGGTAGTCGCCCAAGTACTGGTCCCTCTGGCCGCGACACTTGCCCTCCCCCACCAGCGCGGGAAAGCTGTCGGTACGATTATGAGCGGTTTACTGCTTGGAATATTACTGGCAAGAACCATATCAGGAACAATGGCGACTCTTGGTGGCTGGCGAACTGTTTTTTGGGTTGCCAGCGTCTTATTGGTGATCCTTTCTTTAACATTATGGCGCTACCTGCCCCGTTATAAACAAGTAACTGATCTCAATTATTTCCAATTACTACGCTCTATTGCAAAATTCGTTACTACAACCCCTCTTCTAAGAGTACGCTCTATACTGGGAGCACTGACATTTGCCAATTTCAGCATGCTATGGACATCAATGGCATTCTTGCTCTCAGCGCCTCCTTTTAATTATTCCGAAGGCGTAATCGGCTTATTTGGGTTAGTCGGCGCCGCCGGAGCACTAATGGCAGCCAAAACTGGGCAACTCGTTGATAAAGGAAAAGGCTCTCTGACCACCACCATTTCTCTGGTGCTATCACTACTTTCATGGATACCGATCGGCTTAGCCAAAGAATCATTAATTGGCTTTATGATAGGTATTTTGCTTCTTGATATTGCAATTCAAGGCGTTCACGTTACGAATCAAAGCACGATATACCGCATTATGCCGGAAGCCAGAAACCGACTCACTGCCGCTTACATGACCATCTATTTTATCGGTGGAGCCTTTGGCTCTCTGGTTTCAGGCTATGCTTACAAACACTCAGGTTGGTATGGCGTCGCCGCCGCTGGCATGGCTATCAGTACAATCAACCTAATCGTTTGGTTTTTCGGCAAAAAGTACGAACCAAAGACGTCGTAAAAAAACAGGCCATGACATAAAAACGCTTAAATAAAAACATTTATGAAACATTTATTAAGGATGATATTTTCTATTTGATTTCCTTTTGTTAATGTTACATAACATTTATATAACCAGATGGATTTTATGCCTGTTTCTGATACATCATCCCCCTTAACCAGTAAAAAATCTTCTTTTACTGAAGGAATAATAGATAGTTTACCTATTGTCATCGGTTACATTCCCGTAGCCTTTGCTTTTGGTCTCAATGCTGTAAAACTTGGCTTCAACCCAATAGAAGCCATTTTCTTTTCATGCATCATCTACGCCGGTGCAAGTCAATTTGTCATCACAGCTTTATTAAGCGCAGGCACATCACTCTGGATCTCTGCCCTAACAATCATAGCAATGGATGTTCGCCATGTTCTTTATGGCCCATCTTTAAGGCACCGTATCAAAGATAAGTTAACGGAGAAAAAAACTGTTATCTGGGCTTTTGGTCTGACAGATGAAGTTTTTGCCGCCGCTACTGCAAAACTTATTAAGAACCAACGGAGCTGGAGTGAAAACTGGATGGTTGCTATTGCGATCTGTTCCTGGCTGGCTTGGGTCGTAGGTACCGCAGCCGGGGCATTTCTTGGTAACGGTTATTTGGAGTCCTACCCTGCCGTAGAAGCTGCCATGATTTTCATGTTGCCAGCACTGTTTCTCAGTTTTCTTCTTGCTTCTTGCAGAAAGCAAAATAGTTATTGTGTTGCAACCGCGCTAACCGGGGCACTGTTGGGAATTACATTTTTTTCAATTCCAGTTGCTATTCTGGCAGGTATTGTCGGTGGCTGTATCGCAGCACTGTTACAACCGCAAAATAGTTGCGATGATTCTTGTGAACAAAAGGAAACACCATGATTGACAGCAAGATTTTGCTTATTGGGCTATTTGTTGGGTTAGCTAACTTTTCGTTTCGCTATCTGCCACTGCGGTTTGGGAAAGCACGCCAATCTGCCGGCAGGAAAGGTGGAAAAACAAGCATTATTCTTGACAGTATTGGTATTGCATCCATTTGTTCTTTACTCATCGTATCGGGTGTACCTGATGTGATGAGAGAGAGTCAAAAACTATTTCCGACCCTCATCGGCTGTCTGGCCATCTGCTTAATCTTTTACAAAACAAGGAAAATTATACTCGCAACGTTATTCGGCGCACTGCTTTTTGGACTAACATTCAAAATATTTATGAATTAGGTATCAATATCAAAAGAAATATGATGATAACAAATAACTACAATTGCTAAATTTATCTTTTAATATACCATTTGGATGTTTGATAACAAAAGTTATCTTACCAGTTGAAACTAATAAGGTATCTAAATAATGGAAAGTTCGTTTACGCCTACCGAAGAATTACTGAATATTCGTGCAGCACAGCAAGCCAAATTAAATAAAGATATCCCTTATCAAGAGATCCTGTTGACTAGGTTATCAATGCACGTCCAAAGTAAATTGCTTGAAAACCGTAATAACATGCTGAAAGCTCAAGGAATCAATGAAACTTTGTTCATGGCCCTGATGATCCTTGATACTAAGGAAAGCCACAGCATTCAGCCATCAGAATTAAGTGCCGCATTGGGTTCTTCCCGTACTAATGCCACTCGTATTGCTGATGAATTAGAGAAACAGGAATGGATTGAAAGAAAGGAAAGTCATAACGACCGCCGTTGCCTTCATCTTCATCTGACAGAACAAGGTACAAAATTTTTAAATAGTTTGCTTCCACCTCAACATGATTGCCTGAGAAGACTTTGGTCATGTCTTGACCAGGAGGAACAAAAACAGTTAGAAAAGTTAATGAGAAAATTACTGGTCAGACTTGATACAATGGGCGATTGTATCAAAAAATAGCTTGTTGTTTAATCGATCAATTTTTGATCAAACAATACTTTCTTGGTCAAATTGTTCGAAAAAATTTTCCTGTTAGCTAAGATGATATTTTCTGCAAAAAGCTAACTATTATTCTTCGATAACATTGGATCCTGTGTCGTTCACCTTTCCAGTAGCGATGATATAGCGCTACTGGAAGGTGATCTGAAAAAAATAGTATTACTAGAAGATAAATAACAAGCATGGGGATTTACTATGAGCGCAAATGAGGAAATAGAAGTACAAGCGGCACAAGATCCAAACAGTAGCAAAAAAAGGCAACGCAGTCGTGCCTTAATGTTACTAACCCTTGTCTTCGCCCTGCTCGGTGTTGCCTACTTTTTCTATTGGTTTCTCATTTTACGCCACCACCAAGAAACAGATAACGCCTACGTTACAGGTAATCAAGTTCAAATCATGTCGCAAGTCGCTGGCAGTGTAATCACAGTTAACTTTGATAATACTGACTTTGTAAAAAGCGGTAGTGTATTGGTACAACTCGATCCCCGTGATGCAGAATTAGCATTAGAAAAAGCAAAAACAGCATTAGCCAACAGTGTTCGCCAAACACATCAACAGATAGTTAACAGTAAACAGTATCAGGCTAACATCGCTCTACGCAGATCCGAATTAACCAAAGTTCGAAATGATCTTAGCCGTCGTGAAATACTTAGCGTTCAAAAAGTCATTGGCAAAGAAGAATTGCAACATGCACAGGAAGCCGTCGCCAGTGCCCAAGCCGCGCTGGATATGGCTATCGAACAATATAACGCTAATCAAGCAATTGTTCTGAATACGCCTCTAGAGAAACAACCTACCGTTGAACAAGCTGCAACGGAAGTCCGTAATGCCTGGCTAGCACTACAACGCACGAAAATAGTCAGCCCAATTGATGGCTATGTCTCACGCCGTAGTGTACAAGTTGGTGCTCAAATTAATAAAAATACTCCACTAATGGCGATAGTCTCGGCAAACGATATGTGGATCGAAGCTAACTTCAAAGAGACGCAAATTTCTGGTATGCGCATTGGTCAACCCGTGGAAATCACCAGCGATTTCTATGGTGGGAGCAAAGTATTTAGCGGCAAAATTACTGGCCTTGATATGGGTACCGGCAGCGCCTTCTCTTTATTACCCGCTCAGAACGCCAGTGGCAATTGGATTAAGGTTGTACAACGTTTACCCATCCGCATTGAATTTGATCCTGGGCAATTAGAAAAATACCCATTACGCATCGGCCTCTCGACTAAAGTCAGAGTAGATACTACAAATCCTGACGGCCCCGTTCTGTCTGATAGAACACGCACTAAATCGGCTTATCACACCACGGCTCTGGCAATAGATATGTCTCCTGCCAATAAGATAGTTAATGACATTATTAATAGTAATGCTGGGAAATAATACCGGAGGCCAAGGTGACAAAACAGCCGCTTACAGGTGCCAAACTTGCATGGATGACCATTGCGTTATCCTTGGCAACATTCATGCAAGTGTTGGATTCCACCATTGCTAACGTAGCGATACCCACTATTTCAGGTAATCTGGGATCATCAAATTCTCAAGGGATCTGGGTAATTACTTCTTTCGGCGTTGCCAATGCGATATCCATCCCGATTACTGGATGGCTGGCAAAACGCATCGGCGAAGTTAAATTATTCATCTGGTCAACCGCACTATTCTCCATCGCTTCCTGGCTATGCGGTATTTCCAACAGTCTTAACATGCTAATCTTCTTTCGGGTTATTCAAGGATTAGTTGCAGGTCCTCTTATCCCTCTTTCACAAAGCCTACTTCTGAACAATTATCCACCAGCCAAAGGAAATATGGCATTGGCGTTATGGTCACTCACGATTATTGTCGCGCCGATTTTTGGCCCTATTCTGGGTGGTTACATCAGTGATAACTACCATTGGGGATGGATTTTCTTTATCAACGTTCCTGTTGGTATAGCGATTATTCTGATTGCTATGCAAACCCTGAAAGGACGTGAAACTCAAACAGAGATCAAACCTATCGACACAATAGGACTGATGTTGTTGGTTGTCGGCGTTGGTTGTTTACAAATCATGCTAGATCAGGGTAAAGAGCTAGACTGGTTTAATTCTACAGAAATTATCATCTTGGCGGTTATCGCAATCATCTCATTAGCATTTTTGGTGGTGTGGGAATTGACCGATGATAACCCAATTATAGATCTATCACTGTTCAAAGAACGTAATTTTACAATTGGCTGCTTCTGTTTGAGCTTAGCTTATATGCTCTATTTCGGCACAATTGTGTTATTACCTCAGTTACTACAGGAGGTGTTCGGTTATACAGCAACCTGGTCAGGTCTTGCATCAGCACCGGTAGGATTATTGCCACTCATCATTTCTCCACTGATTGGTAAATTCAGCAATAGAGCAGATATGCGCTACATAGTGACGTTCAGCTTTGTTGTTTATGCCATCTGCTATTACTGGCGTGCATATACATTCGAACCAGGCATGGATTTTGCCGCAGTCGCATGGCCTCAGTTTATCCAGGGGTTTGCTATTGCCTGTTTCTTTATGCCACTCACAACCATTACCCTTTCTGGCTTACCGGCAGGGCGAGTGGCATCCGCATCCAGTCTATCGAATTTTATCCGAACATTGGCAGGTTCAGTAGGAACATCACTAACAACAACCATGTGGACCCAACGGGAATCAATGCATCATTCCCATTTTACCGAACACATCAACCCTTATAGCCCCGACACTCAACAGATTTATCAACAATTATCGGAATCGGGAATGAGTAACCAACAAATTCCCGCTTATCTGGCAAAAGAGATTACCCATCAAGGGCTCATAATTTCAGCGAATGAAATTTTCTGGCTCTCCGCCAGCGTATTCCTGATATTAATCGTACTCGTCTGGTTTGCGAAACCACCATTCACACAAGGAAGTAAAGAGAATATTGGCGGAGCGCACTAAATCTTAATAGCAAAGCGGGGAACATGACATTCCCCGCTTTTCCTATCAAACTTTATTCTGTCGCCACCATTCAGCCAGCATAATGCCAGTTGCAACAGAAACGTTCAGACTTTCGACTAAACCCGTGCCGCCAACAAACAAACTCATATCACCATGTTTCCAGGCACTGTCACTCAAACCATCACGTTCCTGACCAAGAACCAGAACCATTTTTTCCGGTAATTCAGCTTTAGCTAAATCGGTACTACCTTTATGGCTGGATGTCGTCACAATGGTGTAACCCGCTTGACGAAATTTATTCAATGTGGTGAGCAAGCTATCAGCATCAATACCTTTAATATGCTCAGCGCCACCTTCTGCTGTACGGATAGCCGCCCCCGACTCCAGCAAGGCCACATCATGCAAAATCACCCCTTGCACACCGAAATGCGCACAGCTTCGCATAATAGCGCCAAGGTTGTGAGGATTACCCACATCTTCAAGAGCCAAAACACAATCTTTTACTGGAGCATCTTTCAGGTAGGTCTCTGCATCCAAGCCGTTACGTTTCTTAATCAGAAAACAAACACCACCATGATGTTCAGTACCTGACACTTTTGTCAGTTCAGCTTCATCCACAACATGATAGGCTTTACGGTTAGCAGCCATCCATTTCAGCGCATTGCGGAAACGTGGTGTCACTGACTCAACAAACCATGCACGCACTATCGCTTCAGAACGGTTTTTAAACATCGCCTGACAAGCATTTTCACCATAAATCCGGGTTTCTTCCATGCGCTGACGACGGAGCTGTTCAGGATCAATCTGGCTTTTCCCACTGATACCACCATGCTCTGATGGTAAAGAATCACTCTCAGGGCGTGACACTGTTTTCCAAGGCGATCTTTCACGCTCATTGACACGCGGAGAACGGGATGTGCGCTCACCGTCCCGACGACGCTGACCTTGATCGCGCCCTTTGCCAGACGGACGTTTGTTATTGCTGCGGCTGTCATTATCGCCCTCACTGCGGACATACATCACTTTGACTTTGCCATTTTTACCACTGTATGAATCGTTCATTCGTTTCTCCAACTGCTTTATGGCGCGAAGATTACCTGATGTGCGCATCTTAAGCTACCTCTGACAACCATAATCCAATAAAATGCGTCCTTAATTTTCCTGCTTTCGGCGAGGCATGCCGTACTTGCCACGAAGAGCACAGTCAAGCTACCTGTTGAAACAGACACCCACCGAAGATATTCAAGCTACAACCTGGGACCATTTTGGAACAAGCTGGCAATTTAATTGCTTCTCAGCAACTGCATCCGATAACGTAAGTCACAGCAATGATTTGCGAAATCAGCTACAGTTATCAATTAACCACAAATAAGGAGCCTCCTGATGAGCCAGCGCGGACTTGAAGCTTTATTACGCCCTAAATCCATTGCTGTAATTGGCGCCTCAGAAAAACCAGAACGAGCGGGTTCAGTTATGATGCGCAACCTACTCGCAGGAGGCTTTGCCGGGCCAATACTACCGGTAACCCCCAATAGTCGTTCTGTTCAAGGGGTTTTCGCTTACCCTTCAATAGATAAATTACCAATCACACCAGATTTAGCCATTATCTGTACTCATCACCACCGCAATTTGCCATGCCTGGAACAACTGGGGCAATTAGGTTGCAAGACAGTGATTATTCTTTCTTCGCCAAAGCCTCAATTTCCTGAACTAAAACAGTGTTGCCTGCGCTATAGCATCCGACTACTAGGACCAAACAGTTTGGGACTACTGGCCCCCTGGCAAGGGCTGAATGCCAGCTTTTCTCCGATTCCAATTCTCAAAGGGAAATTAGCCTTTATTTCTCAATCTGCGGCAGTCTCAAATACAATTCTTGACTGGGCGCAACATCGGGGAGTCGGATTTTCCTACTTTATCGCGTTAGGTGACAGTGTAGATATCGATATTGATCATCTGCTCGATTTTCTGGCTCGTGACAGTAAAACCAGCGCTATCTTGCTCTATGTAGAACATATCCATGACGCTCGTCGCTTTCTTTCTGCATCCAGAAGCGCTTCCCGCAATAAACCTATTTTGGTGGTCAAAAGCGGCCGTACCAAGCGAGCACAGAAATTACTTGGTGAACAACAAAATCTGGATGCAGCTTATGATGCAGCAATTCAGCGAGCCGGATTATTACGCGTGCAAGATACGCATGAAATGTTTTCTGCTGTAGAAACCCTAAGCCATATGTCGCCTTTACGGGGAGAACGACTATTTATCGTCAGCAATGGTGCTGCTCCAACCGCAATGGCGCTGGATGAGTTATTCCGCCGTAACGGTAAGCTCGCAATATTAGGTGAAGAGACAACGAAAGCATTAAAAACACAATTACCAGAAACTATCTCCCTACATAATCCGCTGGATTTAAGAGATGACTCCACGGTGGACCGTTATATTGCTGCGTTAAAACCGTTACTAGACAGCCACGACCATGATGCCCTGTTGCTCATCCATTCTCCTAGCGCAATTGCCCCCGGTATTCAAACCGCCACCAAAGTCATTGAAACAATCCGTAAACACCCAAGGGGAAAATGGCTAACTATTTTTACCAATTGGTGCGGTGAATACTCTTCTCAAGAAGCCCGCCGCCTATTCAGTGAAGCAGGTATTCCAACTTATCGCACCCCTGAAGGGGCAATTACTGCTTTCATGCACATGGTGGAATATCGTCGCAATCAAAAACAATTAACAGAAACACCCGCTCTACCAGCAAACATCACCGCTAATACTGCACGTGCCCATCAATGCATACAACAAGCGCTGGAACAAGGAAACTCTCGTCTAGATACCCATGAAGTTCAACCTATTCTGGCAGCCTATGGCCTCAATACATTGCCAACATGGATTGCTTATAACAGTGATGAAGCAGTCAATATTGCCCAACAGATCGGTTATCCTGTCGCTCTGAAATTACGCTCGCCAGATATCCCGCATAAATCAGAAGTTCAGGGGGTTATGCTCTATTTGCGAAATGCAAATGAGGTCAAGGCTTCTGCTCAAGCGATTATCGAACGTGTCAATCAAAATTTCCCACACGCAAGAATTCAAGGACTGTTAGTTCAAAGCATGGCAAACCGTGCCGGCGCACAAGAGCTACGTATTGCCGTAGAACAAGATGAAGTATTTGGCCCACTGATTATGTTAGGTGAAGGCGGTATTGAGTGGTCGCAGGAAACACAAGTAGCCGTCGCGTTGCCGCCACTCAATATGGCATTAGCGCGATATCTGGTTATTCAAGCGATTAAAAGTAGAAAAATTAAGCTCAAGGGCGCTCCCCAATCATTAGACATACTAGCACTCAGCCGACTGTTAGTTCAGGTATCTAATCTGTTACTTGATTGCCCGCAAATTGTACGACTAGATATTCATCCGTTACTGGCTTCTGGAGACGAATTCACATTATTAGATGTTTCAATGGAATTATCTTCAATAGAAGGTGATCCACGAACCAGATTAGCTATCCGTCCATATCCAGGCGAATTAGAAGAAATGATAAGACTCAAAGGAGGTGCTGAATGCCTGCTACGCCCGATTTTGCCAGAAGATGAACCGTTGCTGAAAGATTTTATCGGCCAGGTTACTAAAGAAGATCTCTATTACCGTTACTTTAGTGAAATCAGTGAATTCACACATGATGATCTGGCAAATATGACTCAGATTGATTACGACCGCGAAATGGCATTTGTTGCCGTACGACATCCTAAAACGACTCCGGAAATTATCGGGGTTACTCGTGCCATAGCTGATCCTGATAATGTCGAAGCAGAATTCGCTGTGCTAGTGCGTTCTGACTTAAAAGGGATTACCCTTGGATATCAGCTTATGATAAAACTGATTAACTATACGCGAGAACATGGCATAAACCGCCTAAATGCTATCACCATGCCAGAAAACCGTACTATGATAAAACTGGCTAAAAAACTGGGATTTACCATAGATGTTCAATTTGAGGATAGCATTGTAAACTTATCCCTCGAACTTTAAATCAACTTCGTGATGAATCGCACAGACTTGAATCATTAGGCATTAGAGCGTTAAATCATGCTCACAATTAGCCAGACTAATGGTATTATCGCCAGATCATTTGATTCATTGCTTTACATAGTAGTCTTTTAGCCATCCAACATAAGAGAAAAAGCGCACTGTGATGTTGTCTAAATTCAAACAAGCTAAACATCAACAACACCTTGCACAACTGCCTAAGCTACCTCAGTCAGTTGCTGATGTTAAAACACTTTATCAACCTGAAGTGTTCCGCAGCACCCTGCTGGAAAAAATTGCTAACGCTGAAAAACATATTTATATCATCTCCCTCTATCTGGAAAATGATGATGCAGGGAGAGATATCCTGAATGCACTTTATACAGCTAAACAACAACGTCCGGACTTGGACATTAAAGTGCTCGTTGACTGGCATCGGGCACAACGTGGACGAATTGGCGCCGCTGCAATGGTAACGAATGCCGATTGGTATTGTTCTATGGCAGAAGCTTATCCCGATGTGAAAATTCCAGTACTAGGCGTGCCTGTAAATACCCGCGAAGCACTGGGTGTTTTACATTTAAAAGGGTTTATCTTTGACGATACTGTGATTTATAGCGGAGCAAGCATTAATGACGTTTATCTCCACCAACATGATAAATATCGTTATGATCGCTACCATTTGCTTCACAATGCAGAACTTGCAGAAGCAATGAAACACTTTGTTGATAGTTACATTATCGCTACAGGAGCGGTACAGAAACTGGATTGTAAGGATCGTCCTCGTATTCCTGAAATTAAAAACCTGATCCGTCAATTACGTTTTTCTTTGAGGCACACGACCTATAAAATAAATAACCAGGCAACGAATGATGAACTATCTGTCACTCCACTTGCCGGTCTGGGAAAGAAAAATCTACTAAATAAAACCATTAGCCATCTGATCGCCAGCACAGAACAAAAACTGATTATTTGTACTCCGTATTTTAATCTTCCAGCTATCATTGTTCGGCGGATTGTTAATCTACTCCGTAAAGGTAAACACGTGGAAATTATTGTTGGCGATAAAACTGCTAACGATTTTTATATTCCACCGGAAGAGCCATTTAAAATTATCGGCGCATTACCCTATTTATATGAAATCAATCTGCGCCGTTTCATCAGCAGACTACAGCGTTATGTTGACAACAATCAACTGACGATCAGGTTATGGAAAGATGGTGATAATAGCTACCACCTAAAAGGTGTGTGGGTGGATAATCAATGGCAATTGATTACAGGAAATAATCTCAATCCTCGTGCCTGGGGACTAGATTTAGAAAATGCTATTCTTATCCACGATCCTCATAAAGAAATGCAGGAGCAACGTACAGAAGAACTGCACTGTATCCGTACTTATACTACGGTTGTCAGTAATTATCAGGAATTGGACAGCATCCAGCTTTACCCAGTCAAAGTACGTAAACTTATCCGCCGTTTACGCCGTATCCGGGTAGACAGACTGATTAGTCGTATTCTGTAATTGAATCGATAAAGCGAATTATCTTTTCTAAATCAAATCTCCTGATATTGAATATATTTCGGGAGATTTTTTACCATCGAATTTTAATTTGATAAATTTCAATTTTCATTTATAACAAAATTTTATCGAATCATAATTCTCTAATGTTCTCTTTAGAAATATTAATATAGCAGGTCACATATACCTTATTAATCATATACTATTTTAAAGCCTCATATATTATACAATAAGGATAGTGGTTTTTAACAAATTAAGAGAACATAGCACCCCCTCTTTTCAGCTTTATTCCCAATATCTGATAAAAATAAAACTCAAATAATGAAATTTATTTTCGATACTTAAATACCCGGCACGACTTCAAAAAATAGCTTTTCATAATGATGTTTTAATTTCAATTAAATATTATACTCCAAAGAATATAGCCTTTTAGGGCAAGAAATTCATAGGAACAGATATATTTAAAAAAACCATCGATGTAATCCCATTTTGAAATATTATTTATTCCTAAATAACTATAACGAACAGCTAAAATTAAATATCACCATTCAGTTAATAAATATATTTCTGAAATATTACTTTACTTGCTTATATGCTTCGACTTTGATCTTATGGATACTCATCGTCAGAATGTTGAAGACATTAACCAGAAACATGGAAAATCTCATTAACTCACTACAGGTTATTTAAGCAGAGTTTTTACGGCGTATGAGACAAAATCCCAAAAAAATCTCAACGATTATGGGAAGAACAACAACTTATATCATCTAAGAAGCATGAAAAAAACTTTGTCTCAAGGCAAATTCCGGTCAGGGGGAAACAACGATGTACCGCTAAATACAAAACTGCCCACTATTAAGCGGGCAGTATGACAACTTTATAAATCTCATCGGCTTACAAACAACTCTTTAACCGTTCGCTTTGCCGACCGTCTCGACTCGCGACGTTCAAATCCGTTCCCGACAGAGTTGGTCCTATATAATGCGGAGAGACACAGTAACCAGGCAATATAAGCAAACAAAGTGAGATATGCCTCAATACGCAAAAACCCCCAGCTTACGCTGAGGGTTTCCACTGTATTTAAAGCCTGGCAGTGTCCTACTCTCACATGGGGAGACCCCACACTACCATCGGCGCTACGGCGTTTCACTGCTGAGTTCGGCATG
>NZ_RCWE01000013.1 GCF_018448925.1 Photorhabdus akhurstii | reverse complement strand
CAGGGAGCAATAGTCTCCCGCTTTTAGGCACTATAAGGCCGGAAATCTGTGAGGATCCACATCTCATCTCTCAATTCCAGCACAATGCCAAAGGCTAAGTGGTTGGGATGCGTTCATTACATTCTCCTAGTTCGTCATTGCTGAGTTTTTTACTGGTCGGCTGGGTTTTTACCCGCCTGACTGCGTTCTTCATCAAATAAGGCTTCATAGCGGGCAATTTCTGTATTGAGCGTATCGGATTGGCTGCGCAATTCGTCGAACTGTTTGGCTTCCTCGGCAGTCAGTGAGCGCTTTTCGTCTTCGGCTTTGGTAAGCAACGAGCGCATTTGTTGGGTTAAATCGGTTTTATGTTGGTGTAATTCGAGTAGTTTTTTCATGGTGTTTTTGGAATAGTTATTTTCTTTAAAACACTATTTAACACCGTGAAAAATAATAAAAAAGCCTCTGTTATTTAGAGGCTAAACAAGGGGAAACATGAAGACAAAATATTTACAAAATTTTTCATTTACAAAGTAATAAATTTTTTACGTAGGTTGTTGGTGACATCCACGATATTTTATCACATGTCAAATAACCATCATTTTTTAACTTATAATCAACATAAAAAGAGATAGGTAAGCTAATGACAAATGATGCAATCATCAATCTACTCAGGTACTTAACAAGTATCTTGTTGTATTTAGGTAATCTATCAAATATAAAGAAAAAAATAGAACCTGATAAAGAGTAAAATATTATAGGGAAAGATAGAATACTTATAATAACTGCGCTGGAGAATGTTATTTCATCTTTCATTAATACTAATGAAACAGCAGATTTAATAATGAAGCACATCAGAAATGTAAGGAATAATAACAATATTACTCCACCCAAGGCTTTTAAATATTTGCTATTCACCTAATTCTTCCCATCGTATTAAAAAAATATTGTAAGTCTGCTTCCGGTGTTCTTGGCTTTCTCTTCATTTCTTCTTTCAAAAGTGCTATTAATTTTTCGCTTATTCCATATTGCTTATCAACAAGATCTAAACCGATAGCCGCTAGAATTCCAACAGCTAAAACTATTCCCGCAACAACAATAATACTTCCACCTACCAAAGCAGTGGCAGTTAAAAGTGATCCTACAATCCAAGAGGAAGCAGCAATAATAGCAGTTTTAGCCATATCCATTGTTATGTTGCCGATAAAATCGGCTAAAGTATATTCATCCTTAAAAATACTTTCTATCAATCTATAGCCAATCGAAAAGACAATACAGAATCTAACACCTTTGATAATACTAGCATTAAGACCCTGCTGTCCTATCCCCATGGCTAACATTTGAGGGTGGCTAGCACCGTATCGGGTTCCCCTGACAAGACGCCTAAGACCAGCATGACCTGACAGATGAATATATTTTTTCCCATTTTCTCCCACATAGGTTTTTGCAGTAATACTTAACCTCTTAAATTCCCGGCAAACATCAGAAAACCCATGTGAATCATAAATATTTCCCGCATAGGTGGAAATAGGATCTGTGACAGAAAATACATACGCCATAGGATTTTTTTTCTTGTTATCTACTTCCGTGCCTCTTGCAAATTCGTCTCCGTAACTTAGATTTTCTGCTTCCGTACCTCTTGCAAATGCTTCTCCATGACTTGGGGTTTGTGGATGGGAGGGACTGATATCCTCAATAATGCTTTTGGCTTGCGCTAATGTAAGAACAAAGTGATATTGGGTATTATCATTCAATACTTTTTCTAACCCAATGGCATCAAAAAATTCATGCTGGGGTTTTAGCTGATTAATCCCTACATTGCCCCTTAAAAAATCGCCCATATAACCATCCCAAGTGGGATTATATTTTTTATGTGTCATTCCTCAATTCTCCGTAGCACTCAATATCAAATTAATAATTGATTGACTTGTGTCAAGATTTCCGACGTAGCATCAATTAAGCAGGATATAACAACAATGCTTACCCATTCCAGCATGGAAAAGATCCACCTTTAAATTTGTGATGAATCTCTATTCTTAAGCAAAATCAGACAATTACTTAATTTTAATTTCAGTCTTACCATAATAAAAAAATTATGCACTAAATTTATTATCCCAGACTCATCCGGCTTTTATTTGCCTGCCAGAAATACCCCCTAAAAATCTTTTTCGCCTCCTTCGCTGTGCACCCTCTGCATAATTCACTGAACGCCTTGCTACATCTGGGTTTGCCGCAATTAATATGATATTCATTGACTGTAGGAGAGCATAAAAAAGTCTGGGGCACTTGAGTTATTTAGCGGTAAAGTGGGCAACTCAACCGGACTATTACCCATTATCGGCCCATGAATACTTATACGTTAAAGTGGCTTCTTTAGCTGCTTTGCTACATAAATGCCCCACACTTTTTTACGCTCTCCCTATTATCTTTTGGATTGAAGATAAACTGGAAAAAATTACAAAAAACAATAATTATTGTAATGTTAGGATATTTAATTTCCGTTAGTATCTTAGGTTTCACATTAACATTTATTTATTCATATTTCCCTTGGATTAATGTTTTGCTAAAAATTTTATCTGCAATTTACATTGCCTTTTTATCAATAAAAATTTGGAAATCCTCATTAACCACTGATTGCTCAGATGAAATAACTCTCAAAGACATATTTATAACAACATTACTCAGCCCAAAAGCATTCGTACTGGCTTCTTATATTATTCCCTCTTATGCTTTCGAATTACCAACTATATACTTACCCTCAATGGTAATTTTACTTTTAACTCTATATCCAGTTTCCTGCTTATGGGCACTATTAGGCAAGGCTTTACATTTTGCACACATGCAAAGTAGCTATATACAACCTAATTATTTCTTTAAAATTGCATCGCTGATTTTAATGGCTTTTTCCATATCACTACTTTATTCATCAAATCTAGACTATATCTCTAAATAACGTTGTTGAGTTCGCAGTCGTATTTTTCCACTGGTAGAATGAGAGAAAAATATATATTAAAAAGAAAAAAATCAAGGCCGGATAATATCCGGCCTAACTCTTTATTCCTCAACTACTCAAAACATCATCTGACCGAATTACTTTAACTGCATCGCATCACGTATCGTGAAGAATAGATCTGTCTGGTCAGTCAGACCCACAACATTGGTTGCCTGAGGGCCATAAGCGGCCACTCGGAGTTGAGTGCCAGTATGTTCCTGTTCCTTACCCTCGGAAGTACCGTAATTTACCGCCATCACCCCACCATCTTTAGTGATTAGTGCCTGAGTCAACCCCGGAGATTTTATATGCGCTTCAATAATCTGGCTGGAGTGAGCATGATCAGCGGTGACAATCACTAATGTATCACCGTGTTTACGCGCATATTTCAAGCCAACTTGTACCGCTTCATCCAATGCGACAGTTTCACCAATCTGCCCACAAGGATTAGCTTTGTGATCCTGTTTATCAATAGAAGCGCTCTCCACTTGTAAGAAGAAACCTTTCTTATTCTCTTTTAACAGATCAATGGCTTTCTCCGTCATCTGTGCCAACGTCGGCGCATCAGGATTCCGTTTCGAGTTGACTTTACATGTCACTGGGGGATTATCAATATTACCGTGATAAACGGCTTTAGGTCCTTCCCAAGAAATGTCCATATTGTCTTCATGGAACAGGCCCAACAGCGGTTTTTTCTGATTCGCTCTAGCAACGGACGCCAATGACTTAGCATCCCTAACCAACTGATAACCCTGTTCCTGCGCCTGCTGCTCCAGCGTTTTATCCTTGCCAGCGCCGGCAACCGATTTCTGGGCGAAAAATTTGGCGCCTCCACCTAATGTGACATCAGCACGAGCCACTAATAATTGCTCTGTAATGGAACCCCGCCCGCCATTTTCTAGCGCATTCGTTGGGCATTTTTCTATTGTCTCCTGCGGGCCATAACAGTCACGGTGAGTGACATGCGCATAAAGCGCTGCCGGCGTTGCATCCTGTATCCTAGCCGTCGTTACGTTACCCGTTGCTTTACCATTCGCTTTTGCCAGCTCAAGCAGAGTTTGATGATCTTTACCAAATACATCGATACCCAACGCGCCATTATAGGTTTTTACACCAGAAGCCCAGGCTGTGGCAGAAGCGGCTGAATCAGTCGCATAGTTGGGTTTACGACTCTTTTTATCCAGAGAATAGTGAGTGTATTGGCCGGTAAATGGCAAAGCATCAATCCCTTTGAAAAATCCACCCGCGCCTTCCGCATAGTTACGGGCAATAGTGATCTCAGAATCCCCCATACCATCACCAATAAACAGAATAACGTTCTTAGCTTTATGGTTATTTATCGCTGCTTTTAATGCCTCAGTTTGATTTTGAGTCATACGGCGAGCACCACCAAATTCCGTAATATTACCTTTTACTGCCCGACCTTCCGCCATAATTTGATCGACATTCTGATCACCAGCCGCCAACACCGGTAAGCTGACACCTGAAATTAAAGCTGAGACCATAACCGCAACCAAACTTTTCGTATACTTGTTCGACATTAAGGTTTCCTTATTAAAACGTAATCGGAATAAAAATCATCGTTATCTGATAAAGGGATACTAAATAAGCTATGTGACAATTATGTGAAGAAAATAAATTAATTCACCATTTCGCTACCAACGACCGGGTTCCGTGGTACAAGGTTTCACACCACGAAATATAGTTATGACCACTAGAAACTTCACTGGATTCAACTGGATAACCTTTCTGTAATAACGTCTCTTTCAGGCGACGGTTATTATATAAAATGCCCTCCAATTCCCCCACACGGGTTTCAAACAATCCCGCTTGTAAATAGAAACGCAGTGGTTTTCTCTCCGCTTTGGCAAATTCACGGATCAACCATTCAGGCTTTTCTCCCTGCGGCGCCCACCAATATGACCCAGACATACTGAGAACATTGCCAAACAACTCAGGATGATTAAACGCTACCCATGAAGATGCCAATCCACCATAGCTGGAACCTGAAATAATGGTACGTTCTGCCGGAGCTTTAATACCCTGACCGGCCAGCCACGGCATCAATTCACTCGCCATAAATTCAGCAAAATTAGGATTGGGCGGCAGTTCCTGACCCCGACGTACACTATCTAGGCTATCAATAAACACCACATACATAGGTGGGATCTTGCCCTGTTCAATCAGGGAATCGAAAAATCTATCAATATAGTACTGCTTACGGTAAATCTTCCCATCAAACAGCACCAACATAGCAGGCTGTTTCATCGGAGTAACCGGTTGATAAATCGCAATTTCTCGACTATTACCCAGAATCTTACTCGCAAACTGATGAAGTTTAGTCGCTCCCTGAAAAGGCGATTGTTTGAATTGTGCGATATCACATAAGGTTGGCCTTAATGCCAGCAATGAATCATGATTAAACACATCTTCTGATAAAGTCGGCACCACATTTTTATTTAATGGATCGGCCTGCGCCGTTACCAAAATCGACCTACGCTGTTCGTCAGCCGTGCCTTCAACCCGCGGCAAATCCGGCGCCAATTTATATTGCATCAAGGTATCTGACGGAACGATATAGCTACGAAACCAAACATCAGTACCCGCCAAATGTGACATTGGATCATGATCACCACTCGGCGCACCAAAAATAAAGACATTCGCTTTTGCTCCACGCCACAAAAAAGTGACTCGCTTATGCTTATCATCATAATCTTCAATCAACGGCGCACCCTTGCGGGTTATTTCCCGCCAGAAGGCATGGGTGCCTTTTCCTTGTGCGATATCAGCCTGGAGTTGTTTCAGACGCTGGCTCTCTGGTAGCTGTCCATAATCATTATCCTTGGGAATATAAGGTGGAAATGACAACGTAAGCTGCCACGGCTCTCCCGCCTTACCCTTAGCTGCCAACCGATATTTTCCTGCCTGAGGAACAGTAAAGCCAATTGACTGACGAGCATCCACCGGACTATCAGTGAAAAGCGTGCGAATATGTTGTTGATTACCCTTCTGCACCACCAGTTTTTGCATACCCAATGCCGATCCCTTTACATAATGTTCAGCCTGAATTTTAAATTCAATACACGATCTCCCCTGAGAATTAAAACTCCCTGTTATTGCTTGCTGATCTTGCTGAAATTTTATTTGGTGACACTGAGAAGCAAAGACATTAAAAGAAGCCATAAGAGCACATATCATTATGTTTATTTTCATTTTTTTCTCTTTTTAGATGGTTGATTACTGATATTCAATTTTTTTGACACGGCAAATCATGCACTAAGTTCTTATTTAAGAATAAGAACAATTACTATTATTAATAGCATAAATTGTGTGTTAACTTTCATTAAAATAATTCTTTAACAAGACGAAATAATTTATGGATGGATACATAAATAATTCAATATCTTGATATGATATTAGTCGAACCATCCTATCTTTCAAAAGATTAAGTAACAAATAATACGGGATATAATCTATCCCGCATCGTCAAATTTGATAAAAATAAAACGAGTTAGCTGCATCTGAATTAAATACAGAATTTAATTCACATCCATAGAATCTAAAATCCCTCGGCTCATACTTTTAGCAAAATCCCAATCATATTTTTCATAAACACGAGACAGAGCAATAAAAGGCGCGCCTGAATAGAACATTTCATATTGAGTATGACGTGATGCAAATTCAGAACCGATCGCATCCCACACTAACTTCAATAATTTCACTCGTTCAATGGGGGCCAGTAAAGTTGAATATTGTGTTTTTTCTATTAAATCACGAATTTCTGGATTTGCTAAATCAATATAATTTGACGGTAACATAATCACACCACCACCTGAGAGTTTTCTGATGCTTTCTATCACCTTTGGATAAGTTGACTGCAATAAAACCTGGCAAGCATACAGTTGTGATCGATTGGGAATATAATATTCATTATGCCGATCAGGATTGTGGATCAAACCACGAAACAGCCCTTCAATATTAGTAGCATAACAAGCAAGCTCGGCTAACGATTCACGAACAGCCGGAAATTCATTAACGCCGGTAGCTTCGGTAAGTTGATGAGCCAAACCCGTTAAGAAATGTAATTTAACGGCATACCGAGCCATACCCTGAACATCCATTAAAACGTCAGCGCCAGTTGCCAGAAATTGCTGGCGACACATCTCCGTATTTTTATAAACAAATACTCTTTCCCACGGAACAAAAACATCGTCGAAATAAATTACCGCGTCATTTTCGTCAAATTGATGTGCTAAAGGGGAGTCAAATTTATTACTGCCTATTTCATAGGACTTTCTGGAAAGAATTTTTATTCCTTTAGTATTCAATGGTAATGCAAAAGACACCGCATATTTATCATCAACGCCCTCTTTGAGTGGATTAAACACGCCAACAACCACTTCCTCTGCAAGGACGGCCGCTGTTCCTAACATCTTTGCCCCGCGAACAATGATTCCTTGCGGTTTTTCTTCCAATACTCCAAGAGTATGAAATTCGTTTTTTATATGCTCACTAGGTGTTTTGGAACGATCACCTTGTGGATTGATTAATGTGAAAGCTAAATAAATATCTTTATCACGGGCATATGAATAGTAATTTTTCAATGCCTCAGCCCTATCCTTGGAATATTCCTCAAATACTTCCAGATGAGTCATTATTCCGGTAAAAGCGGCAGAAACATGATCTGGACTTCTACCTAGCCAACCACAACTCTGCATTGCCCAAGCATACGCAGCCTCACCTCTGGCAATTAATTTCTCTCGGGTAGTAGGAAGTTCCCAACATAAACCAACACGCTTACCACCAGGAGTTTCGAACGTCATCCGATCAGCGTGTGCTGCCTGATAATCATAAAGTGAAGCTACAGTTCTAATTGCATTCCGAAAAGCAGGGTGATCCACGTGATTAGTAATCTTTTCTCCATTCAGAAAAATGGTTCTTCCATCACGCAAGCCTTCAATATATTCCTCACCGGTCTTAGACATTAGCAACTTCCTCCGAAATAGAATTAATTTTAGGTAAATCGATCTTCAAAGGCATAGCAATTCCCTACCCTATTGTCGGGCATTGCCATTTAAATTTTTCTATCTAATTATTTTCTACGTATCCAGTATAGATTGAATCACAATGATTCGATAAAATATTTCAGTAAATTTTCTTGAGTATCTGTGATCTCTCTCTTAATTTGATACATAAATACGATTTATCTTCCTACTCTATTTATCTTAACCATCAACTCATTTAAGGACCGGTTGCCAGTTCAGGTCTCATAATCCCACGCTGCACTGCGCTGAGGTACCCCCACAAATTTAGCGCTAATAAATCAAAACCCTATTTCGATAGATTTTGGCATGGTGGTTTAGTACGCAGCTACTTCGTGGGCTTTCCTTGCCTGTTCGCTGTGCTTTGATGTGAGTAAGTTTAATAAATATATTTACCAAGCAATCACTAAAAAAATGTTTAGTAAAGTTTAATATGTCATTGTTTTTTAGATTAATTTATTTTCAAAAAAATTTCCGGGGTGAAATTTTGGCTAGTTTGATGGGGAGCCCTCGATAGAGGGCTAAGATTGGTTATATTGAATGCTTTGCAAACTCGATTATTGATTTCTCATCATCATGGCTTAGATGAAATATCTCACTGAAATCCAAGGTTTTTCTTATCTCATCAATAGCTTTTTGCTCTGCCAGTCCTAGCTTTCTTCTGTGATCAATGGTGAACAAAACCGTCTTCATATTTAGTATGTTTTCAGTTGAAGCAGCTTATTGAAGGAGCGGCAAAAATGCAGGGGGTTGAATATGAAATACAGTTAATGGGAGCCGCTCAAAGTAACCAACCGAGTCCTGTGTAGGTCGATTTCATTTATCAACAGGCTCAACAATATATCCCAGAACTTTCATCTGTTGCCAAAAGACCAGCAAGCGGCTGGCTAAGAGGACGCAACCTACTTTATGGAGCGCGTCAAATCGAATGGTGGTCAAGCCACCTACCTCAATTTTCGGTACAGAACTCAGTGTGGGTCATCATTATAATGAACTGTTTGACTTTTATGAAAATGTGATGACAACCGCAGTGGAAACATTCGCCACTGTCACCCTAACTTACTGATTTCGGAGTTCATACTATGAATAATTCATTGACTGAATTCATACATGAATATATTAACCAACGCCAAAGTGATTTTACTTACCTTAGCGATAAGATTTGGGAACACCCTGAAACCAATTTTAAAGAAAACTTTTCTGCTGAACTGCTCGCAAATGCGTTAGAGAATGAAGGGTTTGTAGTTCAAAGAGGGGTAGGCAATATTGAGACCGCGTTTATCGCCAGTTATGGTAGTGGACACCCTGTGATTGCTTTACTTGGTGAGTATGATGCACTGTCTGGTTTAAGCCAAAAAGCAGGCTGTTATGAACCTAGTCCTGTAATTGAAAACGGTAACGGCCACGGGTGTGGACATAATTTACTGGGGACGGCCGCCCTCGCTGCGGCATTTGCAGTGAAAGCCTGGCTGCAAAAAAATCAACTCTTTGGAACTGTGCGGTTTTACGGCTGCCCAGCCGAAGAAGGGGGTTCCGGTAAAACATTTATGGTCCGGGATGGTCTTTTTGATGATGTTGATGCAGCAATTACATGGCATCCTGAATCATTCAGTAGTGTATTTAATGTTCAGTCTCTGGCAAATATCCAAACAGCATTTCATTTCAAAGGGATTGCTTCACACGCCGCCAATTCTCCCCACCTAGGTAGAAGTGCTTTAGATGCTGTCAGTCTGATGAATGTGGGTGTTCAATTTCTTCGTGAACATATCATTCAGGAAGCACGAATTCATTATGCAGTGACTAATACGGGCGGTATGTCACCTAACGTTGTACAAGCTGATGCCGAAGTTTTATACCTTGTTCGCGCTCCGCAACGGGATCAGGCTCAAGATATTTATCAACGAGTTATTGATATCGCTAAAGGTGCCGCCTTAATGACCGGTACGCAATTGAATATTCGCTTTGACACAGCGTGTTCAAATTATGTTCCTAACCGCACGATGGAAAGAGCGATGTATCAATATGTTCAAGCTTTTGGTATTCCTGAATACACTGATGAAGAACGCCAATTTGCCGAAAAAATCCATCAAACACTGACAAAAGATGATTTACGCAATGTCAAATTCAATGCAACTCAGATAGCGGGTGAAGAGGGTAAACGCTGGAGTGAGCGACAAGGGGAAAAAGCACTGACAGATGAAGTCTTGCCTTATATAGAATCGCAAGAGTTAATATATGCCTCTACCGATGTTGGAGATGTTAGCTGGGTAACACCAACCGCCCAATGTTTAAGCCCCTGCTTTGCCTTTGGCACACCACTGCATACTTGGCAACTAGTCGCACAAGGACGTTCATCCATTGCTCACAAAGGGATGTGCCTTGCAGGGAAAATTATGGCCGCTACCGCGCTTGAATTATTAACAGACCCGGTTCTGCTATCAGAGGCTCAATCAGAGTTCAAACACCAGAGGGATAAAAATCCCTATCAGAGCCCTATTCCACCCGATGTTAAACCATCACCTTTGAAGTAACTTTGCTCCGATAAATACTGGCTTGCCTATAGCAGGCAAACCAGTATTCAGTCATTTATATAATTAAAAAATAATAACGACAGCAAACACAAAGGAAAAAACATGAGTGAAACAACTCCCCCTGTAAATAAGAACCCGGGACGCATTTTCGGTTTGGTCGAAAGAGTTGGAAATAAAATTCCAAACCCTTTTATTTTGGTAGAGTTTGCAGTATAGCAGGCGAAAATATTAGATCTTTCCCATAAATTGGCTAAACATCAGCAAAGTACTGAGCAACAAATGGCGCTGTTCAACAGTCAAACGTAAATAACGACGACTAGCCGGCAATCGACTGACAACCTCAGAAGCGGCAAAATGTTCCACCTCAAATTGCCACTTCCCCTGATGAATATTCAATATCAGATCCCGGAAATCCAACTCTGCCAGCGTTTCACCAATTAATGGATGTTGATTGAGTAAATCAATAATCGGCTGTCCATACTCCGTACCATGACAACAGTAATAAATCACACTCTTTCGCCGAAATATTCCCTTTACCTTAGCTCTAATAATGATTTTTTCCTTAAGTGAAGTATTCCCCTGCAAACGAAAACAACAACTGACAATATAGGCCAAAAACAACGCTTTCGGCTTTTCACAAACTTCAATCTGCAATCCATCAGGTAACGTCACTTGCAAACTTTCTGCTGATAAACGCTCACAACAGTAAGGCGATAAATTCTGTTCCAACCGGTTTAGCGTTATACCTGCCTGATAACCAGTAGGATAGCGGGGTTTATTCAACCGCCGCCAAATACTGTCAATCAAGGGAACGAAGTGGCTCAAGTTGCACCTCCCGCAATTCACCCTTAGTGAAAGTATGCGAAAGTACCTGCTCAACGGGTACTGGCTTAAACGGATTCACCCGTTGTACACATAGCGTCCAAAACAGGGCATAGCTGGCGGTCAGACCCAATATAATGGCAAATGGAATATACACATCACCGGGATTCATTCCCGGAGGCGTGATGTTAATGATCGCCAAAATAATGCCTACACTAGAGACAATTTGAGGTAATGGGAAAAAGGGTGATTTATAGGCACGATGTAAATCAGGTCTGCGGATACGCAGTAATATCACAGAACATGTCACCAGCAAATAAGCAACGCACCAGGCACATACAGCGGCTAATACCAAAGGCATAATCCGGTTCAAATCACCTTGAATAATAAAGGTATGTAAACAGGGGATCATTACCGCAACCAAAATCCCAAATATTGGCGTTTTAAAACGTGGATGTAGATAAGCAAAAATACGCGGTAATGCGCCATCCAATGCCATACCATAGAGAATACGCGGCACCGCCGCCATCAGGGTATTAATCGTTGCCGCTCCCGCCAGTAATAGCCCAATACCAATCCAATATTTACCAAAATCCCCCATCACCTGACCGGCAAAAGCGGGAATTGCCATTGGCGTTTCTAGCAAGCGAACGTTATTTTCTACATCCACCAGCACATTTTCTACCTGATGGCTGATTGACGCGCCATATAACCCCATGCAAAAAGCCACCCCACACAGGCCGGTTATCATTGCTCGCGGAAGAACTCTGGCGGAATTTTTAATTTCAGGCGCCATTGGCGTCACCAGTTCACAGCCGACAAACATAAACATCGCCATTCCCACCAGACTCAGTACCGCCAAAGGATCGCTCAGATTAAGCCCTTCACCAAACCAACTCTCCAGCGGCACAGAAAACGGCATTAATAATCCACAAATACTGAAAATAACCAAAGTACTCCACATGCAGAATGTCAGCACAATTTCGACTTTACCAAACGCTTCAATACCCAACGCATTAAGTAACCCGAACGTAATCACTAACCCAACACCGACCATCCATGAAGCGTTATAACTTTCCACCATCGTATTAAGGCTGTCAAAATTCACTAATGCCATAACACCGGAGAGAATCGTTTCTGCTGTACCCGCAAAAATATGAACAATCAGATAAGCCGAAAGCGCACCGGTAATCGCCCAGAATCGCCCCATTCCACAAGAGATATAGTCATAGACAGAGCCAGAAGTAGGCAAAATAGCCGCCGCCTCAGCAAATGTCGTCACTTGGGCCTGCATCATGATAAAACTGATCAGCATTGCCAGTACGAAAGTATCACCACCAATCCCAAAACCACTGGTCACAGTCAGAATAACCGGGCTTGCCATAATCACCCCGACAGAACTTGCCAGTGCGGTAGGAAACCCCACCACTCCCTTTTCAATATGCGAAGTCAGTCGTGTTGACATATTCATTTATCTTCCCTCTTAACTTCTAGTCGTAAAAATAATGCTCACGGCGATTCATTTGTGAATTTTTTGTAAACTTTATTGAGGATAAATACACTATAGAAAGTGAAGAGGAATACCGACCATCGTCCTAAAGAACGATACCTAAAGAGGGATTAATAACTGAAAAGATGTAACGAAAAATACCAGAAAACAGAAAAAATCAAAAATAATTACTTAAATATCAATCAATAAAAATAAAATCGCTTAATTAATGCATTAAGAAATTATTTCAGATATATACCAAAAAACCTGTTCTTAGCCAGTGATCATCACGTTGAGAAATTTCATTTATTGCAATCCATATCACGTTATTAATATGTTTGTTTTGTGTTAATTTTGCATTTTAATTAGTATTTGATTAATTTTCAGTATTGATTTATCCAATTAGATATTATTCTAAAGGGAGAACCTTCTTGTCTACTGTACTACCGAATAGCCGTGAAAATGCTTTAATCTACAGTTGCTTAAATACCATTGCACATCTGGTTCCTATCTCGGCCGCAGCATTCTATCTGGTGAATAATGAATTACGCCCCGAAAATTACATCCTGTACGGCATTTCAGACGAAACCCATCAGAATTATCTGGCTCATTTTCAGCATTTAGATCCATTAAGACCGGATAATTACCAACAAGATGATATTAATATGGTTGGCATGGATCAGAAAACACTTACTAAACATAATAAGTATTACCATGAATTTATGCAGCCAAATAATATACAGGACATCGCCGAAATATTTATCCGTCAACACAGCCGAATTATTGCCGGTGTCTCTTTATTACGAGATATTCCATTTACACCAAAAGACTTTAATCGCCTCAGTGCTATTCTGCCATTAATTGAATTAGCCGTCAGAGACTTGCTTCCTGAAACCCCCACTATTTTGACAGCTAAAGAGCAAGAAATTATTAATTTGATAAGGGAAGGATCAAGTAACAAACGTATTGCACAGATACTTAATATTTCCCTGTCTACCGTCAAAACCCACCTGCGCAATATCTTTGCCAAAACCAAAGTGACTAACCGCACTGAATTAGTTTCTAACGGGTTTATTACTCGGCATTTGTGATTTACAGGATTATTTTGTGCAATCCAATCGCCGATTTCTTCAAGGTCGTATTCTGCCAGAGGCGAAATACTCAGTTTCATTTACCCTGACTACCTTCGGCCATATTCTTGTATTTTTGCGTAAGGCGGTCAAAAACATCTCCCGCATCTCTACTTTCACCGCTTTGGATGCCAGCCATTATAGCGCTTTTGAGTGATTCAACTTTTACCTGCTGCTCTCGCTCTTCTAACGCACGAAGACCGGCGCGAATGACTTCGCTTGTATTGTTATAACGACCGCTATCAATCTGATTACGGATAAATGCTTCAAAATAAGGGCTTAGTGCTACACTTGTTGGCATAGTCATTCCTCCAGTGTTTTTAATATCTATTAATAACTATTAGTATAATTTAGAGGCATCATTTCGGCAATATTTTGACAGGCAATTGGACTAGTGGGAGTATTCGATCAAAAACTTATTGTTTCATCGTTTATCCAAACCGTAAGTCTCTGCTTAAATTCCCCTGCCAGTCCGAGTTGAAGTGGCCCATAACTATATACCCGTCATCTTCAAGTTGCCTCTTTATTGGCTACACTCGCTCACCCCGGTCACATAGTTTGCTATGCTCCCGGGGATTCACTCCCTTGCCGTCACGAAGCATCTTGAAATCCATAGGGTATAAAACAAATTAAATAGTTATATCGTCATTAACCATTAACGGTCATCTTTAATTAAGCAATTCTCACGCTTGACGCTTATTCTGATCGCTAAAGAACAAGCACACAGAGACTTAATTATTTCCCGATATTGGTGATTTCACCCCACGCTAACAAAATACAAGGCGAAAAACCCAGAATGAGTCAAATAAAATCACTATTCGCCTCATTTTGTGAGTAGAATAGAGCAGTTATTTGACTCACGGGTGACGCAAATGTGGATATGGGAACAACCGAACTGGCCTGCATTTCATTGGAACACCGATACTATTGCACCATTACTGCGAGATGTGCATTTCAATCAGGGACTGTTATTAGGCAAATCTGATTATGAAGACACCAAGCAGGCAACGCTTGATAGCCTTCTATCTAACATACTCTATTCAAGTGAAATTGAAGGAGAAAGACTGAATGCAGCTTCAATACGTTCATCATTGGCAAACAGATTAGGTATTACGGAAGAAAAACCTTATCCAATCGTAGAGAAGAGTGACGGCATTACAGAGGTCGCCCTTGATGTGATAGAAAATAGCCACTCCGATTTAACCCTTGAACGCATACTCAAGTGGCATCAGTTGATATTCCCCGAAGGCTATACCATGTTCAATCCGATACAAGGAGGAAAATTACGCGAAGGGATGATAGAAGTGGTATCCGGTCGTTTAGATAAGCCAACTGTTCACCTTGAAGCACCACCGCCAGAAAGAGTAGTCGACGAAATACCCCAATTTATAACGTGGTTCAATCAATCCCGAACAGATACTTGTCTCGATCCCATTATTAGAGCAGCAATTGTCCATTTATGGTTTGTAACAATCCATCCTTTAGAAGACGGAAACGGGCGCATTACCCGATTTTTAACAGACCTTGCACTTGCTCAAGCCGAAAACCGCTCAATTCGTTTCTATGCAATGTCGGTAAGTATTTGTCATCATCGTAAAGCGTATTACGAAATCCTTGAAAGTACTCAGCGTGGCGGCTTGGATATTACTGATTGGTTGGTTTGGTTTCTGAAAATACTGAATGAGACCTTAACAAATAAATTGAAAGAAATTAATCAGGTTGTGCAAAAAGCTAAATTTTGGCGCCGGATAGATCAGACTCAACTTACCGCAGAGCAAACCAAGGTGCTAAACCGTATGCTGGACGGCAATTTTGAGCAAGGCATTAGTAGCAGCCAATATCAAAAAGTGGCGAAGGTAAGTCGTGCCACTGCGACCAGACACCTGGCACATTTGGTTGAGCTAGGTTGTTTAGAAAGTACTGGCGCGGGTGGTCGTAGCACTCGTTACCTTATTAATCACGAATATTGAATTATAGTGGTGAACAGTACACAATCAACCTGCCGCCCTGAGAAGCCCTCTCTTGGATAAAATGCCAGTGATGACCTTAGGTTTGACAATGGCCCCTTCAATCAAGGGGCCTTGCTTATTTTGATCCGAATATCAAATCAATAGCGAACCATAACGGATTTCAATTCAGTATAGTGCTCAATAAAAGCGCTACCGAATTCACGACCAATGCCTGAGGATTTGGTACCGCCAAATGGTAATGCCGGATCAAGGAATGTATGCATATTGACCCAAACGGTCCCCGCTTCGATACGCGGGATCATGCGCATGGCTTTGCTGAGATCATTGGTCCACAAACTCGCCGCTAAACCAAATGGAGTGCTGTTCATCAAGCCAATCAGCTCTTCTTCATCGTTATAGCTGAGGAACGTCCCAACAGGACCAAATGTCTCTTCCTTCATCAATGAATCTTCTGGGCTGTTAGCACGAATCACCGTCGGCGCCACAAAGAAGCCCGGCCCGGCCAGAGCATGACCACCGTAAACAATCTCACTGCCTTCTTGACGCGCTTGCTCAAACAGGGACAGGATCTTGTTATAGTGCGCTTTGTTTGCCAACGGCCCCATTTCTGTTGATTCATCCAGAGGAGAGCCAATCTTCATTGTCGCGAGTCTTTCAGACAACAATTTCAACACGTCATCCATATGGCTTGCAGGAATATAGAAACGTTCCGCCGCCGCACAAATCTGCCCTTGATTGAGATAACCGGCCTCTAAAATACCATCGACAATTTTTTCAACCGACATATCCGCTAAAAACGCCGCGCCGTTCTTGCCGCCCAATTCCAGCGTAGCACGAGTCAATCCCTGTTCCATTGCTGATTTACCAACAGCAATACCCGTTGGCACTGAACCGGTGAAAGTCACCTTAGCACACAATGGATGACCTATCAGCGCCGGACCAAGCACCGAACCTGAACCATTAATCACATTAATGACACCATCAGGAATACCCGCTTCCTTGGCTAATTCAGCCACTCTGAGCATGGTCAGCGGAGTGTATTCACTGGGTTTCAATACAATGGTACAGCCACACGTCAGTGCAGCCGCTATTTTCCAGATGGCAACCATGATGGAAAAATTCCACGGAATAATCCCCACCACAACACCGACCGGCTCACGACGGGTAAACGCCGTGTATTGCTCACCTTTAAAAGAGGGCAAAGAGACATTCAGGGTTTCACCGCTGATCTTACTTGACCATCCGGCAAAATAACGCAGGAACTGAGCGGAGGAATCAATTTCCAGCATGCGGGATAGCTGGATGGTTTTACCGGAGCAGAGAGTTTCTAGCTGCGCCAACTCTTCCCGATGCGCCAGTAATAGATCTGCCAGACGATTCAGGCAGTGACCGCGCTCCATCGGCGAAGTCTGTGCCCACACCCCATGAAATGCCGCCTGCGCCGCTTGCATAGCAACATTGACTTCCGCTTCACTACCTTGATTAACCGTTGCAATAACTTCATCAGTCGCAGGGTTTATGACAGAAAGTGTTTCACTCCCCTGACCACTGACTGGCTGACCATTAATATAATGTCCATGATTATGCTGCAAAAAGGCCGTAACTGACTGTAATAAGTTAATATCACTCATTTTTTACCTCTAACAAACAAGTGTTTTTTAACCTTTAATACAAGACAGATAATGCTTCACAAAACGGTCAGCGGTGATTTCCCACAGTACTTCCGTTCCTTTCGGCGCAAACCAGGAATCCCCCGGATGATATTCAACGGTTTCCCCGCTCTTCACATCGGTCAATTTTACCGAACCTTCTGTCACGGTTGCGTGCTCATCAAACGGGTACACCATACTGAACTTGCCACGAGTACAAGCGAAAATACCACATGTCAGGTTATCCGTTGGTTCACCAAATATCATTGCCATACTGGCCTGCGGATCGCCTTCCAACACAGTCGCTCCCAGATTGCTTACGCTACCAATGTCCAATAATTCAGGCAGGGATTTGTTCAGTAAAAATGATTTAATCATAATGTCCTCGTTCCAAATAAAATAATTTATGAATTTTCGATGAATACTAATGATATCAATAAATTAACGACGTCCTTTCCAATATCCAGACGCTTGATGCCAAATCTTGCCCGCAGACACCATTAAATGTCGTAACTTATCTTTACCAATAATATTTACATGAGGAATTGAACTCATCAGGTCATAACGCTCAGATCCTTCGCTCATCCCTTCGGCCAATACTTTACAAACGATATGGCTTGGCGTGACCCCGAAACCGGAATAGCCCTGCACATAGAACACATTATTGTGCTGCGGCAAAGAGCCAATCTGTGGGAACAAGTTCGCACTGCAACACAACGGCCCTCCCCATGCCAGTTCAACTTTCACATCTTTCAGATAAGGGAAAACTTTCAGCATCAAGTGACGATTCCAGGCTTTCAAATCAGATGGGATATGTTCAATGAAAGGGGTTGCACTACCGAACAAGAGACGGTTTTCTTTCGTCACACGGAAGTAATCAATAACCGGACGAATATCACTGTATGCACCGCGAATCGGGCTGATTTTCTCAATCAAATCATCGGGCAATGCCTCCGTCATTAACTGGAAAGCATAAGTGTTGACCACCTTTTTATAAATATATGGCTCCAAGCCACTATTAAGAAAGGCGTTACAGGCCCACAGCATCTTATTAGCGCGAACCGATCCCATCGCGGTACGAACCGTTACTCTGGAACCATATTCAATGTCCAGCACCTCGCTGTTCTCAAAGATTTTTACGCCCAAATCTGTCGCGGCTTTCGCTTCACCTAGCAATAGGTTTAGGGAGTGAACATGACCGCCTCCCATATGCTTCAACGCACAAGTATAAACATCAGAACTGATCACTTTTTTCACATCAGGACCGGTGTAAAGCTCAATATCTTCATCAGGAGAGACTGCCCGAAAATCTTTCAGCCAGCTATGTAATGTCTTTTCCTGTCTCTTATTCATGCCGAGATAGCTATAACCACGGCAGAGATCAGCATCAATATTATATTTTGCAATACGATCACGAATGATGCCTGCACCCAAATTGCTGATCTGAAAGATCGTTTCGAGCCCTCTCTCGCCAATATGGCGTTTGATCACTGCCAGATCATGACCGATACCTGCCATAACCTGACCACCATTACGACCTGTACTGCCATAGCCAAGATAACGACTTTCCAAAATTGCAATCTTGGTGATACCCTTCTCAGCCAATTCAAGGGCAGTATTGATACCAGAAAATCCACCACCGATAATGACGACATCCACATCCAGATCTTCTTGTAATGTGGGAAAACGAAGATCATATTTCTTAGTCGCAGCGTAATAAGTTAATGAATCAAGATGATTGTTCATGCGATAGCCCGATTAGCATCCAACATAATCATCGGATTATCTGTAGCGCAGAGTCACATCACCATGTCCCTTTAGGGATATTTGCAACACAGTGTTAACATTTGTGACTCAGGCAAAATAACGGACGGGAGGCGTCATAAACAGGCTAAAAAGCTCTGCTTGTGATCTGATTTGTAATTTTTGATAAATATTTTTCCGATGGTTTTTCACCGTCCCCGTACTGATAAAAAGTTTCTCGGCAATCTGTGGTGAGCCTTTACCTTGCAATATTAACTCCACAATCTCACATTCTCTCGGAGTCAAAGCATAACGAGTCTGAGTATCCAGATAAACCATTTCAGCAGCAGGCGCTTGCTGCGTCATTTCATCATGTAATCGCGCCACACTACGGATAATTTCCAATGCAACTTTCAGGTTTTTCCGATGCTGTTTCTGGATGAAAAATGGCTGATTTTCCTTACCGAAAAACAGGCCAAGTTGCTTTTGAGGAGAGAGTTTCAATAAAACCCCCGTTTCATCCCGCCAACCGGTCTTACGATAAAAATTCAGATAATAATCAGTATGATAAAATCCTGAAGGAACAAGTTCCCGTAAGGTAAATAGATCCGTGTCAGCCCCACTTATCAGGGCTTGATAGAAAGGGTCTTGCAGATAAGCGCCTTGTTGATAAATCTGGTTTATTACATCACTGTTTTTCTTCTCGGTTTTACTCAAACAACACGGAGCAGAACCTTGTTCAAAGGCATAAACAATAGCGTTATCAAAAGTAATAAATTGTTCCAGCCAAGTCAGTAAATTAGGATAAAATTCACGGGTTGCCACCGATTCAATCACTGCTGATAATCTATCTACATGAATATCCATTCAAGCCCTCGCAATTATTCATAAATTAATAATAAATCCGAAGCAGATATAGCCCGCCAATTCCATAGCGAAACTATATAAGAATCACACTCAAACTGGATGTACAACTTAATTATCGTTTATGTGTTAATCAAATCACAATTATGAAACATTTTACTAATTATTTATGAGAACACTCCCCCAGATCTAAGATTTTGTCACGGAATAGACGTTTTAACTGGATTATCCTCATTTCTTATATCACTTTCTCTGGCAAGGAGTAAAAATGAGCACCAAAAAAATTATTCTTGATTGCGATCCGGGACATGATGACGCCATTGCGATGTTATTAGCACATGGCAACCCTAATATTGAGCTATTAGCCGTCACGACAGTTGTCGGTAATCAGACACTAGATAAAGTCACTCACAATGCACTGGCGATAGCGCATATTGCCGGTATTACCGGCGTGCCCTTTGCCGCAGGCTGTCATCGCCCATTAGTTCGCGATATCGAAACGGCATCGGATATTCACGGCGAATCGGGTCTGGGTGGCGTGAAGTTGCCTAAACACTCTCGAACGTTAGATCCCCGTCACGCGACTGATCTGATCATTGATACCATCATGTCTCATCCGCCAAAAACGGTGACTTTAGTCCCCGTTGGCAGCTTAACCAATATTGCTCTTGCCGTCCGTAAAGCACCGAAGATCGTTGAACGGGTAAAAGAAGTGGTATTAATGGGCGGTGGATATCACACTGCCAATAGAAGCGCAGTAGCGGAATTCAATATCAAAATCGATCCGGAAGCCGCGCATATCGTTTTCAATGAAAAATGGCCGCTGACGATGGTCGGCCTGGATCTGACTCATCAAGCACGCGCCACGCCAGAAATCATCAAAGCAATTTCACGTATTAATACCAACGTGTCTCAATTTGTCGTAGAGCTACTGGAGTACTATGGTGAAAGTTATCAGAAGAAACATGGTTTCAACAGCCCGCCAATACATGATCCTTGCGCCGTCGCCTATGTGATCGACCCTACCGTAATGACAACGCAAAAGGTACCCGTCAATATTGAACTGAATGGCGCCTTAACTGTGGGCATGACCGTAGCGGATTTCCGTCATCCAATACCAGAAGATGGCCACACCCAAGTCGCAGTCAAACTCGATCAACAGCGATTCTGGCAATTGATTATTGATGCGTTGAAAAACATCGGCGATACCTGCGATTCAGAGAGAAATAGCGACAGGTAGGAAGCAATATACCCTATAGATTTCAAGATGCATCGCGACGGCAAGGGAACGAATCCCCGGGAGCATAGATAACTATGTGACCGGGGTGAGTGAGTGCAGCCAACAAAGAGGCAACTTGAAAGATGACGGGTATAAATAATTAAAGCCGTTGCTTTCAATATTAAACGGCTTTTAGCACCGCTCTCAGTCGCGGATATCGACGAGCCAGACGCCAACGCAATCTAAACCCACG
The DNA here is from genome assembly GCF_018448925.1 of Photorhabdus akhurstii. Lineage (GTDB taxonomy): Bacteria > Pseudomonadota > Gammaproteobacteria > Enterobacterales > Enterobacteriaceae > Photorhabdus > Photorhabdus akhurstii. The sequence continues at coordinate 104,545 of NZ_RCWE01000013.1, read as the reverse complement.
GGCATTTTTCCAGATCATTGACCAAATACCGCGATCAAACAATTCATGAACGATCTGTTGTTTTATCGCAGAAGATTCTATCCCATTAATGGTATGCAAAATCCCTAGCCCCTCTTTTGCAATCTGCCAATGACATGCCGGCGCCTGCTTGACTTGCTGCGGATAACGCTGATTAATCTTATTCAGCATCTCCAAAATTTTCATATAGTGATGTGCTGTCCTCACCTTAATATGATCATCAGCAGGGGCATGGGACACCGAGGAGGCGTGAATCAGATAATCATAAAAAGATTCATCAATATATTGCACCCGATTTGCCGTTAACAAGAGTTCTGTCGTCCACGGAATATCCTGATGATGCAACCCCGGTTCAAACTGATAATGATGTTTTGTCAGAAAAGCTCGTTTATAGATATTTAGCCAAGTTACATGCAGGAATTTGCGTGAGCTCAGTGCTTGTTGCAACCATTCTGGCCCACTCAGAACCGCGGTAGAAGAGAGACGCTCAGAAGGAAAAATCTTTCGGGCTGGCCGACCATCATCATAAACATAATGACCGTTACAAGTAGCAATATCCAGATCATTATTCTGAGCAATCTCTAACAACCGGTTATACATACCCGGATAAATGACATCATCAATATCAGGGAAAGCCACATAATCACCTCTGGCCTTCGCTAACCCCGTATTACGGGCAACAGAGACCCCTTGATTCTCCTGAGTGATAATTTCTGTCTTCGGGAATTTATCGGCATATTGCTCAATAATCTGGCGACTATTATCCGTTGAACCATCATCAACCAAAATTAATTCAAAATCAGTTAGCTTTTGCCGAGATAGATTGACAAAAAACTGCGGTAAAAACCGCGCCCCATTATAAATAGGTACGACAATGCTGAGTTTTAGTGATATAGACATAAAATCAATATATTCCTTTAGTACAAAAGTGTTATTTTTATATTGACATTAGCTGGATATTTATCAGAAAAATAATTTCCACAGATAAAGATAAATCTAATAAATATTTATTGCCTTTACATTACACTTAAAAATAAAATAATAATGATTTATAGTGATTTTTATCTTAAATCATTATCATTGATATACACTATATAATCAACCACATCCAGATAATTTATCTTTTAATGCCACATCTATTGCCAATTAATTATTATATAAACATCTCCATTAATAATTTTTACCATCCAAAGTCATCAACAGCCGACATTTTCACCAATATTACTACTGAAACTAATAATAGTTCAACCGCAGTTAAACAATTACTCACTATATTTCACATCAACTAATATAATGATGGTATTGTTTATCTTTGGTTTTAGTAAAAAGCAGATAATAGTATTTGCAATGAAGCTGAGCTGTACTGGTAACGCGCACTATCCTACGTCATACGCAGTATTTTATTGCTTCCAGTGAATTATGTTGGGTTTTACCGGACCCCAGATTTTCATCTTCCACTCCCTAGAAAAGGAATCTAATATTATGAAAAAACAGGAAAAAATAGCCTCGCGGGCAATTATTGCCGCCAGCCTGCTGACACTGATAACGGGCTGTAGCCATATGGAAAAAATCCATATGCCAGAAGAAAATAAACCCGTCCTTTCTACTAAGCTAGACATCCATCAGCCAACATCGATCATTGTTCCTGTCACTATCTCCGGTAAAAAATATCAATTCTTGCTGGATACTGGCGCCAGTTATACCTTCATCGATCATAAGCTGGCAAAAACGCTGACACAAACCACACCAGAATCAAAAATACCGGTTACATTCCACCGTATGCTGTCCGATGGGCTGGTTACAACCAGTGAAAAACGCTTACACAAAGCTGACTTAACATTATGGCAACCCCTGGCGATTACCCTCGGTAATCATACGGTGCCAGGCTCTGATCCCTGGATTGGTATTGACATGAGTCTCTTTAATCAGTCCATTGGTCAGGAACTGGATGGTATTCTCGGAATTGATACTTTTCGTCAGTTAAACTGGGAAATAAATAACCTGAACCACACATTAACAATATGGCGCCATGCGCCTTCAATCTTAAATTATCAACAATGTGAACCTTACAGTGATAGCTACGGCAAATCTCCCGCAATCCAAGTTTCTAATGTCGTTTTTAATATAGATACCGGGGCCGATTACAGCTATGTTTCTCAGGAATTTATTGAATATCTGAAAAAAGAGCACAAAGATAAAATTTCTGAAGGAACCCGTGTCAAATACGCGTCCGCTAGTGGGCTTGATAGTAGTAAAGAATATCTAATTGATGGCTTTTATTTACAGCAATTGCCAGTAGGTCGTCTGAGAATTGGCGAAAATAAAAATGATCTCTACAATCTTGGTATGAGTTTCTTCTCGCGTTTTGATGACTATCTGTTTATTCCAAATAAAATGCTGCTCTGTTTTAACGCCAAAAACTTTACCCGTTATGACAGTCCATTACTCCGCACGATTGCAATCCGTTATTTTAATAACAAAGTAGAGATATTTTACAACGATCCCAAAGATATTGAAAAATTTGGATTAAAGAACGGTGATATTGTATTGGAAGTTAATGGCCAACAAGCCCTTCCCAAGGATATCACCTATCTTCGCAATCAGTTGTCAGAGACACCATCAGGTAAATTGACAATAAAAATTGAACGAAATAACACCCAGAAAATTATTACCATTTAATAAAACCATTTATTGAGGGAGATATAGGTTCTTCCTCAATAAACTTATTCAAACGGGCAGAAGGGATTTGTGGAATCCTCCCTGCTGAAATCAAATAGATCTGTCAGCTCAATCTGTAAACCATTCGCAATAATATTGATGATTTCAAGCGTAGGATTTCTAACCCCACGCTCAATACCACTGATATACGTCCGATCAATTCCACATTTATCGGCAAAAGCTTCCTGAGACATGCCAGACGATTGCCTGAGATACCTAACTCTTTGTCCAAAAAGGGATTTTACAGCATTTGGCTTTTTCATCCGATAAGTATCGAATTATGTTACTTATCAGACCACGGACTATGAGTCACTTTTTATGGTAAGTTATGTTATCATATGTGACTTATAGTCTACTATGTAACGATTTACCTTTTCATATCAAAGTTATCCGTAACACGGAGGATTAATAATGAAAAATCAGGACTGGCACCCAGCAGACATTATCGCCGAACTGAAAAAACGGGGAACATCATTAGCAGCCGTTTCAAGGGAAGCAGGGTTAGCATCATCCACCCTTGCTAATACCCTGCAACGCCGCTGGCCCAAAGGTCAACGACTTATTGCCGAGGCTTTAGATTGCGATCCCGCTGAAATATGGCCTTCGAGGTACACAAAGTAAGTGGCTGTAGATCAAAAATGGAGCAGTTTATCAATGAGATAAACTGCTCCAACCTACTTTATATCATTCGGTAAAAATAATGATTACTTGTAGCTGCTTATATTTATCTTTTCCTATTCGCAACCCATTTTCTTATGCGAATGTAAAAAAATCAGGTTGCCTTTTGTTTTCACGAAAAACACACTTTTGATGTGTACTTAAAGTGTGTTTTTGAGGTTTGCCATGAAGCATAGAATTAACATAACAGTTGATAAAGAAAATTACCTGATCCTGAGTTCAGCCGGTGTAAATATTTCAGGTTTTATTAATGAAATCATTACCAGAGAAGCTCAACGAATCAAAGCTGAAAGTTGGAAAGAAGATAATCGCAAAGGAATGGAGGAAGTTGCTCAATTTATTGAACAATATGGCTCATTTGCTGATGAAAACAGGAACTGGTAAATGCAATTTGTTGTTTATCAATACAAACGAAGCAAAAGCAAATACAGTATATTTGTTGATGTACAACGCGACATCATTGAAGCACCAGGAAGGCGTATGGTTATTCCTTTGGTTGAAGCGGATCATTTTTCAAACAAGGTGAATCGTCATCTATTTCCCATATCTGGTTTTCAGTTTTTTCCATTTGTGCCAATCTGCTGCGTCTGTATGAATATTTTTCTGTAAACAGAAGGGGTCATGCCCGTATTTTTAACAAAGGCCCTGCGCATCACATCGCTGCTTCTGTATCCACAAGCTCCCGGTATTGCCTTGAGCGGGAGCCTGCCTTCCTCAAGTAACGTCCGCGCTTTCTCAATACGTGCATTCTCCAGCCATACTCCTGCTTTCATGTTGAGCTCCTGGCGGAACAGGCGTCCCAAATGCCTGATGCTCAGGTTCATATGTGTAGCCATGTCCTGCAAGCCACTTATGTCCTGTAGGTTTGCCTGCGCCCAGCGTTGCAAATCCTGAAAAGCGGCTCTCCCGGATAGGGACAACTGACTCCTGCGGATAAAGTGCCCCTGACAGACCGGTCGCCTGAAAAACATGACGAGACTTGCTGCCACCTCCATCGCAAGCTCGCGGCCCAGATCCTCTTCAACCAGCCGGAGCGCCAGATCCAGCCCGGATGTCACCCCCGCAGCCGTTCTCAGGGAACCATCAGCCACATAGAGCATGTCCGGTTCAACCATGATTTCGGGAAAACGCATCGCGAGCAGTTCGGCACATTCCCAGTGGGTTGTCACCCGACGCTGCTTCAACAGTCCGGTCTGCGCCAGCAACAGGGCGCCAGTACAGACGGAGCCGTAACGCTGACTACGATGGCACATTTCGATGATTGCAGCACGCTCCTGTTCTGAAAGGGTATGGTTATGCGCATTCGGCGCGCCAGCCACAAGAAACGTGTCTGTCGAGTGGCTGGTTGTATGGCTCAAAATCACATCAGCCACCAGCTTAACGCCTGACGAGGAAGTGATGATGTCTGAATCGGTCGACATCACGCTCAGGGAATAGACCTGCCGGTGCAATATGCGGTTCGCCTCAGCGAACACGTCCAAGGGGCCTGAAACATCGAGCAACTGAACGTCAGGTACGGCCAATATGGTGATGTTGTGAATCATTGCCTTACAGAAGTCTTATTTAATCTTAGTGTCCTGAATCATCGTTATAAGTTAATTCAGGACAGGTGTCATGTGTTTTATGCTTACCTTCACTTAATCAACCGGAGACAGCATTATGAGTTTTTCAGTTAACGGAGTGAGTATTCCTGATACCCAAATAACCCGTGACGCAACCACGTTCATCCGCGATACGGAATCTGATCTGCTTTTTCATCATTCGAGTCGGGTTTACTATTGGGGGGCGCTCGCCGGCCAGCGTCTTGGGCTTAGTGTGGACCATGAATTGCTCTATGTCGGATGTATGTTCCATGACATTGGCCTGACACATGAGCATTGCAGTTGTGACAAACGATTCGAGGTTGACGGCGCGAATGCGGCGAAACATTTTCTGCAAGGATACGGCATCGCTCAGGCTGATATTGATAAAGTCTGGACGGCGATTGCCTTGCATACCACGCCGGGCATTCCAGAGTTTATGGCGCCCGAAATTGCGCTTGTCACCGCTGGCGTAGAAATGGACGTGTTGGGCATCAATTACGAAGCGTTCAGCGACAGTGAGCGCACTGCTGTTGTACAGCAACATCCACGCACTGATGGCTTCAAGGAAGATATCATTCAAGCTTTTTATGACGGCATCAAGGATAGGTCCCAGACAATATTTGGTAGCTTCAATGTGGATATCATACAGGATAAAAAGCCCGGACTTGTTCCCCTCAATTATTGCAACGTGATCCGCAATTCCCGCTGGAAAGGCTGAGTGTCCTACTGTGGCAGCCGAAGGATAACCTGCCAAAGTGCAGGTTATCCATTTTGAGTCTAAGAAGCAGGCACAGAGAAGAGCTGTCTAACCCTTTTTCTCCGCGTCAAAATCAAACAGATCTTTCAATTCGATCTGTAAACCACTTGCTATAACATTGATAACTTCAAGCGTGGGATTCCTGACGCCACGTTCGATGCCACTGATATAAGTGCGATCAAGCCCACATTTATCGGCAAAAGCTTCCTGAGACATACCAGATGCCATTCTGATATATCTAACTCTTTGTCCAAAAATGGATTTTATCGTGTCAGGTTTTTTCATTCGATAAGTATCGAACGATGTTACTTATCAAACCACGGACTATAAGTCACGTTTTCCTGTAACTCGTGTTACTAATATGACTTACAGCAAAAACACGATGAATTATGTTTTAATAACCAAGTGATCTGTCATTGGGAGGATTAAAAAGTTCAACATCATGGCACAAAAGGCATATATAGCTTCTCTTATCATTCACTTCCTTGATCCCTATAGACACTACCGCCTTTGTCTGGAAAAGTACCAAACAAACATAACGTTACAAACCAAAAACATGAAAAAACTTTAGATATATTAATTTATCAATAAATTTTAGTCACAGATATTATCTTAATTTTTATTTATTAAGCACGATTTTTGCGCGTATAAGCCGCTAATACAGTACGTTCTGACTGCTCCAGATAGCTTTTTAACTCGGAGGCCGCACTTTCTGGTTCACCTTTCTCAAGTAACGCCAAAATATGGGCATTCTGATCAATATAGGGAACATAAAAAAGTTCGGGATCGTTCAGATAACCAAAAGCCAGACGCAATTCCGCAGAAATATGCCCATAGAATGTTATCAACCGTTCACTGTCAGTCAGTTCAACAATAGCTGAATGAAATGCCATATTTGCGGTTCCAACACCGATCCAGTCCTGAGTATCACGATACCGTTTAGCCATTTCGATTGCACCACGCATATGTTCAACCGCAGGATGCATAGGATAAGATTGCGCCAATGCCTGACATTCAATAAGCCGCCGAACGCGATAAATATCGATAATAGAAGCGATACTCGGTGTGGCAACGAAAACACCACGGTTAGGTTCATATCGCAGTAACCCTTCCTGAGTCAGCACACGAAAAACCTCACGTAATGTATTACGCGATATTTCAAGTTGTTCGCTCAAAGCCGCTTCTGATAGTCGTTGACCGGGTGATAACTCTCCAATAATCAGTTTTTGCCGGATAGTATCTGTAACTTTTTCACTTAACGTCTTAGGAGAGGAATTATCTTTTTTCATAATAATTAATTGAAAGAGCGGACCAAATGTAGCAAACCTGACCACAAGTTCCCGGTTGCAAAGATAAGAATGGCAGGCATCTTCACACATTCACCTACTGCCAGCAAGCATAGAGATTCCTCCCCACAGACTGTTTTCTACGCCAGAATGATTATTGCCTCACAATAGTGCATTAAACGCACCATCATAGAGCATCACTAGGGTAAAAAGTGATCTACATTCCATTTTTATAATTAAAAAATAATTTTATTTGCCTATTCTTTCGCCTCATTCTATTTATTGTTCAACAATACAAAAACAATTATTTAACAATAAGTGCAAATTATCCAACGATGGTACGCATATTGCTTGGATATCAATTTATCTACCGCACAGGAATTCAACCTATGACGACACAGCAAGCAACCGCGATCTTTTTCCACCGAGGTGACACAACATGCAACAGATTGTGAATCTATGGCCGTTGATTGGCATCGCGGTCATTGTCGTGGGTTTTTTACTTAGGTTTAACCCAGTATTGGTGGTGATTGTCGCAGGGATCATCACCGGGTTGGCAGCACATATGCCGATCACAACGATTCTGGAAAAGCTAGGTTCCGGCTTCCTTAATACTCGAAATTTGCCACTAATTTTGCTGTTGCCGCTGGCAACTATCGGCCTTTTAGAACGGCACGGTTTAAAAGAACAAGCTCAAACCTGGATTAGCAATATTAAAACAGCAACCGCCGGACGGTTGCTGATCATCTATCTGTTCATTCGTGAAGTAACCGCTGCGCTAGGGCTGACCAGCTTAGGAGGACACCCACAAATGGTGCGTCCCTTGCTGGCGCCAATGGTAGAAGGGGCTACGGAAAACCGTCATCATGACCTGCCTGACGATGTACGCTACCGTTTGAGGGCCATGTCAGCAGCAACCGACAATGTTGGACTGTTCTTCGGTGAGGATATCTTCGTCGCCTTTGGTGCAATCATCTTTATGCATAACTTTATGCTGGAGTCTGGGGGCATCCAAACAGAACCGCTACATATCGCTATGTGGGGAATCCCTACCGCCATCTGCGCCTTCCTGATCCACGCGTTCCGCTTGTCCCGTCTTGACCGCCAGATCGCTACCAGACTGGCAGCACTGAATAGCATGGACAAAAATCGAAGTAAGGTGGAGTAATGTTTCAGCAACAATATCTTTATTGGCTGGCAGGCGTGATCCTGTTGGCCGTAGCAATAATGTCCTGGCGTGATCACACCAACCCTCGCCGCCTGACCACCAGCCTGTTCTGGGCGTTATATGGCATCGTATTTTTGGTAGGCGACTGGACTTACCGCTTAATAGCACTATGGGCAGATAACGAAGCCGAGGCCCAAAAGATGCTACATATCGGTGTCGGGCTGATCGTTGTATTGATGGCACTGACGGCGGGTTTTGGCGGTGTGCGATTGGGTAGCTACCATCAACGCACACCTCAGCAACGGCAGAAAAGTGCCTCCCGCTTGGGGAATCGTCTATTTCTTCCCGCACTGGCAATCCCTATCGTCACAGTGATCGGCGTATTACTGTTTAACCACGTCCCTGGGTTACAACTGGTACTGTTCGGTACCGGCAATCATGCCACGCTGGTGACGCTGTTTTCCATGACAATGGGCTGCTTAGTTGGATATGGCGTTGCACTGAAAATGACGCGTGAAAATGTAACTCAATCAACCCAAGAGGCGCGTCGCTTACTGGATTCCATCGGTTGGGCGTTTATCCTGCCACAGATATTGGCTACGCTAGGACTATTATTCACCGTCGCAGGTGTCGGTACCGCAATTTCTCACCTGACAGAACACTATTTAGCAGTGGATAACCGATTTATCGCGGTGGCGACATACATACTCGGCATGGCGCTATTGACGATGATAATGGGCAACGCCTTCGCCGCGTTCCCGATTGTCACCGCCGGGATCGGCATTCCCATTCTGGTACTGCAACATGGCGGTAATCCGGCGGTCATGGCCGCCATCGGCATGTTCTCAGGCTATTGCGGTACACTGATGACCCCAATGGCTGCAAACTTCAATATCGTTCCTGCCGCACTACTGGAATTACCAAATCGCAATGCGGTCATTAAAGCACAAATCCCCACTGGAATAGCTCTACTGATTGCCAATGTTTTTCTGCTCTATTTTTTGATGTTTTTGTAAGGAGAGATCCCATGAAAACCGTTCTAATTACCGCTTTTGAACCTTCTTATTGAGGTTATCACGATGAAATTTATTGATTTAAACAGCGATCTTGGCGAAAGCTTTGGTCAATGGAAAATGGGCGACGATAACGCCATGCTGAGTATTGTCACCAGCGCCAATGTAGCGTGTGGATTTCATGCTGGTGATCCTGCCGGGATACTTCAAACCTTAAAATCTGCCCACAAAAATCAGGTAGTGATCGGCGCTCATGTATCTTATCCCGATCTGGTCGGATTTGGTCGCCGTAATATGGACATCTCTAGTGATGAACTGATCGCGGATGTTATTTACCAGATTGGCGCGTTGAAAGGTCTGGCGGCAGCGGCAGGAACCACCGTAAGTTATGTTAAACCGCACGGCGCACTGTATAACACCATTGCCCATGATGAATACCAAGCCCTTGCTGTTATTACGGCGATTCGTGAAGTAGATAACAATTTAGCGCTGGTTGGATTAGCCGGCTCAAAAATATTGGATTTAGCGAGGGAAAACGGTTTGCGTACCGTCGCGGAAGCCTTTGCTGACAGAGCTTATACTCCACAAGGCACGCTAGTTTCCCGCCGAGAAAAAGGGTCTGTGCTTCATGACGCTAATATCGTTGCCCGACGTATGTTGCAATTAGTGACCGAAGGGGGAGTTGAAGCCATTGATGGCAGTTTTACCCGTATTCAAGCGGACTCCATCTGTGTTCATGGTGACAGTCCAGACGCGGTAGAAATGGCACGTCAGGTGAAACTCACCCTGCAACAAGCCGGGATCACCGTACGCTCCTTTATTTAAATGCCCAGGAGTGCCTAGTGCGTTTTTTACCTGTTAATTTAGATACCATTATTGTCGAGCTTCATGATCTGAATGAAACGCTGGCGCTATTTGATTCACTTAACGCCCGCCCTATTGCAGGCGTAGAAGAAATTATTCCAGCGGCCAGAACACTGTTGATTCGATTTCGTTCCAATGCTATTTCCACAGTCAAACTTGCCAAAGAAATCAATGGTCGCAATCTGAATACACTGAATAGGACAACAGGGAAACTCGTTGAAATTCCGGTGTATTACAATGGTGATGATCTGGTCGAAGTGGCAGAAATTCTCGGCATCACCACACAGGAAGTTATCAAGCGACATACAGAAAGTGAATACACCGTTGCTTTTACCGGATTTGCTCCCGGATTTGCCTATTTAGTCGCAAATTCAGACTGTTTACATGTCCCTCGCCGAATGACGCCAAGAGCCAGCATCCCCGCGGGATCAGTTGGTCTGGCTGGAGAATTCAGTGGGATATACCCTCAAGCCAGTCCGGGAGGATGGCAAATCATCGGTACCACGCCAGAGCGCATGTGGGATCTCTCACGTTCTCCCTCTTCCCTGTTGCAACCCGGTTTCCGGGTACGTTTCAGAGATCAAGGCAAAGGGACAACAATCACTAACCCCGTCCCCCCTATTACGCCTATAGAGGACATTTTATCTTCGCAGGTTGATAAACACGCCTCACTGAAAATCCTAACCACTGGAATACAAACACTTTTTCAGGATTTAGGGCGTTCAGAACAGGCTAGTTTAGGGATTTCTGCCGCCGGTGCGCTGGATAAAACAGCGCTGAAAAGCGCCAACCGAATCGTCGGTAATCCTTCGGACAATGCATGTCTGGAAATTGTGCAAGGAGGATTAAGCTTTATCTCTCATGGCAATGTCATTATTGCTGTCACAGGCGCTGACTGCCCAATCACTGTTCAAACAGCATCTGGCCGAAAGTTTCAGGTTGATGGCTATCAGCCTGTTGATCTGAGTGACGGTGATAAAGTGACGCTAGGAACGCCCAAAGCGGGAGTGCGTTCTTATTTAGCGGTGCGTGGCGGCTTTGCCAAACAACCTATTCTCTCCAGCCTCTCTTACGATACACTGGCACACATTGGCCCCAGTCCAATCGCTATAGGCGATACTTTGGATATTCTGACTCTCACACAGGGTTCCGCTGTATCAATGGATGAAAGCCCGGCTTTCAATATGCCCGCCACTGACGATATCGTTACACTGGACATTATTCTAGGACCGCGCACTGACTGGTTCACCGCAGAAGCGCTATCCCTGCTAAAAAGCCAACTTTGGCAGGTTACACCACAATCTAACCGAGTCGGTATTCGTCTGTATGGCGACACACCATTATCGCGCCTTAACCATAAAGAGTTACCGAGTGAGGGAACGACCACCGGCGCAATTCAGGTTCCTGCCAGTGGCCAACCGGTTCTGTTTTTAGCAGATCACCCTTTGACCGGCGGCTACCCAGTCATTGGTTCCGTTGCCAGCTATCATCTCGATCTTGCGGGACAAATTCCTGTCAATGCCCGTATCCGTTTCAACCCAATCACTGAATTTCACGAAATAAAAGAGAGCGATTGCCGCTCATGAGTACCGCAATGACTATGAATATTAAAAACCATCCCATGAAAAAAGTTTTGATTGCTAACCGCGGTGAAATCGCCGTCCGTATCATCCGTGCCTGCCGGGATTATGGTTTACAATCTATCTCTGTCTACGCTGATTCGGACATCAATGCACAACATGTACAACTGGCTGATGAGGCTTATAGTTTAGGTGGAAACAGCCCCGCTGATACCTACCTTAATATTCCCCTATTATTAGATATTGCGAAACGTTCAGGTGCCGACATGGTACATCCCGGATACGGATTTCTGGCTGAACGGGCAGAATTTGCCCGTGCCGTTATTAATGCAGGCTTGATCTGGATTGGCCCTGAACCAGAAACCATTGATATTCTGGGTGACAAAGTTAAAGCACGCAAAATTGCCCAACAGGTAGGCGCGCCACAGGTTTCAGGCACAGAAGAACCGGTGAAAAACGCGGAGGAAGCTCTGGCGTTCGCGGAACAATATGGCCTGCCAATTGCAATTAAAGCAGCATATGGCGGTGGTGGACGTGGCATGAAAGTGGCGTGGCGGCTTGATGAAGTCACCGAACTCTACAATTCGGCTGTTCGTGAAGCAACAGCGGCCTTTGGGCGTGGAGAATGTTTCATTGAACAATTTCTAGACAAACCTCGCCATATTGAAGCGCAAATTCTGGCTGATAAACATGGCAATGTGGTGGTACTTGGTACACGCGATTGTTCACTGCAACGACGTAACCAAAAATTGGTAGAAGAAGCGCCGGCCCCATTTTTGACCGAACATCAGCGCCAGCGTATTCATCAAGCAGCACAGGATATTTGCACCGCAGCCCGTTACATCGGAGCTGGTACCGTGGAGTTTCTCCTCAGTGTCGACGGCACGATCTCCTTTCTGGAAGTCAATACTCGCTTGCAGGTCGAACATCCGGTCACTGAAGAAACCACAGGGATCGACATTGTGGTAGAACAATTCCGAATTGCCGAAGGTAAACCTTTATCATTGACCTCAACACCGCTCCCTTTAGGCCACTCTTTTGAATTCCGCATTAACGCAGAGGATGCGGGTAAAGGATTTTTGCCGACGCCCGGAACGGTGACGATCTTTTCTCCCCCTTCCGGCCCAGGCATAAGGTTGGATTCTGGTGTTGCAGCAGGTTCCACCATCCCTGACACCTTTGATTCGCTGATGGCTAAGCTGATTGTCACCGGAACAACCCGCCAACAAGCTATTGCCCGTGCGCGACGTGCATTACAGGAATTCAGGATTGAAGGTGTTGCATCAGTATTGCCTTTTCATCAAGCAGTAATGGAACATCCTGATTTTATTTCCGATGACACATTTAACGTCCATACACGTTGGATCGAAACTGACTTTATCAATGACATAAAAATATCTCCGCGTCAGGAAAACCATTATCCAGAACAGGTAACACGTACTTTTATTGAAATTAATGGCCATCGGCATGAACTGGGACTACCTGCCGAATTATTAAAAGGGCTTTCATTGCTTGATTCTGGGCAAAATTCCATCACTGAGAACCAAGGTAGTAAAGCTGAAAAGATAATAACAGCGCCTAATTCCGTCTCAGCACCAATATCCGGCGTTTTACAATGCTGGTATGTGCAGGAAGGTGATGAAGTTAAACAAGGTGATGTCATTGCTGTCATGGAGGCAATGAAAATGGAAACGCAACTTACCGCCCATCGTCCTGGGAAAATCATTATCTATGCAGAAGAAGGCGGTTATCAACAGGCAGGAAATGTACTGGCAAGTATTAACGATGATTAATAATAATGATAATCGCCAAATTAATCACAATTAATTAGCTCATTTGACACATAAATTCACATTACCCAACACAACATCAAATTGTGCGGATAATTTCCGCACAACTTTAATGAAGAGGTTAAATCTAAAATGCAATCAATATAGTGAAAAAGAAGATAATCACCCCCTTTATGAATAGGAGAAAATAACTATTAAAGGCAATTTTTTAATCATTTCGTTAAGATTGACAATAGGACAAATAAGTCATCACACAATTTAACACCTGTTTATTTGTTGTACTCCACAAATTACCAACAAAACTCTTTTTTTATCTGAAAGAAATGTTTACTAAATGTTTTTAATATCATGTTTTTCAATTTAAAATTGAGAGATTATTAAATCCAATAATAAATGAAAAAATATAAGAACCAAATAAAGAATAAAAAACCGTAATTTACCCATAATTATAAAGTGATAAAAGCCATATATATTTATCTAGTTAATGACAAATGGCATGATAATTTGTGACTATTTTCACATATATTTAAACAATAAGAAATCATTAACTCATTATAAATTATCGGTCATAAATAGTGTAGAGGTTTATTTTCCACACTTGACAACACCAATAAATCACACACAATAAAAATACAATAAAAACATATAGTTATAAATATTTTCATATCACTAAGATACAAGTAAAACTTAATAGGAATAAATCAATAAAAATGCCATAGTCCATACACTACACGTATTGATATTCCCAATAAATATATTAAATTCAGACTATTATTTTATTCTAACCATATAAATATTATTTCATCAAAAGATAATATTACTCATTTAATAATTACTCATATCCATATGATAATTATGCACATATATACATCTATTTGAATAGTATATATACTTACTATTACAACAATATCATAATATTAAATAATTTAATTGTTTTACATTTCCTTTACAATTATCAACATAACTTAAAACTATAATAAATCCATATATGTTTTTACAAACACATTTTATATAGATTAGCATCACAATTTCAACATTACTCAACAAAACAACAACTCAAATAATTGCAATTACCATTAAACATAATACTATATTAATAGTAAAATAAAACTTTTATTTACAATATTTTCCTGATGGTCCAAAAGAAGACTAAGTTAAAAAACAAATTCAGAAGCATTGATTAAAAAGAAAAAATATTCGTTACTTTAAATTATAATAATAGTGACAGCTAAGTAACCCAGGAGAATAATGTGATAACAAACGATTACAAGTTGATAACCGCGCCAAACAGTGTACCAGTGAAAATGTGGACTCATGGTGTACCGGTAGAAGCGGAAGCGCGTGAGCAACTGTTGAATACAGCAAAAATGCCATTCATATTCAGTCACTTAGCTGTTATGCCTGATGTACATCTTGGTAAAGGTTCAACCATCGGCAGTGTCATTCCAACTCGTGGGGCGATTATTCCAGCCGCAGTAGGAGTAGATATCGGCTGTGGCATGATGGCAGTATGTACCTCATTGCATGCCAAAGATTTACCGGACAACCTATATGCTATCCGTCATGCTATTGAAATTGCCGTACCACACGGACGCACAGCAAACCGTAGTGATAAGGATAAAGGCGCTTGGCAGCAACCGCCAAAAACCGTCGATCACCATTGGAGCGTGTTGCAGACCGGATTTAAACGGTTAACCGATAAATATCCACAATTACTGAAAACTAATAACCAACAGCACTTAGGGACACTAGGTACCGGTAATCATTTCATTGAGCTGTGTTTGGATGAATCTGACCGGGTATGGGTAATGCTGCATAGTGGATCACGCGGTGTAGGAAATGCCATTGGCAATCTATTTATCACTCTCGCCCAACAGGACATGAAACAGCATATCGCTAACCTGCCTGACCGTAACCTGGCCTATTTTGAGGAAGGCAGCCGTCACTTTGCCGACTATATAGAAGCGGTCGGTTGGGCGCAAAACTTCGCCCGCCATAATCGCGAAGTCATGATGCAGCATACATTGGCAGCACTGGCGACGGTAATAACAAAGCCGTTCACTGCCATAATGGAAGCGGTAAATTGTCACCACAATTATGTGCAACAAGAGCAACACTTCGGCCAAAACGTGTTAGTCACACGTAAAGGTGCGGTCGCAGCACACCAAGGCGTCATGGGCATCATTCCTGGCTCAATGGGTGCGAAAAGCTTTATTGTACGTGGTCTGGGAAATGAACAGAGTTTTTGTTCATGCAGTCACGGCGCTGGCCGAGTATTAAGCCGCACAGCAGCGAAAAAACGCTTCACAATAGAGGATCAGAAGCGTGCCACGGCACACGTGGAATGCCGCAAGGACAGCGACGTCATCGATGAAATTCCGATGGCCTACAAAGACATTGAGGCCGTAATGGCCGCTCAGTCTTCACTAGTAGAAATCGTTCACACCCTGCGTCAAGTGGTTTGCGTAAAAGGATAATCAAGATGAAAGAAAAATTTGGTATCAGTGACATCATGAAACAACACATATGCCAAAAACTGGCGCAACTTGAGACAGAGCTGCAAATACGAATACTCTACGCCTGTGAATCAGGTAGCCGCGGTTGGGGATTTGCCTCAACAAACAGTGATTACGATGTACGTTTTATTTATGTACATGCGCCATCATGGTACTTACGCGTCGATCCCTCTCGGGATGTCATTGAACTACCGATCAGCAACGAGCTGGATATCTGTGGTTGGGAACTGCGTAAAACTTTAGGGTTGCTGAAACGAGCCAACCCAACACTGATGGAGTGGGCAGACTCACCGGTAATTTACTACGAAGACGTGGAGTTTATGGCAGCGCTACGCGCCCTATTACCAGACTATTTTTCCAACAATAGAGCGCGATATCACTATCTGTCGATGGCAAAGAAAAACTTTCGTAGTTACCTGCAAGGCGAGAAAATTCGGCTGAAAAAATACCTTTATATACTACGTCCATTGCTGGCGGTACGTTGGATCGAAGCTGGTAAAGGTGTGCCACCGATGCGCTTCGACACCCTGCTAGCCGGAACTGTTACAGACACGGCGCTGATGCAAGAGATACAGACTCTACTTGCCATCAAGCGTAACGCTGACGAAACGGAGTATAGTCCACGTTTTAAACGCATTCATAACTTTATCTGCCGCGAATTGGATGATTCAGTTACCCGCTGCGAACTCAAAGACAAAAAACATCTCCCAGATACCGAATTGGATCTACTTCTGATGCACACAGTACTTCACAATAATCATAAAGAAGAAGGAGAATACCTGTTAAAAAACGGATAAAAAATCATACACATATGACATTTCAGCGATAAAGTTGGATGTCTACAAAAAGCCAGAAAGCAGGGTCTTCCACCCTGCTCCAGAAATAAATATATCAATTTTCTATTTTAGACCGGAGGATTTATACAGTAGAAACAGATGGTTATAGAATAATTAACCTAAAATAATATGAGGCACAAATCGTGATGTATCCTTCGTGATCCTGCCAACATCTTCCCTGACCGATAGACCCGCTGGCATGTCATCAACAAGCCAACTACCGATAAGAACATGGCTATCACCAAACTTTGGCAATGGGGTGTACTGCTGCGCAATGTAACCTTCCTCACCGTAAGGACCCTCTACTTCTTCAACCACTTTGCCATCTTTATGAATACTAATATTCGCTCCCTCACGGCTGAATATCGGCTTCATAACGTAATGAGTTAAGCGCTTGGCTTGCGGATCATCGGCAAAATAAGCTTCAAGCAGATTTGGGTGTCCTGGAAACATCTCCCAAAGCAATGGCAAAATTGACTTATTCGAGGTGATGCATTTCCACATTGGCTCAAACCAGTTAACACCCGCCGTAACCAAGTGTTGAGCGTATTCCTCACGAAACATGAACTCCCACGGATACAGCTTGAATATAGAATCGATAATCTTGTTATTACTATCCGTAAACTTACCACACTCGCTGAGTCCAATATCTTCAATATAGACAAACTCGGTATGAATACCGGCATCTTTGGCGCAATCAGCCAGGTAATCAACCGAACCTTTGTCTTCTTCTGTGCCCTTACCGCAGGCAAAATGAAGCGTGTTGAATGGCAAAAAGGGTTTCAGTTCACAGAAGCGATTAACAAGCAACTCCTGTAGTAAGTTGAACTGATCAGCAGCATGAGGCAATTCACCACGGTTAACTTTATCTTCCAACCATAGCCAGCTAAAAAAACCATGTTCATAAATAGAGGTCGGCGTATCTGAGTTAATTTCCAATAACTTCGCCGGGTTTTTACCATCATAAGCAAAATCAAGACGACTATAGAGGCTTGGATCTCTGCGTTTCCAAGATGCGCGAACCAGTGACCACATCGCTTCTGGAATTTGGAATCTAGCCATCAACTCATCGCTGTTAACCACTTGCTCTACTGCTTGCAGGCTCAACCGGTGGATTTCCGCTGTCGGAGCTTCAATATGTTCTTCAATCTGCTTGAGAGTAAACTGGTAATAACGGTCTTCCGTCCAGTACGGTTCATTATCGATTGTATGAAAACCAAACCCAAATTCTTTTGCTCGCACTTTCCAATCATAACGAGGCGTAGTTGGGATCTGAAGCATGACATTAACCCTTTGATAATGCTTATTTGAATCTTGGAAAAAATCATCGCACAAACGCTTAATTCAGCAATCATGCCTCGATGCGAGATACTGATAACAAAAAGCCTGCGAATAAAATGTCAGCGCCGGTTAACCACCCCAACTGTATTTAGCGGAAGATGTTGAACCGAAACCACCAGAAGACTTGGTAGTGACGATTGGCTTGCTATCATAACCAGAATAACGGGAATCGCTGCTTTTAAACCTCTGTTCCTTTTCACGTATCAAGCGTTCTCGATACATTCTCTCCCTGTGTTTACGTTCTGAATAATCGCCGATTTCATCAACGATCCCAGATGCAATATAAGCAGTTGATCGGGGATTCAGTACAGGATTTATACCTGTAACTACATTTCCAGAATTTGCATACAAAGCGCCATGTGTATTTGCTGTAGTCTGAGAAGCTTCTTTCTCAATTGGCAGACGAACCGTCTCCAACGGCTGCAAATAACGTCGGTTCATCTCGTACTGGATATTGCCAATATCAGAATAGGTACCAATGACCTTGCCATCAGCAAAAAAAAGCTTACCGTACAGGTCGCTATAGCCTGATGTTGAAGTAAATAGCGGCTGGTAAAACACGTTGCGATACTTTTCAGCCATATCATATCGGCTAAACTGTTCCGGCTTCACCTCCGCCATCATAAAGGCGGCCATCTTCGGTCGATAACCTACAGCCCCCGGCATTGCTTCACACTCACCATACTCAAGCTCACACATGGCTTTCTTACGAAATTTCTGCGACGTACGTTCCGCTTCACGTAATGCCGCTTGATATGTGGTTTCACACTGAGCCGCGATCGTATTCTTTGGATTATTCTGACAAGACGCCAGATCCTTATAGACATTGATTGACAGTTCATCCGCCGATTGACCGCAACCCACGAGTGAACCCATACTGAGCACCAATGACGTGAATGAGAACCCACGCCAATATTTACGTTTACTCTCAATGTTGATGGCAGTGCTGCGCATTCTGCGCTTTTTGTTCCCGTTCGTCATACGATCCCCAAATCAGTAAGTCATGCAAGCTGCGTTTAAAAGACCAACAGAAATTGACACCGACGCCAGCACAACCGCGGCAGGGACCTCATTATTCTCGATGCGAGACACAATCTTTGGCATCATAAATATGCGAACCATAAAGAAGCCAACAATCTGAGCCAACAACGCAACAACACTCCACATCACGAAATCAATAACCCCCACAGAGTTGCTTGCCGCACTCGCAATGGCGATGCTGTAACCAACCAGCGCGCCACCAAGCGATATCGCAGCGGCACTATTCTTCTCTTGCTTGATAAGTTTCCACTCATCGTGCGGAGTAATTATTGTGTAGATAAACTTGAAAACGATGAAAAAAACCAGCGCCAACCCAAAACACAAACCAAAATTGCCTACACCATGCATAAATTGCGTGAAAGCCTGTTCTTCATTTTCCAATGTGATCATTTATGCCACCACTTTAAAATCAGTTTGGTTAAGTTGAATACCGGTGCTCAGTACCATCAATCTATCCAGGTTACTCCCTACAACTTTTTCTTCTCCCACAACTTGAAGTTCTTCTGTTCGGTTATGAGCAACCTGACGCGTATACACCATCACAAACTGATCAGTTTCAGTTATATTCCCCTCTTTAGTGTAAGTTTTCTCGGTAACAGCTACAGGCTTAACATTGTCCCACAACCGCGAGAACTGGGTGCCGTCGAGATCATATTCTCCATTTGGCGTGACGATACCGTTTTTAATGAGAGTATCCCACTGAACTTGCGAATCTATCGGTTTAGTTTCATAAAAGTACCACAGGCTCACTTCCTTCACGCCATCATCCCCCTCCCCTTCTTGAAGTACTTGAAGATAACCTTCGTCATCGGTGTAATAACGAACCAAACGTACGTTATCACCTAAGTCGACAACACCAACGGAACATATAAGCTGAGTTGAAGCCGCATTTTCGATCGTTAGGTCAGATTCAATCAGTTTTAGCATCAACGGGTCTATCTCAAATACACCACCGATACGCAAACCTAATACTTCCGGCACCTTTGGCGCCACAGGCGCAACTGTCTTGCTCCCGAATGCGCTCTTAAACGCATCTGCGATTTTAGAAAGCATAGAAACATCTCTTGATAGGAAGATCCCACTTTAAAAAGCAGGATCTTGATTTAACAACTTGGTATTTACTTGCCAAGGATACGAGCAAGTTCATCTTCCGCGGACATAGCGCTTGAAGTTATGCCTGCCTCTTTAAGCTTTTTATCTAGATCGCTAGAAGTCATACTATCGTGAAGCTCTTGCTGAGCTTCGAACTGAGCCGCTTTCTCAGCCTGACGTGACTTGATGCGTTCAAGGGAATCAAGGGCGGTAGATGTTTTTGAAGAAGCGCCAACGACAGAGTTATGAGTCGCAGCTTGGGCTTTCTGCACCTGTTCAGTTGCTTTAACCAAATCAACTTGATTCTCAAGCTGAGACACCTTCTTTTTCGCTTCTTGCACATTGTGTCGGTGCGTCGCTTCAGTCTTCTGGAACGATTCAAACAACGCTTGTTCTCTTTCCAGTTCATCACGCAGGGTCGCAACTTTCTGAGCACACTCCAGAGCAAGCCCATTGTCGCCTTTACCCGCGGCAGAGCGAGTATAACCCTCGTACTCGGTGATACTGTTTTTGATATCAGCAACCTTTTTCTCTGCCATTTTTCGCTTAGCAATCATGCTAACCAGGCTTTCATCCGCACGGCGAATTTCTGCTTTTGCTTCTCGGATTTCCTGATCAAGAATCGTCAGTGCGTTGCCATCAGCGACAGATTCTGCCGCATTATTTACCGTTCCTTTAATTGCCTTAAAAAGCTTTTTCCATACATTCATTGATATTTCCCCTACACTGTTATTTTAGGAACTCAGAATACGCATCAAGAAGCTCAGTGATGTTGGTAAACAGCATAGAGACTTCGATGACAACGCTTTCTTGTTTTGATTCTGATGACAATGAACCAAAAGCGGTATAGTAAGATTGACCATCGACTTTAGTTATTCCAACTGAAGTCAGAGGAATCATTTTGTGCGTTTCTAAAATAAACTGATTTAAAGAAGCGGGATCTAAAACATTCTCTTCCGAAAACAGTAATGCCTCCACTGTAATTTGCCTGCCACAAATCGCCAGATGTGCTTTAATTCCGTCTTCGTTAGTAATTGCAAGACATTCACCTATTTGCTCTACAGTCCAGTCGTTACCAGATTCATTAAGAGCTTTAATCACTTGATTTAATTCCAAACTATCTACTCCACTGGTTTGTTTTATCATTAAAATCAGCACATTAAGTTTAAATTATCATCAGATTATACATTTTTCAATAAGTATTACGTTAAAATAGCCCAGTATTAAACCTAAAATACTCATAAGCATGGTAAATACTAAAAACGCATAAAACCTTAAATACAGCATTACTGAACATTATTAAAACCTCATCCATTTGCTAAATGACCTTGTGCTATCTCAATACCTCCTGCACAAAACACCATGAGAGTATTCGCATGAAAAAACTTATCCCGGTGGATGATTAAAATCACGCTTAACTAAGGTTGCTTTATAGCCTTGGAGTATCACAGTAAATAAAATAGAGAATTGCAGGGTAAAATAAAAACTTCCAGTAAAATCAACCGATATTGATAAAAGTATCCATTTTGATTATCAACTCATTTAACCTGCTAATATTGAAACTAAAATCTTTTTCAAACTCCCATTTACCTCCGACATAAAAAAGCTTTTCTACTTAGCGCTTCTTACATTCAACAGAGATTAACCTTATGCATTAACTATCAGATTTAACCTTTATTTACCGTCATAATCTTTTCATCACCATTTAAACTATCTGTTTTCACTTCATTTGAAAACTAAGAGAGCTGCTTTATACAATAAACAGAAAAGCGATAATTATAGATATTAAAAAGGTGATAAAACGTTTATATTTTTACTATTTTACATTGAGATATCTTTTAACGACAGATAGTTAGGTTCACGGACAGTAAAAGCTTATCGGAAAGACTTTACCTGCAATCTGCGGCTCCCTTCATTTTTAAGGGAGCCCGCTTTAATCATTCTTTAATATGAACAGATTTACCATTAAAGGTAACAACCTGCCCGGCTATAGCTTTATAACGTTTACGGGTTTCTATCTGACTATTAACTTCAACCAGACCTTCAGCAATAACCGCTTTAGCGCTAGCGCCGCTTTCACTCCACCCTTGAAACTTCAACAGATCACACAACGCCACATAAGGGTGGCCTTCTAAATAAAAAATTTCCATCAACAACCTTCAATTTTTTCCACATCATGGTATTCCTCGCAGGCTTGCAAGGTATTCTGGATAAGTGTCGCGACCGTCATTGGGCCAACCCCCCCTGGAACCGGAGAGATCCAACTTGCCCGCTCTGATGCAGTTTCAAAATCAACATCTCCGATGACTTTTCCATCTTCCAGACGATTAATTCCGACATCAATAACAATAGCGCCGGGTTTAATCCATTCACCGGGGATAAAGTTGGGTTTACCGACAGCCACAATGAGTAAATCCGCATGCTCCACATGATGACGTAAATCTTTAGTAAAGCGATGAGTCACCGTAGTGGTACAACCAGCTAATAACAACTCCAGGCTCATTGGACGACCAACAATATTTGAAGCGCCGATAACGACAGCATTCAGCCCATAAGTATTGATTCCACAACGCTCAAGCAACGTTGCGATACCGCGCGGCGTACAGGGACGCAACTTTGGCGCACGTTGACACAAACGACCAATATTATAGGGATGGAAGCCATCAACATCCTTATCAGGCTGGATACGTTCCAGAACTTTGACATTATCAATACCGGCAGGTAAAGGGAGCTGAACCAAAATTCCATCAATTTCTGAATCATTATTAAGCTGATCGATAAGATTCAACAACTCTGCTTCACTGGTGGTATCTGGCAGATCATAGGAACGGGAAACAAACCCGACTTCCTCACAGGCACGGCGTTTACTTGCGACATAAATCTGAGAAGCAGGATTTTCGCCGACTAAAACAACGGCAAGACCAGGAGCACGTCTTCCCGCAGCAACACGTTGTTGAACACGCACTGCTACTTCACTTCTGATTGTCTGCGCAATCGTTTTCCCGTCAATAATTTTTGCTGGCATGTACGAATAAATCCATAAATCAAACATTGGGATACTGCCTATTTTGTCAGAACATGAACGTGCTGTCAGTTTTATTGATAATCAGAAAATAGCCAGATGAAGACTTATAAGCAGAAAAGCCATTGACTCAATGGGTTGTCACCGTATAATCTCTCCCCGCATCAGAGCATTACTGATGCAGCACATCTCTCAAGATGCGCCCTTAGCTCAGCTGGATAGAGCAACGGCCTTCTAAGCCGTAGGTCACAGGTTCGAATCCTGTAGGGCGTGCCATATCAACCTCTCTCATCGTCTAGCAAATCCCATAAAACCCCAGTAAATACGCAAAGTTAAGCTCTCCTTTGCTTATACTTACCGGAATACCATCGAATTGAGAGAATCAGAATGGACTGAATTCGATTTTGATAAAGATATCTGGCAAATACCCGCTGAACGAATGAAAATGCGTCACCCTCACATCGTCCCGCTATCAAATCAGGTTAAAGCCATTCTTATCAAGCTGCACAAGATTACAGGGCGCAGGAAATACGTTTTCCCCGGTCATAACGATGCGGGTAAGCCAATGAGTGAAACTGCTATTAATCAGGTTATTAAGCGTATTGGCTATGATGATTCGTAGTAACCTGAACCTGAATATTGGTACTGCTATCGAATGGCTGCCAAAACCGACAAGGGATAACCTGCCAGAAGAGTGATTTTTTCTTAATGTAGGCATTTTTCAAAGAAATACAAAAAAGTGTTTACCACTATTCAACCCTGTTCACTTTTTTTGGTTTGAGGTGCACAGTTTTATCACTAATTCTTTTATAGGGAGAAGCAAGCAAAAGGTTTTCTCTGGTGGGTATTTTTCAGTCCTCCGAGTTAAGCAAACCAAAATTAGTCTGCCATATCAAGTTGCTATGAGCAAAATACAGGACAGGATTGCCTATCAGTGTTGGAAGCAGTCCAAAATGACCCAGAGATGACGACTAAACTTGTAGCGATTCAAAATGATGAGAACGTCTTTACTCGTTATAATACCGGGCTGATTATGGGCCGATGGCCATTCAAAAACGTATTAAAAGTGGAGTTTCACAATGACAAGTACCCAACAACGCGCCGAACTACAGCGTCAAATCTGGCAAATTGCCAACGATGTGAGAGGTTCAGTTGATGGCTGGGATTTCAAACAGTATGTACTAGGTACGCTGTTTTATCGCTTTATAAGTGAAAACTTTGCAAACTACATTAAAGGCGGTGATGAGAGTATCAACTATGCTGAGCTTTCAGATGATATTATCACTGACGATATTAAAGATGATGCTATTAAAACCAAAGGCTATTTTATTTACCCAAGCCAGCTGTTTGTTAATATTGCCGCAAATGCTAATAAAAATGACAATTTAAACAAAGACTTAAATTCCATTTTCGTCGCTATTGAAAGCTCAGCCAACGGCTACCCATCTGAAGCCGAGATCAAGGGGCTTTTTGCCGATTTTGACACTACCAGTAACCGTTTAGGTAATACCGTTAAAGATAAAAACACCCGTTTAGCCGCAGTCTTGAAAGGCGTGGAAGGGCTTCAATTTGGTCAGTTTGAAAATAACAAGATTGATCTGTTTGGTGATGCTTACGAGTTTTTAATCTCTAACTACGCTGCTAATGCAGGTAAATCAGGCGGTGAATTTTTCACACCACAACACGTTTCTAGGCTAATCGCTCAGCTCGCTATGCATGGGCAAACCAGCGTGAATAAAATATATGATCCAGCCGCTGGTTCGGGCTCACTGCTATTACAAGCCAAAAAACACTTCGATGCCCACATTATTGAAGACGGTTTCTTTGGTCAGGAGATTAACCATACCACCTATAACCTTGCGCGTATGAATATGTTTTTACACAACATTAACTACGACAAGTTTAATATTATGTTGGGCAACACCTTAACCGAACCGCATTTTGGTGATGACAAACCGTTCGATGCCATCGTCTCTAATCCACCGTATTCAGTAAAATGGATTGGCAGTGATGATCCAACGCTAATCAACGATGAACGCTTTGCTCCCGCTGGTGTATTAGCGCCGAAGTCCAAAGCCGACTTTGCCTTTGTTCTGCACGCATTGAGTTACTTATCCAGCAAAGGCCGCGCGGCAATTGTTTGCTTCCCGGGTATTTTTTACCGTGGTGGAGCTGAGCAAAAGATCCGCCAATATCTGGTAGATAACAACTATGTTGAAACCGTGATCTCATTAGCACCTAACCTGTTTTTTGGCACGACTATTGCTGTAAATATTCTTGTGCTGTCTAAACACAAAATTGATACCAAAACCCAGTTTATTGATGCAAGCACTCTGTTTAAAAAAGAAACCAATAACAACATACTTACCGAAAATCATATCGAACAAATTATGCAGGTATTTGATAGCAAAGATGATATTGAACATTTTGCTAAATCGGTCAGTTTTGAAGCCATCGCCGCTAACGATTACAACCTGTCGGTGAGTAGTTATGTCGAAGTTAAAGATAACCGCGAAATAATTGATATTACAAAACTCAATGCTG
Source organism: Photorhabdus akhurstii (assembly GCF_018448925.1). Taxonomy (GTDB): domain Bacteria; phylum Pseudomonadota; class Gammaproteobacteria; order Enterobacterales; family Enterobacteriaceae; genus Photorhabdus; species Photorhabdus akhurstii. The sequence continues at coordinate 78,698 of NZ_RCWE01000013.1, read as the reverse complement.
AATTAAAGACTACCGTTAAAAAAATCGACCAACTGCGGGCGGATATTGATGCCATTGTTGCTGAGATTGAAGGAACGGAGAATAAGGCATGAGCAACATGAGCTTTATGGAAAAACTGCTTGATGGCGTTGAGGTGGAATGGATGGCCTTGGGTATGGTAACGAAATATGAACAACCGACAAAATATCTTGTTAAATCAAATAACTACAGTGATGACTTTGAAATTCCAGTATTAACAGCGGGTAAGACTTTTATCCTTGGATATACAGATGAAACGGATGGTATTTATAAAGCGTCAGAAACTCCTGTTATTATTTTTGATGATTTTACAACGGCAAATAAGTGGGTTGATTTTGATTTTAAAGCCAAATCATCAGCGATGAAAATGATTTCATCAGCAGATGAGTTTAAGTCCCTATCTAAATACATTTATTATTGGTTGAATACATTGCCTAGTGAATTAGTTGACGGTGATCACAAACGTCAATGGATTAGCAATTTTTCAAACAAGAAAATCCCCATTCCCCCCCTCAATATTCAAACCGAAATCGTCCGCATTTTGGACGCCTTTACTGAACTTACCTCTGAGCTTACCTCTGAGCTTACCGCCCGCAAAAAGCAATACAACTATTATCGAGACCATTTGTTAAGTTTTGAAGGAAGTGAGGTGGAGTGGAAGACTTTGGGGGAAATTGGTGAATTTATTCGTGGCAAACGTTTTACTAAAGCTGATTATGTGGAACACGGTATAAGCGTTATCCACTACGGTGAAATTTATACACAGTATGGTGTATCAACCAGTCATGTGCTTTCAAAAGTTAGCCCTGAAATGGCAACGACTTTACGCTATGCAGAGCCGGGGGACGTTGTGATAACCGATGTTGGAGAAACAGTTGAGGATGTAGGCAAAGCTGTTGCGTGGATCGGAAATGAAAAAGTAGCTATTCATGATCACTGTTATGCTTTCCGTCATGCGATGAATCCGAAATTTGTTTCCTATTGTATGCAAACAACTCCATTTATTGCTGAGAAAGCAAAATATGTTGCTCGAACCAAAGTCAACACATTGTTGATTAATGGGTTTGCAAAAATATCTATCCCAGTTCCACCCATTGAAGAACAGAATCGTCTTGTCGGTATTCTAGATAAATTCGACGCTTTAACTAACTCCATTAGCGAAGGCTTGCCGCGTGAAATTAAATTACGTCAAAAGCAATACGAATATTATCGCGATCTGCTATTGAGTTTTCCTAAGCCAGAGGTAGCGGCGTAATATGAGCAAAACGCTGATAGAAATAGCACAACAGCTAAAAGATGCCAACAAGAAAGTGCAGTTGATCTATGCCTTTAATGGTACGGGTAAAACCCGGCTTTCGCGGGAATTTAAACAGCTTGTTGCTCCTAAAAATGATAATGATGAAGGTGGCAACAATGAAGAACTATCATTGACGCGTATTAATTTTTTGTATTACAACGCCTTTACCGAAGACTTGTTTTACTGGGATAACGACTTATCTGAGAATACCGAGCCTAAACTCAAAATCCAGCCAAATTCATTTACAGATTGGGTGCTGAAAGATCAGGGGCAAGACCAAAATATCATTGCTAACTTTCAACGCTATACGGATGAAAAATTAACTCCACATTTTAGTGAAAATGGTTCGGAGGTTACATTTTCTTTCGAACGTGGCAATGAAGCACTAACTGAAAATGTTAAAATATCAAAAGGCGAAGAAAGCAACTTTATCTGGAGCATATTTTACACACTGATTGAGCAAGTAATCAGCGTGCTGAATGTTGCTGAACCTGGTGAGCGAGAAACAGATCAGTTTAATCAATTGCAATACGTCTTTATTGATGATCCTGTGAGTTCGTTAGATGAAAACCATTTGATTGAGTTGGCAGTACATCTTGCTCAACTTATTAAATCTAACGAGTCTAGCGTTAAATTCATCATCACGACGCATAACCCTCTTTTCTATAACGTGCTACACAATGAGCTAAACAGCGATGATAAAAGCTATAAAAAGAAATGGTTTGAGAAATACAGGCTGACAAAGCATGAAGATGGCACATATCAGTTAGCAATCCAACCGAATGATTCACCATTCTCATATCATCTTTATCTGAAGTCAGAACTCGAAAAAGCCATCGAAAGCGGTCAAGTAAGCAAGTATCACTTCAACTTTTTAAGAAATATATTAGAAAAAACCTCTACTTTTCTTGGCTATAAAAAGTGGGGTGATTTATTGCCAAAAACCGATGATGGCAGGCCCAATCCTTATGAGGCTAGGATTATTAATATCTCTAGTCATTCAAAACATGCAGGTGAAGAGGTCGCCGAGCTTACGGAAGATGACAAGCGTGTTTTGCGCTATCTGGTTAATGAAATTAACACTATGTACCGCTTCCAACAGGCAGAAAATTAGAGTGAATCGAATTTATAGGTGAAGTATGAACGAATACAAAACTATTGCTGAATCAAATAACTTTATCGTACTGGATAAATACACCAAGGAATTGCAGCTAAATGAAACCTACCAAAGCGAAGGTGATTTAGAACGGGAATTGATCGACGATTTAGTCAACCAAGGTTATGAATATGTTTCTGGCTTAAACACGCCCCAAAACATGCTGGCCAATGTGCGTGAGCAATTGCAGATACTGAATAATGTTGATTTTTCAGCAAATGAGTGGCAACGCTTTGTTGAACAGTACTTAGATAAGCCCAACGATAACAGCATAGATAAAACTCGTAAGATTCATAATGATTATATCTACGACTTTGTTTTCGATGATGGACATATTGAGAACATCTATCTAGTCGATAAGAAAAACATTGCCCGTAATAAAGTACAAATCATTAAACAATTCAAGCAAACAGGGGCGCAAGCGAATCGATACGATGTAACCATTTTGGTTAATGGCCTGCCATTGGTACAAGTTGAGCTTAAAAAGCGCGGAGTTGCTATCCGTGAAGCCTTTAACCAAGTGCATCGTTATAGTAAAGAAAGCTTTAATACAGAAAACTCTCTGTTTAAATACTTACAACTTTTTGTGATTTCAAACGGTACAGACACTCGCTATTTTGCCAATACTACCAAGCGTGATAAAAACAGTTTTGATTTCACCATGAATTGGGCCAAATCTGATAATACGCTGATTAAAGACCTAAAAGATTTCACAGCTACATTTTTTCAGAAAAATACCTTGCTGAATGTGTTAATTCATTATTCTGTATTTGATGTTAGCAATACTTTATTAGTGATGCGCCCCTATCAAATAGCGGCTACTGAACGTATTTTGTGGAAAATTAAAAGTGCGTATCAGGCTAAAAATTGGAGTAATACTGAAAGTGGCGGCTACATTTGGCATACCACGGGGTCGGGCAAAACCCTAACTAGTTTTAAAGCGGCGCGTTTGGCTACTGAGTTGGATTTTATCGATAAAGTGTTTTTTGTGGTCGATCGTAAAGATCTGGATTACCAAACCATGAAAGAATATCAACGTTTTTCACCTGACAGTGTTAATGGTTCGGAGAGTACCGCAGGGCTAAAACGGAATATTGAAAAAGATGACAATAAAATTATTGTTACTACCATTCAGAAATTTAATAACTTAATAAAAAGTGAAAGCGATTTACCAATATACAATAAGCAAGTAGTGTTTATTTTTGATGAGGCACACCGCAGCCAGTTTGGTGAAGCACAAAAAAACCTAAAGAAGAAATTTAAAAAGTATTATCAATTTGGTTTTACAGGCACGCCAATTTTCCCGCAAAATGCTTTAGGAGCAGACACCACCAGTAGTGTATTTGGCCGAGAATTACATTCGTATGTGATTACCGATGCCATTCGTGATGAAAAAGTATTGAAGTTTAAAGTTGATTATAACGATGTAAGACCACAGTTTAAGTCCATTGAAACCGAACAAGACGAGAAAAAGTTAACAGCGGCAGAAAACAAGCAAGCTTTTTTACATCCCGTTCGTATTCGTGCAATTTCCCAGTATATTTTAAATAACTTCAGGCAAAAAACACATCGTCTCCAAGCCGGCGGCAAGGGGTTTAATGCCATGTTTGCTGTCAGTAGCGTGGATGCCGCCAAAGCTTATTATGAAGCGTTCAAGCATTTACAAAAAGAGACTGAAGAAAATAAAGCAAATAAAAAACCGCTTAATGTCGCCACTATCTTCTCTTTCGCCGCTAATGAAGAGCAAGATGCTATTGGTGAGCTTATTGATGAAAGTTTTGAGCTCACCGCAATGGACAGCAGTGCCAAAGAATTTTTAAGCGCGGCCATTGATGATTATAATGCAGCGTTCAAAATGAATTTTGGTGTAGATAGTAAAGGTTTCCAAAACTACTATAAAGACCTTGCTCTGCGGGTGAAAAATCAAGAAGTAGATTTACTGATTGTTGTTGGCATGTTCTTAACAGGATTTGATGCGCCGACATTGAATACTTTATTTGTCGATAAAAATCTGCGTTACCACGGCCTAATGCAAGCTTTTTCACGCACTAACCGTATTTATGACGCCACGAAGACCTTTGGCAATATCGTCACCTTCCGTGATTTAGAACAAGCCACAGTTGACGCTATCACTTTGTTTGGTGATAAAAACACCAAAAACGTGGTGCTGGAAAAAAGCTATAAAGAATACATGGAAGGCTTTACTGATTTAGTCACCGGCGAAGCACGTCGCGGATTTTTAGAGGTAGTGACAGAGCTACAAAGACGCTTTCCTAACCCTGATGATATTATTAAAGAGCAAGATAAAAAGGATTTTGCCAAACTATTTGGTGAATATTTACGTGCGGAGAATGTACTGCAAAACTATGATGAGTTTGCAGGATTAAAGGCTCTACAACATGTAGATATTAGTAATCCGGAGGCTGTTGAGGCATTTAAGGCTAAATACTACCTGAGTGATGAAGATATCGCCACGATGCAAGCGATTGAGATGCCAACTGAGCGTACTATTCAAGATTACCGCTCTACCTATAATGATACGCGTGATTGGTTACGCCGTGAAAAGTCGTCTAACGAGAAAGATAAATCTACTATTGACTGGGATGATGTCGTCTTTGAAGTGGACTTGCTCAAATCGCAGGAAATTAATTTAGATTACATTCTTGAGTTGATTTTTGAAAACAATAAAAAGAATAAAAATAAGGCAGAATTAATTGATGAAGTTCGCCGTTTAATTCGTTCCAGCCTTGGCAATCGAGCAAAAGAAAGTTTAATTGTTGACTTCATTAATCAAACTAACTTAGACGAAATTATCGACAAGGCCAGTATTATTGATGAATTTTTCAAATTTGCTCAAGCTGAACAAAAACGTGAAGCAGAAGAGTTAATTAGCTCGGAGAAATTAAATGAAGATGCGGCTAAGCGCTATATTACAGCATCATTAAAACGAGAATATGCAAGTGAAAACGGCACAGAACTCAATTCCACTCTACCTAAGTTAAGTCCACTTAACCCGGAATACAGAACGAAAAAACAGGCTGTTTTCCAGAAAATTGCTGCATTTGTTGAGAAGTTTAAGGGAGTAGGTGGGCAAATATAGGTGTGAGCTAATATACAACAGTCGATCTACTACTAGCTATCATAAGCTACTTACTAACCATCCAGACACCTTGACGTTTAGATGGTTGGTACGCTATTTTTCCCTCTTCATCTGTATCATTATCTCACCTTTCCTCGGCTCACAAATTGATGAGTCTCAATCCCATCTCTTGCAAGGATTACCCACCGGGTGGCGAAATAAAACTCCCGTAGCCTGAAAGGGAGAGCAAGATTGCAGTACATTTGCGCACCTTTGGAAGCAGATATTGTCAGTAGAACAATCTTAAAAAGTTCGGCGATGAAGGTTTATTAAACTAAAAATTACCCCAGAAGGATGTTTTGATATTACCACTAGGGTGCATTGAATATTAAGTCATGCACTTACTTTGTATATCAGCATCAGATCGTAATTTCATTTGTCTTTTACCTAATGGAATTGAGCTACGTCTTGATCTCATTTCACTTTATACGTGCAGGGTGGCTTTCACTCATACAGCTTACACCTCTAACTATCTCTGGTTGAAATATTCAGTGGATGGTTTCTCTACACCCAAACAATTAACTTATTGCAGCTACCTGACACTTAGCCTTGCAGCGTTTTGCTGTGCCTGTTAGCATTTTAACGCTCGCACTACTTTTGCTAACCGTTCGCAGAACTTAAGGCGTCACATTTGTAGGTTTACCGCTGAAAGTGACGCCGCAGCAAAAGGGCAACATGATTCTTACAGGCTCACGCCTACATCAAGCGGATATAATTGCTGTATTACGTAAGCGTGGAACAACCTTAGCGGCTGTTTCTCGTGAAGCGGGAGTCAGTTCATCTACATTAGCCAATACACTCAGTCGGCCTTGGCCTAAAGGTGAATAGATAATTACAGATTATCTCGGAATCCCCCTCTCAGAAATCTGGCCGAATCGATATTTCGATATGGATGGTCAACTTATTGAACGGGCGGCCCGAAAAGTTTCGATTAAATAGTGCTAATATCAGTGAAATCAGCCATGAGATAAAGTATCATTCATAATTATTATATTATGATCACGGCTGATATGAAATATGTGGGATATATTTTCGTACTGCGTCGCGTATTTTTCTATACATGGGAGTCAAATGTGTTTTCTATATTCTGTAAGCAATTCCTTTTATGATGGTGTAAAAGGACCAATATGATCCTTTTTATATACTTTTCTATTCAATTATGATATTTATTATAAGAATTAAATTTTAACCTTCCTTTCTTTCTGAAAGTATTTCATCAAATTTCTCTTCTATCAGTTTCTTTAGACACATATTAATTTTATTTTCTATTGTTCTTTTTGCATCAGCGTTTGTAGTATTATCCACTTTAACTCTTGAACAAGAAAAAATAAATTCACTATTTTCTATTTTTCCATTTCGTTTACTTAGAGTGCTAAACGAAAAAGAAACTTTGCATTTTCCTGAATTTTGACCAAATGAAAATTCGAACTCTATATCCATTTTCTGAATGTGAAAATAAATATAATATTTTTCATCTGAAATGAGGAATATATCATTAAGTCGTTCTCCATCTATTTTTACTCTCTTTACTGTTTTATCCATCCATGATATTTTTGGGTCGTTAGGTATTGATGGTCCATTAGGATCAAGGTTTATTTCTATATTGTCAACAGTACCAATAGATAAATTCTTTGGCTTTCCTGCTGTTAATCTTTTAAAAAAACGTACTCTTTCTTCATTTGTAAATGAGTTAAATGTAATTATATTTGGAGATTCTGATTTAACAATATTTAAATTATGTAATTTTTTTGATATTTGTGAGGTTATTTTTTTGTTTATCTTTTCAGTTTCTTTAGATGAATGAGTAGTTAAGAGATCAAGTTTTAATTTATTCCCTACATGTTCAATAGTTATATCTCCTGAAAAATTAAGCTCTCTTTCAATCCAATCTTTGCTATAATCCTTTCTATTAACTTTGTAGTTGATCCTTATTTTATTTTTGTCTTCAACTACTACATCAGGATAATCAACAAACAAAATGTTATCCATGCCGAAGATTAATTTATTTCCATTTTCTTGATCTTCAAATATATCTTTAAGAGGGGTAATCCAATCTACATCATCTGCTAATAATTCATGAGAAAGTGTTTTATTTTTAGGAATAGATTCTCTGCTTACACTTGTTTCTATCAGATGAGAAAATTCGTCAGGCGTAAGTAGCGTAGATGATAAAAGCGGTATAGTAATCGATTTTCCTGAATCACCAATAAAAATACCCTTTTTCTTCATGGTGTTATGTATTTCACCATAAGAGATATGATCACTATTCAGGAGAACTCTTAGCTCATTTCCTGCTAATATATTTGATTTAATATCGAATTTATTTCCCACAATATTACTCCAGTAAACTAAGAATTGAGCGACTAAATGAAAATGGAATTATAGATTCATTTCTATTTGAGAAGTTCATTCTTGCTATTTTGGCATCTTGTTCATGTTTTGTTGGATTGTAATCAGGCATTCCAATTGTTATTTTAGGGACTAATCCGTTTGAAAATTGTAATGCGTATGATATTAACTTTTTGTAAGCATCGGAACTAAATGTCTGATTAGCATAAAAAACCAAGCTTAACCCATTATCTTCTTCGACAGTGAAAGGTATTATATCTGATGCAATTAACTCTAAAGGTAGATTGTTCCCAGTACGGTTTTCTTCAACTAGAATAGAAGAGCCTATTTTAGGATAGAAAAATTTTATTTTATTACTATCAAACTTACGATTAATATCATCTATTGTCTTTAGAAGAAATGACGCTCTAGCATTATCAATCACATAAATTGGTGTTTTTATATTTTGTTCTATGCGTGTTGTTGCTAAAGTTGATATTATATCGGATTCGATATTAGTATTATCATTATGAAGCCAAATAAGTAGACCTGAGTGAACTTTGTTCTTTCTGGCACTATTTGCTGTGCTTAGTTCTTTTAGCTCAGGGCTGTATTTAGCACAATCAATGGTTTTTTGTAATTCGTTAATATATTCTTTAAATTTATTTTTCAATGTCCCTTCTGCGGGATATTTATGTATATTATTTTTGACTGATATATGTACAATGTTAGTCGTTTCATCATGGAATGGGCTATGATAAATATATATCTGATCTTCTCCATGAGTTGCTCTTTTTCTTCCTGACTCTGTTAAGTGTCCAGGGCTATTACACTTAATCGATACATTGTTTAATGACTCCTTCCAACCAATGCTGGATAGAATTTTATTGGTGATTTTTTCTCCTATTTCACCTGATTTTTTGGAATTTTCACCCATTTTATTATCCCTTTATGCTGATGTCGATAAGAGCCTGTAGTCCAGAACTAGTTTTTTTTACTGAAATATTTTCAATATGATGATTTTTATTAGTAATTAATAAACTAATACCATCATCAATTTTAGTTTTGCTGGTTATTTTTCTTGCATAGTTTCTTAAAATATGTGAGTCAATATTTATATCATCGGATAAATCAAACCCAAATTTTTCACTAACGCTAGACAGAACAGTATCAACTTCTTCTGAGTTTAAATAATTTTTTGCTATTTCTTTTATAGATTTCAATGAAATTTGATCAGAGGATTCTATCTTACTATCAATTTCATTGTTAAGATTAAAGGATGCTGATGTTTTTTTTAATTTGGCGGATATGGATTTTAAAATTTCCCCCCCAGCTTTAGCGCAAGAGAATGGTGTTTTTATAGGAACTGATTTTAAAAATGAATCAAACCAATATTTTGTCTTTTGCCCCAAACTATCTATGGCGTATATTATATTCGTGTTTGATAGAATTAATGCACCTTTTTGTATTTTCGCTAATGAAATTCCAGTTTTCTCTTGTGGTTGAAATATACCATTGTTATCTCTTATATCTAAATAATCATCTTTTCTTTCTATTCTTAATGTTGCTATTCCATAGGAAGATTTTTTGTCTAATTTTATATCGGAGAAAAGTATAATAATAAAATCTCCGCCAGATATATTGGGGTGGGTAGATGCACTGTATAAATGTTTTGCAATATTTACTGATTGTTCTTTAAAGTTTTGAGGGTTAGTGAAAATCCGAGAAGAAAACTGATACATCTCGTTAAGTGTTATATCTGATTCATGACAAAATTGAAAACAAGAATCAGTCTTAGAAAGAGGTAATAGGTAATGTTTTAATAATAAATCATCTAGATTGTCACTTGTGTATGCTTCGTTAGCTGAGAACCTAAATCCTTCTTCTCTTATTTTATTACCTACTCTATGAACAATTAATTTTTCTACTTTAGCAGAACTGATATCGATCATTATAGTTCACCATTTCTGATTATCGTGATTTTGATGTTAGTTTAAATCTTAATGATGCATTTAGTATAACAAATTATTTTGTATACAACTAGTTATACGGCATGAAGAACTTACATCACTTTGGGTATTTTTTATGTTATTAAGCAATTGATTATTTCTTGCATTATATTACAGTTGAAGTCTCTTTTGCAGGTCATTCAAATGAAAAAATGTGTTTTCCGATAAAAATTCAGAGATTCAGTCTACCTAATGGAACCATTTAATTATGCTTATTCAGATTCTAGAATGATGGAGTAAATATCGCAGGTTATACATGCTCATGTTCACTAAAGAACATTATTTGTTACTTGTCACGACATGAACCATATGTCAATTGTGTTGAATAAAGAACTAATATGACCTAAGGAGGGAAAGTATTTGGGGCATCTATAAAAATTGAACATAAAATTTAATGTATTATACAATATGTTATGGCTCAATGTTCAATCCTGCAGGGTCTAGCCAAACCAATAAACTATAGTAAATACAATTAATTATGCTATCATTGCGCTCCAGAAGTCGAGTAAAGCCCGCTGAAATCTACATTGTGTAGCAGGCTAATAGGCTACAGCTTTCGCCATACCATAAGCACCATTATCCATGAGCAATATCTGGATAATAGCAACAAGCCAGATATTTTTCCTTTTTTCGATTTGACAACCTCTTTTATATGACAAACACATATATGAGTTTATCCAAGGATAACCAAAACTCTAATAAAGAGTGGGTAATGAACTACTCTCAATAAGAAAGAATCAAATGCAAGATGTAGTTCAATGATTATTTTTATACAAATTACTGCTGTTTCCCTTTCTCACCGATTTAAATAATGAGAAAGCTCCCACTCTTCATATTGCTGATTAATTTCTTTCACTGACATGAGTTTTATCTTGGGAATTGACAAACTTTCGTATATTTCAGTATGACGTTTTTTGTTTTTGGGTACGGCGAAAATAATGTGATGTATCATCTCCCATTTTATGCGTTCTTTAGCCCCAGAAAGACCACCATGTCGGTGACTTTGGAGTAAAGTCCTATTCATATATCGAGACAAGCTTAGCAAAGTAGGGATATCTAATAAAATTAATCCGGTAGCCCGGGAAAGACGCTGAGGAAGCGCTTTTTTATAGTTTCCATCTATAACCCATTTATCTTCATTTATTACTTTATCGTGTAATGTAATAAATTCATCATAAAGGCGCGGTTGCCAATCTGAATCAGCTAAATGAAAAAGTTGGTCCAAATGCGTGGCTTTCAGATTGAGTTTTTCCGAAATTGCATTAGCCAGTGTGGATTTCCCGCTATTTGATGGTCCTATGATACATATTCTGCTACCAAGATCTGAGAGTTTCATTGCGGCTCCATTTATAAATATACCCTCTTATCAGCTACATAAGAATGACCAGAGCTAGTAATTCGAAAGGGCGAAAATTTTATCAGCTATTTCTGTCGAAAGAACATCTGGGTGGCCTCAACTTTTGGTGCAAGCTGCTTGTCTGTAGGTAACTTATGTATGTAATCCCCTGCTGTTCTGGTCGGCTTGCAGTCAGGTAAGCTGTATTAGCTCAGGCTTGATCTGACAGTTACCGGTTATTTATACAAGCGTCTGTCAGATTAAATCCGGTTCAGATCCTTCTCCGCCCAGATTCGCTTTCCATCCAGTAACGTTTCCGTCGGAGTACGCTCACAGCACATTTTTCCCTAATGTGTCCGCTCATTATCATAATACGTCAGCCAGATATCAAGAACCGCTTTCAGGTTGCAAGATTGCTATAAAGTTTTTTACGGAACGTCACCTGATAAAATCCCTGTAGAATCGTTTTATGGAAGCGTTCATTTCATAGATATCATTCGGTTGTCGCGACAGTTCTTTCGTTCTTGTGCGGTCAATATCATTAATTGTCAAGTAAAGCTGATAATAATGCTGTTCAACCCGGTCACAGAATTCTGTTCCGCGATCAGTCAGTATTCTCAATACGGAGAGGCCCTGATATTGATAAAACGGCAAAACACCATCGTTAGCAGGTCTGCCACCGTAATCGACGTTTTGCTGGTATAAAACTTACAGTGTTCCACTTTGGAATACGTATCGACAAAAGTCTGCTGGTAAATACGTCCCCCCCTTTTCAGGTTCCCGACGTAGAATGTATCCTTCGACCCCAAATAGCCAGGATGAGCCGTTTCAACTTCGCCATTAGCTTCATCATCATGCGCTTTCCTTTCCAGCGCCGCGACTTGCGCCTCATTGAGTTCAATGCTTTCTCTGGCCACTCTCCACAAGTGCTTTCAGGCATTTTCTGAAGTTCTCTAGGTCATGTCTCAACCACACAGAACGAACACTACTACCCGAGATGAAAATGCCTTTTTTGCGCAATTCGTTACTGGTCCGATGCTGTCCGTGAGCAGGAAACTCAATGGCATAGTCGATAACAATCTGTTCTGTTGCCACATCGGTCCTGTTTTTAAGGTTAGGACCACGACGATTGCGATTGATTAATGCTTCGACGCCTCCTTCCTCAACCAAATTCAGCAAACCCGCTTTGTGTTTGATGATAGGATTATTAGTATGATACATGGGAGTTACCTCTTGTGTTTTGTATAAGGATTCGACATCCATATCAAAACCGGTAACTCTCAACCTTTCAAGGTCCAGTGCCAGATCAAGTCGCCGCTAATACAAATTAAGCCAGAAGCAGGTATACTGAAACGACAAAGTCCCTCGGGAATTGGCCCGTCAGTCTCCCTCGGTAATCACACTAATACCTTTTATGCCACTTGTATCGATTTCACAATTTTTATCTCCTGCACAAAGCCATTCTTCAATACAATCCTTTATAATAGATAAATCAATTTTTTTCTTTCCCTTCAAAGCACACTCCCAAATAACAAGAACTTTATAACCACTATCATTCAGTTTATTAACTGTATAATTAAATCTTTTTGCGTTTTTATGTAATTTATCATACCAGTAATCTTTTCTTGTCTCAGGCCATCTAAATAGATAACATAAGTGTCTGTGCCAAAAGCAGCCATTTACGAATATCACTGACTTATAATTTTCACATACAAAATCGGGTCTCCCGCACAATTCATCACTGTGAGGTATATAATCAACATCCATTAAACACAATATGTCAGATATAATCCTTTCTGGTTTTGTATTTTGAGAGCGTATTGCTCTCATATTTTTAGAGCGCTGCTGTTTAGAAAGAGTATCCATTGTCAATTCTCTTTAATATTTCATAGCATCTTTCTCCACTATGGGAAAAATTGCTTGCCTATACCATCTTAAACAGGACCAAGATTCTTACCTCCTCTTTTCTGAATACCAGGAGAAGATTATGAAGAATGTATAACAAATGCTCAATATAAAATGTTCAGACACAAAACTGAAAAACACGTCACATAGCAATAACAAATTGATATTATTTACTTTATTTTACAACATCACTCCCAATAAGTTTATTTTACATGCACAATTGTCACTCAACGTTTACAAACATTGCAAAACATGTTGCGATACAGCTCAGAGATACCAGAATATTCTACCAGTTGTGCTCACCAATCTATTCCCGAATATGGAAAGCAACTGTTAATATAATCAGTATTCTTGAGTAAGAATTATGGGATTAAAGATGCGGACAATAGAAATGTGTGCTGGTGCGGGAGGTCAGGCTTTGGGACTCCATGAAGCAGGCTTCAAACATAGCATTCTCATTGAGATAGATGAGCACGCATGTGCAACTCTTCATCATAACAACAAAGCCTTAGCACTTAATTGGGGACCAATCCTACAAGATGATCTTCGGCGTTTTGCAGAGGAAGACGCTGTAAAATACCGAGGACAGGTAGAGCTCGTCGCAGGTGGTGTTCCTTGTCCACCGTTTAGCAAGGCTGGCCTCCAGTTAGGGAAAGACGACGAGCGAGATCTGTTCCCTGCCGCACTTCAGGTTGTTCGAGCAGTCAAACCAATCGCAGTAATGATCGAGAACGTAGCAGGGCTGTTGGATAATAAATTTTCGCAATATCGTGATCTTATCCAGAATGAACTTAAGAAACTCGGTTATAAATCAGAATGGCGATTACTGCAAGCCAGCAATTTTGGCGTTCCTCAACTCCGGCCAAGAGCTATTTTGGTAGCAATAGAAGCACCTTATTTTGACAAATTCCGCTGGCCTGAAGCAACGACATCTATTCCTGTCAGTGTAGGCGAAGCTCTCTATGATTTAATGGCTTCCAAAGGATGGAGCGGTGTTGATCACTGGAAAGAGCGAGCCAATTCCATTGCTCCAACGCTGGTTGGAGGCTCAAAAAAACATGGCGGCCCAGATTTAGGTCCCTCTCGTGCTAAGCGTCAATGGCAAGCTCTCGGCGTATATGCTCATCGGGTAGGATCTGACAATGAAATTCCCGGCCCAGACTTTAAAGGTGTTTTATTACGCGATGGCTCCATCAAAGAGGGATATGAGAATATGCCATTACTAAATGTACGTATGGCTGCCCGTATACAAGGTTTTCCGGACGAATGGACATTCGTTGGCTCAAAAACAAATGCTTACAGGCAGGTAGGAAATGCATTTCCACCACCTGTCGCTCAAGCCGTTGGTAAAAGCATTCGAGATGTAATTCTTGCCGTTATACAAGAAAGGAGTAACGCAGCATGAAAGGATTAATTTCCCAGCAACGCGATGAATTTCACCGTATACTCATTGAACAAAGGACTTTGGCCTTTTCAAAGTTCAATAAATACGGAGAAACACGAATAGCGAGCAATGCAGACAGTGGTCAACGTATAAGTGTTCTTCTTTCTAACCTACTCTTTGATAAACTTGCTCATCGTTTAGATATCTATCCGGAGATTTCTGAAAAGAAGAAGGATGGGCAAACAACCGGAAACGAATTTGAAGCAGCCTGTGCCAAATTTTTAAACGATACATTTCCCACGCTGGACACCCTCCGGCCAGGAAAATGGTCTATAGCACAAGTTCATCATCGCAGTGGAGCAATCCTCGGCCAATTTGAACAATATTCCCACCTCTCTGAACTTACTATACTTGCTCAGGAAAACAAAACATTACGCAACTTCCTCGGCGACAGCTATACAGTTGCACCGGATGTAATTATCTCAAGAAAACCAGAACCGGATGAAGACATTAATCAATCTATCGATGTAGTAGATAATCTTAGCAGCAAAAATACAATGCTAAGAGAAGTAAATCATAAAGGAAATCCTCATTCCCTTCTCCACGCAAGTATATCTTGTAAATTTACAATGCGTTCTGACCGTGCTCAGAATACCAGAACAGAAGCTCTAAATTTAATCCGAACCAGAAAAGGGCGAGCACCACACATTACTTCCGTCACAGCGGAACCAATGGCAAGTCGTATTGCGTCTCTGGCTCTTGGAACTGGTGACATGGATTATGTTTATCATTTTGCACTGTATGAATTGCTTGAATGTTGTCAGGAATTGAACTTAGAAGAAAGTTTAGAGCTACTCACAACCATGATAGACGGTAAGCGGTTAAGAGATATTAGCGACCTCCCTTTAGATCTTGCTATTTAACCTCAGTTTCGCTTAAGGATAACCATATCACAATCTCGTAAATTCAAGCTCGGCTTTTTAGGCTGGAATGTATAAGAAAAGCTCACCACAACCATTGATAACCAGATGAAGTTTAAAGCCATAAAACCAACCCGTACTCGTTTTCCCTCGTTGTACGGCACCCTTAAATACTTGATGACAGGGAATCCGGAAGTTGTGACAAACGGCAATTTTAGTTGAATCAATAAAAGCAATCCCCCGGGTTTCAGCCTTTCGTAACGTAAAAAAGCACATAGAGGAATGAGCGCCCCTTGCTTCAAAATTAACATTTGGGTGTAGCTAACCAACTTGGGAAAATCGGCCTTAAGATATTGTTTTACATACTGAATATAAAACGTTTTAAAATTATGATAATGACTCATGTGGAATAAAATGCGGGTAGTCATCACTTCACTGAAAGAAAAGGGAACTTCACAGTGACATTTGAGCAAGCCATTTTTAATTAACTGTTGATGCCAGAGTGAAATAAATTTTTGGCAAAAGTTATCGACGCAGCAGTAAAGCTCTTCGAAATTAGACATACCTGAAGATCTCCACGATTTTGTTTTCTTTAGCAAAAACTTTGATCGTGCCTCAGGTACTTAGTTTCCTTCTTAAACAAATCTCAGGTTATTTACTCCTTGCTTAGTAAATTAACCGGCAATGTTGCTCATTGGCTGGTTGAAGAATTGGCCCGAAAAGGAAACAAATAATGACCATCGATTTTACTGATACCAACCAGCAGTCAGCGCAGTTGAAGAAAGCACGCTCTGTTCTTTCCTTGGTTACGAATAATCTACCTAACACCGATGAGAACGAAGAATGCTCATGGGCTATTTCGGTGGCATACAGCATCGTTTTTGATGTTATTGAGGCCCTGGATAAAGCAGTTTCCATCCACTTACAGGAACTTCGAGAGGAGGCAAATAACTATACAGGAAGAAATGCAACACAAATTGACTTTATTTATGTCTTAAATACCTGAGTCTGGTGCCATTCAATAAATCTATCTGCCGGATAATACTGACGATTACGCGGCAGATAAAGGCTTTCGCCATCTCTGGCCCAGAACAATTGCTCAACAACCGGACTACGATTGACTCCATCAGAGATCTTAATTTTCAGATTCTCGTCTATGCCAATTGCACCTCTATCAAAAGCGGAATGATGAAGTGTGCAAAGTGCCAAACCATTCTCCACAAGGCAAGGGCCACCGAACTGTTTCCATTTGATGTGGGCGGCTTCCAGACCGACCAGTGAGCCATCCAGACGTAAATCATAGCCACAAACGGCGCAGCGGTAGTGATAAGCGCGTAAAACCATACCACGAAAACGTGGATCACGGCTATTTAGCCCCTTGTTAATATCAAAACCTAGTCGCTCAGCCAGGCTTACCTGAACGCTTTCAGGGAAATGTTCATTAAGGATCTGTTGTGCCAGTTCATCAACAAGTGCAGGCTGACAGCGCAATAACTGAAAACTGGCTGAATCAAAACCTCCGGCAACCTGATGCTCAATAAGTTCTTGTTTTGGTGGCTCTTTGCTTCTCGGACGTGGTGTGCAATGTTCTGCATTTTCCAGTTCCCAGAAGCCATCTCCCCGTAAACGCCAGAAAGGCATTGAAGGATAGTGTTTTTTGCGACTGGGGCCAAAATCGGTGAGTAATTGTAATAGTGGTTGATGAATTTCATCACCGTAATTAAATAGTTGCTCATGCCCTTTTTTGTACTCAGACAACACATACAATAGCAGTAATGGCTTATGTGGTGCGCGTTGATCGCCTTTACGCCAGACGGTGAGTTTTGATATCGCTGTTTGCAGTGCTGCGGGTGAAGTCATAACTATTAGCTAAATTGGTGAATGAACTGCGATCATGCTCGCAAAAGTGAATGAGTTCAATACATAGTTGATGCTGAGTATTGAACAGTCTGTTCAGATAGGAAAAGAAAAGACCAAAATAGGTCAATTATTTATGAAGGCCTTTTTTATAAATTAATTACATTTCACATATTATCCTTCAATTACAGCATTAGAAATTTACCCCTGAGGAAGCATTGAAGTCACTCTTATTCCAGTAGACATTTCTGGCTTATTTGTGAATAACTCCCAAGAATCTCGTTGCTTAACCGATACTTTGCCAGCCAGTAGAGCTATGTTGGATATTATGGAACTCGCAATGAATAGTGCAAAGTTAGGTTATTTCCCCGCAACCCGCCTTTTCCTGAAAGAACATCTATGCCCATCACGAATCACTGTTTTCCACTTATCTCAAGTAAGCTATTTTAAAAACACGTATTAATGTTAAAATTTTTGTACCATTTCTACAGATGCGAAATCATATTCTTAATAAACTATTACAAAGATATCTTCGCTGACAACTCGCTTGACTTTATTAATCTGTATTCGTAAACACATAGCACTGTCTATTCCAAAAGGAGAGATTATGAAATCACGAGCCGCTGTTGCATTCGGACCGGACCGCCCCCTTGAAATTATTGAAATCGATGTAGCCCCGCCCCAAGCCGGTGAAGTGCTGGTCAAAATCAGTCATACCGGCGTATGTCATACGGATGCCTTCACCCTGTCAGGAGATGATCCGGAGGGCGTTTTTCCTGTCATACTCGGGCATGAAGGCGCCGGCGTAGTCGTTGAAGTTGGTGAAGGCGTCACCAGCGTCAAACCCGGTGACCACGTTATCCCTCTTTATACCGCAGAATGCGGAGAGTGCCTGTTCTGCAAATCAGGAAAAACCAACCTGTGTGTCGCCGTGCGGGCAACTCAAGGAAAAGGCGTAATGCCGGACGGCACAAGCCGTTTTTCCTACAAAGGGCAGCCTATTTATCATTATATGGGATGCTCCACATTCAGCGAATACACAGTCGTAGCCGAAGTATCACTGGCAAAAATCAACCCGGAAGCAAACCATGAAGAGGTGTGCCTGCTGGGTTGCGGTGTCACTACCGGCATCGGTGCCGTGCATAATACAGCTAAAGTACAGTCCGGTGATTCCGTTGCCGTCTTTGGACTCGGCGGCATTGGCCTTGCCGTAATACAAGGCGCTCGTCAGGCAAAAGCTGGCAGGATCATTGCCATTGATACAAATCCGGCAAAATTTGAGCTGGCAAGACAGTTCGGCGCAACCGACTGCCTGAATCCGAATGATTACGACAAACCTATTCAACAGGTCATTATTGAGATG
This sequence comes from Photorhabdus akhurstii, assembly GCF_018448925.1. Lineage (GTDB taxonomy): Bacteria > Pseudomonadota > Gammaproteobacteria > Enterobacterales > Enterobacteriaceae > Photorhabdus > Photorhabdus akhurstii. Next base: position 59,986 of record NZ_RCWE01000013.1, on the reverse strand, counting down.
ACGGAATGGGGAGTGGATCATACCTTCGAGTGTATTGGTAATGTCAATGTGATGCGTGCGGCGCTCGAAAGCGCACACCGTGGTTGGGGGCAATCAGTGATTATTGGTGTGGCTGGTGCAGGACAGGAAATATCAACCCGACCATTCCAACTAGTCACCGGTCGTTCGTGGCGAGGTACCGCCTTTGGTGGTGTTAAAGGCCGCAGTCAGTTGCCTAAAATGGTAGAAGAGGCAATGAAAGGTGAAATTGAGTTAAAGCCCTTTGTGACTCACACCTTGCCGCTCGAACGCATTAATGAAGCATTCGATCTGATGCATGAGGGCAAATCCATTCGCACAGTTATCCATTACTAAGCTGTTCTAAGGGAGTTAAAAACCATGCAGTAATAGGCAGTTTTTAACAAAACAGGAAACGATAACCCCCAGGTTCACCGTGAGATAAGTGAACCTGTATGTTTTACAGAGAGGAAAAAGAATGGAGAGGATTGAACGCCACGCTTGTTTTGGGGGATGGCAGGATGTTTATCAGCATGAATCGGCCGTGCTTGGCTGTACCATGAATTTTGCAGTCTACCTTCCTCCTCAAGCTGAACATCAGAAATTACCGGTGCTGTATTGGCTCTCGGGCTTAACATGTAATGAACAGAATTTCATCACTAAAGCAGGAGCTCAACGCTACGCTGCCGAACAAGGTATTATCCTCGTCGCCCCAGATACCAGCCCTCGCGGTGAGAAAGTTGCAGATGATGACACCTATGATTTGGGTCAGGGAGCCGGTTTCTACCTCAACGCAACACAGGAACCTTGGGCGCCGCACTATCGCATGTATGATTATGTGGTGTCAGAGCTACTGGCACTGATCGAAACACACTTCCCAGTAACAGGCGCGCGGGCCATTAGTGGTCACTCTATGGGCGGTCATGGCGCACTGATGATCGCGCTACGCAATCCAGATCGTTACCACAGCGTATCGGCCTTTTCACCAATTGTTGCTCCTTCTCAAGTTCCTTGGGGTGAAAAAGCTTTTCGCGCTTATCTGGGCGAAGATCGTGAAACATGGAAAACCTATGACACAATCGAGCTGCTAACCAATAGCGCCAAATCATTGCATATGTTAATTGACATCGGTACCGATGACCCGTTTCTTGAAGAGCAATTACGTCCTGAGCTGTTGAAGGATGTATGCGAAAACACCGGGCATCCCTACACATTGAATCTGCGCACTGGTTATGATCATAGCTATTATTTCGTCGCCAGCTTTATCAGCGAGCATATCGCGTATCATGCCAAGGTATTGAAGGGAATTTGTTCTGATAATCAATAAATTAGATACGAGTTCAGACAAAAAGTCCCACACTAGAGGCATTAAGAAATTTTTTACCCTATTTACCTTAGGTCAATTCTGTAGAGCAGGCCGCTGGTTTGAAGTGAGTTCTCCAGCGGCATCCCATCAACCTCCTGCAACAACTTTATGAAGAATTACTTGAACAACTTAAAATGGCAGAAGAATTAGGAAACAAACTTTTCATCGGTGGCAAAATGGAAAATAGGATTCGTTATGAACAAACTGAATAATTGCCCACATCAGACATTGGAATACAAAACACCTAATGAATTATTTTTAAATCAAAAAATCATCTTATAATATTAGATAAAGTCATTTGCACTAATTATGCAAATGTACAGATTTTAATTAAGCATTAATAGATAAATTATGGTCATAAACTAATTAGATAATCGACTACGGAAAAATCAGGATGGGAAAACACCCAATGAATTATTAAATAAATACGAAATTATTTACTCACGATGTAATTATTTCGCAATTACCATGATAAACAACCAAACATTATAAATTGAAATTACCACCAATTAAAACAATAAAGCTGTTATTATACAAAAAAATATCTCATTGTATTATAAAGAAAAAGCACGAGCCAAATTAAATATCTAACGAAAGTAAATTATTTATTCTTCGTAATCATCAAGATAATTTTTATTTTTTCATAGAATACATATGATAATTATTTGTTATAGTAGCTTTAATGTGTTATTTATTTCATTCGTAAGATTTATTTTTATTTAACACATCTTAGATTACTTATATAGTTGGATAGCTAAGGAGACTGTAATGACATTGCAAGAAATTGGCAAGATGAGTCTTAAAAATTCAGGTGGATTTGTTGCCAGAATCCAATTTAGTTATATGGATGGAGATGGTGAAAAGCATTTAAGTCAGCAAGGTAATAATATTACTCTTGGATTAACAGATACTGTTGACCCTGGCGATCTTGGAGTTCCTGATGGCTCAATAGTTTTTATGCATGTATTCGTGGTATGGGGAAATGATAATGAAGCCCGTAAAGCTTTTTTATACAAAAAAGGAAGCCAAGCACTTGCCAGTTACAATATCAGTGGTACGACATTAAGCAATGATCTTGGTTTGATCGATGTCTCGTAATACATATATACCCTGCATTTTTAAACTGCCCCCTTATGTACGGATTGGTGTCCAACATTTGGGGGACAGTTCATGCTTATACTCTCTCACGCTCCGAGCCTGAGAACACGTTTATCTGGCATTGCTCCTAATGTTTCAGTCACCCTTCTACATGTACACCATCACACCAAAGGTGTGTTAGTTAGTAACAGAACTCTTTTTTGTGATTTCAGTTATAAAAATTCATTTGAAAAAAAATAGTACTGTTCATCTTCAGAGCAGTACTGTTACTTTAGTATCGTTGTATCTTTTTATAGAGCTCCAGTATTAAATCATTACCTATTATTCGGTTGTAAATATAGAGGTGAAGGCTTGAGCGATTTTGTATTCTCGAAAAACCATATGAATCCCTTTCAATCTCAGTTGGAGGAACTTGATTCAAAATTAGTTCCTATTGAGGGAAAGGTTCCTTCAGAGTTAAAAGGTACTTTCTTTAGAATTGGTCCCGGTCGCCTGCATAGAGGAGACGAATATTATAATCATCCATTTGATGGGGATGGGATGATATTTAAAGTAACGTTCAGTGATAATGGGATATTCTATAGAAACAGACATGTGTTAACAAAGGAATACTTAGAAGAGGAAGAAGCTCAAAGGTTACTTTATCGCTCCGTTGGAACCGTCCCCAGAAAACTAAAACTCAGGATGAGATTTTTTATTATTAAAAATCCGGCAAATACAAATATTGTGTATCATTCTCATAAACTTCTGGCGTTATGGGAAGGAGGGATGCCACATTTAATTAATCCGGTAACTCTTGAGACAATTTCAAAATATGACTTTTCTGGAAAGTTAAAAGCACGATTTTCTTTCCTTCCCAAACTTAACCTTCGTGAAGTACCATTTACAGCACATCCTAAAAAAATACCAAACGATGATAATTTATATGGATTTGGTGTGACATATGGTATTGGATCTAAGTTGACGCTATACAAAATAAACAGTGCCGGCGACATGACGGTTATACGCAACATTCCGCTTAAGAAAAGGTATTTAATTCATGATTTCATAGTGACAAAAAATTACTTTTTATTTTTTTTAGGTGGGCCGCATATAAATCTTAAGTTGAGGAATGTAATTGGCAATGAAAGCATCCTTGCATCCATGAATTCACGTGAAAGTGAAGATGGCCGGGTTCTTTTAGTTTCAAGAGAATGCCATGATGCGAAATTCTATGATGCAGTTCCTGGATTTATTTTTCATTTCGCAAATGGTTATGAAGATGCCGATGGGAATGTGATTTTCGACACTTCATTTTGGAAGTCATTCCCAGTATTTACACAGAATATATTTAAAAATAATAGTTCAGAACTTTGTCGTTTTACTTTATGCACTGCATCCGGGAATGTTGATAAAGAAATTTTATTCAAGGGGAATACTGATTTCCCAGCCATAAACCCGACAGTCTGTGGTAGACAGCACAGATATGCCTGGTTCGTTTGTTGGGGGGATTCTGAAAGTGAAGGGAGATCAATAATTAAATTTGATTGTTTTGATAAGAGTGTATTAAGCCACAGTTTTGATAATGATTTGCCGGAAGAACCTGTTTTTGTAGCCAAACCGGGTTCTGTTAAAGAAGATGATGGTTGGCTTATTTTTAAGGTTTATGTCGAAAAATTGCACTGCACAGATGTCGTAGTTTTAAATGCTGATGATCTCTCAATGGCGTGCAGATTACGTTTGCCGCACCATATTCCTATGGGAATGCATCACTGCTGGATAAATGAAGTTATGCTATACCCTATGGATTTCAAGATGCATCGCGACGGCAAGGGAGTGAATCCCCGGGAGCATAGCAAACTATGTGACCGGGGTGAGCGAGTGCAGCCAACAAAGAAGCAACTTGAAAGATGACGGGTATATAAGCCTGAAACCTATTGTAATATAAGCTTATCATTGTTTTTCAAATGGCTTAGTGAAATTATTTACGTGATTCGGGAAATATTTATGAACGTCAGTACTGCACGAGCTATGAATTACGAAGAGACATTACTGGAGCTACAAAGTGCACTACAACAGCATCTAGAACTGGTACTGCCTTTAGGAGCGCCAGATGATAAAGTCTGCGCAGCCATGCGAGAAAGTACGCTGGTGTCTGGAAAACGTATCCGCCCCCTCTTATTGCTGCTCATAGTCCTGGATCTTGGAGAAAACCCCTGGAAGACTGACTTTCTACAGTTAGCATCTGCAATTGAAATAGTGCATGCAGCCTCATTAATTTTAGACGATCTTCCCTGCATGGATAATGCTGAGTATCGGCGCGGACGCCCGGCTATTCACCGGCAGTATGGTGAAAGTGTAGCGATCCTAGCGGCTGTAGCCTTGCTAAGCCGAGCTTTTGGCCTCATTGTAGAAACAAACCTTTCTGAATACGATAAATCCGCTGCTGTCGCCATACTTTCCCATGCAGTTGGTTTAAACGGTCTTGTCCAAGGGCAGTTTCGCGATCTGAACAATACATTATGTGCTGGTAATTATCATGCCATTGCTACCACCAACAATTTAAAAACGGGTTTGCTTTTCGACACAACATTTCAATTAGCGGCAATTGCTGTGAATGCACCTGATATAACTCGCCAGGCATTACGTCATATATCACAACATCTGGGGCAGGCGTTTCAATTACTGGATGACTTGAGTGATGACCTGAATAATACAGGGAAAGATATGTATCAGGATAAGGAAAAGTTAACAATGGTTACGCTGCTCGGAAAATCTAAAGTGTATAAACACTTACGCAGGCACATCAGATACATTGATAAATATTTGGCGATAGTGTATCGCAGAAATTTAGCTTCACAATATTTTATACGACACTGGTTTGATAAAAGTATTGCGATGTTTAATTAATTTCAACCTTGGCCCGAAAAAAATGAAAAAGATCGATCACACTCAGCGTAAGAATGAGCATCTGGATATTATATTCCGTCCTCCTCAAACTAAGTCCCAAGTAGGTACGGGGTTTGCTGAGTGGCGATTTCAGCATTGTGCTCTGCCAGAATTGGATCTAGACAGTATAGATCTTAAGTGTTCCCTCTTTGGAAAAATTTTGCAGGCACCACTGCTCATAAGCTCTATGACCGGAGGGGTTCATCGTGCTCATGCGATTAATCATCATCTTGCAGAAGCAGCTCAAGTACTGGGAATTTCAATGGGAGTCGGGTCGCAACGTGTTGCTCTTGAAAATGAAGCAAACGATGGGCTTAGTCGCTCACTACGTCAGATAGCTCCTGATATTCTCCTTTTCGCTAATCTCGGGGCAGCCCAAATTCGTGGCGAGCGCGGATTTAATTATGCTCTGCGAGCAGTACAGATGATTGAAGCCGATGCTCTAATTATCCATCTGAATCCGCTACAGGAGGCGCTGCAACAGGAAGGAGACCGTAACTGGCGCCATATTCTATATGCTATTGAACAACTCGTAACAAAACTTGGGGTTCCTATAATTGTTAAAGAAGTAGGTTCAGGTTTATCGCTTCCTGTCGCACGCCAATTGGCAGAAACTGGAGTCAGTATGCTGGATGTAGCCGGGGCTGGGGGAACCAGTTGGGCAGCGATTGAAGCAGAACGAGCATCCACACCATATCACCGCGCATTAGCTATGGCATTTGCTGACTGGGGAATTCCGACCGCGACAGCACTGCGTGAAATACGCGAGGCACTCCCAAATATGCCGTTGATCGCCTCTGGCGGTATCAGAAATGGTGTTGATGCCGCCAAAGCTTATTGCATGGGGGCACAATTGGTCGGCCAAGCCGCTGCCGTCATACATAGCGCCGCCCTCTCCACAGATGCAGTTATAGAACATTTCCAATTAATTATTGAGCAGATAAAAATCGCCTGCTTTTGCACAGGGAGCGCCGATATTGCCGCGCTGCGTACAGCTGTTTTGCTACCAACATGAGTTTTTCCGCTATGACTGAATATCTTTGATCTCTTTCAACAAACACGAATTTCCGTGATGTATATGACTCTTGGTGAGGTTAATAACTTTGTGATTGTCGGAGGATCAACAAAATGATGTACGACTGGGATCTGATTTTGGTGGGAGGAGGATTGGCCAACGGGCTGATCGCAATGCGTTTCCAACAGTGTAAACCACATCTGCGAGTGTTGCTTATTGAAAGTACAGAAGCAATAGGAGGCAATCACACGTGGTCATTTCATCAACATGATCTTACTGAGGCGGAACATGGGTGGATAGCACCGCTGATCACCTATCGCTGGTCAGGTTACGACGTCATTTTTCCAGCATTTCAACGCACATTGCCACATTCATATTTCAGTATCACATCCCAACACTTTGCAAACATACTCCATGCGTATTTGGGCGAGCGTATACAGACTCGTGTATTGGTACAGGAGCTAACTCCACAGAAAGTCTACTTACAGGACGGCACATCTCTAAGTGCCGGCGCAGTCATTGATGGGAGAGGCTGGCGACCAGGACCATTTATGGAAAGTGGCGCCCAGGCATTTTTTGGTCAGGAATGGGAACTGGAAGAGGCGCACTCTTTAACCCACCCGATTTTAATGGATACCAGTGTGGGGCAGGATACAGGTTATCGATTTATCTATGTCCTGCCGTTCTCCTCAACTCGTCTGCTGATAGAGGACACTCATTACGTTGATCGGGGGCCACCTGATAAAACCTTGTCGCAAGCAACTATCGCAGAGTACGCGAAGAAGCATGGCTGGAAACTGGGTAAACTCATTCGAGAAGAGAGCGGTTGTCTTCCAATTACACTTACGGGAGATTTTACCTCTTTCTGGGCACAACTAGCAGGACAGCCCACCTGTGGGTTGCGTGCAGCTCTGTTTCACCCCACAACAGGCTACTCTCTGCCACACGCCATTCGGTTGGCAGATCGTATTGTCGCTCTGCCGGAGCTTACCGATACCTCCTTATTCATTACCCTCAAGGATTACGCACGACAGCAGTGGCAACATCAGCGCTTTTTCCGTCTTCTAAATCGCATGCTCTTCCTGGCAGGGGATCCACAACAACGTTGGCAAGTAATGCAACGTTTCTATCAACTTTCCCCAGATCTGATTGCGCGTTTCTATGCGGAGCAACTTAATTCCGTCGATAAGGCCCGGATTCTCATAGGTAAACCACCAGTGCCGATAAAGGGCGCCTTAAAGGCAATGTTTAAACAACACAAGAAGCTTCAGGATTTTTATCATGATTAAAGCGCTGGTAATTGGTGCTGGTTTTGGTGGGCTGGCACTAGCAATAAGGCTCCAGTCTGCGGGAATTCCGACATGTATTTTGGAGCAACGGGATAAACCAGGTGGACGCGCTTATGTTTATAAGGAACAGGGGTTCACCTTTGATGCCGGCCCCACCGTAATCACCGCTCCCAATGTCATTGAAGAATTGTTTACACAGGCTGGTAAACGTATGGCTGATTACGTCGATTTACTTCCCGTACGCCCTTTTTATCGGCTCTGTTGGGAGTCGGGTAAGATGTTTGATTACGACAATGATCAGCAACATCTGGAAGCACAAATCCATACGTTTAACCCAAGAGATGTTAACGGGTATCGACGCTTTCTGGACTATTCCCGGGAGACCTTTCATGAAGGCTACCTGAAACTTGGAACGGCGCCCTTCCTCTCTTTTCGCGACATGTTGAGCGCGGCTCCACAGTTGATACGTCTACACGCATGGCGTAGTGTTTATAGTCAGGTGGCACGCTTTATCAAAGATGAGAGCCTGCTCCAGGCATTTTCATTTCACTCGCTACTGATAGGAGGCAACCCCTTTGCTGCATCTTCTATCTATACTTTGATCCACGCGCTGGAACGAGAATGGGGAGTCTGGTTTCCGCGTGGAGGAACCAGCGCCCTGGTTGAGGCAATGGTGAAATTGTTTACTGACATTGGTGGAGAAATTAAGCTTAATGCAAAGGTAAAACGCTTCACCACCCATGACAATCGGGTCACAGGTGTACAATTAATTGATGGACGAAATATAACATGTGACGTTGTGGCCTCAAATGCCGATGTTATTCATACCTATAAGCACCTGTTGGGTCAGCATCCGGTCGGAATAGCCCGCGCCCGAACACTGGTGCGTAAACGAATGAGCAACTCACTGTTCGTGCTTTATTTCGGTCTGAACCATCACCATGCGCAATTAGCCCATCATACAGTTTGCTTTGGTCCACGCTATAAGGAACTCATCGAAGATATTTTTTATCATGACCGACTGGCGGAGGATTTTTCACTCTATCTCCATGCCCCCTCTGTTACTGACCCATCCCTTGCTCCCCGAGGATGCGCAAGTTACTATGTTCTGGCCCCTGTACCACACCTGGGAACAGCTAATTTAAACTGGGATATAGAGGGGCCACGCTTACGCGACCGCATTTTCGCGTATCTGGAAAAGTACTATATGCCCGGTCTGCTCAAGCAGTTAGTCGTTCATCGTATTTTTACCCCATTTGATTTTCGTGACCAACTAAATGCCCATCTAGGTTCGGCCTTCTCCTTTGAACCGTTGCTGACACAAAGCGCTTGGTTCCGACCACACAATCGGGACAGCCGCATTGATAATCTGTACCTCGTCGGCGCAGGCACGCATCCTGGAGCCGGTATTCCCGGCGTGATTGGATCAGCAAAAGCCACAGCCACATTGATGTTAGAGGATATCGCTAGATGAATCCCGCTCTACTTAAACACATTACTCAGATAATGGAGCAAGGCTCAAAAAGTTTTGCCAGTGTCACCCGACTTTTCGATACAGCAACACGACACAGCACAATGATGCTGTACGCCTGGTGCCGTTATTGTGATGATATAATAGACGGGCAAGAGCTGGGGAAACAAATAAGCAGTGTTGATAAGCATAGCGCCCGCGAGAAACTTCAAATGCTGCAATACCTGACGAGGCAGGCTTATGACGGTTTGCCGATGACCGAACCTGCTTTTGCAGCCTTTCAGATAGTAGCTCTGAGTAATGAAATCCCTCAGCAACAAGCCTTCGAACATCTGGAAGGATTCGCAATGGATGTACTCTGTGAGCCTTACAGGACGTTGGATGATACTCTGAGATATTGCTACCATGTCGCGGGAGTGGTTGGGCTGATGATGGCAAGGGTTATGGGGATTCGCGAGACGAGTGTACTGGATCGGGCCTGCGATCTAGGAATTGCTTTTCAGTTAACTAACATTGCTCGGGACATTATTGAGGATGCGAAAGCCGGGCGTTGCTATCTTCCGCTAGAATGGCTTTACCAAGAAGGGCTAATGCCAGACACACTTATTTATACCGAAAACCGTCCTGCGCTAGCTCGGGTGGCATCCCGGTTGATTGTAGAAGCGGAGTCTTATTATACCTCCGCTCTGACAGGGCTTGTCGGTTTACCTTTGCGTTCAGCTTGGGTCATCGCTTCTGCTCATGGTATCTATCGTGAAATCGGCATTAAGGTGCAACAAGCAGGAGTACGGGCCTGGGAATGCAGACAAAGAACTAACCGTGGAGAGAAGGTTACCTTATTAATGGCTGGCGCAATGCAGGCGCTTATGTCTCGGGTGGCAATAACAACGCCTCGCGATCCCAAATTGTGGCAGCGACCTCATTAAAAATTAACTCCACTTATGGTAGAAGAATCTGTTTATGTAAAACAAGAGTGGCTGGCGCAAAGTAGGTTATTTCCCCGCAACCAGCCTTTTCCTGACATGCTGCACTCCCCTCCCTCTTTCGAAGTGCAAACCCATTACTGAGTAAGAATTTTAGTCAGGCTCTCAATAGGCACTCCAACAGCCTATGATTATCACAGAAAAACATAATAACCATTTGTTTTATAAATAAAAATATCGAACTCAGAACGGAATGTCATCATCAAAATCCATTGGCGGCTCACTGCTTTGTGGAGCGGAGGATTGAGCTGGGCGTGAAGGAGCGCCGCCACCGCTGAACTGCTGAGATTGTTGCTGTGGTTGTGGCTGCTGTGGCTGTCCCCAACCGCCGCCTTGCGGTTGGCTATCCTGGAAATTACCACCACCAGCACGGCCGCCCAACATTTGCATGGTTCCGCCCATGTTTACCACTACTTCTGTGGTGTAACGCTCTTGACCGTTCTGATCCTGCCATTTGCGGGTTTGCAGAGAACCTTCAATATAAACCTGTGAACCTTTACGCAGGTATTCACCCGCCACTTCCGCCAGTTTGCCAAATAAAACAACCCGGTGCCATTCAGTCTTCTCTTTCATCTCGCCGGTCTGTTTATCGCGCCAGCTTTCAGAAGTCGCCAGAGTAATGTTAGTCACTGCACCGCCGTTTGGCATATAGCGGACTTCCGGGTCTTGCCCCAGGTTACCGATTAAAATAACTTTGTTTATGCCTCTGCTGGCCATTGGGAATACTCCTGATGAAATGAATTTCTACAATTATTAAGCAACACAGTTTAACATGCGATACTAAAAATGAAACGCAGCCGCTTTAGAACGAACTTTGCGAAGCTCACCGTAATTTAATTCCGTACTTATTACATTATTTCACTTAAACACTGTATATCTAATCAGTCAACTCTGTGTAATAATAACTCACTTATTATTATTTATGCACGTATGAATAACCCGGGAAATGGTTCATGGATAACATCGAAGTTCGGGGCGCACGTACCCACAATCTCAAAAATATCAATCTGATAATCCCCCGAGACAAACTGATAGTTATCACCGGTTTGTCCGGTTCAGGTAAGTCTTCTCTAGCATTTGATACGCTTTATGCTGAGGGTCAGCGTCGTTATGTGGAATCGCTTTCAGCTTATGCGCGCCAGTTTCTGTCACTGATGGAGAAACCTGATGTTGACCATATTGAAGGGTTATCCCCGGCCATTTCCATTGAGCAGAAATCTACTTCCCATAACCCACGTTCAACTGTGGGGACAATTACCGAAATTCATGATTATCTGCGTTTGCTGTTTGCCCGTGTAGGTGAACCACGTTGCCCAGATCACGATATTCCATTGGCAGCACAGACTGTTAGTCAGATGGTAGATAATGTGCTAACACTGCCAGAAGGTCATCGTTTGATGTTGCTGGCGCCGATCGTTAAAGAACGTAAAGGCGAACACACTAAGTTACTGGATAATCTGGCAGCACAAGGTTATATCCGCGCCCGTATTGATGGTGAAGTCTGTGATCTATCCGATCCGCCAAAGCTAGAATTACAGAAAAAACATACTATTGAAGTGGTCATTGATCGCTTTAAAGTTCGTGCCGATCTGGCACAACGCCTGGCTGAATCTTTTGAAACAGCGCTGGAGCTTTCAGGCGGCACTGCTATTGTCGCCAATATCGATGATAATACAGCCGAGGAGCTGATTTTCTCTGCTAACTTTGCGTGTCCTGCATGTGGCTATAGCATGAGTGAGCTGGAACCTCGCCTATTCTCTTTTAACAACCCAGCCGGGGCTTGCCCGACTTGTGATGGTTTAGGTATTCAGCAATTTTTTGATCCCGATAGAGTCATTCAGAATGGTGATATCTCCCTGGCTGGTGGTGCAATTCGTGGCTGGGATCGCCGTAATTTTTACTATTTCCAGATGCTACGTTCATTGGCAGAACATTATAAATTCGACATCGAAGCACCCTTCAATTCCCTCAGCGCCAATATTCAGAAAGTGGTGTTGTATGGTTCCGGTAAACAATCCATCGAATTTAAATACACCAATGACCGTGGCGATACCACAGTGCGTAACCATCCGTTCGAAGGTGTACTGCATAATATGGAGCGCCGTTATAAAGAGACGGAATCTACTGCCGTTCGGGAGGAGCTGGCGAAATATATTAGTAACCGCTCGTGTATTTCCTGCCACGGAACCCGCCTACGTAAAGAAGCCCGCTACGTATTTATTGAGAATACCACTCTCCCGGAGATCTCAGATTTCAGTATCGGCCATGCGATGGATTTTTTTCAAAACATTAAACTCAGTGGTCAACGTGCGCAAATTGCTGAAAAAGTACTGAAAGAGATCCGCGACCGTCTGAAATTCTTGGTTAATGTTGGTCTGAATTATCTGACTCTCTCTCGTTCTGCCGAAACTCTGTCCGGTGGCGAAGCTCAACGTATCCGCCTTGCCAGTCAGATTGGCGCCGGTTTAGTGGGAGTGATGTATGTACTTGATGAACCTTCTATCGGGTTACATCAGCGGGATAATGAACGCTTGCTGGAAACGCTAATCCACTTACGCAATCTGGGAAATACCGTGATTGTGGTTGAACACGATGAGGATGCCATCCGGGCTGCCGACCATATCATTGATATCGGTCCCGGTGCCGGCGTGCACGGTGGTGAAATCGTCGCGGAGGGCACAGTTAAAGATATTATGGTGAGCAAAGATTCACTAACAGGTCAATTCCTGAGTGGAAAGCGTGAAATTGCCATCCCAGAAAAGCGTATCCCGGCTGATCCGAAAAAGGTGCTGAAACTGCTCGGAGCGAAAGGTAATAACCTGAAAAATGTGACGTTCAATCTGCCAGTTGGGTTATTTACTTGTATTACCGGGGTTTCTGGTTCCGGTAAATCAACGCTAATTAATGATACTCTGTTCCCCATCGCCCAACGCCAGTTAAATGGCGCGACCAATATCACTCCTGCCCCTTATATCGATATTCAAGGGCTAGAGCATTTCGATAAAGTGATTGATATTGACCAGAGTCCGATTGGCCGAACTCCCCGCTCTAACCCGGCAACTTATACCGGCGTATTCACACCAGTCCGTGAATTGTTCGCTGGCGTACCTGAATCACGCGCCCGTGGTTACACACCTGGACGATTCAGTTTTAACGTTAAAGGTGGGCGCTGTGAAGCTTGCCAAGGTGATGGCGTTATTAAGGTAGAAATGCACTTCTTGCCTGATATTTATGTCCCTTGTGATCAGTGCAAAGGTAAGCGTTATAACCGTGAAACACTGGAAGTAAAATATAAGGGCAAGAATATCAATGAAGTATTGAATATGACGATCGAAGAAGCTCGTGAATTCTTTGATGCAGTTCCTGCCCTAGCCCGTAAACTGCAAACCCTCATGGACGTTGGCCTTTCTTACATCCGTCTGGGTCAATCAGCAACAACGCTATCAGGTGGTGAAGCGCAGCGAGTAAAGCTGGCGCGTGAGCTATCCAAGCGCGGAACCGGGCAGACGTTATATATTCTTGATGAGCCAACAACAGGTTTGCATTTTGCTGATATTCAGCAACTATTAGCGGTTCTGCATCAGTTACGCGATCAAGGGAATACCATTGTGGTTATTGAACATAACCTTGATGTAATTAAAACCGCTGACTGGATCGTGGATCTTGGCCCGGAAGGAGGTAGCGGCGGCGGCGAGATTCTGATTTCGGGTACACCAGAAGAGGTCGCCAAATGTGAGAAATCACATACTGCACGTTTCCTGAAACCTATATTGAAGAAAGAAGCATAATCGGCAAACAGGGGCGATTTAAGCCCCTTTTTCCTGTGTTCAGTTTCCTGTTCTCTGTTTTCTGTAACAACTGTTTTCCCAGTAACAACAGGCAATTTTCGCTGCCAGTTCAGCGTTATTAAGTACCAACTGAATATTGGCAGACAAGCTATCACCCCCAGTTAACTCAGCCACTCTGGATAACAAAAACGGCGTACACGCCTTTCCATTTACTTTCTGTTCTATGGATTCGTGCACCGCCTGTTCGATAGCAGCATTGATCTCCGCTTCCGGCATAGCGTATGGCTCAGGGATAGGATTGGCAATCACCAAACCTCCCTGTAATCCAGTATCCCATTTTACTGCCATCGCCTGAGCTATCTGTTCTGGGGAGTCCAGACGAATATTGACGGGAAATGGGCTAGTACGACAGAAAAACGCCGGTAAAGAGTGAGTCTGATAGCCAATTAATGGTACGCCATGAGTTTCAAGATATTCTGTTGTCAGGCCAAGATCCAGAATAGATTTAGCGCCAGCACAGACTACTGCGACACTGGTTTTCGCTAATTCCTGTAAATCCGCCGAAATATCAAAAGTCTGTTCCGCTCCCCGGTGCACACCGCCAATACCGCCGGTAGCGAAGATTCTAATCCCGGCCATTGCCGCAATAATCATGGTAGAAGCTACCGTCGTCGCGCCATTTTTTCCAGCCGCGATAACAAAGGGTAAATCACGACGACTGACTTTAGTTATCTTGTCACCTTCTCTACCCAAAAATTCGATCTCTTCATGAGAGAGTCCTGCTTTCATCATCCCATTGATAACAGCAATTGTTGCAGGAATAGCGCCATTTTCCCTGATTTTCCGCTCAACTTGCAACGCAGTCTTTACATTTTGCGGGTAAGGCATTCCATGAGCAATAATGGTAGATTCCAACGCCACAACCGGCCGGTTATGCTCTAAAGCCTCTGTAACTTCCGGGGAAATATCCAAATATTTATTGCTAATAGCATGATTTTTCATGATTATAATTCCAGCAGTTTTTGGACACTGCCATTTGACAGATTTGGATTATTGGTAAATTCGCAAGAGAGCGTGAGCGCAGAGCACCCTTGAGCAAAGCGAACACTTTCTGCCAGCGTCATATTTTCTAGCCAACAGTTCACCAGCCCAGCCATCATGGCATCTCCGGCCCCTGTTACATTGACAATCTTGATACTGATGGGAAGTGACCAGCCTGCCACACCATCGCTTTCGCTAAAGTAGACACCCTCTACGCCCATGCTGAGTACTAACCGCTGCACACCTTGATCGTGAAACCACCGCGCTACTGCCGGAACATCGGTAGGTTGGGTGATTTTCATTCCACTCAGTGCTTCCGCTTCCAGACAATTAGGTTTTAAGGTGTGAATATAGGAAAGCCAGTTTTTAATCTTAGGCGCTTTAAATGCGGATACTGTATCCACAAATATCGGCACCGTTCCGGCGTTAGTCAACAACCAAACCAAAGCTTCTTCAGATAAATTGCAATCAATAACCAGTACACCGGCATGCCGAATAAGATCATAATGATTCGTTAGCAACGATGGCGTCAATTTTTCCAAAATATGCATATCATTGATGGCAACCAACATCTCACCGCCGTCATCTAATAAGGAGACATATGTCGAAGTATTTTCACCATAAAGTTTATAGCAGTAGTCGACATTAACCCCTGCGCATCTAGCCTGATCTAGTAAAGTGCTACCATAGAAATCATCGCCAACAACAGAAATAAGATGGCACTCTTTACCTAATAATGCGATATTTTGGGCAATATTTCTTCCTACACCACCCGGGGTACATTTTATTTTTCCTGGGTTAGAATCTTGATAAATGAGTTTATCCGATGCATAACCGCAAACATCCATATTAATAGAACCAACCGTTACTACATAATTATGATCAGATAAAATATAACCTTTCCCTTTTATATATCCCTTATTCATTAAATTCATAATATGGCCAGCAACACCAGAGCGACTTATACCTAAAATATCGGCAATTTCCTGCTGTGGGATCAACGGATCTCGTCTCAGAAGTTGTAATATTTGTTTTTCCCGATTCGTCATTTTTGGACACTTGTTTGTTCTTAAACACGCGTTTGTTTTATGTGTTAAAGGAAAAATAGTAAAGTGGGATTTTTTACTTTACAACGAAGTTGGGAGAACGATCGTAAGAGTATATGACTGGATTATCAGCCCTATTTTATGTGATAACCATCAAATTAAATCCTGCTAAACAATCCTTTTTGCTGCATATTAATAATCAACCGGTATTTTGTGCCAGAAATAAATTCAACAAAACAAAGCATTAAGTAAATCCTTGTCGAAAGCTAACAAATGTTTGGATATACCTTGAAATGGTGAAAATTACTTTTCACCATCTGAAACATGTTTCATAAAAAATTGATCTGTTTCACATTAAAAAATATACTTCATAACCGGAAATATCCACGAAAAAATTATATACGCTGCAATTAGAATAATTCTCACATTAGATTCCATCATATAAAGAACAAATATAAATATTTATAACGCTATTATTCTTATAAACAAAAATGCTTATAAACCTCTTGCTCATATAAATAAAAATGTTTATTTTCAAATTAAACAAACAGGAGGAGGCAGTGAAGCAAAGCGAGTTTCGCCGGTAGCTTAAAGCTCAAGGAACAGAATTTAAAGATGGGACTAACCACTTGAAAGTTTTCTTGAACGGTAAGCAAACCACGATGCCAAGGCACCCTAGTAAAGAAATTCCAGAACCGCTGAGGAAATTAGGTCACAGCACTAAAATTGACACCATCGCGAATGCGTTAAATGCCTTGGGCAAACATCTGGAACTTGTTGCCATTTAAACATCACCATCAAATAGTATTAAACCTTGCCACAACAAGGTTTAAGTAACTAAATTTAAATTACAACTTCATGACCATTTATTTCGATAGTCGAATGATATTTGATACCAATATTTATCTGTTTCAATTTTATTTTTAAAATATGATTCAAGTGTTGGCACCCATTCTTTTTTTACATCGAATGCACCATTATTAATATTATCTTCAATAGGAAGCCCTAATTTTTCTATTACTGAACCATCATCTCCCAAATCTCTAGAATATTCCTCACCAATAAACTCTTCCGTTTTTTTATCAAACCACGCAATATTTAACTTTAATCCCATAACTTACCTCATAAAAATTTTTAATGCTACGTTCTGATCAGCCGTTGCTAATTACGCGCCACATTAAATTAATATTAGGAAGGGAAAATAAGCGCACCATAAATAGCGCGCTTCAAGGATGTATTTACTGCTATTTTACAAATTTATCGATCATTATCATCGATAGCAGATTATTTACATCAGAATTTATTACTTATTTACCGCCGCAAATGTCTCAGCAACACGTGCAACATTACGGTGATTAACACCCGGTATACAGACTCGGCCATTACCGACCAGATAAACAGCAAATTCTTTGCGTAAGCGATCCACCTGCCGCTGGCTAAAACCGGTATAGCTGAACATCCCGCGCTGTTTCAGAAAATAATCAAAATTTTTCTCTGGTAGTGCGGTTTTCAAAGCATCCACCAGCACCGTACGCATTTCCAAAATACGCAAGCGCATATGTTCAACTTCTGTCAACCATTGTGCCTTCAAAGCAGGATCAGTCAGTACTTTCGCCACAACCTGCGCACCAAAATTCGGTGGGCTAGAGTAGACGCGACGCACACCCGCTTTCAACTGCCCTAATACCCGCTCTTTGGTCTGTTCATCATCGCAAATGACAGACAAACCACCCACGCGCTCACCATACATAGAAAATATCTTGGAGAAAGAGTTACTCACCAGACAAGGCAAACCAGCGTTCGCCATTGCACGAATGGCATAAGCATCTTTTTCCATACCCCCCGCAAGTCCCTGATAAGCAATATCAAGGAATGGCAGTAATTCTCTCTCTTTAACAATCTGAACAACTTGATCCCATTGATCATTGGTCAGATCCGATCCAGTTGGGTTATGGCAACAAGGGTGCATCACAATAATGCTTTTTGCCGGCAATTTCCTGAATGTTTCCAGCATTTCATCGAATTTTACCCCTTTAGTCTGTATATCAAAATAAGGGTAATAGTTCACCTTAATACCAGCCCCCGCAAAAATAGCCGCGTGGTTTTCCCAAGTTGGATCACTGCACCACACTTCTGAATCAGGGAAATAGCGACGCAAAAAGTCAGCTCCAATTTTAAGAGCGCCAGAACCGCCTAATGATTGAATCGTTGCCACTATCCGTTGTTTCAACACCGGATGATCTTTACCAAATAACAGTTCCTGAACCGCAAGACGATAGGATTCCAATCCCTCCATCGGCAGATAAAGAGAAGCAGTCTGTGACAACGCTCTAAGTTGTTCTTCCGCGGTAGCCACCGCCTGCAATTGCGGAGTCACACCCTGCTCATCGTAATACAGCCCGATACTCAGATTAACTTTTTCCGCACGAGGATCTTTTTGAAATTCTTCAGCCAGCGAAAGAATAGGATCACCAGCATAAGCATCAACATTCTGGAACATCAGGCTCTACTCCTTATCAGTCAGTTATTTAATAAACAATATAATCTACAACATCATTCGTCCAGGTATTCCATCACCACTCTGGAAGTAAGCTTAGTCACCAGCTCATAAGTAATGATACCAGTGCATTCAGCAATCCGTTCCACCGGTAGTACATCTCCCCAGAGCACCACTTCATCACCCACTTTATCTGTCGCATCAGGCCCCAAATCAACCGAGATCATATCCATCGAAACTCGGCCAGCAATCGGCACTTCACGGCCATTAATATATATTGGCGTTCCCGAAGGCGCACTGCGCGGATAACCATCACCATAACCGATAGCCACAACCCCAAGACAAGTATCACGTTCACTGACCCAGGTCCCACCATAGCCAACCGACTCTCCAGCTTTATGCTTACGAATAGCAATTAAGCTCGACTTTAAGGTCATCGCGGGGATCAAATTAAAATCCACGGCCGTTTTATCAGACAATGGCGATACACCATACATAATCAGCCCAGGGCGCACCCAATCTTGATGGACTTCCGGCCACAACAGGATACCTCCTGACGCGTCAATAGATTTTTCTCCCGGTTTGTCCGCACAGAAAGCCTGAAAACAAGCTATCTGCCGGCTAGTTGTATCTACCGTTGGCTCATCAGCCCTGCCGAAATGGCTGACAATATTGACGGGCTGCTGTACATTTTTACAACGACTTAGCCGTTGATAAAATTCTTCGGCATCTTCCGGCCGTACACCTAAGCGATGCATCCCGCTATCTAGTTTCATCCATACTTTTACCGGATGGGATAACTTAGCCTGCTCCAGTGCTTCCAACTGTTCAATGCTGTGAACCACAGTTTCAATATAGTTAGCAACCAGTACTGGCAGGTCAGACGCATCAAAGCATCCTTCCAGTAACAGAATCGGTTTGACGATACCACCATGACGCAACGTCAATGCTTCACCAATTCGCGCTACACCGAAACAATCGGCGTCGTCCAGCGTATGTGCTGTCTCCAGTAAACCGTGGCCATAAGCGTTTGCTTTCACAACTGCAATCAGATTGCTTTTAGGAGCAAGCTCCCTTACCCGTTGCAAGTTATGTCGCAGAGCGCGGCGGTCAATAATTGCGGTTGCCGCTTTCATTCTATTCCTTAAATTTATTAATTCTTTGGTGGTTAATACTTATTCGTCGTCATAACTTGGTCCGGCATAGTTATCAAACCGCGACCATTGACCATTAAACGTTAGGCGAACTGTACCGATTGGGCCGTTACGCTGCTTACCAAGAATGATTTCAGCCACACCTTTCATGTCGCTATTCTCATGGTAAACCTCGTCACGATAGATAAACATAATGAGGTCGGCATCCTGCTCAATAGAGCCGGATTCACGTAAATCAGAGTTAACCGGGCGCTTATCTGCCCGCTGTTCAAGGCTACGGTTGAGCTGAGAAAGTGCAACCACCGGCACTTGAAGCTCTTTAGCCAAGGCTTTTAGTGAACGGGAAATCTCCGCAATTTCCAAAGTACGATTATCGGATAAGGCCGGAACCCGCATTAATTGCAGGTAGTCGATCATGATCAGACTTAATCCACCATTTTCGCGGAAGACGCGCCGAGCCCGGGAACGAACTTCGGTAGGCGTCAGGCCAGACGAATCATCAATATACATATTGCGTTTTTCCAGCAATATGCCCATCGTACTGGAGATCCGCGCCCAATCTTCATCATCAAGCTGACCGGTACGGATACGGGTTTGATCCACCCGTGAAAGGGACGCCAGCATACGCATCATGATCTGGTTGCCGGGCATCTCAAGACTAAAGATCAAAACAGGCTTATCCTGCATCATGGCTGCGTTTTCACACAGGTTCATGGCAAAAGTGGTTTTACCCATAGAAGGACGCGCAGCCACAATGATCAAGTCTGATTTTTGTAAGCCTGCGGTTTTCTTATCCAAATCCTGATAACCGGTTGAAACACCGGTTACACCATCATGAGGGCGTTGATAGAGCTGCTCGATACGCTCGACGGTTTCTTCAAGGATCTGTTCTATTCCTTTCGGCCCTTCATCTTTACTGGCACGATTTTCAGCGATCTGGAACACCCGTGATTCGGCCAGATCCAATAATTCTTCGCTACTCCTGCCTTGAGGATCATAACCCGCATCTGCAATTTCATTTGCAACAGTGATCATCTCGCGGACAACAGCACGTTCGCGGACAATATCCGCATAAGCATTAATGTTCGCTGCACTTGGCGTATTTTTAGATAATTCAGCCAGATAAGCAAAACCCCCTACATTATTTAGCTCCCCGCTCTGTTCAAGGGATTCCGATAATGTAATCAGGTCGATAGGATTGCCCATCTCCAGCAACCGCTGCATTTCAGCAAAAATGCGCCGATGTGGACGGCTGAAAAAATCATTGCTAGTAACACGTTCGGAAACATTATCCCAACGTTCGTTATCTAGCATTAAGCCACCTAACACAGACTGCTCTGCTTCCAAAGAGTGCGGCGGAAGTTTCAGCCCTTCCATTTGGCGATCTTTTGGTTCAGCCATTTTGTTGTGAGTTGATTTTTTTCCCGCCATGAATCCTGCAATAATCCACTGATAAATTTACAACAGCACAGAGTATACGCTATGAAGTGCCTTGAGTAATTACATATAGTTTGTAATTATTTCTGGCACATTAAAGCCTGTTTACAATGAATTCAACTACTACGTGCACACACATTCCCCCTTATATTGATGAGGTTGAGTCATGGCAAAACATATCGAATTTTCCTCTATTGGCAGCCCCGAGGTCCTGCAATATTGTGAATTCACCCCCAAAGCTCCTGCTGACGATGAAGTACAAGTAGAAAATAGAGCGATTGGAATCAATTATATCGACACTTATATTCGTAGCGGGCTATACCCGCCGGCACAATTACCAAGCGGCCTGGGCACTGAGGCCGCAGGCGTAGTGACCAAAGTGGGTTCTGCTGTGACTACCATAAAAGTGGGTGACCGTGTAGTTTACGCGCAATCAACTTTAGGCGCTTACAGTGAGGTGCATAATGTCGCGGAAAACAGAGTCGCTGTTCTGCCGGATACCATCTCCTTCGAACAAGCTGCGGCTTCTTTTCTAAAAGGGCTGACAGTCTACTATCTTCTACACCGTACCTACAAAATCCAGTCAGGCGAACCCTTTTTGTTTCATGCCGCCGCTGGTGGCGTTGGGCTAATTGCCTGCCAATGGGCAAAAGCTTTGGATGCAAAACTGATTGGAACAGTCGGCTCTGAAGAAAAAGTACAACGCGCTAAAAATGCAGGGGCATGGCAGGTTATTAACTATAACCGTGAAAATATTGTCGAACGAATTTATGAAATCACCAACGGTGAAAAAGTCGGTGTAGTTTATGATTCTGTTGGTAAATCGACCTGGCTGAACTCGCTGGATTGTCTGAAACGCCACGGATTAATGGTTAGCTTTGGCAATGCATCCGGGCCAGTTACCGGTGTCGATTTGGGGATTTTAAATCAAAAAGGCTCACTGTTTGTTACCCGCCCTTCTATCGCCGGCTATATTTCAACGCGCGAAGAGTTGGATGAGGCGAGCAAAGAATTATTTGATCTGATTGCCAGCGGAAAAATTAATGTGGACGTACCAGAAAATCAGAAGTTCCCGCTAAGTGAAGCGACAAAGGCACATCAGATTCTGGAAAGTCGGGCAACGCAAGGATCAAGTTTACTGATCCCTTAACAGTAAGATGAACGGGTTATTAACTAAGCCTGCAAGTCTAATACCTCATTATGCCGCTATTGCCTGCACGAATAACCTTAGACCGGAGGGCAATGCTGGCTGAATATATGAAAGATAAAACAATACCCCTCTTGGTAGGGGTATCACACCTCAGGCAGATAAATAACGATAAGATTGAGGCGGTGTTATCCCTTGACCAAACACATTTAAAGGCAGAGGTTTATCGTATTTTTTAACATTACCAATACTGATTGCGACAGCCTTCTCCCTTCCTTCAAAATAACTATCAAAAAAATCCTTTGTTGTACCTGCAAATTGATGAGTCATTTCCCATACAACGGAAGGAGCGTCAGAAATAATATCTTCAATTTCAAACTCGCCAACAACCATACCTATCGGCATAGTTGCATATATAACAACGGATTGAACCTGATTATTTTTAAAGGCAACTTTCCTAAATTCAAATTTCTTTGAACCATCAAGTATTCTATCAACATACTCTGGTTTAATTGATAATAAAACTTTCATTGGCTTCGCTCAGTTTGATAATATTATTAAATTGATCATCAGTCAATCTCATGATTCCCCAATAATCACTTTTATTTAAACCGACTTCGTTAATGAGTCTATCACGAATAATCCTTTTAGGTAAAGCCACATTATAAGTAAATCTTACTATGTATGGATACTGCCGTCTTCTATATATTTCAGTTAATTCATTTACATTAAAGACACTAAATTTACTACAATAATCAATATAGCTTTCTAGCGTTGGGAACTCATTAATAACCCTGACTTCTTCAACAACGCAAAGTGAACTAATCACAGATCTATATCGTGCTGGCCCTTGTTTATCGGCCGTTCTATATATAACAATAATATCCCCTCTCTTCATATGAAGGACATCTTTCATTGCACATATATATATTTTATGGATACTATTGTTGCTATATACTTACTATCAGCAAGAGTCACGTAAACTGGGATATTATTACCCGGAACAGTTTTCCAGATTTCAATATGACAAAATTAATTTATTCGAACAGCATCACAATATTTCGCAAAGATATATGGATATCTATTTTTGTCCGATAATGAAAAACTAACTCGAAAAAACAGATTAAAGCACAGTAAAAAATCACGCAATATCCATAAATATTTTAGTGCTCAATTCTCATATATGACTGTGCCTTTAACAGTAAAATGAGCGGATATTACATCCGCTCAGTCACCATAGCTAACGCCTGTTCCACGACAGAAACATCCGCGCCCGGTTTATGTGCATTTTCACTAAGATGACGACGCCATTGACGTGCCCCCGGAATCCCCTGGAAAATACCTAAAATATGGCGGGTAATATGCCCCAGATATGTTCCTTTTGATAGTTCTTGCTCTATATAAGGATAAAGTGCTTTAACCACCGCAACGGTATCAACTACCGGCATTGAAACATCAAACAATTCATGATCAACCTGTGTCAAAATAGACGGGTTCTGATAAGCCTCTCGCCCAACCATAATTCCATCTACATATTGTAAATGCTGTTTCGCTTCTTCCAGCGATTTAATACCGCCATTGATAGCAATCGTTAATTGAGGAAAATCCTTTTTCAATTGATAAACTCGTGGGTAATCCAGCGGGGGAATCTCACGGTTCTCCTTTGGGCTTAAACCAGAAAGCCAAGCTTTACGGGCATGAATGGTAAATATATTGCAACCACTGCGTTGCACAACAACATCAATAAAATCACATAGGAATTGGTAACTGTCCTGTTCATCAATACCGATACGGGTTTTAACTGTCACCGGCACATTAACCACATCCTGCATGGCTTTGACGCAATCAGCGACCAGTTTAGCATCCCCCATTAGGCACGCACCAAAACGGCCATTTTGCACCCGATCAGAAGGACAACCGACGTTTAGGTTAATTTCATCATAGCCACGTTCCTGTGCAATCTTCGCACAATGCGCCAACGCCTGCGGATCACTGCCACCCAGTTGTAGTGCTATCGGATGTTCTTCTTCGCTGTATGCCAGATAATCGCCTTTACCATGAATAATCGCCCCGGTTGTCACCATTTCTGTATATAACAGCGTTTGCTGACTTAATAAACGATGGAAATAACGGCAATGGCGATCTGTCCAGTCCAACATAGGAGCTACGGAGAAACGGTTAGGACTATATTTGACTGTTTCTCTATCTTTCTCGCTGAATTTAAACGTTTTTTGAATTTCTTTACTTTGGTGCATTGCTATACTTTTTTAGATTATTTTGGCATTCTCAGTACCCCATAAATAAGGGAATATACTGCGGAGAATGATATTAAATTACGGCCTACTATAGCATAGTGAAACGTCCCCGTACTGATGACACTATTAGGTATCGTTGACAATTGACGTTAAGAAGTATCACAGGTGATTTAATGTAGAGCCGTACAATTTGCTATCAGGAATATTTTGGGGAAACGCAGAGTACGTTGACTTTAGCGTAATTATTTCAGCTAAAGGGATAAACGGGACCAAAGTCCCATTCCTTTTACTGATATTGAACGTTGAAGTTAATAACCGCGCCACACGCTGCCGCATAACGTTCCAAGGTCTTCATACTTGCGCCAAGAGGATTTTTTTCAAGCCGATTGATACCTGATGGTTTGATACCGATTTTATCTGCCAGCTCAGTCTTTGACATGCCAGAACGTTCACGCATCTCAAACAATATCTGTATCAGTTCCAATTCTTTGTCGGCCTCCTTATACGCAGCGATAGACTCCGCGTCATTCAACATCAACTCCTTCAATTCGTTCAGTGATATTGGTTTCATTTGAACTCCTTAAGCCTCGTATGGTCTGTCTTGATGGCTGCTGCCGGGGTTTTGTCGGTCTTCTTCACGAATGCATGTAGCAGATAGATATTCTGACCTCTTGCAAACGCATACAGTGACCGGACAATGTCTTTATCTCCTACCCTTTCGAAGGAAAAGATGGATAAAATTCGTGAGCGATTGAAAATCGCAGAAGACCATGCCAGAGGAACATAATATGAACCACAATATCGAAGTCAGTAGCGGTAACATTTATGCCGATCTCGGTACGGCAGATGCCGAAGAAATGCAAGTCAAAGCACAACTTGCTACCACCATCGGCAACATCATTAAAAGCCGCCGCCTAACACAGGAAAAAGCCGCACAATTGTTAGGCATGACTCAACCCCGCTTATCTAACATGCTACGTGGGCAGCTCCGGGGGATCAGCGAGGCAAAAATGCTAGATTGCCTGAATCGACTAGGGCGGGACGTTCAGATTGTGATCGGGAAACCACGCCGAACACCCGGTAGCCTTAAAGTCGTTTTTTCTTAATACAACTTTCACAATAGCCCAATCTTCTGGGCTATTTTTATCTGTCGTGCATATACTCAAGCTCAGTTCTTGTCAACAGATCTGACTGGTACCGAACCTTTTACTACAGCCCTTTTTCGTACAGTTCCTAATCCTGCTGTCGCTCAATTAAATCATTTTAAGCTGGTTGATAATAAAAGGATTCGCCTGAAGCAACAACAACAGTTTTCTTGATGCGCCAGTAGGATAACGGCGTTGGATTTCCCAACTTTTCACCAAGTCATAACTTACCCCGACCGCCACAGCAAAATCTTGCTGCTTCAAGCCGGTAGCTTCGCGTATTGCTTTAACATCAATCTCGGTGAAAGTATGAACATGTTCTGGTTTCGGTGTCAGCTCACCCTTCTCAATTTTCACCATTTCTTCTGCACTAGCCAGCAGATCGGCAAATATTTCATCTTTCATGCGATTTCTCCGCCCTTTGGCGCGGGAGTTACTCCCATAAATAATGCAACTAATTCAGCCTGTCCGAAGATACCTCACTACACTTGTAACGACACTATCTACCGTTTCAGGCAGCAGATCGACAAATAAAATAATTATTAAGCACTACTTAATCAGTGCCAATATCATCATGGCCTTCTTCAAATTCCCATTGAATATTATATTTGTCGATAAAATAAAAATATCTTATCTTGCCCATAATCTCACAAGTTTTTTGTTTTAAAACAGAGTTTTTTTCATCCTCCTCGTTAAAGAACATAAATTCATCACTGGTAATTTCATCTATTTTGTATGGCTTATATAATGGTGATGAATTTATCAATCTGACATCAGGAAAGTTTTTTATATATTCAAATACACTATCTATATTTTGTATTCTAAGGCAAATATGCCCAATACCACCAATATCATTAGCTTCCTTTATTTCAACCCTTTTTTCTCCCGTCGGATGATGATATTCCATTAACTCAATAAAAACCCTAGCTCCAGGAATTTCCAAAAATGCCATTGATACATCAATCTGTTCAGGGTTATCAATAAAACCCGCTGACTTTGCAAAACCCTTATTTTTAAAATGAGGAAAGAATTGTCTTGGTATTGCCCCAAATAGATTTTTATAAAAGTCTATTGCTGCCATCATGTCATCTACAACGATATTAATATGACCCAATCCTTTAAAGTCTATCATTATTTTCTCCATTAGTTTATATAGAATATAATCTCATATAAAATAAAGAATAATAAAATTAGCCTATAGAAGATAATCAACAATTAAGATTTAAATTGGAAGCCAGATATACCCCCAAAAAATCAAACAGGTCAATTTTGGGGGTGGATTGAAAAATTTCGTCTATTTATTCTTCAGGTTTTTCCGGCCAATCAATATCCATTGCCTGTGAAACATCTATCCGATTAAGTATTACTCTGTATTCTTTCCATGCCAATAAAGCTATTTTCTCTTCCTCAGTCGCAATACCTAAATCAACAGCGTCTTGCAGTGGCGCAATTTGATTGGTTGCCTCAGCAATAAGTTGTTGTTTTTGGAGTTCAGCATGTTGCCGTAATTCATCTTTCGTTGGCGGGGGAATATCTGCCCACTCCGGCAAACCGTTTTTATTTGCTACACGGTGTTTCCCTTCTGGAGCATGATTAGCAGCATATTCCTGATAAATATCATGACTGACTTCTATAATATCATCAGGCAATGAACCAGCAGCAATATAATTTTGTTCCAATTCTACCGGGTAGAAAGCATTCGTTTTTGCACTGTAATAATACATAGTTAATATCCTATCGCTATCCAAAAGAATGGGCTATCCCATTTGGCATTTACCCAAGAATTTAATAAATCGAAAGATGAATTATCAATTACATTTACATAGCCAACAGATGCCCCCATAAAACCCATTTTACTTTGAATAGAATTAATATTGACGGCATAATGCGTATTGGAAAAACTAATTGGTAATTGAATACGTTCTATACGGCCAGCATCAATGACCTTAGTACGCCCCCATTGGTAAATAACGCCTGTATCTCCACATTTCCACCAACCATTAACCGCTTTACTGGCTGTATTCCTATTACCTTTGGCATTAACTTGGTTATCTACTTCTTCTTTTGTGTACACCCCAATATCCACAGCATCCAGATCAATATTCTCAGATAATTCCTTACCATTCACTTGCCGAATGTTGGGCACTCTGCTATTAATATTTTCACTAAGCGAATTTACTATTTCCTGAGCAAGCTTTTGCGTAACAGCTAATATGTCACTATCACCGAGTACATCTGTAAGTTGAATAACACCTTTTTGTGTTAATGAAGCACTTGGAATTTCTATTAAAGCTTTTTTCTCTAAAGCTGTATTTAATTGGGTAGTGAGCTTACCTATATCACCGTCATCCAAAACATCATCACCACATTGTGTAGCGATAAAATTAGCCACCACCGATGATATGGTTGACGATTGACGCAAGACCTTATTTAATAAATCAATGGAAATAACATTGGGAAGAATTCCCATATTCAATTCCTGACTCTCTTCATATTCTTCCTGAGAAACAATATTCGCATCTGGACTAATAGAAAAGGCTTTAAAGTCATTCTTATTACTCATGAGTTCTCCTTAAGGAAAAAACTTATGTTTTCATTAAATAAGACTTTGAGATAATGAAAATTAAAATATCCACCTGTTCATCGCATATAATTTTAGAATGCATTTCAATAATAGCCTTTTTCTGATAATGAATGATGAAATATTTTTATAACCTAGTGAAATTAACCATTTTATTATAATTAATAAAGATAACAATTAAATATTTTAAGCCAAATTTATATCCAAGCAGCCCATTTACATTCAGCATCCACGCACCCTCTGTTTGAACTATTCTCCAAAAACTCAGGTAAGCAAATGAAATAAGCCATTTTACTTTAATCTGAGTTTTGTGATGTTGCTCTCACAACAAAGAATCGCTAGTTCCAATAAGCTTTGTCAGCTTATAAAAACATTCTTCAGGATTTATTAGCTTGAATTATCCAGAATAGGTCTATTCTTAATATGTGGACAAATTCTATTGTCAATACTTATTAAACCTACTAAGTAAGGGAAAATTATATGCCATCAAGAAGAGACGTCATAGTTGGAGGATTAAGTCTTGCTGCTGCCGGTACGCTATCCGCTGTATCCTCAGCCAATGCCGCAACTGCTAACATAAAACTGACAGGAGCCTACAAAACAAATAGTTCAGAAAAATCCCTTGATATTATTAATCTTTATGATCTGGAAGAAGAAGCGCGTAAATTGATTCCTGCGCCCCAATTTGGCTATATCAGCGGCGGTTCAGGTGATGAATGGACTCTACGTGAAAACACCAGAGCCTTCGACGATTTCCAAATTATTCCCCGCTATCTCGCCGGAGTAAAAGAGCCTGACACCACAACCGAGTTGCTCGGTAGTAAAGTGGATATGCCTATTTTCATTCCCCCAATGGCAGCACATGGGCTAACTCATACTACTGCTGAATTGGGCACAGCAAGAGGCGCCGCCAATGCCGGCACACTATTTACCGCACAAACTCTAGCCAATTCACCTCTTGAAGAGATAGCAAAAGTGAGTAATGGCCCTAAATGGTTCCAAATTTATTTTACCAAAGATATGGGCATTAACCGCGAAATGATACGCCGAGCCAAAGCGATGGGAGCAACCGCAATCGTCTTTACGGTCGATTTAGAGTGGAGTGGTAATAGAGAAACCGATAAACGTAATAAATTTGTTTTCCCACATTCATTACCATTTCCGAATATTCCAGGCGTTCCCGCAGGAGCAACCTTAGCAGAGATTACAGCGCTCTTTAAACGGGATCTTGATTTTAATGACCTGGAGTTCCTTGCCAAAGAATCAAGTCTGCCAATCATCGTAAAAGGTATTCAATCTGCCGAAAATGCTAAAGAATGTGTTGACCACGGCGCCGCAGCAATTCAAGTTTCTAATCACGGTGGCCGGCAGTTGGATACTGTCCCGGCAGCAATCGCTTCATTACCGCACATTATTGAAGCTGTCGGATCTAAAA
The DNA here is from genome assembly GCF_018448925.1 of Photorhabdus akhurstii. Taxonomy (GTDB): domain Bacteria; phylum Pseudomonadota; class Gammaproteobacteria; order Enterobacterales; family Enterobacteriaceae; genus Photorhabdus; species Photorhabdus akhurstii. The sequence continues at coordinate 30,313 of NZ_RCWE01000013.1, read as the reverse complement.
TCCCAGTCTATTTAGATGGCGGCATCCGCCGTGGTACCCATGTGTTTAAGGCTCTCGCATTAGGCGCCAAAGCTGTCGCTATCGGTAGGCCCATTTTATATGCGCTGGCATTAGGTGGAGCACCAGGAGTCACTTCCGTTTTAAACCTACTTAAAGATGAGCTAAAACTCTGCATGAAGTTGGCAGGATGTGCGGCCATTAAAGATATAGAGAGAAAATTTATTAATTTGATTTAACCCATTAACTAATAAAGCAAATATTGGCCCCGTTTCATTTGAAACAGGTGATTTCAGGAAACGGGGTAAATTATGTTGCCTTTAGAAATAATGGATACCATAACGAAAAAATCCGTTCTCTCACTTATTACACCATATTTCCTATATTAATTATTTATTTCCCTTTGAAATGTTCTTCAAAGGGAAACATTTCATGTAAATATTAATGGAGTACACGAGACGCTGACAGCTCAGTAATATCAAATTCATAACTTTGTTGCTCTTCCATGTTACTGCGTAAAACATCTTCTACTAATGCAGAAAAACCTGTCATCATCTGCTTTTCCATCATGACGCCTTTTGGTTCAGGCCACGGCAAACTAGCAATTGGCCAGTCACAATGTGACTTATAATAATTAAATTGTTCCAGCCGCTCTTTAGACCGATCAAAATCATTACTCCAGTAAGCATTGCCCAGCCGAAAATTTGTATAAAATTCATCAAAACTACCGAAGATTTCATAAACATAATCAGCGGTTTTCAGCATATTTTTCCATGCCATTTCTTCACTGATATAACCGGCGCAAAAACAGTTACGACTTAAAACAATCGCAAGCCACAAATCAAACCCCCACACTAATGCAGGAGGGCGTCGATTAATAGGTTTGGCACATTTATGAATATAGTCAGGTGTTACTTCAACTAATTTGGCCAGCACTTTAAACATTTTCCCATCACTAAGAGCGGCATCAATCGCAAAATGTTTTGAATGCACCCCTTCCCACAAACCCGTTAGCATTTTCATATACCCTTCTTCATCAATAATTCCCCAGTCGCTATATAATTGGGATTGATGCTCTTGGGTCAGAGATAATGGAAGCAGACAGTAACGATAGTTATCATGGGCAACCCGTGACTGTAGGGGATAATGCTCTAGAGTTTCACTCCAAAAACCTAGCCAATAGTCACTAACAATATTTAACCGTAATGCCTGGCGCTTCTCTTCTGGTAAAAGAGATAAACCTGCTTGTTGATAATAACGCCGTTGTTCCCATTCAGGCCGCTTAACAATGCGATAAATAATAACAGAGAGCAACATTACACCTAATAATGCTACACCTCCTACTTGTGCCAGAAGTAAATAATCGGCATCAGGGACAGATACATTACCTATTATAAATAAAACAATTGCTACAGATAATACAATACCCATACATACTGCAATTACAAATAAAATATTAATCAATGCATATAATGCTCTTAGAAAAGGTAACTTTCTTTTTTCACAGATAATATGCTTCATTACCTGATAGCCTTTAACTGGGAACTGTCTATAATGAGGCTGATTTTGTAAAAGCTCTTTCATCACAAATGCTTCCTTTCCGAAAATTATCTGTCATATACGATAATTCTTGTCTGTATTATCATAAACTTCAAGAAAACATTATTTTTGCTATTGAGTACCAATTTAGCCAAATTAACTCCATCAGGGGACAATCACAATGAACTTTACTGGATAATATTTTCTATTGAAGAAACATGATAACATCACAATATTATCATCGTACTGGTTGTAAGAGGCGCAATGAAATTGATTAATCAAAAAAAGTTACTGGAACAGGCCGAAGTTATTTGCCAGGCTCGTGGAGTCCGCTTTACTCCGCAGCGGCTTGAGGTTTTGCGTCTCATTTCAGAACAGCCAGGGGCAATCAGCGCTTATGATTTACTGGATTTGCTACGGGAAGCAGAGCCGCAGGCCAAACCGCCTACCGTATACCGAGCACTGGAATTTCTGCTGGAACAGGGGTTTATTCATAAAATAGAATCCACCAACAGTTATGTCCTATGTCACCATATCGAACAACCAAGTCACACTTCAGCGATGTTTATTTGTGACCATTGTGGTTCTGTTACGGAACGAGATGGTGGAACCGTCGAATCCGCCATCCAACAACTAGCAAAAACAGCCGGGTTCAGTTTACGCCATACCATTATCGAAGCACATGGCTTATGCTCATCCTGTGAAGAGATCGAATCCTGCACTAAACGAGATGAATGCCAGCATGACCACCGCATTGAAGTAAAAAGAAACAGATAGTAAGTAAATACTTACTTTTGGTACAGAGCCAGACTGAAATAGACAACCGCAGAATCACGTTTAAGATAATCACAACGATAAATTCAACAACATGATTCTGCCGGAATATTGCAATTCTTTAACAATCTCAAAAACAACAATTTGATATTTTATTATCAAGACCAGTTGCCGCTACGAATCACCCCAACCGCCAATCCTTCAATTGTCAGGCTCTGCTCACGCAAATCCACCACAATTGGCTTAAATTCAGGGTTTTCTGCCAGCAATTCAACTCTGTTTCCAGTCTGTTTAAAACGTTTTACCGTCACTTCATCTTCAATGCGAGCAACAATAATCTGCCCATTACGAACATCTTGTGTTTTATGCACGGCCAACAGATCACCATCCATAATCCCAACATCTTTCATAGACATGCCGCTGACCCGCAACAGGAAATCTGCACTTGGCTTAAACAGTGCCGGATCAACCTGATAATGACTTTCAATATGCTCCTGTGCCAACAGTGGTTCACCTGCGGCGACACGGCCAATTAACGGTAAACCAGATTCTTCAACCAGCAAACGGATACCTCTAGATGCCCCAGCGACAATCTCTATCACCCCTTTACGAGCCAATGCTTTCAAATGCTCTTCAGCCGCGTTAGGTGAACGAAAACCAAGACGTGCTGCAATTTCAGCACGCGTTGGCGGCATCCCCGTTTGCGAAATATGGTCACGCACCAAGTCATAAACTTGCTGCTGCCTTGCGGTAAGTGCTTTCATTTCGTCCCCTGTTTGTTTATACAGTCAATATGTGAGTATATACAGCTAAATAACGATTGGGAACCTACCAGGGTAGAAAATTAGCCAATTATAATATAATACCTAACTATTAAACTAAATCAGGCCATAAAATAGCGCCAAAGGATGGTCCCCCAGACAATTAACGACAGAATCATTGTTAGAAAGACAGCCGCCGATCCCATATCTTTCGCGCGACCGGACAGTTCATGGAACTCACTGCCAATACGATCAACCACGGCTTCAATAGCACTATTCAGAGTTTCCATAATCAACACCAGCATCACTGAACCAATCAGTAAAATGCGTTCAATTGCGCCGATATCCAGATAAAATGCAACCATCATAGCCAATATCGCTAAAACTATTTCCTGACGGAAAGCCGCCTCATTTTTCCATGTTGCCCGAATGCCCTTCACCGAATATACGATCGCTTTAATGATACGGGTCAAGCCCTTGGATTGATTAGCCATAAATTATTCACACCAAATGTAAGGTTATTTGACACTTTCCCCTTTTATTATTGTCTTAACACAACAGATCTCAACATCTGTTTCTGGTATGCTGGCAACGTGTTGCTAACAAGAGGCTTCAAGATATTTATGTCAAGTTGGCGTAAAATATATTATAAATTATTGAATTTACCACTAAAAATACTGGTAAAGAGCAAACTTATCCCCACAGATCCTATTACCGAATTGCGGCTTGATACGACACGCCCGATTCTGTACGTGCTGCCGTATCATTCCAAAGCAGACTTACTGGCATTACGTCAGCAATGTCTTGAACAGGATCTGCCGGACCCATTAAATTCACTGGAGATTGGTGACACTGAACTTCCTAGCTATGTATTTATCGATAATGGCCCACGTGTATTCCGCTATTGTGCGCCAAAGCAGGAATCCGTGAAAATTTTCCATGATTACCTAGATCTTCATCGCAATAATCCAAATCTGGATATCCAACTGCTGCCAGTTTCTGTCATGTTCGGCCGTTCCCCGGGACGCGAAGGGCAGAGCGCTCCACATTTGCGGCTACTCAATGGTATCCAAAAATTCTTTGCCATTCTCTGGCTAGGCCGAGATAGTTTTGTGCGCTTTTCAAACACAGTATCTCTACGCTATATGGCAACTGAGCATGGCACTGACAAGACGATTGCCCATAAGCTGGCTCGCGTGGCGCGAATGCACTATTCACGTCAACGCCTGGCGGCCGTTGGGCCACGCCTGCCGGTTCGTCAAGAGTTGTTTAACAAGTTACTGGCATCGAAAGCAATAGAAAAGGCGGTCTCCGATGAGGCCCGCAGCAAGAAAATCTCACACGAGAAAGCCCGACAAAATGCCATTAATATGATGGAAGAGATTGCGGCGGATTTCTCTTATGAAACGGTACGGCTGTCAGGCCGCGTACTGGGTTGGACCTGGAATCGCCTGTATCAAGGGATCAATGTTCACAATGCTGAACGCATTCGCCGTCTGGCACAGGATGGCCACGAACTGGTTTATGCGCCCTGCCACCGTAGCCATATGGATTATCTGCTGCTCTCCTATGTACTCTATCATCAAGGCTTGGTGCCGCCCCATATCGCCGCTGGCATCAACCTGAATTTTTGGCCGGCAGGGCCAATATTCCGCCGCCTTGGCGCATTTTTCATCCGCCGCACGTTTAAGGGTAATAAACTCTACGCCACGATATTCCGGGAATATCTAGGTGAGTTATTTGCCCGAGGTTATTCTGTTGAATACTTTATGGAAGGCGGTCGCTCCAGGACTGGTCGTTTACTCGATCCCAAAACGGGTACGCTGTCCATGACGTTACAGGCGCTGTTGAGAGGCGAATCACGCCCAATTACCATTATTCCGATCTATATCGGCTACGAACATGTGATGGAAGTTTCCACCTATGCCAAAGAGCTGCGTGGCGCAACCAAAGAGAAAGAGGGCTTTTTCCAGATGATACGCGGTTTGCGCAAACTTCGTAATCTGGGGCAAGGCTACGTCAACTTTGGCGAACCCATCCCGTTGATCCAATACCTTAACAACCATGTTCCTAGCTGGCGCGATTCTATTGATCCAATAGAATTCCATCGTCCCGAATGGTTCAATCCGACAGTCAGTCAACTGTCTGAAAAGATTATGGTAAGCATTAACAACACTGCGGCGGCTAACGCGATCAACTTATGTTCAACTGCCCTGCTTTCGTCACGTCAGCGAGCGCTAACTCGTGAGCAACTGCTTGAGCAACTGGATTGTTATATACAGCTCATGAGCAATGCGCCCTACGCTGCCGATGTCACTGTACCAAAGAAAACCGCAGAGGAGTTGTTAGAACACGCTCTGCAAATGGATAAGTTCGAGGTAGACAAAGACAGTATGGGCGACATTATCATTCTGCCGCGTGATCGGGCAGTTTTGATGACCTACTACCGCAACAATATTCAACATCTCTTAGTACTGCCATCGCTGATTGCCTGCATCGTGATTCATCATCGCCGCATCAGCCGCGAAGCGTTGTTAAACCAGGTCGCGATCATTTATCCACTCCTTAAAGCCGAACTGTTTATGCGTTATAGCAAAGCAGAGTTGCCAGAAGTGGTTAATACGCTGATCAACGAACTGACCCGCCAGTGCCTTATCTGCAACAAGGAGCATGGCATGCTGGTGCTTAATCCAGCACGTATCCGCCCCCTGCAATTACTGGCAGCCGGTGTCCGTGAAACACTGCAACGTTATGCCATCACCCTCTCTTTACTGAACGCCAACCCAATAATCAGCCGGGGAGCGCTGGAAAAAGAGAGTCGAATGTTAGCGCAACGTCTGTCGGTATTGCATGGCATCAACGCACCTGAATTCTTTGATAAGGCGGTATTTACTACGTCAGTAAATACACTACGTGAAGAAGGTTATATCAGTGACAGTGGCAATGCGATTACAGCAAATACCCACGATCTGTATCAGGTATTGGGTGAACTGATGTCACCTGAGATTCGTCTTACGATCGAGAGTGTCAGTTTGCCACCAGAGCATAACGATACCGAAGAGAGTGCCAAGGAAGGATAATCTTCTTAAATACTGGTGATAATGGTTATTCACATTATCACCAGATATTTCAGACATAGCTGAAAAAAATGCCAAGGAATAGCACCAGACCTACATAGTTATTATTGAGGAATGCCTGGAAACACAGTGTTCTTTCCCGGCCGACGATCAGTTTCTGCTGATAAATAAATAGCGTACCCGCAAGCAACAGTGACCAATAGTAGATACCGCCCAGATTCATCATATAACCCACCAGCGCTAGCACCAGTAACATAGCGAGTTGCAATAACCCTATAATCAATTTATCGAAACGACCAAACAGGATAGCTGTGGACTTAACGCCAATTTTTAAATCATCGTTTCGATCGACCATCGCATATTGTGTATCATAAATAACCGACCAGAAGATATTAACCAGGAATAATAACCAACACTCTAATGGTAAAGACTCACTAACCGCAGCAAATCCCATAGGAATAGCCCAACCGTAAGCTGCCCCTAGCACAAACTGAGGAAGATGACTAAACCGTTTAACAAAGGGGTAAAACCAAGCCAGAGCCAACCCAACAACTGACAACCCGATCGCCATTTTATTCAAGGTCAGCACCAGCCCAAAAGAGATCAGCGCCAGCACGACAAACAGGATCTTACTCTCTTTCTCGCTGATGGACCCACTCGGCAGGGGACGTGCTTTTGTGCGTTCAACATAACCATCAAACTTTCTGTCAGCAAAATCATTGATTACACATCCCGCTGCACGCATCAGAAACACACCGGCAGTAAAGACCAATAATATGTGCATATCCGGAATCCCTTTCCCGGCCATCCACAAGGCCCAGAAAGTCGGCCACAACAACAATAATGCACCTATAGGCTTATCAATACGCATTAAACGGCAATAGGCCAGCCATTTACTTTGCGCCATACTTCCCGCCACTTCGGTTTCCCCCTTTTAAATTTTACCTTTATATACAGGTGATTCAGGTAAAAAGACTTCGGTTAATAATAATGGCTTGCCTGATAACCTTAGCAATGATCGTCTTGCCCAACGGTTTACCTGCTGCCCCACATGAATATAGTCCCGCGTCAATTTATTACCACTAAAAAGATACCGTCCCAGTGGGACTGTTCCTAAATCAACCAAACTTTCATCAGGGCCGGTTAATGTTGCTTCTGGGATTAACGTCCGCCCCAATAGCCAGGGGATATTATCGCCACACAGCACGATCTCACGCAGCCAATATCTTTGACTCGTTGGCAAACACTCACTTTCATCAGAAAGTTGTTCGGCGGTAATAAAACATTCTCTGAATGGTATGATACACACACGATTACAATATTGCTCAAAACGGCGAGTCATTGAGCCCAATTCCATCAACCAATCTAAAATCTCATCAGACAAAATGGGCGAGTCCACCGAAAGCCACTGAATAGGCTCCGTTGTTAATATTGAGTCAGTTAACATACGATTTTCCATTAGGACAAATTTCTTTTATCCGACAGTACAATTGATGACCGTAGAGAATACCACGTTGTAGGTATACAGAATAAAAAGTTATAACGGATTCTATAAATATTGTTGAGTAAAAATAAGCGAATTATGATGAACATAATTCGCTTATATCGATTAAATTCCTGACTCAGAATAAGTGACTAACGCCATGCTTTAAAACGATTAATCAACCCATTTGTCGAACTATCGTGGCTGATAACCTCTTCACTATCCTCAAGCTCCGGCAAAATACGGTTAGCCAATTGCTTACCCAATTCAACCCCCCACTGGTCAAAAGTAAAGATGTTGAGAATCGCCCCTTGTACAAATATCTTATGTTCATACATGGCAATCAACGCCCCCAAACTAAATGGGGTAATTTCACGTAACAGAATAGAATTAGTCGGGCGATTTCCTTCAAACACTTTAAATGGCGCAACATGTTCAACTTCAACCGCACTTTTACCGCTAGCAACAAATTCAACATCCACCTGCTCACGAGATTTACCAAAGGCTAATGCTTCCGTCTGAGCAAAGAAGTTAGATAACAATTTGCTGTGATGGTCGCTCAATGGGTTATGGCTGATGGCTGGCGCAATAAAATCGCAGGGGATCAGTTTAGTTCCCTGATGAATAAGCTGATAGAACGCGTGCTGACCATTTGTTCCAGGCTCTCCCCAGATGATTGGGCCGGTTTGGTAATCCACCGGATGACCATTACGATCGATATATTTACCATTGGATTCCATATTGCCTTGCTGGAAATAAGCCGCAAAACGATGCATATATTGATCGTATGGCAGAATCGCTTCAGTTTCCGAGCCAAAGAAATTGTTGTACCAAATACCAATTAACGCCAGCAATACAGGAATATTCCGCTCAAATGGGGTATTGGCAAAGTGCTGATCCATTGCATGCGCCCCACTAAGCAATTGTTCAAAATTTTCAAACCCGACAGAAAGTGCAATAGACAAACCAATCGCTGACCACAATGAATAACGGCCGCCAACCCAATCCCAAAACTCAAACATATTTTTGGTATCAATACCAAATCGCTTAACTTCCTGCTCATTTGTAGAAAGCGCCGCAAAATGCTTTGCAATATGCCCTTCATCACCCGCACTTTTTAGGAACCAGTCACGGGCAGAGTGAGCATTGGTCATCGTTTCCTGAGTAGTGAACGTCTTGGAAGCAATGAGAAACAATGTCGTTTCCGGGTCAAGCGCTTGCAAAGTCTCCGCTATATGGGTTCCATCAACATTAGAAACAAAATGCATATTCAAGTGATTCTTATAAGGTTTCAGCGCTTCCGTCACCATATAAGGGCCAAGATCTGAACCACCGATACCGATATTCACCACATCAGTAATCACCTTACCGGTATAACCTTTCCACTCGCCATTAATCACACGCTCACTGAAATCTTTCATTTTTGCCAACACTGCGTTGACCTGCTGCGTAACATCATCCCCATCAACCACAATCGGGGTGTTGCTGCGATTACGTAGTGCAATATGCAGTACAGCGCGATCTTCAGTACGATTAATTTTCTCACCAGAAAACATACTGCGAATAGCCTCGGCAACATCCGTCTCTTTAGCAAGCGCCTGTAACTTTTCTAATGTCTCCGTTGTGATACGATTTTTTGAAAAATCCACCAGGATCTGGTCATCGAATGTCGCTGAGAACTTAGCAAAACGATTTGGGTCCTGTTCAAACAATTCACGTATGTGAATATCCTTTATCTGCGCAAAATGTTGTTCTAACGCTTTCCAAGCTGAGGTTTGACTAGGATTGATATTTTTCATAGCTATGCTCTCTATCAACTGACTGTAATTAATTGGGAGTAAAGAAAGATTGTAACCTGTAATTCTATGATTCGAGCCTCTTTTCCTTTAATCACTGATATTGGTCAAAACGATTAGGTTTTTCTAGTTCTATTTAGTGAGGTGTATAAAAAATAATTACCTCTCTCTACTATCCTCAATTTATTTTATGATTCTTATCGCGTCATGAAAGATATTGATGTCACTCTTCACCCCGTTGACTCAAACCCGTTAACCCGATATTTCTAAAAGACTATCCAGTTAACAGAAGGTTATCGCAATGAGTGCTGTTTCATCCCAATGCCCTGAAATTGGCGGGCATATAGTCGCAAAATTTGGTGGTACCAGCGTGGCAAATTTCGATGCCATGAATAACAGTGCAGATATCGTACTGGCAAATAAAGCAGTACGTGTGGTTGTGCTGTCTGCTTCCGCCGGTATAACCAACTTATTAGTTGCATTAGCGGCAGGCTGCGATGCAGATAAGCGGGTTGACTATTTGAAACAGATCCACGCCATTCAATACGCAATTATTGATCGCTTGCATGAATCCGATACTATTCGTCAAGAGATTAATCGTCTACTGGAAAGTATTAAAACCCTTGCTAAGGCCGCATCTCTGGCAACCTCTGCGGCTCTGACAGATGAATTAGTCAGCCACGGTGAACTGATGTCCACACGATTATTTACCGAATTGCTTCGCCAGCGTGGTAAAGATGTCGAATGGTTTGATATACGCAAGGTAATGTATACCAATGATTATTTTGGCCGTGCAGAACCAAACCATGAACAACTTCAATCGTTGGCAACAGAACATCTCTTACCACAACTGAAAAATACCCTGGTTGTCACCCAAGGCTTTATTGGTCGTGAAGAGAGCGGTCGTACCACTACACTGGGACGCGGTGGCAGCGATTATACTGCGGCGCTCTTGGGAGAAGCCCTTGGCCTGAAACGCGTTGATATCTGGACAGATGTTCCGGGCATTTACACCACTGATCCACGAGTTGTTCCAACCGCCCAACGAATTGATCAGATTGCCTTTGATGAAGCGGCGGAGATGGCAACATTTGGTGCCAAAATTCTACATCCGGCAACGCTGTTTCCTGCTATTCGCTGTGGTATTCCAGTATTTGTCGGCTCTAGTAAAAACCCACAGGCCGGCGGTACGCTGGTCTGTGATACCACAGAAGCCCCACCACAGTTCCGCGCTATTACCCTGCGCCAGAAACAGACGTTACTGACATTACACAGCCTGAAAATGCTACACGCACAGGGATTTTTGGCCGAAATATTTACTATTCTGTCACGTCATAATATCTCGGTGGATTTGATCACCACCTCGGAAGTCAATGTGGCATTAACACTCGACACCACTGGCTCCACCAGCACGAATGGCAGCCTGCTGACCAATGCGCTTATGACGGAGCTTTCGACACTGTGTCGGGTTGAAGTGGAAGAAGATCTAGCGCTGGTGGCAATTATTGGTAATCAGCTTTCCCAAACCAACGGATTAGGAAAAAAGGTTTTTAGTGTGCTGGAAAGATTCAATCTCCGCATGATCAGTCATGGCGCCAGTAACCATAACCTGTGCTTGCTTGTTCAAGGCAAAGATGCAGAACAAATTGTTCAAACCCTTCATCAGCGTTTGTTTGAATAAGTATAGTTTTTCAGGTACTTAATATCCCATTCAGTCTTCTGGCTGAGTGGGATATTATAATAAATCCATCATTTTACTCCCTGATAATTTATTATGTGGGAATACCAGTACTGACTTCCATGTTAAAAGAGCAATTAATATCCTCTTAAGTAAATAAAAAGAAAAATAAGTTAACAATAACCTATGAAGGAAGAAATTATTTCAAATATACACGCTCAGTAAAATAGATTTACCATAGAAAACATATCAATATGACAGGTGATCAGCGCAGTATTTTTACCCCCGACTGATCACCTGTTACCTAACATTAAGAAAAGGTTAAATACTATTAGTCGTTCGCAATGTTGACCATAATGCTTTCATAGCTTTTCCTCTGGGGAAAGCAATATATTCCGGTTCAATTAACGACGGCCGCCAGCTCATTTTATATTGACGTTGCGAAGCCGCAGGATAAACAATGCCGCCTTTTGATGACAACCATTTGGCAATTTTATAAAAGATCGCCGAGTCATTAATGTATCCCTCCTCGCCGAACTCCACCAAAGGGGTGAAGCCCAAATGTAGGTAGGAAACTACCCCCTCTTTCAGGAAGTCATTAATCGCAGTTTCATTAATAAATTGCATCGTGCCGTCGGGTATACCCGGTTTTTTTCGAGATAGGTTATGAAACCATCCCGATGTCTCCCCCCAAGTGTAGCTATAAACAATATATGCCTGAATTTGTTCTCCCTGTGTTGCAATATAGACTCTGTGCTCGCCTGAATTCACTTCTACAGTGTTGAAATCAATCACCAATTTTTTCAGGACCTTCGCATGTTTTTCTTTCAACCAAAGCTGATTAATATGTTCTAGTTGTGGTTTAAATCGATAATATTCCTCTTGCGAGCAGATCTCTCGAACGGAAATCCCCGCTCTTCTGGATTTACTGATTTTATTTCTAAGCTGCTGAAACCGTTTGCCTTGCATATTATATCCATCAAGACTCAATGAATAACTCGCGCCAAGCTGGTTCACAGAAAAGCCATTATTTTTCAACAATACAAAATCGCTCTCATCACCGTGCAGAAAAACCGGGAAAGCCCGCTTTTCTCTGGTGAAGTTGAGAAAAGAGTGCAAAAGTGCAGCTCGTTCTTCACCAGGGGCCAAAATACCACCTACACACATATGCAAATTTTTGTCCTGAAAGAAACCAATAGCCCCCTTTTGATTAGTAAACCAATACGTTTCACTATTGAACAACAGGCTACTCAACGGGTGCTTTGCATAGCAAAGCATTTTTCTGAGATGACTGTTGCCAAGAACATCCTGAGCGTTCCCGGTGGCAATAATCTGAGGAGCATCAAGCAACATGCTCATAACGCTCACCTTGGTTATTTCGGGAATACTGAACAGGAATGAACCCATGCTTCCTGGCGATATCCCGAATCGCCAATGCATCATTATAATCAATAGATTTACCGATGCTTTGATGAACACTCACCCCTTCAAGCGCCACAGCGATAGTTTCTGATAAGCAGGCAAGATTTACCCCCGCAGGTACATCGATCACGTTGCAATCGCTATAGGTCACTTTCTCAGGCTGATAGACCAATCCCCCCTCGTAAATTTGATGATTGCCATCCCGAATGAAATCGAAAGGTCTGGCCGCATCAAAAACGATAGCGGAATCTTTTAAGTAATGCGTATTCAAGAAAGGCTTACCTTCACTCGTTGCCGAAACGATAAAATCCGCCTGACTCAAGGAGCGCTCATAACTCTCTATCGCTTCCAAACCAAAGGTATCAACGACTTCAAGAACTTGCTGATGTAATACTTGTGCATCTGTCACCCCCGGATTTTGTTTAAACAACCATTTTCTCATCTTATCCATGACCGAATCTGGCTGGATAACATCATGTGTTCTTAACACTGCGGAAAGAAGCGCTTTGGTCAGTTCAGAGAGCAAGATGCGCGCTTTATTAGGTCGGCTAACCAAAATAATCCGACCAAAGTTATGGGCTAAACCCGTGACTGAAAGCCTGCCTACGGAGCCTCTGGCTCCTACTACCGCCAAGGTTTGCCGGGATGCATTTTCCGTCAACATTGAGCGTATCCCCTCAATCACCGCCACCGCTGTCAAAGAGTTGCCATTAGTCAATATCCTGCCCTGCCGATTATTCACCAAACTATGACCACCGTTAGTAATAACCGAGGTGTAAGCCCCTAAACCGACAATTTCAGCGCCATTTCTCTCCGCCACATCAAGATATTCCTTCATCAATACCGCCCGTTCTTTCGCCGATAATGCCATCATATCTTCGGGACTGATAGGTGAGAAAAGGAGCATGCCATTCGCATATGCCGCTGAACTTTCGACACCAAACTCAATAGCGACATCCGGATTAAAATCAATTGAAGAAACCTGTGTGATCCAATTACCGAGCTGTTTCTGCTGCTCCTGCGTGTAATTCTCTTTTATTGACAGGCAATAAGAGTGAGCAAGCTCATTGACCGAAGTGGTATGAATCAAGAAAGCGAATTTTTTACCCTCAATTAATCCAGGGATAGGCGCTTTAATCTGGGCCAAGTTGTTATTTTTTGAAATTGGATAACTCACCGAAGATGGCGGGAGATTCGTAACAGGTATGTCTATCAAGTGTGAAAAAAGAATGTCATACCGTCCATTCTCAACCAGTTGACATACCTCATCAAAAGCCGTGAAAAACGTCTTGATATCCTCTTTGGAAACGTTAAGCGGTGGTTCAAAACGTACAGAACAAGGGCGAGACATTAACGGCATGGTGAAAAGACCATAATGTTTCAATAAGAAACTACAAATGATATAAGCCAGACCACCGCTTCTTTGACTGAAATTGATAAAGATATTGGAAGCCGCTTTGCTGTCCTGTATTTCAAGACCACGCATCAACCCAGCCCCTTGCCAGTAAAAATGCTCCGGGTATTTAGCAGACAATTGTTCAAGACATTCATCAACATAGCGGCTGACTTCTTGAATATGGGTTAACGCCTTACCATCATCTTTAGTCAAATGCTCAATAACAGCAATCCCCATCGTCGCTGCCAGAACGTTATTGGCAAAAGTAGAGCTATGTTTCCTGTCAAACTCGGATAAATAAAGCTCATGTGAATACAACATCGCGCCAATCGGCGAGATACCTGCTCCTAACGCCTTGGAAAACAGGATCACATCCGGTTTCAAAGCATAGAGCGTGGCTGCACAGAATGACCCAAGCCTACCGATACCCGTCTGAACTTCATCAAATACTGACAATGTGCCATTCCCTTTACACAGTGCCAAAATCTTGGACAAGGTATCTGGTGGAATCACTTTCATTCCGCCTTCTCCTTGCACCGGTTCAATGATAAATGCGGCAAACTCCCGGCTCTCCAGCTTTCTTTTTATTTCATCTAAATCTTCACTATCAACCTGCTCATATAATTTATCATCGTAAATGAAATCGGCTTTAAACCGATGTGATCCTGTAGCGGATAATGCCGAATAGGTTTTACCATGAAAGCTGCGATGCAAACTTAAAATACGCTTTCTGCCAGTAAACAAACGGGTAAATTTAATCGCAGCTTCTACTGTTTCAGCGCCGCTGTTAGTAAAAGTACAGTGGGTATATTTTTCTTTATCTATTTGCTCTGCAAGCATTTCAGCTAATAGCCGTACCTTTTTGTGAATATTGGGCTGAAAGAAGATAGGCTCTTTATTTTCAGTGAATCTATTAATTTCAGCGATAGCAAAATCAGGATTATGCCCAAATGGCAGTGCGCCATATTGAGCCAAAAAATCCTTAACAACCCGGCCATCCGATAATGTAAGCCGATTATCTTCGGCAAACTTAATATCCAGTTCAAGGCCCACAGAGTTTAATAAATTCTCACGATATTGATTAACAAACATAGTTCTCTCTCTTTTCTTAGGTGTACAAAGTCATGCTGTAAACAGCATGGAAAAATCCTTGAGTTATAAATAGGTGATTCTAAAAGTAATTAAGCTTGTTGTATGATCTGGTTAATCATTTGGAATTCTCCTATCGGATGAAATTTGAATAACTGTACTGCCAAATAGAAATTCATAATTTCTGGTGTTGTCATTACCTTAACCCCACCGCAACATCGGAATATGAAACCGGCAGTTTCCTCAAGGATCTTTTCCAAGGTATAACGTAACGCGAGAATCTTATGGACGGCATGTTCATCCTGGCTAGCATAAAAGGCAATAATCAACATCTGACCGAGAATAACATTAATCTTATAATCAGCTTGAGTCAGGGTATATTTAATTGGCTGCTGTTCTACTACCTTCTCAGGAATAAACCGAGTAAGTCCATCAAGAATTCCAGAATAAGTATTAGCGGCAAAATAATTAAATAGTGATAAACCGCAGGAAAGCACCATCTGTTGTTCAATCCCCTTATAATGGGAAAGTCGTTTAGGTGATACTTCGGCATCTAAGAATTTGATTTCTTGATTATCACTTTCAGTCAAAATTCCCAATTTCCAAAAAGGAATAACCTTAGAGTTCTGCGCCGATTTAGAAATCAGCACAACTCTCATCTCATCGTCATTATCGGTATCGCAGACTGATAACACATAATAGTCAGCAATCGAAGATAGAGAACAAGGTTTTTTCGAACCATTAACAAACAGCTTTCCCTCTTTTGAATGCATTTTAAGTGATGGTGTAAAAATATTCATTCCAGGTAGTCCTTCTGCAAAAGCAGAAGCAACCAACGCTTTTGATGCCATAACTTCATTCAATAATACGTTGCTGTCTTCGAATATGTCAGGAAACTTACTGCAAGCCAGTACAATATGATTATGCATTGTTAAGGCAATCCCAACAGCGGGAAGCCACGCAGAAGCTTCACGGATAGTATTACCCACTTGATGAAGCCCATCCATACTGGATTGAGCCATCAAACGCAGGCATTGTGAGGCGGCCTCAGAACCCAATAACAATCTTTTCAATCTATCTGGTGTCAAATGTTGGTATTTCCCGCTATTCTTCCTGAGTTCTTCAACAATATTTGTCATTTTTAATTCTCCTTTGCCTATTCAAACAACCTGCTGAATAAGGCCAATATCTACGCTAAGCCCATGTATTTAAGGCGCGACTGCTGCATCTGTTCAACCAAAGAATGAGATAGCTCAAGGCGGGATTCCACCGTAGAATCGGACAACAACATCCCAGGCGCTAATTCATAACCTTCAATAAAGCGCAAATGGTTCAGCATACCCCGTTGATAGAACATTTCACGCTCCACAAACAAGTCATCAACAGATACCTGGTTCCATAACGCCAATCCTTCTTCTATACACTCAAGAGCCGATGGCTTTAGAGAATTATCATTTTCAAGCGCCATCTTGACGATATTTGCACACACCGTCAGATGTCTTAATTCATCAGCATTCGCTCTGGCCTGTGTCTCAGCCGCCGTAATATCAAAGGGACGCCACTTGATTTCGCTGAGTTCCGAAGTTGGCGCAAGTACGCCTTCCAAAACGACAGTAATAATCAACACACCTGCAATATAATCATTTTTCAATACCACCCATTTGTCGAAATAGGTTCTTAATGTCTCCAACATATTGGTCATTTTTCCTCGTAAGAGGCTTTCCATCTTTCCAGCCACATTGTCGATGTTCGCAAAGCCTATTCTGACCAGATGTTCTCTGAATAATTTAGCATGTCTGCCTTCATCAAATATCTGAGTCAGCATATAATCGAAGTTGATATTGTCAGGTGCCTTATCTGCAAGTAACAATAACGCTTTCGTTGCTTCATATTCCGAAATCGATTTAAAAGAAAGCTCCCGGATCAGAGACTCCCGTAAATCACCCGGCAAATAGGTTAATTTAGGATCATTGGCATAATGGCTTCTTTTTCTTTGTTCAACACTTATTTGTTCAGTGAACCACTCATCCAAACCCCAATCTTTTGCCTGCATTTCTATTTCCGATGCCTGTTTAATCAAACTCATAAATAAATGCCCCTCCAAGTAAGTTATCTCTTTACAATGATTTATTTCAATGAACAGTGGGTTGTTTAAATATATTAATAGATAACTTAGGAAAATTTCCCAGTACACCACGATCCAGACAGATATGGACAAATAGTGCAATAACGCTGTAATTGTCCTTAAAGAACCAGATCCAAAGCAAACTAATCACACTGAGTGTGAATAAATTGTGGCAGATATTATAAATGGTATAAAAAGCTGAAGGAGGAGTTTCTTTTTTATTCAGCAAACTCCAGATCCGCCCTGGGTAATAACCAATAATATCAATCAGAAAAAACAACAAAATAAATTGCCACCAATTTATATAACTTTCAAGCTGCCAGGTCAGAAATAAACTGATAAAAAACAATCCTAGAAATTCCCAACGCAGAATTTTCAATGTATTAATCATCTCTATTCTCCATTATTTCTCTTTTCATGATTGCAATAAGATCTCCTGGCTGTTTAATCCAGGCGCTGTGAGGATTACCTTTGAAAGATAAAGTTATTTCCCTAACTTCTGCGTTAGGTATAAGACTTGCTAGTACTTGAGTAGACTTTAACGGAGCCCAATTATCTCCTTTAAAACAGATATAAACAGCCTTGGATAAATTTTTATTCTCCTTACCCTTATAAGCACGGACATGATCATAATTTCCCGTACAAGCGGTTCTGGCCCAATCCCGCATTAATCCCTTAGCTTCTCTTATGCCAAAACCAATCTTTTTCCCGGGGAGATAACCATATAACGCAGTCAGAATGTTAAAAATAATGGCTGCTGTTATTATCTGTACCCTCCCCATTCCCTGCCAATTCTTATACCATACATTCCCGGTTGCCACACAAAACAGAGAAAATGGTCTGTCAGTCGAGCAGGCAAAGAGCGTCGCAATATGCCCCCCAAGACTGTGACCAAAGACAATAGGAATTTTATTGCTATTTAATTCAATAGCCTTGTCTAACATTGCCGGTAGATAATCTCGCAACAGATCGGAATAATCATAGTCATTTTCTCGACTTGGTTTAGGTTGACTGTCTCCATAGCCTGGCATATCAGCAGTGACAACCTGAAAACCCTCTTTTACCAGTTGTTGTATTAAAGTTTCATATTTCCTGATTTCCACACCAATAGCAGGTAACAATATAATAACTCTGCCATCACTATCTTCCCGATAAACTTTATAATTACAGAGAAAATTACCAGCCACTTTAAAGTAATTACCGTTAATATTATTTTTCATATCTATATGCTCTCAACAACTACATCACACTCCAGTGACTGACATTGGCGATAGATCCGCCAAAAAAATTTATATTTTAAATGCGATCGGTGTCAAATAGTTGTCCATCTCGCCAAGCTACTAGTGATTTTCTAATTTGTTATTCACCAATACAAAATCCCCTTATACTTTCTTAGTAATAGGCTATAGATAAATCAAGGAACATATATTATTTTATAAATTATTTGCTGGAAAAATTATTTTACACGTCAAAAAAATTTAGTTTCAAATGTGAATCATACCATTTAAATATTAATAAATAAGTTATTAATCAATAATAAAATATCAATTTTAAATGTATTGAATCTATATGAAACAATATTGATAGAAAGCTATAACCACATAAAATCACAAACAGTTAATAGTAAGAAGAGATAATCTTAGTTTAAAGAATACATAAGAACAATGAAATTTATTGATGAATCAATTCAAAAATATATTCGAAAAATTATTTCCTAACATTAATTTAATAAGTTAATTTATATTATTTTTATCTATATTTTACATGATGATATAATTAATGTTCATTAATTATATCATTACCACTATTTAATTAACGAAATTAACCAGCCATTCTATTCTTTTACTCAATGACTGGTTTTATATTAGTTTTAATTATAACGAATAATTTTATAGATTTAAGTTATTCGTTTCCAAAGACTGACTATACCAGCGCCTAAAATAAGTATTGGCAGCAGGGCGAGAATACCGCCCACTATAGGAGCCTGCAATCCGATAGAAACAAGGTATATAATCGGAACATAGAGAATAGATGTAATATAGGTACAGATAATTAATAAAATCAATGCAACGCTAAATTTATTGAATTCCCGCAACATCAAGTCCGTTAATAAAAACAATAAAACAGGTAATGTGACAAGATAAGATGCGGTAGGTACAATTAATCCGACGATAAGGCTAAGTAATCCAGCAACTATCCTTAACATGCTCCGAATATTTGATACCGTTTGGGGTGAAGATAAAAACCATATATTTCTTATCGCTAATGAGATAGAGAGTAAAAATGTTAAAATACCTGTGACGAAAGCGGTAAATACAGACATAATAATCAGCCCAATATAAGGTACAGGAAAGTAAACTGCATCTACACTCTCTTTAAATAAGTTAATCCCATCTTTTACCGCGAAATGCACTCCCAAATCCCGAATCGTTCGCTGATATCGCCACAAAGTTCCGAGATTAAGATTTTCAACAGTATCGCTCATACGGTGGTAATGCTCATAACCCAAGATGGTAGCAAAATTCATCCCAGTAAACCCTCTATCCAGAAAGACGCTAAAATCTGTGTTATTCTGCAACATTTGGTACACAATAGGGCTAAATGAAAAAGCTACCGGCTTATAAGCATTCCGATTCCATTCTGAAACAAGCGCAAGATTTTTTGCCGATGTCTCAAATAACAGTGGCACGCCATTATTCCCTCGAGCATCAAAATTAAAAACAACATCTATCGGTTGAGTAGCAATTTCATTAATATTCTTAACAAAGTGATGCGCGCCAAGTAATCCCAACTCTTCAGCATCAGAGAATAAGAATATAACGTTGTTTTTTATATCTTCTCTTTCAGCAAGATCCCGCATTAACTGGAGTACCGAAGCGACGGCCATACCATTATCGCTGGCTCCTGGCGCAGTTCTAACACTATCATAATGCGAAACGAATAATAAGGTTCCTTTTGGCGAAGGAACCTCCAACTTTGCGATAAGATTCGTTCCAGTTAATTCCGATTGATCCTCCACTTGTTTCGCAAAATTGCCTGTATTTATCCTGGCAAACTCTTTATCAAAAGCTCGGCGTTGTTGACTATTGAAGCCTGAATATATTCTCTTCTGCCGAGAGGCCAAATCATCCGCCGAGTAATGAAATGTCTGTTCAGTAACGTTATATCCCATATTATTCATTTCGTTAATCAGGTAAGCCCGAATTAACGCTTGCCGTGTTGAAGCCGCAGGATGAGGTTCCGCAGCAATAACACCAAGTGTTCTCATCACATTCTTAAACCCACTCTCTTTGAAATATTCAACAGGAACTTTATCAGGAAGTACCAGACCGATACCCTGAATAATCGCTACAATTAAAGTTGTTAGAAAACAGATAATCAAAAAAATGCGTTTCATTAAACTCTCCCATTCCGACAAAATAGTAACAAAATATTATCCTTGATATAATTAATAATATTTTCTCATGTTTTTATAATTCAAATGAAAATATAAAAAATTAATTAAAATAATTATGACTAATTTAAAACAATATAAAACATTATTTTTAACAATAACAGACGCTCTTTTATAATTATATAATCAAAAAATAGTTAGATAAAAACCATATTACCTATAAATTCCCCAAGGTATTATTCACACATTCCTCCTGCTTAAATACGGCTAATATCATTAGCTAATTCCTAAAAAGATCGCTTATTCCATTCTACAAAGATTACCTGAGTAACAAGAATTCCAGTTTATATATAGAAAGTATTCGCAAACTTTAGCAGTTTATATCGTGCCGAACCAACAATATCAGCTCGTTATATTTATAGATAGTAAACCATTACCATATTAATAATATTGTATATTTACAGTGAATTAACTATCATAACGATTCTAGGCAAAATTTTGAGATTTCTTCAAATCTCAATGATAGGTAGCATTTTCCACACATCGGATGAGTGTTTTTCAGGTTTATCGTCCATAATGAGAAATGAAAATGAATTCCATCTTATTATTCAGAGGGTATTTCGATGAGCACTGCCGTTACCAGTAAAAAAACAAAAAAAACTAAGATTACGGCGAATAATGCTGTTGCTAACGGGCAAGTACAGTCATTAAGTCGCGGTCTGACGCTTTTGGAATATATTTCCGAGTCACCCGGTGGTATCGCCTTGACTGATTTAGCCCAACAAGCCGGATTACCAAATTCCACCACTCATCGACTTTTGACCACTTTGCAACAGCACGGTTTTGTCCGTCAGATTGGCGATTTAGGGTTGTGGGTTATCGGTTCACACACTTTTATTGTTGGCAGCAGTTTCTTACAGAGCCGAAATTTATTGGCACTCATTCACCCGATTCTCCGCCGCTTGATGGAAGATTCCGGTGAAACCGTTAATTTAGCGATTCTTGATCACAGTGAATATGAAGCGGTTATTGTCGATCAGGTACAGTGTAATGCATTGATGAGAATGTCCGCCCCTATCGGAGGTAAATTGCCGATGCATGCTTCCGGAGCTGGCAAAGCATTTCTTTCAACATTGTCAGATAACCAACTGGTTCAATTACTACATAAAAAAGGGCTTCATTCTTACACGCAGCATACCAAAACAACCCCTTCGAGTTTAAAAGAAAATCTGGAACAAGCACGTAAACAAGGGTATTCGTTCGATGATGAAGAACATGCTTTAGGTCTGCGCTGTATTGCTGCCTGTATTTATGATGAGCATCACCAAGCCTTTGCGGCTATTTCCATTTCCGGCCCAGTCTCACGGATCACTGATGATCGAATCACTGAACTTGGTGCTTTGGTGATCCGGGCAGCAAAAGAGATCAGTAAAGAATATGGCGGGATTCGTTAATTCTTTTTCTTAAATTATCATATGATTCTCAGGGCATTAATTTTTTCGTGCCCTGTCTTTTCAGACCAATAAATTCAACTTAATTTATCATCCCTCTAAAAATATTATCGTAAACATAATAGAATAATAACAAAACTATTTAATCAGTTTAAAAATAATATCAACAAAAAATGAGAAAAAGAATCCGAAAATAATTATATTTCCGGATTCTTACATATATATAAGAATTAGTTAATGGAACACTAATCGATGAGTATCATCCTGATTAAATCGCTTTTGATAAATTCCAAGTACCTGTTCCATTGCCTCGGTTAGAAAGACGTGAAGTATATACATTATATACCGCGCCAGCAGCAGTAGCATTGAAACAAGTATCGAGAAATCCTCCACGTACGTTATTATAACCATTCAGAAAACGGATAACATCACCTTCACGAACTTTGCCATCATATCCGCTGGTTGTATCTGAAAAAATATACCATGTCAGAGTATCAACTGGACGTGCAGCTTTATCCGCCGTATAAACATTATAGAGTTCAGGTGACGGCGCATGACCATTAGTGCCGAGATATCCCCCATTATTCTGGTAAAGATTGAAAAGAAACACAGTATCACCACTGTAAACCTCTGTCCCTATGGCTTTTCCGCTCGTAGACAAAATTTGCCATGTTCCCGTACCTGTACCCGGAGCGCGGTTCGGCGAAGCAGCCGTGTATACGTTATATTTTGCGCCTTGCGCGGTTGCATGACCATTAGTGTCCAGATAACCACCATTCCCATTATTATAGTTGTTTTTAATATGAATTTTATCACCGTATAAAATTACACTAGCCATTATTATATCCTTAAATACTTTCGCGAAGTTATATGTATGTTATATGAGAATTTTCATGTATTTAATTTAGAGTCAAAAATATCAATTCTTTTTATAACCGCTAGCCGTGGCTAAAAATCCTTGATTCCCAAACTCTATAAAATTATAGAACTTCCACAAATAAGTGGATCTATTTTTATTTCTTAAAGAAATCATTAAATATATGTTTTTAATTCACATTCCAATTATGCCTTCATAATAAGAAATATATTTCATATTGAATCCCAAGTTTATTTTTATTAGGAATATTCATACCCCGCACAAGAACAAATAGGGATTAATTTATATTTAATTTAGAGAAATAATTTAATGAGGATAATAATTATTAGCTATTGGTGAAAATGGCGATCGCTAACAGCAATCGCCAATTTCCAATAAAATCAGGCTGAAACTTTAGCAATAGAGTAAGTTTCTATCTCAGTACGTTGACTAAACCGCTGTTTGCGGCGATACGCAAATACATCTTCCACATGACCATTTCTAATCCGTTCCTGTAACGCCCGCCAGTAGTCTGCTTTAAATAAATCACTATGCATCTCTTCAAAATAACGACGAATATGATTGTCAGTGCAAAGAAAATGTCGGAATTCCTCAGGAAAAACATCATTTGCCGCCACGCTGTACCACGGTTCACCAGCAAGTTCATCTTCTGGATAACGCGGTGGCGGTATATCCCGGAAATTAACCTCTGTCATATAACAGATTTCATCATAGTCATAGAACACCACTCGCCCATGTCGTGTCACACCAAAGTTTTTGAACAGCATATCGCCAGGGAAAATATTCGCCGCTGCAAGTTGTTTAATTGCATTACCGTACTCTTCGATAGCATCTTTCAGCTTCTGCTCTTCTACCTGTTCCATATAGATATTTAACGGTGTCATCCGCCGTTCCATATACAGATGTTTAATCAGGATTTTATCACCCAAATCTTCTAGCTTTTCCGGCACTTCTTTCTGTAACTCTTCCATCAGTTCAGGACTAATGCGGGCTTTATCGATAACGAAATTTTCAAATTCCTGCGTGTCGGCCATTCTCCCCACCCGATCATGCTCCTTGACCAAACGGTAACATTCCTGTACCCGCTCCTGCGTCACTTCTTTCTGCGGCGCAAATCTATCTTTAATCACCTTAAAGACGCGATCAAATGAAGGCGAAGTGAATACCAACATCACCATCCCTTTAACTCCGGGGGCAATCATAAATTTCTCTTTGGAGAAGGTAATAAACGCCAGATATTCGCGGTAATATTCGGTTTTACCATGCTTTTGGCAGCCGATTGCCATATAAAGTTCAGACGTTGATTTGGCGGGCAGAATTTCTCTCAACCACTCAACTAAAGCCGCAGGCAAAGGCGCATAAACCATAAAATAGGAACGGGCGAAACCAAATACAATGCTGGCATCAGCATAATCAGTCAGGCAGGTATCGATAAATATCCCGCCAGATTCATTATGATGGATCGGCAACAAGAAAGGGTAAACTTGACTTCCCATGCGGATCTTACCTACCAGCCAAGCCGCTTTGTTACGATAAAACAGTTCATTAGCTATCTGGAAAGTTGCCTGTAATAATTCTTCGACTGGAAATGTTTGTTGTAGATAGTCCGTAATATAATGAACATCTCTCGCTAAATTTTCCCAAGGCAAACGTAGCGGCAGATCATTAAGGATTGTCCGTAACATTGAGGCAAGATCGCCATTAGGGAAAAAATCACGCGACAACGGACGGGGAATGTCCCGGAATCTCCGGGCAGGCTGAGAAGTAAAAATAAATAATTTATCCGGTGTCAGATTACGGTGCTCAAACAGACGGCAATAAACAGAATTAAAAAAACTCTCGGCAATTTCAAACCGGGGATAATCCGGCAATAAACTGGTATAAACAACTTTTACTTTGCCAATGTACTCTTCATCATATCCGAAAGCGCCATGTATGCATTTAAGCTGCTCAACCACCAACCCAACATGATGATCATAAAGATTGATGCGCTTTTTCATCGCTTGCTGAACAGCGAGCCAGTCCGCCTGTTCAAAGCGTTGTTGTGCACCGGAAGTCACTTCCAGAAAGCGACCATATTGTGCATCGAATCCTTGTAAAATAGTCTGCGCTATCAAATGTGCCGAATCTATCCCCATCGCAACTCCTCAATATATTCAGCCTGCAATAGGCAGGCTGAATAGAATCAGAAATATACCCGTCATCTTTCAAGTTGAAATCCATAGGGTATAGAACAATCAGAACTGCTGCTCTTCTGTGGAACCTGTCAATGCGGTTACTGACGATGTTCCCCCTTGAATAATCGTTGTGACTTTATCGAAATAACCTGTGCCAACTTCCTGCTGATGAGAAGAGAAGGTATAACCACGGTTAATTGATCCAAACTCTCTTTCCTGTACTTTCTCCACATAATGTTTCATGCCTTCACCCTGCGCGTAAGCATGCGCCAAGTCGAACATGTTGAACCACATACTGTGGATACCCGCCAGAGTAATAAATTGGAATTTATATCCCATTGCTGACAGTTCATCCTGGAAACGTGCAATCGTCTTATCATCCAGATTCTTTTTCCAATTGAACGATGGAGAACAGTTGTAAGCTAGCAATTTACCGGGATATTTAGCATGAATCGCCTCAGCAAAACGACGGGCCATTTCAATATCAGGTGTTGATGTTTCACACCATATCAAGTCAGCATACGGCGCATAAGCCAAACCACGACTAATCGCTTGATCGATCCCCGCTCTGGTGCGGAAGAACCCTTCAAAAGTCCGCTCGCCAGTAATGAATTCACTGTCATAAGCGTCACTGTCAGAGGTTAACAAATCGGCTGCATCAGCGTCCGTACGAGCAATCAACAGGGTAGGCACGCCAGAAACATCCGCCGCCAAACGCGCAGCGACCAATTTTTGAATAGCCTCTTGTGTCGGAACCAGAACTTTACCGCCCATGTGACCACATTTTTTCACCGCAGCAAGTTGATCTTCAAAGTGAACAGCCGCAGCACCCGCTTCAATCATGGCTTTCATCAATTCAAAAGCATTCAGAACACCACCAAATCCTGCTTCCGCATCCGCCACAATTGGCAGAAAATAATCGATATATTCCTGATTATCAGCATCAATACCATTTGCCCACTGAATTTGATCTGCCCGACGGAAACTGTTGTTAATACGTTTTACCACCGCCGGGACTGAATCCACCGGATACAAGGACTGATCAGGATACATACTGGATGCCGTGTTAGCATCAGCCGCAACCTGCCACCCAGAAAGATAAATCGCCTCAATACCCGCTTTTGCCTGCTGTAATGCTTGCCCGCCAGTCAATGCCCCCAATGAGTTGACATAGCCTTTCTTAGCTTTGCCATGTAGCAGTTCCCACAGCTTTTTAGCGCCAAACTGTGCCAGTGTATGTTCTGGATTAACCGAACCACGCAATTTAACTACATCTTCCGCACTGTACGGGCGAATAATCCCATTCCAACGGTCACTTTTCCATTCTTGTTCCAGTTGAGCGATTTGTTGAGTTCTGGAGATTGTCATAACTTCTACTTCCTACCTTTAGTTAAATTAATCGGATAATGGTGTTTTGTTATTATTCGTTTCTTAAATTTTTCTAATGGGATTGGCTCTAATCAAGCAATTGATATCCCGGCAACGTCAGGAAATCTATCAACTCGTCCTGAGTGGTAATGCGTTCCATCAACTTGGCCGCATCGCTAAATCGCCCTTGGCTGAAACGTGTTTCTCCAACCTCTTGCTTAATAACCTCCATTTCCTCTGCCAACATTTGACTGAACAAACTTTTTGTCACTTTTTTACCGTTGGATAATGACTTTTCGTGGTGAATCCACTGCCAAATGGATGTCCGGGAAATTTCGGCTGTCGCAGCATCTTCCATCAAACCATAGATAGGCACGCATCCATTTCCTGAAATCCACGCTTCAATGTACTGAACCGCTACACGGATATTGGCCCGCATACCTTCTTCAGTACGATCGCCTGGGCAAGGTTCCAGCAATTGAACCGCGGTAATCGGTGCATCTTCTTCACGGAAGATATCTAACTGGTTTTGCCGCTCCGCCAAGACCTTATCGAAAACCTCCACCACCGTGTCGGCAAGACCTGGATGGGCAATCCATGTACCATCATGACCATTACGTGCTTCTAACTCTTTATCCGCCCGGACTTTATCTAGTACCCAATTGTTGCGTTCAATATCTTTACTCGGGATAAAAGCAGCCATCCCCCCCATCGCAAATGCTCCGCGCTTATGGCAGGTTTTGATCAACAGACGGGAATAAGCGTTGAGGAAAGGTTGATCCATCGTGACAGATTGACGATCAGGCAGAACCCGATCACTATGATTTTTCAGTGTTTTAATGTAGCTGAAAATGTAATCCCAACGGCCACAATTAAGGCCAACGATATGGTGCCGAAGATGATAAAGAATCTCATCCATCTGGAATACAGCAGGCAGAGTTTCAATCAATACCGTTGCTTTGATTGTGCCCCTCGGTAATTCAAAACGATCTTCGGCAAAACTGAATACATCACTCCACCACTGAGCTTCATGGTAGGACTGAATTTTTGGTAAATAGAAATAGGGGCCGCTTCCCTTTGCCAACAATTGTTTATGGTTGTGGTAAAAATAGAGCGCAAAATCAAACAATCCACCGGCGATTGGCTCATGCTGATAAAGAACATGTTTTTCCGGTAAATGAAGTCCTCTTACCCGTGCGATCAGAACAGCCGGGTCAGGTTGCAATTGATACTGCTTACCTTGCTCATTAACATAAGAAATTGTGCCATTAACCGCATCACGCAGGTTGATTTGCCCTTCAATCACCTTATCCCAAGCCGGTGCTAAGGAATCTTCGAAATCCGCCATGAAAACTTTTACGTTAGCATTCAAGGCGTTGATAACCATTTTCCGTTCTACTGGTCCAGTGATTTCTACTCTGCGATCACGGAGATCCGCCGGAATATTTTGAATTTCCCACTCACTCTCGCGAATGGAACTGGTTTCCGAAATAAAATCAGGCAATTCACCATCATCAATTTTCTTTTGCCAAATATCCCGATCGACTAACAATTTTTTCCGTGCATCAGTAAACCGAACAACCAGATCTTTCAGAAAATCTACCGCCTCAGGTATCAAAATCTCCTGCTCTGCCGCTCCAAATCGTTTAATAAACGATAATTCAGTCGCTAAAGTTTGCTGCGTCATTCATCTATCCTCATTTTAAAGCCACCTGAATAAGAGTAATAGATATTTAAAATAAATCAAAAACGATTTCCATTTTTTTAAAAATTTATTTTTATCCAATAAAAAACAATTAGTTATAAAGAAAATTACCTATTTTAAATTAGAGAAATTGATTCCATAAATCATAAGATCATTTGGTTAAGTTTTTGTTATATAAGATAAACTACAAAAAGTGCGATATTTTGATAGGTACTAATGACAGGAGATCAGAAAAAATCAGAAGGGTTAAATGGCTGAATTTCAGCCATTTATAAAGATATTAATCCAGTGTTGGATTCATGTAGGTAAGATCATATGGCGTGATCTGGTACACATAATAATTTAGCCAGTTGGAAAATAATAAATGCCCGTGACTACGCCATGATGCCAGTGGTTTTCTTTCTGGATTATTATCTGGAAAATAATTTATTGGGATCTTTGGCTCCAAACCTGCTGCTAAATCGCGTAAATATTCACTCGCCAGCGTTCCGGCATCATATTCAGGATGCCCAGTGACAAATACCATACGCTTATCTTTACTCGCCAGTAAATACACCCCCGCATCCTCAGAATTGCAAAGAATATCCAGATCAGTATGTTCACGAATAACCTGCTCAGGAAAATCTGCATAGCGAGAATGAGGCGCAAAAAAAGATTCATCAAAGCCGCGAGTCAATAATGCTAAAGGCTCCAAAGTAGAATGATAATAAACACCGGATAGTTTTACTTCTCTGGTAAGCTTCGGTAAGTCATACAAAATATTCAAAGCTGCTTGCACAGCCCAACAAATAAATAGAGTAGAAGTGACATGCTCCTTCGCCCAACGAATTATTCTCTCTATCTGCTCCCAATATGCCACATCTTCGAATTCAACTAATCCTAATGGCGCACCAGTAACAATTAAGCCATCAAAATTTTGATGTTTTATCCGTTCGAAATCACAATAAAAGTTATTCAAGTGCTCAGCGGGCGTATTCCTGCACTTCCGGTTATCTACTCTCAGTAGCTGGATATCTACCTGTAAAGGCGTGTTGGATAATAATCTTAGAAATTGATTTTCAGTCTCAATTTTCTTTGGCATCAGGTTAAGCAGCAATACCTTTAGTGGACGTATATTTTGAATATTCGCACGGGTAGATGTCATTACGAACACATTCTCATTTCGTAAAAAATTCACTGCGGGTAATTCATCCGGTATACAAATTGGCATGCTATGACCTCGATTTTTTATCCATTTACACGTTTAGACTTCCAGACAGCTAAATCTAACTAAGTATTAACAAAATGTCGAGGCTTTACAAGTAAGCTGAAATTATTTCATTTTTGGTCATATTTCGATATTCAATATATAAATAATTAATAGTTTTTAATATTATATAAATGAAATAATTACAATTTTATTTTTATAATAAAAAATATAAAACTGATATTATTTAAATATTTGGAATAAATCACCTAAAATTTAATGATACTATTATTAAATATCTAATAATTTAATATAAAATGACGCAATATATAAATAATTCAATTTCAAAACTATAAATATAAAAACAATATATTCTAATAAAGAAATAAAATTATTTTATAAATTGGCCATGTATTAAAGTAATTTCGGGATGCAAAGTATCGAGGACAACATAGCCACAGCAACCGCAGGAATGACTCACAAGGGAATCAATAAAAACGACCAGCCGCAGATGGTGAAAACGCTGGAGATAAGGGGATGATTAACAAAAGCAAATTTCGACAAGCATCGTAACGTTTATGGAGCCAAAGCAGCGGCTGTCTTACAAACGCAAAAACCCCCAGCTTACGCTGAGGGTTTCCACTGTATTTAAAGCCTGGCAGTGTCCTACTCTCACATGGGGAGACCCCACACTACCATCGGCGCTACGGCGTTTCACTGCTGAGTTCGGCATGGGGTCAGGTGGGACCACCGCGCTATCGCCGCCAGGCATATTCGGTTTCCTTCCGGCCGTTGCGTCTCTTCCGACACAACCACCCGAAGCAATCTGTTCAACAAGCTGAAATCTGTCTCTCTTCCGGCCGCTGTCTTCTGACAACCGCCCTCTGTACGCCAAAACCCCTTCGGCGTTGTAAGGTTAAGCCGCTCGGTTCATTAGTACTGGTCAGCTCAATGCATCGCTGCACTTACACACCCAGCCTATCCACGTCTTCGTCTTAAACGTTCCTTCCGTGACTCT